>JACTNC010000021.1 GCA_014584295.1 Verrucomicrobiota bacterium
CAATTCTACGTCGGCAACACCCGCTATCGTGGCGCTCATGCCATCTATCTTTCCAACAAGGCGGAAATCCTGAGCCGGCTCGCGCGGCCCGATCCGGGTCGGGAACTGGCCACGGAATTCATGGCTCGGCATCGGCTCACGCTCGATGAGCGTCTTGCTCCGCGCGCGACGCGTGGCCTACGGGCCGGCATGCGCGAGGCCTGGCACAACACCGTCAGGAAGCTGCGCGGGCTCGCAACGGCTCAGGGTGAAGGGAGGAAGGCGTGATGGAACGCGCTCCGCTCAGAAAACCGAAGCTGTATTTCGATGCGGGCGCGAACCCGAGCCACGTCACGTTCGACGATGGCAAGGATCAGCGCCGGAATCTGCCGTGGATGCACTATGTCGAGGCGCGCTGGGATTACGCGGAGCCGGACACGATCAAGATCGAGGTCGGCGATTGGTTGGTGGTCGTGCGCGGCCACAACCTCGCGCCTCTGTTCTTGGCGATTGAGGAACACACCTTGGCGCGCGTGCGCGCGCAACCGGAGCTGCAAGCGGATCGTGAGCACGAAGCCGATACGTTCGCCGTCGAAATTCGGTTTACCAAACCGCTCACCTGCATGGAGAGAAATCGACGCGGACAAATCGAGTTAGATCTGGATCGATAACGGCCGGGCGTTCTCACCCGTGGGTGGGAGGGATTGGACACGGTTGGTTGATTTCAGCGCTTCGGTGCTTTTTCCGCGCGAGTCATCATTGCCCAGAGTGCGGGGCAGGTCGCATCTGTGCTACGCGCCTGGCACGCGTCGACAAGTTCATCCAAATTGCGACGCAACCGCTTCATTTCCTTCATTCGTCGGTCGATTTCGTCCCGTTTTGATTCGAGCAGTTGTTTCACTTCGGCGCACGATTCGCCGGGAAGAATTTGCAGGTCGATCAACTCCTTGATCTCGCGGAGGGTGAAGCCGAGTTCCTTGACTGATAGGATGAAGCGGAGGCGCCGCAACGCGTCGTCGTCAAAGTCACGGTAACCGGACCCTGGCCACCGGTGGGTTGCGGGGAACAGCTTTACGCGTTCGTAATACCTCACCGTCTGGACGTTCACTCCCGCCTGTTTGGCAAGTTCTCCGATGGTCATGATGGTGTGGGTTGACCTTATACTATGGTATAGGGTGTAAGCTGCGTTCATGAAATCGGCAAAGCAATCGTGGATTCTGGCAGGCGGGCTCCTGTCCGCTCTGGCCGCTTCGTTGTGTTGCATTGGTCCGCTGGCCGCCGTCGCTTTAGGGCTTGGGAGTTTTGCCGCCGCGGGTTGGTTTGCGGCTTCACGCCCCATTTTCCTGGGAGTCACGGTGGGATTGCTGATAGTCGCATGGTTTCTGGCCATCCGCGCTCGACGGCTGCAATGCGCCGCTGACGCTGCGTGTGCGAGGCTACCGGCGAAGCGCTGGCCGTTGGTGCTTCTGAGCTTTTGCACGCTTGTCGTCGCCGGAGTCGCGCTATTCCCCGAAGCGGCGCGTAGCGTAGCTGATCGAGCGCGTCCCGCTTCGACCACCACAGCAGGTGGGTCGGTGCTCCGGGTGCGAATTCCAAGTATGGATTGTGCGGCATGTGCGGTCGGGATTGAGGGCACATTGCAGCGGGTCGCGGGGGTTCGCTCCGCTGCGGTGCGCTACGCCACCAAGGAAGCCGAAATCACTTACGACGCTGCCGTGGTCTCGCAAGCAACGCTGATCGCCCATATCGACGGCACGGGATTCAAAGCCGAGCCGCTCAAATAACTCATTCCAGCAATGTCCGATTGTTGTTCACCCGAAAAGAGCGCTTCAGCGACGGAGGGAGCCCCTCAAGCTAAGACCAAGGCGTTCTGCCCACAGTGCAAACGTCCGGGCCGGACCGTTTCCACGCTCACCCTCAAACATCAGGTCCGCCCGGAGTTTCTTACGGCGGTAAATCATGGGGCGTTCTATTTTTGCGGAACGCCGGAGTGCCAGGTCGTTTATTTTTCAGTCGGCGGGCTTACTTTGACGAAAGCTAACGTGCGGCGGCCCATAACTCAGAAGGACGCGGAGAACGCCCCTGTGTGTTACTGCTTCGGCTTTACGCCGGCGATGGTGCGGGAGGAAATTGCGGCCTCGGGGAAGTCCACCGTTGTTGAGCGCATCGCCAGCGAAATGAAGGCCGGTCTTTGCGCCTGTGAAATTCGCAATCCACAGGGCTCATGTTGTTTGGGCAACGTGAAAGCTGTGGTTAAGGCGGCGCTGGTAGCCCACGGTTCCTGAATAACAGAGAACCCTGCATGGAGAGGGGTCGTTGTCACCCCGTCCTGCTGGGAATAAACTCGGTTTCGGTTCCACAGTTGGGCCTACCGAAATCTCGGTATGACCGCCGCATTGCGATAGGCGGGAAGGGATTTTGTTTCTTTGCCCATGGGGTTTCCCGTCACGCATTGAGTGCCGGGTGAACTTCGCGGGATTCGGCCCCCACAAGCGCCGGCATCAAAAACGGAGAGCAACATGACAACCTTGGTCCACCTAACGCCCTATGTGGCGTTCTGTCTTGGTGTGGCGATGATGATGAGGGCGCTGCACCTGTATTCGGAAAGCCGGCCGCACGCGCCGGTCAGCTCGTTGCAGAAACTTGCGGTGTGGTTCGGGGCCATGCTGGCCTGGCCGACGCTCGCCCACGCGCAAGCGGTCGATCTGCGCACCGCCACGGAGGCGGGCAACGCGATCATCATGTATCTGAGCGGGACGTTCGCCGCGGTCGGCATCGTGGCAGCCGGTGTCGCCATGATGATGGGCCGGCAGTCCATCGCGAAATGGGCCTTCGCGGGCGCCATGGTGAGCGGGCTCGCCTTCGCCATCGTGCGGACGATGTGGAGCAACATGGGGATCGAAGCCTCCAACGTCGGCACCTTCTCGCCCTGATCGAAACCGGTTCCGCGTCCCATGCACTCGACGCATCTCAACGAGCACGACGCCAATCAGGGCGCACAGTCCTCCGGCGAGTTCCTCGGCATGACCGGGAATTCCGGTTGGTATCTACTGGGCTCCGGCGGCGCGACGATCCTGATGGTGATCTTCCTCTGGGGGATCTTTGGGGTGTCGCTGCTGTTGTGCCTGCTGGTGGGCGTCGTGCTCTGCGCGCTGTCGGTCACGTATGTGTTCACGCTGAAAAACAACAAGCCGGAGCACTACGATACCGATTTCTTCGAATCCGCGTTGGTCGAGTCAGGTCTGCTCTCCTTCCAATTCGGCCCGCGCGCCCGGCGGCCGGCGAACCCCTTCGCCGCCGCTGGGTCGCCGCTGGCCCCTGAGGCGGACGCGCCCGAGCCGGCGGTGCGCTCACACCGCGCGAGTCTCGGAACGGCCCGTCATTTCGGCGCGAACGCTCGCCCGGTTGGGGAGATGACCGGCCACAAGGAAGCCGAACAGAAGAAGCGTGGGCAACCCGTGGTGGCGCGCGCCGACTATGATCGGTTGCAGGAGCAACTCACGGTCACGGAGGACATGCTGGAAGAAGCGTTGGCAGAACGAGGGGAGGAAGTCGCATGAGAACCGAACCCGCAGACGGCTACTTTGGCGAAGACATGATTGTCTTCGAAGGCCTCCATCGCGGCGGTTTCATCGCGCGTGGATTTGAGGTCATTGCCCCCGATTTGGAACATGCCGATCCGGTCCATCACAACGCATTCGAGTCCGACCTGGTCGCGCTGCTCTCGGTGCTGAAACCCGGTTGGCGGATGCAGGTGCAGTGGACGAACGATTCCGACTTCCGGAAGCCGCTCCAGCGCTACCGGGAAGACACGGCCACGCTCGCGAACAACGAATGGAGCAAGCGCCAGCGCAACGAGCGGTTCGTGCGCTACTGGCGCATGGTCGAATCTGGGGCACTTCGGCGGGAGCGTCTCCGCCTGTATTTCACGACGCCGGTCGATGCGGCGGTGCTCGGCAAGAATGCCGGCCGACTGCCCCGGGAGGCGCTGCTTGGCACCTATGCCGAGCAGTTCAACCAAATCGGGCAGTTCCTGCAGGCGCTCTTTGGCGGGAGCGGCGGTCAGGTGCGGCCGATGACCGATGCCGATCACTTCCTGCATTACCTGGAGTTCCTCAATCCGTCGCTGCCGGAGCAGAAAGTCACCGATCCGCTGGAGTTCTTCGATCCCCAGAAATCCATTCAGGAAAACTGCTGGCTCGGCGAAGGCCGCCCGTTGGAGAAGCCCGACACCGGTTTTTATCTCGATGGCTGCTACCACGGGATGCTGGTGCTCAAGTCGCTGCCGAAGCGGACCCGCCCGAGCCTCGCCTACCTCCTGACGAAGCTCGGCTTCCGGGACTACGCCATCACCGTCAACATCGAGTCGGTCGATGTGGAAGAGCTGATCGAGAAAGAGCAGAAGGAGCTGAACCGCGTCGAAGGCGACTACGAGAGCCTGAAGAAGGTGAAGCTCCTTGCGGCGATGCGGACGAAGGCCGCGAAGATCGCCCGCTACAGCAACGGCGACAGCTCGCCCTACCGCATTCAGTATATCATCCGCGCGTGGGATCGGAATCGGGAAGACCTGCGCGCGAAGCTGACCGCGCTCAAGGCGGCCGTCGGCAGCATGGAGCGGGCGCAGGCTTACGAGCCCGCCCTCGAACCCTCGGCGCGAAACTTCTTCTACTGCACGTGGCCGGGCTGGTCGTTCAGCCGCTACGATTCGCTCTGGCATGACTACGATGACGCGCTCGTTGCGAACATCCTGCCGTTCTCGTCAACGCCGGTGGGGCACCTCGATCAGGCAGAATTCATTTTCGAAGGACCCAACGGCAATCTTGTCGGCGGACGGACGTTTGTCGGCGAGGGCAACAACCAGACGCCGCAAAACGCGGTCGTCATCGGGACCACGGGTTCCGGCAAGAGCGTCAACGTCATCGATATTCTGACACAGACGGAACCGTTCTACGCCTACACGATGATCGTGGAGGAAGGTGAGTCCTACACCACCTACGCCAAGACGGTCGATCCGGCCGCAGAGCCGATCATCGTCCAAGCGAACGGCAAGCTGACCATGAACTACCTCGACACGCGGGGTCTGCCGTTGTCCGGGTTGCACCTCAGCGCGGCGGCGGCGCTCCCGATGCTCATGGTCGGTCAGTCGAAAGACGAAGACCGCAACAAGCTCCGGCAGGCGCTCCTGGCCAACGCCATTGGCCGCCTCTACGAGGATTTCGCACGGTGGTATTTCAATCGTCACCCGGAGGAAACGGCGGCCATGGCGCGTCGGTCCTACGCCCTCGACCTGTATCGCCGGACCCGGATGGGGCCGCAGGCGACCGGGCTGGATGCGTTCCTCGAGTTCGCCGAATGGGAGCAACGTCGGGGAGATGAAGCGTCGACCTTCGCGGCCTCAGCCGACGAAGGAGACGTGGTCCGTTTCGCGAAGGACGGTGCAGGTGCGCAGCAAATCCGCGACCTCGTGTTCGCCCGGCTCACCCCGGCCGAAATGCCGCAGCATGGCCAGTTGCAGGAACTGCTTTCCGCCGAGGCCTCCGGGCCGCACGCCGAGGAAATGCGTTACCTCGCCACGCTCCTGGAGCCGTGGTCGGCGGGTGGCAGCTACGGCGAACTCTTCGATGGCGTTTCGAATGTGTCGCTCACGGGCAAGGTCGCTCACTTTGAACTCGGATATATCCCGGAGTCGGCGGAGGAACTCAAAGCGGCGGCGGCCTTCCTGATCGCGAACTATACCCGGTCGCACATGATGCGGCTGCCGCGCGCGCTGCGGAAGCGAAACATCTTTGAGGAAGTCGCGCGCTTCTCGCTCGTGCCGTCCGGCAAGAAGGTGCTGCGCGAGTCCTACCAGCAGCTCCGCAAATACAATGTCTGGAACGTCGCGACCGTGCAGAACTACGAGCAGTTCAAAGCGTCCGACATCCGTGGCGCGGTCCTGGGCAACAGCCGCATCCTGTTCCTGCTCCGCCAGAGCGACCGTTCCGACATCGAGGATCTGAGCCGCGATTTCCCGATCCCGGATGCGGCGAAGGATGCCGTCATGAGTCACCCCGAACCGGAGAAGCTGGTAGGGACCAAGTATTCGCAGTTCACCTATTACCACACCGACGAGCGCCGCCCGCTGATCGTGACGATGCGAAACGTCGCCTCGCGCGAAATGCTCTACTGCGCGTCGAGCTCGGGCGCGCACTTCGATCAGCGCGAGAAGGCGCTGCGTGGAAACGGCAACGTGGTGGACGCCATCATCGCCAACGCCTGACGCCATGAAAACCAACGAGGAGATCCAACGCGAAGCGCAGCGAATGGTGGTGCTCGGCCGCAGCTATCGGGACGAGCATCGAGGCACCGCGGGCGAGGTCGTGCCGTTGCCGCGCGTGTTGGTGCAGCTTCCCGATGTGCAGGTCACACGCAAAGGCGAGACCGGCGCGCCGGGTTCGGAATCCCAGCGCGTGAACCGTCACCGGCATATCGAAGCCGCCTTTGAAGATGACGCTCTGATCTTCCGGCTCATGGAGCGGGAGACGGCAACGGGAGATGCTGCGACCCTGGTGCGGTCCGGTGAGCCAACCGAGGTCATGGTCAGTCGCTCCGGGTTCGATCTGCTTCACGCGGGATATGAGATGGTCGAGGAAGACCGGTTGTTCGAGCGCCTCGCACCCTACTCGGAGCGCGTTGAGGAACGGGACGGTCGCGATCCGTTGGACGAGCGTGAGGTCGCCGAAGTCGAGGCGGTCCTCGAAACCCATCTGCTCCCGCCTTCAGACCGCCTGCGGATGAAAGCGGACGTTGTTGAATTTCTCGAAGGGCGGTTGGAAGCGGGCGTCTTCATCGCCCACGCCATTGACCGGCTGTGTGCGCGCGAAGGCCAGCGCCAAGGCCACGCGCAACGCCACGAACTCAAACTCACGATCAACGAATCCTGATTCTCAACCCAAGGCTACCCATGCAACGATTCTTAGACAGTCTCTCGTTCTCGCAGCCGTATCTGGTCGGCCTGCTGTTCATGGTGGTGGTCGTCCTCTTCATGCCTGGCTGCGCAACCGCAAGCGCCGACTCGGCCGGGCGCACGCGCAACTTTGCCACGACCGCCGCCACAACCGCGGGCGGGGCTTACATCGGCGCCCGGGAGGGCGACGGCAAAGCCAAGAACGCCGCCGTCGGTGCGGCGGCGGGCTTCGTGGTGGGCGAAACCATCAAC
>JACTNC010000026.1 GCA_014584295.1 Verrucomicrobiota bacterium
CGACGGTACGCATCGGTTCATCTTTAAGGACGGCACAGATTGCTCTCCGGAGGGACAGCTCACCGATCATCGCGCTATCCAGTCGGGACGCATCAGCCACACCGTCATCGACTACCGGACCCTGGGTCTCGTCTCCGGCACTGCTGCCTCACCCTAAAAGCCTTACAGTCTGAATCTTATTGCGGCATCCGGTTGGCTAGATGCGCGCTAGCCCTTAAGGACACAAGAAGTTGCCAGACGGCCAATGGGGGAAGTCGGCCTCGTTGTTTGTCACAGGCGTTGATGGATTCCTTCCGCTCAAGACCCATTTCGCAGTTTGCCAGACGGCCGATTGTGGTCAGACCATGCCTTGGACCATGAGCGGATCGGAAAAAGGTCCCGACAACTTTACCGCGTTCTATCATCGGACGCTGGCCCCGCTGCGCCGCTACCTCGGCCGACTGCTTGCCAACCGTACCGATGCGCAGGACATTGCACACGACGCCTATTTGCGCGTCTACAAGACGATGGCGGAGAAGCCGGTCGAACAGCCGCAGAGCCTGCTGTTCACCACTGCCCGGCACCTCGCCATCAATCAAATCCGCCGACGCGAGAACTCCCCGGTGCAACCTGAGGCAGGAAATGTCATCGAGCTCTCGCCTTCGCAGGCGCCGGGGATCGAGAGCATCGTGGCAGCGCGGCAGGAATGGGCCGCGACCGAGTCTGCCATCAGCCGGCTGCCGCTGGGCTGCCGCGCGGTGTTCTTGCTTTGCCGGTTAGAGGGGTGCACCCATCCGCAGGCTGCGGAGCGGCTGGGCATCTCGCGAAAGACCGTCGAGAAACAGCATGCCCGCGCGCTCCGATTACTCCGGGCCAGTTTGCAAAAAGACGACCTGCTCCCGGCCGCCGCACGGCGGACCGCGGCCAATTCCTGATTTTCTTATCCGCCATGTCCGCTCCTGCCCAACGTCCACAAGAACAGATCGAGCAACAGGCCGCTCTGTGGACGGCCCGTCTCGAGACCGGCGGCCTGAGTGCCACCGAGCAGCAGCAGCTCAGCGAGTGGCTCGCCGCCGATCCCGAGCACCGCTTGGTGCTATCACGCTATCGCGAGATGTGCGCCGCTCTCGCCACCCAGGTACCCGTGCTGATGGACCGCGCCGAGGTCGAATCCGTCGTCGTCCGCGCGGCGAAATGGTACCTGTTCCGCCGCCGATTGCGGCCAGCACTTGCCGCCGCGGCAGCGCTGGCGGTGGCGGCGCTGGGCTGGTGGATGATGCCGCGGTCCGTCGAAACCCAGGCCGCCGAGCGGCGGGCGCTGGTGTTGGGCGACGGATCCCGCGTGGAGCTGAACGCGCGCACCAGCCTGCAGGTGGACCTCGTGCAGGTCGAGCGGCGGGTGAAGATCACCCGGGGAGAGGCGTTTTTTTCGGTGGCACACGATTCGACCCGACCGTTCTTCGTCGCGACGCCGCGCGGCACCGTACGCGTCACCGGCACCGTGTTCAACGTGCGAGAGACGGCCTCCGCCGGAATCGAAGTCACCGTGCTCGAGGGCAACGTACAGGTGCAGCCGGAGAAGGAAGCGCTGCCGACGACCCTTGCGCCGGGCGACCAGGCGGTGTTGGCTTCCACCGGTGTAGAAAACCGCCACCTGCTGCCCGAGGAGGCGCAGAACGTGACTGCGTGGCGCACGGGCCAGGCAGCCTTCATGGATTCGCGGCTCGACGAGGCGCTGGCGCGGTTCGCTCCGTATCATGCGGGCAGGATTACGATCAGCGAGGCGGCGGCGGTTTTGAGGGTGGGCGGGCGTTACAGCCTTGATGACCTCGACGGTTTCCTGGCGGCCATCGAACAGGCCCTTCCGGTGAGTGTCCTGCGCGGCGAGCAGGGGACCGTGCGAGTCGTGGCAAACCCGCGGCCGCGGTCGCCGCGGTGACCGAGGCCGGTTGACCATTGCACCGATGGTCACGGATGGGATTCCACCCGAGCCAACTGGGTCGGCAGAGAGGAGGATCGCCCGGGTTCACAAGCCTGTCACTGGGGCATTTCAATCCGCGCATGGCTGTGCAATCGGCGAAATGAGAGAGCTCAGATTTTTTCTCACAACATTTTCGAGCAGCCAAGGGGGGAAGGGCGCCGGTTGTTTTGTCATAGCCGGGTGACGAGACAGCTCCGTTCAGTCGGCAACCCCAAGCACACATCATGCACGCAAAGCAAATCGGTCTTCGCCTCAGGTTGGGCCTGACCGCCATCATCCTGTTCTCCACCGGCTTCCTCGCCGTCGCCGCGCCGGTGAGGTTCAAGATCCCCGCACAACCGGCGCCGGCCGCGTTGATGGAGTTCTCCAGTCAGGCGCAGGCGGAAGTCGTCTACTCCGCGGACGACCTCAAATCCGTCCGCGCCAACGAAGTCATGGGCGAATACGAGCCCGAGGAGGCGCTGGGAATGCTGCTTCGCGACACCGGCTACACTGCCCGGCGCAATAGCGGCGGCAAATTCGTCGTTACCCGCGCGGCCATTATCACCGGAAGTGTCCGCGGCACGCTGGTCGGCGCCGACGGCCGGCCACTCGACGGAGTGGCAGTTCGTGTGCACGAGACACTTCAGTCGACCTTCACAGATCGGCGCGGCGAGTTCATTTTCGGCGAGGTGGCAGCGGGAAATCACACGCTTTTCGCAACGGCCACTGGGTACCAGCCCTTGCACATCACGCAGGTGCGGGTACGCGGAGGTCGTGACCTGATTGTCGGCCGCCAGGCGATGCGCCGCTTGAACCCGGCAGACGGTGCGACAAACATGGAACCCTTCATCGTCGAGGCCGAGGGCATCATGGAAATGGATCCCTTCGAAGTGACCGACCAGAAGGTGCGGCCCTTTTCCTCGCCCAACGTCGATATTCCCCGCACGATCAACGACGCACAGCCGTACTACATCTTCGAGTCGCGCGACATCGACCGCGCTGGCGTCGTCAACGTGGAGCAGTTCATCAAGCGCACGCTGCCGATGCAGACCTCCGGCACTTCCGGTGATCAAGGTTTTTTCATCGGTGGGATCCCAGGGTCAGTCGATCTGCGAGGGTTGGGCAATAACCAGACGCTCGTGTTGCTGAACGGCCGGCGCAGCTCAGCTGGAAATCTCGCTGTGAACGGAGCCAGGCCCAATTTTGATTTCAACGCGATCCCCCTCGCCGCAATCGACCGGATCGAAGTTCTGCCAACCACAGCTTCTGCGATCTACGGTGCCAGCGCGGTCGGCGGAGTGATCAACATTGTCCTCAAGCGCAAGTACGTGGGCGGTGAAATCAAGGCTACCTACCAGAATCCGGACGACACCAACGCCCCGATGCGCAAGATCGACTGGAGCCACGGATTGACCCTGGAAGGCGGCCGTACCCAGATCATGCTCTCGGCGGGGTATTCCGACCAGAAGCTGCTACAGACCCAGGACAGGCGCTTCATGATGACGGACTACGCTTGGCAAATTCGCCAGAACACGATCGCCGCCACTGGCAACGTGGCCCAGTCGTGGCTTGGGGCGACTCCGAACATCATCAATTCGATCGCCACCGCCAACCTCACACTCAAGCCAGCCTACGGCGGCGGTTCCATCGGCTCGCCGATCACTTTCATTCCTTACGGCATCACGCCGTCCACTCCGCTCGCTGCGGTCGGCGCCGCGCTCCGGGCCAACGCCGGCCAGGTCAATGCGGATCTGCCCGACACGCGGCAGACCCGCAACGGCCTCCGCTCCGACATCGGCACCGCGCCGCGACAGACTTCCTTCATGGCAACGGTGCGGCGCGAGATGACCCCATGGATGGAGTTCAACGGCGAGTTCATGTACACCGGTGTTAAGGCCATGCGCAATATGCTGAGTATCACCGGCCAGTTGATCCCGGCAGCTGCGATCTGGAATCCGTTTACGACCGCAGTTCAGATTTCCGTTCCGATTCCGGGAGACGGGACGGTGGACAGCAACAACGTCACCCGCCGGATAACGACGGGGTTGATCGTCAAACTTCCGCTCGATTGGACCGCCCAAACCGACTTCACTTGGACACAGGCCGACAATGCCTACAATGCGACAGTCGGTCTCTCCATGGCGGATATAACTGCGGCGCTCATCTCCGGTACGTTGAATCCGTTTCTCGACTCTACCCAGTATCCTTACAATCTCGATTCCTACCTCGGTTACAATCGTTGGAGCGGTCGGGGCACGATGAACGACCTGACTCTGCGGCTTGCCGGACCGGTCTGGGAACTTCCGGGGGGGAAGCCGCAGGTCGCGATCGGGTTGGAACGTCGGCAGGACGGGTATAAGAATGGCCATCTATATTTCAACTACCCCAACTATCCCGCTCGCGATGCGCATACACTTGCACTAGGCAAGAATTCCATCACGAAGAGCGCTTACGTTGAGGCCAACATCCCGATCCTGGGAGACAGCGGGTCGATGCCATTTGTCCGCGACGTCAACCTGCAGCTCGCATGGCGGATCGAGGACTTCAATGTTCGCACGGGCACATCCACCATCGTCCTCGTGCCGGCACCGGCGACTCCGCCAACCATTGTATCGAATAAAGCGACCTACAAATCCTCCAATCCAACCATCGGGCTGACCTGGCGCCCGGTGCCGAGCCTGATGGTGCGTACCAGCTACAGCGAGGGATTCGTTCCGCCAACCTATTCCAACCTCGCGGCGCCACTGCCGTCCGCCTTCACCACCATGGTTAGCGACCAGCGGCGGGGCGGGGCGGCAACGTCGATATCCACAATCTCAGGCGGAAACCCGGATTTGAATCCGGAAACTTCCGAAAGCACGGGGGTCGGGTTGGTATTCGAACCGCAGTCGGGATGGTTCAAGGGGCTACGAATCGGCGCCGACTACAACTTTATCGACAAGCAGAACAACATCGCGTCGCTGTCCCCCCAAGTCATGGTCGACAATGAGGCGGTGTTTCCCGACCGCATCATCCGGGACGCGGCGGTTCCCGGCGATCCCTTTGGAGTGGGCCGGATCACCGCGGTGAACACCAGCCCGGTGAACCTGCTTCGCGCCTTCAACGAGGCGGTCGATGTCAGCGTGAAGTTTCGCAAGGGAACCAATCGCTGGGGCTCATTCGATTTCAATGCGCTCGGGACCTTCGGATTGAAGAACGCGCGCAAGACGGTCATCAACACCCCGTTCGTGGACTACGTTGGATACCCGGGATACCCGCTCAAGTTCACCGGAAACGCGACCGTCATGTGGGACTACCGGCGATGGAACGTCGGTTGGAGCATGCGTTACATCCCCAAGTTGCATGTATTCGGCCCACCGATTTCGAACTCACTCACGTTCCGTCAGGGGCAAGGAGCCGAATGGGTACCTGACCAGACATACCACGATATTTTTGGCAGCTACCGCTTCCCGTTGCGCGCGCGGGTCGACGGAGAAGATGGACGACCGATGAAAAGGGGCTTCGCCAACCGCCTGCTGAGCGGACTTGAGGTGCAGCTGGCAATCTACAACGTGTTTCGAAAGATTCCCCCTTTGGATACGTCGACCTTCAGCTCCTATGGTTACAGCACCTATGGCGACATCCGCCTGCGCGACATCCGTATCTCGATCAAGAAAGCCTATTAAGAATACGATCCTGATAATGTCCTCGGAACGCGAACGCGTCAGCGAGGGCATTCCTCCCAGCCCACAACTTCCGAACGAACATGAAGACACATCGTTTATCTTTGATCGTACTATTGTGCTTCGCGGCTGCGGCCGCATGTTCTGCGAAGGGCGACGCATCCACGGCCGACCGCGACTGGCAGGCGTTTGAGGCAGTGGACAAGGCGGAGCCGTCAAAGCCTTACAAGGAGATGTCCCGTCTGGAGCTCTCGCAGCACCTCGAGGAGCGGGCGGTCCGGCGGCGGGAGCTCGGACTGGCCTTTATCGAGAAGCATCCCGACGATCCACGGCGATGGAGCGTCATTCACAGGTTTTTCCCGACCTCACCGCGATTCGTGAAGGAATGGGGGCCGCTGAATGCCGATGGCGTCCCAGACCACCCGGTGGTGGACGATATGGCGGCTGCGGCGTGGAAGGCGAAGGTGGCGGAGCTGAAGGCGGCGATGGCTCAGGCGACCGACCTGCCGCGCGATGTCGTCAAGTCACTCGCTGTCCGCGACGAGGCGGAGGCTCAGCGCAAGGCTTTCTATTCGAAATGGCAGGGTGGAAAGGAAATGGCCGTCGATTTCCCTATGAACGATCTTTCTGGCCGCGAATTGAGCCTCGCTGACTATCGCGGCAAGATTGTGGTGCTCGACTTCTGGGCACCGTGGTGCGGGCCGTGCAAGGCAGCGATGCCGCACACCCAGGAGGTAGCTGCAAAATACAAGACTCAGGGCGTGGTCGTCATCGCCTCGTGTACCAACGACACCCGCGAGAGTTTCGAGAAATGGGTGGAGACGAACCAGGCGAACTACCCCGACATTGTCTGGGCGTTCGACCCAGCGGCCAAGAGCGACGAGCGGGCGTCGAAAAAACACTATGAAGTGCTCGGCATCCCGTCGCAGTTCGTCATCGGCCGCGATGGCCGTGTGGTGGACGTTGTCCTCGGGTACTTCAAGGGAGAGGTCCTTCTCGACGGTGCGCTGGCCAAGGCCGGCATTGAGGTTGATGCGGCCACCCTCGCCCAAGCCGAGGCGCAGCGGAAAAAGCGCAGCCTCTACTAGCGAGTCACAACGACTTGCAGCCGGACTGCGGGAATAACGCGAGATCTGCGCGGACTTGGCCGCAGCGGAACTCACCGCGGCAACGCCTCCGCGCTCGTTCATCGTGAACAATCTCAATTTCCCGCTCGGCTGTCGCCCGGACGCTGCAATCGTGCGCACTATCCCCGCCCACGTGATCGTGCCCGGCCTCTTCAGCCCCGCAGCCGACGACGGTACGCATCGGTTCATCCTAAATTCCTCAGTTGAAGATGGGGTTTCACGCGGTGGGCATGGCAAAATCCGCGCCGCCTGGAGTTGATACAGGCATGATATTGTTGAACTGCGG
>JACTNC010000041.1 GCA_014584295.1 Verrucomicrobiota bacterium
CATGCGGATTTTCAGATTCCTTCCCACGGATGGCGCCGCACTCGAGCAAGGCTGATCCATGCGCTCATGTACCGGACCTTTCGCATCCTGGTAAAACTGGAGGCAGGAAAGGTCGCGCCTGCGGGTCCCAGCCTCGAGCGAGCGGGATTTCAGCTCGAATCGAAGATAGAACGATGCGGCGCCCTGATCTGCTCCGAGCTGTGGCGCCTGCCGCACTGAGTTCCTGTTTCTGCCTCCAGCTTCCGTATTGCCCTGTCATGAACGGCTGGTCCGCAGACGAATCAGTCTCCGGGCAACCGCGACTGCGTTTGCAAAACTGCGCGGATTGGCAAGTCCCTTGCCGGCGAGCGCAAACGCCGTCCCGTGATCCGGACTTGTCCGCACATGGGGCAGCCCGAGCGTGACATTCACAGCATCGTCAAAGTCCACGAGCTTGAGAGGTGCAAGCCCCTGATCGTGATAGAGCGCAAGAACGACATCAAATTCTCCGTCCACCGCACGCCTGAACAGTGTATCCCCCGGCAGGCAAAGCGACAGCCCTGGGTGCAACACCTTCTGCCGCCTGAGGATCGGATTGATCACCTCGTGTTCCTCGGAACCAAGCAGGCCGTCTTCGCCCGCGTGGGGATTGAGCCCGCACACTCCCACTCGGGGTGCGGAGAAACCCTCCGCCCTCGCAAGCTCCATCGCTGCCTGAATCGCGCGTGCAAACTCCGTCTCAGTCAGATGCACAGGGACTTCCCTCAGGGGGATGTGCCACGTAAGAAGAACCACTCGCAACTTGCCGCCGCAGAAAGCCATGGTCGGTTCCCCACCCCATCGAGCTGCAAAAAATTCGGTCTGACCTGGAAACGGATAACCGATGCGCGCGAGCTGTGACTTGCTCACTGGACCCGTCACAACACCGCCGAACTCACCCGTCACGCATCCTGTCGCCGCGCGCTCCATTGCATCCCAGGCCACCCGGGCGCCCGCCTCTTCCGGTTGCCCGGGAACTGCTGGCGCACGCCCCACGCCCACCTCTATACGTTGATCATCCTGCAAGGGGAGCGTTTCGAGCCACTGACCAGGTCCGATCACCACAACCTCCCGGCTCAACTCCGGCGCCATGGCGATCCATCGTCCGATGACCTCTGGGCCAATTCCGGCAGGATCGCCGCAGGTGATCGCAAGACGTGTCATTCCGCGGAATCTCCTTCGATTCGCCCCTTCCTGGGACGCGAGAAACCGCGTTTGCCACCGGCGAAGAACTCCAGAAATGTCCTTACCTCCGGCGCCTGCGCCTGCGGCAGGGCCCCGGCAGCAATCGCCCGGATGTTTCCCGGCGTGAAAAATACATGCCGGAACACCTCCTTGAGTTCGCGGATGGTTTCCCGGGGCAGCCCCCGACGTTTCAGCCCAACAATGTTCAGTCCAGCCAGTTCGTCACGCTCCGCGACCATCGAGAACGGCGGCACGTCAACCGTGATGCGTGCCAGTCCGCCGATCATCGCCCCTTCGCCGACGCGACAGAACTGATGAATCGCACAGCCTCCGCCGATGAACGCACGATCTGCGACATGCACGTGTCCCGCAAGCAGCACATTGTTCGCAAGCACCACATTGTCCCCCACCTGGGAATCATGCCCCAGGTGGACCCCGGCCATGAGAAAGCAATTCTTACCCACGGTCGTAAACGAATCCGGCTTCGTCGATCGATTGATCGTCACAAATTCACGCAATGTGCTTCCTTCCCCAACCCGGACACCTGAAACAGTCGCTGCGGAAAACCGGAGATCCTGAGGCTCGCCGCCAATCACGGCGTAGGGATGAACAACGACATTAGTGCCCAGGTGCGTTCCCCGGCGAAGCACGGCTCCGGGCATTACGGTGACACCCGGCTCAAGGGTGACGCCATCTTCAATGATCGCCTGCGGGTGAAGGGTGACACTCATGAATTCATAGAGTCTAAGAGCAAGCGTCTTGCCAGGTTCCTCACAGCTTGGGCCTCTGCGACAGCAGATCCATCTGTGGATCCTTGAGGAGGTCGTAGTTCTTGAGGATGCGCATGACCTGAAGGGTGTCGCTCTTGCGGTAGCTCAGGTTGGTTTCGATGTTCTCGATCAGGTCCTGAAGCATCGCGCGAAAGGAGATGATGCCGTCGACACCGCGTTCCTTGAGCATCTGCACACTCTGCGAGCGATAAGGTTCCTGGGTGGGCAGGCTGGGCAGGACGAGCACGCGTGTGATTTCCCCACCTTCCTCCGCACTGCCGACGGCTCCGCCCGCGTTAGGAAAAAAACGCGCCGCCTGCTTCAGGACATTGCCCTCCAGAAACCGGAATATCTCAGGCGAATTCTTCAGCATACCCGGCGTGAAGACATCGGTATGCCAGGGCTTGATCGCCACGACGGCCTGGTGAAGGTACTGAAGTTCGCTGACGAAGAGGAAGAAGTCCGGTTTGCGCTCACCACGCTGCCAGGCGGGATTGTATACCAGCAGATCAATCTCCTCGTCAGTTGTCTTTCTGCGGGCGGTCACCTGGTACTTGCGCATCTGCCGCACCAGAAAACCATTCTGCTCAAAATATTCCCGGACAATGCTCTCGTCGATGGCGGCCATGAAGTTTCCGGTTTTATTCCCACTCTAGGCCACCGCACCCACCTCGCGGAAGGCTGAACTTGCCAGACTGGGGTCGACATCACCCTGCGTTGCCGCTTCGCCGAGCTTTTTCAGCACGACAAAACGAAGCCGACCGGCGCGCACTTTCTTGTCGCGGGCCATTGCCTCCGTCAGCGCGGCGAGCGAAACCGGTTCACGCAGGCGCACCGGGAGTCCATGCGAAAGGATCAGCGACTCGACCCGTGCGATATCCGCGGGGCTCAGGTATCCAAGTTTCAATGACAACCTCGCAGCGGCGGCCAGTCCGATGGCGACCGCCTCGCCGTGCAGGTAGGAACCGTATCCGGTTGCCTGCTCTATGGCATGGCCAAAGGTATGTCCAAGATTGAGAAGCGCCCTGCCGCCCTGTGCCGCGCGTTCGAATTCATCCGCTTCCACCACCCGCGCCTTGGCTTCACAACAGCGTCGAATGACGCCCGCGAGGTTGGGACTTTGCGGGGACAGAGGAGACTCCTCGAGTCGCGCCAGCAGTCCCGGGTCGCCCAGCAATCCGTACTTGATGACCTCCGCAGTTCCGGCCGCGAACTCACGTGCCGGAAGCGTGGCAAGCAGGTCCGTCGAGACAAAAACCTTTGCGGGCTGGTGAAACGCGCCTACAAGGTTTTTACCTGCGGCCAGGTTGATGCCGGTTTTTCCGCCCACCGAACTGTCGACCATCGCCAGCAAGGTCGTAGGCACCTGCCAGAAGGCAATGCCTCGAAGAAAACTTGCCGCGGCAAATCCGGCCAGATCCCCGATCACTCCGCCTCCTATCGCCATCAGCAGACTGCTCCGGTCGAGACGGTGTTCCGCCATGAAGTCCAGGATACGCCCAAGGTTCGCAAGAGATTTGCTGGCCTCTCCCGATGGCACCAGAAGCCGCGGTGTGTCGCCCAGCATGGCGGCAATGGCCTCCGTCTGTTTCTCCGCGACGGTCGAATCCATGACCGCCACCGCATTTCGCCCCGCGCTTTTCAGTTCATCCCGATTCGTGCCAATGACCTTCGAAAGCCCTGCCCCGAAAAAAATTGGATAACTTCGCTCACCTAGTTTGACAACGTACTCATCAACCATGGGATACCCATGCAAGCGCGCTCGCCACCTCCGGTCAACCGCCGACGCACCTGCCAAACCTTACCCGGTTCATGCGATTGTCGGCTTTAACTGAGGGGTTAGTCGCAGCTTCAACCCTCCCCATCTCTCTATGAAAAAGCTCCTTCAACTCGACTTCCTTCCCCGTAGTGCCGACGTGGCGCTTCTCCTCTTGAGGGTGTACTATGGCCTCGGGCTCTTCCTGCTGCATGGAAAGGGCAAGCTCGCAGGCTTCTCCACCATGCGGACCACTTTCATGGATCCACTCGGCGTGGGCAGCAGCACCAGCTATTTCCTGGTGCTGATCGGGGAGGTTCTGTTCCCGATCCTGATCGTGCTGGGACTCTTCACGCGACTGGCCGCCCTGGGATCCACTTTCGGCCTGTGTGTCGCATTTTTTCTGATACACAAGGGTCAGCTCTCGGGACCGTCCAGCGGCGAACTCGCTTTCCTCTACATCGGTGCCTTTCTCGCTCTTTTCATCGCAGGTGGTGGCCGCTTTTCGCTCGATGCAAAGCTAGGCTCAAAGGCCTGAGGCCCTACCTGCAGCACCGCGATACGCCGGAAAATCTCCGCACCTCCCATCGGAGATTTCCCGTGGAGGAGTTTCCTGTATTCAGGTTTTTGTTACGCCGAAGGAGGCGAGGCATTCAAGTCTCGTCCCTTTCACTACGGTTTTACGCTGAGCGCGCTTGTGCCGGAGACCACTCCAGCATTGAAGCGTACCATGACAAGTCGCCCTTGGATTCTCCTTTCCCTGGCACTTCTTGCCGCGACAGCCCACGCGGGAAACATCACCGTCTATAGCAGCGGCTTTGTCACCGCAGGAGATTCCCGGAAACTCACCGCCTACGTTCCTCTCTCGCCGGACACCGTTATCTGGTCGGTGAATGGGATCCCCGGAGGAGATTCCACCTTCGGCACGGTGTCGTCCAACGGCCTCTACCACGCACCAAGCACGATTCCTGCGCAAAATGTCGTTTCAGTCCGCGCAACGAGCACCGCATATCCCTCCAAGTCGGACGCGGTCAACCTGACGATCACGCAACCTTGGGTGCAGCTTTGGAGCATCGCACCCAAATCGGTCGCGCCGGGCACATTCACTCTCACCTTAAACGGTTCCAATTTCCGAACGGACTCGATCGTTAGGATCAACGCGGTCGAAGTACCTACCGTCTATGTTTCGCCCACGAGCCTGCGCGCAACGGGTACCGCCACGATGGATCAGGTCGGCGGTCGACTCTCCATCACCGTGATAAACCCCGGAGTGGGCGGAACCACGAGCAAGGCGATCTCGCTAAAGGTTCGTGCACCGTCCGCGACTCCGACTCCCCGGCCGACAGTTACACCGACTCCGAGACCCACGCCCACGCCAACTCCCACGCCCACTCCCGTACCGACGGCGACGCCAAGCCCGAGGCCAACTCCCACGCCCACTCAGTCCCCCACCGCAACACCGACCCCTTCACCAAGGCCGACGCCAATTCCAACAGCCACACCGACACCTTCACCAAGCCCCTCACCTACGCCGACCCCGACATTGCCGCCAGCTTCGGGATCAGCCGATCTCGCGGCCAGCCGCCTGCTTGAGCAGGCCGCATTCGGCCCCAACACCGAGTCGGTCGCCCGCATCAAGGCACTCGGCGCCGCTGCATGGCTCGATGAACAGTTCGCACTCCCCGAAACACCCATTCCTCTCAGCGCAGGCATGGGAAACAATCACGTGCAATCCCAGTATCTGCACCGCCTGTCGTCCGCGCCGGACCAGCTTCGCCAGAGGGTGGCCTGCGCCCTGGGTACCATTTTCGTCATTTCCATCAACAAGAACAACTACCCCGACCAGATCGTTCCCCACCTCCGGGTCCTGAGCCGAAACGCGTTTGGCAACTATCGCACGCTCCTCGGCGAAGTCGCCGTGAGTTCCCAGATGGGCAAGTACCTTGACCTCGCCAACAGCAACAAGCCCTCGCTGGGAAGTGCCGCCAATGAAAACTTTGCCCGCGAATTGATGCAGCTTTTCACCATCGGTCTCGACGAGCTGCATGCCGACGGCACACCCGTGCTTGATGATGCGGGACGTCCGATCCGCGCCTACGATCAGTTCACCGTCCAGCAGGTTGCCCTCGCACTCACCGGATGGACCTTTCCCGGACCACGAGACAACAATTGGGAGGACTTCTCCGGGCCGCTTGAGCCGCGCGAGGTCAATCACGACACGCGCCAGAAATTCCTCGTCGGAGCAACACTGCCGGCCGGACAGACTGCCGCACAGGACATGAACGGTGTGCTCGACTGGCTGTTCAATCATCCCAATGTCGGTCCGTTTGTATCAACCCGCCTGATACGCGCGCTCGTGACGAGCAATCCGTCGCCCGCCTATGTCAGCCGGATTTCCGCCGTGTTCGCCAACAACGGTTCAGGAATTCGCGGGGACCTTAAGGCCGTCGTGCGGGCGATCCTCCTGGATCCCGAGGCCCGCAATGATGTGACACCGCCCAACGGCGGTCGGCTCAAGGATCCGATCTATCACGTCATCGCATTGGTGCGCGCCCTCGGCGGCATCATCTCCGAAACAAATCAGGAGGCATGGGCGTTCAGTCGCATGGGTCAGACGCCGCTGGCTCCGCCGTCGGTGTTTGGATTCTACTCCCCACTCTTCCGAATCCCGAGAACCTCACTCGCAGGTCCCGAGTTCCAGATCTACGGCCCGACCGAGGCGGTGCTGCGCGGCAATATGTTCTGGACGATCATCAACTATCCCGGATCCGACTTCACCGTGAACCTCCAGCCCTTTGTCGCCTTGGGTGGCAATGTGCCCGCCCTGGTTGACCTCGTGGACCGCACCCTTCTCTACGGTCGCATGCCCGCCGCGATGCGCCAAAGCCTCATCACCGCTGTTTCCGCCCAGTGGGACAACGAAGCCAGGGCACACACCGCACTGTATCTGACCGCACTCTCCGGCCTCTACGCAATCCAGCACTGAACGCTTACCCTTCCTCTCTTTCTCGAAAATCTTGCCATGAAAAACGCCCCCCTGCTTTCACGTCGCGCCTTTCTCCAGAGGAGCAGCCTCTTCGCCACCGCCACCGGTCTGGGAAGACTCGGCATCCTGAACGCCTGCGCG
>JACTNC010000034.1 GCA_014584295.1 Verrucomicrobiota bacterium
ACTCTTGCAATAGCGTTTGCATCAGCTTCTTCAGCGCGTCGTCCTCAGTCAGCGCGCGCAGCAGGTCTTGTTTCGTCAGGTTGATTGGTTCATCGTTCCTTTTCGGGCGGGTCATGGTTTTCCTTCCTTCGGGTGGTTTTCGGTTGTTTCACCATACCACCTACCATGATCCGCCTTTTTGCTGAACTCTTCGGACACTACCAAGTGGACGCGATGAGAGGGGGACAGAAAGGATCAAATATCCGGCGCGACTCTGACTCCAGTCTGCCTTGAAGAGGAGTCACCTGGAGGAGGCATGTAGGTCGCAGGAATGCCTTGGCGGTAGATCTCAAAAGCCGATACGCACGCTTCAATGCGGCAACGTTATCAACCAACGAGATTCGCTGTCGGGTCGAAGGGTGAAGACCTTTTCCACGCTGCGGCCGTTGAGCGAGACGGTCACCCGGTACTCGCCGTGGAATCCTCGGATCGACAGGCGCCCGGCTGCGTCTGACTTTGACATCAGGTCTGTGCGCCATTGGTGCAGAACAAGGTCCTTGTAGGCTTTGGCATTCGGTTTCTCGCTCCAATCCAACCGGTACATCGCTGCAGGCGGTTTCCAATGCCTGCCCTCCCAAAACCCCCAGTGCTGCACGCCCACAACACTGGGATGGCTGTACGCAAGAATGAGGAAATCGCGCGTGAAATCCGCCTGGAGTTCCTCGTCGCTGCTCGGGATATCGAATTCAGTGAATCGCACCGGGAGCCTGAATTCCTTCCAGTACCGATCCAGCGTCGCGAGGATGTTCGCTGGCGAACTGGGACGGCTGCTGAAGTGGCCCTGCAAGCCGAGTCCGTCCAGCGGTGCACCGTGCCCGAGCAGGAAACGGATCGTGCATTCAAAGTGGGCCACGTGCTCCGGATCGGTGGTGATGTCGTCGTTCGAAAAGTCGTTCAGGAAAAGCCTGGCGTGAGGCAATTCCTCCCGCGCTGTCTTGAACCAGGACACCATGATGTCGTCGCCAAAAAAATCCATCAGATCATGATTGGTGTAGGGCTCGTTGAGCACGTCCCATTCATCCAGCAGCCCCTTTGTCGCCCGCGTGATCGAACGGATGTGCGCGAGCACGATGCCAGGCAACTCCGCCTGACGCGGGGTACCGTAGAGATCCTGCACTGCCTTGGGAAAGTGTTTCTTCGCGGGCCACACCAGCACGTGACCCCGGGTGTGAAAACCGCGGTCGCGCAGCCACTTCAACCCTCGCAGGGTCTGCTCTTGGGAAAAGGGACCGCCTCCCCTTTCCCAGGCAGGCCATTTGAGGTCATTCTCCGTGCTCGCTGCGTTAAAAAGCTCCTGAACTACCTGCCGGTAGCGGAGATTGTCGGGTGAATCGACGACGAGTCGCCACATCTCCAGCGATGTACCCCAGCCAAAGGCTGATCGGGTTTGCTGGACGCGAATCGAGGCGTCCCCGACGGGCCTGCCTTCGCCGTCGCTGACCTGAATTCTGATGTCGCCCTTGCGAATGCGCTCGATACGATCCAACGCTTCCTGACGCCATGGCGCGCCCGGCTCGCGTCCTACGTAGGAAATACGTGTCCTCGGCAATGAGTCCAGTTCCAGCGAGCGCCCATAGTGGATGGCCGAGATGCCACCGATCTCCACGCTTTGATGTTTGAATCCGAATCTCAGATTGATCACTGCCTCGCGCGGAGCGAAATCGTACAACCAAGCGAAGGGCACGAGTATTTCCTGCCATTCGCGAGTCAGGGGAAAATCTCCGTCATAGGACCCTTTTCCACGGACATCCCTGCTCTGGATTGCCACCATCATGCGTCCCGCACCCGTCTCATCCGCAGTCTCACGCACCCGCGCAAAGAACCGGATCATGCTAACATCTCCCTTCTCGACCGCGATGGCATTTCCGGCCCTCAGATTGACCTCCCATGGCTGAATCGTGTCAGCAAGGGTCTCGACCTGCCAGGCTCGATCAAAGCCCGGGCCCGTGACAGGGATCATCTGGAACTTTGCAACCTCTCCGGTAGTGCCGATGTGCGGTGAAAACGCCTTCAGCCCCTCGGTGGCCAGTAGGGCCCTACCCGGAGGCAGCGAGGTGGGCACCAGGTCGGCGCCGGCACTCATTGCCACCAAGGCCAGTGCCGTCAGCACGAGGCAAGGAACACGTGGAGAGAAGCGAAGCATCATTGATGAGTTTGCGATGGCAATGCCGGTCGGATCCCTTGTCGAGCCGCAAGCCAAGCGAACCGAAAACTCTTCATTCTCTTGTGTAGCTTGGTGGGCTGATCTGTCTGAGGGGCAAGGCGGATGCCCGCAGGTAATCCGTAGCCACACGTTGGCCTTCCTCCCCGAATTGCTCCGGAGGATCAATTCGGGGATTTCGTGAAAACAAGCGCCCGCATCATGCGTGCGCGGGCGTCGACTTTGGGGGACAGGTGGCGCCGTCGTGCCAGGTGCCTTCGACATAGGTGGTGGTCGGAATGGCCGGGACTCCGTACTTGTTGTGCTGAAGCTGGCCAGCCAGAATCTCCACGGCCAGTTCTCCAACGGTCGTATGATTCTGGCACACGCCCGCCACGGCGCCATCCGTGCGGTCCAGAAACACATCGACAAAATTCACGTCGCCCGGAATGCGCAGATTCATCGCCTTCAGTGCCGGAAGGACGAAGGACGCCTTGCTGATGATCACCTCCGGACGGCATCGCCGGTACCACTCGGCAAACGGCCCCAGTTCAACCACCACGTCCGAGGTGCTCTCATTCAGCCAGCGCGCGACCGGCGTCGCGGCGGGGAACAAGTGCGCGGCGATTCGTTCCCTCGGTTTCAACTGCTGCTGCTCGCACAGGTAGCCGGCAGTCCACATGTGATCGACCGCGTGGTCCCATCCGCGGTGCATGACCATTCCGATGCGCCGGTACCCGGCAGCCATGACCTTCTGCATGGCCAGCCGCGCGATGTCGCACTGGTTGTTGGTGACATTGTGAAGGGCGGGCCGATGGGGGAAGTAGTCGATCTTGACGGCGCTGAAATTGGGCCAGTCGAATTCCAGCACATCGCCCATCTCGCGGCCATGGGAGGCGACAATGACGCCATTGATGCCGCGTGAATAGAGAATCTGTCCGAGCCGCTGCTGCGTCATGCCCGGCTCCCCCAGCCAGAAGTGTTCGACGGTGTAGCCGAGTTCCTTCGCCTTGCCGACGGCACCCGCATAAAAGTCGGGATGGGCGGTTGTCGCCTTCCACCCCCACCGCGTCGTCCAATGCGTGACATAGGCCAGGGTCGGCACATTGCGGCGTTCGATGAGTCGTCCCCGATAGGCCACGAGCGCACGCAGCAGCGGATCCGGCGCATACCCCATTTTCTTTGCCAAGGATTGAATCCGCCGCCGCGTGGTCTCAGGGAGACGAGGGTGATTGCGCAGCGCGAGCGACACCGTGGTGATGTGTACGCCAGCTCGCTTCGCGACATCGGACAGGATGATACGACGTTCAGACATGCGCAGAGCGTAGCGTTCAGGTGTGCAAGCATCCCGGCAAGTCTATAGTTAGCGCGGATGGCACGTTGTATCGCGAGTCCTTTGTCGCGAAACAGAATCCCATCGGATCCGCGAGCAGCCTTGTCCCCCATCCCTCTGGTCCTGGTTGATCTCCGCCACTCTGCCCTTCCATGACACCCTCCAATTCCACGGAGATTCCGCCTCGGTTCAGGAATCCCGACCTCCCACTGGAGCAGCGCATCGAGGATCTCCTGATGCGCCTGACCCTGCCGGAGAAGATCAACCAGCTCGTGCACGAGAACAATGCCGTGCCACGTCTGGGCATTCCCGCCTATAACTGGTGGAACGAGGCCTGCCATGGTGTCGGGCGGAATGGGCGCGCCACGGTTTTTCCACAGGTGATTGGCCTCGCCGCCACCTGGGATCGCGACCTCGTGTTTCGGATCGCCAGTGTCATTTCTGACGAGGCGCGAGCGAAACACCACGCGGCCTTCGCCGCGGGCCTTCATGGGCAATACCAGGGGCTCACCTTCTGGACGCCCAACATCAACATCTTTCGCGATCCCCGGTGGGGGCGCGGCCAGGAGTCCTTCGGTGAAGATCCCTTCCTGACTGGCGAGCTTGGTTCGGCGATGGTCCGCGGTCTCCAGGGAGAGCATCCAAAGTACCTGAAGACTGCGGCCTGTGCGAAACACTTTGCCGTGCACAGCGGACCCGAACAGGCCCGCCATACGTTTGATGCGAAACCGTCGCTCAAGGATCTTTACGAAACCTACCTGCCTGCGTTTGAAAAACTCGTCAGGATGGGCGTCGAAGCGGTCATGGGTGCCTACAACCGCGTCCTAGGAGAGCCCGCCTGCGCAAGCAGGCTCCTGCTGGAGGAAATCTTGCGGAAGAATTGGGGATTTCAGGGGCACGTTGTCAGCGACTGCGGAGCGATCGACGACTTCCACCAGCACCACAAGGTAACCGACAACGCCGCAGCATCCGCCGCACTCGCAGTGAGTCGCGGTTGCGATCTCAACTGCGGTTGCACCTACAACGATCTCAATGTCGCCATCCAGCAAGGTCTGGTCAGCGAGGAGGAGATCACGGTTTCGCTGCGACGCCTGCTGGCGACGAAGTTCCGCCTTGGGATGTTCGATCCGCCGGATCGCGTGCCGTGGTCTCGCATGTCCACCGCTATCATCGACAGCGCCGCCCACCGGACCCTGGCGCGCGCATCTGCCGCCGCTTCGATCGTGCTTCTCAAGAACAACGGCGTTCTGCCCCTGCGACGCGATCATTCCAGTCTCTTGGTGACCGGCCCCACCGCCGCCAGTCTCACGGTGCTCCTCGGAAACTATTTCGGCGTGTCCTCCCGTCTGGTGACCATCGCCGAGGGTATCACCGGTCGCGTGGCCGAGGGCTGCCGCGTTGCTTATCGGACCGGCTGTCCGCTCGACGGTCCGATGGCTCCGGGGGTGAACTACACGTACTCTACCGCGGCGGACTGCGAAATCACCATCGCCGTACTGGGACTCGATCCATCGCTCGAGGGCGAGGAAGGAGACGCCGTCGCTTCCGCAACCGGGGGTGATCGTGAAGTGATTGAGCTGCCCTCGGTGCAACTCGAATTTTTCCGTGAACTGCGCAGACATGCCCGAAAACTGATTGTCGTGCTCACGGGCGGCAGCGCCATCGCAGTGCCGGAAATTCACGACCAGGCGGATGCCGTGGTCCATGCATGGTATCCCGGATGCGAAGGCGGAGAAGCCGTGGCCGATATCCTCTTTGGGGACACCAATCCGTCTGGAAGACTCCCCCTGACGGTTCCCTATCGCACCACGGATCTTCCTCCCTTTGAAGATTACTCGATGGTGGGTCGTACCTATCGGTTTGCCACGAGGGAACCGCTCTATCCCTTCGGCTTCGGCCTCGGCTACTCTACGATCATCTACGGTCCCCTTGAGCTGGAAACCACACGCATCACGTCAGGGGAAGGGCTGAAAGTTGCGGCGAGTGTGCGGAACACATCGGATCGGGATGCCATCGAAGTCGTCCAGTGCTACCTCGCACCGCCACCCCGCCCAGGCGCCCCGCTCGCCACCCTCGTTGATTTTCGCAAGGTTGCAGTGCCTGCCCGGACGAGTGTTACGGTTGAGTTCCAGATTCCAGCGATAGCCTTCGAGCAGATTGGCGATGATGGGCAGCGGGAGTTCGCTCCAGGAAGCTATCGCGTAACGGTTGGACCGGCATCGCCCGGCGCGCGCGCCCAGGCCCTCGGTGCACCCGAAGCATCGACATCCTCCGTCCTGCTCGTTTGATCACAGCCACCCTTTCGGCAAGACGCATTTCGAGGCAAAACCCCTTCATGAGCAGTACCCCTTCGCAGAAACTCTCCGTATGGGAAAAGGTCGGCTACAGCGCCGGCGATGCGGCCGCCAACTTCGTCTTCATGACGATGGTGCTTTTTCAGCTCAATTTCTACACGGACGTTTTTGGACTTTCCGCCAATGTGGCGGCTGCGATTCTCCTCTGGCCGCGGCTCTGGGATGCCGTCTTTGACCCGATCATGGGCGTCCTCGCTGATCGTACACGCACTCGCTGGGGCAGGTTTCGCCCCTGGATACTCTGGACCAGCGTGCCCTGGGCCGTAGTCATGGTGCTCGCCTACACGACACCGGAGGGATGGGGCATGGGCATGATGATCGCCTACGCCGGCATCACCAATGTCGCCCTCATGACCCTGTACTCAATGAACAACATGCCCTACTCCGCGCTGGGCGGAGTCATGACCGGCGACCTCGACGAACGCACCCGACTGAATTCCTACCGCTTTGTTTCCGTCAACATTGCCCAGTTCATCGTGGGCGGATTCACGCTGCCGCTCGTCGCAAAATTCGCTCAGGGGCACGACCGACAGCACGGATGGCAGGTGACCATGACCCTCTGGGCCGCGCTCTGCCTCGTGCTCTTTCTCGTGACATTTTTTTCGACCCGGGAACGCGTGCAGCCGGTTACAGAAATCAGAAGTACACCCCGGCAGGACTTTCGCGATCTGCTGCGGAATGGACCGTGGCTCGCCCTTGTCTGCTACACCCTCTTCCATTTCGCCCTGCTCGCCTACCGGGGCGGGGCGCTGTACAACTATTATCACCACTACGCCGACAAGACAGCGATGTTCGACTTCGTTGCGACACTCGGCCTCACGGACGACGCCGCAGCGCCGAAACAGGGGCTGCTCGAGTTTCTCGGTTATGTTGTTCACGGCGGACGCGACGCGGCCGCTCGGAGCAATGTTGCCGATGTCTTCAACAGCATCGTCAACATGCTTGGCACCGCAACGACCATTCTCGGCATCGCAGCTTCGGCGGGCTTGTCCGCGAGAGTTGGAAAGAAGAGCATCGCGCTCTTCGGATTCTCGCTGTCGGCGGCAAACGCCTTTCTCTTCTATCTGCTGCCTCCCACGGGTGTACAAGGCATGATTCTCCTTACCGTCACTGGCTCGCTTGTCTATGCGCCGACCATCGCAGTCATGTGGGCCATGTATGCCGATGCCGCCGATTTCTCGGAATGGCAGACGGGGCGTCGCTTCACAGGCATGGTTTTTGCCACCATTGGATTCTCCCTGAAGACCGGTCTCGCACTGGGTTCAGCCATCTTTTTGTGGCTGATGGAAGGCGTGTGGAACTATGACACGCGCTCCCCAGGCACACCCGATGCCATCGCCGGATACCATTTTTCCAGCAGCATCTCCGTGGGACTTCTCTTTCTTGGCTGCGTTATCTGCATCGCCCTGTGCGGTCTGAATCAGACCGTCGACCGGCGCATGGCCATGGAACTCGCAGCACGTCGCAACGCCGCTGCCACCTGAACCCACGCGCGTTTCTCCACCTCTTTGGTGATTCAGTTCGGCTTGCGTTGCCCCTGCCCGCTCTCAGGCGGCCCCAGGTAGCTCGCTCGCAGTCCCCCCGTATCGATCACGATGCGTTCGAGCACCACGCCAGGGGTAATTCTCCAGAACTTCAGGACGTGCGCGCCAGGTTGCTCAACCGGCAGGCGGACACGTGTCTTTACTATGCCCTCGCCCACGGCCGTTTCCCAATCCCTTGAACCGACTTCAGTACCCAGGCGCAGAACGTGTGGAGGAGAGTCGTCAATCGAAACAGCGAAGCGAAGGGGTTCGCCTGGGATAAAATCAAGCGACGGCGCACACTGAACTTCGACCCCGACATCTCCCGCAGAGTGGAGGAACAGATCGTATGCGAGATGCGGCGAGTCGCCACCCGGCTCACTCACGGCCGCAAGCACCGGGAAGGTCGTCACCCCTCCAAGACTGCGTCCAAATCCCGGAAGCGTCTTCCACTCGATCCCCTTCCCGGCGACAGCCCGATGGTAATTCGGCGCCTCAATGGCAATGCATCCATCACTTTCCACAAACGAACCCGCGGTAGCGGAGCGATTGTCGATCGGAACCAGGATTGTCAGCGGTGGTGCGCCCGCACCAGAGCGGACATCGATCCTGCCTTCTGTTGTCCCGGGAGGCACCTGGGCCCAGTCCGCAGCGACCTCTACCCGCAGGTCGGAACCGAGTTCACCGGACCGCGCGGATGCCTTGAGCCACGCATGGCTTGTCTCTATTCGAAAGCCCACCGGGCGTATCCCGCGATTGAATACATCGAACCAGCGTGATCGCGGGCCGTAGGGACTGAGCACGGGGAGACGCGCCTTTTCGGGCACGGGATAATCACCCGGACGTACGGCAGGATCCCCCTCAACAGCGATCGCCAATTCTCCGGCCTCCGGAACCTGAACCTCAGTCACCGCAGGCATCGCATTGCGCAAAGGCTGCTGCCAGGTCACATAGCCAAGGTGTGTCTGGTCCATCATGTGGCGCCACTTGCCGTCGAGCAGGGCATCCCAACGTTGCCGCAGTGCTGCATCGTCCGCGAAGAGCGCCCGTGCCTTGTCGGCGAGAGCGTTTGTGGAGGCGCGCCCCTGTGTGGCAAAGAGCCGGTTGCGGCCGACAACAAGGTTGAGTTCGGTGACAATCCGGCAGGCCGCGATTGGATGCTTCACAAGTTGAAAGAATGCGGGAACGAACTCGGCGGACATATTCCGCTCAATCCGTGAGGCACGATCCTCGAGTCCACGCCATTCTTCCAGAACGCGTTCCGCCTCGCGATGGTTGACGAGACTGAACGTGTCGGGAGAAACCATTTCGGGCTTACGTCGGCTGTTGAGTTTCGTGTAGCCATTGATCAATGCGGCGATCTCAACAGCATGGGCGCCACCGAACTGACGTTCGGCCCAGTCGCGCGAGTAGGCTTCCAATCCGGTTTGGTCGATTTCCTCCGGTCGCCACGCATAGCGCAGGAAAAACTCGATCGGGAACTCCATCGGTTTCAAGTCGCCGATATTGGCGATCCAGATGCGGTCTGCGCCAAACTGCCAGGCGAGGTGCATCTGCTCCCAGATCTTGCTGATTGGAACGGTGTTTAGCCACTTGTAGTTTCGTGGGTCGCCCACGTAGTCAAAATGATAGTACACGCCAGCCCCTCCGCTGCGCTTCCTCTCCCTTTCCGTCGGCAGGCGCCGCAGGTTGCCCCAATTGTCATCACACCAGAGCAGAGTCACATCGTCGGGAACCCTCATCCCGTGCTCGTAGTAGGCCTGCACCTCCTTGTAGAGCGCCCAGAGCTGCGGTATCTCGGCTTCGGGGCGATCAAAGGCGTCACGGATGATTTCCCGTTGATCCTGCACGATTCGCTCGAGCAGCGCGACATTCGTCTCCTCGGACATGGCCAGGTCGCCATCTCCGCGCATGCCGATGGTTATGATGCTTTCGAGATTGCGATTCCGCCTCAGACCCTCCCTCCAGAACCTGCGCAGCGTATCGCCATTCGTGACATAGTTCCAGGAGCCTTTGCCATGTCGCTTCCATTCCTGCTGCGCACGGAGCATCGGTTCATGATGAGAGGTTCCCATGACGATTCCGAAGCTGTCGGCAAGTCTGGGAGATTCAGGATCATCCTCGTTGAAGGCATTGCCCCACATGGCCGGCCAGAGGTAATTGCCACGCAATCGGAGAAGCAGCTCAAAAACCTTCGCGTAGAATTTTGAGTTGAGTCCCCCGAACTTCTCATGGGCCCATCCCGTGAGGGCCGGTGCCTCGTCATTCAGAAAGATGCCACGGTACCTCACGGACGGACCCGGATCAATCCACGGGTTTGCGCGGACATAAACAGACGTTTGCCGCTTCACAGGAACGTCGGCCCACCAATACCAGGGGGACACGCCCATCGCATTGGACAACTCATAGATCCCGTAGATCGTGCCCCTCTTGTCGCTGCCTGCGATGATCAGCGCGCGCGGTACGCCGGGAAACGGTTCGCTTGCTTCCACAAGCATGAACGCCTCCCATCGGTCACGAATGGGTTTTACATTGAGCTTACCGCGGGCAATCAGACCGTCGATCAGGTTGCTCTGACCGATCGTGCCCACGACTATCGGCAGCTCAGAAAGCGAGGCAGGCGGCTCCTCCACAACCTGCAGCATAGGCCTCATTCCAGTGACCCTTTCGAAGTCCTCCGCCAGATCACCTGCCGCCCGCTTCACTCCCTGCCAATCCTTCGTGTCCACGACAATTGGCGAAACCCTCCCCTTTCCGGCCACCATCAACGCCGAGGGGTTTGAGGCAAACTGGACCAGGGGCCCCGCAACCTCCGCCGAAGCCGCGGGAGCAGAAATCACCAGCACTATCGGCAGAATTCGCGACAGGAGTGCTTTGAGTGTATTCATCCGGTTCGCAGCGGCAGGTCCTCAGCGAGGAACTTCGATCGTCCACTCTGTCGATGTGCCAGAGCTCAAGGAAAAGGTGCGCACATGGGTTTGCGTACCGGTTGTCACAGTAATTCGGTAATCCCCAAAAAAGCCTCTCCCCTCCCACCGCCCCTCTGGGTCGGTCTTCGCGCTGAATCCACTTCGCCAGCTCCGCAACACAAGATCCTTGTAGACGCGGGCATTTGGCTTCTCCGACCAGTCCTCACGGTACATGGCCGCGGATGGCCGCCAATGCCGTCCTTCCCAGAAGCCCCAGAACTGCACGCCGATGACGCTGGGGTGACTGAACATCAGGATGAGGAAATCACGCGTGAAATCAGCCTGCAGTTCCTCGTCGCTGGTCCAGACATCGAACTCGGTGACGCGCACAGGCAGGTGAAACTCCCTTTGATAGCGATCGAGCACAGCGAGAATATTCTCCGGTGCATTGGGCCTGCCATTGAAATGGGCCTGGAGTCCGAGCCCGTCGAGCGGGGCGTGATTTTCCAAAAGGAATCGCGCCGTCCGCTCGAAATGCTCCACATGGGCGAGATCGGTCGTGGCATCATGATTGGAGAAGTCGTTCTGGAAGAGCCTGGCATGCGGCAGTTCCTCACGGGCAGCCTTGAACCAGGACACCATGATTTCGTTGCCAAACAGGTCCATCAGGTCGTGATTGGTAAAGGGCTCATTGAGCACATCCCATTCTTCGAGCAGCCCGTTTGTCGCTCGTGCAATCGAACGGATGTGTTCCAGAACCAGAGCCGGAATTTCGCCCTGCCTTGGAGTACCTATCAGAGCCTGGACATCTCGCGGCAGGTTCTTGCGTCCCGGCCACACGAGTACATGGCCGCGCGTGTGAAAGCCGCGGTCGTGGAGCCAGCGTAGTCCCTGCAGGGTTTGTTCACGCACGGAAGCCCTGCCCCAGTCTCCCTGCCATGCGGGCCATTTAAGATCATTCTCGGTGCTTGCAGCGTTGAAGAGCTCCTGAAGGACCTGTCTGTAACGCAGATTGTCGGGAGAATCGACGACCAGGCGTTCCATCTGCAGCGCGGTGCCCCATTCAAAGGCGGATCGCGTTTGTTCGATTTTCACCTTTGCCCCCTCGAGCGGGCGTCCATCTGAATCCGTGACCCGCAGCCTCATACTTCCCTTACGGATCTTCTCAATCCGCCTCAGGGCATCCTGTCTCCACGGGGCTCCGGGTTCTCGTCCCTGATACGAAAACCGGGTGCGCGGCACAGATGCCAATTCGAGCGATCGACCATAATGGATTGCTGAGATACCCCCGATCTCAACACTCTGCCTCTTGAAGCCAAATCGCAGCATGACGGCGGCCTCCTCAGGGGCAAAGGCCTGCGCCCAGATGAATGGCACCAGGATTTCCTGCCACGCCCTCGTCAGTGGAAAGTCGCCTTCATAGCTGCTGTTCCAGTCAACACCATTGCGCCGGATGACGAGCAGCACGCGAGCTGAACCCGTTTCATCCTCGCTTCCTCGGGACCGTGCAAAGAATCGGATCATGCCCAAATCTCCCTTTGCAACCGGGCGCCCCGTGAGGGCACGGAGCTCAACCGCAGGTGCCGAGCCCGCATCCCTCAGCGTGTCGATACGCCATGCCTTGTCGAAACCGGGTCCATCTGTATCGACGATTTGAAAACGCGCGACGCCTGAGTCTCTTCCGGTATGCGGCACAAATGCCTCCAAGGCGTCACCCGCAACAAGCGGATCGCCTGCCGGCAATGAAGTCCGCCCGACGCCCGATGGATTCTGACTCGCATCAGCTGCGGAAAGCGTCAGTGACATCAAGCACGCAAGGATCACGCCAGCCAGCGCATGTAGCGCATTCGCTATGCCTGGATGAAGAATGGAGAGGCGTTTCATCGGTTGCGGCGGACCAAGCAGATGCTGAAATGAAATCTCTCCCGATTCAAACGGGAGATTGGGTCCTCTGCGGGTTGCTTCTCCAATTGCTCAATGCATGGACTGGCATGATTGCCTCGGAATTCAATGGCGTTCGTCGGATGTCAGCGCAAACAGTCGAAGATCGACCAGGCGGGCCATCTCGGCGTAGCCCGCAAGCGACGGATGCAGGTGGTCACCGCTGTCAAAGGCAGGTGCGAGCCGGATGGGATCTTCGGGGTTTCTCAACGCGGCATCAAAATCGACCACGGCGTCAAACTGTCCACTCCGTCGAATCCACTGATTCACCGTCTGCCGGTCTGCCTCACCATCCTCGCTCCAATAGAATCCCGCACCGGCGTAGGGCGTGAGCGTTCCTCCGATGACGATCACTCCCTTCGCATGAGCCCGCACGATGATCTGTGAAAGAGCATGAATGATGTCACCGGCGGAGGCATAGGGTTCCCCTCTTTCACGTGCGGAAAGCCTCGTGCCGATGTCGTTGATGCCAGCAAGTACAAGGACCCAACGTGCTCCACTTTGGGTAAGCACATCCCGATCAAAACGCGCCAGGATGTTGGGCCCGAGTCCATCTCGCAGCAGCCGATTTCCACCGATGCCCTGATTGAGGACAGCGATGCGATTCCCTGTGCCCTGATCCTGAAGTCGCCGCGCCAGCACATCAGTCCATCGGTCGTTGCCATCGGTCGTTGTGCCGTATCCGTCGGTTATCGAGTCTCCAAGCACGACAATCGCCGCAGCCGGTCTCTCGCTCTCCACGTCCAGGCCTGACAGGAAATACCAGTGCACAATTCTTGCGGCCTCAGACGGTCGGAATGTATCCGAATCGGCCGTCGCCATGAGATAGGACGTCGTGCGCGATCCCGGGTGAGAGGTGAGCGTCTCCGGCACCTGGATGAGGCGCATGGTGATGGCGATGTCCGCCAATGCAGGGAGCTCGAAGTGCGCGGGATCAGAAAGCATCACCGCGCCTGGAGGAATCGAGGTCTCATTTCTTCCATTGAATGTCAGCGGACATGTGCTCCCTGATCGCAGGTGCCCCTCGTTCTCCAGGTAGGCAAGCCGGACATCACGCACGACAAGCGGGGTTATTCCGAATGCGTTGCTCAGCCGCAACCTCACCCGGTCTCCGCCCACGGACACACGTACGACCTGCCGCAAGGTACTGCCCGTCAAGGGAAGCTTGTCCTTTGCGGCCGGCTCCGGAAAGGCAGCCGTGGCCCATGTTCCCACCCAGGATCCGGCCATGCCCAGAGGCAAAGCCGTACAAACCATCAGCCAAACAACAAGAGCCATTCTGAATGAAGGCATGGGCATGATGAACTCACAAGGGTAACGGCGGACAGGATTGGGATTCCTATGGAGTGCGTTCGATTGACGCGTAGGTGTCCGGCGCAACGAGGCCTCTTTACCCTGAAAACGAGGCCTCGTGCTCAAAAGCGATTCGCCTGCTCAGAAGGTGAAGGTATTCGTGAGAAGCCATTCGCGATTTGGCGCAATGCGAGCGGAAGCCACGGTTTGTCCGTCGGGTTGGACCGAGATAGGAATCAGCTCATCCTTGCCGAGAATATTGCGTGCATTGAGCTGGATCTTCCAGCCGATGCGTTTGCTGAGCTTTCGTTCGTAGCTGAGCCAGAGATCAAGAAAATCCTCTGACGGTCCGTAGTAGGGTTTGGACAGATCAAAGGAGTAGGTGCTGGCATTGACTGCCACAACCGGGTAGCCGATGACGACCTTATCCTGCCAACGGTAGCCTCCACCGACGCCAACATTGCGGAGGAAGTTCCCCTTAAAGGTGTAATTGGTGATGATATTGTAGCGCCATTTCCGGAGCTCGGATGAGGCCGCGCCCTCCTGAAGCTTGAGCAGCGTCCAACTGCCTGCGGTATTGTTCCACTGCTGGAGAAGTGTCTGGGCTGTGGGGCCGCCTGAATACATGCGCATCTCGCCCGCCGGGCCTGCCAGCTTTTCTGCGATATACTTCACAAACTCTGCGGCCTCCGCACCGCCGACGTTGGAGAGCGAAGCCTCGGTCTTCGACGCATTGAAGCTGATGCGCCAGTTGGGCAACGGATTGGCCGTGAACTCGAACTCATAGCCCTTCGAAACCGTATCCGATGTCAGGGTCAGTCCCTGCGGTGTGCTTCCGCCCCAGATCTTGTAGGCCTGGACCTGGGCAGGGTCGGGATTGCTCAGGTTGCTGGGAGGCGTGAACCCCCAGTATTGGTAGAACTTGGCGGGCATGTGCGCCTGGATGTCATTCCACGCGGCGATCGATGCATTTTCCCGGGCTGTCGCCTGATCCTGAGTCTCTCCCTTGGCCGTGTCCGGATCGAAATTGTAGCGCCATTCATTGGAACCGTTGGCAGTATTCAACGTGTAAGCGTTGAGATTGTACAGCATCACGTTTCGCCACCGGAGTCCGAAGCTGATGATATCGCCAAACATGCTGAGGTTGCTCATCTGGGTTGCCGAATCCTTGACGGAGGCCTCGTACTTCACCGCGCGGAAGGAGTACCTGCCATCCTTCGTCGACAGCAGGACGCCGTAGTCCTCCGTTTTCCCGGTCGGGTTGCCGAGCACATCCCCATAGAGGTTGCGGCGGGTGCCCGCGATTTCGAAGTTGTCGGAAGCATTGTAGGAAATGCTGACATTGAGCGGTAGCGGATCCCTGCTGAATAGTTTGTTGATATGCAGGACGGCACCCTTGCTCAGGGAATGACTCTTGAGCTCGCTGGCGTAGGTGGTCGGCAGCGAATAGACGGACGGGCTCAAGTTGAGCGTGTTGCGCAGGGTCGTGACCGGTGCGGTCACATCCTTGCCGCGCACGACATCATAACGCCAGCCGAGGGTCCCCACGAGCGCACCGTTCCACCAGTAACTCTGCCAGGTGCCGGCGTAGGAACGGGTTTTTCTGAGGGCCTTTGCTGCGTTCGTTGTCAGGCTCTGGTCGCCGTCGGCATAACGAAGGATGTCCAAATAGTAGTTGGAGTTCCAACCGACATAGTTCGCGGGATTCGAGGCCTGTGAATAGGCGTCGGTGCCGTAAACATTGACAAGCGAGGTGGGCACTGTCCACGCCGCGCCGGGCGACACCGTGCTCAGCGCGTTCCACTGGGAGCTGAAATGGTAGAGGGCGCCATCATTGAGAACGATGGGGGTGCTGATGCCTGGGATGTTTGCCCCAGAGGCGGAATTCTTCGCGGCCAGCGACGATCCGAGGTAAATCATGGATATTGGCGGCCGGTCGTTGAAAGGCAGCGGAACACCCGTGTACGTGTCGAAGGCGGGGCTCGTGGCATAGAGATTCCACGTGCGGTTCTCGGAGGCGTATTTCTCCGCGCTGTAGACCCCGTTGAACCGGTGCACTCCGATCAACTTGGCGAGAAAATCGTTTCGGATCACATCCTTGGAACGGAATTCTCCGAAAATCGCCCCACGCACGACCTCGCGGTCGCTTTCATAGGAGCGCCCGCCACCGCTTCCCTGGACGTAGGGCCTGCCAACATTGGGATTAGCCTTCAGATCCTGGAAGTTCTGCAGGATGTCGATGTCGATGGTCGGTGCGCCAAAGAGGTTCTCATTGGCTCTTCGGTACTCTTGCTTGTCATAGGTCAGTTCAAGACCGACACGATCGTTCCAGCCCGTCTGCGAAAGCGAGACATTGTAGGAATTCCACTTCTCCCTTTCCCACTTGTTTGGTCCATCAATGAGCGTGTCGTAGAAGTTGAAGATCGATGGATCGGTGAGGGTTGTTTCCCGGTATTGTCCGTATTGGTAGCCGGGCAGTTTGGCCTGTGTAGCATAGGCGGGAAGTCCGTTCACTCCGTAAAACACCGCCGAATAACGCCGTCCGATGATCGCACCATTGTTCGCGCGCACCGTGCCATCCGGGTTGAGGGATCCCCGGTTCATGTAGCCCCCATAGATCGTATAGAGCTGGTTGGTCGTGCCATCGACGAAGTAGTATGGCTGCTGGTCGTTGCCGCGGCGGGCAATCCATGCGTTGTACTCCGGATCGGCGGGACGAAGCTGTCCCATGCCATCGCCACCGACAGCAGGTGTGTCCTCGCGCTCAGCCATGTAACTGTTCTGAAGCAGGAGCTTTCCCATTCCGGGTATTGTTCCGGACTTGGGCAGAAACCAGGGCGTGATGTGATCGTTCGGCGGCACCGTGCGCGGGCGGTTGGCGTCGATGTCGCCGTGCTCAAATTTCGCCCTGACGCTCGTATGGAAATCACCCCGGTTGAAGAGACGCGGGTCGAACCGGATCGCACCATAGACGCGCTCATCGTCCTCAAACGCGCGCTCCTGCTGAAATTTTTCGTGATCCCACAAACCGATGAGGCGGATCGCAAGGGTCTTGTCGACCAGTTCCTTGTTGATGTCCAGCGTTGCCCGCTGGCTGCCGTGGGCGTCCAGACGGATCTCCGCACTGTTTCTGTCACGGAGTTCGGCGTTTCGTAGCGACGCATTGATGATGCCGGCCGGTTTTCCCAGGCCGAAAAGAATCGAGTTTGGTCCGCGCTGGATGTCTACACGATCGATGTTGAAGCCATCCCACGGGATGTCCGAAACGAAGAAGTCGCGCGCATTGTCCGCCGCGCTCAATCCGCGCACGCGATTGTTCGACGACGGTGAAGCCAGTGTGCCCGACTCATCGACGCTCGTTCCGTTGCCCAGTCCGGCGTAGGTCGACCTCACCCCGCCAACCTCGGCATTGGTGGTGTACTGGAGCAGTGTCGTGTTTCCGGTGGCACCGATGTCCGCAAGAAATTCCTTGGTGTAGACCGAGATGGCGGAACCGACGTCGGCGAGGTTTGTGCGTATCCGGGTGCCCGCAAGCGTTTCCGTGGCAACGTATCCGCGGTCGGCCGTGGCGCTGACCTCAAAGGGGGTCAACCTGACCACCTCACCTCCGGCGGACGCATCCTCCGATCGCGTTTCGAGATCTCCAGGCCGAAGGCTGGATCGGGATGCATTGGATGTGGTGGTGTCTCCAGAAGGAGGCACGGTTTGGGCCAGTGACGGCCATGCAGCGGCCAACAGGGCGAGTGCGGTCAACGAACGCTTTGCTTTTTTCATATGCGGGGTGATGCGGCTTGGAGGGTGAAGCCCGTCTGCGGGCGCGTGAAGGAGGCGGTGGATTGCTCCATGGATAGTCGGTCTCGGGGAGAAAGGCCGGATGAGGTTGAGGTGAATGCAGCCAATAGATTCCTTGGGATGGAATCAAAGAGGCAGTTGGTCTAACATTAGCGCAGTATGCGCTGATTCGATTGGCAACGTGAATCCGACCGTCTGGGAAGAGCCCACGTCCACCCCGGGCAGACGAACATCACGACTTCCATCCGAATCTGATCGGATCCAAAAATCCACATCCAAGGGGCACGCGTTCCGTTGCTGACACCACCCCCGCCTTGGGGGTACCTTTTCTGACAACATGAACGACTATCTGTCTGAGATCCTCAAGGCTCGCGTCTACGACGTTGCCGTAAAGACCCCCTTGGACAAGGCAGCGGCACTCTCCGCGCGTCTGAACAATACGCTCCTCCTGAAACGAGAAGATCTGCAGAGCGTCTTTTCCTTCAAGCTGCGCGGCGCCTACAACAAGATGGCCCGGTTGACGCCTGCGGCGCTGGCACGCGGCGTGATTTGCGCCTCCGCCGGCAACCACGCGCAGGGTGTGGCGTTGGCCGCAAAACGGCTCGGGGCAAGGGCGGTGGTGGTCATGCCCGTCACCACACCCCTCGTCAAAGTCCATGCCGTACGCACGCGAGGTGCGGAAGTTGTCCTGCACGGTGACACGTTCGATGAGGCCAACGCCGAGGCCCAAAGGCTGCGAAAACGCGAGGGTCTGACCTTGGTGCATCCATTTGATGATCCCGGTGTGATTGCCGGCCAGGGCACCATAGGTATGGAAATTCTGCAGCAGCATCAGGGGCCATTGCATGCCATCTTTGTTCCCGTCGGCGGCGGCGGTCTGGCAGCAGGCATCGCCAGCTATGTCAAACGCGTGCGACCGGAGGTGCGGGTGATCGGTGTCGAACCCACTGATTCCAATGCGATGCAGCAATCGCTTCAGGCTGGCCGCAGGCTCAAGCTCGCTCATGTCGGGTTGTTTGCCGACGGTGTCGCCGTCAAGCAGGTGGGACGTGAGACCTTCCGCCTCTGCCAGAAGCATCTCGACGACATTGTGCTCGTCGACACGGACGATATCTGTGCAGCCACCAAGGACATCTTTGAGGATACCCGTGCGGTGCTGGAACCCGCGGGCGCACTGGCAGTCGCGGGCGTCAAAGCTTATGTCGAAAAGCGTCGCCTGCAGGGAAAGGTTTTCGTGGCGGTGGCATCTGGCGCGAATCTCAATTTCGATCGCCTTCGTTTCATCTCCGAGAGCGCCGAACTCGGCGAACATCGTGAAGCGTTGCTGGCGGTCACCATTCCCGAGAGCCCCGGCAGCCTGAAGCGTTTCTGCGAGAAGCTGGGCAGGCGCAATGTCACGGAATTCAACTACCGGATCGCGGATCCCCACAAGGCCCACATTTTTGTCGGAGTGCAGGTCGCCAATCGGACCGAAGGCGGCAGACTGGCCGCGCACCTGACGCGCCAGGGGTTCAGGACGCTGGATCTCACGAACAATGAAATGGCGAAGCTTCATCTCCGGCATTTGGTCGGCGGCCGTTCCGGGCTTGCCCAGCATGAGCGGCTTTTTCGTTTCGAGTTTCCCGAGCGGCCGGGTGCCCTCGTGCGATTCCTGTCATCGATGCCCGCCGACTGGAATATCAGTCTCTTCCACTACCGGAATCATGGCGCGGACTATGCCCGCGTGCTGGCCGGGCTCCAGGTTCTGCCTGGTGCGGGCAGGAAGCTGAAGCGTTTTCTCAAGGACCTTGGATATCGATATTGGGACGAATCCGAGAATCCCGCCTACAGGATTTTTCTGTAGGCAGGACAGCCCTGCCCCGCCTATTGCCGCAGAGGCAGTCATCCTGGGCCACGAGAGCCTGCGAAGCGCACCTGAAGCAGTTCGCAGGCTGCAAGGCTATCCGGGCCTGGCTATGGATTATGGATGACCTGAGTGGTGACATTCACACCGTTTCGCATCAACACACCGCGATTGATTTGTGCGGGTGCGAGAACGCCGTGGGAGCTGGTGCCGGCAACCATGTAGACATCCGAGGCATCGCCAAAGGTGATCCCCTGCCCGTTCGGCTGATAGAGATCTCCTCCCGTGATGGAGATGCGTCCGGTATCGATGGGGCCTGTCAGCAGGAACGGAGCAGCCGTGCCGTTGGCCGATACATTGTGGAGATTGAGCGGTCCAGCGAACCGCACTCCCGGCGCATAAATCCCCGTATAACCCGAGTCGCCGAAAAGCTCCGTGCTCCCGACACGCACACCGCTGAAGCGTCCGGTTGGGCTTTGGATCGCGATCAGCCCCAGGTCGGCAAATCCGTCGAAGGTTGCACCCTCGACGTAGAGCGTCGGATTGGGGTTGGTCATCACCCCCACCGTGTAGATGCCGAGATTGGTATTCTCGGTCGCGCCCACGAGGTAGATGCTGACATGCCCGCGCATGTACTGAACGGTGGGCTGGTTGTATTTCATCGGTGTCGCAGGTCCGGTGGCACTCGCCATCTGCACCGTCACCGATCCTGGACCGCTGAATTCAAGTTGGACAATGTCATCGTTGAGATCGAGGAACGAGGCCCGCACGATCTGCCCCGGGTCGGACGTATAGGTTGCGGCAGTGCCGGTGATCAGAAGCTGGTCGTAGACATTTCCATTGGGATGGTGGATGTCGCCGGCGAATTCATAGGCCGTGCCGGTGACCTTCGTAGTGATCTCCGGAGCCACGATCGCACCAGTGCTTTCGGTGGTGCCTGCCTCGGTATAGACCACCAGGCTGTAGATGCCTGCACTTGCCGGCTGCACATTGGTGAGCGTGTAGTTCAAGCTCTGCGCCCCTTGGATTTCGATCCCGTTGCGTTTCCATTGGTAGGCAAAGGGTCCCGAGCCCGCCACGGTCGGACTCAGCGTGACGTTCGCGCCCAGCGCCACTCCCTGAGACGTGGGCGGGACAGGCACTGTGGGAAGAACAGGAGCCGAAGCACCGGAGATGACCAACCGATAGGTGCCGGCATCGCCATCGTTGTATCCCGTGATCAGGATCACATGCAGGCCCGTTGTCGTGACCGGATAGGAGGTCGTCGCAGCGGTGCCATTGTACGTGTTTCGAACCACATTGCCCCCTGTGTCGAAGATCGCGATCGCAGGCGTGAATGCGTTTCCACCCGACAGCTCCGTGGCCGTGACATTGATGGTCGTCCCCACTGTGCCGAGGACAACATAGGCATCGGCATCACCCAGGGTGATCGTGCCATCCACTCCTGCCGTGCTCCCGATATTGCCTCCTTCGTCTCCAGCAGGCACCTGAAGCGGAGTGGTGGGTGTTCGTACGAAATGAAGATTATAGGTACCGGCATCGCCATCGTTGTAACCGCTTACGATTGCGGTATAGGTACCCGCGAGAGTGCAGCGGAAGCCGATACGTGAATCGACGGTGTCATAGTCGTACGTCACGTTCGCGCCATCCGGGCCAAACAAACTGATCAGCGGTGAAAAGGCATTGCCCCCTGAGGCCTCGCCGACGCGGAAGTAGAGGTAGTCATTGACATACGCGTTGACAGTCCAGGCGTCCATGTCGCCAACAGTGATATTTCCGACGTGCTTCAACCCGTTGGTCAGCGGACCGCCTTCGTCTCCAGCCGGAACAAGCGGAACATTGGGGACCTGGTAATAGGTCAATCGGTACGTGCCCGCGTCCCCGTCATTGTACCCTGTGACAACCAGCGTATAGATTCCGCTCAAGTTTGCACGATGGGAAATTCGTGAGTCAACAGTATCATAGTCGTACGTCACGTTCGCGCCATCCGGGCCAAACAAACTGATCAGCGGTGAAAAGGCATTGCCCCCTGAGGTTTCACCCACGCGAAAATTCAGATATTGCCCGGCCGTCGCGTTGACGGTCCAGAAATCGAGGTCGCCCACGGTGATTGTTCCCGAGTAGTTCTGGCCGTTGGTCAGCGGCCCGCCGTCGTCACCCGCCGGAACCAGGGGAGTGTCCGGGGTCTTGGAATAGGTCAGTCGATAGGTACCGTTGTCGCCATCATTGTAGCCGGAAACAAAGAGGGTATAGGTGCCACTCAGGGTTGTGCGATGACCGATCCTGGAGTCCACCGTATCATAGTCGTACGTCACCAGCGTGCCATCCGGGCCAAACAAACTGATCAGCGGTGAAAAGGCGTTTCCGCCGGACACCTCGCCGACTCGGAAATTCAGATACTGGCCGGCAGTGGCATTCACGGTCCATGCGTCAACATCCCCGACGGTGATGGTCCCCGCATAGTTTTGCCCTGAAACCAGCGGCCCTCCTTCATCCGCGGGCGGAACGACAAATGCACCCGGACTCTTGAACCCGGTAAGCATGTAGGTGCCGTTGTCTCCGTCATTGTAACCCGTGACGATCAACGTATACGTTCCGGTAATGGTTGCGCGGTGGGCTATTCGTGCATCCACCCCGTCGTAATCGTAGGTGACCTGTGCGCCATTTGGATCATAGAGATAGATAAAGGGACTGAAGGCATTGCCTCCTGAAACCTCACCCACCCGGAAATAGATGGATTCCCCTGCGGTTATCGGGACGGTCCAGGCATCCATATCACCCGCACCAATTGTTCCCTGCTTGTTTGCGCCCAACTCGAGTGCCCCGCCCTCGTCGCCCGAGGGCACGACAAAGGAGGCAGGCGTCACATAGAGAAACAGCCGGTAGGTGCCGGCCTGAGATGCGGATGAACCCGATACCGTCGCAGTATAGGTGCCGGCAACGGTTGCCCGATGTGGATTGATGCGTGCGCTGCCCCCACCTGAATCGTAGGTGATAAGGGCGTTGGTCGGTCCGTAGAGCGCGATCTTCGGACTGAAGCCGGTGCCACCGCTCAGTTCACCCACGGCCAGATTGATCGTCTGGTTCACCTCCACGGTGAACGTCCACGACTCACTCCCACCCGCGATGATCGTGCCATCCTTGTTCTCACCCGAGGAAATAGGTGCAGCCTGGAGAGCCACCACCAATCCGAAAAATCCCGCAATCAGCCAGCCAGTGAGTCTGCAAATTTTCATATTAAGCCTGGGTTCATTGACAGCGACACCACGCACGGCAATCAGCAAGCGGGCTGGTTGAATGACCGCGCCAGGTCGAAAGAGCGGCTACGCTACCCGGGCTGGAGAGGATTGACTAGAAGTTTTTTGGAATTTTCTCCCCTGCGCTGGCCAGACGCTCCTCTGGTTTATTCGGTGCGCCGCAAATGAGGCCTTCCGGATACCCACTCCTCGGCATCGCGGTGCTTGCGTGCGGGCACCGTACGGTCAGAATCCCCGCTGCGCTTTCATAGCCGTTTCATTATGGAAGTTTCCGAAATTCTCCAACGCATCGCAGCCTCCCTTCTCGCCGGGCTCCTGCTCGGCCTCGAACGCGAACGCAGAGGTCGCGCCGCGGGCCTTCGTACGACCATTCTGGTCTGCATGGCTGCAACGATCGCCATGATCCTGTCCGATATTTACTACACAAGCCATGTCGCCGTCCCGGGTCAGGGCTGGCGTCCCGACCCCGGACGACTTGGCGCCGGAATCCTCACGGGCATGGGTTTCCTGGGCGCGGGTGTCATCATCCGTCAAGGACCCACGGTCCAGGGTGTCACGACCGCAGCGCTGATGTGGTTCTCGACGGTCATCGGGTTCTGCTTCGGCAGTGGTCAGATGTTTCTCGGCATGTGCAGCGTTCTTGTGGCCACGCTCGCACTCTACGGCCTTCCGTTTCTTGGATCCCGCATCCACATCGAGCAGAACTTTGTCCTGACGGTGGTTTCCCGCAAAGGTGCCGCCATACACCAGGAACTCCTCGAAAAGCTGCGTTTGCTCAGGTTGCAGCCCTTGCTGACCGAGACCTCCCACGACAATCGAAGTGAAACCCAGACAAGCGTTGTAAACCTGCGATTCAGGGAGAAGGGCCACCCAACGCCCCAGGAGATCGCCGCATCAGTTGCTGCCGAGCCCGATGTCCTGACCGTTCAGATACGCTAGTCTCAACCTTCACGACCGGTTCGTCGGCGCAGCGAATCGAGCAGGACTGCAGCGACGATGATGACGCCCGTGACTATCTCCTGCACCCAGTTGGCCAGGCCCAGTTTGGTGCAGCCGTTTGCGACGACACTCATGATAACCGCGCCAACCAGGGTCCCGAGCACGCCGCCCTGCCCTCCATTCAGGCTCGCCCCACCGATCACCACTGCCGCGATGATGTTCAGTTCAAGTCCGACCGCCGTCGTCGGATCGCCGCCGGTCAGATATCCGAATTGAAGCACCGAGGCGATGCCCGCAAATGCGGCGCCGATGATGTACACGAGCACCTTGACCCGTTCGACGGGAACTCCGCAGAGACGGGCGGTCAGTTCGTTCGAACCCACCGCGTAAACATGCCGCCCGAATCGCGTCTGCCGCAGGAGAATGGCCACGGCCACCGCGAGCACCAGCATGAGCCACACACCGAGCGGCAGCGAGCCCGCATCACCCAGTCGCATGAACGCGCTGAGCCAGGTTTCATCCGGGTAAATCGGCTGCTCTCCCGCCATGCCCTTCGCAGCACCGCGCAGGGCTCCCATCATTCCCAGCGTCACCACGAAGGGCAGAAGCCTGAGTCGTGTGATCAACACTCCCGAAACCGCTCCGCAGAGCGCCGAGGCTCCTATTCCGGCCAAGGCCGCCATGCCAGGTGACCATCCCGCCGTCAGGCAGAGCGCGATCACGACGGTGCCGACCGCAATGATGGAGCCGACCGATAGATCAATTCCTCCCGAAATGATCACGAGTGTCATGCCCAGGGAGGCGATCCCGATGACGGCCGTCTGCTGCAGAATGATGGCCGCATTGTCCCAGGTGACAAACGTCTCAAACCGAAGAGCCGCAAAAAGTACGCAGACCAATATCAGACCTACCAATGGTCCCGCGGCGGCAGTCCACCGCCCCAGAGTCAGGGAAAATGTTGTACGTGGCTCTTCAGGTTTCATTGAGGAAGTGGGGCCGGTCGGATGTGTGTCATGCCAGAGGATGCTGCTAGGCTGTCGATGCCCCGGTCGCCGCGAGCATGATGCCATGCGCATCCCACTCCCCAACGGGTCGCACAGCGCCCAGCGTGCCCCGGCACATGACGGCGATGCGGTCGCAGGTTCCCAGCAACTCCGGCAAATAGCTGCTGACCATGATCACCGCTTTCCCCGACGCCGCCAATTCGTCGATGAGCCTATAGATGCTCTGCTTTGCACCCAAATCCACGCCACGAGTGGGCTCGTCGAGCAACAGGACCTCGCACTCGTTTCTAAGCAGTCGCCCAAGGGCGATCTTCTGCTGGTTTCCGCCGGACAGCTCAACCGCAGCCTGGTGGGGACCCGCACACCGAACCTCCAGGCGACGGATCCAGTCGCGAGTTTCCACCTCAAGACGTTTCGGGCCCAGCCAGGCATCGAGTCGCGGAAGCGTCAGATTTTCCTCCAGTGAGAGATTGAGGGCCAGGCCCTCAGACTTGCGATCCTCGCTCAACATTCCCATGCCACTCCTCCATCGGTGCGTGGGAGTGGTCGCACGTGAGTCATTTCGAAAATCCACGAGCCCCGATTTCAGCTCATCCAGGCCGAAAAGGATGCGGAGGAATTCGCTTCGGCCCGCACCGACAAGGCCGGCAATTCCGAGGACCTCGCCTCGTCTCAATTCCAGGGAGGCCGAGACGTTTCGCAGTGCGCCCTTCACATCCACCGCCCGCAGGATCACTTCGCCGGGAGTGCGTGCACTCCGCACGTAAAGTTCGTCCACGCTACGGCCGATCATGGCGCGTGCGAGTTCACTGGGATTCGTCTGCACTGTTTCGCAGGTCGACACCGTCAGTCCGTCCCGCAGGACGGTGCAGCGGTCCGTCAGCTCCTGAACTTCCTCCAGAAAGTGGGAAATGTAGATGATCGATTGCCCTTGGTCGCGAAGCGCGCGCACACGGCGAAAGAGCGCCGCAGCATCCGTGGCGGTCAGGCTGCTGGTGGGCTCATCGAGCACGAGGACGCGACAGCCCAGTGCGAGCGCCCGCGCGATTTCAACAAGCTGTTGCTCGGCAACGCTCAGCCTTCCCGCCTGCTGATCCAGGGGAATGTCGGCACGACCCAGCTGGGTAAGCGCGTCCCTCGCCTTCGCCCGGGCCTTCCTGTGATTCAGGAGGAAGCCGCCGGGTTCGGCGCCAAGCGCGATGTTCTCGACTACCGAAAGATGCGGCGCGATCGCGAGTTCCTGATTTACCATCACAACCCCGGCGCGACGCGCCGACAGGGGATTCGCAGGGCAAAAAGGCTCTCCCTCCAGTTCCATCCCACCGGAATCCGGCGAGACCACCCCCGCGAGAATCTTCATGAGCGTGCTCTTGCCCGCGCCATTTTCACCGATCACACCGTGAATCTCGCCGGCCCTCACCTCAAGATCCACCCCCTTGAGCGCAAGGGTGGCTCCAAAGCGCTTGCAGATCCCGGTGAGGCGAAGTCGCGCGACGGACATCGCTGCTTGATCAATTCCCCAACACCTCGCGCACCGCCGGGTCGTTGAAATTTGATCGGGTAACGAGCACACACCCGGTATCGATGGCCGCGTCCACCTTCTCGCCTCGGATGGCCTTGACCGCAGTCACCACGCCCAGGTACCCCATCTTTGTTGGATTCTGCGCCACAACCGCCTTGAGATCGCCCTTCTTGAGCGCGGCAAGCAAGATCGGCGACGCGTCAAATCCGACAAACGTACGTTTGCCCGCGAGTCCCGTCTGACGCAAAGCGAGCAGCATGCCGTGTGTTGACGATTCGTTCGGACAGAAGATGCCGTCCGCCTCACGAATTCTATCCAGGAGATTCATCGCAGCATCCTGCGCGGTAGCGACCGTGGGACCGGCATAGCGGTTTGTCACGGTCACAACAATCCCCGGGCTCTTCGCGATGATCTCAAGAAAACCTTCTTCACGTTCGGTGGTGCTTGCCGAACCTTCCATGCAGCGAAGCAGGACGACTTTCCCCTTTCCAGCGAGCAAGCGGGCCATCTCCTCACCGGCGAGCCTCCCTCCACGCCGGTTGTCCGTCGCCACAAGACTGACGAAATCCTTTCCTGATTCAGCTTTCAGCGGGGAGTCAAAAATCACCACGGGGATCTTTCGCTCCGCCGCACTGCGAACCGGCGCGCGCAACGCGATGTCATCGAGGGGAGCGAGCACGATCGCCGAAACCCCGGAGGCGACGAATTGCTCGACGAGGCTGATCTGCTGCGCGCGGTCGTCCTCCTTGAGCGGCCCTTTCCACTTTATTTCCACGCCCAGTTCCTTGCCCGCTCTCAGCGCGCCTGCCTCCACTGATTTCCAAAAATTATGCGTCGTTCCCTTGGGAATGACGGCAATCTGCTCAACGGAAAAAAGCGGCTGCGCAAGTGCAAGTCCGGCAAGGGCAAGGAGTACTTTCATGGAATCTTGAGAGGGGATTGTCTGTCACGCGGTCTGCAGGAGGCGAGCCCCCGGGGCCGTTGATGCAAAATGTGCAGCAAGAATCAGAGAGACGATCTGAAATGCAAACGCCAAAACTGAAGCTTCTCGATCCGGCATTTGAGATGCAGCACATGCGAGTTTCCGCAGGCGTCAGAGAAGAATGCTGCTGCCGTAACGTTGACGCAGACGGACCGCACCAATTAGTCTTGCACATCGTGCCCGTCGCCCGCTCGCCCTTCCATCTTCTTACCAAACCCATCGGCTCGAAATGCAACCTCGACTGCACCTACTGTTTTTACCTTGAAAAGGAAAAGCTCTACGGCAATTCCGGCAGCCCCCGGATGTCACCGGAAATGCTGGATGCCTATGTGCGCGACTACATCGCCGCACAGCCGGGCGATAACGTGAATTTTGCCTGGCAAGGAGGGGAGCCCACTCTCATGGGGCTCGACTTCTACAAATCGGCGATCGCCCTTCAGAAGAAGTACGCGAATGGGCGGCGCATCGAGAATGCCATCCAGACCAACGGCACCCTGCTCGACGACTCATGGTGCGACTTCCTGCGCGAAAATCAGTTTCTTGTCGGCATCAGCATCGACGGACCCGCCCACCTGCACAATGCCTATCGCGTCGATCGATCGGGTCGGGCCACCTTTGCGGAGGTCGCCGGTGCCATAGAACTGCTCAAGAAACATGGCGTCGAATTCAACACCCTGACCACGGTCCATCGGCGAAACTCGACACAGCCCCTCGAAGTCTACCGGTTTCTGCGCAACATCGGTTCCGGCTACATGCAGTTCATCCCGATCGTCGAACGCAACGCCTCCGCGCGGGCAGTCGAGGTCAACGGTCTCTGGCTCGCGCCGCCCCCGGATCATGAGGATGCGGAAGGACTCGATGCCCAGGTCACCGAATGGAGTGTGCGGCCAGCAGACTATGGAAATTTTCTCTGTTCGATTTTCGACGAATGGGTCCGCCACGACGTCGGCAAGATATTTGTGCAGCACTTCGACGCAGCGCTCGCCAACTGGCTCGGCGAACCAGCCGGGATCTGCATCTTCACCGAGAATTGCGGGCGTGCACTGGCGATCGAGCACAATGGCGATGTCTACAGCTGCGACCACTACGTCTACCCGAAGTACAAACTGGGAAACCTGCTCAACCAGTCCCTGGGTGCCATGGTGGACTCCCCGAGGCAGGAGGAATTTGGACGGGCCAAGTCCTTGACGCTGCCGAAATACTGCCGCGAGTGCGCAGTGCGATTTGCGTGTCACGGAGAATGTCCGAAGCACCGGTTTCTCAGGACACCCGATGGCGAGGAAGGTCTCAACTACCTCTGTACGGCTTACAAACGCTTCTTCACACACATCGCACCCGCAATGAGCACCATGGCAGCGCTGCTCGGAAGCCGGCGCCCACCCGCCGATATCATGCGAATGCCGCGCGCCCAGTGGTTGCCTGGCAGATTCCCGGGGCTTCGGGAGCGCTTTGCCGATAGCAAGCGTTAGACCCGTTTGCCATGCGCGCGCGAATTGACACAAGTCAATTCGCAGGGACGAAAGATTCGGCGGGAAACCGTTTCTTCGCTACATTTCCCGGAGCCATGGATCGCATCCGGGACTGTTCCGAGGCGGTGCGTGGCTGCTCTTCACATGGCATCCTACTACGGTCTCTTCCTGGTTCTTCATCTCCTTTGCGCAATCACTTTTGTCGGCGCTGTCTTTTTCGAGGTGCTGGTGATTGAACCCATGGAAAAGCGTCTCCCGCCGGGTCTGGGCGAATTGCTTGCCGAGGAGATCCCCAAGCGCGTCCGCCGCTTCATGCCGGCGGTTGTGGCCACGCTCTTCATCACGGGCGGAGCCATGTTCTGGGTTCACTACTCCAGTCGTCCTGATTTCTTCCATACGCGCTTTGGCATTCTCCTGACGATCAAGGTGGCCCTCGCGTTTATTGTGCTCGGTGTGTTCGTTTCCGCGATCCGAGCGTCCATCAAAGGCACGATGGACCTCTGCCGGTTTCGCTACACCCACCGGATCGTCGCCATCCTGATGCTGGCGATCGTGCTGCTCGCAAAAGGCATGTTCTACCTTTGAACGGCCAGCGACCTCGGCGCTAGACGGATGCTGGCATCGCTTGCGCTGCGGCCGTTTTCGCCTCACGCGCAAGCCTGCGTTCCCAATACCAGGTATAGAAAACCGGCACGGAAAACAGGGAAATGACGTCGAAGATCATGCCTCCCACCACCGGCAGCACCATCGGCTGCATCAGCTCGGATCCCCGGCCCGTCGACCAGAGCACGGGAATCAGGGAGAGCATCGCCGTCGCATTGGTCATGATCGCCGGCCGGCGTCGCCGCAGCCCGGCCAGAAACACGCGCCGATGCACCTCTTCCATTGTCCCCGGATGCGTCTTGAACTGCTCCTGGATGTAGGTTCCCAGGAGAATGCCGTCGTTGAACATCACGCCCAGAAGAACCAGGAAGCCGACCACCACCGCCGTCGTCATCTCCGCCCCCCACAGCCAGACAAAAAAGAATCCGCCAGAGGTCGTGACCGTCGCGTTGCACAGGATGATGATGCTTGTGATCAGCCATGAGCGCGTTCCGGCGTAGATGAGAAACACCATCACAACCATCGAGGCGGCGATGATCCAACGTAGCGTCTCGTCCGCCTTGATCTTCTGTTCATAGCGTCCCACCCATCGGTAGGTGGCACCCGCTGGGAGTTGCAGCCGTCCATCATCAAGAGCGGCCCGCAGCCGGGCATCCGCGTCGTGGACGACCTCGACCTCGCCCCGGCCACGTGCATTGAGAAGCACATACTGGGTCCGTTTTCCTCCTTCGGACCGTATCGCCATTGGTCCGATCGTATAGGTCAGGCCCGCCTCGCTCGGGCGCACCGCGGAAACAGTCACGCGCCCCCCGGAGACCTCGTTCCGGATTTCGCTCGGCATATCCTCCCCTGCCGCAATGGTTATCTCGGCCTGTCGCGGCGAGAGAATCGTGAAGTTCCGTTGATCCTTGAGCGACAGCCGGGAGAGCAGGGCCTCTGCGTGGGGACCGCCTTCAGCAAACTCCAGGGTGTGCACGGTCGGCGCGGCGAGGAGGTTTGAAAGGGGGATCGCTCCCCGACCATCCGTCGTTGGGATTTCCAGCTGCACGAGTTCGTCGGCGTCGTCCCGACGTTCGCGCAGGTACCGGATTCGCACCGGATACCGGAGCGTCCCCTCCACGGAATAAGTCAGTGCCATGCCTCCGAAGGCGCTCTCGACCGCAGTCATGACCTGTTCGTTGCTGATCCCAAATCGTGCGAGTTTGGCGGGATCCAGGCGGATCTCCGCGTAGGGTTTGCCCCCTTCGCGTTGAACCTGCACGTCCGCGGCGCCTGGTGTCGGCTGGATCACCTTTTCTGCGCCCTCCGCGAAATGTTCCAGTGCCTCCGAATCATCACCGAGCAATTGCAGTGCGATGAGGCTGCGAATGCCGGTCGACAGCATGACCACACGGGTCTCAATCGGTTGAAGCCAGCTCGGCGCGACCCCCGGGATGTCCGTCACCGCCGCGAGCGCCGAACGCACCTCCTCCAGCGTGCGCGGCCGGAGCTCCGTGCTTCCGTCGGGTTTTGTGATTTCATGCACCGGCCATTCCCGGTAGGGTTTGAGTGCCACAACAGTTTCGATCATTCCCAGGGGGGCCGGATCGAGTGCCGTCTCCGCGCGCCCCAATTTTCCCATGACGCTCGCCACTTCCGGCACGGTCTCCATGAGGCGGTTTTGGGTGAGCATGATCCGCTGCGCTTCCCCGATGCCGCCGGTCGCTGGAATCGACGGCATGAACAGGAACGACCCTTCATCCAGGGGTGGAAGAAAACTGGATCCGGCCCCCGGGAACCAACGCTTCATGGTTTCATCCACGCGCAGCTCCGCGATGTCCGCTCCCGCAAGTCCGAGGAGCTTGCGCAACGGCCAGCTCAATGTCTGCCATCCCGCGCCCAGCAGATAGCCGCCGAGCGCCATCGTGACGATCGTCATCGTGAACGCCACCTTGTGCCGGATGATCCGCTCATACGCCCACTCATACGCCACGTGGATTGCGTGACTCATCGGATTCTCTTCGTAATTCACGAGCCGCTCGCGACCGAGCCTCCAGACCACCGAACCCGCAAGCACTGCAGCCAGTGGCGCAAACAGCCACCCCGGGAGGCTGATCTCCCAGCGCCCATGATCCATCGGAAATGACCATCCATCCCGCACAAACCATCCGAAGGCAACACCCGCCGCCGCACCCGCAATGGCAACGAGGATGGGCTTGCGCGCATGCCAGGGTGGTAGCAGCAGGCGACAGAGCACCGGCACCAACAGGGTCCCAAAAAGCACGGCGCCGCTGATGGCGAGCGACTTCGTCAAGGCAAGAGGCTCGAACAGCCGCCCTGCCTGATCCGTCAAGGCGAAGATGGGCAGAAATCCGATGATTGTCGTCGCCGCGGAGGTGAGCAACGGTCGCGCAACCTCCTTCGCAGCGTGAATCACCGTATCCGTAATTTCGCTGTTGAAGGGTGACGTCGGCATCGCCCTCCCCTCGCGCCGGCACTTCTCCTGCAGATCCACGAGGTGCTGCGTGATGTTTTCCGTCATGATGATGCCGAAATCCACCATCACACCGATCGCGATCGCAATGCCCGCCAAGCTCATGACGTTGGCACCCACCCCGAAGAAATGCATCACGAGAAACGTGAAGAGCATTCCCAGCGGCAGGCTGACCGCAACTGCGAGGCTGGCGCGCACATGGAGCAGAAAAGCAACCACCACGATGATGGTCGTGATCACAGCCTCTAGCAGCGTGTGCGTGACCGTCTCGGTGGTTTCGTGAATGAGCTGGGAGCGATCGTAGAACGCAACCGCGGTGAGCCCCTCCCGATCAAGTGCAGGCTGGAGGTCGATCAGGCGCTTCTTCACTGCGCCGATCACCGTTTTTGGATCCTCCCGCACGCGCATTCCAATGATCGCTCCGACATGCTCCTGGTAACCATCCGCAAGCACGCCCTGGCGGAATTCCCCGCCGAGATGAACATTCGCCATGTCGCCCAGCCGCACGCCGGCGCCCTTCAGGCGGTCTCCCCGGATGACAACATTCTCCACATCACTGACGGACCGGATGAATCCCACCCCTCGGATCATCGTCTCCACACCCGTCTGCTCCACACTCATCGCTCCCACATCGCGTCCGGCATTCCTGACGGCCATCATCAGCATGTCCAGTGTGATGCCCTGTGCCTCGAGCCGGGTCGGCTCGACATCGATCTGATACTCCCTAACGACTCCGCCCGCCGGCGCGACTTCTGCGACACCGGGAACTCCGCGCAGCGCGGGAACGACAATCTGATCGAGCACATAGCGTTTCTGTTCGAGGCTCGCGGGCCCCTGCAGAGTGAAGGCATAGACCTGACCCATCGCGGTCGCGTCGGGCCCCAACCGCGGTGTCACTCCCGCGGGAAGGATGCCCTGCAGTTGGGAGAGCCGCTCGAGCACGCGGGTGCGGCACTCATAGAGATCCCGCCGTTCCTCGAAAATCACATAGAGGTAGCTCGCGCCGTACAGCGACATTCCGCGCACCGTCTCGACGCCCGGCAGACCCTGCAGTTCCCGGGCCAGTCGCGCCGTGATTTGCGCATCCATGTCCTGGGGACTCTTTCCAGGCCACTCCGCCCAGACTATCACCTGGTTGTCGCTGAGATCAGGAATGGCATCGACCGGCACGTGTCGCCACGCCCACAAGCCCGCGATCGCGAGCAGCAGCGACGCGACCAGCGTCAGGAAGGAATTGCGGATGACAAAAGTCAGCATCGAAACTGGGGGGATCGGAGCGCGGCTGTCCTGCAATCGGCGAACAGCCTCACCGATCAATGTTGGTGCCCTCCCGCGGGTGCTACCGCTCCCGTGGGATAGAGCAGGCTGGGTGTTCCCGCGAGTTGCGCCTGACTATCGATCAGGAAGGCTCCCTGGGTGGCGACTTCATCGCCCGCCTTCAAACCGGTGCGCACCACATACAGATCATTGCCCGATTCGTCCTCAAGCCTGGGTCCCAGTGCAAGCGGAGCGAGTTCGAAACGTATCCGACCGTCGCGCTGGCGATCGACGACACGCCAGGCGACATTTCGCACGCCGGTCGAAAGCACCGCTGTCTTCGGAACAAGTGTGAATGTTCCCCACGTGTCCCTTTTCGAGGGATCGGCAGCCTCGAGATCCGGTCCGAGAACAGACTCAATGCGTGCGTTCACGAGGCTTCCAGGCAGCAGGCGACCCTTGGGGTCGCGAAGGTGAATGTGTACCTCACGCGCCCGAATCTCGGGATCCAGTTCCGGTGCAACCCAGGCAATGTCTGCATCGATTTCAGGAAGTTCACCCCAATCGTCCGAGGAAAGGCGCACCGACTGTCCGACCTTGACCCAGTGCGCGCGTAATTCCGGAACATTCACCACAAGCATGTAAGCGAAGGGCTCGACGAGCCTCACGAGAGGCCAATCCGCAGTTACTTCCTGGCCGACCTGCGGCAGGCCTGATCCCGGCTGGGATTCTCCCTCCTCAAGGGATCGAACCACACGTCCGGAAAACGGACTCATTATGGTGACGGTATCCACCGGGGCACCGCCCTTCAGGATAGCCTTCGCCGCATTCAACAGATTCCAGCGTTCAAAGCGATCGGTAAGCGCGTGGATTGTGCGTTCGTCCCCAAGCTTGACCGCGGCAGCCAGCTCCCCCTGGGCAGCAAACGCCTCGGGACTGTAGAGGTCGACAATCGGATCGCCCGCCTCGACAAGCATGCCGAGATGTCGGGCGGCGTGATGACGTTTCACGACTCGTCCGGCGACACGCGGAATGACAACCTGGAGCGTGCGTTCGTCATAGCGAACGATTCCATAGGCGCGAACCAAACTGCGTGCGGCTCCCTCGGTCACAGTCGAGATCTGAACATCCATGCGGCGCTGCTGTTCGCGCGTCAGCTCGCCTGCGGTGACCTTTGTCAGCGTCATCCCGCACACGGGACACTTTCCTGGCTTTGTGCCGATGAAGTCCATCATCGGACATGCCCAACGTTCCCCGGCAGCTTGGTCACCCGAATCCTGCTCGTCGGCATGGCTGCTCACAAAGAGCACATCGCTTGGAACCAGCAGGACCAATCCGGCACCGAGCACAAGACCGGCCGCAGCAATGAGAAGGGATGGCGCGCGCATCGCGGTCTATTTTTTGATGATTTCGTTGCGCAGGTAGTACGGACCGTAGCGATCGGGGTCCGCCTTGAACTTGGCCGGACACATCTTGCAGCCGAATCCGATCTTCCTGCCCTTATACTCAAGCGTCGGAAGATTCGGATCGACCTCCATGCCGCAAATCGCGCAGACGGTATTGACCGGTTTGTCCTTATCTTGCGCAATTGCCGCCGACAGGGATCCATGACCTGCGTGCGAGTCGCTCGCTTCATGTTTCGCTGCGGGTGCCGGAGCAACAGCCGACACCGGGTCCGCACGAGGCGAAGCCGCCGCGGGAGCGATGGGATTGGACACCATGGGCAGGTATTCGCCACCACCGCCGGCATGGGCTTCGTGGCCAGCATGTGGATTGTACCTCGCGGCGCGGACCACAAGGGCGACCAGGGCGCCGACAACAAAGGTGCCGAGGAAGATGAAGACGTTTCTAATCATGATGAATCAGGGTTGGTGAGCGGCGAGGTCAGCAGCCGGATAATAGCGCCAGAGTTCCGCCCTTGCCGTGCGAACGGCAGTGTCGGCTCGGATGATCTGGATCTCTGCCTCCGTTGTCTTCTCCAGAAGTTCGACCACCTCAAGGATGGTCGACGCCTGTCCGGACCCCGTCGAAGCCGCGCGAAGCACGCTCTCATATTCGGCCTCGAGTCGATCGACGGTTTCCCGGCTCAGGCGCCGCGCGATTCCCGCGAGCCGCTCCGCTCGTTCCACGCGACGAAGGGCTGCATCGATCCGGTGCCGCACGGCATCGGCTTCGACGCGCGCCGCGGCGCGTTCCGCTTCCGCGGCACGCGCATCCGCCCGGGCGTAACCGCGACTCCGGAAAGGAAGATCGGTCGAGAGAGCCAGTCCAAGCGTGTTGTCATTTCCCATGGAGCGGCGTTCCTGTTCGAAGCGCACCCCCACGGATGTCATGGGATTCGCGGAGGCGTGGGCCATCCTCACCCGTGCCTGTGCCTCGGCACCACGCGCCGCAGCCAGTCGGCTTGCGGCAGCTTCGTCGGAGACGATATCTGCGGACAATGGAGCGGCGAACGCTGGAAGCAGCGCTTCCGGTTTCCAACCCAGCCGTCCGCGGACCTCAGACAGAGCATCCGCAGCATTGCGGCGTTCCTCCTCTATCATCAGGCTCATCGAGGCAAGACGCGCCTGAACTGTCAAACGGTCGGCCAGGCGCCCGGATCCCGTCGCAATGCGCGCCTCCACACTGCGAAGAACGGCATTGAGTCGCTCGATCTGCGCCTCCAGGAGCCGCACTCGCGCGAGGGCCCCCTCTGCCTCCGCGATCGCCGCAGCAACCTCTGCTGCAAGTTCACCTGTCAGCATCGCGTGATCCGCTAGGGCCATGGACGCGTCGGCCTTTGCGCGATCGCGATCTGCCGAACGTTCGCCGCGCCGGGGCAGCGGCTGCATCACATTCATCTCCCACATCGTCAGTCGTTCATTCATGGGTCCGACCATACGCGCCGCCATGCCTTCGATTTCGATATCCGCGAGGCGCCCGGCACTGCCCGACCTTTCCCTCGCGGCATCCGCCCGCAGCAGGGAAGCGTTGAACGCGGGTGCTGCTGCGAGCGCCCGCAGAAACTCTGCCTTGTTCTCCGGCAAGTCTTGTGGCGCGGCACAGGGGACAATGTACGGAAAGATTAGCATGGCCGGAGAGACCAGGAATTTTAAAATCTTCATCGGGTGCAGAACCTGCATTCCGTTGCGCCGGACACCGGCCAATTTCAATGCTTACCCTGATGGCCGTCAGATATCGATTTGCCGGCCTTCGCCTTGGCTGCCTTCGCCGCGTCGATCTTCGCCAAATACTTCGCGGGTTCCTTGAGAAAATCCTCCTCGCAGCCTTCGCAGCAGAATACGACGAGACGATCATGCTGGCCGGCGACGCGATAAATGTATTCGGGCGAATCGCCCATGCTCCCGAGATCCTCATCCGAAGCGACGCACACCGTGAGCGGATAGGCCTTGCGCTCCTTTGCGGCCCATGCGGCATCTTTTTCGCTGACCCTGATGAGCTTGCCCGCGCGCGCGCTTGCTGCCGAGGACTCGATTGCAGGAGGCTTTTGAGCCGCGGTCAGGACTGTGGCGATGGCAAGAAAGCCCGAGAATGCGAGAATTGAGTGAAGAGACTTCATGGAAGGTGACATGTTCACCGCATCTTACCCCGCAAACGTCAAAAACCCTCCCACTATTTCAGAGGCGGAGACCAGCGCGAGACCCGATTCGACGCATCCTGCTTTCGAAAGCCAGGCCTCTATGTGTCAAACGCGACCCTTGCATCGCGATCGCGGCCTCAAGAAAGAAGCTTGGAACGCTCCATAAGGACGGCTATGTTGAAATCACCCTGCCCTGAGCAAAGGGCACACCACAAAAGACCCTGTTTCAAACCTCATGAGAGCTCGATTTACTCCATTCCGCCTCCTCCTCTGTCTCCTATGTCTTGCTGCCGGCGCACAAGTTGCCGAGGCAAAATCTCCCAACATCCTGTTCATCCTCACGGACGATCAACGCTGGGATGCCATGAGCATAGCCGGAAACAAGCATTTGAAGACGCCCAACATGGATCGGATCGGGCATGAAGGCGTCTATTTTAGGAACGCGTTTTGCACCACATCGCTTTGCTCGCCAAGCCGGGCCAGCATCCTGAGCGGCGTTTACGCGCACACCCATGGCGTTACCAACAATTTTACCGAGTACCCGACAAAGCTGAAAAGCTTTCCGCTCGTCCTGCAGGCAGCGGGTTACGACACGGCCTACATCGGCAAATGGCACATGGGCGAGGACAACGACATGCCTCGCCCGGGCTTCAACTGGTTCGTCACGCACAAGGGCCAGGGCAAGTACTACGACACGGAGTTTTGCTTCAACGGTGAACGCCGCGAGGTGAAGAAAGGATACTACACGCACGTGGTGACAGAACTTGCGGAGGAATGGCTGAGCCGCCCTCGCGGATCCCAGCCCTGGTGCCTCATCATCGGCCACAAGGCCGCACACAGCTTCTATATCGATGAGCCCAAGTACGAGAACGCCTTTGCCAGCGTGCGCGTACCCTACCCCGAGACTGCATTCATGCTTGACGACAAACCCGACTGGATTCGTGAACGGCTTTACACCTGGCACGGGATCTACGGTCCCCTCTTTGACTGGCGGAAAAAGTTTCCGGATGACCGTCCGGAAGGCGTGAAGGACTTCGAAGCCATGACGCATGCCTATTGGGGCACGCTGCTGTCGGTGGACGACAGCGTGGGACAACTCTACGCATTCCTGCAAAAGCGGGGTGAGCTGGACAACACGATCATCGTCTTCATGGGAGACAACGGACTGCTCAACGGCGAGGATGGGATGGTCGACAAACGCACGATGCACGAGGCGAGCATCCGTATTCCCCTGGTGGTGCGGTATCCCGGCCTCACTCCGGTCAATCGCCCCAAGGTCGTGGACGAGCAGGTGCTCACAATCGATATGGCACCCAGTCTCCTGGAACTCTGCGGCATGCCATCGCTGCCTCATTTCCAGGGCAAGTCCTGGGTGAACCTGGTTGAGCATGGGGATCCCAGCTGGCGCACATCCTGGTTCTACTACTACAACTATGAGAAACAATTTCCCTACACGCCCAACGTGCGCGGTGTGCGCACGGACAGTTGGAAATACATCCACTATCCACACGGGGACGGCTCTCCTGATCGCCACATGGCGGAACTCTACAACATCGAGTTTGACCCCGAAGAGCGCCACAATCTCATCGCGAACCCAAAGTATGCTCCAGTGATCGCCAATTTGAAGACCCTGCTGAGCGAACGCATGCGGGAAACGGGACTCACGGAAGTCAATGACCGGATGCCCATCGACGAAGGCATCAAACAGGAACTGCCCGACGCAAAGATCCGTTAGTCTCGGCTCCTAAAACGGAGATTGCAGTGTGCGACGCGATTCCGTGTTCGCATCGATCTCAACACGCGACAGTAATGCCGGCTTCATTTTCCGGGCGGCATAGAGTGGCGCCTGATCATGGTAATGCCTCGAAGCGGGATCGTTGCTGTTACCCAGCGGCAATACGGTCCCGGCAGAGACCTTGCCGCCGAGATAGGAGACAGACTGAAGCCACGATGAACCGCTGTCCGCCAGGTATTGCCCATTCCTGATTGTCTTAGCCCCAACCATAAAAAGCGTGCTGAAGGGATCCTTGCCGCGCTCTGATCCGGCACCTGGAACGGGTACTTCAAGATCGCCTCGATGGATCACATGGAGCTGGCCCCACGTGATCGGGCCACTGCCCCAACGTTTGCTCAGCAGGTCGAGCCCGGCGTCAAAAAGGGCGATCAGCCCCTTGGGCGACTGCTTTTCCAATTGACGCAGGGAAAGCCCTTCCTCCTCCGCGGCCTGCAGAAAGCCAGCGAGAAGCGGCAGGGCCTGATTTTCAATCGTTGCATAGCCATCCCACTCCCTGAGAATCCGCAGTGCTGCCGCACGCCTTTCGGCACCACTGCCTTTGCCCGCCTCCACGGAAGAGGCAGCGCCAAGAATACGTTTGACGAGCGGCTCCGCGGTGAGGGTCTTGATGTCAAACGTGATGGACGAAATACTCGTCTCGTCGTGTTTTGCCTGGGCCTCTATCAGATCAATGGCCCTGTGTGCCCGTGTATCCGTCGCGAGTTTGGTACTCTGACTTCCATAGCTTCTTGGATACTTCCCGGGTTTAAGATCACCACCCCGCGTCACGGTAAACGCGTTGTTGTTGCAATTCACAAGGTACCCGCCGGCCGGATTGACGACATGCGGAAGTTTCCTCCATGAAAGCGCCTGGCCCCACTCTGTCTTCGCCGTAGATCCGTCGACCGGTGCATTCCATGAAAGCGAGTCGTCGCGTTCCCGAGCGGCGCAGAGATAGTAGTAACCGATGTTGCCCCTGCTGTCGGCCGCGACGCAATTCCACTTGTAACCATGCGCGCGATCAAGCGCGGCCTCAAAATCCTTGAGCGACTTCGCGTTCATGGTGTTCACCCAGTCAAGCGCTTCGGACTGTGACTCGAAGCCGGCGAGGCGCACGGCAAATGCCTCGTTCGCCTTGCGATCCTCCTGCATGATTGGCCCGTGGTGACTGAAACGCACGACACGCTCGATTCGCTGGATTGTTCCGTCCTCGCCGCGCGCCTCAACAGAAAAGGTTTCCCTGCGAAGATCCCTCCACTTGCTCTCATAGAGATACTGGTTCGGATTCGCGGGATTGATCTTCAGGCGATAGACATCAGCGATGTCTGCGCCGTTGTTCGTAAATCCCCAGGCAAGATCGGCTGTAAAGCCTATCGCAACGCCGGGGCAACCGGCAAAGGAGGCTCCATAGATCCATCGGTCGCCGACTATCAGGTGGGCCTCATGCCATTTTGTCGCTCCATCCCAGGGCAGATGTGGATCTGACATCAAACGTGTTGAACCATCCGACGTGCGGTTTGGCCGCAGAGCCCAGATGTTGGAGGCGCCATTGCGGTCGAGGGCCATCGCGAGGTCGCGCTCGCGCCGCGAAGATGCCTTTCCGGACAGATCATCCTTCGCGACACCCAGCGATTGCTGAAGCTGGCGGAGTTTTGTGACTGCGATGACGTCCACACCCGAAAGTTTTCCCAGCCACGAGGGTCGCTTTTCAGGATGCTCCGAAAGATAGGCCTCGATGCCCATTGCATAGGCATCCACAAGCTTTCGTTCGGCTTCAGTCATGGCCTCATAGTTGCCGCGCGCCACTTCCTGAAGTCGAAAAATGCGCACGGAGAAATCCGCCTCGACCGAGCCGCGTCTGCCTTCGCCGCCATGCAGGGCACTCTCTCCCCGTGACGCATGGATTCCCGAAAGCACCACCGGCAGGTTGTCCTCGGCATGGCAATAGCCCTGTCCAAAGAGTGCGTCCGCGAGGCTTGCCCCATAGATGTGTGGCACGCCGAAGTTGTCACGTATGATTTCCACGGGGGCGGCTCTTGCGACGAGCAGCGATGCCGCAGCTGCAGCAAACGATCGAAGAAGGCCAGCGACCTTCGTGATCGATCTCAGGATCTTGATTTCAGGGGTCATATTTTCAAAAAGATCTTTCGTTTGTACATCCACCAGCAGATCAGCCAAAGCACAAGAAGTGTAAGGGTCCTGAAGAAAATGATGGCGTAGTCGCCTTCGATCGCGAAATCGAGGTGCGACCGCAGCCTTTCCATCACCCATTCACGAAAGTAGATGTCCATCAGGTAGGCGGCGATGGAATTCACGCCGACCACCACAAGCGGATATGCCCACCGTTTCCAGGCACGCATTTCCACCAGGTAGTAGAAGCAGGCGAGCAGGAAGACGACGATTCCACCGCTGTAGAATGCCCACGAAGGCGTCCAGATACGCTTCACCACCGGACATACGGTCACACCCGCAATGCACCCGATCACCGTGCAGCCCAGTGCGGTCAGCAGCAGCCAGTGCAGTTTGTTTCGGGGCGTGCTCGGACCCCTGAGCCGGGCACCCGACATCAAGCCGAGCGTCATCGTGATGAGAGAAGGAACAAAATTGAGGGTGACATACCCACCGGGATTGAAATCGAAGGGCTTCTCCCGGGGGAAAAGGTTCAGAAACCAGCGATCAAAATCCGCGCCTGCATTGGTTCCCATGTTCCAATGCGCGAAGAAGCCGGGAAGTGTCACTGCGTCCAGCATCTGCGGGCGGACGCCTACTTGTGCATAATTGAAGTTTTCAGCCGGCAGCGGGTGGAATGCAAACAACGCCCAGTAAGCAATTGCGATCACTGCCACGGCCAGCCACTGGCTTCTTTCGCTGGTCAGTGAGAGCAGGAAAAGAAACGGATAACCCATTGCAATCTGGGCAAGCACATTGGTGAACATGAACGTGGTCCGCTCCGCGCCCGGCTTCGTAACAATTACCAGGCCGATGAGCAGAAGGACAACCGTGCGCCAAACGACGTGCCGAAACTGCCGGCCAAGCTCTTCACCGGCTTCACGTCGCTTTCCATAGCTGAACGGCATGGCCACCCCCACCATGAACATGAATGCGGGCTGGATCATGTCCCATGCACCACCCCCAAGCCATCTTGCGTGGTCGGTATGGGTGGCGAGGAACTGCCACGTGTCCGAGTCGGAAAACTTGCGTGCGACCTCCCTGAATCCAAATCCGGCGGAGAGCAGGAAGAGCATGATCGCCCCACGGTAGGCGTCGAGCGAGAGCAGCCGCCCCGACAGGCGCTCCGGTGCGGCCAACAACGGATTGGTTGGATCAGATGTCATGCGTCTTCTGCTGCGAGGGAAGCCACCTCGACATGGCGCAATTCCAGCATGCCTTGCCGCAAATTGCACTTCGGATCAGAAAAAAAATCGATGCCGGGGCACTGAGCATGGGGGTCGATGGAATCAAGACGGTGCGCCACAACCGAAAGTTACCCTCGCCACGTGCTGTCCGTACCCCCTGCCAGGATTTAGGGTTGTTGTATTGCAGGCTTCCCAGCTCTTTCACTCTTGCCCGGATCAACGGCTGCGCATGCTTCCCGATTCGCATTGGTCCGCCTGCCCTCTGAATTCTCCCTCATGTCAACCTCTCAAGACTTACCCATCGTAAATGAACCCGTACCCTCGCTTTCGCGCTGGGATGATGCCGAACTCCTGAGGCTGACCTCCATGGTGCGCCAGAAATCCCTCTTCTACTGGAACGGCCCCCAGAATATCGCCTTACAGGAGGAGTTTCGGAAGCACTATCCCCTGAGGCATCTGTTCACGACATCCTCTGGAAGCGCGGCGCTCCATGTGGCTGTTGCCTCACTCCGGCTGAAACCCGGTGATGAAGTCATTGTCTCCCCGCTTACCGACATGGGCTCGCTCATCGGCATCCTTTTCCAGCAGGGCGTGCCCGTCTTCACCGACATCGATCCCGCAACCTGCAATACGGACCCCGAAAAGGCTCTCGAAGCCATCACACCCAGGACGCGGGCCATCATGGCAGTGCATCTCGCGGGAAATCCTTGCGACATGTCCTCACTCACTGCCATCGCAAAGGCTCACGGGATCGCTGTCATCGAGGACTGCGCACAATCCTGGGGTGCCCGACACAATGGAGTTCCGGTCGGCCTCCTGGGCGACATCAGTTGTTACTCCTTCAATGACTTCAAACACCTGTCCTGTGGTGATGGCGGAGTGGTGGGAACCAACCGGGACGACCTCGGAAACGGCCTCTCAAAATGGGGGGACAAATGCTACGATCGCACGACAGCCACCCGCGATCCGGAGGACCTTGCCGCAAATTATCGCATGGGAGAACCTCTCGCTGCCGTCGCAGCCGCGCAACTCACGCGCCACGATTCGATCGTCTCCCGCCGGGTGCGAAACGGAACACGCCTCACGGAGCAGATCGGCGACATTTCCGGAATACGGCCGACCCTCACTCGCGCGGGCGACACCCACAGCTATTGGTTCTATCTGTTTCGACTCGATCGCTCCGCGTTTCGTGTCAGTCGTGAATCATTCGCAGACGCACTCAGGCAGCAGGGCGTCGCCGCCAACCCGGGTTATCTTCCCATGCCGGTCTATCGCTACCGCGTCTTTCGGCATCATAATTTCTTTGGAGGCACGTGGCCCGCGCGGGATCTCGGCGCGACAACAATGGATTACACAAAGGTCTGCTGTCCCGTCGCCGAGGAAATCCTCAGCGACTGCATCACGCTTCCGATCAATGAGGCCATGACAGACACCTACATTGACAAGGTCGCGCGGGCGATCCGGCACGTCGCCGATACCCTTCGACGTCCCTAGCCCGTCTGGACTCCTTCCTTTCCACCGATTGGCCACCGCGCCTTGCTCCCCGCGATCGATCAACCAGAATACCGATGTCAGGCAAGGCGTTTCACTTCCGAGCGTCCATGTGGCTCAGGGCCAGTTGTACGTCTCGTCCGGACGGTTGCTGATGGATGCGCAGGTCGAACTCTCCGATGATGGCAGTGAGATGGTCAAATATGTCGGCCTGGATTGCCTCGTGAATAGCCCAGCGGGTGTCGTTCGTGAAAACGTAGATCTCGAGGGGAAGACCGTGTTCGGTCGGCGACAGTTGCCGGACGAGAAAGGTCATCTGCTGATGAATCCCCGGATGGGCGCGCAGGTAGGCAATGCAATAGGCGCGAAATGTCCCCAGATTGGTGATGCGCCTGCCGTTGCCCAGGATCGTCAGGTCGCCCCCGCGTTCTTCATTGGCCCGAGCGATCTCCTCGCGCTTCTCGCGCAGGTATTCCCGGAGCAGATCGATTTTCGCCCAGCGGTCGAGCAAGGCTTCGTCCCCGAATCGGACGGATTGCATGTCGATATTGAGCGCCCGCTTGATCCGGCGCCCTCCGGAATCGAACATCCCCCTCCAGTTCTTGAATGAACTCGAAATGAGATCGTACGAAGGGATCGTTGTGATAGTCTTGTCCCAATTCTGCACCTTCACGGTGGTCAGCGAAATGTCGGTGACAAAACCGTCCGCACCCGCCTTGGGCATTTCGATCCAGTCTCCGATTCTTACCATATCGTTCACCGAGATCATGATGCCTGCGACAAACCCAAGAATGGCATCCTTGAATACAAGCAGGAGAACCGCGGTGAGTGCACCTATCCCGGACAGCAGATACACGGGCGATTGACCCAGAATCGTTGAGAGCACGAGTATCAGGGCGATTGCGCTCGCAACCAGTTTGATGGCCTGGAAAAATCCTTTGATCGGCAGATCGGATGCCTTTTCCTTGCGCTGAATGATGAGCGCAAGTGCGTTCAGGAGCGCAAAAAAGACCGCAAGCCAGATAAGGGTGAAATAGACGCCCACGGCAATGCTCAGGGCGGAACGTGTTTCCGGCGAGTTCCCAAGAACATCGTCTCCGAATGCGTTGATCGCCATCGCAGGCGCAAGGTGAGAAAGCCGCGTAAATACTCCGCACTCCAACAAGGCGTCGTCCCAGGTGAAGCGTGTTCGCCGCACAACGATCGATACGCTCCGTAGGATGATCTGCTTCGCGACGACATTGGCGGCCAGCGCAAGCAGGGCCAGGGCCAGAACTCCGATGACTTCCGTGACATGGTGAGCCGCCTCAAGCGACATCCCATGGGTGACAAATCGTTCCTGCAATGAACTCAAAACTTCCGTGATCATTACTCCTATCAGTGTGGCCTCATTGAGATCACGCAACCCTGAGGTCAATCTTGCCCGCAATTGGTCGCAGAAAAATTCAGGCCTTCCAAGGGGCAGGCCGTCTCACGGGCCCATTCCTTGCGCCTCACTCAATTCCTACCTTCCAGAATCACCGGAAGCCACACACTCATCGCGGATCGCCCGCGATTGGCCCAGGCGAAATAGGGGACGAGCGTGACATCGAACGTTTTCAACGTGGTATCTCCAAGCGGGCGATAGAGCGAGTTCCATTCCTTCTCCTCAAGGCTGTATGCCCTGCCCCGCAAACTCACTAGGGATGCCGCCAGGGGCTGAGTAGCACCGGCAAGGCCGGCTACAGCAGCATAGGATGCATTCTGGGAAAGATAAACGTCATGAACCTTCACTCCCGCGGGAAGGTCGCTCGATTCCAAGCAATACACCACCGGTCCACGCATGACTGCCACCTGGTTTCTGGTGTCTTCGACGCGCGGATTTGCCGTCATGAGCCGCACCGGCATGGGAAAGTGAAGTTTCAGCGAGTCACCCTCCCTCCATCGCCTGCTGATTGACGCATAGCCATCTCTAATCGGCGGATTGATCTCGTGCCCATTCATCGAAATCGAACTTCCCGAGCACCATCCTGGGATGCGCACCTTCATTGTCATCTCAGATTCAGGTGCCTTGTGTATCCCGATTGTGATCTCTCCGCTCCATGGATAGTTCGTCACCTGCTCGAATTCAAGGCGCTGTCCGGACGCCAGCGGAACACTCACCTTGCTGCCGCCGTAGTGATGGATCGACACGCCGTCGTCATCTAGGCTGTAGAAATACGCGGAAAGTTCGGCAATGGTCCGCAGAAAGTTGGAAGGGCAGCAGATGCTTTTGCGGCCCGGCTGGCCTCGTTCGGTCATCGCATTCAAGCCGCTTCCGCCATCATTCTTGTCAAAACGGCGTATGATATTGCGGTAAAACCAGGCTTTACCGTCGAGACTCTCGGCTCCGAGGAAGCCATTGTACATTTCCCGTTCCATGATGTCGGCGAAGCGGGCATTCGGCGCGCAGGTCTCGTTGTAGCAACCCGCATTCGGCAGGTTGTAGGCCGGACCGGCCGCCTCAACCACCGGCGCAAAGTTCGAAAGCGCCATCGGCTGGGCACTGACACCTCCATGGATGAACATTTTCCGCTCGGTCATGTCGGTCCAGAGCCTGCTGAGCGCGGCAAACAACTTCGGATCTCCCGTTTCTGCATAAACGTCGCCTGCTCCGGTGTACAGGTAGGTGAAAAACACGTTGTGCCCGACGACCTCCGACGACTCGCGCACAGGCACGCGATCCTGGATGATGTCTGTCCCGCCGATGCCAGGCACCATCGTGAACAGCGTCTGCTTCTTTGGGTTTTCCCCGCGACGATCAACAATGAGCTCACGATAAAGCTCGATCAGTCCCATGATGGCAGAAGGATTGTGTGCGAAATAGGGTTTTACCGTCACGCCGAGCGTGGCGACGATGAAATCGGCCGTCTTGATGGCCACCCTGAGCAGCCGGTCGTCACCGGTCATGCGATGGTGAATCACCGCCGCCGTGAGCAGATGACCCATGTTGTAGAACTCGTGATCGCGCGGGTCGACAAAACGTGGAAGTCCACCTGAGGTCGCACGCGTGGCGAGATAGCCATCGCCCTCCTGTGCTGCGGAGATCAGGTCGATTGCCTCGTTGATCCGCTCCAATATCGCAGGATTCCTCGTTTTCCGCCAGATGCACGAAGCTGCCTCAACCCACTTGTAGAGCCATTCGTCCTGCCAACTCGTGCCCGCGTATTTGCCCGTTCCCGGTTTTGCGGCGAAACGGAAATTGTCCAATACATGCCCTGCCTTCGGATCAGCCAGCAAGCGCCAGGATTCGTCCAGGGTGACGGTTGCCGTCTGATTGAAGCGATCTGCCCAGAAGCCATTCGTCCAGGTGACGGCATCGTACGGCAGTGGTCGCAGCTTCGCGTGCGGACTGTGGCGATGATCGACGATGTATCCATCGGTGGGAACACCCGCGCCAGCGGCAAGGCCGAGACATGAGGAGAAAATTGTAATGAATGCTAAGGCAGGAATGATTCTCATGGCGTGGAATGACCGCAACAGCTGTGGACGGGGATCGTCTGGTTGATGCAACGTTACCGACCGCCGTTGATCGTCAACACGCCGTCAGGCATTTTCAGCGTAGAGGGTCCCGAAATCCATCCAAGTGATGCCAGGAAACGATCCACCTCGATCATCGTGGCGGTGTAGTACCTGCCGTTGTCACGGTTTCGATTGAAGAAGGCGTGCCCCTGTCCCTTGTAGAAGACCGTCTCGCAACGCACCCCTTCCTTTTCCAGCTTTCTCTGGAATTCCTGGAGGTAGCTCATGGGGACGATGGGATCCTTTTCGCCGCTCAGAATCAGAGTAGGTGGGGAGGAAGGGCTGACAAAATTTCCCGGGGCAAGACTCAGGAACTCTTTTCCGCCGTCGCGAAACATGTCGGTATCCCTGCCTTCGATGGGCAGCTTTTCGGGCCAGGCGATGGCGGGATTGAAGAGAACCAAAGCCGCCACCTTCGTGGGGATGCTGCGGTCATCGGCTGGATCATCACCCCCATCGACCAGTCCGACAAATGCGGCGAGATGCCCTCCTGCCGAACCACCGCCCGCAGCGATCCGATTTGGATCAATCCCCAGTTCAGCCGCGTGTGATTTCACCCAGCGCATCGCTGATTTCGCGTCCTGGTTGCACACAATGGGTGCCTTCCTTCGGTCCTTCGACAGAAGCCGGTATTCGGCACTGATCGCCACCATGCCACGAGAGGCCAGATGCGTACACTGGCCGGCAAACTGACCCGCATTGCCTCCCACGAAGCCTCCGCCATGGAAAAAGACAATGGCTGGCCTGCTGTCCGTCGGCTTCCATCCCGGCGGGGTGGAAACATAGAGTTTCAATTCCTTTCCGTCCGCGACCTTGTAAGTATAGGGAGTTCCGACCGGCTTTTCCGCGCTTGCGACGCAGGCGGCCAAGATGCCAAGGATGATGACAGGAAGAAGTGTGCGCTTGTTCATGGACGATGATTTCTTGAGCCCCTTGTTGAAGTTTCCTATCGCTGTTATCAGGGCCACGATCTCCGCATCATGGGACTTCGCGGCAGCACGACGCTAGATCCGCTCGAGTTCAATGAGATGGAAGGTCGTGTCACCTCCACCAGATTGCCGCAATGCAAGGTCGGCACCTCCCGCCAGGCGGTGATCCCACACCGCATCAGGCAGTGTCACGGTTATCTCACGCCACTTGCCGCTGGCTTCCAAAACGACGCGATGGGCGGACTTTTCGCCTCTGCGGGTCGCGTAGACAAGATCCCAGCCGCCCTTGCCCTGATCGAGATAGACGATGCGCAACTTTACCCCGTGCTCGCTTGCGGGGTGTTCGAAGAATCCATCTGCCAGTTTGAATGACATGCGGGTTCGTCCGCTCGCCGTATCAAATCGTCGGGCGAAAAGCCCATAGGGATGTTTGGCGGGGCCAGTGTCCCACAGCCCGATGCTCGTCTGCTCTGGGTCCAATTGGGAAAGATGTCGCTCGAAATTCCCCGGGAGAATTCTCCAACCCACATCATTCTGGTCGTCGGCCTGCCTGTTTCGCATGCCTCCGCCGATCGCCTTTTGAGGATCGCCCTGCCGCGCACCAAACTTGGAATAGGCAGCTGCGATCTTCAGATACCGGTCGACATTGAGCTTGGTTGCCTCCCCGAATTCGGATTCAGGAAATGCCTTCGTGTCCGAGGCATCCAGACCTCGACGGAGCGCGCAGAATGCGCCCGGGCTCCCCGCCGGCTCGTTGTATCCGGCATAGCGGTTGAACGTGAGCACAGCTTCCTTGATCGGCTGGGTCGCAAGCGCATCGATCGGCACATTCCACACATCAAGTTTGCAATGAAGGGCAAACAGGGCCGACCAGTAAAAGGCCCGAGGAGGATTTTGGTTGCTCCACCCACACACGCGCCACTCCTCATCCTGCTCGCCGCGTGAAAATATCGTGTGCCCGCTCGCCTGCGCCCGGCGTCGGAACTCTTCCCAGCGAGCCAGGCGATCGATCGTATCACTCACCAGATAGCCATGGCTGAACATCCCCTGCTTGACCCCAAAGACTTTGGTATGGTCCAGCAGCCATTGATTTTCGACGTCCGTATTTGCGTCGCCGTTCACAAGCAGCGGAACATTGAGCGATCCATCGGCACGTTGAAACGCCGCCTGATAGTAGGCCCAGGTCTCGCGGCGGTAATCATTCCATGCCTTTTCACTGATGCGAAATTTTGAATCGAGAGGGATCCCCTTGTACGGTTGCCCATCACCCGTTGCTCCCTCGGCGACCTGGATGAAGATGATTCGGCTCTTGAGGTCTTCCGGCAGCGCGGCGATGTAATTTGAAAGGGCGGTCACCAGTTCATGCAGGATCTCCTTGTAAAGCGGATCGAAATAGTAGGGATAGGTCGGCTTCTGCAGCTTGCGCGCGGGCGTGATGCGCTCGGGCATGATGACCTTGGGCACGCCGGCTTCGTAAACCCAGTCGGGAGTGATCGGCGCCACATGGAACATGATGTGGGTGTAACCATTCATCGCCTTCACCATCTCAAGGCGCTGGCGCACGGCCTCATCAAAATTGTACTTTCCCCGCGCCGTCTCGAGTTCCTCCCACCGCCAGGTAAACGGGATGCCGCGCACCGGCATGTCGGCGGGTATCTGCAGGTTCTTGCTCCGGCCCCACGGATAGACACCCCACTTGCGAGGCGCTTCAGCGCGTGCGATTGTGGAGACTCCTGCTGCAAGGATCAGGGCTGCGAGAGCGGGCTTCGAAACGGAAATGGTCATGACTTTGGCGATTTGAGGGATAGTGCCTTGCGAAGGTGGTCAAAACTCCCTCCTGCAAGCTTGAATATCGTCGAATGACGCGCCGGCAGTCGGATGGTTACAGAGTCGCCGGAACTTTCGTGCTCACCGGCACCGGACACCTTGGCGAGACTCTCCAGATTCGACGGTGAAAAGCCATCAATGACGAAGCTGGCAGCCTCATCGCTCCAGTTGAAGACACCCAGGTAGACATCCCCTCGTGCCTGGGTCAGAAGGATGCATGGAGGATCACTCTCATCCCGTGCATGCGACCAGAAGTCGATCGGAACATACCGCTCCGCCGTGGGAAACTCCGCGGCAAAGCGGAACAGGGCACGCCGCTTCTCCCGCAATATGATTAGATTGTCGCTGTTCAGCCTAGGGCCTCCGCAGAGGGCGACAAAATGCGTCCACAGTTCAGCTTCATTGAGCGTAAGATCCCGCCCGTCCTTGTTGGGCGCCTTAACCCGGGTGTCATCCTGGTCTTCTCGCGCGCGAACAACCAGATAATCCGCATCGTTGTAGACCACCTTGCCGTGAAGATAGAAGTTTCCCAGAGCATCCAGCGCGCATTTTCTATACTGTTTCACGCTGGGATTGATATCCGCTCCGACCCTGAGCCCGTCCACATGTCCAAATGTGGGGCCAAACACTGCGGAGCAACCGAGAAAATAGGCATCACGTCCCATGCCCTCCCGCATCGCCGCCAATCCCCGATGAATCCGCTCGAAACTCGTCAGAGACGGGTCATGGGGCACGATTTCTGTATCGGCACCCACGGAGCTCTGAATGAACTGATTGACGCCATATCGCAGGAAATCGATCTTGAAGTAGTCGAATCCCCAGTCACGGCGGATTGTACTCAGAACGTTGCGAAAGTAGTCACATGCTGCAGGATTCGAGAAATCGAAGAAGGTATAGTCCAGTTTCTCGCCAACATTGAGCGCCGACTGCACCAGCATCATTCCGTGCGCATTCTTTAGGAAATAATCAGGATGATCCTTCGCGACATTCGCCTTCTCGTCACCCCGCATGCCATCGAGATGGATCCCGGCATGAAGGCCGCGACCTCGAATCAATGTCCCAAGCCGTTTCATCCCGTCCGGTTCAAGATTCTCCCGCACCTGCGTGTAATCACCCCGCTGTGACCACCAGCCGCCATCTATCTGAAGCAGGTCAGCCTTCGGGTAAATCTCAAGGAGTTTGTTCATGTTGGACATGACCTGGTCGTAGCTCCAACTGCGCCCGTAGTAATCCCACGTTGCCCATCCAACATCCTTTCTGGGTGGATTGAGCCTGATGCGATTCTCGCGGGCTATGGCCTCCGCGTGGTCAAACAGAAGGTCCTGCCAATCGTCGCCCGTAGCCAGCCGCACAACCTCCAACGCCAGCGTCTCTCCCGGCCGGACAATCTTGTTTTCTCCATCACCCGTCACGACGAGCCGTCCACCATCGTAGCGGAGCTTGGAATTGAAAACCCGCCAAGTGGTGAAGCCGGCCAGCGAGTATCGTCCTGCCTGTCGCGCAAGCACGTAGCTCCCCGTTTCGACTTTGCCAGCTTCCTTCGGCGTCCATACGCGCGCTTCACTTCGACCCATGTCCCATCCGCCGGTTGATACGAGGTCAGGAGAGTCTTGCGGTCCGATCCACGGGAACTCCACCACCCAGCCCTTCAGTCTCGCTTCGGACGCGGATGCGTTTGTGATCCCGATCTGAATGCGGGAGGAGCCATTGTCGTCGCGCACTTTGACTTCAGAGCGAAACACTGCATCCCCCGGGGTTCCGTCTATCCTTACGGTTACCTGGTCGGACGCAGGTGCGGCATGAAGTCCGCTCAAAAATACCAGCGGAGCAATCAGCGCGCCTGCGAGTGTGATTCTCGATTGGTGCATGAGTACGTGGGTGTTTCGATTGGCGCAGATCTTGGGTAGATCAGTGTGGCTCGTGCGCGCATTCGTCAGAGCCTTTCGAATGAAAGTCAGCAAGAACCGGGGGCAAATCGCGTGTTTATTCGGAACGACTAGCCAAACGGTTTCTTATTCTACCACACGCATCCCTAGGCAGTGCATGGACATTCTTTCTCATCTGCTGGACTTTTCCCCGTAGCCAGCCGGAAATCCGGTCACGATGGAGCGAATTGAAATGCTCCATCCACGAGCGTCTCTCATCGCCGCTCTACTCTGAACTGTTGGACAATTCGGTCTTCTCCACAACCCCTTCCCCCCTTGGCGTCGCATCGTCTGACTTCGATACCACGAGCACACTGAGTTGCGCCTGAACCTGTGTGAAGAATTCCGGCGTGAGTTCGGCCGCAGGAATTTCAAAGAGCTGTTTCGAATGCACGTGCTCGACGATGTTTCGCAACCCATCCGCCGTGCGCCCCTTGGGGCGGACCACGCGCTTTCTTTCGAGCATCAATGCCAGAAAAAGAAGCAGGCGCGTGTTTTCTGGAGTGAGCTCATTGGCGGGATCCGCAAGCGTCAGAAAGAGCGTTTCCGCTGTGAGCTTGAGTGCCTTGTCCGGATTCTCGCCCGCCTTGCGCGGCTTGTAGGCATGGGCCCAACGGCACACCACGCTTCCAGATGGCTGGAAGCGCTCATGTTCGTTCGCAACCACATCAAAACGCTGGACTTCCAGGTTCGCCGGCGTGCGGACCAGATAACTGACGACGCGTTCGCCGGCCACAAAGGACCGCCCGCTCACCGCACACACCTCTCCCAACGGCTGCAAATTCAACTCCATAGCCTTTCTTGTTTACTTCCCAGCCCTCCCGAAGCTAGCAAATTTCCATCCAGATAGCATGAACGGACGAATCATCGCCATCGGCGACATCCATGGCTGCCATGCGGAATTCTCCGAAATGCTGGAGCGGCTGGCACTGACCCCGCGGGACCAATTGATCCTTCTCGGCGACCTCGTGAATCGCGGGCCGGACAGCCTGCGGGTCATAGATTTGGCGAAACAGCACGGTGCGCTGGCCCTGCTTGGAAACCACGAACTGCGACTGCTTGAGTATCGCCGAACCGGCAATCGCAACCTCCTGAGCGAAACCGACGAGGACACGCTTTCGAAATTTCGTCCGGATGACTGGACCTTCCTCGAGCAGATGCCCCTGACTCACTCAGTCGAGGAATTGCAGACCGTCTTCGTTCATGGTGGATTCCTTCCCGGCTCTCCCTGGTCGGGCCAGCCGGCAAGTGTGGTCACGCGCATCCAGGTGATCGACTCTGCTGGCAGGCCCCGCAAACGTGCCGATTGCGAAAACTGTCCGGCATGGGCGGAACTCTGGAAAGGTCCCCCCTATGTCGTCTATGGGCATACGCCGCGACCGGAGATATTCTCCCTCAAGTGGTCCGTTGGCATTGATACGGCCTGCGTTCTAGGCGGATATCTGACGGCGTACATACTCCCGGAGAAGCGCTTCATTCAGGTGAAGGCCCGGCGGAGATACTTTGGTTGAACGGATCATTTCTGCGGTTGCCATCCGCGCGTCGAGCTCTTGCCTCAGCATCCGGAATGTCAGACGAAAGCCCACTCCTCTCGGTCCGCGATCTCAAGGCGCTTGATCCCGTGCCTGGAAAGGTCTTTTCGGCGATCCTGGTGCTTAAGAAACTCGCCTCCAAGGTCGCCTCCAATGGCAATCCTTTCATCAGCATGGAACTCGGTGACAGGAGCGGTTCCTTCGGCTGCACCCTTTTCAGCGACAGTCCCCTATTGGAGAGCTTTCGGCAGGCCGGGGAAGGTGCCGTGGTTCGTGTCGATGGGAAGACTGACTATTTTCAGGGACGACTTTCGCCGCGATTGAACCGTGTCGCTGTACTCTCCGAGGAGGATCTTGCCGCGCCTGGAATCCTCGACGGGCTTGTGGAACTCGCTCCGGAGAATGCTGACGCTCTCTGGAAGGAACTCCAGGATGGCATCGACCGGATCAAGCACGACGAACTCCGGCTCACGGTTCGGGGGGTGTTTGAGGAAGTCGGCGAAATCTTCCGCTGGTGCCCTGCGGCAGTCTCAATGCACCATGCCTATCGTCACGGCCTGCTTGAGCACACTGTTCACATGCTGCGTGTCTGCATCGCCCTGCTGCCGGTCTATCCGGAGGTCGATGCTGACCTCGCCCTGGCGGGGATTCTCCTGCACGACGTCGGGAAAACTATCGAATACGAAGGCACCCTTGCCACCCGGCGAAGCCGTCGCGGGTTGCTTCAGGGCCATGTTGTCCTCGGCTACCAGTTGGTCCGGAAAGCGGCGCTCAAGGCTCACCTTGACGCGGAGCGGCTCGAGCGTCTGGAGCACATCGTGCTCAGCCATCAGGGCGAACCCGAATGGGGGGCGGCCGTTTATGCCGCCACACCCGAAGCCGTGCTGGTTTCGATGATCGACAATCTTGATGCAAAAATGGGCATGGTCCAGCGGGCCCTGCGGCAGGCTGGACCAGAGGAGGAGTTCTCCGAAAGGCTCCCGGGCCTGAATTCACCGCTGCTGACACGTCACCTGTCATCCGGTCCATCGAGTGACGGAGCTAGCCGCCGCTCAGGCTCCTGATGATTTCGATCATCGGCAAAAAGAGAGCGATAACGATCGTGCCGACGATCAACGCCATCAGGACAATCAGGACTGGCTCCAGAAGCGAGGTATAGGCCGTCACCTTCGCCTCGACTTGCTCGTCGTAGATATCCGCCACGCCAGTCAGCATCTCGGGAAGCCTTCCCGTGGCCTCGCCCACCTCCGCCATTGCAACAAGGAGAGGTGGAAAAACTTCTGTCTCCCGAAGGCTCGTCGCAACCATTGCACCGGCTTCGAGACGCGCATGAAGATGCTGGATGGCCGCTGCGACAGCGCAATTCTCGGTGGCATCCCGCGTCAGGGAAAGCGCCTGAAGTATCGGCACACCTGCCGCCAGAAGGGTGCCGCAGGTTCGGCAGAAGCGTGTCATCGAAATCTGCAGCAGAAAATCACCTGCCAAAGGAAGCCTCAATGCCCAGCGATGCCAGCGACGCTTGAACCATCCCTGTTGCGATGCCCAAGCGCTCACGAAAACACTGATCACCGCAACGGAAACAAGTAACAGAAAGTGATGGGAGATCCCCTTTGACAGCGCCATCACCATCTGCGTCAGCAGCGGCAGCGAGCGACCGTTCAACTGCGTCAGAAAAATCTGCTCGAACTTTGGCACCACAAAGGTCGTCAATGCGGCCACGATCCCGCTGGCGACAACGATGATAACCATGGGGTAAGCCAGCGCCGCCTTCACCCTGCCCCGGATTCGCCCCGCTTTCTCCAGATACCGAGCCAGCCGTTCAAGCACGGCATCGAGCATCCCACCCGCCTCGCCTGCCCTGATCATGTTGATGTAGAGAGAATCAAAGACCCTCGGATGGCGGTTCAGGCCCGTGGACAGACTCTCTCCTGATCGAATGGCATCCGCGATCTCATCGAGCATCAACTGCACCGTACGCACCCTCTCCTGGCGTGAGAGGAGCTCCAGGCTCCTCATGATCGGCATTCCCGCTGCGATCAACGTCGCGAGTTGACGCGTGAAAGCTCCCAACGCCGCCGACTTCATACGCGGTTGCGCGGCAACGGAACGCCACCACCTGGCCAGCGCAGCTCCGAATGAATTCGCACGTCCATCTCCAAACGAACCGCGTGGATCCAGATGCGCCCCAGTCGGTGGAAGCGCAGAATCCTGCCCTTGCACAGCATCCAGGGCGATGGGCGAATAGCCCTTCCCCTTCAGCCAGGCGATCGCCTCCGCTTCGGTGGTGGCATCAATTGTGCCCGAGACCCTGCGACGGCCACGGGCCGGGACCGCACGATAACGAAAAATAGGCATCGACAGAATGGAACGACAGAACCGCCAGAAAGCCTCCTTGAAGCGAAATTCCCAGCGCCCCCAAAACTACCCCAACCTCGGGGTAACGCCTGGTGAATCACAGCCCCAAAAATCGATACCCGCTAAAGAGCGTTGACCACCGCAAGCACACCGTCAGAGTCATCCCACCTCTCGCGGGTGTAGTTCATCGGTAGAATGTGTGCTTCCCAAGCATGAGAGGCGGGTTCGATTCCCGCCACCCGCACCATCAGGCAGCCTGGTCGAGGTGGCCCCCTATTTTCGCGGGCGCCTGTTTTCCAATTTGCGCAAGCGCTCTTCGATGTCGCGTGGTACCGTGAACACCAAGGTCCGCCCACGTTTGGACTGTTCGAGCACGTGGTTTGATGCAAGGCCGAGGAGATCGGTCCGTGCGGTCTGGTAGGTGACGTCGTGGCTGCGCTGGTGGCTTTCTATCGTGTAGCGATGATCCAGGTGCTTGAGTGCGTGCCGGATGATCTCGGCCTGTCGGTGATTGAATCGCCCGACGACGCGCAGATGACTTTCGAGTTCCTTCGTTTCTGAGGTCTTCCGCTCGACATAAACATGAAGCGCACGGATCGCCTGCTTGATCACGTCCAGCTGGGCCAGGATGAAATAGGTAAGATCGTTCCCGTCTGTTTCGGTGTACAGGAAGCTGCGGGCATACTGCGCCGGCGCCTTTCTCAGGACGTGTGAAATTGAAACGAACTCAAACAGCCAGTACCCCTGACGTAGCATCGCCCAGTAGAATAGCGCCCGTGCCGTGCGGCCGTTGCCGTCGACGAAGGGATGGTCGTAGGCGAGCCAGAAGTGCAGAATGATGGCGCGCAGCACGGGATGGATGAAGGCGTCCGATTTTCCCCCGTTGGCAAAGTCGCACATTTGGACGAGGCGTTGCGGAAGTTCGGCGGCCGGCGGCGGCAGGTGGAATTCCGTGCCTTCGAGATCAGTGATGCGGATGTTTTCGTCGGCACGCCGGAATCGGCCGCCGGCGTCCGGCTTCTCGAGAGTGTCATGGGTCACGAGCCGATGGATTTCAAAGACCCGGTCCGGCGTGAGAGCCTGATCCTTGAGCTCTGTGATGCGACGCATCGTATTGTAGTTGTTAAGGATCATTCTCTCGCTCGCATCCCGCGGGGACCGCCCGGAACGAATCATTTCCTTGGCCACCTGGCGGGTGGTCGCCGCGCCTTCCAACTGACTCGAGGTGATAGCCTCTTCCATCTGAGTGGAAACGATATACCGATCACGGGTATGAGGATTGGTGACAGGCTCGGGGAGCGAGTGTTTTCCTCCGACACCTTGGTCAATTTGATGAAGGGCAGCCTCAACCTCCTGAAACGCGTTGTATTCGAAGACTCCGCCGGACTTGTCCCGGAGCGGCACCGACCGATTGGCGGCCAAACGGTGGAGTTTGATTCCCGTCCACCACTGTAGGTGAGTCAGACCCGTGGGCGGCGAAAGATGCCGGAGCTTGTCCCAATGCAGGTATTCGCCTTTTGCGGCACGCCGGCCAGCATCCAGAATTGCACCGAGACTCTCGCTGGGAGTGCTGGCGAGTAACTCGCTGAAGGCCGGAGGCTTGGATGGCATCTTCATAACTAACTACTAATTTATTAAAAATTAGTTTTTATCAACTCCTAAACCTGCCAACATTGAGACTGGGGCGAAGGAGGAGTCCTCCGACGGGAAAGAACATTGCCCAAGATCCTACCCGGAACGGACTCCCGCCCACTGCGCCGGCTCTCACGTCAAGGCGATCGAGAGTGCGGATTCTACCAGGCCAACGTTGAATGCGCAATCGGCAGACGCCGTGCGGCCGGAATTCGACATGAACCGAATTTCAAGAACGCTTCTTTGGAAGCTGAGGGTGGCTCTATCCTGCTCTATCATGCATCCGCCCTGCCTTTTCCACCGATTCCACCTAGGCGAAATGACATTCCGCGGTCGCCAAAGACCGGGCTCATGGAATAGGTGTAGCATGGTCGCCGCTCCTGGTCTCCCTTTTCAGCCCAGCCACCTTCCTTGATCCGCTGCAAGCTCCCGCTACGCCCTGAGCTCAACCGGGCACGACGAAGCGTACCCCTCCAGGCTGATAGAGATGTCAATCGCCCATTCGGATGTAATGCACGGAGGAGGAGGCTTTGGAATCTGTGCGGTCTGTGAAGGTATGTGGTCAACTTGGATAGATACCGGCACGGTCAAGAATACCTTCAGCAATAGGTTCACCTGCCAGTTTCGCAGACATACCCCGGCACTCGCACGGGTACCACATTCCGAATCATGGAGCAATCGGCGCTCCACAGCCAAAGCGCGCTTCAATGCCCAAGGTCGGATGAGGTTGCCGGCACATAGGGGACCTCGGGGATGCCTTTCCAACGGTAAAGCGTGAGGTCCGCAGTCTGGCTGCCCTTGCTGCCGGAATTCTCGCAGATGTAGGTCAGTCCGCTTCCAACAGGCTGGAAACCGGTGTTGCCTTTCTGGTTCCATCCGCGAATGTCGGTCGCGGCGTCCCTCAGCCCGTCATCGGCTAGCGGGATCACAAGTCCTTTTTCAGTTCCGGAACCCGATTGATCTTTTACACCGATGAGGTCGCCACGCACGGGTTGCGTCCGGGCGTCGACGGCGAAAAGGAGATAGTTCGGAAACGCGGGCTTGGTGCCCTTGTACACACCCATGAACCAGCGCTGCTGCGACTCATCATAGGCGAGGTTCTGAACGCCATAGGTGGTATTGCCTGTTCGCACAAAATACTTCCCGTGCACCTCGGCCGGGCCGCTATGGTGCGGCGCGGATTCGGTGAGGGGGCGTTCATAATGCGCCCAGTCGGAAATGTCATATTGAAGAAGGACCTGATGATCGTTGTCCGTCCGACTGGTGTTGGCATAGATGCCATAGGCGACAGTCAGCAGGCGAGGCCCGTCCGCGCGGCCGAACTCGGGACCAAAACTGACGCCGTCAATGCCCGAACAACCGTAACGATGATCCGGAGTCTTGGCGATGTCTCCGTCGAACACGCCATCGCCGTTCATGTCAGCCGTGTAGTCCCGGGCGACCTCTGGCAGGAAAACGGTCCGAAAGATGTCCGAGCTACCCGCGTGCACGCCCACCTGGTTCAGCCGACCCACATCGATCACCGCAATGTAGAAGGATCGATCCTTCTTGTATTCGAGTGAGCCATACACGCGACCGTCGACCGGATTAAAATCGAGGTCACCCAGATGTCCGGTCCAGCCAACCAGCGTGCCGACGAGCCTTCCGCTGAAATCGTACTTCGCGAGAAGGGTTGTGAACGAATAATAGATGAATCCGCCACGAACATCGACCGCTATGCCCTGAACATGGCTCGTGGGCCAGGTGCCGCCATTCTGTTTGAGAGGCATGCGTGCGCTTCTTCCCTCTCCCGGGTTCGGTGAGTACGACGCAACACAGCCGACAAGCAGGAGGATTGGAAGCAGGGCCAGGGTTGTAATTTTCATTTCAGGAAGGGAACGGATTCCCGGAGGTGTCACAAGGGAATGGTCTGTTGCGGGTTCTCCTTACTCTCTTTCTCAATCAGGTCACGACGAAGCGCGACCGTCCAGTGCCATGAGTGTGTTTTGATTCAATGTTGGTCTGCGGAGCGGTCTCCTTCAAGAAGCCGCTCCGCAGGAACATTTATCGGTCAGAACGAGCCCCTGATGCCAGCACTCCACAATGAACCATAGACGTCGTAGAGATAAACGCGACCGGGAACGTTTGTGTACTGAATTGCCGGCTCGTTGAAGATATTGCGGCCCGAGAGCATGAGATCGAAATGCTTCGTGAGCTTGAATCCGGCACTCACATTCCACATCTCACGTGCGGCGAGCCAACGAATGCCCGTATTGTTGGTCGTGGGTAGATCGTTGATGTTTCCGATGCGATACATCGTCGTCCATGTGCCGTTGATCTGGACGTTGAATCGACCGTAGCGGTAGCGCACGCCCCAGTTTGCCGCACGATTGGGCACATTGACGCGCTCACGATCGGCAATGACGCGAGTCATCGATCCGTAGAGGCTAAGGCCCTTGAGCGCACCCGGCAGGAAGGTCATCTGCTGACTGTACTCTGCCACAAGCCCCCTTGTCTTGAAGGTTCCCTCACCGTTGATCGTGCTGGTGAAGGTATATCCCGGATAGTCAGCGGGATTGAAACCTGCCTGCTCGGGATTGATCGGAGTAGCGGGTTGCTGGAGGTCGTTCACCGCGAGTTCGTAGTAGGACAGACCTACATTACCGGCAGGCTCGAGGGAATACATGAGGCCCGCATAGTACTTGGTCGAGTGCTCAGGTCTCAGTTCAGGATTCGGTATGCTGACAACCTGGGTATTGTCGTTGACCGTAACCACGCCACCAAGGTTGCCATAGTCGGGGCGGAGAATGGACTCGCTGAAGGCGGCCTGCGCGGTCAGATTTTTCGTGATATCGTACTTCACTCCGCCGCTGAGGAACCAGTCGTCGTAGTTGCCGCTGCGGGTTTTCTGCTGTCCGTCTTTGAACTTATAACGGATTCCTTCGACGGTGTTCAGCGCATAACCGGCGGCAACGACTTCCTTGTCTGGTCGCACATCTGCCACGAGGGCTTCGGTCTTGGTCTTCTCGAAGCGCAGCCCAAGGTCAAACCGGGCGCGCCCATACTGACTCTGCCCTTCAATGTAAGCCGCGCTGATCTCTTCATTGATCTTCTTGTTGTTCTGGAACTGGCGCGTTAGATTGCCCGTGGTGTCGGGCCTGAACCAATCCGGATGCTGCGTATAAATGTCGTACAGCCCATAGTTGCTGTCCGCCCGGAAGTTCTGGGCCGTGACATTCCCGCCCTTTCCATCAAGGCTCAGATCAAACTTATAGTTTTGCGTGGCAGGAATGATCGCCTCGGGTGCCGTCTGAGAGCCCGTGGGGCCAAGATACGTGAACGCCCGGTAGGCACCTTCGTTTGTCTTCCATTCGTTGGAGCGCTGTCCAAGGCCGGCCATAAGTGTGACCGGAGTTCCGCGCACATTCAGCTGCTTCTTGAGGTCGAGGTTGCCCACAACCTGCTCGTTTGATGCATTGGACTCCGGATTGCGGACATTGATGCCGATTGCATCGTCGCGATTCACGCTCGTGGGATCACCCCAAGGGCGACCAGCCGTTTGTTTGAGTGTCCATGTCGGTGAATCTTCCGATGGGCGATCGGCCGTAAACCCAATCCGGGTTATCCAGGTGTCCGTGCGCTGAAAGAAGCCCTTGCTGATGTCGCGGAACTTGAATTGCGACTTGGCATAACTGGGGCGGAAGCTCACCTCCCATGTATCCCCCTTGTACTCAAGTTTGGGAGCAAGCAGGATGGCTGGGGTTCCCGCATAGCGATGGGAGTACTCGGTGCGGAAGCGAGGGCTGCTGCCACCGGTGACTGCTGCGCCCGTGGTGAAATTCACGGGATTGGCAACCAGGTGAGTGATTGTGCTGGACCCCGGCTGTGTTGCAACGGGCGCATAGAGATACGTGTACTGGTTTACGTACTCGACATCATAGAAGGAGTACGTGCTGCGCCACGAAAGAGTCAGTTCTGGCGTAAGGCGGTAGTCCACGCTGAGGTTGGCCGCCTGGCGGGTGGTTTCTTTGGGACCCGGACGGAACATGATGTCATTCAACTGAGGATTGTCCGGTGTGACGGCAGGCTTCGTGGCTGTTGCGGCGGTGTTATAGTTGTAGCGCATCTGAACGCGGTCCTGCTGCACGAAATTGGCGTTGTAGCTCGTGTTGAACTCGACGCCGAGTCGGCCGTCGAGGAAGATGTCAGCATAGCCGAACTGGCCGGACGGAAAGATCCGCTTGTGTTTCTTGTCGTCGGGAAAGTATTCGCGCCGGAAATCGGCATCGGAGGTGCCCACGCCATAAACCTGGAAGATGATGGAACGGCTCTTGCGCTGAAAGGCGTATTTGCTGCGCAGATTGATGGTGCCCGCTGGGGCGTCGGCGTCCATGCGGGCGGTCAGGGTATTGTTGAACTCGATGGCCTCGATACCCGTGATTGACATCTGCTCGAAAGAATTCTGGCGGCCCGCGTTGTTGTTTGACGTGGCGGTTGCCATGCGCGCTCCATCGGTGGTGAACGTGGCATACTTGGGGTCGAGACCGCCGATGCGAACCTGGGTGGCGTCCACTTCCGTGTAGTCGAGCGAGAGCCCCGGCATCGATTTCATGAATTCACCCACGTCGCCCATGGTCAGCTCGCCGTAATTGTCGGCCGCGACGACATTCTTGGCGTTGAGCGAAACACGGCGCTCCATGATGGCTTTTGCCTGGCCGCTGCGCGTATCCGCCACCTCAAACTTTTCGAGCGTGATGACATTGTCACCGGTTGCGCCGTAGGAAAGCGCCTTAAGATTCAAGTCAAGGGCTGCCATCTGCCCGGCGACAACGGTCACCGTAGCCCGGGTTTCCTGAAGCCCGGTGTAGCTCGTCACAACGGTTGCTTCACCTGCAGGAATACCCGTAATGACGTAGGCACCGCCATCGGTCGAATAGACCACCAGCGGGGTGCCTTCGACCCGGACCTCCGCGTTGCGGATGTACTCGTTTGTCGCAACGTTGAAGACCCGGCCCCGAACGCCTCCGGTTGCCGTGGTTTGTGCATGCAGTGCAGCCGAAAGCGAGAGCAGAACTGCGAAGAGTTGGAGAAATCCTCGCGAAAGGGATGCGGAGGAATGGACTGTTGTCAGGGAGCTCATGTTGTCAGGGTTAAGGCTTGTGTAGGGAGGGAATGTGTTCGCTCAAAACGACGCTCGTGATGTGCGTGGGATCACCGGGGAAAACCACCTTTCCAAGGAAAAGGCTCTGGCGTTGAAATTTTCTCGAAGGCCATTGGGGTTTCGCTTGACTGAATATCTATTCAGCATTCTGATGCTATTCCAGTCACGCCGAATCCGACATGTCAAGCGAGCCTTTCAGATTTTCACTTTTGCCGATGGCCAGCTATTGACTGCCCCCTCTCCCTTCACTCCTCCTCCACATCTATTCGCCATGTCGAGCACGTACTCCGATGACCGCCTACGCCTGGCAGCCCGCCTCTACTACATCGACGGGCTGGGCCAGAACGAGGTCGCGAAATTCGTCAAGGTCTCCCAAGCGAAAGTCTCACGTCTCCTGGCCCTCGCTCGGGAGCGCGGAATTGTCCGTATCACGGTGTCGGACTACGATCCGCGGCATCCCGATCTCGAGGCCCGCATTCGTGCACGTTTCGACCTGGACACCGTGGTTGTCATCAAGGCATTGGAAGGGCTCACGGCGACGGATCTCAGACGTGCGGTGGGCCACTTCGCATCGTCGACCCTGGATTCCCTCATCAAACCGGGCGACGTCGTCGCCATTGCGGGCGGGCGCACAATCTACGAGCTTGTCCATCACCTGCCGGAACCCCGCAACAAGGCCCTGACCGTTGTTCAGGCCATGGGCAGCGTGGACTCAACGGTCAGCGCCTTTGATGCGCAGGAGGTCGGGCGAATCGTCGCGCACCGTCTCGGCGGCAGCTTTCTCGCGCTCAATGTCCCCGCCTACATCCCGGAAAAACGCACGCGAGACGCCCTTCTGAAGCTGCCCCAGGTGCGTGCCGTGCACGACCACCTGGACCGCGCACAGGTGGCCATTGTCGGACTCGGCACCCTGGAGAATTCCGTCTTTGTGGAGCGCGGGGCGCTCACGCCCTCAAACATCAGGGACCTTCGCGATGCCGGTGCCATCGGTGAAATGTGCGGACGTTTCTTTGATGCCAATGGGAACGAATGTGCGACGGTCTGGCGCGACCAGGTCATGAGCGCAGAGACCAGCCAGATCAGACGGATTCCACTGACGATCGGCGTTGTTTCCGGCAGCGATCGCTCCGCGGCAATTGCAGCCGCCATCCGGGGCCAGCTGCTGAAAGGCCTGATCATCGATGAATCAGGCGCCCTTGCGCTTCTCTCCCTTGAGCAACCGTCCGCCGCACCGAGAAAGTCGCGCTCAAAAAAGAAGTAGACACCGACAGCAATCCATTCCGGAAACCCGAATCATAACCATGAGCGTTAAAGCGACTCCGTCGCTTCCTCCTCCTCCTCTCATTCCGCCTCCAAGGCAATCCATGTCCGAGGCGCTCGCTGCCGCATCGGAAACCAAGGAGTTGCTTGTGGCTCCGGGTGCCAGTGCTGCTGTTGTTGACGTTTTTCGCCGACAATTTCCAGGTCGCAAGGCAATCGTGGTTTGCGATCCCACGACGCATCGTGTCGCCGGGGAATCCGTCGATCAAAGGCTCCGTACCGCAGGGCTCGCAGAGCCCGCAGCGTACCTCTTAAGCGACCCCGACCTTTATGCCGAATTTCGATTTGTAGAGCAACTCGAGTCTATCCTACGTCAGACGCCTGCCATTGCCGTAGCGGTCGGTTCGGGAACCATCAACGACCTTGTGAAGCTCGCTTCGCACCGAGTGGATCGTCCCTACCTGTGCGTCAGCACAGCAGCGTCGATGGACGGCTACACGGCATTCGGCGCCTCCATCACTCACCGCGGGGCCAAGCAGACCTTCAACTGCCCTGCACCCCGCGCCGTCATTGCCGATCTTGAGATCCTCCGACATGCGCCACCGGAAATGACGGCATCCGGATACGCCGACCTTCAGGCGAAAATCACGGCAGGCGCAGATTGGCTGATTGCGCATTCCCTGGGAGTTGAGCCCATCGAGCAGCGTGCCTGGGCCATTGTACAGGGCGGGCTTCGGGACGCGCTGGAGAATCCCGAGGGAGCACGTCGCGGTGAAATCAAGGCAATCGGTGCGCTTGTGGAAGGACTGATGCTCGGCGGCTTCGCCATGCAGGGGACAAAGTCGAGCCGCCCCGCTTCCGGTGCGGAGCATCAGTTTAGTCACCTGTGGGACATGGAGCACCACACTCACCACGGCCTGGCTCCCTCCCACGGATTCAAGGTCGGCCTCGCCACGCTTGCGATCACCTCGCTCTACGAGGAAATGCTCAAGATTCCATTCGAGCGATTGGATATCGACCGCTGTGTTTCATCGTGGCCCGATCGGGCCACGCTGGAAAGTGACATCCGGCGCCGCTTCGCAGCCACTGACTTCCTTGACACGGCGCTTCAAGAGACCACAGCGAAGCATGTATCCCCCGACGAGTTGCGCGAACAGCTTGGAAGGCTTGTCCGCTGCTGGCCGGTCCTCAGCAAGCAGCTTCGTGCTCAACTCGTCCCGCTCTCGGAGTTGCGACGCCGCCTCAAGACAGTGGGCGCCCCGACCCAGGCGGCTGAACTCGGCCTCACAGCCGAACGACTGCGTCAGACATTCCATCGCGCCTATTTTATTCGTCGCCGATTCACGGTCCTTGATCTGGCCATTCGCACACAGTCCCTCGACCGCTGCCTCGACTCCCTGTTCGGGCCGGGTGGAGCCTGGGCATCCTGAGCATGTCTGCACCTGAAATCACATCCTCTCCCGACGAGCAGGCGCGTTTCCGGTACTGGCAGCGTCGCACGCTCATCGCGAGCATGATTGGCTACGCCGCCTACTATTTCGTGCGCAAGAACCTGAGCCTCGCCATGCCTGCGATGCAGCAGGATCTCGGGATCACCAAGTCCGACCTCGGCCTTTTCCTCACCCTTCACGGCCTGCTCTACGGCGTCTCAAAGTTTGCCAATGGCTTCCTCGGAGACCGCACCGATGCGCGCACATTCATGATCACCGGCCTGCTCCTGTCCGCGGCAGCCAATGTGCTGTTCGGCTTCAGTTCCGCGGTCTTGATTCTAGGGCTTGTCTGGATGGCAAACGGCTGGGTCCAGGGCATGGGCTTTCCTCCTTGCGCACGACTCATGACCCACTGGTACCACCCGAACGAGCTCGCCACCAAGATGTCGATCTGGAACACCTCGCATTCCATCGGAGGGGCGCTCGTAGTGATCTTCTGCGGCTATATGGTCGGCTACGGCTGGCGATGGGCCTTTTTTGCGCCGGCAGCCATCGCAACGGCGGCATGCGTGTTCCTGTGGTTCGCGCTTCGCGACACACCCAGATCCGTCGGGCTCCCTGAAATCCAAGTGAGCGATTCCGAAGGCAGGAAGTCGGGCGGCGAAGCCCCGGCGGATTTCAAGCGCTTTGTGCGACGCCAGGTCTTTGGGAACCCGTACATTTGGATTGTCGCAATCGCCAATTTCTTCGTCTACACGTTCCGCTACGGTGTACTCGACTGGGGACCGACGCTCCTTACCGAATCGAAGGGCGTGTCACTCAGCCACGCCGGCTGGATGGTTGCTGCGTTCGAAATTGCGGGTATCCTCGGAATGCTGGCCACGGGATGGATAACGGACCACCTATTCGGGGGGCGCGGATCACGAACCTGCGTTTTTTGCATGGGGCTGGCAGGGACATTCCTATTTCTCTTTTGGAAGATTCCCTCTCCCCCTCCCCTGCTGGCGGCAGGACTCTTGGGCGGTGCGGGGTTCTTCATCTACGGCCCGCAGGCGCTCGTCGGCATCATCGCCGCGAATCTCGCCACAAAACATGCCGCGGGCACCGCGGTCGGATTCACTGGTCTGTTCGGCTACCTCAGCACGATTCTTTCCGGCCTGGGCCTGGGATACGTCTCCCAGCACTTTGGCTGGAGCACGGCACTGGGTGCCCTTGTCGCCACAGCCGCCGTTGGCACCTTCCTCTTTCTCCTCGCCTGGCCGGCGCGGGCCCATGGCTACGGCCGGACACAGTGATTCGCCATGGACAACTTCGCAAAAACGTGGGCCTTTGCGCCTCCCATCGCCAGTGAAAAACTCCGCTCCATCCGCCACGTGGCACTGGACATGGACGGAACCATCTACAAGGGAGGAACACTGTTCCCATACACTCTCCCATTTCTCCAACGTCTCAAAACGCTCGGCATCACTTATACCTTCCTGACGAACAATCCCTCGAAGAGCGCGGCCGACTATCTCGCCCATTTGCATAAGATGGGATTGCCGGCCCGGCGTGAGGAGCTTCACACCTCCACGCAGGCGACCATTGACTGTCTGCGTGCTCGATTTCCCCAGGCAAAGCGACTGTTTCTTCTCGGCACGCCGAGCATGATCGCCGAGTTCGAGGCCGCGGGATTCATCTCCACTCGCGATTCCGCAGACGACGAACCCGATGCCATTGTCGCCGCATTCGATACGACCCTCACCTTCGCTCGACTCGGTCGCGCCTGCTGGTGGGTCCGGCAGGGAAAACCCTATCTCGCGACAAACCCTGATTTTGTCTGTCCGACGGACCAGCCAACGATCCTTGTCGATTGCGGATCCATCTGCGCGGCCATCGAGAAAGCCGCGGGCCGGCGACCGGATATCACGCTCGGCAAACCGGATCCCGATATGCTCAGCGGCATACTGGACAGGCATAACCTCAAGGCGCACGAAATTGCGATGGTCGGCGATCGTATTTACACCGACATCCTGATGGCGCAGCGTGCAGGCGCCTATGGAGTGCTCGTACTTTCAGGGGAGGCTACGGCTGAGGACGCCGCGCGTGCCAAGGTTCCACCCGACCTCGTCGTTCCGTCACTGGAAGAACTGGGTGACCTGCTTGAATCCGTTCATTTTCAAGGATGAATCCAATCACATCCCGATTCGAGAATCTGAAGCAGCTTGAGCATGGGGAGTTTGATGTCCTCGTGATCGGCGGAGGAATCGTCGGCAGCGGTGTCGCACGCGATGCCGCATTGCGCGGCCTTCGCACCGCGCTCGTCGATAGACACGATTTTGCCTTTGGCACGAGTTCCCGTTCGAGCCGGCTCCTCCATGGAGGCCTTCGCTATCTCGAACAGGGCCGCATCGGACTCGTGCGCGAGGCGAGCCTTGAAAAACGTGTCCTGCGCGATATCGCCCCTCACCTGGGTGATCCGCTTGGGTTTGTGTTTCCCGCCTACCGGCCTGAGGGACGCCCGCTCTGGCAGCTTCGCATCGGTGTCAAACTCTATGACCTGCTGTGCAGCTTTCGCAATTTTGGCGCATCGCGCGGCTACTCCGCGGCTGAAATTCGCCAACTCATTCCGGGGTTGAATCCCGTTGGGCTGAGAGGGGCCGTGCGCTATTTTGATGCGCTCACAAATGATGCGCGTCTCGTTCTCGATACGCTTCGATCGGCAAATGCCGCAGGTGCGCTCGTTTCCAATTACACGCGATTCATCTCCACCCAACGCAAGGCAGACTTCTGGGTCGTTCGGGTCCGTGATGAACGCGACGGCCGTGAGTTCGAAACGCGGGCGCGCACCATCGTCAACGCCACAGGCCCGTGGGCACAGGGACTAGCCCACAGCGGCGTCGCGCTGCGCCTGAGCAAGGGAATCCACATCGTCGTGGACCGCGCGCGCCTGCCCATCACCGACGCGGTGGTTATCACCGAGGGGAAACGCATCCTTTTTGTCATTCCGTGGGGAGAGCGACTGATCATCGGCACGACCGACACCGACTACCGGGGAGATCCGGAATCCGTTGAAACCGATGTGGAAGATATTGCATACGTGCTCAAAGCGTTGAATTCGGCATTCCCTACCTTGCAGCTCCAAGAGAATGAGATCATCAGCACCTGGGCGGGACTTCGTCCCTTGATCGCCAATCCCGACGGTTCGCCTTCGGACATTTCACGTGCCCATCAGATCCTGAGTCCGGAACCCGCGTGGTGGGACGTTGCAGGAGGAAAACTCACAACCTACCGGCTCATGGCCGAGCAGACGGTCGACAAACTCCTTGAGTTTCTCAGACGCCCCGCAACTCGCTGCCGGACCGCACGGGAGCCGATTCTTGCCGCCGCGGATACTCGTTTCAGCGGGATCCTTCCGGCCCCCTTTTCTTCCGAATCTGTTTCGCATTTCGTGAATCAGGAGTGGGCCCTCACCCTCACCGATGTGATGGTTCGAAGGAGCGGATGGCACTACTATCATCCTGACGCAGCGATTCGCGCGTGCCAGGTTGCGCAGTGGATGTCCGAGGTTGCAGGCTGGAGTGCTGAGCGGACGACCTCTGAACTTGCCGACTATCATCGCCTTGTCCGTAATCGGCCTCAAAAGACGGCTGCCCCAGAACGTTGATTCATCCCCTTGCCATGCGACACCATTCGTTCACCCCTCGGATCCTTACATCACTCCTCGTCCTCATCAGCATCCTTCTCTCTGGTTGCGCGCCCGAAAAGAGCGCTCCCTCAAGCCATCCGCACAAGCCGCTCCGCATCGGAATTTCATTTCAGGAGCTCAACAATCCGTATTTCGTCGCCATGCGAGAGGCGTTCGAGGATGCGGGCCATTCCCTGGGCGCCGATCTTTTCGTGACCGACGCACGGCACGACGTCACCAAGCAGATCGCAGACGTCGAGGACCTCGTGCAGAAGGGAATCGATATCCTCCTGCTCAACCCGACCGACTCCGCCGGCATCGAGAGCGCAGTACGCACTGCGAAACAGAAGGGAGTGATCGTGATTGCACTCGATGCCCAGGCCAACGGCCCGATAGATTCCTTCGTCGGTTCACGCAATTACGACGCAGGTCTGCTGGCGGGCGAGGAGCTGGCCCGGATCCTTGGAGGAAAGGGAGATGTAGCCATTCTCGACGGCATCGCGGTCGTCCCCATTCTCGAACGTGTGCGCGGCTTCAAGGATTCAATTGCGAAGCACCCCGGCATGAGCATCGTTGCAACGCAGAATGGCCGCCAGGAACGCAGTGCCGCACTTGCCGCGACTGAAAACATACTTCAAGCGCACCCTGGGCTGCGCGGCTTGTTCAGCGTAAATGACGGCGGCGCTGTCGGTGCAGCCGCGGCCATTGAGTCCAGCAAGCGTAATGTGGCCCTGGTCAGTGTGGACGGCCTCGCCGAGGTCGTGAAAGCCATTCAGTCTGACAGTCCGTTCAAGGCGACGGTTGCCCAGTTTCCCCGCGATCAGGTGCGCATTGCACTCGGCCTCGCGCTTGCTGCGAAATGGGGCGCCACGCTGCCTCGCGAGGTTCCCATTGATGTCAAGTTGCTCACGCGTGACAACGCGAAGGGCTTTTCCTGGTGAATCTGATCCTGTCCCGGATTGCCGGCTGGCGATCCCGGTGCGGCTGGCCGCCCGAGGTCTTTGCGAGCATCGCACTTGCCGGGCTTTGCATCGCGCTTTCAGTGAGCACGGACCGTTTTCTCGACTGGGAAAACTTTCGCAACATCGGGCGGCAGGTTTCAATCAACGCGATCCTCGCTACAGGGATGACATTTGTCATCATCATCGGCGGAATTGATCTCTCTGTCGGCTCGGTCATGGCACTTTCAATGACAGTGTCCGCTGGTGCCATGCTCTCAGGCGCGTCAGTGCCAGTGGCCGCAGCTGCCGCCCTCCTCGTAGGTGCGTTGTTCGGAGTTTTCAACGGCATGATGATCGCTTTGGCACGGCTACCCGCGATCATTGTCACTCTCGCGACCATGGAGATTCCCCGCGGGCTTGCCCTGCTTTCAACCGGAGGCTATCCGCAAACCGGCCTGCCTGAAAGCTTCAGTTCGCTTGGTCGCGGCTCGATCGCGGGCATCCAGATTCCAACGCTTGTCATGCTGCTTGTTGTTGCGAGTGGATTTATTCTGCTTCGCCATCACGTTGTTGGTCGCTACTTTTATGCAATCGGTGGAAACGTCACCGCAGCCCGATTCTCAGGCGTGCCGGTTGCGAGGTATCAGATTCTTGCCTACACGCTGAGTGGGCTCACGGCGGCGATTGCTGGCCTGGTGCTCAGTTCGCGCCTGATGTCTGGCCAGCCCAATGCAGGCATCGGCTACGAACTCGACGCCATCGCTGCCGTTGTACTCGGGGGCGCGTCCATAACAGGTGGCAGCGGCTCTGTTGCCGGTACACTGATTGGCGCACTGACGCTCGGCGTCCTGAACAACGGCCTCAACCTGATGGATGTCTCGCCCTATCTGCAAAAGGTGCTGAAAGGAGCGATATTGCTCGCGGCCATACCGCTCGGCATCAGCCGCCAGAACCGGACCTGAGGATTTTCTGCGCAGACCGCATCAACGTCAGACCAGCCCCTCGCTGCGCACCCATTGAATGGCGTATCGGACGAGATCGGCGCCCTTCTCGAGGCGCAGCTTCAGCTTCAGGTGTTCGCGGTAGGAATCGATGGTCTTGACGCTCAAACTCAGCTTGGCCGCAATCTGCCGCGTGCTGTATCCGTTTCCGATCAGATGAAAGACCTCCAGTTCACGGTCGCTGAGAGTGTCGATCGTGAAAACGACTTCGTCATGCCGGCTCCTCACCAGGCGATGAAGCATCTTTTCCTTTATCTTGTCGCTCAGGTAGAGTTCACCCGACAACACACGACGGATCGCAATGACAACTCGTTCACTCGCCTCACGCTTCATGATGTAGCCCTTGGCGCCGGCGCGCAGGGCACGTTCCGCGTAAAGTGACTCATCATGAATCGACATGACGAGAACCGGAAGATCGGGCAGAAGCGTCTTGAGATTCTTCACCAGCTCTAGGCCGCTCCCGTTCTTGAGCGCGATCTCAATAATCACGAGGTCGGGCACCGACCTGGAAATGAGTTCGATGCCGAGCGCGGTGTTTCCCGCCTCTCCGCATATGACCATGTCAGCCTCGCGATCGACCACCATCCTGACGCCCTGACGCGTGATCGGATGATCATCCACGATGAAGACGCGACGCTTTCCGTCAGTCGTGTTGGTGGGGGCGAGCGGATTTGAAACGGTCGGATAGACAAAGGTATTCATTTCAAAGCGAGATGCTGCACACCCATTTCGCAATACATCGATGCACTCCAAATCCAGACAGCCTTCAATAGGAGAGCCGGCCAATGGCGGTTACCTAGGCTAGGCAAGTGCATGTTCATTCCTGGCATCTTTTGTTCGGAGCGCTGTTCGAATAGTATCAAAGCGAACAATGTTGTCCATAAGGCTGAATCCCGCGCATCCGCCCGGTGGAAAACCTGCGATACGTAGGGCAAAACACCTCATTGATTCAGCATATGGAATCATCAACGCGCCACAGACCGCAAAGTTTCCCATGGGTGCCACAAATGGCTGAAGATTGAGGAGATTTCCCCAGCCTGGGGAACTTTCAGCCAGACAAACTTTCATTCCCGCCCGTACACATCGCTTCATGATTCGATCTCGCAGCGCTCATTCCAGTAGCCAAACCCACGACGTTCGTTTTCCCAAAATGCTCATTGCAACCAGGGCAGAGCCCCTGAATCTTCCACGCCAAGTCGCAATTTCCCCTATGAAAATTCACACAAGCAGTCTGCTCCTTGCCTTGGGATTGACACTTTCCAGCATCGGCCTCACCGGCTGTGCGGGAACCGCCACCCAGGAGAGCACGGGCGAGTACATCGACAACACCGCGATCACCGCGCGCATCAAGAAGGCGTTTGCCTCCGACGAACTTGTCCGGGCTCGCGATGTCACGGTTGAAAGCTTCCGCGGTACGGTTCAGCTGAGTGGCTTTGTCAACACGCTCGAACAGAAGGAGCGGGCCGAGGCACTCGCGAAGGCGATCCCCGGCGTAAAAGAGGTCAAGAACAACATCATCGTAAAGCAGTAGGGCACGATCCCGCTCGAGATCGAGAGGCCGTAGTGGGCAGCGACTGCAATCAACAGCCGCTGCCGTGCAGCTCAATCCGATATTCAGGTCCGGTTTCTATTCCGGAGCCTGATAGCCGCGCGGCCCGCCATAGCGCATAAAGCCGCGGTAAACGACGTATCCACTCACAAACGCGGCGAGAGAAATAAGCGCACCGGCCGCAAAAACATAGCGGTAATCATGGTGCATCAGATCGAGGAATCCTCCGAGTACCGGACCGAGCAGGATGGTGAACAGGGCTTGTGCCGCCACGGCCGCAGATGCGAACTGCGCATACTTGATCTTTGGAAAAAGCATCTGGCCGAGGGCCGCCGCTCCGGTAAGATAGCAGCCAGAAAGCACGCCATGCAGGAGGAAAAAGATACCGAATGCCTCGGGCCCGTGAATGCCGACAAAGGCGAGTATCATCACCACCGTGTAAATTCCAAGGGCACCGAGTCCCACACGGGTCGCATGGAAACGATCCGCCAGCCAGCCAAGCGGCATTGCCAGTACGATCGAGAACGCATACGTGACGGCGAGGTATTTGCCATACGCATCCATTGACAGGTTGAAGGATTTTGCGGCGAACACGCTATACATGTTCACCGGCAGGAAGGCGACCATCGCGAGCCCCATAGAGGCAATCGCCCAGACATAGTAGGGTCGGGTGAAGCACTCGCGGCAATAGGAGCGAACCGCGACGACAAAGCCCCGTTTCTCACCCGGCACCGGCTGCGGAGGCGGCGGATAATCCCCCTCCTTCACGAACAGGCACATCACTGTAAAACCCAATCCATAAACCGCCCCCAGCACCGAAAAGATGATCGTGAAATGCCCCTCCACCTTGCCCATCAGAAAGTAGTTGAAAAAGATCCCGGTCAGTAGGCTGACCACCCGGAACATGCCGAAAAAGCGACCGATGATCTGTCGCGGTACGACATCGTTGATAAGCGCCCCAAACACAACATTGGCGGCAAGCGTCGCGAACTCGAAGACCGTCCAACACAATCCCATCACCATCAGGATTGCGAAATTGAGGGAATCGGGTGCCAGACCCAATTCAGCATGGATCCACGCGCCAATATGGGGGCTGAACGCCAGGCCAAACATGCTCACCGTGGCCACAGGTGTCGTAATCAGCAGATACGGAATACGCCGTCCCCATTTTCCACGGTGGCGGTCGCTGCGATAGCTAATGACCGGTTGGATGATTATGCCAATGAGCGCCGGGAGGGTCGCGAGAAAGAGCCCGGCAAGGAAGTCAGAAGACTTGAACGTCTTCAGCATGATCTGCACGACCGGTATCGCCGAACGCTCCTTCAGCTGCCATGAGAAGTCGCCCCAAAGCAGCCAACCGAATAGCACCGCAAGCGCTCCTGAGGAATACGTCAGGGTCCCCACAACCCAGATTTTTTTCCCTGTAGATCCCTGCAATGAACCGGTATTGGTGGCAATCGGGGCGTCAGGTGGCGGTATTGGGTCAGCCATGGCGAGGGTGTTTGGGCATAATGTGATTCGCAACGGGATATGGGATCCAGCACGAAGCGGAAATGTGTCCCGATGAGTTCTATCCAATGCAACTGTGCTCCCTACCGTCACGAAGAAACGCTCTTGGGACATTAAATGCATGTATTCACTCGCAAGCCCTGTGCATCCTTCGAGTGCCTGAAACCAAAGGGATTGACACCGGCCCTTTCGGTCGAGAATTTGCCCGACTCTTTACGGCGGTCATAGCTCAGTTGGTTAGAGCACAAGATTGTGGATCTTGGGGTCGCGGGTTCGAGTCCCGTTGGCCGCCCCATTCAGGAATTCGGGGGGGCTATTTTTCTGATATCCGCTGGACGCGAAACATTCATCCCCAAACGGCTGTCTGGAATTTTGCATTCAACCTTAATGGCCCCAAGAACTCTCCTTCCTCTTGCTTTGTCGCTTTCTGCCTTGGCATTTGCTTCCTGCCTGCACGTCAAGCTGGAGCCGATTCAAGTCCATGCCGTCGTCGATGTGAATGTGAAGGTTGATCGTGCCCTGACTGACTTTTTCGGAGACCTCGATAGAAAGTCTACCGTCATCAATCCATCAGTTTCCGACCTGCCGCCCTCATCATGACCCTGCTTCTCTCCCGCTTCGGAATTGCCCTGCTTCTCCTGATCGCCAGCCCGATGCTTCAGGCCAATGACCTGGACGCCGTGAAGGCCCGGATGGTCCAACGTCAACCCGCGCTCGATGCGCTGCGAAGGGATGGGGCCATCGGAGAAAACAATCGCGGCTACACGGAAGTTCGCAAGGCGTCTGGAAATGCCTCGGAGATATCCTCTGCGGAAAACAAGGACCGTGAAATCGTGTATGCGGACATTGCCAGGATGACCGGCAGCACCTCCGAGCAAGTGGGACGCGCTCGCGCCAGGCAGATTGCGAACGGTAGTGCCAAGGGTGTCTGGCTGCAGAGCGAATCCGGAGAATGGTACCAGAAGTAGCGACGGCGTCGCTATTCGGCTAGGCGGGCTCCCATCGAATCAATGTCCGCACGCTCCCAGGCAGGGGCAATCTACGTAGTTTCCTCCTCATTATTCCGCCATTTACCAGCAAAAGGCACTTGTTTCACCGACAGGTAAACCTTAGCTTGCCAGCAATTGAGCCGTTAACCAAATTTATGCCGTAGAAAGATGCGTCCGGCCAAAAAATCGTTGTCATTGGAAGTCCTTGAGGCGCGCGCGCTTTTTGCAGGGGTAGCTTTGCCCATTCCCGAGTTTGACCTTGTTGTTCAGGCGATTGATGCATCGGGTGCCATTGAGGCCTCCTTTGATCCAAAGATTCCGAACCGCCTCGTGCTTCATGGCTCATCGAATATCGATCTTACGATCAATTTCGACAAGCTACCTGCCACGGTAACCAGTATCGATATTTCCAACTTCGACAGCGTCCATTTCGAAGGCAAGGATGTCCTCTACAATCTTTACGTCACGGACGTGCGTGCACTGGAAGCTCCCCAAATCGATATCTGGGGAGGAGGGCTGATTGCCTCAAACGTTGACAGGGTCTCGCTAAACTCGGTCCACGGGGATCTGCTGCTGGCCGGAGACAAAGTCGACGCGAAGATCAACGATCTCGGCGGCACATCGGTTGTGCTGAAACTGAATTCCCTGATCTTGGAGACACGGAGCACCTCCCTGAATCTGGTCAGCACGACAAACGATCGCATGGTGATCGCACTCCCGATCATTCCATCCTCATGGGACCCCCTAAATCCAAAGTCTTGGAAGGGACTCTCCGGCTTTGACAACATCCCTTCACAGATTCGGCTTGGCACGCGCGATGTCACTATTGCGGTTGCATCTCCAGGTACCCCCGAGCCTACACACCCGACGGAGCCAAGTTCCCCAGGCTCACCGGTTGCGCCCGTGGATCCGGTTACCGGTGGACAGGGAAGCAGCGGGGAGCATTCGCCTGAGCCCAATCAACCGGAAATTCCCCCGCTATCGGTAGAGGTAGACCTTCGCTCCTACTTGGATCGCCTGGAGGTTCTTTTTAACAAGGTAGGCGGATTTGAAGCCACGGGGCTCGATATCGGAACCGTGACGCGCGTGGTAGCCGAACTCAGGCACGCACAACTCGACAATCACGCCGGTGCGTCCAACGAACTTCCGATACCGGAGTCCATGCGCCGCAATCTCCTCGTTGATTCTGGAACCACACATTTGGACACGCACGCCGTACTGCCCGCGGCTGAGACCAAGGCGCCCATTGCGGTAACCGTCGAAGACCTTGGTAGCGAACTTGCTCAGGCAGAATCGCTGACACGCGCAAACTTGCCCGGCGCCGATGCACCGCACATCCTGAACAACGCTCCGCTGATTCTCTCGGAGGGTGCCCAAGGTGAATCACATGCGACCCACGGTGTTCACGTGACCGTCGATCCCGACGCTCCAGCGGAAGTGCCGAAATTCAACCTTCTCAACGTCATCTCACTCTTCATGGATCGAGCGGTCAATCTGAAGAGCTACGTCATTGATCAACTGAGTCAGGAGATCGTCCCCGGTGAACGAACGGGGGTTCTGTTGGTCGATCCCAAGTCCGTCCGCAATCCCCATCAAAACAAGCTAGGTAGTTAGTAAGACTGAACGGATCGGATGCCGTGTGATGTCACCAGGCGCTCCGAGCTGTGTCTGGTCGGCTTGGAAACCGTGCGAAGACCGGCTTGGCATTCGTCTGTCTGACGCCACATTGCTGTGCGCCACTATGCTTACCAAGCACGCCTCACCGGATTCCTGGAACGCCATGTGGAGGTACCGCCACCTCCTCTGGCAGTTCACGAAACGCCAGATAGAAGGTCGTCACAAGGGCAGCCTGCTGGGTTTTGGGTGGTCGATTCTCAATCCGCTCCTGATGCTGGTCATCTATACCTTTGTGTTCAGCGTCATCTTTCCGGGGCACTTTTCGAATCGCCCAGGTGATGGGCCCATCGTCTATGCGTTCACCATATTTCTCGGATTGTCCTTCTATCACCTTTTCGTCGATTCGTTTGCCCCCGCACCGGCATTGATCGTGACGAATCCCAACTTCGTGAAGAAGGTCGTTTTCCCACTCGAAATTCTTCCTGCGGCGACTGTGGGGGCGTCCGTGTTTCACTTTCTCGTGATCCTCGTCCTGTTCTTCGCCGGTGCATTCATCGCCGGAATTCCGATTGCCTGGACTGCACTGTGGCTCCCCGCGGTCATCCTGCCGATGATCATGATGTCCCTCGGCGTATGCTGGCTGTTGGCGGCTCTCGGCGTGTTCCTGCGTGATCTGCAGCAACTCGTCACCTTTGCGGCCCTTGTCCTGATGTGGGCGAGTGCCATCTTCTTCTCGCCCTCAAGAATTCCTCCTTCCGTCTGGCAATTCCTGAAGTTCAATCCCCTCCTTCAGATCATCGATGTCGCCCGAAAAACCGTATTCTGGGGCGAGCCGCCCACTGCCCGGGTGATGCTCTTCATCTACCTTTTTGCTGTCATCTCCATGGTGACCGGATTCTGGATTTTCCGCAAAACACGCCCTGCCTTTGCAGACGTACTATGATTGTCATCCCCCGCTTCAGCGTCCAAACAGGGAAACCCACTATTGATGCATCCTGACGGCTACTATTTCGGAAGCACCCTCGCAAAGCGCGTGGACTATTTTGCATTTCCAAGAACGGGCAGCCATTTCCTTTGGACCGCCTTCACGGGACTTTTTGACCTCGTGTTCTTTCCCAACGAGCACGTGGAGAATCCGGAAGCCAGGCAGCGAAGCGAGGAACTGAATCCTCTGGCAATCTATGCAATGAAGCTCAGGGAGGAAGGTGTCCCATTTCAACCTGTCTACATCAACGCCTCCGCACAAGGTCTCCACGGCGGCCCGGTGATGGGGACAAACCCGCTCATCATCCTTATCCGCAATCCCCATCCGACCATCTACAGCTGGTATCACACAGCGAAGGAACGCTGGGGCGCGCAGATCAGCGACGTCAGGATCTGGATGCGCAACGCCTACGCACAGTACACCGCATTTTATGACCAGGCGATGGAACTCCTGCGCACCTATCCGGACAAGGTGCATCTTATCCGGTTCGAGGACTTGAAAATCGATGCGTCCGCACTCAAACGCACCGTCGAATTCGTGGGCGTTCGTCCCAAGCTGTCGCCTGAGTTTGTGTTCGAATGGACCCGGTTTGATCGCATGACGCGCTCCGGACCGCGCACGTTCTACCGTGTCGGCGACAATGCGCACTGGTCGACGGATTCCGTTTGGAAAGGACATATGGAGGCGGCGGGGCCCGGAAACTTCACACGCTTCGGCTATCCGGAAGCCATCTAGGCCATGGTCTCCATCGAAATGCAGGCAGCACCTCCCGCACCGTCCGAGTGGTTTTTACCCGTGTCCCTCTGCTGGTGCGGCGGGCGATCCTCCGGACCCAGCCCCTGCAGCGACGAATACTTCGTGTGCGAACGGTGTGGTACGCATGTAGCCCGACAACGACTTAAGCCCGTACATGTTGCGGATTTTTACAGCATGGAGCGCTACTGGCATTCACGCCAGCAGCAGAAAGCCCACCCAACACTAAACGAACGTCGTGAGATTTTTGCAAGGGACGGACGGGTCGCACTCTGGCTTGGCGCAATCGAACGGCACGCCAAGAAGGAATCTCCCCGCACCGCCGTTGAAATCGGTTGTGCGGAAGGCTCGCTGCTCTGCCGCCTGCGCGAGCAGGGCTGGACGACTTTCGGTGTGGAACCCGACCCAGCAACCGCGGCCGCTGTGCATGAAGCAACCGGACTCGATGTGCTAGGCGGAATCTGGCCCGGCGCAACCGTTCCCGAATGCGATTTGTTTGTCGCTTGTGACGTCCTAGAACACGCTCTCGATCCCGTGGCATTCCTGAACGCCGCTAGCCACGTGCTTCGGCCTCAAGGCACACTGTTTCTGCAGTTGCCCTTGGTGATTCCCGGGGAGGCTGATTTTGGCCATATTACCCCAAAGGTCTATGATCCGTGGGAGCATTCCTTCATCTTCACGCGGCACTCGATCGAATTCCTTCTTGCGGTGACAGGTTTTGAGGTGATCGCCAATGATCAGGCATGGATTCGTGCGCATGAGTTCGTTGTCGCCCGAAAACAAACCCGCCCTGCGCGCAATCATCGCCTGCTCGCCAATCTTGCGGAGATGTTTTCCCTTCCATGGCGTTCATTGATGGATGAATTGAACGCCTTCGCGCGGCCACTTGGATTGCGCGAGTTCTCCACCTGGTCAAAGATCTGGGAGTATCCGGCGCTGTGGTACGGAGGCTTGGATCGGATAACTTGGCGAGGGACCCGCATGCTCGACATTGGCAGTGAACTGTCTCCCCTTCCCTGGTGGCTCGCCATGAAAGGGGCCGATGTCACTCTCGTCGAAACCAGTTCCAACTACGTTGGCCACTGGGAATTTGTGAAGCGGGAGCTCAAGAACACTAACGTCACATGGGCGATTGTCTCGGATTCAATCCTTCCCGCAGCTTCAGGAAGCATCGACGTCGTCACTAGCCTGTCGGTCATTGAACACCAGCCCGACAAGGACCGCGCGGTTTCTGAGGTTGTCCGCGTGCTCAAGCCCGGTGGTCTCTTTGCGATGTCCTTCGATATCGCCGAACCCGCACTCGGCATGACCTATCCCGAATGGAATGGCCGCGCACTCACCCGTGCGGAATTTGAGGAGCTCTTTAAGAAACACCCCCAGCTTCACCTGACGTACCCCCTCGAATGGAACGAGGAGGATCTCGGCCCCTTCCTCTCCTGGCATCGCCTAACGGCCTCCCACCACAACTACGTCACCGGAGCTGCTGTCTTTCAGAAGGCAGCAAATCAATCCGGACCATTCCAGCGCCTGCGCAATGCGTATTCTCGTCTCAAAGCCGGACTCGCTGGGTGATCAGCTTATCATCGCACCGCTCCTGCAGGCGGTGGCCGCCGCGAATCCTGATTCACTTGTCTTATGGCACGTACGGGAGGGAATGGAAAAGGTCGCCCCCTTGTTTGCCGGAGTGGCCTCTTTCAAACCGGACTTATCCTCGACTCCTGAGGCGGAGGCCGTTCGGTTCGCAAACCTGTACCGTAGCGGACTGGTCATCGTTCCATTTCCGCTGTTTCCGTTTGCCGATTGGGCACCCGAGACCGAAAGACGCCTTGAGTGGTGGCGGACTTTTCTTCGGTCTCAGCACTGGGACGCCGCCGTTGCTGCCGTGGGCAATCGTACCTGGGTTGCGGAGGCCACGGTCGCCGCATCGCAAGCACCCCTGCGTATCGGGGCGATCGCAACCCAGGCACGGCAGATTCCTGTAAACACCGCGGGGGATCTGATTGCCGGATGCACGCCTCTTTTTACGACGGAGGTATCGTTTGATCCGGAGTTGCCCGAGACCCACCTGTTGCGAGCGCTTCTCCACGCATTGCCGCTCCCGGCTCATCCACGCTGGGACGCGCCTGCTGAACTGACGATTGGGCGACATGAGCCGTGCACGACAAGGAGATACGTAGTCTTGGCGCCCGGCGTCGGCGGACCCATCTGGCGCGCCTGGCCTTCGAACCGGTTCATGGAACTCGAGGAGCGGTTGCGAACGGATGGCTGGACCGTAACCTATGCGGAGGGACCCGGTGACGCCGCGTACCTAAGTCCCATGCGTGCAGCGCCAGGAAGAGACATACACACGTTTGCACCTGATGACCTGCTCAAACTGGCGGATCTCTTCCGTCAGAGCTCTGCCGTCATTTGCAATGATACCGCCTATGTTCATCTCGCCGCCTTGCTGGATGTACCCGCAATCGGAATCTTTGGCGGTGGTCAAAGGCAGCGATTCCACCCGCAGTCGGGCCGGATAAAGATTCTTCAAAGCCTGCCCGAGTGTGCGGGCTGTCAATGGCACTGCATCTTCGAAAGCTTCCCCTGCATTTCGGATATTCCAGTTGACGCTGTGTGGAGTGCATTCAAAAGCCTGATGGAAAAGGGCGATCGAAAAACGCAGACCTTTGTTCCAGCATGGCCTGAAGATCGTCGTGGCGCGGCACTCGTCGCCCGCCTTCAGCGGGAAATCCTTTTTCTCGATGCTGACCGCTTCGCCCGCCTTCAAATTATCCAGTCATTGCTGAACAAACAACAAGGGACTTCAGAACGTGAAACTGCGCATTCCCTGCCTCCAGGTGGCCCGCCCGTTCTTTCCATCGTGGTGCCCATGGGCCGGCCGGAAAGCGCCGGACCGACACTCGACGCCCTCGTCAGCCAAGTGGATCCGGGCGTCGCCTGGGAGATTGTGGTTGCCGGAGCTGGAGACTCAGCGATTCCCCAACAATGCAAGGGAGTGACGCTGCAACGCGTTGTACTCCCAAACCGGGCCCCGCCTTCTCAAACACGCAATGCCGGAGTGACACGCGCTCGCGGACGGTGGCTTGTCTTCATCGACGATGATATCCAGCCGGCGGCCGACTTCCTGTCCTGCGCGGCGGCGCTCGTCAATCGGATCGAAACCGACGGATCTTCGATCGCGGTTATCGGAGCGCGACTTCCGGGCCGCCGCGGTGGATTCTGGGAACGCGTCACCGATCTGTCCAACTTCTGGAGCCAGCAGGACATGGTGGCGCGGAACTGCGACTGGCTGTATAGCGCTGCCCTGATCGTACGCGCGGATGTGTTTCGCGATGCCGGCGGCTTCGATCCCCAACTTGCCGTGGGCGAGGACGTGGACCTGTGTCGCCGTATCGCTGCGCGCGGACTGACCTTGCGCTACGAACCCTCGCTTGTCGCCTATCATGACCACCAGCGCAATACCCCCTTCAGGACCTGGCGTTACTTCTGGCGAAATGGAGAGGGAGCCAGGTACTTCTTCAGAGCCATCGGCGGAACCTGCGCGTTCAGTCTGAAGACGGTCTGGTTAAAGACCTGGAGCGACTATCGCGGCAACAAAGAGCACCAGAAACGCTTCGGGGGCAGGCTCGGTCGGCATGCGCCGGCTGTCTGGCTCAATTATCTGATCGTCGAAACGTCGTTGGAGTGGCACTGGCAGAAGTATCTGCGTCAAGAGCGTCGCTATGCCGACCTTCCGGCTCACACCCGAAGCGATGCCACGGCCGCGAGGGCGTTGAGCGCATTCGATGCAAGGCGCCCGGTTCGCGGAGCATGGCTATCCTTTCTGGCCACGTTGCAGGACTTCTCAAATCCCGTTCGACGATGAGAATCGGCGTCGGACTTCATCTTCTCGCCCCTGACAACGGCGGTGTCACCAACTATGCGCTCACCCTCCTGCGCCTCTGGCCGCAGCATGCCCCTGAGCACCCCATGGTCCTGTTTTCCTTTGACCACAATGACGCTCTGCTCAGCACGCTCCCTCCAGCAACGCGGCGTCACGAAATCCGAATGCGCACCCAGGAGGATGCCCTTGCGCATAGCCAGGACATCGATGTCTACTTTTGTCCGTTTGGCACGCTCTGGCCCCGCCCGTTTCCAAAGCCCTCCGTCCTGACGTTTCACGACATGCAGGAGCGGTTTTATCCGGACAATTTTACGGCTGCCGAAAAGACCGAACGATTCTTCCACTATGACTGGTCGCTCCGCATGGCGGACAGTGTCATTACGGTGTCGCACTTCACCAAAGCCATGGCGGTCTCGCTCGCGAAAATCAGTGCGAGCAAATGTCATGTCGTCCACCATGTGCCCGACGAGTTGCCGCCACCTCAGAAGCCGGCGCAGTTTCCCTTTGGTGACCGCCCCTATCTTCTCTATCCGGCGAACCTCTGGAAACACAAGAACCATGCAAGGCTCGTTGCAGCGATGGGACAGGCCTGTTCACGAGATCCGGATCTCAGGCTCGTCTGCACCGGGAGTCTTCTCGATTGCGGGCCACAATGGCAGCGATGGATCGATGATTCCCATTGCAGGGATCGAATTGCGCACCTTGGCCGCCTGACCCGCCCTGAGATTTCCTGGCTCTACCGGAACGCGCGCGCATTGGTGTTCCCCTCGCTTTTCGAGGGGTTTGGCATCCCCCTCATCGAAGCGATGCAGGTTGGCTGTCCGATCGCATGCGCATGCAACACAAGTCAGCCGGAGGTTGCAGGCGACGCTGCATTCTATTTCGACGCAGAAAGCGAAGCATCAATCGCTGCCGCCATTGAGCGCATCAGCCATGACGAAGCGCTGCGCGACCGCCTTAAGAAGGCTGGCGCCGATCGCATCCACCGCTACTCCGCCCAATCCTTCATTGATGGCCACCTTCAGGCATTCCGAGGCGCTATCCGACACCACAACGCTGGCCATGCCTGGCTCAATCGGAATGTCCGCCTTCCACGTTCCCTAATTTCCCGAACGAGCCTGCGCGAAACGGAAAGGAACCGGGCAGAGCGATTGCTGATCCAATCGAAACGCATCCCCTCGGGGGCACCTTCCATCGAAGCATGACCGCGCCACGTTTCAGCATTGTCATGCCGACGTTTAATCACGGCAGATGGATCGAACAGGCGCTGCAAAGCATCCTCGAACAGGCGCCCCATCGCATCGAAATCCGCGTCATGGATTCGCTCTCGACGGACAACACCGTGGAGGTACTCCAACGATACGCCGGAAGAGTTCACTGGATCCGCGAAAAAGACGCAGGTCAGGCTGATGCCATCAATCGCGGTTTGGCCATGGCGTCGGGGGAGATCATTGCATGGCTCAACTCCGATGACGGCTACCTGCCGCACGCATTCGCGCGCGTCGACACGGCATTCTCCGAAGATCCCACATTGGATTTTGTCTACGGTGATGCCCTGGAGATCAACGAAGGCGGCCAAATTCTGACTCCAAATCCATTTACCGAGGAGGCTGATCGAAACCGCTTTTTCTTTTCCCACGACTACATCTGCCAGCCATCGCTCTTTGTCAGGCGCGAGTGCCTCAGCAAAGTGGGGCACCTTCGTCAGGATTTGAAATGGTTCCTGGACTATGAATGGCTGACCCGATTTTTCTCCAAGGGACTTCACGGAAAGCGACTACCCTTCTTTCTCGCGGCAAATCGCGACCACCCTCATACCAAGACCAACTCCGGAGGTCTGAAACGATGGCTCGAGATCATGAGTGTTCTCTCCGCAGCGCCATCACCCCGCCCTCCTCTGCTCCTCCGTCCCTCCGTCTGGAACTACTCCCTGGAATATCTCATCAAGACGATGAACGCTGCCAGTTGGGGACGACACACCGGCTCGGCGCGCGACGCACGTGAAGCACGGGCAGTGGCATTGAACGTGCTCAACCGCATTTTCATGGCCTGCGTCAAGCCGCAATCCGTCGACGACATCATGGCTCGTTTTCAGCGCGACATCGCGCCTCATGGATCAACACTTCAGGACCTATGGATCTCGGCGGCACGCATGGGTGCCGTCACCTGAGCCAAAAACAAGATGTCACCGCTCGAACCAAACACACTGCTCAAGTACGGGCCGCTCGTTCACGAACTGCACGATGCCTTGAGGGCCACACTTTTTCCGCGACTCCGCGAGCGAGCGGGGAGAAAAGAATTGATGGAGCGATTGCTTGGCACGGGCATCAGCCAGGCCATGTACCTGCTCAACGAACTACAGTCCGCCCTGGAACAACCTGGCGACGTGTGTGAATTCGGCGTGGCACAAGGTGCGACCTCCGCTCTTCTCGCCAACGAAATTCGCGAGACAGACAAGAACCTCTGGCTCTATGACAGTTTCTCCGGCCTGCCCAAGCCGTCCTCAAAAGACAGCTTGAAGGACGATATTTTCAATCTGGGCAGCATGGCGCGCTACGAGGGCGAAATGCGTTGCGATGCGGAGGAGGTCAAGGTCAGGCTCAGGCAGATCTCTTTTCCCGAGCACCGCGTGCGCTTGAGGCACGGGCTGGTGGAAGAAACGCTCAACGAGGAAAACGGTCCCGGTCAGGTCTGTTTTGCCTACGTTGATTTTGATTTCTATGGCGGGATCACCCATGCGCTCAACTACCTGCATCGTCACCTCTCGCCCGGAGGCCGGATTGTTGTGGACGACTACGATTTTTTCTCAACCGGTGCCAAGACGGCAGTGGACGAATTTGTTTCCCGTCATCAGGGTACCTACGACCTGGTCCTTCCGCAATCCTTCGCTGGTCACTTCTGCATCCTGCGACCTGCCGAAAAACGGTGGAGGCGATGGTTCAATCGCACGTGAGAAAGGGCCTAGATCCCATCGAGCAGCGCCCATTGTCACATTCCCGCTCTGCTCGGACGAACATGAGCCCCTATGCTCGAGCGATAGGCGCGCAAACTACAGTGACTGAAGCACGGATCGGATCCTGCGCTCACCGGATCCAATCTGCCCGCTCGATCGTGAATTGCCACGTGCCCTTGAACTGACCCAGAATTCCGAAAAAGCTAACGCTTTCCCCTTCGTGCCACTGCGATCGAAGCTTTTCGCGCAGTGCGGGTTCAGGCACCCAGACCTCCCATGTACTCCCCTTCACGTCGACCGAAAGGCGTCGACCCTTTCCAATCCGCCCCTCCACCCTCATCAGTTTGCCGTTGAAGCTTCCACTTCGCAATGCCGCCTGATCAGCAACATCAGACAGCCTGATGGCGGTTGTTAGGTCATAGGTCTTCTCTGGAGCCTTGGGCGGCTGCGAGGGACTGTCATCACTCGTTGAGGGATTCTCCAGTTTCATCCACTTGTCGGGGCGGTTGTCCTTCACAGTCCGGAACAAGGCATAGACAGGGAAGTGATCCGAGAATCCGGAGCCCGCCTTGCCTTCGCTTGACCAGCGCAAGGGTGTCCCCTCTGGGGTCGCGTTGATTCCCTTCAGTCGAAGCACGGCAAAGGAGTTGTCGACATACTGCACGCCCTTGAAGTCATATAACCCGCGGGAAATGATCATCTGTATAAGGGTTCCCCATTCCCCGCGATACACGTCGCTCCCGCGCTGCGCGGGCGGCAATTCAAACCACAGGTTGTACAAATCAGCCTTGTCCCCTCGGATGGCCAGTTCATTGCCCTGAGAGCCGAGCACACCATTCAACGCTGTGGTCGTCATCCTGCCCTTCATCACCCGGCTCTGGTTGTATTGGGAATTGAAATCCCCACCCAGAATGATGTCCGCATGAGGATCGTTGCGGAGGATGCCATCCAGGCGAGATCGCAGCGTGCGGGCATTCGCGATGCGGATTTTTTCCATCTCCGGATCCCCCGCACCGGATTTCCAATGGTTATCGAACACATGAAGCCTTGCTCCATCAATCTCAAGTTCGACCTCCAGAATGTTCCGCGCATTCAACGTCGCGTGATTTCTCACCTTCCTGACTGGAAAGCGCGTGAAGACCACGCACTTTACCGCGCGTGGCTTTCCATCCTCATATTGGTCCCTTGCTGAATCACTCCCCGATACAACCGTATAGCCGGTCATGCCTCGCGCCTTTAGCGCGGCGAGCAGCTGTTTCTCCGCGGAGTCGACGCGATCAGGCGTCTGATCCACCTCGATTTCCTGAAATAGAATGATATCGGGTCCCCGCCCTCCTTCCATGCTGCCCACCACGCGCGAGATGTTCGCGAGCTTCGTCTTGAAATGCGCTGATGTGTAAAGGTTCGGCTGATAATCATCGTACGCTGCCACACCGTCATCATCAAAGAGGTTTTCCACATTGTAGACCATGACACTGAACGTTCGCGCTGCCGCAGTGGAGGCGGTAAGCATGGCGGCCAGCAGAAGGATTCCAGTCTTGAAGAATCGAAGGAAATGCATGGCGGGAGACTTGCACCCGCCACCGCGATTGACCAGCGCCAAGGCATTTGACCAACTGGTTTCAATGCCGTCCGTCCGTCCGCCAATTCTGCAAATCAGCAATCTCTACGTGCAGCGCGGAGATACCACCATTCTCCATGACATACACTGGAGCCTCAGGCCCGGAGAACATTGGGTGCTGCTCGGACCGAATGGGTGCGGCAAGACTTCTCTTCTCAAGACCCTGCTTGGGTATCTCTCTCCATCGAAAGGATCCATCGAGCTGCTTGGAAATCGCTATGGTTCCGATGACTGGCGCGACGTTCGCATCCGGCTCGGGATTGTAACCAGTGCAATTCAGGCATCCATTCCTCCCGCTGAGATCGCGGAGGAAACAGTCATCAGCGGAAAATATGCGCAATTGGACCTCTGGACGGCAACCACACGAGCCGACCGAGCCTCAGCGAGAAAATTCCTGAGCCTCATGGGCGCAGAAGGACTCGCAGGCCGCCCCTGGCTCTACCTCTCACAGGGAGAACGCCAACGGGTTCTCATTGCGCGTGCACTGATGGCGAAACCTCGTGTTCTCATTCTCGATGAACCCTGCGCGGGGCTGGATCCGGTGGCACGATCCGAGTTCCTAAGTTTCGTCGAACGTCTGGCTCGCACACCCCGTGCACCCGCTCTGGTGCTCGTCACCCACCATATCGAGGAAATCCGGCCCGTGTTCACACACGCCATCGCCTTGAAGCGTGGCAGGCTCGTCCATTCAGGCAGGATCCGCGACATCATCACGAGTCGCGTGCTGACTGACGTTTTTGAGGCGCCCATGAAGGTGAGGCGGTCTGGAGGGAGATACACCGCGGAAATCTCCGCGTGATCTCATTGCAGTCGCGGCAGCCTGGCGGACTTCGCAGCAGCCGCATACTTCGCAATGATGCCGTCGAAACTTCCATTTGAGAAGAAGATCACCACGAGGGATTCATCCCGGTTTCTCAGGGTGTTGCCTTCCAATTCCTGCAGAAGCCCGGCATTGTCTCCGGTCAGATGAGAAGTGACGCCCTTTCCCTGAAGAAAGGTCGCAACGGCCTCCCGGTCGAAACGTTGGTCAGGCGATAGCTTTTCCGCGCGGCTTACGGCACCGAGATAGACATCATCCGCTTTTGCAAGCGCCTTCATGAAATCCTCCTGTAGAATCCTGGTCCTTGCGGTGTTGCTTCGCGGTTCGAATACCGCAATGAGGCGCGCCATTGGGTAGCGATTGCGAAACGACAGCAGCGTCTCAGCAATTGCCGTGGGATGATGCCCGAAGTCCTCCACCACAAGAAGGCCCGGTGCCGTCACGAGGATCTCCTGCCGCCGCCTGACTCCGCGAAACCTTTCCAGTGGACGCAAATCAAGCCTCGTTGTCAGCATGTCGCGACCCATCTCCCAAGTTGCCGGTCCGGAAGCCGGGCCTACACGCGACAACAGGGCAGCCGTGGCTGCCATGGCGGCATTGCGGGCATTGTAGAGACCGGGTAGCTGCCATTGAACACGATCCCAACGTCGGCCCTGCCAGATGAGTTCAAAGCTGGAACCTGAGGTGGTCTCTTGGAAGCCAACGATTCGGATATCGTTCCCTTCAGTGGTCCCCACTCTGACGATCCGTGTCCACGGCATGGGGCCCAGCGCTGCGAGGTTCTCATCGTCACCGTTCAATACAATCCATCCGGAGCGGGGTACAATACGCGTCAGATGCGAGAAGGTGCGCTGCACATCGGCCAGGTCCCTGAAGATGTCGGCATGATCAAACTCCAGATTATTCAGGACAGCAATGTACGGCGCGTAGTGGATGAACTTGCTTCGCTTGTCGAAAAAGGCGCTGTCATACTCGTCCCCTTCAATGACGAAGGGTTCGTCTCCCGATCCGAGGTGATTTCCGATTGGCGGATCCATCGGCACTCCTCCAATCAGGAATCCCGGATCGCCACCGTTCTCCCGCAGGAGAAAGGCCGTCAACGCCGTGGTCGTCGTCTTGCCGTGAGTGCCTGCGACAACAATGGTCCGCCGTCGGCAGAGGATACGATCGTGCAGCAGGGCCGGGAGCGACGTAAACGGCAGCGCCCTCGTGTCGAGCAGCCATTCCACCTCCGGATTCCCCCGAGTCATCGCATTGCCGATAACCACGCAGTCCGGCGCCAGCCGTTCAAGGCGTGCGGGATCATAGCCCTCGTGAACCTCAACGCCAGCATCGAGCAGCACCTGACTCATCGGTGGATAAACACCAGTGTCGGCGCCAATGACTTCGTGTCCTGCCGCACGTGCGAGCAATGCGGCGTTGCCCATCGCCGTGCCACACACTCCCATGAAATAGATCCTCATCGCAAAAAGAAGTTGGTTGATTCCCGTTTACCCAGTTCGAAAGCCGTCAGGATGCGCGCCCAAGTCAACAGACAACCATCAAACAGCAGCGCCGGCCTGACGGATCGAGGAGTGAATCCTTAACACGTCACCCTCGTCAGAGGTCAGGCTGTTCACGCCGCAGGAGTCGCATCAGCAGTGCGCTTCCGGAAAGGACCAGCACAAGCAGCACGACCGCAATGGCAGTCGCCCGCCCCACCTGAAACTCCTTGAACATCGAGGTCACCATGAGTGTACCCAGGGTGTGACTCCGTGAATCGGGATCCTGGGACGTCAGCAGCCAAATCATTTCAAACGCATTGAGACCGGCGATCACGAGAAAAACGAGCGCCACGACGATGGTCTGCCAAATCAGCGGTATCGTGATGCTGAAGAACTGCCGCAGTCGCGAGGCACCGTCGAGTTCCGCGGCTTCATAGAGATTCGGGTCGATGCCTTCCATCGCGGCCAGAAACAGCACGAGATTGAATCCACACGCCATCCAGACATAGATCGGGACAAGCGACCAGTAGAGATTGCGGGGCGCAAGCCAGGGATGGGACTCAAATGCCATCAGGGTTTCGCTCCCCAGCAAGCGGCCAAGTCCAGACAACGCCGCGTTTACGAGCCCGCCGTGTGGCTCGTAGGCACTCATCCAAAGGAGAGTTGCGGCGATGCCACCGAGGAGATTGGGAAAGAGAAACACTGATCGAAAGAATCCCGAGCCAGGGATCCTGCGATGCAGCAGATAGGCGAGCGATAGCGATATCGGCAGGACAATCGCCGCAGGAACGGCCATCAGGAACAGGTTGTTTCGCAGAGCGAGCCAGAATGTGTCGCTCTCGAAGAGCAGCCACTGAAAGTTGAACAGCCCAACCCATTCTCGCTGCCCCATGCCATCCCAGCGCGTGAAGGCCCACATCGCCGCCACCGCACCCGGTACCAGCACCAACGAGGCATAGAGCAGAAAGGCCGGCATCACAAATACGCCTGCCGTCCGGACACGCAGGGGGCCAAACGACTCACCATGCTCGGATTCACCGGAACGATTCCGCCCGCGGAACCAACGCATCCCATTCGGCTTGAGCAAGAGCCACGCAAATATGGCGAGGAGTCCCCCGATCAAAAGTCCCCCCGCCCAGCCGTGGCGATATTCAATGCGGTCGGGGTTCGCCACTCCAGCCCGATACACCTCAGCTGCCGCCTCTATGCGTCCGGCGTATTCGCGGGGAGAGATACGGCCCGCCATCAACAACAGCCGTTGATCGACCAGCGCCTGACGAACTGCTGGAGGCTGCAGCATGACCTGCGGCATCGTGAATGCATGGCGGGCATTCAGGATGAGTTTTGCGACGTCTCTCATCCGCGGAGAGAACTCCCCTGGAAGGATACCTTTGATCGCCGTGGGCGATTGAATGCGGCGCACGAAGGCGTGGGCGCGCTCCCGTGAAGTCAGATAGCGAAGAAAATCCAGCGTTGCCGCCTCCCTTTGCGCATCCCCGGTATTGAAACAGAAAAGATTGTCCGTGCTCGACTGGATCGTCGTAGGCTCAGCAATGCCATCCTCGAACAATGGGAAATTCATCGCTCCAACATCGAGATCTGGCGGAAGTTTGTCCCCCATTTCATAGAGCATCCAAGATCCGGATACGCACATCGCCGCCCGACCTTCGGCAAACGCAGTCTGCGCACCCGTGTGCGTCGCACCCTCCCATCCCGCCAAAAGGTAATTCTCTGCGATCCGCTGAAGCACACCCGCCGCCCGGGCATAACGCGGATCCGAATAGGCTCCCTCCTCGCTTCTGTTCATTCGGGTCCATCCCTCCGGACCAGCAAGATTGTAATAGGCCGAGCGTACGATGGAGTCCGGATAGTTGCCGTAGATTCCGGTCAAACTGACCGGAGCGATGCCCGCCGCGCGTATCCTCTCGCACAGGGCAAAAAATTCATCCCAGGTCTTCGGAACTCCCCAGCCATTTTTCCTGAATAGGCCACGATTGTAGAAGATCGCCCAGCAGGCATAGCTCACCGGCACGCCATAGATTCCCCCGTCGATCATCCAAGAATCCAGGGCGCCCGGAAGAAACGTGTCTTTCCAGCGTGCATCCCCTTCCCAATTAGGTCCTTCAAGAAGCGGCGTAAGATCACGCAGCTTGCCGGCTCGCACAAGAGCCGGAATCAAGACATCGCGGGGCAGCATGGCATCCGGCAATGTGCCAGCGATGATGCGCACGCGCAGCTTGTCGGATATCCGCGGATCCCCATGTACCTTGACCGTCACATCCGGCCTCAGCCTTTCAAACTCCCGGGCAGTCTCCTCATAGAACGCCGTGCCATACCCCCCCGCGAAGATCGGGACTTCAATCTCAGTCCCCGCGAGACGTCCGCCTGCAAGTCCGTTGAACGCCAACCAGACACACAGCAGGATGAAGCGGCGAGAACAGGAATTGGGTTGAACCATCGATGAAGTTGCCAGAACGCCCAAGTCCGACATTCGTGCCCCGTCGCATGCGCGTCAACGCAAGGGATTCCAGGCGGCACCGCAGAAAAGGTATTCTCGTGGTGACTTGCCTCGCAGGCATTGCTCGTGCATCAGTGGCCATTAAATTTCGTGCCTGCGGAGCCCAGCCCACAAACCCTATGAAGCACTCACCCCTATCGCCGCCTCTCATTGCCTCAGAGGCGCTTACCCGGCGCCAAGCTCTCCATCATGGCATCGCGGGCATTCTGGCTGCAGCGAGCGCACCGCTCTTTTTTCGAAGTCAATTGCTTGGGCAATCCGCCCCGTCAAACCGGATTCAACTCGGTGTCATCGGAAACGGATTGATCGCCAGTTCGCACATCGGCGGCCTCATGGGACGCGGCGACTGTCGGATCATCGCCCTGTGCGATGTCTCACGTTCTGCGGCGGAACACGCAAGGGCGCGGATCTCCCAAACCTATGGTGACGGCTCGACGCCAGCGATCTATTCCACGCACGAGGAAATCCTCAAGCGTCAGGATATCGATGCGGTCTTCGTGTGCGTGCCCGATCACTGGCATGCGCCCATCGCGAACGCCGCCATGATCGCCGGAAAGGACGTCTACTGCGAGAAGCCCCTTACGCTCACAGTGCGCGAAGGACGCATCCTGGTGGAAACCGCCCGACGCTGCGGGCGGGTACTGCAGACGGGCACGCAACAACGCTCCAACGCGGCGTTTCGCAAGGCCGCTGCCATGGTACGCGCCAAATGGATCGGCGATATCAGCGGAATACGCACGGTGCTGGGCAACTTTCCCCTGCCCCGAATTCTGAATGAGCAGCCGGTTCCCACGGGTTTCGACTACGACCGATGGCTTGGGCCCACACCTTGGCGCCCTTACAATGCTTTACGGGTTCAAGGGAATTACGGTGGCGGATGGAGAGTTTACACGGAGTATGGGGGCCGGAAGAACGGCGACTGGGGAGCCCATCATTTCGATATCATCCAATGGGCACTTGGCATGGATGAGAGCGGACCCGTCGAATTCCTTCCCAAGGGCTGGCAGGATGTTCGATTCCAAACGCATCGCTATGACTCCGGAGTCAAGGTTGAACGCGTCGAACGCCTGGACCACGGCATGATCGAATTCAAGGGTACAAAGGGAACGATCTGGGTGGGCCGCGATGATGTCCTTGTCACCGATCCCGCACCCCTCGCCGCGCGACCGATGCGGGCGGAGGAGCCTCATCTGTACGTCAGCGATGACCATCATACCGACTTCTTTAACTGCATGCGCACGCGGCAACGTCCTATCTGCGATGTTGAGATCGGCAATCGCACGGCAACAGTTTGCCACTTGAACAATATCGCGGCACTGCTCCGCAGACCCATCAAGTGGGATCCTCGCAAGGAGGAAATTGTGGGTGATCCCGTGGCATCGCGACTTCTCGACCGCCCCCGACGCGCGCCCTACACCACCATCTGAGGCTACTCCCATGCGTACCCACCTGCTCTCGCTTTCTAGCATGCGGCCAAGACACCTCGCAGTGCATGCGGCAACCGTCCTCGCCATCGCTTCACTATCGATTCACTTGCGTGCCGATCCGGTGACACCGGAAAACCGTGCACGCATCGCCGAAGCGCTGCCATCAAGCGCTCCGGCCAAGCCGGAAAAGCCGCGACGGATGCTGATCTATACGCAAACCAAGGGCTATCGCCACGCATCGATTGAGACCGGTCTCGAGGCATTCGACATGATGGGCAGACGCACGGGCGCCTACAGCACCGCGGTCGCCGACAAACCTGAGGTCTTCACAGCGAAAAACCTGCGTGACTTTGATGCACTCCTCTTCCTCAGTTCGACCGGGGAAATCTTCGACACCGTCGAAACCCGCAAGGCCCTCATGGACTATGTGCTCGCCGGCGGAGGAGTGGTCGGCATCCACGGTGCGACGGACAGTTGTTACAAATGGCCTGAATACGGAGAGATGATGGGTGGGTATTTCCTCAGCCATCCGTGGACCCACGATTGGCATGTCACCCTATGGAACGAGGACCCTACGCATCCTCTCAACGCAGCGTTCAAGGGAGCGATCTCTTTTCCGATTCAGGACGAGATCTATCAGCTCAAAGCGCCCTATTCGCGCAAGACTCACCGCGTCATTCTCAGCCTTGATTTGCGCCGGAGCGGTGAGCGGCATCCCGACATTGCTCCAAAGATTGTCCGCACTGATAACGACTTCGCCATCAGCCAACTGCGCACCTATGGCAAGGGCCGGGTCTTTTACTGCTCCCTCGGGCACAATCACGCCATCTACTGGAACCCCACGATCCTCGCCCACTACCTCGCCGGGATTCAATGGGCAATGGGCGATCTCAAAGCCGACGCCACCCCTCGCCCCCGTCCCGCGCCGCCCCCACTTGCCTCCGACCCCGCCCTCTTCGAAGCCGTCGCGCGGACGGACTATGATGCGGACCAGGCTCCGTTCGAATGGCTCGACCACGCAATTGCTGAGGCAAAACTCAATCCCAAGGAGCTTGCCACAATCGAAACCCGCCTCGCCACCCTGCTCGCAGAGCCGTCCACAACCCCCGCTGCTCGTCAGGCGATCTCGCAGCGGCTTGCTGAGGTGATCCCCAACAATCCGCCAGCAGGCAGGAAATCATTGCAAGTCCTGGCCAGACTCCTTCTCGATGCTGCCCAGGTCAATAACGCGCGGCTCGCACTCGAACCCATCCCGGGCAATACAGTTGATCAGCTCTTTCTCGACGCTATGGCGAAAACCAGGGGAGAGGTCCGCAATGCAGTCATCCACTCGGTCGGCAAGCGATGTATCGAAAAGGCTGTCCCTGAGCTTCGGCGGTTACTGAATGAACCCCATTCGCCTTCCCTCGCCGCTGCCGCAGCAGCCCTGGGTGAAATAGCGACAAAGGAGGCTCTCGCCGCGCTCGAGTCATCAAACGAAGTCAACTCGCCTGCCGTCGCGAACGCGATTCTATTGGCTGCAAGTCGGCTGCCCGCTGACGTCGCGGCAAAAGCATTTGCCCGCATCGAGGCGTCCAGCTCCCAAGCGGCTGCAGTGCGTCTTGCAGCCTTCCGCGGCCTGATAAAGTTGAATCCCTCCACTGCCCTCTCGCTCATCATCACCACGTTGAAGACCGGCGCTCGTGATCGTCGAGATATCGCGTTGGAAGCGATTTATACCCTGGCAGATCCAGGAACATCCACCGCCCTTGGAGAGGCCATGCCAACCCTCGATGCTCCCACCCAAGCAGCCGTCCTGCATGCTCTCGCGCGTCGGGGCGAACCGCAGTCAACTTCGATTGCCCTTGCCGCCCTTGGCAGCCCCGATGCGTCCGTTCGCCTCGCCGCGATTGAGGCGCTGGCACTGCTCCCTGGGGATGAGAAAGCCGCCAATACCCTCGCCGCCCATGCCGCGCAAACCCACGATTCTGCCGAGAGGAAGGCTGCTGCTGAATCGCTCGCTGCATTAAACGGTGCTGGAATCGATCAGGCCGTACAGAACGCTGCAGTCAAGGCACCCATGCCAGTTCGGGTAATTTTTATACGTGCGCTGGCATCCCGGGCACTATTCCAGGCCATTCCCGCCCTCCTCGACATGGAAAAGGACACGGATCCGCTCGTCCGAAATGCCGCGCTTGAGTCGCTTGAAATACTGGCCGGTCCCAAACAGCAGGGCGCATTGCTCGATTGGGCCCTGAATACCAGGGATTATCAGGAGAGGAATCGCGCCGTGCGTTCCGTCATCGCGACTACGCTGCGCAACCAGGATCTTTCCAATCGCAATGCTGAGTTGATTGAGCGCCTCAAGCACGGTGGGGTTGCGGCTCAACTTCTCCTGCTGCCTGCCCTGCCACGCCTGGCTGATGCGGCGACCTTGTTAGCCGCATCGCGCCTCCTTGGTGCCCGTGAACCCGCAGTTGCCGAAGCGGCAATAGCAGCACTCGCACGCTGGCCTGATGCGAGCCCGCTATATGCACTTCTCGAGTTCGCCGAACGGGCTGGATCGGGTTCACGTGCAGGCAGAGATGCCGCGTCCGCTGCCGCCGCACACTTCAAGACCGCGTGTGATGCCAGTCCAGGGAAGATTGATCTGCAGACCGCCGGACGCCTGCTCAAAGTCAGTCCGGACGCTCCAACGGGCCGAACCCTGCTGTTCCTTCTCAGTCGGACCACCTCACCGGAGGCGTTGCGACTCGCGGAAGAGTATTCGAGTGTCCCGGATCTGGCGATCTACGCGCAGGACGCGGTCCTGGCGATCCGAGCCAATCAGGAATGGCCACCGGTCTTCAAGGCAACGGCTGGCGGAGGACAGTTGAAGGCGCTGGCTGACAATTCGCTGTCAACCGCCTGGTCGGTCGCCGCCACCGCAGGCCAGCAGCTCACGGTCGACCTGAAACGCGAGCGACCGATCCAGCGGTTGATTCTGGATCGGGGCAGCGCACGGAACGACTATCCGCCCGCATACGAAGTTTATGTAACCAATGACCCGTCGGATCCCGGCCCCCCCGTGGCTACAGGTGAAGGATCGCGCACGACGATGGACATCCGCCTTCCTGCGATCGCGCATGGGCGCTATGTTGTAATCAGGAACACGGTGACTCGCGATCAAGGCAAATGGTCGATCGCCGAATTTCGCGTCGAATAAAATCGGCTAGCGAAACGTAAATCCACGTGAGACCAGAAGCGCCTCAATGCGCTGCCTGGATTCAACGACATCGCCGGGCGACGCACCAGGGGACAGTTCCAGCACAAGCGTGTGGTGAGGCTGCCAGAAAGAACTGATCATACTGAAATCCACGCTCCCGGATCCGATGGGCTGATGATCCTCTCCGCCTGCATTCACATCGTGCAGATGAAACCCGATCAGGCGCGACGCCAAGGTCTCGAGGTGCTTCTGATGGTCGATGAGCCCGTTGCGGTGTTTCAGCTCTGCGTGACCGGTGTCATGCCAATACCCGCCGGCTGAGTCGGGTCCGAGAGCCTCGAACAGCCGTCCGAAGTCAGAATCGATCGGCAACTCTTCAAGTCGCTCGCGATTCTCAAAGCCCAGGCGGACGTGTTTCTCGCGGGCAAGCGGCTCGACGCGATGGATGGATTCAATCAGCGAGGTCCAGTAGAGAGGCAGCCGCTTTTGAATTCGCTCCATAGCCCGGTCTCGCATGGAGGCAAAAAGTGGCTGCGCGAAAGCCTGGGGCGATCCTTGGGCATTGATCCAGCGCCGTAGTTTCTCAGCGGGATTAGCCCAGAAAAAATCAACCCCACCCAGATGGCAGACAACCGCCCCGGCACCCACCTGGGCGGCAAATTCGATCGATCGCTTGGTATGTCTTACCCATTGCTCCCGTTCCCGCGCATATCGGGAGGACGGCTCGAAAAGATTGGGTGCCGCCTGGTTGATACCTGCAGGTAACGGACAGAAATTATGCGTGGAAACCACGCTGATCACCTTCTCTTCGATCGCTTTGAGAAGACCCGGAACAAGGATGATCCGAATTCCGTGGCTAAGTTCGATCTGGCTGAATCCCAGGTCCGCCATTTCCATCGCCATTGCATAGCCATCCGTGTGCCGATGTGAGCACCACGAAGTCGAAAGGGCGAATTTCGGGATCAAGGGGAGAAACAGAAACGGATCACACCGCGGCGCCGGAGTGAAGGCCTAAAAAAACCGCGCCCAGTCACGGTGCGCGGTCAATTTGCAGTGGCAAGGTGGAGCCCACCTCGTCTTGTTTCAGTCGGCGTAACGGCGGCGGAGCATTGCCGTAAACGCCTGAACCTTGTTCTTGCGGCGGCGTTTTTCACAGGGCTTCTCATAGTAGCGCTTGGCGCGCACACCCTTGATGATGTTCTCGCGATCGAGCTTCTTTTTCATGCGACGGATCGCACGGTCAATGGGCTCGTTCTTGCGGATTTTGATTTCAATGGACATGTCGTCGGAAAGGATGGCCGATAGGCGGTTTTGCGAAAAAGTCGATGAATAGGGCAAACGGGGTGCCATGCGTCAACCGCTTTTTTCCCAACGCCATCGGTTCGATTTTGCGCTGGTCTTGCTCATTCGGCGCTTGCGGTGCCGAATCGCTGCCGTTGCTTAGTTCCCTGTGTCGTCCGCCGCCGATTTCGTCCACCTTCACGTTCACTCCGACTACAGCCTTCTCGATGGCGCCTGTCGCATGGACCGACTGATGAACCGGGCGGAGGAACTCGGAATGAAGGCCATCGCCCTTACCGATCACGGCAACTTGTTCGGGGCAATCGAGTTCTACAACGCGGCCAAGGCCAAGGGCATCAAACCGCTGATGGGTTGCGAAATCTACCTGGTGGAGTCCTCCCGGCTTGAAAAGCTCGGTCGCGCGGAAGACGGCAAGAACTACTATCACCTCGGTCTTATCGCCCGCAACCTCCAAGGCTACCAGAATCTGCTCAAGCTTGTCTCAGATGCACACCTGAAAGGCTTCTATTACAAACCGCGCGCCGATTACGAAACGCTCTCACAATACGCCGGCGGACTGATCGCATTCTCAGGCTGCATGTCGGCGATCATCCCCTATCATCTGCGCCACGATCGTTTTGAAGAGGCCTGCAAGGCGACCGCCAGGTTTGTGGATATCTTTGGACGGGAGAACTTTTTCATCGAACTTCAGGATCATGGGATTCCCGAGCAGAGAGAAATAATCCCTGGGCTGCTGAAGATCGCCGAGAAGTTCAACCTCAAGGTGATTTGCACGAACGACGTCCACTATGTCCACAAGGACGACGCAGCCCCGCACGATGCCCTGCTTTGCATCCAAACCGGCACAAAAATAGCCGACGAAAACCGGATGAAGCTCGATGGCGTGCAATTCTATCTGAAGAGTCGCGATGAAATGGCCGCGCTTTTTTCGGAAGTGCCGGAATCCCTTACCAACACCGTGGCCGTTGCCGAAATGTGCGATCTCACGATCCCATTCCCGAAGGGGTCGGAACGGTACCCACGCTATCCACTGCCTGTGGAAATCGAAGGGAAATACGATCGCGGTTCCTATCTTCATCAACTTTGTGTGGAAGGACTCAGGTCGCGCTACGCCATCGAACACGCTGAAATAGTAAGACGTCCTGCTGTGGCCGAGCGACTCGCCATCCTGACCAACCTCGTCCCGGGGGTAAAACCGTCCGCGCCCGATTACAGCGGCCTTGAGCGCGAGGAGTTGCTGGCTCTGCGCATGGAATTCGAGCTCACCATCATCTCGGTCACGGGATTCGTCGACTATTTCCTCGTTGTCTGGGATTTCATCGCCTGGGCAAAATCTCATGGGATTCCCGTCGGTCCGGGACGTGGCTCAGGCGCCGGATGCCTCGTGGCCTACCTTCTCGGCATTACCAACCTTGATCCGATTCGCTTCGGTCTCCTCTTCGAACGCTTCCTCAATCCCGAGCGCGTTTCTCCCCCGGACTTCGACATCGATTTTTGCATGCGCCGCCGCGGAGAGGTGATCGACTATGTCCGCGAAAAATACGGCAAGGACTGCGTGGCCAACATCATCACCTACGGAACCCTGGGCGCAAAAATGGTGATCCGGGATGTCGCTCGGGTGAATGACATGGCCTATGCGGAGGCGGACAGACTGGCGAAAATGATTCCCGACGAATTGAACATTTCCCTCGAGAGCGCGATCGCCAAGAGCGCCGAGCTCCGGGCCGAAATCGGCCGGAATCCGGCCGCAAAGCGGATCGTGGAATCGGCACGTGTGCTCGAAGGCATGGTGCGCAACACCGGCAAACACGCGGCGGGCATCATCATCACCGACAGGCGACTTGATGATTTCGTACCGCTCACCCTGCAGGAGGGCGACGTCACCGTGCAGTTTGACATGAATGCCGTGGGCAAGCTGGGTCTTCTGAAGATGGATTTCCTCGGCCTCAAGACCCTCACGGTCATCTCCGATGCGGTTGCAAACGTGAGGCGGACAGCGGACCCGAAGTTCGACATTGAAGCCATTCCGCTCGATGACGCGCGGACCTACGAACTGCTCAACTCGGGAAGAACGGTCGGGGTTTTCCAGCTTGAATCCGGCGGCATGCAGAACGCCTCCAAACTCGTCGGCATTTCAAACATCGACGACATCAACGCGGTCGGCGCCCTCTACCGCCCCGGGCCGATGGCGTTCATCCCCGACTACGCGCGCGGCAAAAAGGATCCCGCATCGGTCAGTTATCCCCACCCGCTGCTGGAGCCAATCCTCAAGGAAACCTACGGCATCATCGTTTATCAGGAGCAGGTGATGGAATGCGCCAAGATCGTCGCAGGCTATACGCTTGGCGGCGCCGACATGCTGCGCCGGGCAATGGGCAAGAAGGACGCGGAGGCGATGGCGAGGGAACGCGTGAAATTTGTCGAGGGAGCAAAACGGCTGCACGGTATCGACGAAAAGAAATCGAATGAGATCTTCGACCTCCTCAACAAGTTTGCCAGCTACGGATTCAACAAGTCCCACTCGGCAGCCTATGCGGTCATCAGCTATCAGACGGCCTATCTGAAGGCAAATTACCCCGTGGAATTCATGGCCGCCGTTCTGACGACCGAACTGGGAAACTCGGAGAAAGTCGCCCACTTCATCAGCGAGGCCGAAGCCATGGGTCTCACGGTGCTGGGACCGGACATAAACGAGAGTCGCGAGAACTTCACGCCGGTACGGGCGTCGACTGCAGACAAAGGAGGCGCCATCCGATTCGGCCTTGCAGGAATCAAGGGCGTGGGGGAAGGCGCCGCACGGAAAGTCATAGAGGAGCGCGAGAAGAACGGACCGTTCGCCAGTTTCAAGGATTTTGTTCGACGCGTGGACACGAAGGCTCTCAACAAACGTGTGCTCGAGCATCTCGTGAAAACAGGGGCCTTCGACTTCTCCGGAGAAGCGCGAAAAGTCCTGTTCGACGGCATAGACGCCATGCTGGCGGAGGCGTCCTCACTGGCGCGGGATCTCGCCAAGGGTCAGGATTCCTTCCTCGACATGCTTTCGGAGAACACGCCACCGCCTGTAGTCAACCTCCAGCGAACCGCGGGTGGATCTGCCGCGGATGGTGAGCCGGATACGGAATTTTCTCCGACGGAGCGCCTGAGGTTTGAAAAGGAACTCCTTGGTTTCTACGTCTCCGGGCACCCCTTGGACAACTACGCGGCGCTGACAGAGGCACTGGACACATTACCGATAGCAGAGCTCCTCGATCAGGAAAACCGAACGCAGTTCAGAATCTGCGGCATCGCAAACGGACTTTCGAAGAAGCTTTCAAAGAAGGACAACCAACCGTGGATGGCCTTTACGTTGGCCACAAGAAACGGGGCACTACCGTTCAACATGTTCCCCGACGCATTCAAAACCTATGGGCACAATCTCGCCGAAAATGCCTCGCTCGCCGTGCTGGGTACCATTCTCAAGGGTGATGACGGCACCCGGATCAATGTGAAGGAGGTGTATCCACTGGACCTCTACACCGCAAATCACGTCACGCGGGTTACCTGGCTGCTCCGTCCCACCCATCCAGCGGTATCCGGATTTCTCACGCTCCTGCGTGAGACCTGCACAGCCTATCCAGGGGACACGCGCAATCTTATCGGATTCCTCTTTGAGGATCGTGTTGCGCCGATAGCCGAGACGAGCGGGGCGCTGGGGTGGAAGATTTCAGGTCCTGTCTTCCAGCAGCTTCGCACCCACCCCTCCGTCGTCGGCATGCAAATCGAAACACGCGCGCTCGAGATCAAGGTGACGACGCGTCGCCCGGCAAGAAAATAGCCTGGCCTTCCCAAACCATGTTCGACCCCTCCACGCTCAATCGCGCCGCTCACATCATCCGTGGGGTCACACCGCGGTTGCCCGCCGACGCCGTGATGCGGCTGGAGCTCGCTGCAAACCGGAATCTTTCCGCAGCCGCACGCAGTGCCGTAGCGCGGGCGGTTTTCAGCTATTACCGCTGGCTGAAGTGGCTGCGCACTCACGAATCCATCCAGCTCCAGGTCAATGACGCCCTCGATCGACAGGCACGATACGAGCGCGCCCCCCTTACAACAAAGATTGAAGCACTTGCGAGCCGAGCTGTGCCCGATTGGCTTTCCAGCGAGGTTGTGCTGCCGCCGGAAACCCTGCGTTTGATGCAACTTGAACCGGTGCTGTGGCTGCGGAGTCGACCGGGTATGCGAACCCAGCTCGGTCAGGAATTGAACGATTGCGAATTGCCCGCTGCATGGTCCGAGAATAGAGCGCTCGCCGCCGAAGCAAAGCATGCACTACGGTACAATGGCAGGCGGGATCTCTTTACCACAGGAGCATTTCAACGAGGTGCATTTGAGATTCAGGATATCGCTTCTCAGCTCGTCGGCCATGCCTGCGCTCCACGACCTGGAGAAACGTGGTGGGACGCCTGCGCGGGAGAAGGAGGAAAGAGCCTTCACCTTGCTGACCAGATGGCCAACCGTGGCACCGTATGGGCAAGCGATCGGTCCTTGCGACGGCTCGAGCAACTCAAGCGCCGTTTTGCGCGGGCGCAATTGTTCAATACGCGTATTGCGCCATGGGAGAATGCAGAGTCCCTGCCCACGCAGACCCGGTTTGACGGAATCCTTCTTGATGCACCCTGCAGTGGCGTGGGAACGTGGCAACGAAATCCCCATGCCAGATGGACAACCACACCGCGCGATGTTGCCGAACTCGCGGCTGTCCAGGCCCGGCTCCTTGACCAGGTGACCGCTCAACTCAAGCCTGGTGGGCGCCTGATCTATGCAGTCTGCACGCTCACTCGTTCGGAGACGAGCACCATCGCCGATGCCTTTGGCAAGAGGCATCCAGGCATGATCCCTGACCCTGTCTTCACTCACTCTCCGTCCACTCAGGTATTCCTTTGGCCGCATGAATTGCGCTCAAACGGCATGTTCATTGCCGCCTGGCGGCGCCAGGAATGACAGCACACTCTGGCAGGAAATCGGAAAAATCGCGCGGAAAAATCAACGCGTCGACCGTTCAGGCGGATTTCAACGACCTCACCGCAGTCCTGCATTATACCAAGGCCGCGCACGAACTCGGACTTTGGGCTTCGGAGCGACTGATGATTGATCGTCATTTTCCCAATCGCAGCGCAAGCCTGCTCGAACTCGGATGCGGTGCAGGAAGGGTTTCGATCGCTATGTGGAGCCTCGGTTATTCGAGGCTGACCGGAATAGATTTTGCAGAGCAGTTGATCGACCAGGCCAAGGCTCTTGCTGCGGAGCGGGGCGCAACCAGCCTCGTTTTCCGTCACGCTGACGCCACTTCACTGCCAGCCGATCTGTCACGAGAACCGTTCGAAGGCGTGCTTTTTCTTTTCAATGGTTTGATGCAGATCCCGGGGCGCGACAATCGCCGCATCGCGCTTCGCGAGGCGCGACGAGTTTGCAAGGTTGGGTCCCCGCTGCTATTTACCACCCATGACCGTGAGGATTCGCGGATCGAGCGCTCCCTGTGGCGGCTCGAATCCACCCGTTGGTCGATGGGCATGCAGGATTCGCGCCTTGTCGAGTTCGGTGACCGCTATTTCGAAGACGAGGCGGGGCGAACCTTCATGCATCTTCCCACTCGAACTGAGATACTCGAGGACCTTGAGGCAACGGGTTGGACGCACGTCTTCGATGAAATGCGGCGGCGGCTCGCAAAGGAGAGCAAGCCGGTACACGACTTTTCCGATGAATGCAGGTTCTGGGTCGCAACTGCCTAGCGTAAAGGCGTAGACCTCAAGCCTCGCCGGCGATCTTGCACGGTCCAAGTGGAGTGTCTTTAGTCAATACGCTCATGTCCTTCTCGAATGACAGACTCTGGCTGTGGCTGGGAGCCGCCTGCTACCTTGCGGGATTCGCCTTGGGCACGCTATCGATGGCCAGAAAGAAGCCGCATTCGCGAGCAGTGATGTATTTCATCGTGGGGGCAGGCTATGTTTTCCAAACGATGGGATTGTATTTGCGCGGTGCCGCCGTGCGCGGTTGCCCTTTGGGCAACCAGTTCGAGATCCTTCAGTTCACAGGGTGGTCAGCGACAACCCTTTACCTTCTGGTAGGCGCGACATTCCGCCTCAGCCTCCTTGGCTATGCAACATCATTGCTTTCGGCGGCCCTTGCGATTGTTTCCCTGAGCATTCCTTCCCTCGATACAACGCGCCGTGTTGGCATATTCGGAGGCAATCCTTGGATCGAATTCCATGCGGCCTTGGCACTTTTCAGCTACGGTGTCTTTGCGCTGCTCTCGCTGACCTCGGCGCTTTTCCTGATCCGCCACTCCTCGCTGAAGAACAAGCGACTCAGTGGCGCATTCGCCTTCCTGCCATCCATTGTAGACCTCGATCACATCTCTCTTCGCCTGCTCATCACGGGCGTTGGACTTCTCGCCGCATCGCTTGCTGTCGGGTCAGTCTGGTGGTTTCGGGATACCAGCATCGTCAATCTCTCAAAATTGCTCATAACCGCGGGGATTTGGCTGGCATACGCCGTCGCGCTTGCCCTTAGGCTCGGCAGTTTGCTGCTCCCGAAACGCCTGGCTTGGGTGTGCATTATTCTCTTTGCCGCGGCACTGATTTCACTCTGGCCCGTTGATGCGAGCAGAAACCTTCCGCCCAAGGCAGATTCCGCGGCAGACCATTCGCCCATATGAGCGAACGCGAACATACCGCCTCCTCCTTCTTCGTTCTGGGTGCCGACCACCACACCGCATCCCTCGAGACGCGTGAAAAGCTCGCACTGTCTGCGGATCGACTAAACAGCTTCCAGCTGCAGATCGAGAAATTGAGCGGACTTAGCGAGCTGGCGGTGCTCAGTACCTGCAATCGCGTGGAAATCTACGGAGTGGCCGATTCCCCGGTTGTGATTGATCGCGTACAGGAAGAATTCTGTACCTCCTGCAACTTGTCTCGGTCACAGCTTGAGCCGATCAGACATCTCGCAACGGACCGCGATGCGGTCGCCCATCTCATGGCCGTAGCCTCCGGCCTCGAATCCCAAATGCTGGGCGAAAACGAAATCTTTGGTCAGGTGAAGTCGGCCTATCAGGCAGCACAGGCGCGGCACACGGTGGGGCCCGTGCTCAACCGAATTTTCCAAAAGACGTTTCAAGGCGCCAAACACATCCGCACTCACACCGGGATCACGGTCGGTCAAATCAGCGTGGCAAACGTCGCAGTCGATCTGGCGACCACCATTTTCGGTGACCTCAAATCGGCCCAGGTGTTGCTCCTTGGTGCTGGAGAAATTGGCGAAAAAACCGCCGTTGCCCTCCGCAGCCGTGGAGCTGAGTCGCTGACGGTATCAAGTCGCACCCTGACCAAGGCCATGGAGCTGGCCACACGCTTCGGCGGCGCCGCCCTTCCGTTTGAGACAATCCCTGTTCACCTCCACAAGTTCGACATTGTCGTGTGTTCAACTTCCGCCCCGGGCGCGGTCATTACACTTTTCACCGCAACAACCGCCTTGCGCCGCCGCCCCGTGCACCCGATCCTTTTTATCGATCTGGCAATGCCTCGCGACATTGAACCTGGTGTCGCCAAGCTCGAAAATGCGTACCTCTACAACCTCGATGATCTTGCGCGCATTGCAGAGGGCAATCGGGCGGCCCGCCAGGCGGAGGTCGCCAAGGCAAGATCCATCGTCGCGGAGCGTGCACAAGCCATTTGGAAGCAGATTGAACTGTCGTCCGCTTCCCTCGGTCATGGCCGCCCCGGCACGGCAACGGCACTAACACCGCAGCCTCCCCTTCCGGGGCTGGATAGGGGAGCCAGCAGCACCTGATCGGCGGATCAAATTGCAAAGGAGCCCGTGCCTTGGGAGGTGGGAAGTGATTCAGCGCCATGTGGATCGCCGTATCCGTGCGTTTGAAGAAAATTGCCATGACCAGGAGATAGGCCAAAGTACGCCATGTCCTGATGACAAAAAAACCCGCATCCGGAGATGCGGGTTTTGAAAACCTGGAGAAAAATTCTTGCCTACTTTTTAAGAAAAACGAGATCCACACGACGATCCTTGGCAGCCTGTTCGGCCGAAGCATTCTCCACTGCATCAAGGTCCCCTTTGGACAGGGTCTCGATACGATCCGCAGCGACCCCAAGGGACTGCAGGTACTGCTTTGCCGAGGCTGCCCGTCGATCGCCAAGCGCAAGATTGTATTCAGCCGTTCCCTTCCAGTCGCAATGGCCCTCAAGAAGGATCCTCTGCTCAGGATGTTCGTTCAGCAGCTTCTGGGCCTCCTGGAGCTTGGAACGCTCGGAAGCGCGGATGGCAGACTTGTCAAAGTCAAAATACACCGGATCGACGAGGTCGCGAATCTGGTCACCGATTTCAGTCCCCTTGCGGGCCTCAAGTCCGGCTGCCGAGGCGTCAGTCGCGCCCGCAAGGCTTGAGTCCAAGGGATTTAGGTTATCTGTCCCCGCGCCACCGGCTCCTTGGCCGAGTACGGTATCGTTGGGCGAGGGACGCTTGGGCTTCTTGCTGCAGCCCGCAAATGCAATTGCGGCACCGACAAGGATGAAGGTGAGTTTCTTCGAGAAGAGATTCATGAGATGGGCGGCGGATTGACCTTATCAAGCAAGGGTTTTCGCTCGGCAAGTCATTTATCCCGAGACTACGAATTCATCCATGTTTCAGCCTGAACGGTGCTTCCTATTCGACAATGGGTCGCTTCGTCCGGCAGCCACTCTGTCGCTCCGTTCGGTGGCTGATCGTCTCCAAAGGCGAATCGAGTGTCCAGTCACACCGGTCTCGCTGTTGCATTCGAATGCAGTTTCACCCGGTGACCTGAACGGCCGTCCTGCGGAACTTCTTGAGCCCGCCCTGAAGGCCGCGCTTGCGCAAGGCATAAGATCGGTCGTGCTGCTCCCGTTGTTCTTTGGACCGAGCAACGCCGTCGCCGACTATCTGCCTAGGCGCTTGCGGACTCTCACAGCGCTCTATCCCGAGGCCTCCATCAGTCTGGCGCGATGCATTGTCGATACAGCCAGCTTCGATGACCGGCGCATTGCAGGCCTGATCGCACAACGGGTTCGGTCGACGTTCAAGTCCGGACTCGTAAACACGCAAGCACGGGTGATCCTCGTCGATCACGGAAGTCCACAGCCTGAGGTGACCGCTGTGCGTGATCATCTTGGACAACAACTGGCCGATTTAATGGCTGGCGAGATTCACGGCGTGCATGTCGCTTCGATGGAGCGTCGTCCCGGGCCCCGATTTGCATTCAACGATCCTCTGCTGATCGATCGCCTTACGACGCCGCCATGCAATTCCGGCGATGTCATCCTGGCTCTTCAGTTTTTTTCATCAGGCCGGCATGCAGGGCCGGATGGTGATATCGCCGCCATTTGCGACGAGGCCCAAAGACGATGTCCGGCACTCAGCATCCGCGTCACAGAGCCCCTTGGGGACGGCGAGGCGCTCATCAACGTACTCGCCGATCGTTTCCAGGAAGTGTGTCAGGCCCCCGCGCCGCCCAGGGTCGCCTGATCCTCAAATCGGCTTCTTCGGCTCGATCAATCCGATTTCCAAGGCGTACCGCGTCAGGCTGGCAACGTCGTGCAGATTCAGTTTCCGCATGAGGTTGGTTCGGTGATTGTCCACGGTCTTCACGCTTATGTTCAGCTTTGACGCGATCTCCTTCGTGCTGTGGCTTTCCGCCACCAACTGCAGAATCTCGCGCTCGCGATCCGTCAGGAAATCGCTCGAGGCGCTCGCCGAGGGATTGGCGACCACATTTCGCAGCAGCGCGGCAACCGCGGGGCCGAAATAAGTGCCACCATTGGCAACCGTTTCGAGCCCCTTCTTGAATTCAAAAAGACCTGCAGTCTTCTCAACGAAGCCGTGTGCGCCCGCCTCGAGCATTTCGCGCACAAGCATCGGGTTTTCGTGACCCGAAAACACGAGGACACGCAGATTGCGGAGCTGCTTCGTCAGGCGGCGCAGCAGATCCACGCCGTTCAATCCGGGAAGTTTGGCATCGAGCACGATCACATCAGGCAAAGCCTCTAGACACAGGGCATAGGCGCTCTGTCCGTCTCCGCTTTCCCCCACGAGTTTGTAGTTCACATCCGTGCGCAGGATTTCGACAAGCATTTCCCGGATGGCGGTTTGATCTTCAACGATGACAAGACGTTTCATGCAGTGGATAATTCCTGGGGACTAGGGAGGCGAGCCCGGTATGAATAAATGAAAGTGCTTAGAACGTAGTTCGGGCCGGGCGCACAAGCTCTGACAGGTTTCATCGTTCTTTTACATCTCAAATGCCGCTTTCCGTGTCGAACCGACAAGCCAAATGGGATGCCTGCAGCCGAAAACCGAATTCCGCCAGAGTACTGCAACCCTGCTTGCGACGGTGCTATGCTCGGCAATGCTCACCGGATGCACTACCTCAGTCTCCCCGGTGACCACGATCTCAGGCTCCACGGCTGATACAGGTGAGCGGAATGGCTTGCGGATCAATCCGCGACAATCCGCCAAGCTTGAGGCCTGGCATGATGCGACGCACCTTTCCTCCTTGGAGCCGGGCAGGGCTTCCGTTGCAGGTGCCGGTGAATCCATGGCACCCGTTTTTGACGACAAAACCATTCTTGTGGTCACCAAGGCCCAGTTCCAGGATCTTGAACCTGGAATGAAGGTGGCCTATCTGTCCCGCGACGGACGACAGGTTGTGCACCAATTGGTTGATCGCAGTCCAGATGGTTGGCGGGTCCGGGGAATCAACAATGGGGAAGTCGACAGCGAACGTGTAACCGCCCGAAATCTCCTCGGAGTCGTCTATGCCTCCCTCGACGCAACGGTCGCCTCAATCGTGAAGCAAGGGGACGAAAAGGCAGATTCAAAACCCGGGCCGCTTGAATAGACGGGCCTGAAATGGTGGGTCGACTGGGATTCGAACCCAGAACCAACGACTTAAAAGGACGCTGCTCTACCGTTGAGCTATCGACCCCCATGAACTGCAGTTTCTCTTCAAAGCAGCGCCATGACAACCCGGAATAGGTTGAAATCCATACGTTTCATTCATTTGCACATTTGAAATGTGAATTTGAGAAACCGGATAAGGCGAAGATCTGGAAAGAACCCGGAACTCGCGGATTGCTCCGGAATTCTACGAATCCGGTTTACTACCGGCTGAACAAGACGCGCGGCAAGAAGAAATTCCCTGGAGCCTACCCCTGCTTCAAATGGAGATCTCGGTCGGATCGGTTACGCCACTCGTCAACTGCGTCAGTTCCTGGAGTGATGTGAAGTGCTGGCTCAAATCGAAGTCACCGCCAAGACCACCAACGAGTTTGTCGAAAAGGTCCCGTTTCGAGGCCTTGAGAACTTCGATGCGCTCTTCGATGGTTCCGCCGGTCACCATGCGATATACGAACACGGTGCTCTTTTGCCCAATGCGGTGAACGCGGTCCACAGCCTGCGCTTCAACCGCAGGGTTCCACCACGGATCGAGCAGGAAAACGTAGTCGGCGGCATGCAGGGTTATCCCGGTGCCGGCAGCCTTGAGAGATACGAGCATCGCCGCCGCACCCGGCGCATTCTGGAAACCCTGCACCGGCTTCTGGCGATCGATCGTCATGCCTGTCAACTCATAGCGGGGAAGGTCCGGGAAGCTTTGCGCGAGCGCGAGCTTCACGCGATCCAGCAACATCACGAATTGTGAGAATATGACCACCTTGTGCCCGTTGCTCACGATCTCCGCGAGTTTCTCGATCAGCAGGTTGATTTTTCCGGAATCCGAAAGTGGCGCCCGTAACCACGGCAACATGTTCGGATCACAGCAAACCTGCCGCAGGCGCGTGAGCAGCGCGAGAAAGCCAAAGCTCTTGTCGCGAATGGCTGCACCAACGTCGTCCCCAAGGCGCTGAAGCCCCTCCGCGCAGATGCGTGCATATTCGGTTCGCTGCACGTCGGTCATCGGGCAGATCAGCTCGACCTCCACTTTAGGCGGAAGCTCGGTCGCAACCTCGTCCTTTGTGCGACGCAGGATAAAGGGCGCCAGCTGAACTCTGAGTCGCTCGAGTGTTCCCGTGCGGTCCGCACTCAGCGCGGCTTCAAATCCGCCACGCGATCCCAACAGACCGGGCAACAGAAATCGGAAGATGCTCCACAGATCCAGTTGCCGGTTCTCCAGGGGTGTTCCGGTCAGAACGACCCGGTGCGTAGCCCGGATCGCAAAACAGGTCTGCGTCACCTTCGCATCCGGATTCTTGATGAACTGTCCCTCATCCAGGACGGCATACCCGAAATTCACGGCATCCAGCAACGGACGATGTTTCCGGAGTTGCGTGTAGCTCGCCAGCCACAGAACGGGTTCCTTGTGTGTCGTGAAGTCGTGATTTGTCTTGAGAACTTCGATGGTCAGGGTCGGAAAAAAGCGGGAGGCCTCCTCTCTCCAAACGGGTACGACACTTGCGGGGCATACAATCAGATTGGGAAGCCCTTGAACGCTCCGCACGGTGAGCAGGGTCAAGACCTGCAGTGTCTTGCCGAGCCCCATCTCATCCGCAAGCAGTCCATGGCAACCCGTATCACACAGATGCCATAGCCATTCGACTCCACGCTTCTGATACGGACGCAACCACTCCGGCAATGCCCTGGATTCGGAAACAGGCGACAAAACCTTCTGCCGCCATGCTTCGAGATCCGGGGAAATCGTTAGCTTGAGCTTTGAGTCGTTGAAAAGGGAAAAAATCAGATAGGGTGAAATCGCACCTTCGGTCTGGAAATCGGCGACGTTTTTCTGCCACGCGGTGACGGAGGCGAGCTTCTCAGTTGGCAATGAGACGATGCCCAGGCTCGGGACAATCATCGGATTCGTGCCGCTTCGTGTCACAGCTGCGACTTCCTCGTCGGTGAGCATTCGCTCGCCCGCACGGAATACCCAGCGCAAGTCGAGACTGCCCGCTCCGGGTCCCTTGCCGCCACGTCGCTCTGCCACCGCCTCGATTTCAATCGAAAGAGGCCCCTGCAACAGGCGAGTACTGGCCTCGTCCAATTCAACGGCAAATGAGCGTTTCCAGGCGGGAAGCGTCACTTTGAGAAAATTTGGGATCTCCACCACCGACGAAAGCGTGTAATCCGCATTTGTCGCGTTGTAGGTGAAGTGCGCTTTGCGCGCATAGGCGGCAAGCCCGATCAGCTTCGCTCGCTCACTTGAGGTAAAGTTGCCAGCTCCACCGACGCGGCCTGATGAACCGTGAGCGGCCGTCCTGGATTTGTCTCCATTGAGCCAAAATGCCTGGAAAATCAGCCCCTCCGGTCGTGTGCGGAACACCAGAACCAAGGGGCGAGCTGGACCACCATTGACCGAGCCTGACGAACGCGAAGGAATACTCACCCGAGCGACAGAAGAAGCTCGTTCTGGCGGGGAGATTGAGAGCGAGGTCTGATTGCTTCGGCTCAATTGCTCCTCTGATGTCTTGTCAGTCGGCGCCAAGGATGACTTTCCGGCAACACCATGACCATTTGATTGCGAATGATCCGTGCTTTTTGATGTGTTAAAGTCCGGATCAGGAACCTTGCCAGGAGCAGGCTGCTCAGGTGCAGTTGGCAACGCGGTGCTGATGTCCTCGACCGTTGGTCGCTCGCCTGGCAGCGGCGAAATTTCATCTGCAACCAGTTCCTCGATCTCGTGTATACCCGCAACTGCCAATGCCTTAGCCACGTCGATATCCGTCGATGAAGATCTCACGCTGAGGCCATCCGGGCGCCACTCGATGACCGCGTATTCATCCCTCTTTTCCACCCGACGATGCACAATCGCATCCTTGTCCGTGATTTCCAGTTCTCGCACCTCGCCGTGGCGATAGATCCTGGCTCCCTCATCCAGTTGGCGGGGCGAAAAGGTCGATTCCCATTCGCTCGAAAGCTTTTCAAACCAATACTCGACCGAACGGGGTGTATAGATTCGCTTGGGACCGTGGGTTTGCATCCAGCTAAAGGGATCCGTTTTAGATCGGATCAATCGCCCGGCAACCCAAATATCTATGCCGAAAAGCCAACTGTCGGCAAACATCCGCGGCTGTGCACTACATCTGCACAATCCTCTCAGGTATGCTCACCGATCACCTACGAGCGTCCCGCATCGCAGCAAGAAATTCTCCGACACCAGTACGGCCATTTCGCAATGGAGACACGCTGAAATCTCTCTCATCGCGTCGACTGACTCATCCTTGAGTACTCAAGAAATTTGTCTTTTCAGGTATTCAAACGTGCGATCCAGGGCGCCGAGGTTGGCTCGATGCCAGGACCTGGCGGCCTCCGCCATTTCTTCCCGTCTGCGCGCATCTCCTGCCAGTTCCAATGTGGCACTCACCAATTCCGTGCCACTCCCCACGATCCGAGCTGCATGGCATTGCACAAGGTCTCGGGCAATGGGGCGAAAGTTGCTCATTCCGGGACCGAACAGCAACGGCTTGCCCATTGCAGCTGCTTCAATCGGTGTCTGTCCCTGGCTGTGGGGCGGAAGGCTCTTACCCACAAAGACGAGATCAGCCACGGTGGTCAATCGCCGCAGTTCGCCCGTGGTGTCCGCAAGATGGATGTCGACCTCCCCATTGCTGGGACCTCGCGACCTCACATGGAACCGGAAACCCGATTTCTCGAGTTCTGGAATGATTTCTTCCCGCCGTTCCGCATGGCGCGGGACAAGCAACAAGCGGCTCCGCACTCCTTTGCTCCGCATGGCTGTGAGCGCATCGAGAAGTGCACGTTCCTCTCCCGGCCAAGTCGATGAACCGAGAAGGACGAAGTCACCGCTCGGAAAACCGAGCGAGGAACGAAGCGCTTCCGTCTCCGCCGGTGCAGGTGAAGGCATAGTGATGTCGAGCTTGAGATTTCCGGTTGTAGTCACCTGATCCCGACGGAAACCAACATCGCAGAACCGCAGGCGATCCTGTTCGGAACTGGCGAGAATCTGCCGGACATTTCCAAAAAGCGATTGGACCAGAGGCTTGAGCCGACGCATGCGGCGATGGCTCCGATCGCTGAGGCGTCCATTGATTGAGAACACGGGCACACCGCGTCCTCTGGCCTGCGCGAAATGTTCCGGCCACCACTCTCCTTCGGCAAGCACGGCAATGTCAGGCTCCAGGCTTCGCCACATGCGCGCGGAGAAAAACCATGCGTCTATGGGAAAATATCCGATTGCCACTGCAAGCCTTCCGTACCGTTCCTCCGCCAGCCGGAAGCCCGTACTCGTCGTCGTCGTCAAAACAATCTCCAACGATTGCTCGGAAGCCAATCGTTCCAGCAACGGACCGATCGCCAGCAACTCACCCACGCTCACGGCCTGGATCCAAATCCGCTTCACGCCAGACATCTTCGGCGGACAGCGCTTCATGCCGCCAAATCTGTCCGCAAAATGGCGCCCATATCCGCCCCTCCTTCGCATCCTCCAAAGATAGTAGGGCGCGGCAAGAACGAGGACTGGTAGAAAAATCAGCCGATACAGCCAAAGCATCATCAGTTTGTCGCCAGGATTTGCCCTGACCCTTGCCGGGAGCATCTTTCCACGCCAGACGAATCCCACGGATCATATCCGTTTCTGCCCAAGGCATCCATTTCATGGGTATTCCACCCGTCGCGTTTCGACTTGAGGCACATTCGGTTCAACCCAACCATGGCTGAGCCTATGATCTACCTGCTCGGCGGTTCCGGATATGTCGGCCATGCCTATCAGCAACTGCTTTCCCGCAAGGGAATCCCGTTTCGCAATCTGCGTCGCAGTGAGCTGGACTATGCAAATCCAATTACTCTGACCACCGCCCTCAAGGCGGATCGGCCTGAGTTTGTAATCAACGCAGCCGGATACACGGGAAAACCCAATGTGGATGCGTGCGAATTGCACAAATCCGAATGCCTCCAGGGAAATGCCGTGCTTCCCGGCTCGATCGCTGTTGCCTGCGAAGCCGCGGGCATCCCGTGGGGGCATGTGTCGAGCGGTTGCATCTACACCGGCGCCCGTGCGGATGGCACGCCATTCACGGAAACTGACACTCCCAACTTCACCTTTCGCCAAAACAACTGTTCCTTTTACAGCGGCACAAAGGCGCTCGGCGAGGAGGTGCTTGCCGGGCATCCGAACATCTACGTCTGGCGCCTCCGCATTCCATTCGATCACATCGACAGCCCGCGCAATTACCTGACAAAGCTGATGCGCTACAATCGCCTGCTCGACGCCACCAATTCGATCTCTCAATTGCATGAGTTCGTTGCCTCCACATTTGCCTGCTGGGAAAAGCGTGTGCCCTTTGGCATCTACAATGTCACCAACCCGGGCGAAGTCACAACCCGTGAGGTTGTCGGGCTCATCCGTAAGAGCGGCGTCAGCAACAGGGATTTTCAGTTCTTCAAGGATGAACACGAATTCATGCAGACCGCCGCAAAGACTCCCCGAAGCAATTGTGTGATGTCATCTGCCAAGCTCGCGTCCGTCGGCATTCAAATGACCGAAGTTCGAGAGGCCATCTCGCGGGATCTCCGCAACTGGAGGGCTGCGGCATGAATCAAGGTTCGAATATTCTCGTCACGGGAGGATGCGGGTTCATCGGAAGCAACTTCATCCGTCAGCGATTGGGCGAACGCGGGAGCAACGTTTCCCGGCTGGTCAATCTCGACGCGCTGACCTATGCCGGCAATCCCGCAAACCTCGCGGACCTTGCAGGCGATCCGCGCTACGTGTTTGTCCATGGCGACATCGGAGATGAAGCGTTGACGGCACGATTGCTCAAGGAACATGCGATCGACGCGATCCTGAATTTTGCCGCGGAGAGCCATGTCGACCGTTCAATCGACTCACCCGAGCCTTTTGTGCAGACCAACGTGCTGGGCACACTTCGACTGCTGAACTCCGCCCGTCGCTATTGGAGCGCCCTACCGTCCGCAAAGAAGGAGGGCTTTCGATTTCTTCATGTGTCGACCGACGAGGTCTACGGCACGCTCAAGCCTGGCGACGCACCATGGAACGAGGAGTGTCCCTATGAACCAAACTCGCCCTACGCCGCGTCAAAAGCCTCCAGCGACCATCTGGTGAGAGCCTTTCAGCACACCTATCATCTGCCGACGCTCACGACCAATTGTTCGAACAACTACGGTCCGTTTCATTTTCCGGAAAAATTGATCCCGTTGATGATCCTCAATGCGCTCGAGGGCAAGTCCCTGCCCGTCTATGGAGACGGCCAGCAGATCCGCGACTGGCTGTATGTCGAGGATCATGCCTCAGCAATCTGGCTCGTGCTGAAGAAGGGCCGCGTCGGCGAGACCTATAATGTGGGCGGATTGAATGAGCGTCCTAATCTGGAAATCGTGAGACGCATTTGCTCCTTGCTCGACCGGAAGAGCCCGCGAGTCGACGGCAAGTCCTACTCCACGCAGATCGCATTCGTGGCAGATCGTCCGGGACACGACCGTCGCTATGCGATCGACAGCACAAAGATCCGCACGGAGCTCGGCTGGGTGCCCCAGGAGAATTTTGACTCGGGCATCGAAAAGACGGTCGACTGGTACCTCACTCATCGCGATTGGGCCGCCGATATTTCTCGCCGGACCTACCAGAGACAAAGGCTCGGCACTGCTTCCTGAGGATTTCCTGTGGCAACCTTCTCTCCCTCCCCCACGACATCGCGACGCGGAATCGTCCTCGCCGGCGGATCCGGAACGCGGCTCTATCCGCTCACCATCGCTGTCTCAAAACAGTTGATGCCCGTCTATGACAAACCGATGATCTACTATCCCCTTTCGGTGCTGATGCTCGCCGGCATTCGGGAGATCCTGATCATCTCGACTCCCCAAGACCTTCCGCTGTTCAAGCGGCTCCTCGGTGACGGTTCGCAGTTCGGCGTGACACTCAGCTACGCCGAACAGCCGAGCCCGGACGGCCTAGCGCAGGCTTTCATCATTGCCTCGGATGCCGGGTTTCTCGACGGGAAAGCTCCCTCCGCCCTTGTTTTGGGAGACAATCTTTTCTACGGACATGATTTCCAACGTTCCGTACAGTCCGCAACAATGCGCACGCAAGGCGCGACGGTCTTTGGGTATCACGTCTCCAATCCGACCGCATACGGTGTCGTCGAATTCGCTCCCGACGGGCGTGTACTTTCCCTTGAAGAAAAACCCGTGAAGCCCAAATCGAACTTTGCGGTTCCGGGACTCTACTTCTACGATCAGTCCGTCGTCAGTCTTGCGCGTTCCCTCAAGCCGTCTGCCCGCGGAGAACTCGAGATCACCGACTTGAATCGCCGCTATCTGGAACAAGGCAATCTGCAGGTGGAAATCCTCGGTCGCGGTACAGCCTGGCTCGACACCGGCACTCACGACTCGCTCCTTGATGCGGCTCAATTTGTCCACGTCATTGAAAACAGGCAGGGACTCAAGATCGCCTGTCTCGAGGAAATTGGCTGGCGTCAGGGCTGGTTGGATCGCGCCGCTCTCGACGCGCAGATCAAGCGACTCGGAAAGTCTGGCTACGGCGAATACCTGCGCCGGCTCCTAGCCTGAGCGCGTACCCAGATTGCCGATGCCTGCGATCCCCTCGCTTTCGGCAAGTCCCAAGATTTCCTTCGTTGTCCCTCTGTTCAATTGCCTGGCATTGACGCAGGCAATGCTCCTCAGCCTGCGGGCCACCGTTCCGTCCGGCCTGGATTGGGAGCTCATCTTCATCGACGACGGGAGCACCGATGCAACCCCTGCGTGGCTGGCGTCGCTCAACGAAGCCAAAATCCGATCTGCACAAAACCCCTGCAACCAGGGCTTCGCTGTTGCAGTCAATCGAGGTGTTGAAATGGCCCGCGGCGAGCTCATCGTGCTTCTCAACAATGATCTCGTGCTAACGAAGCACTGGCTCGAGCCGATGCTCGCGGTACATCGTCGTCTCGGCTCCAAAGCGGGTGCCATTGGAAATTGTCAGATCGCATCCGGCACGGGCCTGCTGGATCACGCTGGAATCTGCATCAATCTCAAGGGCAAGCCTGAACATATCCGCGAGCGTTGGTCGGGCGCTCCGATTGATTGTGTCCGCGGATATCGGCGGGTCGTAGCCACAACGGGCGCCTGCTTCCTCATTTCACGACAACTCTGGATCGAACTGAACGGCTTCGACACACGGTTCGTCAATGGCTGCGAGGACGTCGACCTCTGCCTTCGCGTCCTTGCTGCGAGAAAAACCAATGCCGTCGCAATGAGAAGCACGGTGATCCATCACGTGAGCAGCTCTCCGGGACGCAAACTGCGCGATGAAGTGAACACGTATCGCCTCACGCTGAAATGGCAGGATACCCTCGCGTTTCTTGCCGCGCGCCCCTGGTGCTGGGATTTCCTATCGCGCGAATGGACCCACCCCAGGGCTCCGGAACGAACACTGCAGGCGGCCTATGCCCTCGCCTTTGGACTTCACGTCTGTTCTCAACCACCTTCTTCGGCGTTGGATGGCATGGCCGTCGCAATCAAACACGAAATCGCACGCTGGCGCGACCTTGGTCTCGACGGGTAGCCTGGGTCACTTTTTCCGGCCTGCTCGATTTGCCAGGCCTTCAAGGTAGGTGATCACGTCCGCGTTCTTGTACTCGCGGGCAATATCCAATGCGGTTACGCCTGGCTTAGAGCGAATCGTCGGATCAGTTCCTCGCTCAACAAACAGCTTCGCAAGCGTGGCGCTGCCACTGGCTGCGGCCTCATGCAACGGTGTTCCACCGAGTTCACTCAGGATGTTCGGATCCGTCGGTGCATCGAGAAGCAAACGGGCAATTTCGATCTGGTTCTTGGCAGCCGCATGATGCAGGGGTGTCCATCCTCTGCCATCGCGCACCGTTGGATCCGCACCTGCCTTCAGGAGCGTCCGAACAGTTTCGACATCACCACGCTCAACCGCAAGGTGCAGTGGCGAGCGCCCGGAGGAGTCCGGAACCAAGGGACTCGCCCCGGCGCTTAACAGGAGCGCGACAATCTCAGGCTTGCGGCGCAGGATTGCCTGATGCAGCGGTTTCATTCTTGCGCCGACGGCACCCGTCACACGCTTGGGGTCCCACGCCAGGTGCCGCTTCACATCGTCGGCGTCTCCGCGTGCGATCGCCTCGTCCAGTGTTGCATAAACCGGTTCGCGAGGTGGAGCGGAAACAACACCACCGGCCGGTACTTCAAGCCCACAGCACCAGACAAGCGCGTTCAGAACCAGGCGTCGGAAATCGTCATCGTACCAGTTGCGGTGAAAATGTCCGCCTGTAAAACCGAAACCGCGCGCGCCATGCTCAGTCGTAAAAGTCCAGGCAAGCAGTTGCGGTTCCTTCCGCTCGAGCGCAAGCCGCACGATGGGATTCCCGGAGCGTGGACCGTCCTGCCCCAGCGAACCCAAAGGGGGAACTGTACTCAACAGCGGCAGGGGAGCCGGCGGGCGATCTCGAACACGAAGATGATAATACCACTCATCCTCCACGCTCAGCGCACCAACGCCGTGTGAAGCGACATTCGTTGCATCCGCCACGCCGTTCAATTTCCAGATGGGATTCACCGACCAGTCGACCTCGAAACATGCCCCTATCGCATCGAGCAGAAGCGTCCGGAGTTGCGGGTCGTCCTCCGGTGGCTCAAGCGCGAAATGCAGCACGGCAAGTGCCCTGCCCTTTTCCATTCGCGCACGCAGCCAGCCCCCTTTTCCTCGAGCAACATGCTTTGCCAATCCATCAGAATAGAGGACGATAAGGTCCGCCCGCTCGAGCGCATCGCTGTCGCCCGGCCATCCCAGCGAGACATCCGCGGCGACACTTAGTCCACTTGTATTCAGCGCACTCGCGAGAAGCCTGGAGCCCGCAGGGAATTCATGGGCGCCGGGCGCGTGGCTCTTCTCACCCGCGACAAAAAGGATTCGTTTGACGGCGACCTCGGCTCCGCGCAAAGGCGCGATCAGGATGAAGGCGCACGCCAAAAGAATGCGCCCGATCAGACGAACGCCTTTCATGGCGTTTAAGGAAATGTGATCCGCACCCACCTCAGCTGAGTGTGAACGCAGGGAGTCTCACGATCTTTCCACCCGCCAGCGCAGATTCGTGGGCGCAGAGGCCGACACACGTCCAATTGGCGGATTTTACGGCATTTGGATACGGATCACGGTCTTCAACGAGCGCGCTGATGAATTCGTGCGCCAGATGCGGATGCGATCCGCCATGCCCTGCGCCCTGCGTGAAGCTGAGGTGTGTTTTCTTGCCCAGATCGTACACGCCCTTGGTGGTGAATTTCCTGATTCCGGCCGGCAGGCGCCGGGCGTAGTCCGGGACCTTGATCTTCCTGGGAATCTTGTGTTCAGGCTTCTTCGCTGTGTGAAGCACATGCGGTTCGTGCTCGATCAGCGACCACTCAAAGGACTGCTTCGATCCGTAGACATCGATGCTTTCCCGATATTGTCTGGCAGTATCAAAGAGCGAGCGGATGATCCGCGCAGTGAGATCGGTGTCCTTGAGCTTCACATGCGCGGTCTCCACCGCAAACGGTGACTGGTAATGCTTGATCAATTCGGCCCGGATGGTGCCAGATCCAAAACAGGAGACATACTCCGCCTGGGCATCGGTGAGTGCGAGCATCGGCCCCACACAATGCGTCGCATACCACATCGGTGGCAACCCCGGCCAGTAGTTTGGCCATCCGTCCATGTCCTGCTGGTGACTCGCTTGCAGGAACTGGATCTTTCCCAATTCCCCACGGTCGTACTTTTCCTTGATAAACAGAAACTCCCGGGCGTAGACAACCGTCTCCATCATCATGTAGCGCAGGCCTGTCTTACGACACAGGTCCACGATCTTCCTGCAATCTGCAATCGAAGTCGCCATGGGCACGGTGCAGGCCACGTGCTTCCCCGCCTTCAAAGCCTTCAGAGCCTGTGAGGCATGGTCAGGAATCGGGGTGTTGATGTGAACCGCGTCAATCTCCGGATCCTTCAGCAGCTCATCGTAGTCAGCATAGCCCTTGCTGATTCCGAAGGCCGCCTGGATCGCGGCGAGTTTCCGTGGATCCCGCTGGCACACGGCAACCAGGTTTGCCTGAGGATGGGCCTGATAGATGGGAATAAACTCCGCCCCGAAACCGAGGCCAACAATCGCGATATTGATTTTCTTGGGCATGGGAAAGGAAGGATAGAATTGCAAGTCTTGGCAGTCCGGGAGGGGAGCACCCCTAATCTCATCAACCGATAGCAATTCTGCCCGATTGGCAAGCAGCCGGATGGACGGGGGCTCGGCATTTGCTTGCCCTGCACCTTGGATTGACGCCCCGTCGGCAAATGCACAGCCTTCCTCCTGCTGCAATGCTCCCCATTGCCCAGTCTACTCAGGCCGCCCCACAGTAATTTCAAAGAGCTGAAAACCCTCGCCATGACAACGCTCGCCACATCCCTCAATCGCCGCGATTTCCTCAAACTCTCAAGTTTTGCAGGCGGTGGCCTGATACTCGGCACGTACCTGGGTCTCACGGATGATACATTCGCCAGCAAACGCGATGTGGTCGCAAAGGCGGATTCCGTGGGAGGCGCATCCCTCAATGCGTTTGTGCGCATCGGAACCGACGGCGCCATCTTTATTGCTGCCCATTCCCCCGAGGGAGGCCAGGGAGTCCGAACATCCCTGCCCATGCTTGTGGCGGAGGAACTTGAGGTGGACTGGACGGACATCACCGTGGAACTTGTTCCACTGGACCCCATCTACGGGACTCAGGTTGCCGGCGGCAGCATGGCAACTCCCAGAAACTACACTCCGCTCCGTCAGCTCGGAGCATCGGCGCGCATGATGCTTGTGCAGGCGGCGGCCCAGCGATGGGGCGTCGACAGCGGATCGTGCCATGCTGCCGGCGGCCGGGTTTTCCATTCGCCTTCAGGACGCAGCGCGAGTTACGGCGATCTTGCGGCGGACGCAGCAGGACTCCCGGTACCGGATCTGAAATTGGTTCGTCTCAAGGAGCCCAAGGACTTCAAGATCATCGGCCAGAGGATCAGCGGCGTCGACAATCCAGCCATTGTCACAGGCAAACCCCTTTTCGGTATTGATCAGGTGTTGCCCGGAATGCTTTATGCCGTTTACGAGAAATGTCCCGTCTTCGGCGGCAAGGTTGTCGACGGCAACCTCGCGGAAATCAAGTCGCTGCCTGGGGTGAAAGACGCTTTCATCATTGAGGGCACATCGAATCTGAACGGGCTCATGCCTGGTGTGGCCATCCTTGCAGATTCAACCTGGGCCGCCTTCAGCGCCCGGCGCAAACTGAAGGTCAAATGGAACGAAGGTCCCCATGCGAATGACAGTTGGGAATCATACCTTGCTACCGCCGGAAAACTTGCGGAAACCCCAGGTGAGCAGCTTCTCCGTGACGACGGTGACGTAGCCAAGGCGCTCAACACCGCAGTGCGGACGATCGAAGCGCGCTACGAGTACCCCTTTGTATCCCACGCCAACTTCGAGCCCCAGAATTGCACCGCCCACTTCAAGGATGGCGTGATGGAACTTTGGGCGCCAACCCAGCGCCCCGCCGGTGGACAGGACCTGATCAGTTCCGTACTCAATCTGCCCAAGGATCGGATCAAGGTGAACATTACCCGCATCGGCGGGGGATTCGGTCGACGGCTGAGCAGCGATTTTATGGTCGAGGCCGCAGCCATCGCCCATCGCGTGAGTGCACCGATCAAGCTTACCTGGTCGCGCGAGGACGACCTCCGGCATGATCACTATCGCCCCGGTGGAATACACCACCTCAAGGGTGGCGTCGATGCACAGGGCAACATCATCGCGTGGCAGAATCATTTTGTCACATTCGGCAATGCGAAAGGCAAAGCCCCGGGCTCCGGAGGGGCGCTTTCGCCCGATGAATTTCCCGCCCGTTTCCTTCCGAACTATCGGGCGGAACAATCCATGATCGTCACGCATATTCCGATGGGACCCTGGCGCGCGCCGGGAAGTTGCGTGTTCTCATGGGTTATTCAGAGCTTCATCGATGAACTCGCCTCCGCCGCTGGTCGGGATCCACTCGAAGTACGCCTATCGCTGCTGAAGGATCGCGGCATGGTCACCACACCGGGTGAGCGCCCCAACGGTTACGATGCGGCGCGCATGTACGCCGTTGTCAAGATGGCGGCAGAAAAGGCCGGATGGGGCAGGAAACTTCCACGCGGGCAGGGCCAGGGCATCGCCTTCCATTTCAGCCACCGCGGCTACTTTGCCAATGTTGCGGAGGTGAATGTCTCCAAGAGTGGAGTCCTCAAGGTGGAACGGGTCGTTGTGGTGGGGGATGTTGGATCTCAGATCGTCAATCCTAGCGGAGCCGAAAATCAGGTCGCGGGCTCTATTGTTGATGGATTAAGCGCCGCGGCGCTTCAGGAGATCTCCATCGCGCAAGGCCGTGTCCTGACTGGAAACTTCAACGATTATCACCTCCTGCGCATCGCCGACGCCCCTCATGTGGAGGTGCATTTCAATCTGACGGATAATCCGCCCACCGGTCTGGGCGAGCCCGCGCTGCCACCGCTGGCGCCTGCCGTGGCAAATGCCATTTTTGCAGCGACCGGCAAACGGATTCGTACGCTCCCCTTCTCAAAGACCGACCTGAGCTGGTCTTGATCTTCCCCAGGCATGCAAGCTGCCCGTTGCGGCGCGGCTTGTCCTAGTGTCACGAATTTCTCCCCAACAAACACACACAACATGTCCACATTCACGGCCGAAATGCTCGGCACAGCCCTGCTTGTCATACTCGGAGACGGCGCGGTCGCCAATGTACTCCTCGGAAAAACCAAAGGCAACAATTCTGGCTGGATCGTCATCACCACCGGCTGGGCGCTGGCGGTCACACTTGCCGTATACTCCGTCAACTCCATCAGCGGTGCACACATCAATCCGGCAGTCACCATCGGGCTTGCCGCAACCGGCAGGTTCGCGTGGAGCGCTGTGCCAGCCTATCTCGCTGCACAGATGATCGGTGCGTTCCTCGGTGCCGTGGTCGTCTGGCTTGCCTACCTCCCACACTGGCGCGCAACGACGGATCAGGGCAACAAGCTCGCCGTGTTCTCCACGGGCCCTGCGATTCGTTCCCCCCTGAGCAATCTCCTCTGTGAAATCATTGGTACTGCAGTCCTCGTCTGCGGCATGCTCGCGATCCTGCGCCCGGAAAATCTCGTTCCCAATAGCGGCTTCGACAAGGGCTTCTCCCCGCTTCTCGTGGGACTGCTCGTGTGGGCCATCGGCATTTCCCTGGGCGGCCAGACCGGCTATGCAATCAATCCTGCACGCGACCTGGGCCCGCGGATTGCCCACGCTATCCTTCCCATTGCGGGAAAGGGGTCCAGCGATTGGGCGTACGCCTGGATTCCGGTTGTCGGGCCGATCATCGGCGGCGTTCTGGGCGCGATGCTCTTTGGTTTCTGTTGGTAATCCTGCGTCATCATGAAATTCATCCTCGCCCTCGATCAGGGCACGACGAGCTCTCGCGCAATCATTTTTGATCAGTCAGGAGGAATTGTCTCCGTCGCGCAGCGCGAATTCCGCCAGATTTTCCCGCGACCCGGCTGGGTTGAGCACGATGCCGCTGAGATCTGGGCCACTCAATCCGGAGTCGCAGCGGATGCCGTTGCCAAGGCAGGACTGTCCGCGACCGACATTGCAGCCATCGGCATCACCAACCAGCGGGAAACCACCGTGGTCTGGGATCGCAAGACCGGGGTGCCTTTGTGCAACGCGATCGTCTGGCAGGATCGGCGCACTGCGGCGGTTTGCGATCGGCTGAAGAAATCCGGCAAGGCCGCATTGATAAGGCGCAAGACCGGGCTCGTGATCGATGCCTATTTCTCCGGCACAAAACTGGCCTGGATTCTGAAGAATACTCCGGGTGCAATGGCACGCGCACGGGCCGGTGAGCTTGCGTTCGGTACGATTGATTCCTGGCTGGTCTGGAATCTCACCGGCGGGAGAGTCCATGTGACCGACGTCTCAAATGCATCGCGCACCATGCTCTTCAACCTGAAGACCTGCACGTGGGATGATGAGCTGTTGAAACTCCTGGGAGTGCCGCGCGCCGTACTTCCGGAGGTCCGCGCATCAAGCGAGGTCTACGGCGAATGCTCCCTTTTGGGTGCCCCCATACCCATTGCCGGCATCGCGGGTGACCAGCAGGCTGCCCTCTTCGGCCAGGCCTGCACGCAGTCGGGCATGGTCAAGAACACCTACGGGACCGGCTGTTTCATGCTGATGAATACCGGTACGAAACCCGTCGTTTCAAAGAAGAATCTGTTGACGACGATCGCGTGGCGCATCGGCGACAGGACGGAGTACGCACTCGAAGGCAGCATCTTCATCGCGGGCGCAGTCGTGCAATGGCTTCGGGACGGGCTCGGCCTCATCAAATCATCCGCAGAGGTCGAGGCGCTGGCCGCCCAGGTTCCCGACAATGGTGGCACTTATCTTGTTCCCGCGTTTGCCGGCCTCGGTGCACCGCATTGGGACCAATACGCGCGCGGCCTGATTGCGGGACTCACCCGGGGAACAAATGCTGCACACATTGCCCGTGCTGCACTCGAGGGAATCGCCTACCAGGTGCACGATGTGCTCCATGCCATGCAATCTGACTCAGGCATTCGCCTGAAGGAACTGCGCGTCGACGGCGGTGCATGCGCCAACAATCTCCTGATGCAGTTCCAGGCGGATCTGCTCGGTGTTCCTGTCGTGCGCCCGCGCGTAGCGGAAACGACCGCGCTGGGTGCTGCCTACCTTGCCGGGCTTGCCGTCCGTTATTGGAAGAACACCTCAGAGATCGCCGCGCAATGGCAGGTCGATCGGCGTTTTGCACCGGGTATGAAGCCGTCCCAGCGCCGAACTTCCCTCGCCGGCTGGAACAAGGCCTTGGCGCGCGCCAAGCGCTGGGAAGATTCCTGATCAACGATGATTCGATCAGGCTATTCAAGCTTGAACTCCGTCTGCTCGCTCACCCTCTTTATGCCAAGGTAAGAGCCATAGCGATCGATCCAGTCATCCAACTTTTCAAGATAGTGTTCCGGATCGTAGGGACTTTGCACCGGATCAAAAAGCGAAACGGGGCGCGCACGCTGCCAGTCGCTACCTTCCCCCTTTTTCTTGATCGTGATGTAATAGGATACCCTGTCTCCTGCCTTTGGGCGTGACGCCATCATCAGCGCCGCCTCCGCGCTCGCTCTTCGAGGCTTTCCACCTCCTGCGACAAATTTCTCATAGGCATCCACGCCCATACTCAGGTTCTCCGTCCTCGCGAGTTGTTCAACCGGCAGACTGCGATCGGCAATCTGCCGCCGCAGCCGCTCAATGCTCTTGGTCGGCGCTTCGACCTCAAGCCCGAGCAGAAATTGAATCATCTGATCGGTGAGTGCCTTCAAATATGGCTCAATTCCGCGCGACCGCAGCGCGCTGCCCCGAAAAGTCACTGCGTCTCCATCACGCAGGGCATAGTTCTTCGCCTTGTAGCAGAACATCGCGTCAAAGCGCCCATCGAACTCCAACTCAATTCCTGGTGGGAGAATGGGCGCCACCACCGCCAGCAGCGATTCGGGCTCGGCAAAATATCGCTTTGACGAAAGATAAATTCCGTCCGTATCCGCCTCGAGAATCACACAGTCATGCTTCTGAAATTCACCAATCAACACTTGAAGCAATTCGCGTCCGCGTCGTGTCACCTCCGCCGCCAGATCACCGTCGCCAAATCGCGCACCTGAGAACCCCAAGTAGCCGTAGAAGGAATTGATGAGAACCTTGAAGCTGGACTGTCGTGCCTGAGCCTCCATCCGCTCTTCCGCGGTGGGTGCCGTGCGGGCGAGTTGCTTGAACTGCAGTCTGTAGGTCCGCAATTGCTTCAACAGGGGAATGAACACACCCAGCGTGTCTGCCTTGGGATTGCGTCCAATTCCCAGGAGAAGGCTCGGATAAAGGGAAGCCACGTCGAAATGGAGCACATGATGAAAGACGCCTTCCTGAAAACTCCGTGTAAAGCCCCCTTCAAAGGGACGCACCTCCGGGGGGACGGGACAGGACTCGCGGGCGTGAAAATATTCCTCCAGAAAGAGCAGATCGATCTTTGTGGTCGTTCCCCGGAGCATCGCATCCTGAAACAGGATCGGAAAGGTCTTGGTCTGCTCGAAGTAGGTCGGCAGGAGACGATCGACGATGCCACGAGTCTCACGCAGGTCATCCGCAAGGTAATGCAGAAAACGTTCCCGTTCGTTGAGAAACGCATCCTGGATCATGTTTCCCGGAAGATAGGTTCGAGTGCCCTCTGCGGCTGCATTCGGAGATGTGATGCCTAGCGCAACCGCCACTTCCTTGAGCCCGAACGAGGTCAACTCCCTCGCAGCGATGTCATACAGGTGAACAAGCAGGAAGGAATCCACAATTGCGCGCCCAGGAATGTCGCATCGTGGAAAATCGATCCATCGCTCAGCCACCTTCAAACGAGCGCTGCGCCAGCCCGCGTCCTGGTTGAAGCGCCCCCACTTGCACGCGACTTTCAGTCGGCGGCAGCGGATACGCAGGTACTCAAGGTCAAACTTGAACAGATTGTGTCCTTCAATGGTATCGGGATCTTCCTCCGCCAGCACTTGGTTCAACTCTTCGAGCAGGGACCTCTCCCCTGCATTGGTCATCTCGGTAAGGACCAGGGTACGGTTCCTCGTGCCAAACTGGAGACCGATGGCGAGGATGCGGTCGCCAACCCGTGATGCATTGCTGAAGGTTCCGTTTTCGGAGCCGGTTTCGATGTCCATCTGACATCGTCGCAGTCCCGAAAATGGCAGATTCGAAAAGAGGCGCTGGCGGTTCTGCAGAAGAAACTGGGACTCGAGAGGTCTGAGGGAATCAACAAGCCCGCTGGCCGATTTTGCACGCGACAGCCACGCCTCGTACGCCTTGAGCGACTCTGCCTGCACAAGCACGGAATAGGGAGCAGTTCCGCGCAGCGATATCTGCTTAATGTCGGAGGAGTCCCCCTCGAGCATCTGCGAACCAGCCCACGCAAAGGGCTGGAACGTTGCGGTGCGCGTGATGCGTCGACCGTCTTCGGTGGCAAGTGACAGATGGGCGACGCCATTGCCATCAATCCAGAGGCCACAGAGCGTATCCATCACTACACCCTGCCTGATGGCGGAAGGAAATCAATCGCGCCAAAAGGCGCATGCCCGTCCGCCACCAATGGGCTAGAACGGTCTTGCGTAGACCATGACCACCGCGACCGCAGCTAGCGCGAGGGAAGCCCACATCAGCCCGCCGGCCTTTTCACGCCTGCGAAAGGCGATCCCCGCTATCGCCGCCAGACCCAGCCAGGCTACAATCTTGACGATCACCCACCCTCCCGAAAACGCATAGAGACCCTGCCACATGCGTAGCCCCGTGAGAACGATCAGAAGATTGGCAACACCAGTCCAGATCATGACCTTTTTCCTCGATGATTCCGGTGCAGCAAAGGCGAAGAAGGTAAACGCAAGCAGGATGATCGCGCTGAGCACATGGAGGATGTGCAGCGCGTTGGATTCGTTTGGATTCATGAGGAAAATAGAGACACCCCGCTTGTGCCGTATGCCCAAAGGCTCAGGACCTTTTTAAGCTAAGGTGGGCGCCCCCCGACGGCTTTTTGCTGTCCGATTTACGGCCTAGCAGCGACCGACGTATTGGCGGCTCCCGATTTGATTCAAAGGCAAAGAGCGTGTATTGAAAGCACCTCGAACACAGCAGGGTGTCGGTCTCAAGGTGCAGGGCTTCACAGGTTCGTCAAACCCGAAGGTGCTTCCTTTGCATATTTCGCATTACACAACTTCCCTAACTTTCCAGTATCGATGAATCGAGGTGCTGGATGATCAACTCCTGAATGGTCGCGAGAAAAAGATAGCACATGAATGCCTTCCGGGCAGGTTCTGGCAGGGCCTCGAGTTCAACATCGCCGCTCTCGAGCAGATCCTCATCAAGACCGGTAAGGTGGCGCTCACGCAGCCTGAGACGAACCGCGGCACACGCACGCACCACCGGTTCGGCATTGTCCCGATCGAACGCAATCACTCCAGTCGCAAAGAATTCCTTGTCAAAAAGCGCGAGCAGTTGCGTCACCTCGGAATTCTGTGTGGCGAGAAGCTCGCTTCTCCACTCCGATCTGAAATCCGGCTCGACATCCGCCAGTCTGTTCGGCGCGGCAAGACCATCGCTGAGCGAATCCGCCGCCGCCTTGATGACGTCCAGCAGGGGAGCAACAACTGCAAGACTGAGCCTGACCTCAATGCGCTTCATCGGGCTCAAGGACAACAGTCAGATGCCAGCGTTGCAACGTGAAGACATAGTGCTCCGCCCGCTCGCGGCAGCCACTCCAAACGACCGAGCGCCCCAACTCGTGAACCTCCATCATGTGCTTTCGCGCGGTGGTCTCATTGTAACCGAACACCTTCTTGAAAACGAGCACGACGTAGGACATCAGGTTAACGGGGTCGTTGAGTACAACGACATTCCAACGCCCTTCGAGCTCCACATCGGTCTGGGCTCGTGTCTCCGGGTCGGTCTGTGTCTTGAAAATGGACGCCATGCAGCCTTTCTGCCCTCTTGCGCAGGACTCAGCTTCGTGATGTCGATGAGAGATCCTTGATCATTTCGGCAAGGCGGACGGAGGCATCAGCCAATGGGATTTTCAGAGCCTCCTTTGAAGTGCGCGGCTTCATCTCCACCACGCCCTCCTTGAGTCCCTTGCCGCCGATCGTCAGTCGCAGCGGCAATCCGATCAGATCCGCATCCTTGAACTTTACTCCAGGTCGCTCGTTGCGGTCATCGATCAGCACCTCTGCACCGTGCCTTTCCGCCTCAGCCGCGAGAGCGCGGGCGAGTTCCATTGCTTCAGCCACCTGCGGATCCAGCACGCAGATCAGGACGTGAAACGGCGCCACCTGCCAAGGCCAGATGATCCCGTCGGCATCGTGGCTCTGCTCAATGATCGCCTGGAGGGTGCGACTGATGCCAATGCCATAGCAGCCCATGACCATGAGGTGGGTCTGCTTTTGATCATCCGTGTACGATGCCCCATATTTTTCCGAATACTTTGTCCCCAACTTGAAGATATGCCCCACTTCGATGCCGCGGCGACTCTTAAGCGGGCGCCCGGATTTTGGGCACGGCTCCCCCGCGTGAACCTTTCTGAAATCACCGAAGCGCTCAATGGCGAGGTCGCGCTTCACATTCACATTGCGGAGGTGCACACCGTCGCGGTTGGCACCGGTTGTTCCGTTGCCAACCAAACGCACCGCATGGTCGGCAAAAATCCCGGCAAGCGCACCGGGATTCGCAATCGTGCCTCTCACGGCGCCCAGGCTCCCAGGCCTTGCTCCCATAACGGGAAGGATCTCCTCGGGCGTGGCAGGCCGGAATACGGAAAAACCCAGCTGGCCGAGCTTGGCTTCCTCGAGTTCGTCGTTCCCTCGCAGGATGACGACAAATGGCTTGCCGTCACCGATGTAGACCAGCGTCTTGAACTGCTTGGCGGCCGGCACCGAATAGGGCGCCTCAGCAAGTGCCGCGATCGTTACCACGCCAGGAGTATCAAATGAGGAGACGTCGCCTTCTTCCGCGGGATCTGCAAAATCCGCAGGCACCAGGGCGCTGGTTGCCTTCTCGCGATTGGCTGCATAGCCGCTTTCCTCGCAATAGATGATGTCATCGTCGCCCACCTCGGCGGGCACCATGAATTCATGGGAAAAGCTCCCGCCCATCACACCGGTGTCGGCTTCGACCGCGATGGCGAGAATGCCCAGCCGCCGAAAGAATGACTCATATGCGGCCTTCATTCCAAAATAGCTCTTAATGGCAGCTTCGTCGTTCACATCGAATGAATACGCATCCATCATCACAAACTCCCTTGCCCGCATGAGCCCGTATCGCGGCCTGATCTCATTGCGAAACTTTGTCGCAATCTGATAGAAATTCTTCGGAAGGTCGCGATAGCTGGTGATTTCACTCCTCACGAGCGGGGTGATGACCTCCTCATGAGTTGGACCCAGGACAAACTCCGGCTCGCGAGGTGCCCGTTTACCATCCCCCGCACTGTCCACGCGGAACATGATCTCCCTCGCTGCCGCCCAGCGCGGCCCTTCCTGCCAGTTTTCGGCTGGATGCACATGCGGCATCCACAGTTCGATCGCGGACGCAGCATTCATCTCTTCGCGGCAGATCTGCGTCAATTTTTGCATGACGCGGAGGCCGAGTGGCATGAAGCTATAAAGCCCGCCACTCAGCTTTCGCACCAGTCCGGCGCGCACGAGAAGCTTGTGCGAGGCAATTTCCGCATCGGCGGGACTTTCCTTGAGAGTGGGAATGAAAAACCGGGACCAGAATGTCATGGAATGAGGCAACGAAACGGGTGCCTCCATCGGGAGCAAATGTTTAGTGTCCGCCATCCATCCTGCAATGGCCACTGAAAGAGGATTGCGGCCTTTCAAGTCAACTGCGTGGATGGACCCTTCCATGTGCGCCCGTCCCGCTTCCAAACCATGGCCCATGCGGTGGATCGTTCTCGCGATCCTGCTCGCCATTGTGCCCTACACCTGGATCACATTGCACTATCGGAAGGCAGCACGCCCGTTTGAGCCTTACAATGACCTCAAGCAACGAGCAAACGTGCACCGGCTGCTTGCTGCAGGATACCATCGCATCCCGCTTTCCGCAGAGCGGCCGGCTGATCGGGTCCTCGCATCCCCGGCGGCCCAGGCCAACCCAGGACCAGCCAGCGGAGGCATACCTGCCGCCCTCAAGGAGACGCTAGTGGAGGTACCGAATCTTCCAGAGTCGATTCGCACGGTACACGCACCCACAGCGTGCAGTGCATTGCTTCCTTACACAATCGACGTCGAATGCACCCTTTCCGACCTGAATCTGGGGCTCGCCTCCTCGTATCTGTATTTGAAAGACAAGGAACTCGTTCTCTTGAATGGCTTCGAAACCTTTGCCGGTACCCTGCGCGCCCGTTCACGGGAAATTACTCTCCGCCTTACTGCGGCCGCAGGTGCCATTCCCCCCGGTGATTACCACGTCACTGTGGTAGGTCTAAGCAGCTCCTTGAGCTGGTCATTGAGTGTTAAGTGATTGATTATTCGTGCGTAACGAGATGGGATCAACAGGACTGGCCTGAAGCACGCAGTAGCAGCCCGAGGTCCGAAGACCTTTTCTTTCAGCCATTTGCCAGAGTGTCGATTGGTAGGCTGGATGGCGAAGCTATGGCCCAAGATATTCGACGCATATGGCGGCTCGCGAGGCCGCGCGCGAAAGGGTGCTGTCATTGCCTTTGTGCTAGAGCCTGTAGTCGCTCAGGTCTGCGCCAATGAGGCTTCCTTGAATTCGCCAGGCCAATCCGCACCCTTCGCGCAGCTTGCGGTACTGGGAATTCCTTTTGACCTGCATACTCTTCCCCTCTGGCTCGCGCTTGCTGGCGCCATCGCAGCGTGGGTCTGGGAACGTCGCACCGTATCCCGCCTGAATCGACAATCCCATGAGCTCGCCTCCAGCGAGCATCGCATCTCCCTGGTTCTGGAGGCCAGCCAGGACGGCTTCTGGGACTGTAACGTCGCCACGGGATACGTGGAACGCAGCCCGCGATGGCGCGAGATGCTTGGCTACACCGAAGCCGATGACATCACCAGCGAGTCCGCCTTTCTCGCGCTCGTCCATCCCGATGATCTCGCCTATGTCCGGGAGCGGCTGGAAGCCATGCGACAGCCGGAGCACCCCATGTACTCGCGATTTGAATACCGAATTCGCGACAAGATGGGCATGTGGCGGTGGTTTCTGGATCGCGCGAAAATTGTCAGCCGCGATGGGAACGGGCGTCCGCTTCGGATTGTTGGAACAGGCAGCGACATCACGGAGCGCAAGCGCACGGAAAACGAGCTGAAGCGAAGCGAATCTCTCTTCCGTCAGAGTCAGGAGGTGTCTGGTGTGGGCGGATGGGAACTTGATGTCGCCCAACAGACCCTGTTCTGGACGCATGAAACCTTTCGCATCCACGACCTGGATCCAACACAGCCCTACCCGACCGTGGATGAGGCCATCGGCTTCTATGCGCCCAAGAGCCAGCCCACGATCCGAGCCGCAGCAAAGGAAGCAATCGAGTCCGGAACGCCATTCGACCTGGAATTGCAATTGCTTACCGCGAAGAAGCGCCTGATCTGGGTTCGTTCGATTGGGAGGGCGGAACGGGATTCCGGCGGCAAGATCGTGAGGCTGTTCGGATCATTCCAGGACATCACTGCCCGCAAGGAGGACGAGTCATCAAAGAAGGAATTCCAGGACAAGCTTCTGGAAACCCAAAAGCTCGAAAGCCTCGGTGTGCTCGCCGGCGGTGTGGCGCACGATTTCAACAACATCCTCACCGCAATTCTCGCAAATGCGCAGCTCTGCAGGCATTCAATCGAAGGCGGCTCCGAGACCGACAAGCATCTTGAGGCGATAGAAAAGGCCTCCTTCCGGGCCGCGGACCTTTGCCACCAGTTGCTGGCTTACGCTGGACGAAATCCCGTCACCCGCCAGCAAACCGATCTGAACAAGCTCGTGCGCGAAACCACCCAGTTGCTGGAGCTTTCCATTGGAAAGCTTGCACAACTGGAGCTGGATCTCTCTCCCCACTCTCCCGTCATCGAGGTGGATCACGCACAGATGAGCCAGATCATGATGAATCTCGTGATCAATGCATCGGAGGCGCTCCCCGCATACGGTGGGATCATTCGAATCAGAACCGGCAGCACGTGGCTTGCCGCCGACATGCTTGAACAAGCCTGCATCGGGCAAAATCTACCAGCAGGTCAGTTTGCCTTCCTTGAGGTTTCGGACACCGGATGCGGCATGAACGAGGAGACACTCGCAAAGATTTTCGATCCATTTTTCACCACCAAGTTTACCGGACGCGGCCTTGGACTCGCTGCAGTCCTTGGAATCGTCCGTGCTCACAATGGCTGCTTCTTTGTCGAGAGTGTTCCGACAGAAGGATCAACATTCCGGATGTGTCTCCCTCTCCAGAGTGCGTCGGTGGACTCAAGTCATTCCTTGCCATGCCCCGCCCCCCGCCTCTCTGAGGAACAGCGTCAGTCGCTGCGGATCCTGCTCGTCGATGACGAACCCGAGATACGCACTGTCACCGCCGAGGTTCTTGCCCTCGAAGGATTTTCTGTGGAAACCGCGTCAGACGGAATCGAGGCCGTCGAGCGGTTTCATAGGCGCCCGGATACCTATGATCTTGTGATACTGGATCTCACGATGCCAGGCCTCGATGGCGTCGGTGCATTGAAGCAGATGCGAAACCTGCGCGGTGACATCCGCGTCCTTCTCATGAGCGGCTACTCTGATCGCGAATCCGCGTTAGGCGATCTGCTGAATGACTCGACACTCTTCCTCCGAAAACCATTCGCCCGTGAAAACCTGATGGAGCGCATCAATCAGGTGGTAAGCGGGGAATTGGCCGAAGGAGTGAGCACCTCAGGCTGACGTCTTCCTATTGTCCGGGCAGTACAATCGTGCCCGTGACATCGACGCCATCCCGCTCGATGCGACCTAGAAGGGCACTGGGACCGATGATCTGGCCGCTGGATGACGTTCCTGCGCGCATGCGCAGGCCACTGATTCCCTCGACCTGGATTGCCTTCCCGTTTGGCTGGAACAAACCTCCACCGGTCACTCCTATTTCCGTCGTCGCCGACATCGCGAGTACAGGTGTCGCGTTTGAGTACGCGGCAAGGTCACTCAGGAATACAGTCTGTGAGCTGACACCCGGGGCCCAAAGTCCCGTAACCCCCACCGTGGATTCGAATCGCGCGTTGCCGAGCCGCACGCCTCCGATCTTGTTGCCGCCCGAGTGCAAAGCCAGTGCGCGCAGGCTTGCCCATCCCTCATAGGTCACGCCCGGCTTGATCACTGCGGGATTTGTTGCCGATCCGACCGAGAATACCGCGACATGGGTGGATTCGTTCGCGTTTGCGAGCACCAGCGTTGCCTGCCCCTTCATGTAGAGCACGCCGGGTTGATTGTACATTGCGGCTTCAGCCGGGCCTGAGGAATTCGCAAGGGCGATAGTCAGCGTTCCCTGACCTGACATCTCCACCTGCACGATGTCTCCCTGCGCATCGATGAATGAGATCCGCGAAATCTGGCCCGGGTCTGCGACGAGCGAGCCGACCACGCCATCCAGCACGTGCTGATCGTACACATTTCCGTTGGAATGCACAATGTTCTGCCACTCGGGCCGCGTTTCCACCGCTCCCGCTGTCTTGGCGGGGATTGTGATGCCGACGATGGCAGGTCGGCTCATCGTTGTGCCGCCAGAATTTGTGAGCTCGGCCTGATAGATTCCAACCTGGCCCGGCTGAACGGATGCGATATCGAGCCTTGAGGAATTCGCGCCCACCACAAGTTCGCCGTTGCGCCACCAGCGGTAGGACAGCGTCGAGGGTCCATCAGGACTCGTAACTTCAAGAAATGCAGGGCTTCCCTGCGCAACCGTGATGCTCTGCGGCTGCAAGTTGATCCTCGGCGCAGGTACGATCGCAAGGTAGGCCTCCTGGCTTCGCACGCTGCCCACTTCATTGGTCACAACAACCGTGTAGGTACCGACATCCTGCTGGCTCACCGATGGAATCACCCACTGGGGACTTGTAGCCCCTGGGATGTTTCCATAATCCTTCTGCCATTGATACGTGAAGGGAGAGGTCCCGCTCACCTCGACTGAAAATGTCGCCGTCCCACCTGTACGCACCGCCTGCGTCACAGGCTGGCGCGTCACGACCGGGGCAGAAACTACCCGCAGGACGATCGGTGTCGTCGTTGCGGATCCGACTGCATTGCTGACCTTGAACGTGTACGTGCCTGAATCCTCGATCTTGATGATTGTGAACCTCAGGATTGGCTGTGTCTCATTCGGCAGCAGCACACCATCCTTGTACCACGCAAAGGTATAAGGCACCGAACCGCCGACAGCGACGTCCAGGATTATCGTGCGGCCTGCGAGCACCGTCTGAGAGGGCGGTTGCGACACGATCGTGGGCGCCTGCAGCACCTCAAGGTTCGCCGCATTGCTCGTCACGCTTCCCACCGCATTCGAAACCAGCACGGTGTAATCCCCGTTGTTTGCAGCCGAAACGCCGGTCAGCACAAGCGTCGGATTTGTCGACCCAACCAAGGCGGTGCCGTTCTTGAGCCATTGATAGGTCAGCGGGGGGCTGCCCGAGGCAACCACAGAGAACTCCACAGTTGTGCCCGCGGCGACCAGTTTGTCCACCGGTTGTGTTGTGATCGATGGAGGAGCCAGCACGGTCAACTGAGCAGGTGCGCTGGTCGCCGATCCCGCAATGTTTGTCACCTTGACCGTGTAGTTTCCGGAGTCCGCCAGCTTGAGCGCGGTCAGCGTCAACTGCGAGAGAATCTGGCCGTTGACCGGTACACCGTCGTGAAACCATTGGAAAGTCAGGGGCGGAGTTCCCGTCGCCTCGGAGTCGAGCGTTATGGACGCACCCACTGCGGCGACACGGCTTGACGGAGCCCGCACGAATCCCGGAGCCACCGGACTTGCGATCGAGCCCGGAAGCAAAAGCGTGATCTCCCGCCGCACCATTGCGTCGTTCGCAAACAAATCGACCGTTACCGTGTGCGATCCGTTTTGAGTAAAGCCAAGCGTGGCTTCTGTGCCATTGGTACTGACGATCGTTGGCGCGCCGGGTCCTGAGATTTGCTGCCAAATCGCACTCAGGCTGGCATCCGGCAGGCGCCCATCGGCCAGTCGAAGCCCAACCACGGACTGAGTTGCAGATGAGGATTTCACGTAAATTTCCCACTGCTTGAGTGACTGCAAGGTCCCTGCCTTCGCGAGCAATGCGATCTCCTCTCCTCCTAACTGACGTCCGTAAATGCGCACGTCGGACAGCCGCCCCTGCAGGGCACGGGTTCTCTCGGCGTTGTTTCCGAGATAACCTTCACCCGTCGCCAAATCGATCGTTCCTTCAGCCCCAGCCTGCGCCGCCACGTCGAGTTCCTTTCCATTGAGGTACAGACGCGGGAGTTCGCGCGGGCCCTTGGTTCCATCGTAGGTGGCCGCGAGGTGGTACCAGGCGCCCTCCGCGACAAGATTCCTCGGCGAATGCCAAACTCCATCAACCCCGGACCAGTTGGCCAAAAACTTTACCGTGCCAATGTTGGCATCCGAATTGGGATACGAATCCATTCCCGGGAAAAGGTAATACGCCGGAAAATGGAGCAGACGCGGAAAGACACTGTTTCCCTTTGAATCCATTCGGATCCATCCTGCAAGGGTGACCTGGCTGGGACCGGGTGCCGAAAATTTCATCGCGGACACGCTTCCATTGAAGCGCAGCGCGCCATCACCGTTCGGACCCGAATCGCGCGTTGCACCATCGAGCAGGACCCCATGGCGCCCCTGCCCGGAGCTGTCCTGCGGATCTCCAGAGGTCTCATCGAATTTCCATTGGGCGAGAAGCTGGGATGGATTCACCGTCAGGGATGTGCCGACCAGGACATTGCGGTAAAGCTTCGCATCCAGTCCTCCCGAAGATGCGCTTGCCATGAGACGATAGAGTCCGGCCGCGGAAAATGACGCACTGACACGATTGTTTGCCAGCGGTGCAAAAAATACATTTCCAGGACCTGAGACCTTCGACCAGGTTAGCGGAATTTCGCCCTGTTCCTCACCCGCCAAGAGCTTCGCGCCACGAGCCTCAAGGACCACGGACTGTACAATGCTATCGATTGCATACAGCTCTGCAGTAGGCAGCGGCGCAGTGATAGCGGGTGTCATGGCCGTCGGGTTGATCAGGCGTTGCAGATCAAGTCGTCCACCGCTCACAACACGATTCGAAAGGCCCGGCAAGGCCTTCACGGAGGAAATCAAACGGGCACGCAACTGGGTCGCTCCAAGCGTCGGCTCCGCGGCTCGCAGCAGTGCCGCCGCCCCCGCAACCATGGGTGCGGACATTGAAGTCCCCTCTTTCACGCCGTAGAGGTTGCCTGGGATCGTGGAAAGTATTCCTGCTCCGGGCGCGGCAAGATGAACGCTGCTCAGGCCCCAGTTCGAAAAATCCGACAGCCCGTCATTGAGGTTTGTTGAGGCGACGCCGACAATGTTTGAAAGGCCGAATCCGACCGGATACAGCAGACCGGTGTTATCGATATCCCTCCCATCGTTGCCCGCCGCGGCTACAAAGAGAATATCCGCATCCCGCGCGCGCACAATCGACTCGCGCTGCAGGGTGTTCGGAAATGAAGAGGTGTAAGAGTTATTGACTGCCACAATCGGCACGCCTCGCAGCTTGAGATTGGTCAGGTAGTCAAGCGCCTGGATGATGGCTGAAGTTGCCAGGGAACTGTTGCCCGCTCGGAGCCCAATCAGCTTTACCCGTTGCGATACGCCGGTGATGCCGGTGGCATTGTTTCCAACGGCACCGATGATGCCGGCAACATGCGTGCCATGCCCGTTCTGATCAGCGGGATCGTTGTCATTATCCGCGAAATCCCAACCACGAAGATCGTCCACGAGTCCGTTGGCATCATCATCCCTCGCATTTCCAGATTCGCCAGGATTCTGCCAGATGTTCGCGCCGAGATCAGGGTGATTCACAGAGATTCCCGAATCGATGATGCCCACGATCACGTTGGATGAACCTGTCGTTACTTCCCAGGCAGAAGGCGCGCCCACCTTCTCAAGGCCCCAGAGGCCCCTCACATCATAGTCGTTGGGCTTCGAGTCCGAAAATGCCAGATGGTCAGGCAGCGCCTTCCACGCGGGCTCTCCTGTCGAGACACGCAGAATTGTTTCGGGAACAGAGTCGAGATGAAGAGGTTCAGGCACCATCACCCGGACTGCCGGAGAAAATCCGTATTGGGCTACGGGTTTGAGCCCGAGGCGATTCAGGCGTTCGGCAAACTGGTCGGGTGACAGATCTGAGGGGCGCTCCACCAACACGCTGTCCGCAAGGTAGTAGGTCTCCTCGACAAGAGACACTGCACCACCCTTGGTTTGAAAGACAAGATCCGCCCTTACGTTTGGAAATGGCCCCTCGGTTTCGATCCACTGACACCAGCGTTCGCGCCCGGGGGCAATCGTCTCCAAGCGCTCCTCCCTCACTCTGCCGTGAGGAAAGCGCTTGCTCACGACACCTGAGCGGGCACTTGCAATGGCGTCGGTCGGCTTGTCAGCCTTGGCAATCGCCGCCGCCTCCCTTCCGTCAACTCGAGTGGCTTCAGGCTGGACTACGACCTGAGCACGCGGGGTCGGGACGGAGACGCTTTGCACGGTTTCATGATCGTTCCCGCGCCTCGCTGCGATCCAGACTCCAGCAATCACAACAGCAAGCAGTCCTGCCAAACTCCAACGAAGACGATGATTCACGGGATGACGCAACTAGGCCCGCGGGAATTTGCAAGCATCAGACATTTGACTGATGACTCGATTCACCGTCACCCCAGTCATGGGTGCAGTCAACGACGCTTCAATTCTCACGCATTGAGGCTCAAGAAGATGGATCATCAGGCGAAGCACGGATTGGTTTGAATTTGCACGCATTCTATACGCGCCCCATGCCTCCCGGGATTCACAATTTCTTTTCATGATTCGAGTTTTCCTTCCGCCCAATCTTGAGTCTGCCGCTGCGCGTGATGCCATACCTCTCAAGGTGGAGCTCAATCTCGACAGCCCACCAAAGCCCGAGTTCCTGCCCGCACTTGCTGCCTTGCAGCGTTTCGGCGCAAAGTCATCTCCTTCACTTTTTCTCCAACTCAACCGCAGGCAATTGAGGGAATTGGCAAGCCTGCTGAAAGGGATGCCAGTCTTTTTCAGGATGACCGACCCCAATCGCCCTTTGGTATGGGTCGGACATGTGCTGCGCGGAGCAAGTGAATTTCTGGAGGATTCCTCCCCTTCCGCTCCTACGCCCGCGAACCATGGCTCACACCCGCGAGCCCCATATCCGGTAAAGTCATCGCCCAGTGCCAGAGCGTCATCGTCTTCAACCGGTGTCTCCCCCGCGATGGTGGACGGTTCAGAGCATTTCCTTTCCGTCGCTTTGCCATCCAGGGAACACGTTTCCTACGGTCCGCTTCTCGAACTGCTCAAGAACTCAGGCTTCACGCTGGAGCCTTCGAATCGAAAGTGGTGGCTTCGCGACCGCCACCGCGTACTCAATTTTCTTGCCGCACACGGCACGACACTCCGCAACGATTTCCGGGTCGCATTCACGGACAACTTCACCCGGAACACCTCCCACCTGCATCCCGCGCAGATCGCCGCTGATACGAACGAGACACGAGGAGAATTCACGCTCACGCTCGGGCTGCGTGCAGGGCGTGCTGACGACTCCCTGGTGCAATCAGCGGTCGCCTCCAACCGGGGGTATGTCGAAAATGACGGGAAAATCTATCTGCTCGATCCGCGACAGCTGGAAGGGTTGTCGCAGGCCCAACGCGCGCTCTCAGGAGAGTCCAGTCCGCACGCCCAGGCAATCCGTCGCGTCCATCGATTGGGAACCGCTCATCTGGCCGTGGCCCAGGAAATTTTGGAAGAGCTCGCACCAGGAGTTGAATTGCCCGCCACATGGAGAGCTCGGAGCGAAGCCCTCCGCAACCTGAGCAGACTTCAACCCGTTTCATTGCCCGAACCTCTGAATGGGCTGCTGCGGCCCTATCAACATCTCGGCGCAGCCTGGCTCACCCACCTCCGCAGAAATCAACTTGGAGGAATACTTGCTGACGAAATGGGATTGGGGAAAACGCTTCAGGCGCTTGCGATGATTGCCTCAACGATTGCCGATGCAAGGGCGAGTAGGCTCCCCACAGCAACATGCCTGGTTGTCTGCCCCGCCTCTCTGCTCGAAAATTGGCGTAGGGAATGCGTCCGATTTGTCCCTCATCTCCGTGTGCAGGTGCATCATGGCGCCGCCCGCATCTCTCGAGCAGAACATCTCCGCAATTTCGACATCCTGCTCACGTCCTACGGCACACTCGTGCGCGATCGCGAGGCGCTGACGGAAATCGAGTTTGCCGGCATCGTTGCCGACGAGGCACAGCACGTGAAAAATCGCCGTTCACAGAACGCGCAGGCATTGCGTTCGCTCAAGAGCCGGGGGCGTTGCGTCCTGACCGGCACTCCGTTGGAAAATTCGCTCGACGACCTGCGCTCACTCTTCGAGTTCCTGATGCCCGGGTACCTCAAGCCGGTCCCTGCAGGAGTTCGCGGCGAAGAGCGTACCTGGCTGGACGAGCGCCTTCGCGCGCAGACTGCACCCTACATTCTCCGGCGGACCAAGCACGCCGTGGCCTCCGAATTGCCCGCAAAGATGGAACAGGTTATCTGGTGCGAACTTTCCCCAGAACAATCCGCCCTGTACCGCGCCGTCAAGGAGCAGACCGAGCGCGATATCGACAGACTTGAATCCACCGGCGCGTCCGAACAGGCAATTCGTCTCGCCACATTCACGCAACTTCTCCGACTTCGGCAGGTCTGCTGCGATCCGCGCCTACTCGGTGACCCCGCACCGCTGGCACCGGATGGTGCGGATCCGGCTTCTCACTCAGCCAAACTTGAAGCTTTCCGGGAACTTCTGGCAGAGGCTTTGGATGACGGGCACAGGCTGCTCGTCTTCTCACAGTTTACCTCCCTTCTCGCCCTGCTGAAGGCTGAACTTGATGCGCAGGAGCTGGCCTATGCCACTCTCGATGGCACAATGAGCCCGCGTGCGCGCCAGCTCGAAGTCGACCGCTTCCAGAATTCTCCGGATATTCCGGTGTTTCTCCTCTCCCTCAAGGCCGGCGGCACGGGACTCAATCTCACCGGCGCCGACACCGTCGTCCATTTCGACCCTTGGTGGAATCCTGCCGTGGAGGCGCAGGCGACCGACCGCGCTCATCGCATCGGGCAGCATCGTGTGGTCACCAGCTACAAGTTGATCTGTTCAGGCACGGTCGAAGAAAAGGTCTTGGCGCTCCAAGAGGAAAAGCGGGCGCTCCTCGCCGGTGTTTTTGAGGCAAGCGATGCCGCCTCATCCCGGCTGTCGCTCGCAGATTTGCGTGAGCTCCTGCGGGACTAGTCCACCCCAAAGAGCTGCTGCACGAGCGTCAGCAGATCCCTTCCAGGGGCCGGGCGCCCTCGCTGCGAAATGACGAGCGACTTGCAGCGGGCTGCCTTTGCAATTCCGGCATCGTGCTTGAGGATTCTCACCTCATTGTTTCGATAGCCCGATACCTCCATGGGCCCAAGGGCACGCCACCGGAATGGCATCCCCGTGGCATTCGTCGTGATCTCCCATCCGGCCACAAGCCCCTCGGGCTGCTTGAGAACCAGATCAGGATAGCGCCGGGGAAAATCGGGATACCGGTGGGTTGCAATTCGGAAGGTTACGGCCGGTTTCATGCCTTCCAAGTACTGGAGGAATGTATCCGCCTTCCCATCTCGCTGTGCCTGGAAGAACTCCAGCGGATCAAATCCCATCAGGTTCATTCCATTCCAGAGTCCATGCTCGTTTCGACTTCCGAACTTTCTGCGATCATACCAGCTCTGAAACTCACGCGTGATCATCAGACCAAACTCGAAATGCAGGTGCGCACGCTCCTTGGGAATGACATAACCGCCGGCGCTGCGTCCCATCAGCCCGAGCGTCTGTCCCGCGCTGACTGCATCGCCGACCTTTAGTCCATCCGCGATACGCGCGAGATGGGCGTAAAGCGAATAAACTGCTGGAGTCGCTCCGAGATGTTCGACGACGACATAACGACCATAGCTGCTTTCCCCGGCCTTGGTGTTGACATGACGGACAACGCCAGCGAGCACTGCAAAAACCGGGTCCTCGGGCTCGCCCCGACGGTCGCGTTTCAGCGGTTTGAGATCGATGCCCTCATGGAATTGCCCTCCGTCCGTCCTCACACAACCAAAGCATCCGGAAAGAGTCTCGCCGGATGATGTGGGCTGAATGAACGATTCCAACGGCCTGCCCTCCGCCCATGCCGTGTTTGGCGTCGGCCACACCAGTTCCATCCGCTGAGTTGACCGTGCTGTGGAGCCAAGCCCAATCGCCGCGCACAGGGCGATCATCGATCGAATCATGACCATCACTCAGCGTGCGAGTTTTCTCCGGATATCGCCGGAGGTCTTTTTTAATCGGTCCACCATGGCGGGAAGCTCATTGTCGGGTCTTTCCACAAAAATCAGGATTGTGCCGTCATCCAGGGGACGGTCAATTTTTCGCGCACCCACAATCTGATCGTTGAGCGAGAGAACAAGACGTCGGCCCTGCGCCGACCCTGTCAATCGATAGAGGTCGCGGGCTGCCGCGGTCGTCAGCCGGAAAAGCAGGCATTGACCGAGCTCGACCCGGGCAACCTCCGCATCCGTGATGTCGAACTCCATGATTACCGGCTTAGGGTCGATCGAAATGAACACGCCACTCTGGGGGAGTACGACCGCCCGCCCGTATTCCGAGGCTCGCGACTCTACAAAAAAGCGAGCAACCAGAGGATCATAGCCCGCGGCATCACGCCTCGGTGATTGGCACGAGGCGAGAATGGCGACGCCAGTCACCGACAGCACCTGCATCCAGCCCTTCCGCATTCCTTGCATCATGGCGCCCGTCACAAGTTAAGCCGTCACCTCGAATGCACCCATGATTTCGGTCGCAACCGCATCTGCAAGCAGCCGTCCGCGATCAGTCAATGCCCAGCGTACACCCTCAATTTTGAGCAATCCATCACCTTCCAGTCGCTCCACTACGCGCTCCACCGCCCGCCCTTGGTCAAGGGCGTCAACGCCGCTGGGAAATCGTGAGCGCAATCGCCGCCAATCAACTCCTGAATTCATGCGCAACCCAAAGATAAGCGCATCTTCCAACAGGTTCCGGTCGGTGAGGATACTGCGGTCTTCCGTCATTCTTTCCCTGCGATCCAATCCCTGACGCCACTGCCGCAGATCGCTGATGTTCGTCCCCCGGATGCCCAGGTGCTGCGAAGCTGCCGAGGGGCCCAGCCCCACCCACTCGTGCATTTGCCAGGTGTTCAGGTTGTGCAGGCAGGCATGGCCGGGCCTTGCAAAATTCGACACTTCGTATTGCCCATATCCCGCATTACCCAGGCGCTCCCAGGTCGCCAGATAAAGTTCGGCTTCCCGCTGCTCGCTCCGCTTCACCTTTCCCTGAGAAAGCTTCACCCAGAGAGCTGTATCCTCTTCAAACGTGAGGCAATAGGTTGAAAGGTGATCGGGCTGCAAAGCGATCGCTTCGGAAAGATCTGTCAGCCATTCTTCCTCCGTCTGTCCTGGCAAGGCAAACATCAGGTCAAGACTCACGCTATGAAATGACACCTGCCTCGCCCGCTCATAGGCCCGCAATGCCTGTTCGCGGGTATGCCTCCGCCCCAGCGCATCAAGGAGCCCGGGCCGGAAACTCTGCACGCCGATCGAGAGCCGGGTAACGCCAATCTCCTTGAGGGCAGCAAGCCTTTCGATCGTCACCGATCCCGGAGCGAGCTCTACGGTCCATTCTGCGGCCTCGCGCACTCCCTTGATCGTCCGAACGAGACTGCCCAGGCGGCGCAATTGGTCCGGTGACAGGAGCCCGGGGGTCCCACCGCCCCAAAAGACTGTACCTACTGGCTTGCCCCATTCCACCAACCCGATCTCCAGGCGAATGCCTTCGAAAAATTCCGCGATTTTCTCCGCATCCGGTCTCACCTGGTAAAAGGCACAAAAATCGCAAGTGGATGCACAGAAAGGAACATGAACATACAGCCCCGGCAGGACGCAGTTTCCTTCCGGGAGGGCACTTCGGGCCCGAGAAAACTCACTCATTGCAAAGGCCGGGGCTTTGTGTTGCGTTCCCATCCGGTTTTTCTCCTAAACAACCAATGCACAATAGCAGCTTCTTTCACGCGAGACGAATCTTTCTCGGCCTCACAACAGCCTTCAGCCTCTTTCTGTTCACCGGATGCGACGAGGTTAAGATCATCGACCTGACGCCGTCGACCCTGGCGGAGAACCCCTCCCAGATCTATACGTTCTCCATGCGGGCAACGCCAAAGAGTTCGGCGATCGTCAGCGGCAGCATCACGCCTCTCGTCATAGTCGCAGGGAAGAACTACCAGATGAAGCCGAGCGCGCTCGGCCAGGACATCTACGAATTCGAATATCCACTTCCCCCCGGCACCACGAAGCTCGCCTACTACTACCTCGTCAACTTTCAGGTTGAGAGCAGCGGGATCGTAACTCCCCGCGAAGCCTACACACCTGTAAGAACCCTCGATATCGTGGGGCGTTACGTGCTTTCCCTCGAGGTCAACCGCGGCCCGGTCGGAGCGAGGGTCAGTGTGCTTGGACGTGGCTTCACGCCTCAGGACGTCGTCTATTTCGACAGCACACCAGCCCGCACGGTTTTCGAATCGCCCAACGCGCTTGGAGTCTTTGTTCCTGCCGTTGAGCCCAACCGCAACTACCGTGTTTCCATAGGCGGCGCAAACGGCAACTCGCCGGTCGGTACGTTCCGGGTCGACAGCGGGACCGTGAGCGTCATGCCCACGTCGCTATCCCTGCGTGGTGGTCAGATCCAGACCCTGACCTTCACCCTTCCCAATGCTGCTCCTCCGGGTGGACTCCTGCTCGACATCACAACCGATGTTCCGGAGAGCGTCATCATGCCCGAGGTCCTCGTGCCCGAGGGTCAGTTCAGCGTGACCGTCAATGTCCAAGGTGGACGGCCGGGCAGCGGCAGTCTCTTTCTCAAGGGATACGACACCGGCGAGCTGACAATCCCGGTCTCGGTTCAATAGCTCGAGAAACCGGTTTCTTTCGAGCCGGCCATGCTGATCGTTCGGCTCCAGATTGGCTGTCCGCCCTATTTCCCAGCGGATGGCCAGTCGATGCTGATCACAACCGGACGATGGTCACTCGCAGCCGCGACGTCTGGTCCGTCCCAGACGCGTGCGGCCCCGGGGAGTATGCGGGCCTTCAGTGCAGGCGACGCCAGCACCAGATCAACCCGATCATAGGTGTCCTGTTTCTCAAAGTGGTAGGTCCAGCGATCTCCATTCCTGTCGGCGGCAGGTACGATTTCTGAGATCACTGTTTTGCCACGCTGCAGAAAGGCGCGCACGGCTCGAGACGCCTTGTGATCGTTGAAATCACCCACGATGAGGAACAAATCCCGTTGCGGATCCGTTTCTATTTCCAAAATCCGATTCCGAATGGCTGTTGCTTCGCCGACGCGCCGACGCTCTGACTCCGGGTCCTCCGGAACTTCCGTGAGTCGGCTCTTCAAGTGCACACCGTAGAGCGTCAAGCGACGAAGTCCTGACCGGAAATCCAATTGAAGCAGTCCACGCTTCACGGGTTCCCGTCGATCAAAGTACTTGAGCGCCAGATCAGTGTGGTCGCTCAACGTGTCCGGCGCGATCCGCGCAAGCACCGCGAGGTGCCGGTCATTGTCCGCGGCAGACACCACGTGCGCAAAGGAGTATTTCAATCCCTCGCTCGCAAGATCATCGCGAAGTTCCTCAAGAAAGGGACGTGATCCCATCTCCTGAAGGACGACGACGTCGGCGTCGATGGCACGAAGCACGCGACGCAGGGCCGACTTGGCATCCTCGGACTTCGGATACGACCTTCGATAGGTGCCTTCAACGACGCGGTCGGCCAGGGTGTAATTTTCGACGTTGTAGGTTGCTACCGTAAATCCGTTGGCATCCTCAAGCGAGAGGACTGCCGCCAGAAACAGAATCCTCTTCCATCGCGCTCCCACCAGCCCTTTCACAGATCAGCATTCGATACCGCGGGTCCTCGGACTACGGAGCCATCAAAGCACGCTCCCGTTCCACCATGGTTGGATGCGAGTAGTAAAAACCGCTGTACCAGGGATGCGGTGTCAGGTTCGCCAGGTTCTTCTGTGCGAGCTTGTGCAGCGCTCCGACCATCGCGGCGGGACCGTTCATTGCATCGCGGGCAAAGCGGTCCGCCTCGTATTCGTGACGCCTCGAAAAGAGGTTGCTGATCGGCGAAAACCAGAAGGTCACGAGACCACTGAGGAGCCCGAACAGCAGGAATGCAGGCGCCAGTTCGCCCTCGGGAAATCCGAAGGAGGGATTGAACCAGGGGGAGCGTGCGAGCCAGGCGATCAGCGCAAACCCGATGAACTGCATCACGGCAGATACGAGCAGCATCTTGGGAATATGCCCTTTTCGGTAATGTCCCACTTCGTGCGCAAGCACCGCCTCCAATTCCTCGGGTGTCAATTGGGCTATGAGGGTGTCAAACAGAACGATGCGGCGAAAGCGCCCGAATCCGGTAAAGAATGCGTTCGAGTGACCCGACCGTTTGGATCCGTCCATCACCTCGATCGTCTTGGCCTTGAATCCCGTCCGATCCGCAAGGGCCATCAGCCGCGCACGCAGACCTTCGTCAGCCAGGGGTGTGAGCTTGTTGAATAGCGGTAGGATGAGTTTGGGATAAAGGACGAGCATCAGGAGTTGAAACGAGAAGAACAGCGCAAATCCCCATATCCACCACGTTTTCCCTACGGCATCGACGAGTGAGAGCAGTCCCCAAAGCAGCGGGAACCCGATCGCGAGCGTGAGCATCAGCGCCTTCAGCCTGTCGGCAATCCAGAGGCCCGGCGTGCTCTTGTTGAAACCAAATCTTGCCTCCAAACGAAACTGCGACCACCAATCCATCGGAAGGCTCGGAATGCTGACCAGAATCCCGGAGACGAGAACAAAGAGCGCATCATCCCACTTCCCCGTGCCAGGCGACCAGGATGCCATCTTTGCAAACAGCACCGGAAGGATGTCGCCGAATACGACCAGCGCCAGCACGAGTGATCCGAAAATGTCGTCGATGATTCCGAACCTCTCCTTGGCCAGTGTGTAATCGGCCGCTTTCCGGAAAGTCGGAACATCCATGATCGCGAGCAGCGGCGCCGGCGGGTTTGGTCGGTGCCGGAGGACCTCGCGGCAGTTGAGGATCGAAAGGACGAGTTCGCCCAGCAGGCGGATCACCATCAGCGCCGCAACGATCAGCAGAACGGAATTCATCATGGGACAAAAAGAGGACGATACCCTGCCCCGCGAGCCCAAACCAATTGAAAGCGGCAGTGAGACACACCCCTATTCGGGTGCGCAACCGTCAAAGTCCTTCGATCAACTCCGCAGGATTCCGCGCGATGACTCGTCGAGGAACGAGGCATAGGTGGCCTTCAAGCCCTCTTCGAGGCTCCTGCGCGCCCGCCACCCCAAGGACGACAGGAGCGAAACATCCAGAAGTTTGCGTGGCGTCCCGTCGGGCTTGCTCGTATCCCAGATTATCCTCCCTTTGAAACCGGTGACGCGCGCGACCTCCTCCGTCAGGTCACGGATGGAAACATCGGTGCCCGTACCCACATTCACCCAATCGGGTGGTGCCTCAAGCTTCAGCAGGAACGCACAGGCATCGGCAAGGTCATCGACATGAAGAAACTCCCGTTTGGGTGAACCGGTTCCCCAGGCCGTAACCTCCGACTTCTGCGCCTTTGCCGCCTCGTGAAACCGCCGGATGAGTGCAGGTAGCACATGTGAGTTCTCCGGGTGATAGTTGTCTCCCGGCCCATAGAGATTTGTGGGCATGGCCGAATGAAACAGCACGCCGTGCTGCTTCCGGTGATACTGTGCAAGCTTCAGACCCGAAATCTTCGCGATCGCATAGGCTTCATTGGTAGGCTCCAGCGGACCGGTCAGAAGACATGATTCGGGCATCGGCTGGGGCGCATGCTTCGGATAGATGCATGAACTGCCCAGAAAAAGAAGGCGCCGGACGCCATGCCGGTACGCGCCTTGGATTGTGTTCGCCGCGATCGCGAGGTTGTCGAAAAGGAACTCGGCTGGATAGGTATTGTTGGCGTGGATACCACCGACCTTTGCAGCGGCGATGATTGCCACATCCGGCCGGGTGGCTGCATAGAACGAATCAACGGACGACTGGTTCGTCAGATCGAGCCCCTCCGAGCGCGACCGCAGGACCAATTCGACACCTGGTTCATTGCGAAACCGCCGGACCAACGCGGATCCCACCATGCCCTGGTGACCTGCAATGAAAAGTTTCATCCGGATACCTGTGTGCCCCAGCCTCCTCAGGGCATGGGCAGCTTCGCGATTTGTGCCTCACGTCTGGCCAATTCGAGATCCGCCTCAACCATGATCCTGACGAGTTCCTTGAAGCGCACCTTGGGTTTCCAGCCAAGTTGTCGCTCGGCCTTTGCAGGATTCCCGATCAAGAGTTCCACTTCGGCGGGGCGTTCGTAGCGCTGGTCGTACTTGACGTATTTCTCCCAGTCCAGGCCGAGGAGCCCGAAAGCCTCCTGGCAGAACTCCCTGACGCTGTGAGTCTCATTGGTCGCCACAACGTAGTCGTCTGCCTTGTCCTGTTGAAGCATGAGCCACATCATCTCGACGTATTCCTTTGCGTATCCCCAGTCGCGCTGGGCATCCAGATTACCCAGATAGATCGACTCCTGAAGCCCGACCTTGATGCGGGTCGCCGCGCGGGTGATCTTGCGCGTCACAAACGTTTCACCGCGACGCGGGCTCTCATGATTGAAGAGAATGCCATTGCTCGCGTGAAGATTGTAGCTCTCGCGGTAATTTACCGTCAGCCAGTAGGCATAGACCTTGGCGCAGCCGTACGGAGAGCGCGGCCAGAAGGGAGTCGTCTCGACCTGAGGAACCTCCTGCACCTTGCCGAACATCTCGGATGACGACGCCTGATAGTACCTTACCTTTTTGACCAGGCCTGCTTCGCGTATCGCCTCGAGGATGCGCTGTGCTCCCAAACCGTCGACATCTCCCGTGTACTCCGGGATGTCGAAGGACACGCGCACATGCGACTGAGCCCCCAGATTGTAGATCTCGTCCGGCTGAAGCTGGTAGAGAAGCTTCACCATCTGAACCGAATCCGCCAAATCACCGTAGTGCAGAAACAGCCGCACGCCATTCACATGGGGATCCCGATAGAGGTGATCGATCCGACTCGTATTGAACGTGGAGGCCCGGCGGATGATTCCGTGAACCTCATATCCCTTGGACAAGAGAAACTCCGCAAGATAGGAGCCATCCTGTCCCGTAATGCCTGTGATCAGCGCTTTTTTCATCAATTGTCGTTCGAGCGTTGGTGCAACTTCACTTGTCCGCAAGCCTCATGCCTTGCCCGATTCCCGAGCCGGAAATGTCGGGTGATAGGAGTTGTCCTGGTGAAAAATGCGTAACCAAATGAGGCATGGAGATCTCGGTCATAGCGGCACAATCGCTCGATGGGTTTATTGCAAAGCATGACCTGCCTGGAACGGATTTTACGTCCGAGGCAGACAAATTGCACTTTAGGAGGATTCTCCAGACTTTTGACTCCCTGATTTTCGGGCGGCTGACCTATGAGGTTTCCCGGGCCGCCATTCGTGCACGACTCTCTCCTTCCCTCCCCCGTTTTGTGATGACCCGGAATCCCCGGGCATGGGCTGGCGACGCGGTCTACGGGCAGCTTGAGTTTGTCAGCGACACCCCCACGGCGCTCGTCGCGCGATTGCGGGATCGTGGCTTCCGACGATGCGCGGTCCTCGGAGGCTCGCAGATCCATTCCCTTTTCCTGGAAAGCAATCTCATCGATACGTTGATCATCACCATCGAACCGCGGTTGTTCGGTCGGGGTGTGCCGTTCCTCCATCAGTGCATAGACGCCAACCTGCGCCTTGAAAGCGTCGAGCGACTGCCCGCGAGCGACTCACTGCTCGTGACTTATCGCCTTGCCAAGTCACCCGACGTGTAATCCGCCACACCGATCCGTGTTACTCCCTCGCGGCATCGTTCTCCGTCGCAAGTGTTGGTGCCAGCGATTGCCCCTTGACCCGAATGCCCTTCAGCTTTTCGAGGATCATCGACAAGTGTTCATCGGATACGTCCACCAGGGTATGCCGCTGACGGATGTCAATCGCACCAACCACGCTTGCTGGCAGTCGGGTTACTCCTGCGATCTTGCCCACAACGTCCGCGGGCGTGATCCGGTTCTTTCTTCCGACATTGAGAAAGATGGCAGTGAACCCGGCCTCACGTCCGGTCCGGACCGGTGAATTCCACATCGAGTCCGATGCGTGTGGAACCAATCTTTCCCGTCTGCCCTGCTGAAGTTTCGGCTCTGCCATCTGATCTGGCATTTCTCGTGTCCGTTTTTTGCCGCCAGCGGCGACCTGCGCATCGTCCTCGCTCGTCTGCCCTCCCTGCAGGAGATGAATCAACGCCGCGCAGATGTCCGTGCTTGGATAGCCTTGCTCAAGCAGACGATCGAGCAGGCGGTCCTGCCGCTTGAACGCACCCTGATCCAGGGTCGCGCGCAACTTCTCGAAAAACAGATTCGTCCGGGCCTCTTCCACCTGGTCCAGCGAGGGCACATTCTCACGCCGGATCTTCAGTTTACCGAACCGGACCATGCTCTGCAGCTTCCATAGCTCGCGGCCGGAAACCAAGGTAAACGCCCTGCCCTCCCGACCGGCCCGGCCCGTACGCCCGATGCGATGCGTGTAGTCCTCCGCATCATTTGGCAGGTCGAAATTGAACACCACCTCAAGGTCATCGAGATCGATGCCGCGCGCAGCCACATCCGTGGCCACGAGAAACTCGAAACCGCGACGCCTGAATTTTTCCATCACGCGATCCCGCTGTGCCTGGCTCATGTCACCATGCAGCCGATCAGTCGCATAGCCGCGTGAATGTAGATGATCATCCAACTCGTCCACCATGATCTTCGTGCTGCAAAAAATGATGCCGTAGCGAAAATCGTGGAGGTCAATTACGCGCGTGAGCACCTCCACCTTTGACCGTCGCTCCACCTCAAAATAAACCTGCTCAACCTTAGGCGCGTTCTGCGTAACGGCCTCGATCTTCACCCAGGCGGGATCCTTCGAGTAGCGTTTGATCATCTCCTGGATCCCGCGCGGCAGGGTCGCCGAAAAGAAGAGCAGTTGCCGGCTCACGGGCACCGCTGAAAGGATCCTCTCGATGTCGTCGCGGAATCCCATGTCGAGCATCCGGTCCGCCTCGTCGAGGATCACCATACGAAGCCCATCCAGCTTCAGTGTTCCGCGCTCCATGTGATCGAGAAGGCGCCCCGGCGTGCCGATCACCACCTGCACCCCGGCCGCCAGCGCACGAAACTGCCGTTCGTAGGACTGCCCGCCATAGATCGGGACCGAATGCAGCCCGCGCTTAAAGTGAGCGAGTTTCCCCACTTCCTCCGAAACCTGCACGGCGAGCTCACGCGTGGGACAGAGAATCAGCACCTGAACCGCGCGAACATGCGAATCGACCTTGGATATTGCAGGGATGGCAAACGCCGCCGTCTTTCCGGAGCCGGTAGAGGATTGGCCCACAATATCGCGGCCGGAAAGGGCGAGTGGAATCACCGCCGTTTGGATCGGGGATGTCTCCTCGAAGCCCATCTTGTCGACCGCCTTGAGCACCTCCGGCGAGAGGCCTAGTTCGTTGAACGGACGTTTCTCCATGTCCCGATCATGCCCAAACGCCGCCCAAACGAGAGCACAATCTTCTGCGCTTCCGCTGCGCCGGGCGTCCGGTATCGAGCCCGCGCATCACCCTCGCGGGAAACCCGGGGCGCACTGGCGACGACATTCCGGAAGGTAGGGAGGCGGTCAGTTCCACCTAGCGCACCTGCAGCGTTTCGCCGTCATAGGCGAGTCCGAGCGAGGGAATCGTCACCGCCTTGCGCGTCCCCTCCTTGCGCACGGTTCCAGCCACCCAGGCATCATACCCGCTGGCGGCAGCAAGCCCTACAACCTTTCCGGCAAGCGCAGGATCAACGTAGGCGGCGAACCCGACACCCATGTTGAAGGTCGCATAGGCTTCTCGAAGGGCGATCGGACCTTTCTCCATGAGAAACCGAAACAGCGGTGGGATCGCTCGAGGAGCATGGATCTCATAGACAAACGGCTCTTCCAGCCGCATGAGTTTTCTCCATCCGTGACCCGTCACATGAGCCACGTAGTTGAGCGGAATGCCGGCTTCCTGGCACGCTTTCACAAAACGAACATAGATGACCGATGGTGCGAGAAGCGCCTCGCCATAGGTGCGCGAATCTCCATTTGCGACCGGTGTGAGGTATCCCCCCGGCAGCGACTCGGCAATCATTCGGCAAAGGGACAGTCCGTTGGTCTGCACCCCGGATGACGCGAGAAACACGATCGCATCGCCGGCCTTCACATTGCCCGTGATGCGAAGGGATTTGGGACTGATCCTGCCGAGTGCGGAGCCTGCGAGCACGATTGTATCCGGATTTACAATACCGCGAAGGGTGGGTGTTTCTCCCCCGCCCCACACCGCGCCGGATTGAATGCATCCCTCCGCGAAACCATCGACAAGCGCCCTCATGCGCGTCTCGTCGGAAAACCACCCGGAGTCGCCCACGGCGGCATGCATGGCGACGGAAATGGGCAGTGCGCCGCTGGTGATCAGGTCATTGACGATGGTGGCGACGGTATCGATCGCGATCTCTCGATAGAAGCACCTCCCCGATGCGGCCTGCATTGCATCCGCCACCAGGTTCTTGGTGCCGAGTCCCTCTTCCACGTGCGCAAGAAAATGGTCGTCCGCCTCCATCAGGTAGGCACTCTCGCCACGCGTGTTTTCCGGCTCCCGGTAGGCATGGGCGCCAAGTGCCACGCTTGTGCGGCGCGCAGCCTGCTGACAGGCGCGCTTGAAGGGATCAAGCTGATCGTAGCGAACTCCGGAGGAATCGTAGCTGAGGCTCATCGAGTGGAAACGAATCCTAGTAGGAACGACCTTCGCCCTGCTCGTAGTAGTTGATAAAGGCCTGATTCACGACACGGTAACCGCCGGGCGTGGGATACCTGCCCGTGAAATACCAATCGCCCGTATGATTCGGCACAGCGACATGAAGATTCTCGATGGTCTGGAATATGATCTCAATCTCGCCCTTCCAGTCTATCCGTCTCGGGCGCACGAGATCCGTGATCTTTGCTGAAATCTCCTCCGAGGTGAACGGCTCATAGACACGTCGGACCTGGTTTTCGAGCGTCGCTCCCGCAGGCTTGGCGACCTCATCTCGGCACGCCCGGTAGATCTCTTCGAGCAATTCCGCCTTGCCGTGTTCTTTGAGCAGCGCCACCGCCGCCTCGAACGCGATGAACTTGCCGAGTTCCGACATGTCGATGCCGTAACAATCCGGATAACGGATCTGCGGCGCGGTCGACAGGATCACGATCTTCTTCGGATTCAGTCGAGACAACATGCGAAGGATCGAGCGCCGCAGCGTGGTACCGCGCACAATCGAGTCATCGACACACACCAGGTTGTTTCCCGGACGCACTGATCCGTAGGTGATGTCATAGGCATGCCCCGCCAGTTGATTCCTGAAATTTTCCTGCCCGATGAATGTCCGGATCTTTACATCCTTGCCCACGACCTTCTCGCCGCGCGGCCAGTTCCTGAGAATGAGGTCGTCGAGGAGCGCATCGTCCAGCCTTCCCTGCCGGCTAGCTTCGAGGATGGCGCTCTTGACTTCGTCGCGCCGGATCTCCCGCAATGCAGACATCAGACCATAGTAGGCGACCTCCGCCGTGTTCGGAATAAAACTGAAGATTGTATTCGCCCAGTCGTGCTCAATCGCTTTGAGCACCTGGTTCGCGAGCCGTGCGCCGAGCGCCTTTCGCTCGAGATAGATGTCCACATCATTTCCACGCGAGAAGTAGATGCGTTCAAACGAGCACGACGTCCGAGGCAGCGATTGGGTGAAACGGATCGATTTGGCCTCGCCGCGCTTCTTGATGACCAGGACATGGCCGGGTTCAACCTCGCGGACATCCTCCACGGCAAGGTCAAAGGAGGTCATCAGCGGCGCGCGTTCCGAAGCGACCGCGATGACCTCGTCGTTCTGGAAATAGTGACACGGCCGGATCCCCGATGGATCGCGTGCGATAAACGCATCCCCATTCCCCATCATGCCTACCAGCGCATATCCCCCATCCCAATCCTTTGAAGCGCGTGTGATGACACGGCCGAGATCGAAGTCCTCGCTGATGCGCTTCGAAATTTCCGCTCCATCCAGATTCCGCGTCCGCAGGAAACGATAAAGGTCCTCATGTTCCTCATCGAGGTAGAACCCGATCTTTTCCAGCAGCGCCTGGGTGTCTGTCGCAAAAATCGGGTGCTGTCCCATCGCTATCAGCGAATCGTTCAGCGCTCCCGTATTGGTCATGTTGAAGTTGCCTGCCAGCGCGAGATTGCGGGTCGGCCACGGGGAGCGCCTGAAGTAGGGATGACACGAGCTGAGATTGTAACCTCCACTCGTGCCGTAGCGAAGATGTCCCATCAGCAGCTCACCTCCAAAGTCGAAGTGCTTTTTGACGGTATCGGCAAACTCCGGGTGGATTGTCCCGGCAGATACTTTTTCCTGATACTGCTTCAGCAGCGCCTTGAAGATCTTGTCGAGTGGGTTCGACTTCACCTGACGCTCGCGGAACATGAAAGGCTCACCAGCAGGGACGTCGAGCTTGACGCAGGCAACACCCGCGCCGTCCTGCCCTCGATTGTGCTGCTTTTCCATCAAGAGGAACAGTTTCGAGAACCCCCAGAGCGGTGTCCCGTATTTCTCCTGATAGTACGACAGAGGCTTGAGCAGACGCACCAGGGCGATGCCGCATTCGTGGCGAATCGGGTCGCTCATGGGCGGATGCGAGACTTCGGCTCGAAGGCGATGGATTTCACGATGTTCAAAGGAAAACGATCACGGAGGGCGCGCAAATACGGTCAAGGGGTTTTCTTTGATGCACTGAAATCGCCTTGGCGTTGGCGGCCTCGGGGGTGGAATCGCCGGTGGAGCTCAAGGATCCGCGACGGTTCAACCGCAGTGTAGATTTCTGTAGTAGAAATGTTTGCATGACCGAGCATCTCCTGAATCGCCCGGAGATCGGCGCCACCGCTGAGCAAATGGGTGGCAAAGGAATGTCTCAGGAGATGCGGCTTCACTGCTCGTTTAATGCCCGCGAGCCTGGCGTAGTGCCTGACGAGCATCCACAGCCTCACGCGGGAAAGCGGCCCCCCTCGTTCGCTCAGAAAAAGGTGGCTGCGCGTGCGCGACGCCTTGACGAAGTGAGGGCGGCCCGCCTCGAGATAGGCCGCAATGGCCTTGGCCGCCTTCTCACCCATGGGAACAACACGTTCCTTGGAGCCCTTTCCAAAAACACGGACGAATCCGTGCTCGAGATCAATCTGCTGAATCGTCAGCGAGGCGAGTTCCGAGATCCGAAGGCCACTCGCGTAGAAGAGTTCGAGCATTGCCTTGTCACGCAAGCCATGCGCATCGCCCGAATGGGGTGCGGCCAGTAAACGCGAAATTTCTCCCTCGGTCAGCGCACCAGGCAAAGGCCGCACAAGCCGTGGAGAAGACAGCAGCTCGGTAGGATCAGCCGTGCACTGCTGCTCTCTCACGAGATAACGGTACAGCCCGCGAATCGCAGACAGCTTTCTTGCAAGACTCGCCGGGGTGAGTTTCCCCGCGCTCATCGATTGGACCCAGGCAGATAGGTCGTTGGAGCCCACGGTTGACCACCCCTTGCACCCGCATCTTTTCCGAAGAAATTCCGCCGCCTGCGCAAGGTCGCGCGCGTAAGCGGCTACCGAATGCGGAGACAGCCCGCGTTCAAGCTGCAGAAAGCCAAGATACGCCTCGGTCGCTTCTCCAAACGCCCCAAGTGTAGCGGCCTTCGGTGTCACCACGATCGCGCGGTTCGCGGACATTCGTCCCCCTTCCAGTGCAGCGGGGCGAATGACGCACGAGCAGCACTCATCTCTTCTGGTCAGTACCGCCGCCGTGGCGCCGGTCTGGTCATCGCCGGGCGCTCGTCCTTCATGCGGTAGGTGATGCGCGCCTTGTCGAGATCGTACGGGCTCATCTCCATTTTCACGCTGTCCCCCGCAGCAATCTTGATGAAATTCTTCCTGAGCTTGCCGGAGATATGAGCCAGGACGACATGGCCATTGGCCAGTTCCACCTTGAACATTGTGCCCGGCAGCACCGCAACTATCTTGCCTTCCACTTCAATCGATTTGTCGTCGGCCATATCAGCGGGTCCGAACCCTGGGTGCTGTGCGTTGAATCATGCGGGAAATTTGGAAAAAGAGGCCCATGAAAGTCCAAAATGATCGCGTTAAGTCAAGGGTTTACTCCATTTCCCTCCAAGCGACACTTCAACATCCGACATGCCAAACGCAGGTCCATCCGTACCTTGCCCGTTCGAAAAGCGATATCCGTCCGAACTTCAACGTGACGACACCTACTATATGAGCCTCGCCTACAACGACGCCATTGACGCCTGGCGGGCGGACGAGGTGCCGATAGGCTGCGTGATTGAGCATCATGGTGAAATCATCGCCGCATCCCACAACACGGTCGAAGGCTCTCAGGATCCCACGGCACACGCAGAAATGCTGGCTCTCACTCAGGCGGCCGCTGCGTTGGGAGACTGGCGGCTCGATGGCGCGACAGTCTTTGTCACCAAGGAGCCCTGCCCCATGTGTTCCGGTGCCATGCTGATGTCGCGCGTCAAACGGGTCTGCTATGCTGTCCCGGACCCCAAAATGGGCTGCCTTGGAGGCGCAACCAATCTTAATGACCTGCCCAAGGTGAACCATCACCTTGAACTGACGCAGGGCGGAGTTCTCGAGGCGGAATGTCGTGCACTCCTTCAGGCGTTTTTCCAAGTTAAGCGCCGCGATTCGAAGTTCGCGGACCCACACTCCACTGGCGATCAATCCGCGCATGGCGGTTGACGTCGCCCCAACAAGTGGCAACTGTTTGCCCTCTGGTTTGTTGGATTACTCGATTAGAAAACAAGAAAGGAACACTCTATGGCCTACGAACTTCCCAAACTGCCTTATGCGTATGATGCCCTTGTGCCGCACATCGATGCGAAAACGATGGAGATTCATCACACGAAACACCATCAGGCCTATATCACGAACGCCAACAATGCGCTCAAGGATCACGCCGCACTTGCAGCGCTACCCGTCGACACCCTGATCGCCGATCTGTCCAAGGTGCCCGAGGGAATCCGCGGTGCCGTCCGCAATAATGCCGGCGGCCACAGCAATCACTCCTTCTTCTGGACCATCCTTGGTCCCGGCAAAGGTGGCGCTCCCAAGGGAAAGCTCGCCGAGGCCATCCAGGCCACATTCGGTAGTTTCGACAACTTCAAGGCCGAGTTCGGCAAGGCAGCAGCCACCCGCTTTGGTTCCGGTTGGGCCTGGCTCGTGGTTGGCGCCGACAAGAAGCTCGCTGTGGGCTCCACCGCCAATCAGGACAGCCCTATTATGGGCAAGGCGGTTGCCGGCTTCGAGGGTAAACCCGTGATCGGACTCGATGTCTGGGAACATGCCTACTACCTCAACTATCAGAACCGCCGGCCGGACTACGTCACCGCCTTCTGGAACGTTGTCGACTGGGATGCCGCTGAACAAAATTTCGCGAAAGCTTCCTAATCCATTCCGCTCTCCAAATCCATCAGCCGCACCGTCCCGGTGCGGCTTTTCTATCTCATGAAACGGCGCTGGATGGGGCTGCACCGGATCGATCGTCGGGACGCGGGGTCGTATTCCACGATGACGCCCGAAAGGCGCACGTCCTTTTCCGCCACCTCCAGACGCCGCGGCATGCCATCGATGAATCTTGCAATGACCGGCGCGATTTCACGCCCCAGCACGCTCTCATGCGACCCTGTCATGCCCGCATCGCAACCGAACGCCGTTCCCTTGGGCAGCACCGCAAAGTCAGCGGTCGCGACATGCGTGTGTGAGCCCACGACGGCCACCGCCCTTCCGTCGAGATGCCAACCCAGGGCCTGCTTCTCGCTCGTGGCTTCTGCATGGCACTCCACAAAAATGCCATCAGCGCCTCCCTCGTCGATCAGGCTTGCCACAAGAGAGTCCGCCGTACGGAAGGGACAATCCGCCTTCAGACCCATGAACTGGCGCCCCAGCACGGTGAAGACCGCCAGTCGAAACCCACTCTTTTCGACAATGACATGGGTCCTGCCCGGACACCCGGACGGCAGATTGGCAGGGCGACAGACACGTTCGAGGTCGGAAATCTCGGAATCGAACCCCTTTTGATCCCATACGTGGTCGCCCAATGTGATCACATCCACACCCGCTGAAAGAAGCGTCCGGGCAATCGTTCCCGTGATCCCTGCTCCGGCTGCGGCATTCTCTGCGTTTGCTATGACAAAATCCAGCGCGTGCTCGGCTCGCATCACGCCCAATTCCGAAAGGACAATCTCCCGCCCGGGTCGTCCGACGATGTCTCCGACAAAGAGCAGTTTGATCATGCCGTGAACGAGACAAGCCTTCCACAGCATGACCAGACCTTTCTTTGAGACGAAGTTGCACAAGTGTCATCTCTCACCACCGCTGCGACGCACCTTTTTTCACCCTTGCAAGCCGGACGGCTCACCGGTAATTTTTACCCTTTCCGTTTTCACGCACATCAATGAAATCCACGACCTCGCCCTCCGCGTTTCCTCAACCTGAAATTGGCCGCGAAATGAACGGCGCCGATTCTGTTGTCGAGTGCCTCGTCCGCGAAGGCGTCGATACAATCTTTGCCTATCCGGGTGGCGCATCCCAGGAGCTCCACCAGGCATTTGCAAGATCCGGCAAGGTCCGGGTGATCCTGCCGCGTCACGAACAGGGCGGCGCATTTGCGGCCGAGGGCTACGCCCGAGCCACCGGCAAGGTCGGGGTGTGCATGGCGACCAGCGGGCCGGGAGCGACCAATCTCGTTTCCGCCATCGCCGATGCCTACATGGATTCCACGCCGCTCGTGACCATCACGGGACAGGTTTTCTCCAAATACATCGGAAAGAGCGCATTCCAGGAGACCGACTTCTTCGGCATCACCCTCCCGATCGTCAAGCACTCCTATCTCGTGCTCAATGTGCATGACCTCCCCCGCATTTTCAAGGAGGCCTTTCACCTCGCCCGTTCAGGACGCCCCGGCCCCGTCGTCATCGACATCCCGAAGGACGTGCAGCAGGCGCGCTATCAGCCCGTGTTCCCGGCGACGGTTGAGTTCAAGAATCCGCTCGTCAGCGAGATGCACCATGCGACGGACGATGCGTTGCGCCAAGTGCTCGGTTTGATCGCCGACGCGAAGCGCCCCGTCCTTTATTCCGGCGGCGGCATCATTTCCGGCGATGCCCACCGCGAGCTGAAGGCGTTTGCCGAGGCGACAAACGTCCCTGTCGCCACCACCCTCATGGGCGTCGGCGGTTTCCCTGAGACACATCCGCTGTCCATGCGCTGGTTCGGCATGCATGGCGCCGCCTTCGGAAACTGGGCGGTGGACCAGTGTGATCTGCTCCTTTGTTTCGGTGCGCGCTTCGACGACCGCATCACCGGCGACGTCAACAAATTTGCGGCGGGGGCCAAAATCGTCCATGTCGACATCGACGCCACCGAGCACAACAAGAACAAGCGCGTTCACCTGCCCATTCTCAGCGACATCAAATACGCGCTCGGACGTCTAGTCGAACTGGCCAAAGCGGCCAAATTCACCCCACCCGACACCAAGGCATGGCACGAGCAGATCGCCGTCTGGAAGAAAGAGTACCCCTTTGACTCCTCCGCGGGATTCGGCAAGAGCCCGCATATCCTGCCCCAGGAAGCAGTGGCTGCACTCTACGAGCTGACCAAGGGCGATGCGATCATCACAACAGGCGTCGGTCAGCACCAGATGTGGGCAGCCCAGTTCTATCGTTTTGATCAGCCACGGCGCTACATCAGCTCCCTCGGCCTCGGAACCATGGGGTATGGTTATCCTGCCGCCCTTGGAGCAAAGGTGGCATGCCCTGACAAGCAGGTCATCGATATCGATGGTGACGGCTCTTTTGTCATGAACATCCAGGAGCTGGCCACCGCGCATATCGAAAAGATCGCGGCAAAAGCCATGATCCTGAACAACCAGCACCTCGGCATGGTCGTGCAATGGGAAGACCGCTTCTACGGCAGCGTCCGCGGCAACACGATTCTCGGCGATGAGAAGAACGTCGGCGGACCTGACAATCCTGCGGGCCTGTACCCGGATTTTGTAAAGATTGCCGATGGCTTCGGCATCAAGGGACGGCGCATCATGAAGAAGGGCGAGCTCAAGGAGGCCATTCAGGAGATGCTCGACCACAAGGGCCCCTATGTCCTCGACATCATTGTCCCCTATACCGAGCACGTTCTTCCCATGATTCCTGCCGGACGCTCCGTAAAGGACATCATCCTCAAGTAGTCCCATACCTCCGGTGACCCTCTAAGTGGGTCACCGTGAGTTAGCTCAGGTATAGGTGCGTCGGCTATCGAGCGCGTTCTTGAGCGTTACTGAATCCGCGTAAAGGACGCCGCCGCCGCTGGGCAGTCCGAATCCGATGCGTGAAACGCTGACCTCGCGATCTCCTGGCAGTTGAGCGGTCAGGTAATGGCAGGTGGCCTCGCCTTCGACGTCGTTGGAGAGCGCAAGGATCAGTTCGCGGATCTCCCCGCTGCGTACGCGGTCGAGCAACGGCGCGAGATTCAATTGTTCCGGACCGACTCCACCAATGGGCGAGAGTTTTCCATGGAGGACGTGATAGACGCCACGATGGGCGCCGCTCCGCTCCAACGCGGCCAGATCGGGGACCTGTTCGACGACACAGACGACAGTCCGATCACGCGATTCATCCGCACAGACTGCACACAGCTCACTCTCCGCAAGATTGCCGCAATGCAAACACCTGCGGACCGATCGCGCAGCATCCTGCAACGCTCTAACCAGTTCAGGAAGGCGCTCGGGCTTTTCGACGAGGAGGTGAAGGGCGATCTTCTCCGAAGAGCGATACCCAAGCCCTGGTAGCTGTTTCAGCAGATGCTGAAGGTGTTCAAAGGCCGTGGCCATGATTGTGGCGATGGTGACTCATGGGAAAAGGTGCCTATTGCACCCCGTACCATGCCGCGCGCGGACGAGACGCTCCTTCAGCGCGCTCAAAACATGCCCGGCATCTGAAAGGCGCTCGTGACCTTCTGCATTTCTGCATCATTGAACTCCTTCGCCTGCTTTGCCGCATCCTGCACCGCCTGAAGGATCGTTTCACTCACGACTTTGGCGTCCTCCTTCAGGAACTCAGGATCGAGCGTCAGCGCGAGAAATCTGCCGGCACCATTGATCCTTATTTTCACCGCGCCTCCTCCTGCGGTGAAATCCAGTTCCTTCGATTCGAGCTGCGCCTGAAGGCCCTCGATCGATTTCTGCATTTTCTGTGCTTGCTTGAGAAGTTTGCCTACGCCGGCCATGGGAATGTGTGGAAGAGTAAACGTTGCAAAGCGCCAGAGACAAACAATCAGGCCCAAGCTTCAAGCTCCAAGTATCTGCCGGTATCCCTCACGAAAGCTCGGATACAGCGGCCGCCATCCCAACACGCTCTTGATTCGGGCGTTGTCGATCGTTCGCTCGGGCACCACCGTTCTGCGTCCACGGGAAGTCTGACTTTCAAATTTCGGCATCGCACAACCCACACGAGTGCTTAGCCAGCTCACCAGTTCCGCTCGCGTCACAGCCTGGTCATCCGTGACATTGAACACCTGTCCTGGCACGGCAGTTGTGGCCGAAAGCGCACACCAAATAGCCGAAACGATGTCGTCGCGATGCACCAGGTTCAGCCGATGCTCAGCCTTACCGGCCAAGGCAACCTCCCCCGAACGCAGGGCATCAAGCAGGTGGTGACGCCCCGGACCGTAGATTCCCGTCAGCCTGAGAATGAACACCCGGCCCGGCCAGGTTAGCGCAAGCGATTCGGTTTCAATGAGAATCTCGGCGCGCTCTGAGGTAGGTGGATGGAGTGATGCCGACTCGTCCACGCGAACGCCACCGCCCTGCGGGTATACCGACGTGCTGCTCGTGTAGACCATCGTGCCCATGCCTTGCCGAGCGCGGGCCCACGCGAGGATCGACGCCATGCCGTCGCGATAACTGTGACGATATCCTTCGATCCCCCCCTTCCCGGAGCTCACACAGTTCACCACAAAGTCAGGAGGGTCCGGCACGCAATTGTGCCAGTCGTGACCCGCGATATCAGCGATCACACATTGCACCCCGAGTTCCGACAACCGATGAGCGGTCTCAGCATTTCGCGTCACGGCCGTCGTTTTGACTCCACGGCCAATCGCCCAGCGGCAAAGCGCTTCGCCGACATAACCTGCACCAAGGACCAACAATTGCCGTCCGCTGAAATCCGCACCTGCCGCACATTCATCTTTCGAGAGCAAGATCACGGCATGGATTTCAGATCACTACGCAGGGTGGATGGCAGTCGTCAGGGTTCATCCGCTTCAAATGCGCAGCAAGAACTTCGACGCTTTGTGCACGATCCCTCACCCTCGACAGGTCTATCAGTTCGCCGGTCACCCGAACGCGGGAGAAAGGCTTCGGCAGATAAAAGCGGTCCCAACTGGGGAGTCGCCAGGCCGATTCAAAAGACCCTCCCAGCAGGAGCATGGGAGCCTCCGCACGGCGGGTGACAATCAACGCGCCCGGCTTGACCTCATAGCAAGGGCCTCGCGGCCCATCGGGAGTGATTCCGATGTCGTTTCCCTGCCTGAGCACGTCGATCAGCGCCGCCGCCGCCTCGCGTCCCCCTTTGCTGCTCGAACCTCGGACGGCTCGCATTCCGACAATTTCGAATAACGCCTCCAGCCAGGCTCCATCCTTGCTAGCACTGATCAGCGCATAAACCGGACGATGGGTGCGAAAGCGACGGAAAATCTCAGCCCCCAGGAAGAGTCGATTGTGCCAAAGGGTTATCGCCACCGGGACATCCCGGTAGCTCAACGCAAAGTTGTCTTCGGGCGTTACCTCAAACCGGAGGCTTCTTCCCCAAAGGTGCACAATTCGTCCCACAATCTCGAAAACCACCCTTTTCCAGCCACTCACGCGCTGGACGTCGCGGCTTGCAGATGGGGATGGCGATGGCATGGCCCATTTGTGCGGGCGAATTCTGTAACGCCAAGCGCAGAATGTCTTTGCACGACCCATCCAAAGGGCCCGCACGGATGCGGAAAACAGATCCGGTTAAGGGGCTCCTATCAATAGCTCCGTCGATCAGGCACCGGTTCGCGCCTGGATCCTTCGATTCTGTCGCATATACCCCGCTTGACGTGCTCCCCGGTATCTTTTTCCCTCAAACCCTTTTCCGCATGACGTTCGCCTCCACGGTATCTCCGAACCGCATCGCCTCCGGCGAAGCCTGCTGACGCCAGATTGGCTTTGAACGGAACAATCGTCGTCACGCAAAATCCCAATTTCGTCCCATACTGCATGAAATCCCTTCGCCTCCTTGTTCTCGTGGCCGCGTCCGGGCTGTTCACCTCTGCTCACGCGCAAATCAACTACGCGGACATTCCAGTCGAATTCCGACCCATCAGGAACACCTCCTTTTCAGTCGGGGTGCGCTTTATCGGCGGCGCCAACGTGAGCTTCGGCAGCCTCGGCTCCATCTCCTCCAATTTTTCCCCTCAGGGTCTGGAGGCGGGATCTGTTGATCGCACCTATCTGGATGGTGCCGTTCACGCGGATTCGCTGCGGGCAAACGAAAAGGATGCCAACGGCAATCCGATCAGTTCCCCATACGGCCGTTATTCCATCCGCGCCGAGATCTTCGATGCGGATGGCAACAAGATCCCTGATGCGAACGATCCGGGTGGTACCGGAAACAAGACTCAGGTCAGCGCTGACTTTCTTGCCTACACACCCGGCCGCACACGCAGTTGGTCCTACACCTCGGACTCCCAAGTCACCACACCTGGAGTGATCGCAATGCATGACTACACAGCGATGAGCTCCGGGGCAGCGCTGAATTCCGACTCGGGTGCCGGTCCGGGTTTCGAACTCACCGCAAGCCGTCGTCTCGGATCGATCGGCAAGATCGACTGGGGCGTCATGTTCGGTGTGGGAATCACCGACATCAATGCGAAGGAGTCGAGCAGCATCAAAGCCGACCTTCGTGTGCTCACCGACCTCTATCGGATCTCGGGAATCGTCGCCCCACCTTCGGCACCTTACTCAGCACCGTCCTCAGGCGATTTCGTCGGCGAGAATGGCGCCGTGTACAGTGGAAACCTTGAGACAACTGTCCCGCTGGAGTCAGTACCTTTCCAACGCACCATCGTCGACACAGCCAACGGAGCTGATATCGACGGACACTGGCAGGTCAAGGGAGCCTATTTTCTGTTTCGTGTCGGCCCCATGGTCCGCATTCCGATCGGCGAACGTTTCGCCGTCACCGCCAGTGCAGGCTACGCGGGCGCCTACCTCGGCACCACCTACCGGGTGAAGGAAACCCTCAACATCAGCGAAACGCTTTCCATCCCGTTCGAAGGCGAGGAGACGTACAGCAAACTCCTCCACGGTGCCTACGGCGAAGTGAACGCGGAATGGTGGCTGACACAGCGCACCGGATTTTTCCTTGGCGTCACCTTCGAGAAGCTCGGGAAATACGAGCAAACCCTCGCCGGACGGACAGCCGATGTGGAAATCGGCGGCAACGGCGGCTTCCGTTTCGGTCTCACCACCCGCTTCTGATCCGGTCTGCCCGGCATTCGCTGGGAGTCGGCTTTACCGGGCCCCTTCTAACGACACAAGGCGTTCCAGTGGCGCTCAGGCTTGAGCGCAACTTTCCATGTGCCTTCTGGGTTATCGGTGAAACAATGAAAGTTCTGATCACCCTGATTCTCTGGTCGCTCTTGCTCGCCCTGTGCTGGCCTTTGGCGGTGCTCGTCCTGTTGCTGTGGCCTCTCCTCTGGCTGCTTTCCATTCCGTTTCGTATCATTGGTTCAGTCATGGCGGCATTGCTCGCGCTGGTCCGCACTGTCCTGTTCCTTCCCGCCCGGATTCTGGGATATCGCGACACCTGATTTGCAGTGCGAGGTCGTAATTTTACCGGACGCAAATCGGGTGCCTGAACCCGTCTGAAGACCGGACGCGATCAACGCGTACCGCCGCACAGGCTTTGACGTCATCATTGCCGAACGTCAGGATTCCCTGCCAATGAATGACCCCGACGTTCGATTTCCCCCGGGCGCGCTGATGCAGTTGGGTGCCTACTACTATCCGGAAGCCTGGCCATCCCAACAATGGGCGCGTGATTTCGCCAACATCAGAAAGCTCGGCATCGAATTTGTGCATATGGGGGAGTTCTCATGGGCGCTCCTTGAGCGATCCGAGGGGCACTTCGATTTCGAATGGCTCGAAAAGGCGGTTTCCCTCGCGCACGGCGAGGGACTCGGAGTCGTGCTCTGCACCCCCACCGCGGCACCACCCATCTGGCTGACCGACAATTATCCGGAGGTCCTGATGATCGATGTACACGGGCACAGGCAGGTTCACGGCACACGTCAGCACGCCTGCTGGAATGTGCCCATTTATCGCAGGCTCGCCACGCGCATCACCCACGAACTCGGGCGACGCTTCGGCGAGGATCCCCGCGTCATGGGGTGGCAATTGGACAATGAGCTCTGCCACTACGGCAAGGAGCCCTGCATCTGCGACGCGTGCCAGACATCCTTCAGAGCCTGGCTGCAGGAAAGGCACGGGAATATCGACGCGCTGAATCGCGACTGGGGCACGACCTTCTGGTCGCAACGCTACCAGCATTTCAGGCAGATTCGGATTCCGAGCCCGCCCGAAAATGTGGCGCAAATCAACCCACACCAAAAGCTCGATGCGCTGCGCTGGTTCGCAAGCGCAACCGCAGAATATCTCCGCGAAAATGCCCGGATCCTGCGGGACCACTGCAAAGGTAGACAATGGATCACGAGCAATTTCATTCACCGCATCGCTGCCATCGATCCCGCTCTGAACGCCGCCGACTTCGACCTGATGTCATGGACCATCTATCCGGTCCACGGAGAGTTGAATGAGGGGGCAACGGGCTTCCGCATGGGAAGCGGAGCCAGCCTCTCCTTCGCCGCCGATTTCATGCGAAGCCTCAACGGGCAGCATGGCATCATGGAGTTGCAACCCGGGCAGGTGAACTGGGGCGATTTCAACCCGCAGCCCTTCCCTGGCGCCGTGCGCCTCTGGCTGATGCAAGCCCTTGCAGGCGGGGCCTCATTCGTATGCACGTACCGCTACCGCCAGCCGCTCTCCGGCGCCGAACTCTACCACCACGGCCTTGTCGGCACGGATGGAGTGACACCTTCAAGTGGAGGAAAACAATTCGCACAAGTCGCAGGTGAGCTAATCCGGCTTCGATCTCACGCACTCCCCGATGCAGCTCCGCCCCCGCACTATACGGCCCGCCGGGCTGCCCTCGTATACAATCGCGACTCGCTCTGGGATATCGAAAGTCACAAGCAAACCACGCGCTGGGACACACGCGCCCATCTTCTCAAATACCACCGCGCGCTCAAACGTACGGGGGCTCCCGTCGATGTGATTACAGACACAACCGGGTGGAGGGATTACCCGATAGTTGTTGTCCCCGCCTGCCAGCTTGTCGATGAGGCGTGGATCCTCGATTGGCGCTCCTATGTTGAGAACGGCGGGCACCTACTCCTCTCCTGCAGGACGGGACAAAAGGACAGGCGCGGTCACCTTTGGGAGGGACCCTGGGCCGCCCCACTGCTTGATCTCATCGGCGCCGACTTCCAGTTTTATGATGTCCTTCCGGATCCGATCAAAGGCGCTGTAAGGACCACGGAAGCGCCCCACACATGGAGCTCCTGGGCAGAAATCCTCGTCCCGCGTGAGGGGACCACTGCGCTCGCCCATCACTCGACAGATTTCTATTCTGGTTCGGTGGCCGCATGCACGCGTGCCTTGGGGAAAGGCAGCGTGACCTATGTAGGCGTGGACTCGGATGACGGAGCTCTCGAATACGAAATGATCCGTTCTGTTTTCGCCACCGCAGGAATTGGCATCGCCGATCTTCCGGACGGTTTCCTTGTGGATTGGAGAGCCGGCCTGTGGATCGCGTCCAATTATACCGATTACACTCAGACATGTCCGGCCGAACCCGGATCCATTTTCCTGATCGGACAGCGTGAGGTGCCACCCGCCGGCGTTTCAGTCTGGATAGATCAGCGGAAGGGACATTGAGGTAGCGCACACACCCTGATGAGCCACGTGAGAAACCGCGATCTTTCACTGGCTAAGAAAAGCTTCGGGAACATCGGAGCCCGCTTGCCTTTCTCAGTTGTGGAGATCCTTTTTCCGAAACCCTCTACAACTGCTGTGCAGCGGCGCTGCAGCTGGCCTCAATTCGAATGTCAGAAAATCACACTATCCGGATCCTTAGTCATGACTTCGATATATTCCCTGCTTTCAACCCTGTCCCCCGACCTTCAGCCCACCAAGGAGGAGGTGCAGCGTTACGCCCAGGCAATTACCCACAGCGAAGGATTGTCATTTCAATCGTTTGAATCCGTCTGCCACGAGGCCGAATTGCAGCTCTGGGCCACCCGCTGCGCCATCCGTGACGAGAACCAGTTCCACAAGACACAAGCACGTGCAGCCAAGAGCACACGCCGCACCACAAGATGTCCAGATCGACGGCAAAACGCAGGCAGTCCCTGATCTCGCTAAGCCGTACATGGGGCCAACCGACCTGAAGTTCGACGCGTGGATCGGCTATACACGCAAGCTCTGGAACAACCGCGCAAATTGGAACATTCAGTTGAACGTCCGCGACGTCCTCGATGAGGACGACCTGGTTCCCGTGATGGCGCAGCCGGACGGCTCCGTCGCCGCCTGGGTCGCCCCGCAGGGCCGGCTCTTCACCCTGAGGTCCACCCTCAGTTTCTGAGACAGTAACACTCGGCATTGGCCCGCGAAAGATCCTCCTTCGCGGGTCGGCAGAGAGGCTCGATATAGAAATGGCCCACTCCGCTCCAACCACGCACACTGTCGTTGAGGCGAAGCAATAACTCCAAGGTTGGACCATCCCTTCGGGGACGGCCAAACGGTCTCCTATCGCAGCTTCCTCAGGACAAAACCCAGATCCGAGCGCGTCGCCCGCACTCCAAAGTTTGTCTCCAGCAGGTGGACAAACGTCTCCACCCGGTCCGCACGAAATAGGCCGCTTACCCTCAGTTCGGCAAGGTCGCGATCTTCAATCGTAAGCTTTACCGAATTGTACTGATTGAGTAGCTCGATGGCCTTTTCAAGAGGGGTTTCGGTAAACTCCAAACGAGGAATCCGCCACGAAAGCATTTCCGCAACTTCTTCGGCCGGGACGACTGCCTCCGCCAACGAAACCTCGTGTCGCTTGACTTCACGGGGCACAACCGCCTTCCGACCAGCGGAAACCAGTGCAATCGGAGTCGTCGCAGGTTGAGCCGACCTGGATTCTGACGCCTCGGGTTGTTCTGCAACCCCTGTTTCCTCAACGGCAACCGTGCCCTGAGTCACAATGAGCGCCAGGGCACCGGTACCCATCTGCACGCTGAAGGCCGTGCCCACTGCGCGAAACTCAACGTTCCCGGCCACGACGCAGAACGGGCGCCCGGCCTGATGCGCCACCTGGAAATGGGCCTCGCCTTGCTCGAGCACGACTTGACGCCTAGTCGCTGTGTATTCAACGCGGATTCGTGACTCGGGTTTGAGTTCAACTACACTGCCATCTTCGAGAAGCCTTTTTTCCGGCGCAAGGACCAGTATGCCCTCGGTCCGCAGGGTATCGTGCGAGGTGCGCACCCAAAAAAATGAGGTAAAGGCAATCGCCACGATAGCCGCCGCAGAGACCAGCCGGACCCTTTGTCGCCTCACCCGTCTTCTTCGCAGTTCTTCTAGAATCTGTCCGGCCTGCCCGCTCAACCGCGGCCGATCTAGGCTTCCCCAAGCGCGATCGTGACGCACTATCGCTTCCTCATGCCGGGGATCCGCCTGCACCCAGCGCGTAAACTCTTCCTCTTCGTTTTCCGAGAGCCCTGCGTCGCGGCGGAATACCCATTGCGCCGCCAGCCTCTCAATCGTCTCGGAATCTGATCGCTTTGAAGACACAGTAACGTAAACAGCCTACCCCAATCCCCGTTGCCTCAGAAACTCCTCGCAGCGCCTCACTCCCTTGGCTCCGTGGATGTGCACCGTGCCTTCTGAAATACCCAGACGGGAAGCGATCTCCCGGGGAGAGAGCCCATGCAGCTTGCGAAGAATTACAACCTCCCTGCACCGGGGCGGGAGTGCCTCAATCGCCTCAAGAAGCAGGTCCATCTCTTCCTGGGTGCAGGCCCTCTCCATGGGATTGTCGTGGTGCGAAGCGATATTCAAACCCGTCAGATCCGGAAGCGCCTCAATCGGCGAAACGGTTTGGCTGCGCAGCGCATCAATGGCCAGGTTGCGCGCGACCTTATAGAGAAAACTGCGCGCGCAGATCAAGGGACGAAAAAGATGCCGGCGCCACACGCGAACGTAAGACTCCTGAACCACATCGTCCACATCACGAATCGAAGGGAATGCCCCTCGCAGATAGGACCTCAGTTCGGTTCTGTGAACATGAACCTCGTTCGCAAACCATGCCGATTGATCACTTGCCGACCCAAGTTCGGGGGTCCTCAATTCATTCATATCGGCAGGAGGGGTAATCCCATGGCGGACCCATTGCTACCGTATCCGCCCCACCCGTCAATTCATGAGCACCATCGCCATCAGACGCCAAATGCTGTCGAAAACGGGGGATCTACATTGACCGTTCACCTCATGATTGGAATTCCACGATGAGCCAAATGAATGTCCGGTATACGCAAGCCGCTCGCTCCGCGCACGTAAGCTAGGTGCCGTATTGGCCTGAACGGGACACTTCCGGCTTCGTCAAAATTCTACCACACCGCCCTTCAAAAATCTCGGACCCCAATGATCTCGCCATGGCTGCAGGGAGAAACCAACGATCTACCCAGCCAAAGACACTCAAATCGCGACCTCCTGCTCAGGAAGCAATGCGCATCGCAACAGAACATCCACATATTCCCTGGGATGGAACAAAGGCTTCCGTACGGACACCCCAAGAAGTAGTGGAATCCCGGCAGGAAACTTTTTCCAAAAAAATCTATAACCCAGTATCAAATTTCGGCGGATCGTCCGTGTTGAAGGTTGTCGCGAGTTGTTTTCGCCGACTATCCGCACGACATGCCTACCGTACTTTCCTGGTCCTGCTACTGGTCTCCAGTGTGCCGACCCACGAGACCCGAAGCGCGAACGTTCCAGAAATGAATTTTGACCTTCCTGCGGATGCGGCTGACGCATCGCTCAAGCGATTTTCACTTCAGTCGGGATGCGAGGTCCTTTTTGCGTCTCATCTTGTCCGAGGAATCAGGACCAACCCGGTCAGCGGGAAATTGTCCGCAGGCGAAGCCATCGATCGCATGCTTGAAGACACCGGCCTTGTCGCCGTCCACGATGGAGCGAGCGGCGCGTTCTCCGTGAGACGGGAATCCGACCTGAAAAAGAAGCAAACAGCCCAACTGCCACCTGCAGCCAGATCCATACCCAACACCCACTCCAACACCAAGACCATGATCAGAAAAAACCTATTCAGCAGACTGGCAGCCTCGGCCCTTCTGTTACTCTCCCCGACAGCGAAGGCCGCCGTAGGCACCGGCACGATTGAAGGTCGAGTGTTCAATCCGCGCAGCGGTGCAGTTGCGGAAAACGCGCGAGTGAGTCTCGAGGGTACCGAACAAGTCACGTTTACTGACGCGGATGGCATTTTCCGCCTCGACAATATCCCGGCTGGCGACGTTCGGCTTCGCATTTTCTACACCGGCTATCTTCCTCAGTTTGAGATGCTCTCCGTTGTTGCAGGTCAAACTACCCGGCGAGATATCAATCTGGGCGAGGGTGCGGCGACGGCCTCAGGTACAGCCGCTCCAGTCATCAAGCTCGATGCCTTCACCGTAAGCGAATCCCGCGAAATGGAGGCTTCCGCGATAGCGATCAACGAGCAACGCTTCGCCTCCAATATCAAGCAGGTGGTCTCCACCGACGAATTCGGGGCCATCGCAGAAGGCAATGTTGGAGAATTCCTGCGCTTCCTCCCCGGCCTGCTCATCGACTACAACGGGGTGGATGCTCGATCGGTTTCCATTGATGGTGCTCCCGAACAAAACACGCCGGTGACCCTCGCCGGAGTCAATCTGCCAGCTTCGAACCGAACTGGCCGCCAGGTCGAGGTCGCCATGTTCAACCTTAACAATATCTCCCGCATCGAGGTTTCACTTTCCCCCACGCCGGACTCGCCAGGCTCCGCACTCGCGGGGTCCATCAACCTCGTGCCACGCAGTTCCTTCGAGCGCGCGCGCCCCCATCTCAACGTCAGTGCCTTTGCCACCATGCGGGACAATATGCTCACGCTCGGCAAGCAGCCCTTTCAATATGGCGACTATGGCAGAGTGATCAAACCGGGCTTCGACGTTTCATGGCTAGTGCCGGTCAACAGCCGCTTTGGCTTTTCTGTGGCACTTGGACAGTCGACAAAGTTCACCGCGCAGACGGGCAACACCAATACCTGGCGCGGATTGTCTGCTGCCACAAACGGTGCCGCTTTCCCGCACACGACACCGGAAAACGCATACCTTTCAGCCTATCAAGTCAGGGTGGCACCGAGCGTCATTACCCGCAGTTCATTCGGCCTCACGCTCGACTTCAAGCTCTCTGACCGAGACCGGATTTCCTACGCATTCCAGTTCGCCGGTTACGACAACTGGACAGGCAACCGCAATCTGCAGTTCAACCCAACCCGGATTGTCGCGGGCACATTCAGCCCCACCTTCGTGCAGGGGGCAGCCGGTGCGGGCAACGTCACCGCAACAAGCGCAACCGGACGTCTGCGCGAAACACGGACCCACATGTCTACGCTCAACTGGCGCCATGACGGCCCTGTATGGAAACTGGACGCTGGTTTGGGCCGCGCCTACACCGAGGACGCACTTCGCAGCATGGACAAAGGAATGTTCCAAACAATTGTAGCGCGAGTCCAGAATGTGACGATCGGATTTGATCAGGTCACAGATGAGCGCCCTGGCACGATCACCGTCATCGACAATGCCTCCAAGACGGCATTGAACCCATATATCCTCGACAACTATTCACTGATATCCGTCGCAGACACTCCGCTTCGATCTTCAGATATCAATTTCACCGCGTTCGCCAATGTCAGACGCGATTTCGATTGGAGCGTTCCTGTTTCGCTGCGCGCAGGCCTGGACTTCCGGCAGACTATTCGGGAATACCGCACGGGCACATTGACCTGGAACTACAGTGGCGCAAACATCCGGGGCAGCGCGGCGCCCTTTGTCGAAACGACCTCGCTCGTGCGCGAGACCCCCTACGGATTTCCCGCCATCCAGTTCGTCGACTACAAGCGCATCTATGACTACTTCGATGGCAACCGGAGCCAGTTTACACTCAATGAGAACAACGCCTATCGCTCCTTTGTCGAAGGCTCAAAACATGCCCGGGAAGCTGTCTCCTCCGCCTACGTGCGTGCGGATGTCTCACTTCTCGATCGCCGTCTGAACATCGTTGCAGGGGTCCGGTTTGAGCAGACCAATGTCAAGGCGGAGGGACCTCTCACCGACTTGTCCCGCAACGTCCAACGCGATGCCACGGGGAAACCGATCCTCAATGCCGCAGGAAATCCCGTGCCAATCACAACAGATCCTCTCGCCATCTCAAAACTCACGTTGCTTGAACGCGCAGCCCATTCCAGCAAGGAGTACCTGCGCATGTTTCCGAGCGTCAATGCCAGCTACAACCTGCGTGAAAACCTGATCGCCCGCGCCGCATTCTCCACATCGATCGGACGCCCCGACTTCGATCAATATGCAGGAGGCATTTCGCTCCCCAATACCGACAATGTCCCCAGTCCCAACAATACCATCCAGGTCAATAATGCTGGCATCAAGCCCTGGATGGCGACCTCCTACCGCATTCGTCTCGAATACTATTTTAAGGGCGTGGGGCAATTCTCCGTCGGAGCCTATCGCCGCGACTACAAGAACTTCTTCGGAGAGACGATTATCCCTTCAACCCCGGAATTGCTGGCGCTCTATTCCCTCGATCCTGCCACCTACGGTGAGTACGACGTGAGCACCCAGTATAACATACCCGGATCGGTGCGGACCACGGGATGGGAGCTCAATTACAAGCAGTCACTTACCTTCCTTCCGAACTGGGCACGCGGTGTGCAGGTCTTTGGAAACATCAGCTTCCGCAAGGTGCAAACCCCGGAAATGATCACGCGCGGTTTCTATGACATTCCCCATAGCGGCTCCTGGGGTGTAAGTCTCACCCGCCCGCGCTTCAATGTGCGCGCCAACATCAATTTCCGTGCGATTCAACGGACCGGAAGAGTGACCGGTACCGGCATCGCGGAGAACACCTTCAACTACGTGCCATCCCGCACGACAATTGATCTTCTAGGCGAGTACCGGCTGAACAAGAACTTCTCCCTATTCACAAGCCTGCGCGACATTGAAGACACTCCCGATATGGACATTACGATCAGCCCCAATGCGCCATCACAGGTGCGGTCGATCTTGAAATTCGGTTCTTTATGGACCGTTGGAGTCAAGGGTACGTTCTAACGGAAATCTCAACTTCTTTCCAGTTCTCTCGCGTAACGGCAAGCCCCTCATTCAGCGCCTGGCTAAAGTGCCCCCGTTGAGTGACCTCATTGCACGAGGTCAGAAATACTCGGGCCAAGTTGCTGCCAGGCGGCGTTGCGCGCAGGCACCAAGATTCCACCCGCAGGGTGAATGGGAACGATCAATGGGTGTTGCTAAACTCGGTCAGTCGGCATCCCCGATTGGTCACTCGAGTGAACTTCACATCGCGGATACTCCTTTACCGGGATTTCCCGATTCCGCAACCGTCGGCTTCTTGCTCAGTCGCTTAATGTAGGATCGCTCAATCCGATTGTGACACAACCGACACCTCCTTCGGCCGGGGCTCGGCGACGTTTCCATCGCCGAATATCGAATGACCCCGACGCAAACACTTTTTTTTGAACCACAGCCGTCCCATAACGCTGGGCGGGAAGGCGGTTGGAGTTGGCAGGTTTTCGCCGTCGCGATAGCGACGGAGTGTGAAAAAGAAAAACCGCAGACCAACTCCAACCATGGGCAAGCT
>JACTNC010000058.1 GCA_014584295.1 Verrucomicrobiota bacterium
CAGCGACGGCCAGATGCTCTTCCTCGCCAACATGCTGGCGAAGATGAAGCACGACACGCCCCTCGGCAGCCGCATCGCCGAGGTCCACAACGGCTCGTCTCTCTTCACCGGCGATGCCGGCCAAGGCGAAAGCAACATCCGCCGCTGGATCATCGAGAGCGACTGGCTGGAGGCCATCGTCGCGCTGCCGCTGAACCTTTTCTACAACACCGGCATCGCCACCTACGTCTGGGTGCTCTCCAACCGCAAACCCGAGCACCGCCGGGGCCAGGTCCAGCTCATCGACGCCACCCAATGGTTTCGCCCGCTGCGCAAAAACATGGGCAAGAAGAACTGCGAACTCGCCCCTGAGGACATCCAGCGCATCTGCGACACCTTCCTCGCCTTCAAGGAAACGCCACAGTCCAAGATCTTCCCGAATGCCGCCTTCGGCTATTGGAAGGTCAAGGTCGAGCGTCCGCTCCGCCTCCACAGCCAGCTCACGCGCGCACGCATCGATACCCTGCGCTACGCCAGCGGAGACGAAGACATCCGCGCCAAGCTGCACGAGGAACTTGGCGACGCGCTCTTTGAGGACTTCGCCTCCGTGCGCAAGGATCTCGAAAAACTCCTCGAAGACTGGGGCAAGGACAACGAGGACGAAGGCGATAGCGAATCCGGCGGCGGCAAGTCTGGCCTGGCGGAGAAGAAGAAAAAGAAGCTGCTCGATCCCGACACCTGGCAGCGCGATGCCGAACTCGTCGAAACGGCCACCAAACTCCGCGACAAACTCGGAGGTGACCTCTACCCGGACCACAATGTCTTCCTCGAAAAGGTGGGCGCTGCGTTGAAGACACTCGACCTCAAACTCAACCCCTCCGATCTCAAACAAATCATCGCCGCCGTGAGTTGGCGCGACGAATCTGCTCCGCCCGTCATCAAGAAAGTCCACAAATCCGCCAAAGGTGGCCGGGGCACTTCTATTTCACCCGACCCGCTGCGCGGATTGTGTGAACTCCCCTCTACCTCTGGGAAAGGGGCTGGGGGTGAGGGCGCTCGAACCGTAGTCGAGTTTGAGCCCGACAGCGAACTCCGCGACTTCGAACAAATCCCGCTCCTTGAGCCCGGCGGCATCGAAGCCTTCATCCGCCGCGAAGTCCTGCCCTACACCTCGGATGCCTGGATCGTCGAGGCCGACACCAAAATCGGCTACGAAATCAGCTTCACGCGCCACTTCTACGAGCCTCCGCAGCTCCGCACCCTCGCCGAGATCAGCGCCGACATCCTCAAGCTGGAACAGGAAACCGAAGGGCTGCTCAGCGAGATCACGAAGGGAGCGGCAACATGAGCGAGACCACACCACCGTCCTCCAGCCTCATCCTCTACCAGACCGAGGACGGCCGCACCCGCATCCAGTGCCGGTTCGAAAACGAGACCGTCTGGCTGTCGCTCAACCAGATGGCCGATCTTTTTCAGCGCGACAAGTCCGTCATCTCCCGCCACGTCAAGAACGTCTTCGGCGAGGGCGAACTAAGCGCAGCGGCAACTGTTGCAAAATTTGCAACAGTTCAAACCGAGGGCGGAAAACAGGTCTCGCGCGACATCGAGTTCTACAACCTCGATGTCATCATCTCCGTCGGCTACCGGGTGAAATCGCCGCGCGGCACCCAGTTCCGCATCTGGGCCACGCAACGGCTGCGGGAATTCCTCGTCAAGGGCTTCACCATGGACGACGAGCGGCTCAAAAACCCGCCGGGCAAGGGGCACATTGACTACTTCGACGAGCTCCTTGAACGCATCCGCGACATCCGCGCCAGCGAGCGCCGGGTCTATCTCCGCGTGCGGGAAATCCTCGCCCTGGCCGCCGACTACGAGGCCAGCGAGGCCGAGACGCAGGTGTTCTTCCAGACCATCCAGAACAAGCTCCACTTTGCCGCCACGGGGAAGACGGCGGCGGAACTCATCGCGGAACGCGCCGATGCCTCGCAGCCCAACATGGGCCTCACCGCCTGGCACGGCGGCGTGGTGCGCAAAGGCGATGTCACCGTGGCCAAAAACTACCTGCGCGAGGGCGAGATCGGGGAGCTGAACCGCCTCGTGGTCATGTTTCTGGACTTCGCGGAGGATCAGGCCCGGCGGCGGAAACAAATCTTCCTCCAGAACTGGCTCACCCGCCTGCACGACTTCCTGAACCTGAACGAACGCGCCATCCTGCCCGATGCCGGCAAGGTCAGCCGCGAAGAGGCCCGCCGGCAGGCCGAGGCGGAGTATGAACGCTTCGCCGCCCGCCGCCGCGCCGCGCTCGAAGCCCAGGGCGAGGCCGACCTGCTCGGACTGCTGGATACCGAGGTGAAAAGGTTGCCCAAGCGCCGTGAGCCGAAGGGAGGCCGGCCATGATCGAAGGACTCCAGCCGTATCCGGAATACAAGGAGTCGGGCCTGCCGTGGCTCGGGCGCTATCCGTCGCATTGGAATCTGCGGCGAACGAAGATTCTGTTTCACGAGCGAGCGCAGAAGGGCTTTCCCAATGAATCATTGCTCGCAGCCACGCAGACAAAAGGAGTCGTTCGCAAAGCGGATTATGAGAACCGGACGGTGACGGCGCAAAAAGACCTGCACCTTCTCAAGCTCGTTGAACCCGGAGATTACGTTATCAGCCTTCGCTCGTTTCAGGGCGGCATCGAGTATGCCCACCATCGCGGAATCATTAGTCCTGCCTACACGATTCTAAAACCAGGCAAGTCGGCCACATCGGGCTTCTACACGCATTTCTTCAAGGCGAAGCTGTTCATAGAAAGCCTTTCGTTGTTCGTCACCGGCATACGCGAAGGCCAGAACGTGGATTACGAACGCCTCAGCCGCGCGGAGATGCCACTCCCTCCGCTGGACGAACAAGCGGCGATCGTGCGGTTTCTGGACCATGCGAACCGGAAGATCGACGGGTTCATCCGGGCGAAGCGGAAGCTGATCGCGCTGCTGGGGGAGCAGAAGCAGGCCATCATCCACCGCGCCGTCACCCGCGGCCTCAACCCCAACGCCCCCCTCAAACCATCCGGCATCCCCTGGCTCGGCGACATCCCGCAGCATTGGGAAATTCATCAACTCCGGCGCTTGGTGCGCAACGGAAGACGCATTACTTACGGGATAGTGCAGCCAGGCGACCCGGACTCAAAAGGGCGATTCATGATCCGCGGCCAAGACTATTCCACAGGCTGGGTTAAGCCTGAAATGATCTTCCGGGTTTCACCTACAGTCGAAGTTCCATATAAGCGCTCACGACTTTCAGCCGGTGATTTGGTGATGACGATTGTCGGAGCAGGCGTTGGCAATATTGCGGTCGTTCCTGACTGGCTTGACGGTGCGAACATAACGCAAACAACAGCTCGCATTTCAATCGATCCGGGAAAGGCTCACCCGGACTACGTTGCGCTCGTTCTCAAAGGCCCAATAGGGAGGCGAAATGTTGAGCAGTTTGTGAAAGGAGCGGCCCAACCCGGAATCAATCTTGAGCACGCACGAATATTCATAATCCCAGCTCCGCCGCTAACGGAACAGGCCGCAATTGTTGCGGAGTCTAGTAAGCGGCTCTCCAGCTTTGACACCGCCATCGCCCGCACCGAGCGTGAGATCGCGCTGATGCAGGAATACCGGACGCGGCTGACGGCGGACGTGGTGACCGGCAAGCTGGACGTCCGCCCCGCCGCCGCCAAACTGCCCGACCTCACGCCCTCCACCCCCGAAACCGCCACCGACGAAGCACCGGAGGAATCCGAACCCGGAGAGGAGGCCGAATGACCACGACCCACATCCGCCCCAACGGGGCACCCCATGCCAGCCTGGGATGGCGCTGGTTCCAAATCAGGCCCGAAGCCCCAACGGGGCGACGTCATGCCAGCCTGGGGCAACGCCCCAGGTCACGGTCCGCCGAAGATTCCCCAGCCCTGAAAGGGCGGCCCAACCGGGGATTTGCGCCACCGCATCCCCGGACATTTGTCCCGCCCCTTCAGGGCTTGATCCATTGCCGCTTATTCACCCAGGGCGTTGCCCTGGGCTGGCATGGCATCACCCCTTTGGGGCTTGATCTTCGGGCCATCGCCCGCGCCGGGCGCGAGATCGCGCTGATGCAGGAATACCGCACGCGGCTGACGGCGGACGTGGTGACCGGCACCCATCGCCGCCACCCGCCTGCCGGAGATGATGGAAGAGTCCGTTTCCGCCATGGACCCGCCGGAAGACCCCGAATCCGAGAAGGCCGAATGAGCACTCGATTTGTCGGATGGCTGCGGTTTAAGTGTGTCGGTTAATATGAACCTGACCCTTGAGCCGCAGATCATCCGCTGGGCCCGCGAACGCGGGGGTCTGGATGCGTCTGCACTTGCCAAGAAGCTCGGGGTGAAGCCAGAGCGGTTTGCCGAGTGGGAGCAGTCCGGGCAGTTGCCCTACAAGAAAGCCGAACTGCTGGCAGCAAAGACCTACACCCCGTTTGGTCACCTGTTTCTCAAGACTCCGCCGGAGGACAAGCTGCCCATCCCGGATTTTCGCACGCTGCGGGACGCTCCGGTACGCCGTCCTAGTCCCGACCTGCTTGAGACCGTTCTGCTGATGCAGCGGCGGCAGGCGTGGATGCGGGAATTCTTGATTGAGGAGGGTGAGCCAGCCCTGGGCTTTGTCGGCAGCGTGACACTCTCCAGTCGGGCGGAAGCGGTGGCGCGGGAAATGAGGCGCGTGCTGAGCTTCGGCGACGCTTGGGCGGCGCAGGAACGCACCTGGACGGACGCGCTGATGCACCTCCGCCAGAAGATGGAGGAAGCCGGGGTTCTCACCGTGATCAACGGCGTGGTGGGGAACAACAACCGCCGCAAATTGCATCCGGATGAGTTTCGTGGCTTCGCGCTGTGCGACGCCCATGCGCCCTTGATCTTCGTCAACGGTTCGGACTTCAAGGCCGCTCAGATGTTCACGCTGGTCCACGAGTTCGCCCACTTGTGGATTGGGAAAGACGGGGTCTCGAATTTCGAGGCCCTCCAACCTCTACCGAACGCCGTCGAGAAATGGTGCAACGCGGTGGCGGCGGAGTTCCTCGTTCCCGCGCGGGAATTGCAGGAAGTGTGGTCTCAGGCCCAACGAGCCGAAGAGCCGTATCAATATGTGGCCAGGCGTTTCAAGGTAAGCACGTTGGTCGCAGCAAGGCGGGTGCTGGACCTTGGTCTGGCAAGCCGGACCGAGTTTTTCAGCTTTTGGAACGCCTATCAGGAGGACGAACGCCGTAGGCAGAAGCAGAAGCCTTCGGGCGGTAATTTTTGGGCGACCCAAAACGTGCGCGTGGGCCCGCGTTTCGGCGCGGCGGTGGTCAAGTCGGCGCGCGAAGGGAGGCTGCTCTATCGCGATGCCTACAACCTCACAGGCTTGTCGGGCGGCACGTTTGACCGATTTGCGGAGAAGCTTGGATTCCAGCCGCGATGAGCAGCACGCCTCCGATTTACATCATTGACGCCAATGTGCTGATGCAGGCGCACCGGCTGTATTACGCGTTCCCCATTTGTCCGGGCTTCTGGGATTTCCTGCTCCGACAACATCAGGCCGACCGCATCATTAGCCTGGATCGAGTTAAGGCCGAAATCGATCCAGGTGACGCGCTGCATCGCTGGGTGCAATCGACCGCGCCCGCCACGCTATTCGCCTCCACTCACAATGCGGGAGTCGGGCGGAACTTTGGAAACCTGGCGGTGTGGGTGCAGGAAAACGAGCACTTTACCCAGGCAGCGAAAGATGAATTTGCCCGTGTGGCCGACGGTTGGCTGGTGGCCTATGCTCGAGCGCATCCAAACCACGTCGTGGTGACGATGGAGGAGCGTGCCGATGGGGCTAAGAAGAAAGTACCCTTGCCGAACGCCTGTATGCAGTTTGGAGTTCGCTACACGGATACGTTCACAATGATTAAAGAGTTGGGTGGGCGGTTCGTGCTGGATGCTTGAGCCATGGCTACCACCGACACCTCCGAAAAAGGGCTCGAAACCCTGATCATGCGCCACATGACCGGGAGCGATGGATTGCACCCGGAGGAAGCTGCGGAACTCGCGCCGCGGGAGGTGGGCAGCGGATGGATCGCCGGAAGTCCGAAGAGCTACGACCGGGAATTCGCCGTCGATTCCGATCAACTCTTTATCTTTCTCCGGAACTCGCAGCCCGACGAGTTCGCCAAACTCGGCATCGGAGATCGCAAGGACAGGAAAGCCATCGCCCGCCAGAAATTCCTGGCTCGGTTGCAGGGGGAGATCTCCCGGCGCGGCACGATTGATGTGTTGCGCAACGGCATCAAACACGGCGCCTTGAGCTTCGACCTGTTCTACGGCACGCCCTCCCCGGAGAATACGAAGGCCGTGGAGCGCCACGCGCAGAACCGCTTCAGCATCACCCGTCAACTCGCCTACAGCCGCGAGGAAACCAAGCGGGCGCTCGACCTGTGCGGGTTCATCAACGGCCTGCCGGTGATGACCTTCGAGCTGAAGAACAGCCTGACCAAGCAGACGGTCGAGGACGCCATCGAGCAATACAGGCGCGACCGCGATCCGCGTGAGACGCTCTTCGAGTTCGGACGCTGCGTGGTGCACTTCGCGGTCGACGATGCCCGCGTGGCCATGTGCACGCACCTCAAGGGCGCAAAGGGCACGGCCAAGGATTCGTGGTTTCTGCCGTTCGACCAGGGCTGGAACGATGGCGCAGGCAATCCGTCGAACCCGGATGGGCTGAAGACGGATTACCTTTGGAAGCGCATCCTCACCCCGGCGGGCCTGACGGAGATTTTGGAAAATTTCGCGCAGGTGGTCGAAGAGGAGAATTTCAAGACCGGCAGAAAGAAGAAGGTGCAGGTCTTCCCTCGCTATCATCAGCTCGACGTGGTGCGAAAGCTCCTCGCCGACGTACGGGCCAAGGGCGCGGGCCAGAGGTATCTCATCCAGCACTCGGCAGGCAGCGGCAAGTCCAACTCCATCGCCTGGCTGGCTCACCAGCTCATTGGCGCGCGCAAGGACGGCAAGGAGGTGTTCGATTCGATCATCGTCGTGACTGACCGGCGCATCCTCGACAAACAGATCCGCGAAACCATCAGAGGCTTTGCGCAGGTGGGCAGCATCATCGGCGCGGTGACGGAGGGCTCGGGCACGTCCAAGACCCAGCAACTCGCCAAGTTCCTCAAGGACGGCAAGAAGATCATCATTTCCACGGTGCAGACCTTTCCGTTCGTGCTCGATTCCATCGGCACGGAACATCGCGGCGGGACATTCGCCATCCTCATTGACGAGGCGCACTCCAGCCAGGGCGGGCGCACCGCGGCCGCCATGAGCGCGGCCTTGAACGAGGGCGAGGGTGGCGAGGAGGAATCCACGGAGGACAAGATCAACGCGGAATTGGAGAAGCGCATCAAATCCAGGAAGCTGTTGGGCAACGCCAGTTACTTCGCCTTCACCGCCACGCCGAAAAACAAGACACTGGAGATGTTCGGTCTGCCGTATCCCGAAGGCGGCGAAGTGAAGCATCGTCCCTTCCACAGCTACACGATGAAGCAGGCGATTCAGGAGGGCTTCATTCTCGATGTGCTCAGGTACTACACGCCGGTCGAAAGCTACTACCGGCTGGCGAAGACCATCCCAGGCGATCCTGAGTTCGACGTGAAGAAGGCGCGCAAGAAACTGCGCCGCTACGTTGAGAGCCACGGCAAGGCCATCCGCGACAAGGCCGAGATCATGGTGGATCACTTCATCGAACAGGTCATCGGCCAGAACAAGATCGGCGGTCAGGCGCGGGCGATGGTCATCACCGGAAGCATTCAGCGGGCAATCCAGTATTTCTTCGCGTTCCGCGACTACCTCGCGGAGACCAAGAGTCCCTACAAAGCCATCGTGGCGTTTTCCGGCGAACCGGAGTTCAAGGGGGAGAAGGTCAGCGAGTCCAAGCTCAATGGCTTTCCCAGCGGTGAGATTGCCGACCGGATCCAGGAAGACCCATATCGCTTCCTCATCTGCGCGGACAAGTTCCAGACCGGCTACGACGAGCCCCTGCTCCACACCATGTACGTGGACAAGGCGCTTAGCAGCATCAAAGCGGTGCAGACATTGTCGCGCCTGAACCGCGCGCATCCGAAGAAGCACGATGTCTTCGTCCTGGATTTTCAGAACGACATAAAAACCATCGAAGAGTCCTTCGCGGCCTATTACCGGACGACCCTGCTCAGCAGTGAGACAGACCCGAACAAACTCCACACGCTCAAGAGCGAGATGGACAACTACCAGGTCTATTCTCCCGAGCAGATTGATCGCCTGGTCGAACTCTATCTCGGCGGAGCCGACCGCGACAAGCTCGACCCCATCCTCGACGCCTGCGTGGCCGTGTATGTGAAGGACCTCGACGAGGACGGGCAGGTGGACTTCAAGGGAAAGGCCAAGGCCTTTGTCCGCACCTACGATTTTCTCGCTTCAATCCTCCCGTATGGCGTGAAGGAATGGGAGAAACTTTCGATCTTTCTCAATTTTCTGATTTCAAAGCTGCCCGCGCCCAAGGAAGAGGATCTGTCCAAGGGTATCCTCGAATCCATCGACATGGACAGTTACCGGGCGGAAAAGAAGGCGACCTTCGCCATCCTCCTGCCCGATACCGACGTCGAGATCGAGCCCGTGCCCACGAATGGCGGCGGACGAAAGCCGGAACCCGAACTGGATCGCCTTTCAAACATCATCAAAGCCTTCAACGACCAGTTCGGAGGCTTGTTCAACGATCCAAAGACGGTCGAGAAACGCATCATCGAAGTCATCCCGCCAAAGGTTCTGGCCGACGCCAAGTATCAGAACGCCAGGAAAAACTCCGACCGCCAGAACGCCCGCATCGAGCATGATCAAGCGCTCAAGCGAGTGATAACCGCCATGTTCAAAGACGACGCCCAGCTCTTCAAACAGTTCCAGGACAACGAATCATTCCGGCGCTGGCTCACGGACACCATCTTCGGGCTCACCTACGAAGGCTGACGCGAGGACTTCCGGGGTAGTTGGCGCTGCGCTTCGCAGAATTCCGGGGACTCCTTCCCCAAGGCGGGGCGGCACTTCGCCTTGAGGCCTTCGCAGAGGACCGCGTTGCCGGTCGCTGGCATCCTAGCGGCATAACGTCCGACGAGATTCTCGCGGAGGCAGATGCAATTTCGGAGCGCCATACGCTCAAGGGTGGACACCGCGCTTTCAACATCCTCGATGTCGCCCACGCAAAGCTGGCCGGCTCGAAACAATTCCTCAGCTTCGATGCGAACCAGATCGTGCTGGCAAGAGCTGTCGGACTTGCCATAGGACCTTGACCGTCCCTGACAGGTACGGTCCCGTTCTGCATTCTCCATGCTCCTGAAATATCCGAAAACTCCTCATCCCGCAAAATGGCGGATCCTTGGCTGCGCGCTGGCGCTGTCCTGCTCCGGCCTGACGGCAGGCTTCGCCGGCGATCCACATGTGGTCGAACGCACTCCCGGCCTCGTCGCATTCTGGACATTCGGCGAAGAGGCTGGCCATCCGCGTCTGTCCCAAGCTACCGCACAAAAGCATCCGCTGCGAGAAGTGGGCGGTCCGATTCCGCGAGTGGCCGGTGGACCTTTCTCCGGATTCTCGGCCGACCTGGACGGGAAAACCTATTTTGTCATTCCCTATGCCGAGACGGGCGACCTCAACATCTCCGGACCCAAGGCCCAGGTAAGCATGTTTGCCGTCGTTCGTCTCGTGAACCTGGAACAGAGTCGCGCGATCGCAGGCATGTGGGCCGAGGGCAAGGGCCGCGGCGACGACAGCGGCACGCGTCAGTATGCCTTGCTCATGAATATGCCGTTCTACGGCGGACCAAACAAGTTGACTCCCCACATCTCCAGCGAGGGCGGTGTCACCCGCCGCGCCGACGGCTCTCCGCTCCCTTGGAACGGTGACTATGCCGTCAGCGCCCACGTCGTGCCAACCGAGGAATGGTGCACCCTTGGCTTCACCTACGACGGCGTCTACGTGCGGGCCTATGTGAACGGCGTCCTGGACGCACTGAAGCTCGATCCCGTGAAGCACCGTCGCGAAGACCGGTACTTCACGCACGAGGGTCCCGGCGGCAAGGATCGCGGCATGAACCCCTACTATCATGGGCGCGGTATCTTTGCCTACGATGCGGCACGCGACGCGGCCACAAAACCAGGTGGTGGAAGCGATTTCACCGTCGGAGCACGCTATGCGGTGAAAGACATCCTGGGAGGCACAACCATCGGGCGATTCGGCGGCCTGGCCGTCTTCAATCGTGCCCTCTCGGACGAGGAAATGCTGCGGCTGCATGTCGCCGCGGATCTGGGCACACTGCGCTGAGGATTGTTCTGACTCAAACGCGGCTGAAAGACGGGGTGCCGCGGGTGGCCGGCTTTGGTTTGTCTCTGCAGCATTTTTCCCGTTTCCGCTTTCATACAAATCTCATCAAGAGGCGCATCTCCCCTCGTCATCGCGTTTTGCGAAAAGCATCGGTTCGAGCACGAGCATCATTCGATCCCGCAGCCAGAAAGGCCTGCGCTTTCCTTTCGATCAAACTGAGCTAACGTTGGCTCGCTGCAATGTTCGCGAACCTGATCCAACTCCTCACGCGCAGCGAGGCTCCGCCTCGTGACTACGACGTCGCCTTCGTGAAGGGCGTCGATGTGAAGTCGCGTGAGCCGCGAAGCAGGCTTGTCGAAAAGCGGCTGGTCTGGGGCTGGATCGCCATCCTGGTGAAGTGTATCATCGTCGACTGGGCCATGCGTCACTACCACGTGCCCATCAACCCCGGCTGGGTCATCTACCCGACTCTCGCAATGGGCGCAGTCTGCACGCTGCTCTATTGCTGGCGCCGGGGATAAAGTGGCGCGCGCTTTTTGCCTGCCGCGGGTGCAACGATAAAGGTTGGCACTGACGCTGCGGCGGTGACAATTTCGTCCGCGGTTCCGACGCGCCGACGTATCACCGCGCCGCGCAACTGTCACAAGCCATGCTCTCCACGCTCCAACGCCGCCTTCGCATCATTGGCGCCGCCGCCTGCGGCATCGCCCTGATCGCCCTGCTGCTCTTTGCGTGGGCCTGGTCAAAATTCCGCTCCAGTCTGCCCGCCCTCGACGGCAGCCTGGCGGTCGCGGGTCTCTCGGCACCCGTCGCGATCGAGCGTGATTCCCTTGGCGTGCCAACCCTGCGGGGCGCCTCACGCATTGATCTCGCCCGCGCGCTCGGCTTCGCCCACGGGCAGGACCGGTTTTTCCAGATGGACCTGTCGAGGCGGCGGGCGGCGGGAGAACTCGCGGAACTTTTCGGACCCGTTGCACTTCCCCTCGATCGCGGCGCGCGGGTGCATGAACTGCGCCCCCTCTCCGCGCGGATGCTGTCGCAGCTTGCGCCCGCGGAACAGCAGTTGATCGACGCCTACACCGCAGGCGTGAACGCGGCATTAAAAACCTTCGCAGACAGGCCTTGGGAATACCTGGTCCTCCGCACGCAGCCGCGGCCCTGGGTGCCCGAGGACACCATCCTCTGCATCTATGCCATGGCGCTTGATCTGCAGGACGAAACCGGCGACTACGAGCGCACGCTGATGGTGCTGCGAAACCAGCTCGGCAACGCGGGACTCGCCTTTTTTGCACCCGCAATGGGCCCTCATGATGCCGCCCTCGACGGCTCCACCGCTTCCCTTCCCGCTCCGCCCGGGCCGCGCATTCTCGACCTTCGAGGCATGATAAAGGCCCCGGATCGATCAATGGTTTCCCTACCTACAGCTCCAAAGCGGCCCGCCTGGTACACGCACGCCGCAGAGTTTCAACCGGGTTCAAACAGCTTCGGGATCGCAGGTCCCGCAAGCGGCGGGGCGGCGACGCTCGAGAATGACATGCACCTCACCCTCTCGGTGCCCAATGTCTGGTACCGCGCGAGACTTCAATGGACGGACGCCAGCCCGGAGCCGCGCACGCACGAGGTGACCGGAGTCACCCTTCCAGGAGCCCCCGCGATCGTTGCGGGCAGCAACGGATCCATCGCGTGGGGTTTCACCAACAGCTATGCGGACTGCAGCGATCTCGTGCAGGTCCAGCCGGATGAGGTCACCCCGGACATGCTCTACGTCTACGATGGCAAGGTGCTGGACTTCGAATACCGCAGCCAAAAAATTCACGTGAAGGGCGAACCCGATGTGGAATTGACAACGCAATGGACGCGCTGGGGACCCGTCGTCGGCAAGACCGAGGGCAATCGACCTCTGGCCTTCAAGTGGCTCCTGCGGGAACCCGGGACGATCAATCTCAGGATCATGGGGCTGGAAACCGCGAAGACGGTCGACGAGGCAATCGAGATCGCGCATGTTTCAGGTCTACCAGCGCTCAATCTGATGGTGGCGGACAAATCCGGCGCACTCGCCTGGACGATCGCAGGGCGCCTTCCCCTGAGGAAAGGATTCGACGGCCGACTGCCAATATCCTGGGCCTACGCCGACCGTGGCTGGAATGGCCTCCTGCCGCCGGACCAGGTTCCCGTTGTGCGCGCACAACCGGGTGAAGCCCTCTGGTCCGCCAATCAGCGCATGCTCGGCGGCGAGAGATTTGAGAAGCTGGGAGACGGCGGCTACAACGCCGCGGCCCGCGCGTCTCGCCTGCGCGACCTCGCACAGGACCTCGCACGGAAGTCCACCGGCAGCACGCCCGACGCCTCCGCATGTCTCGCCGTCGCGTTGGATGACCGCGGCGTTTTTCTCGATCGCTGGCAGAAGAAGCTGCTGGAGGTGCTCACGTCGGACGCGACGGCAAAACACCCGGATCGCGCCACTTTCAGGAAACTCGTCGAGAACTGGCAAGGGAGAGCCACTGTCGACAGCGTGAGCTACCGCCTCGTGAGAAGCTGGCGCCAGCGCGTCGCCTCGCGCGTCATGGATCCGATCTTCGAGCACTGCCGTGAACAATGGGATGGATTCAATTTTCGCGCCCTGCCCTACGAGGATCCGCTTTGGTCGCTCCTCGAGCATCAGCCTCTGCACCTGCTGGCAGGGGAGTATGCCTCATGGTCGGATCTCCTGCTCGCGGCAGTCGACGATGTGGTCGCCTCCGTCAAGGAATTCGGCGTTCCGCTGGACCAGGCAACCTGGGGGAAACAAAACACCGTCACGATCCATCACGCATTCAGCCGCAGCCTCCCCGGATTCCTTGCAAAATTCATCGATATGCCGACGCAGGAACTCCCGGGCGACTCGAACATGCCTCGCGTGCAAAGCAGGAGTGAAGGAGCGAGCGAACGAATGGTCGTTTCACCCGGGCACGAAAAGGACGGCATCTTCCACATGCCGGCCGGCCAGTCCGGACATCCGCTTTCGCCCTACTATCGAGCCGGACACCAGGCCTGGGTGCGCGGGGATCCCACGCCATTTCTTCCAGGTCCGGCAAGGCACACGCTAACGCTCACACCGTAGTTCCCAGGCAAAATTTCCGGCGCCCCCCATGCTTCACATTCTCAATCACCCCTTGGGTGCGCATATCATGACGCACCTGCGCGATCGCACGACAAAGCCCGCGGCCTTCAGAACCTTGGCAAACCGTATCAGCCTGCTGCTTGCGCTGGAGGCCAACAAGGATCTCGCCCTCCGCAACATCCCCATCGAAACCCCGTTGGAACCCATGGCGAGCCCAGTTCTCGCCCAACCCATGGTCGTGATCCCCATCCTGCGCGCGGGACTCGGGATGGTTCAGTCATTCCTCGACCTTTTTCCCGATGTGAGCGTGGGTTATATCGGCCTCGAACGCGATCATACCACGGCGAAGGCCCGTAGCTATTACTTCAAGCTTCCCGAGCTGACCGGGCGGCGAATCGTCATTGTCGATCCCATGCTCGCCACGGGAGGAAGCGCCGTGTACGCGCTCAATTCAATCAAGGCGGCAGGCGGGACGGATATTCGTATCGTTTGCATCGTCAGCTCTCCCGAAGGTGTCGAACGCGTCCACTCTGCCCATCCCGAGGTGCCGATCTTCACTGCGGCGCACGACCGCGGTCTCAACGACAAGAAATACATCCTTCCTGGGCTGGGAGACTTCGGTGACCGGTTGTACGGAACTTAATTGCCCTCTTCGCGTGAACTTTCGTGACTTGCGACGTTTTACCGTGATGATGCCACCCCTTTTACCTCCCCGCGGTCCGTGCAGGAGTCGCGTCCGGAGATCGCTCCTGCACGCAAACGCCATCCTCAACCCCTGATTCCTCCTGTGAGTTCCCAATCCCAATCCAGAAAACTCGGCGCTGTACTGCTCGCAGCCTTTCTAGGCTGGATGTTTGACGGCTTGGAAATGGGCCTCTTCCCGCTGATCGCCCGCCCCGCCCTGCTCGAAATGCACGGGGCAATGGGAGTGGGTGCGGCTGATGCCTACGTCGGGCACTGGATGGGCGTCATCACTGCGGCCTTTCTCCTTGGCGCTGCCGCAGGCGGGCTGGTTTTCGGCTGGCTGGGAGACAAGATTGGACGCGTCCACGCACTTGCCGCGAGCATTCTGACCTACTCCCTCTTCACGGGTTTCACCTATTTCGTGAAAAACCCTGAGCAGCTCACCGCAATTCGTTTTATCGCTGCGCTCGGCATGGGAGGAGAATGGTCCTTAGGCGTTGCATTGGTCATGGAGGTCTGGCCGGAGCGTTTCCGCCCGATGCTCGCGGGTATCATCGGAGCGGCGGCGAACATCGGATTCGCCCTGATAGCAATCGTCGGTCTTTTTGTTCATGTCACCCAAGACTCCTGGCGGTGGGTGGCGATCGTTGGAGCGACGCCCGCGCTGCTGACCTTCATTGTCCGGCTGTTTGTGCCTGAGTCTGAGAAATGGGAACAGGCGGCCAAGGCCGCACCTACGCAACCACTGAAGGAGGTCCTTTCTGGAGCCTTTCGCGGGAAGATGGTTCTCGGAATCGCCATTTCAGGCGTTGCCCTGATCGGAACCTGGGGGTCGGTCCAGTGGCTTCCACTTTGGGCGGACAAGCTCACCGGAGGACAGGATCCCGAGGCCAAGGCATGGACCGGGCTCCTGAGTGGACTTGGTGCAATCATCGGCTGCATCGCAGGAGGCTGGCTGGGTGGACAGTTCAAGCGTCGCATCATGTATTTCAGCCTCTGCCTGGCATCACTCGTGGTCTGCGCACTTCTGTTCCGAGGAACGGATGCCTACGGCACGCAATTTCTCACCCTGACATTCCTCGCAGGAATGACGACGGCCGCCTTCTATGGCTGGATGCCGCTCTATCTTCCCGAGCTGTTTCCCACGCGAATCCGGGCAACCGCCCAAGGTGTCGCCTATAATACGGGTAGAATTTTCGCTGCATTTGGGGCGCTGTACATGGGACAGCTCATGCAAACTTTCGATGGCAGTTATGCCCGTGCGGGCGCAATCGTCACGCTGATCTACATCCTGGGCATGATCGTCATCTGGTTCGCCCCGGAAACCAAGGGCAAGCCGTTGCCGGAATAGACCGCAATCAACGATCTGCGGGCTGGCGCATCGCCTCAAGCGCCGCATGCCAGCCAAGGGTGGCGCACTTGATCCTTGCCGGATAGGCATGCACGCCCGCAAACGCCGCGAGGTCACTGATCTCGTCGGGCGCCTCTCCCGTGGTCACGATCCGATGAAACTGATCGTAGAGCGCTTGGGCTTCCTGCGGTGTCTTGCCCTTCACCTGGGTGGTCATCAGCGAAGCGCTCGCCTGCGAAATTGCGCACCCCTGCCCGTCGAAGCTGATCTCAGCCACCCGGTCCCCCTCCATGCGCAGGTAAACGCTGCACTGATCGCCGCACGTGGGATTGTCCCCGTGAGCAACGCGGTTGGCGGTCGGCAGCACACCGCGGTTTCTGGGGCGGCGATTGTGGTCCAGGATAACGTGTTGATAAAGATCGGTAAGATCGCTCATGGAAGGATTTGCCAGCGTGGAAGCGGGCTATCCCCCACCCATGCGGAAATTGGAAAAATATTCAAATTTCTCCTTGGGTGCACGAATAGTGTTTCAACCGCACTTCAAATTTCGGTCTGGCTGCTTGCGCCCGGACCGGATCGATTGTCGCGCATCGGCATCTCCCCGTTCCGCCCCTTGATGATCCGTTGCAGGAGTTGAGTCATTGCCTCGTCCCGCGACATTCCACGCTCCTTCGCCCACTGATCGCAGCGCTTCTGGATCTGCGATGCCATGGTCTTCGCCAGTATCTCACTCGCTCCGAGGCGAATAAGCAGTTCCGTGATTTGTTCGAACTCCGTCATGTCTGTAGAACTCGAAGCGTTTCAGAACCCGAGGGTTCAAGGGAGAAGCCACGTGTCGGGTCAAAGCCCAGAAGCGTCACTAGCGCAAAACCCACATACCCCCCCATGGGTAGGGAGGCTGTCGACCGAAGTTCCCCCACCCTTTTGGTGCCCTGATACAGAGGCCGCGGACCCCGTGGCGGCCTGATCCCGTCTCCCACTACGCGCATCAATTTCCTGCGGATCTGTCCCATCGCCTTGAGTCGCGCCATGGTCTCCTGCCCAAGATAACATCCTTTGACATAAGAAATTGCAGGATCCTCCAATCCCGCCTCATTCGGCAGCTCACCCGGCCCAACGTCCTCGGGCACCGAGGGCAGACCCGCGACAATCCGCTGCCTCTCCACAGTCTCCGCATCGACCTTGGTTCCCGGCCCATTGAATAACGGGGACAGTTTTTCCGCTATCCACTCCACATGCGGATGCGCACCGCGCCGCCCTCTGAAAAGAAATCCTCCCTGCCAACGATGAAATTTCTCTGATTGAAGCGAAAACCCTGTCGCATCCACTACGCGTTGAACTGCGACTTCCCCCCATGCGGTCATACCTTCCCATCCGGTGGATAAATCAGTCACAACTACGTCGTCCGCAACAATGTAGCTCTCCATGCGCTCTAGAAAAAATGCGCCAGGGCAATGATAGCTCAGGATAAAAAACTCACGATCGCTGACTTTGAAAAACAGGCTGTCCGCCAAAACCCGCCCTTTCTGGGACAACCAGAGACCGTAGGTCACTCCCTGGGCTTCCAGTGACCTTAGATCTTGGGTCACTTGACTTTGCAAAAAGTCCAAAGCGTCTTCTCCGGTGATGCGAAGCCATGCCGCGGGGCGAAATTCAAAGTACCCTGTTACTTTTTCTGAAATATTCACGTGTTTAATTCGTTTATGGAGAATAGCTTAGTTTTTATCACATTAAAATTACCAAACTTTCGATTGACATATCCTGTACCGGGTGTATCACTTGGACCATCAGATTTTTCGATTCTCCCGCATAGCGGGAGTTTTGGGGTAACTAAGAAAGCAAATGGCCGGTCGCTTAGGGGTAGGCGACCGGCCAACTTTTTTTCCAGTGCAGATCGGGCTTCGGGATCCAAGGGCGGCCATTTCCTCGGAGCAGATGGCGGCTTGCATAGGTCAGGCCGACTCAGCCAATTTGGCAGGTCATGCATGCAACCTCCGACATCAATGTCGTCGAGAACCGTGCTCTGCCCTCACCGGCAGAGTTGCTGGCGGAAATCCCCAGGTCTGAACGTCAATCCAGCTTCGTAACTGAATCCCGGGCCAATATCCGGCGCCTGATTTTTACGGATGACAAGCGCTTCCTCCTGATCGTCGGTCCGTGCTCCATCCACGATGTAAACGCGGGACGGGAATACGGCAGGCGGCTTGCCTCACTCGCCCGCGAAGTAGCCGACCGGATTCTGGTTGTCATGCGGGTCTATTTTGAAAAGCCCCGCACCACAGTGGGTTGGAAGGGACTGGTCATGGATCCCCACCTGGACGGCACCAACGACATCGCCCACGGGCTCCGCACCGGGCGCGCCTTTCTGCGTGATATCCTGGACCTCGGCCTGCCCACTGCCACTGAGCTTCTCGATCCGATTACCCCGCAATATGTCGCCGATCTGGTCTGCTGGGGCGCCATCGGAGCGCGCACGACCGAATCCCAGACCCACCGTCAAATGGCCTCGGGCCTCTCAATGCCCCTGGGCTTCAAGAATGGCACCGATGGCGGCATTCAAACAGCCATCAACGCGATCAAGGCCGCCGCATGCCCGCAGACTTTTCTCGGCATCAACGTGAACGGTGCGGCATCAGCCGTTGTCACGCGCGGCAACCCCAACTGCCATGTTGTTCTCCGGGGCGGAGCCCAAGGTCCCAATTACTCGGAGCAACACATCCACCAGACCGAAACCGCACTGGCCAAGGCGGGACTCCCCAATTCCCTGCTCGTCGACTGCTCGCACGATAACTCGCTCAAACAGCCCGAACGGCAGCCCAACGTGATGCGCGCGCTGCTCTCCCAGATCGCCTCAGGCAATACCTCGATCATGGGCGCCATGCTCGAAAGCAATCTCTGCGGCGGAAATCAGCCCTTTCCCCAACCCAAGGAAAAGCTTCGCTATGGAGTCAGCATCACCGACGGTTGCATCGATTGGACCACGACCGAGGCATTGATCCGGGAAATCCACGCCACCCTGGCGCCACGCTTCGGAAAATAGGCGGCCCCTCTTCTGACAGTCCGGAGTCTGGGTTCCATTCCCTGGGGAACCCGGATGACTCAGGCCGGGATTGCGTCCCGCACGTCCTTGTTCCTACACTCGTTCCTCTCTCAACCATGAAAGCTCCTCTACGTGTCGCTGTCACCGGCGCTGCCGGTCAGATTGGATATTCGCTCCTCTTCCGCATCGCCTCAGGCGCGATGTTCGGACCCGAACAGCCGGTGATCCTCCAGCTGATCGAGGCGCCGATCGAAAAGGCGATGAAAGCCCTTGAGGGGGTTGCCATGGAGCTCGATGACTGCGCATTCCCGCTGCTCAAGGGCATCATCATGACGGACGATGCAAAGGTGGGATTCAACAATGCCAACTGGAGCCTGCTCGTGGGTGCAAAACCCCGCGGCCCCGGCATGGAGCGCGCCGACCTGCTCAAGGATAACGGCAAGATCTTCATCGCCCAGGGTCGCATCATCGACGAGGTCGCAGCGGCCGACGCGCGCGTCGCCGTGGTGGGAAATCCCGCGAACACCAACTGCATGATCGCCGCCAGCCAGGCCCGGCGCCTGACTTCAGACCGGTTCACGGCAATGGTGCGCCTCGACCAGAATCGCGCACAGACACAGCTCGCCAAAAGGGCCGGCGTCGATCTCACGTCCGTTCGCGATATTTTCATCTACGGCAATCACAGCCCGACGATGTTCCCGGCGTTTGCCCATGCGACGATCAACGGCAAACCGGCAACCTCTGTGATCAACGACTCCGCCTGGCTCCAGGGTCCATTCTGTGAAACGGTCGGCAAGCGCGGCGCCGCCATCATCGCCGCACGCGGGGCTTCCTCCGCCGCTTCCGCTGCCAACGCCCTCGTCGACCATGTCCGCAGCCTCGTCACCCCGGGCGCCATCCACTCTGTCGCCGTAAAGTCCAACGGCGCCTATGGCTTCGATCCCAATGTCTGGGCTGGCATGCCCGTGCGCACGACGACCCCGGGCAGCTACGAGGTCATCCAGGGCTATTCGATGGACGACTTTGCCAAATCCAAGATCGCCGCCACCAACAAGGAACTGGTGGACGAACGCGCCATGGTTGTCGACATGCTCGGCTGAGACAGCCGCGCGAGCCACGAGGGAGCCTTTCGGGTGTTCTTCCACTACGGCCCGGATACCGCCGTTGGAAAGAGGCGTATTCCGGTCCTGACCATCGTCGCAATCGTCGCGCATCCGTAGGGCCTCGTGACCCGCGCGTCTTCATGCGACTCGCGCGCTTCAACCTGCCAACTCTGGAACCGCGGTTTTTGCCAGGTCCCTGACCTCATCTCCTGAAATGGTTTCGCGTTCCATCAGCGCCTGTGCGATCGCGTCGAGCGAGTCGCGATGATCCTGGAGCTGCTGCGTCGTGTGCCGGTACTGTTCCGCAAGCAGTGACTTCATGCATTGCTCCGCCTCGTAAATGGTCTGCGTGCTGGTCAGCGACTCCGCGCCCTCCGGTCTGGCAAGCGCGATAAATCCGAGCGGCGACATTCCCCATTCGAACACCATCTGACGCGCGAGCGAGGTCGCCTGCTGGATGTCTGCCGAAGCTCCGCTCGTGATGCTCCCAAGCGCGATTTCCTCGGCCACACGCCCGGCCATGAGACACCGGATCCTGGCCACGATCTGGTTTCGGGAGAAGTTTACCAGGTCCCGCTCGGGCGAAAAATGCGTGCTGCCAAGCGAGCCGCCCCGCGGGATGATGGTCACCTTGTGCAGTGTGACACTGCGATCGTCCGACAACACCTGCATGAGCGCGTGACCGGCTTCGTGGTAGGCGATGACTCGCCGATCATCCTCCGACATGACCCGTGCGTTTTCCCGACCCCAGGAAATCTTGTCGCGCGCCTCCTCGATGTCCTCGCGCAGCACCGTCGTGCGATTGCGCCGCGCCGCATGCAGCGCCCCTTCATTGATCAGGTTGGCAAGGTCGGCTCCTGAAAATCCGGAAGTGGCCTTGGCCACCTGGGCGAGATCGACGCTGGCATCAAGTCTGACGGAGGCCGCATGCACCCGGAGTATCTCCTCTCGTCCGCGCAGGTCGGGAAGACCAACATAGACCTGGCGGTCAAAGCGACCCGGACGCTGCAGCGCCTTGTCGATGATGTCCGCGCGATTGGTCGCTGCAAAAACAACCACCGCGTCGCCCGATGAAAATCCGTCCATCTCCACAAGCAGCGCATTCAGGGTCTGCTCATGCTCCTGGTTTCCTGTGGCGCTGCTTCCGCGCTGACGCCCCACTGCATCGATCTCGTCGATGAAAATGATGCTGGGCGCATTCCTGCGCGCCTCCCGAAAAAGCGAGCGCACGCGCGAGGCTCCGACTCCCACATAGAGTTCAACAAAATCGGACCCGGACAGGCTGTAGAATTTCGCGTTGGATTCACCGGCCACCGCTTTCGCGAGCATGGTCTTGCCGGTTCCCGGAGGGCCCACCAGCAGGACTCCCTTGGGCATTCTGCCGCCGGCCGCGCGGAAACGTTCGGGTGCCTTGAGAAACTCCACGATTTCGGAAACCTCCTCCTTAGCTTCGTTGCACCCGGCAACGGACGCAAATCGCACAGTGGAGTTCACCGGTTGGAAGGTCCGCGCAGAGAAGGCGTGGTTGCGCCCTGCAACCTTCATCAGAACGAAGGCCACCACCACGAAGAGGAGCGTGATGCCGAGTACCTGGGTGATGGTGTCGACGATCGGAAGCGCGAGGTCTCCAAAGGTCTTTTGTGCGGACTGCCCGCGTAGCCAGACCAGATCCCCCTCCAGAAAACGCCGCTCGCGCAGAAAGGTGATGTCCGCATCCGTCAGACGGCCGGTGCTGCGCAGAACCTCGGGCCGGCGCCTCCCATCGATTTCAATCATCGGCGCTTCAATTGATTCGGCACGAACTTCCGCGAGCCCTTGGGATCCCGAAAAATATCCAATCTTTCCGGCCATCAGCTCACCGTCCCGCGCCTTCGCGAGGAATTCCGCCATGGAAATCTGCCTGATACCCTTGGTCAGCTCCGCCGGATCGGGACGCTGGTAGGCAAGATAGAAATCGAGGCACGCAAAGGCAACAAACAATCCGACGCCAACGGAAAGCCACGCGATAACGTTCTTGTTCACTGCCCTTCTACTCGGCGCACTCCGCCTGGGGATTTAACCGAGTTTTCCTCCCGCCGTGCACGGACGCGTCATGACACTCGCGGACCGCTCCGGTCCGCGCTCCGGCGCTTTCACACTGCCGCCACTCAGGCCTTCTCGTTCAACAGCGCCGGCTTCTCGTCGGGGGTGATCGCGACTTCGTTGATCAACTTGAGGGCGGCATGTCCTTCCAATGTCACCATGGCTTGGACCTTCTTTTCCACCTCCACGTCGTACAACGAAGCGATGTCCACCGGAAGAAGCGGCACCGTACTGACTGACGTTACTGAGTTCACACTGACTCCATCGGTATGTTTCGACGTAAGTTTAGGATCTCCAGCATGCTAGGACACGCTTGCAATTGATATGAACGGTCTCCCCTACGTACTCTGGGGATTTCCCGCTCTCGCTTGGGGGCTATCCCACAAAGCTCTCCGGGAATCCGGAAATTCTTTCCGGGATACTCATAAATTTTGCTGAAACCTTGCCGATCAGACTTGCGTGCCCGCCGTGGTCCTCCCGGACCCTCGCCCGCCCGCCAACTTTACATGGAAACCTCGTCACCTTCCATCGACCTCCTCTGGGAACTGAGTGAAATCGAACGCAAGCTGGCCGCCGCTCCTGATGCCAAGGGGTATCTCAAGCTCGCGGCCGGATATGCCGACGCCGGCTGGCTCAAGGAAGCCAAACGCGCGGTCCAGCAGGCGACCGCCCTCTCCAACGGCCTGCCCGTCGTGGCAGAAGCGAAGGTGCCCGGATGCACCGGTCCCTGCACGCCGCAGGTCCTGCTTGAGCTCGTACGGTCCCTCCACCTCGCCGCAAAATCCGGCGATCTCCGCCTGGAGGTTCCGGGGGGTGTCAGCGTGACTCTTTTCCTTCTCAAAGGCCATCTGATCGATGCCCAATCCTCCGACACGCCTCGCGGCGAGACCGCCTGGCAACGGGCCACCTCGCTCCCGGCATCGTCCTACCACTTCAAGCCCGGCCACCCTGGCACGAACATGCGTTCACTCCAGGGAAGCACCCGCGAACTCATCGATGCGTTTGCAAAACGCATCGCCGCCTGATCCGACATGCGCATCCTGATTCTCGAAGACGAACGCGCCACAGCACAGCTGCTGGGCATGCTGCTCACCACCTCGGGCCATACCGTCGTCCATGCTCTCGACGGCAACGACGGGTTGAAGCAACTCCGGGCGATGCCCTGTGATCTCGTCATTTCCGATGTGCAGATGGTGCCCATGGATGGCTTCCAGTTTCTCTCGATCGTTCGCGACGAATTTCCCCGCCTTCTGGTCGTCCTCGCTTCTGCATGCAGTGACCTTCACGCGCGTATCGAGAGCCAGCCGCACAAGCCATTCGATGTCGTGCACAAGCCCTTTCGTATCGAGGAAATTCGCCGGGTGCTGAACCGCGCCACCGATGCCCTCTCGGTTCAGGCAGGAATCGCACAGGCCTCGGCTGGAATGCTCGGAGCCTCTGCTCCCGACCCCGCTGCAACCATCGCCCAAACGCTCCAGCTATATTTTCCAGGTACGGCGTTCGCAGCAACGCGCGCACAACTTGCCCGCATGATGCGGCAGGCGGGAAATTCTCTGGTAGTTGCCGAACCCGGACTCATCTGCCCAGCAATCCTTGAAGCCTGGCGCGAGTCATCTCCTAATCCGCAGGCGCCCTGGCAGGTCATCGATGCAGATGCAAAGGACACAGACATCCGCGCCGCACTCCTTGGAGAGGGAGACATCCCCGGCCCCGCCACGCTTTCGGCCCGGGGCGGCACCCTCGTGGTGCTCAATCTGGATGCGCTGCCCGCGGCAGACCAGGCGCGCCTCACCACGCATCTTCAAGGCACACCGGCAACCCGCATGATCGCCACTGTCCGCCGCGATCCAGACCTGTTGCTAGAGGAAGGACTGATCGACGAATCACTTTACTTCCGCTTCTCGACATCAGCCATTTCCATCGCCTCGCTGGCTGATCAGGTCGAACATATTGACTCGATATTCTCCGAGGCCCTTCGCGCCACACCCGATTTTCCATTCGCCTCGATGGACATCCAGATCGAGGCTGCAGCTTCAATTGCTCTTCGCGGTTACCGCTGGCCTCAAAATCTTGCGGAACTCAGAACCGTTGCGGCGTGGACAGCCACACGCATGCGCGCCCCTCGCGTCGTGCTATCCCACCTTCCCGAGCGTTTTCAGGGAATCCGCCTTGAATCGCTCGCCGAGGCGCTGACACGGGCGCAACACGAACATCTCCAACGTGCCGTGCGCATCGCCTCGAACACAGCAGATGCTGCGAAAGCCTTGGGCATCAGTCAGGAAGACCTCACCCGCGCTCTGGTGGTCAACGGGCCGGATCTTTTCTCGATGGGAGACGAAAGTGCATCCACTTCCGTTGATTCGGGCGTCCCCGCCGCAGGCCACCGCGCACGCCGAGGTTTCCTGATCGTGTCGGCCGATGAACGGCTCCGATTGTCGCTCGAGGCACATTTCGCAGGCATTTCAATTGAGACTCGAAACGCCACCGACGGATTGCAGGCGATCGCCCAGCTTGTGCTCGCCCCCGTCCGGCCGAAATTCGCGCTCATCTCGGGTGCGACTCCGCCGTTTGAACTCGCAGAGCTCATTGAACACCTGAGGCGCATCGAGCCTTCACTCTGCATAGCCACCATGGGTGCGGACACCGAAATCGCAGGCGTTGTCAGTTTCCCGACGCTCGAGAGCATGGACAAGTTTGCAGGCTTTGTGTCACACCTTCTGAGCATGAAGGCTCCATCGGCAGCGACCGCCCCCTCCTCCCCCGCAGCCACGATCGCAGTCGCTTGAGAACAAACTTGCGCACTGAAAAAACCATGCCTCCCTCAAAGGCATGGACGACGACAAGGAGTCAACAGGCAAGTCCGCAAACGGTGTCGTCTCGCCGCACAGTCTGATCCTTTCTCAGGCGGTCATCGGACGGACACTCGCAGCGCCTTGGAAAAGGCTCGTGGCCATCCTGCTCGACATGGCCATCGTTGCCCTTCTGTCTCTCCTTTCGGGACCCTGGCTCGGTCTCGCCACCGGCGCCATGTTGCTCGTCCTGCTCGGAAACGAACGCAATGCCCCCATCGCCAAGAAAGCAGTTCGCTGGATCTGCCGCACCCTCGGCGCGGTCGTCATTGCCCTCTCGGTTCTCGCACTCGGTCACCTGCCTTTCCTGAAAGAACGGGGTCTTCAGCTCGAATCACTCACGGGCCAGCATGCGAATGCAGCCAGAGAGGAAGTCATCCTCGTGCCGCCTCATGCGACCGCGGATGAATTGCGAACCACCGCGGAACGCCTCCAGCGTCAGGTGGAAGCGCTCAGGAAGGAAAACGAAAACCAGCGCGCCACCGCAGGATCATGGCTTGGGCAGACGCGCACACTCGCAAGTGCGCTTGGTGTGACCTTCGGATGGTCGGGCGTCTATTTCACCTTGCTCGCCGGCAGCCTGAGAGGCCGCACGCCCGGAAAACTGCTCTTCGGCATCCAGGCGCTGAAGACCGATGGCTCCGCATTCACCTATTTTGACGCCTTTGTCCGGCACGGCGGCTATGTCGCGGGTGTCGCCATGGGACTGACCGGATTTCTGAAATTGCTTTGGGACCCCAATCGGCAGGCCGTCGAAGACCGCATCGCAGGCACGGTCGTCGTCTATGCCGCCAGTTCTGTGACCAACTAACATTGTACACGCCGGCTTCGTTCTTGCGCCTCCCCTCTCATGCGCCCGCCAACCCGCCTCTCCCGTCGACGCTTCCTCCACTTCGCCGCGAGTGCGGCGACCTTGTCATGCGCCAGCTCTCGGGGACAAACTCTCCTCCCATCCCTGGCAGGTCCGACGTTGGGTCAGGGCGCGTTCCGCTATCGGCAGGTGAAGGGCTGGGGTGAGTTGGACGAACGGACACCTGTCAACAATTGTCACGGTCTCGCTCGCGACAGGCAGGGCCACGTGATCCTGCTTACCGACGATGTCACCAACAACGTGATCATCTACGACAAGACTGGAAGGCTCGTGCATAAGTGGGGCACGTCATTTCCCGGAGCGCACGGCCTGTCGTTGGTCAATGAGAACAACCGTGAGGTCTTGTTCATCACCGACCTGAAAACGAATCGCGTCACGCGAACCACGCTCGATGGCAAGGTCCTCGATGAATGGCTTTGGCCATCTTCAACCGGCAAGTACGCCAACGCATCCGAGTACAAGCCTTCGTGGACCCTCCATCGGGAGAACGGCGAGTTTCTCGTCCTCGATGGATACGGGCGCGACTACATCGTGCACTATGGCGCCGACGGTCGCCAGCGGCGCATCTTCGGCGGACCCGAGGGCGGCATTGTTCATTGGGGTCCGCACGGGGGCATGATCGACCGCATGGGCGATGGCACGGATTCATTGCTGATCGCAATGAGTGACCAACGCCACCTTCTCCGGCTCGGCCTCGACGGTCGCCGGCTTGGGCAGATCGATCTCCCCGGCGGAAATCCGCGCCAGATCCGAAAGCACGGCTCCCACTACTTTGTGGCCCACCTGGCAGACAACTGGCCTGCCGACCGCAACAGCAGGGGATTTGTCTCAGTCCTGGACGAGAACTTTCAGGTCGTCTCCAATGTTGGTGGAACTCCTCCACACTACAACGATGACGGACACCTCCTGCCCATGGCGCATGACGGCGAAATCTTCCAACACCCTCATGACTTGCTGGTGGACGAAGAGGAAAGCCTCTACGTTGCCCAATTCGCCTCAGGCAAAACCTATCCCCTGAAATTTGAGCGCGTTTAGGAGCGGTCCACGTTTGGCTCATTCCCCGCCGATATCCCGCCGACTTGCCTCCTCCCTTTCCCCGCTCCAAGACACTCGCTCCATGGAACACACTTCGTTTTCATGCACCTCAAAAAAATCATACCGCTGACTCTTACCTGTATCATGGGCATCACCACGACATTGAGCGCGAAGGAAATTCACGCGTTCATCGGCACCTACACGCCCGGCGCCAGCAAGGGGATCTATTCCGTCACCCTTGACCTGGACACCGGCAGACTCGGCCGGGTTTCCCTCGCCGCTGAAGCGACTGATCCGTCCTTCCTCGCCCTGTCTCCGGATCTCAAGTCGCTCTACGCGATCAACGAATCAGGGGGACGCCTCCGCGCCTTCGCAATCGGAAGCGACTACGCGCTTCGCCCGCTGAACGACCTGCCAACCGACGCAGGCTACCCGGCAGATCTCGGCGTTGATCCCAGCGGAAGAATCGTCATCGGCGCGATCTACGGCGGCGGCGCGGTCGTCGGCTTCCCGCTCCTGAAGGATGGCTCGCTCGGCAGCCGCTCCACGCTCGTGAAGCACAGTGGAAAATCAGTCAACGCAGCCCGGCAGGAGGCGCCTCACGCCCACGGCGTCACGTTCTCGCCCGATGGCAGGTTCGTCGTCATCCCCGACCTCGGCATCGATCAGGTCCGAGTCTACGAAATCGATGCATCGAAACCAGAGATCAGGCCTGCTCCCAAGGACCATCTCGCGATTCAACCCGGCAGTGGACCGCGGCACGCCGCATTCTCCAAGGACGGAAAATTCCTGTACGTGATCAATGAGCTCTTCAGCACGATCACCGTCGCCTCCTTCATCGCCAAGACCGGCGGCCTGACAACCCAACAGACCGTGAGCACACTGCCATCCGGTTATGCGGGACAAAGCACAACCGCCGAAATCGCGCTCCATCCCAATGGGCGTTTTGTCTACGGTTCCAACCGGGGACACGACAGCATTGCGCAGTTCGGCCGCGACAGGAAGACCGGGAGGCTCACCCTTCTCGACATCACTTCAACCGGTGGCAAGACACCGCGCAATTTTGCAATTACACCGGATGGCAGATGGCTCGTGGCCGCCAATCAGGACAGCGACTCGCTTGTCGTCTTCAAAATCGACGGCAAGACCGGCGGCCTGACCGCCGTTGGAAGCCCAGTCAGCGTGCCCCGCCCGGTCTGCGTGCGATTCATGTCGTATCCTTGAACCTGATACGTTCGCGAGAACCCACGCCTTCGCTTGCACCTCATTTTTTGAGCAGCCTCGCCAGCGGTTTCTGGATGGCGTCCGCCCAGATCTTGTAACCCGCGGCATTCGGGTGAAGGAGGTCGGGCATGATGTCCTTCGAAAGTGTGCCGTCCGGCTGGAGAAAGCGCTTGTTGATGTTGAGAAACACGACGTGATCTCCGTCCTTCAACTTCGCGATCATCTTGTTGATCGCATCGACCTGCGCGCGGGCGGGCGAGTCCTTTTCACCTCTGGGGAAAATTGCCAGCAGTAGTATCCTCGTCGATGGAAGCTTCGCACGCAGGTGCTCAACGATGACGCGCACACCCTCCGCCGTTTCGACCTCGGTATTTCGAGGCGTAATCTTGTCTCGTTCAAAACCCGTGTTGTTTGTGCCGATCATCAGAACCACAACCTTCGGGGAGATCCCGTCCAACTCACCATTTTCGATTCGCCACAGCACATGCTGGGTACGGTCACCGCTTATGCCGAAGTTCGCAGCCTTGAGCGGCGCAAAACGCTCCTCCCAGATCGCCAGCCCTTCTCTTCTCCAGAAATCCGTGATCGAGTCCCCAAGAAACAGGACGTCGACATTTCCGGCCTTGGCGATTTCGACAAATCCCTTGTGACGGGCAACCCACTTTTCATCACGCGGCACCGGCACAATCGCGGTATTCGCGTGGAGCGAAACGGCAAACACTGCCGTGAGGAGAAAGGACATCAAACCACGGGGAAGGCGGAAGGAGTTCATCAGCAACGGTGTTACCAGAGCTTCCCCTTCGGCACCAGAGTCATTTTTCACTGCCGTCGTTCAGTTGACGCTTCGCCAAGTCTCGCGCTGACTGGACAGTTCATCTTCATGGCAGACTTCCTGGATACGCCCGCCAACACCAAACTTGAACGCGCCTTCCTCGTCGGCGTTCAGACTCCCAACATGGCGCCCGGCGAGGCTGCCGAGTTGCTCGGTGAACTGCGGGAGCTGGTGGAGAATCTCAAGCTGACTGTCTGTCAGTCCATCCTCGTCAATCTTCGCACGCCCACACCCTCGCTGTTCCTTGGAAGCGGAAAGGCGGCAGAAATCGTGGAACTCGCCAAGGCGCAAGAGGCGGACGTGATTGTTTTCGACGAGGCCCTGTCGCCCGCTCAGCAACGCAATTGGGAAAAACTCTCCGGACTTGCCGTGATCGATCGCCAGGAGGTGATTCTCGAAGTCTTCGCCGATCGTGCACAAACGAGGGAGGCGGTGCTGCAGGTCGCGCTGGCACGCATGGAGTATTCCCTCCCGCGCCTGACGCGCGCCTGGACCCATCTTTCGCGTCAGCGAGGCAAAGGTGCGCTGGGCGGCGAGGGTGAAACCCAGCTCGAACAGGACCGCCGCATCGTTCGCGATCGCATCGTCCATCTCAAGGGAGAGCTCGCCGAAGTCCGCAAGCAACGCAGCACCCAGCGCCGTCGGCGGCAGCGCGTGCCCGTGCCCACGGCCGCAATTGTCGGCTACACCAACGCAGGCAAGTCCTCGCTGCTCAACGCGCTCACCGGTGCAAGTGTGCTCGCCGAGGACAAGCTCTTCGCCACCCTCGATCCCACCACGCGGCAACTGCAGTTGGGCGGCAACCAGAAGCTGCTCGTCACGGATACCGTCGGTTTCATCCGCAACCTGCCACACGGCCTGGTCGAGGCGTTCAAGGCGACCCTCGAGGAGGTTGTCGTCGCCGACTTTCTGATTCACGTCCTCGATGTAACGAGTCCCAACGTGGAGCACCACCACGCGACGACCCTCGCCGTCCTTGAGGAACTCGGAGCAGCCGACAAACCGATCATCACGGTTTTGAACAAGGTGGACCTGGCCGATGCCGCTACCCTCCGGCGCGCACACCACCTTGTTCCGGATGCGCTTCAACTCTCCGCCCGCACAGGTGCGGGTTTACCCGCCCTTGTCGAACGCTGCCTCGAGCAGATCGCAGATTCACTGCACATGACCACCCTGCTCATTCCTCACGACCGCTATGAGGTCGTGGCCCGCCTCCATCAGGTCGGCCACGTCCAGCACGAAGAGCAGCGTGACGAAGGTGTCTTCATCCAGGGCCGCTTCCCTCCGTCACAATCAGCCGTTTTCACGCCGTTTGTTGTCCCGGAGTAAGGTCGCTGCGCTGCGCCCCAGCGCCTCAACATTCCTGAATACATCCCCTAGGGACACGCTTCGTCGCACTCAAAAACCCCGCCCGGGAGGGGCACGCTTCGTCGTGCCCGGTTTGACCTCAGAGCGTCGCGGACGCTCCCAGCTTCCGATTTCAATCCCTGCAGACCTGAAAAAGTCTGCGCCACGCGGGTCACGCTGCGTCGTGACCAGCCCCGTCGCCTATTGCGCGTCGTAGATCTGCACCTTCGACCAGTAGGTCTTAAATGCGTTGATGAACCTCTCGTGGATCGGATCCACTTGGTAGGCGTCGTGCGCGGCCACGTCCTTGCAGATCACGGTGAGCGCGACGGAGTACGAACGGTCGATCACGGGACGAGGTGTCGTGGCCGCGGGAGTACCCACGTAGACGGCCGAGACGGAAGGAATCGTGCCCAGCGACTCAACGCCCTTGCGAAATTCGGCGCGCTCCGAGTCGGTCAGTTCAGGTTTGAGCCAGAAATAGACGGTATGAACAAGCATGGATGAAAGGGATTCGACTCAACCGGATCGAATCTTCCAAAAAACTCGACCTCAAAAACCGTCCGGCGTCGCAAAACGCCGGATATTTTCTTATTTCCCCTCTGGAAGGGGATTGAGCCAATCAAATCCAGAGACTTAGAAACCGCTGCGCGACCCAGCCCAGAAGCGCCGTGATGGGAAGCGTCAGGACCCATGCCCAGATGATGCGCGAGACCACACCCCACTTTACGGCGCTTGCACGCTTGGTCGCGCCCACGCCCATGATGGAGGTCGAAATCACGTGCGTCGTCGAAAGCGGCACGCCGATGTGCGTGGCAGCCTGGATGATCACCGCCGCTGTCGTTTCAGCCGCGAAACCGTGCACGGGTTGGAGCTTCACCATCTTATGACCCATGGTCTTGATGATACGCCACCCTCCAGCAGCCGTCCCCGCAGCCATGGTCAGCGCACACAGCACCATCACCCACCGCTCCACCTTGAACTCGGGTGTGCGCAGGAAATCCATCCAGAACGGAACGTTGTCAAAGGCACCGGACTGCGTTCCCGTGAAGAGCGCCAGCGCAATGATTCCCATCGTCTTCTGGGCATCGTTGGATCCGTGACTGAACCCCATCCACGACGCGCTCACGAGCTGCAGTTTTCCAAACACGAGATTGATCACGCGCGGGCGCACCCTCTTCAGCACGACGTAAAGTATGAACATGATGATCGCCCCGATGATAAATCCCATCAGCGGAGATATCACCATCGGGAGAACCACCTTGGGCCACAGGCCCGTATGCTTTCCAGCCGCATCGATCACCGACCAGTGCAGCACGTGCCAGTCCCCCGCACTCGTGCCCACCGCCGCGCCGCAAAGTCCGCCGACAAGGGCGTGACTGGAACTCGATGGCAGCCCCAGCCACCAGGTAAAGAGGCCCCACACGATGGCGCTAAGCAGGGCTGCAAGCACGGTCACCATCGTGAGCGCATGCATGTCCACCAAGCCGCGGCCGATCGTCGTCGCGACCGCGGTCCCCCACATGGCTCCCGCGAGATTGAAAACCGCGGCCATGGCCAGCGCCTGGCGCGGGGACAGGACCTTGGTCGACACGACCGTCGCGATCGCGTTGGCCGCATCGTGAAATCCGTTGATGTATTCGAACACCAACGCCGCGAGAAGCACCAGCAGGAAGAGCGTCATGGACCAGCCTGCTCAGGAGTACTTCAGGACGATCTGAAAAACGACGTTGCCGGCGTCGCGGCACCGGTCGATGCACTTCTCGGTCATTTCGAAGAGATCCTGGAGAATCATGGTCTCCTTCGCGTCAGTCGGCCCGACGTAAAGCTCCCGGATGAGCCCCAGCATGACCTTGTCCGCCTCGCCCTCCGCATATTTCAGCTTCTCATTGGCCTCCTGCACGCCCTCGAGTTTCGCCCCTTTGCGAAGCTGTTTTACCATGAATGCAACCGCTCCCGCCGCCTGACCAAGCAGTTCGGCCTGTCTGATGAAACCCTCGCGCGGAAGCCTGCCCGGATAGAGCGAGATACGTCTCACCAACTTTTCAACAGTCTTGGGGATTCGATAAAGGGCGAGTGAAAGCGCCTCGATATCCTCGCGCTCCAAGGGCGTCACAAACGTCTTGCACAGCTCCTCCGTGATCTGACTGGTGATCTGTTTGTTCTTCTGGCGGCTCTGAATGAACTCATCGAGATCGCTCGACGCCGTGTAGGCGTTCCCCCGCTGCAGATAGGCGGAGAAGAGCTTCGTGCTAGCCAGCACCTCATCCGCACTCGCCTCAAGCAAGTCATAGAACTTCTCATCTTTGCCAAAGAGTTTTCGAAGCGAGAGCATGATACCAAATCGTAAGGGAAATACCGCCCCCCTTGTAAACGACCTTTCACCCAGGAATCGAGCGTTTGCTTCAAATATATCCGTCCAAGTTGCTTAGACATCCCCCGCGGTGGCCCTCATCTATCGGACCGCGGATGTGGAGTACCTTGCTCTCGCCGTAAATCGGATCGAGCGAAATGAACCAAATCGTCTGTCACCCGCCTCTGCCATTCAGCAATGTCGCACTCCGAATATTTGCTCCAGCCTTCGCGCGTTTTCATGCCAAGCCGACCTGAATTTACAAGACGCTTCAGTATATCAGGTGCTGCACTGTCATTGCATAAACTTGGAAAAACCTGGTCACAAACGGCAAGGTACACATCCAATCCTCCGAAATCAGCTGTTCCAAAAATACCAGTTACTGGCATTCGCCGGCCAAATCCACCTCGCACTACCGTATCAATATCGTCCGGCATGGCAACCCCGTCAGCCACCATCCGCATTGCCTCTCGCTGCAGCGCGAATGCAAGCCTATTTCCCAGGAAGCCCGGAATCTCTTTTTGCAGAACAACCGCCTGTTTATCACAGCAATCAAGCATTGCCTTAACAGTCCTCAATATCGTCGGCGCGGTCTTGGTATGCGGCACAACTTCAACAAGCGGTATCAAGTGAGCAGGATTCCAATAGTGCAAGACGACGAACCGCCCCGCCGTCTCAGCATGGGCAAATGCTGAGCACAACCTCGAAGGTACAAATGTGGAAGTGTTACTCGCGAGAATCACCTCGGGGCCAGTCATACTTTCGAGTTTCCTGAACAATTGCTCCTTGATCTCGATAATCTCGGGAACCACTTCGAGAACAAGTCCGACGCCCGCGATCGCCGTTTCCAAGGCAGCAACAAAGGTTACCCTGGCAATAATATGATCCACTTCCTCGGTTAAGAGGCCATGCTCGAGTAGCTGAACCGCGTTCTCTCGAATCGTGGAGATGCCCCGCTCCAATTGCTTAGGGCTAACATCCATCAAATGCACTTGGATGCCATGTGCCGCGAAACTGAGCGCAATGTTCGCGCCCATTGTCCCCGCACCCAGTACAGCAACGCTGGAGATTTCTTTCATTTCCATTTCTTGAAGAGCATAGAGTTCGAATTGCAACCCACATTCTCGCTCCAATCGGACCCGCATCTCCCGGCCCCTCAACCAACCAGCGCTCTACCGGCACGGCATCGCCCGCATTGAACGGCTTCAGGAGGCATTCGCCCAAAAAAGCCATCAGCCGACTCAGAGACTCTCGCTTGGGTGCGAAAACCGTGGCGCTGGCATCCAACACACAATCGTTCGATCGATCCTCTCTTCCTGTATCGGCCGGCCTGTGACACTGTAAAATGGCGCCGGAGAAATCCCAGCCATGTCCGAGAAGATAAGGAAAATTTGTATCGTCCCGTCGTAGTGCAGAAGGTTGCGATGATGCTGGCGGTCGCTTCCCCTTTGGATGCCCGCAGTATGTCACCGATCAGCCGTTGTGCGCCGTCTGGCGAAACATCCACCATTACCATGGCCACCCGAAATCCACTTCCAGAAACAACCACGATCCTTTGGCTGGAGTGGGACTCCAGCGGCCCAAATTGGTTTCTCCATGACGTCACCCGGAATAGCGGTGCTGCCGTCGACCGTTGCCAAACACCTCCCATTCATCGCCACATTTCACTCAGGCGGGAAGGCAGATGAGGGGAAAGTCAGAAATGAGACAACGGGACCAACATCTGAGCAGATAGGCGTAGCGCAATGTGATAGTTGACCGCTACAGTGCCTCCGTTTCCCCGTTGTACCCAACGAAACCAGTTCTTCCCCTTGCCTCGCCCTTGCGGTTGCTCCGCATCGCGTTTCTCCATGCGTTACCTTGGATTGCCCTAGTATCCGACGCGTCCGAGTTGATTTTAAACGGCTCGTTCGAAAATATACTACACGATTTCCCAGCCGGCTGGAGCCGAGAGGATGGAGATCGCCCGCCGGGCACCGTCATTTGGTCCATTGACGATGGAGCCGATCAGGCCAAGTCTCTAAGAGTAGACGTTCTCGCGCGTCCAATTTCCGCAGGCTCAGTTATTCTTTCCCAAAGCAATCTCGCCCTAAGAGCTGGAGAAAAATATATACTCAGCTTTAAGGCTCGAAGCCGGAACCTGACTCCAAATCTCTTGACGGCGGAAATACGGGATAAATCGCAGCCGGATCCTCCGGCAGTACGCATTACGGTGTCAGTGAACGACGAGTGGCAGGATTTCAGCGAGGAATTTGTTCCGGCCGTGGATATCGCAGGCATTCATTCCTCGCTTCAGCTTATTCTGTCGGCTTCAGGGACCCTATGGCTTGATCAGATCAGGCTTTTTGGGAAATCTGCCAGACTGGAAACCGGCATGCCCAAGCCGCAGCCCCGCCTGCCACCGGCTACGGTTAGGAACCTCATACCCAATGGATCTTTCGAATGCGGTGCCGATGGCTGGCTTTCCCTCGGAAAAGCGCTGAGCTTTGGAGGGAATATCGCCGGCCTTTACGGCGAAGTCGTCATGGGCGGGGCCAGCGAGGGAGCCCGCTCTTTCCGACTAAAGCTCGGGCCGGGCCTCACACCCGAATCCTACTTCGATTGCTGGCCCCCCCAGCACGCGGTGCATCACCGGCTGTTAACCGTCAATCGGGGCTGGATCGACGTGCAACGAGGCCGGAGCTATACCCTCTCCGCTCATATGAGGTCCGACCGGTCCGGCACCAAGGGAGTGCTGCAATTCAACTTTTGTGGCGACGCCCGCAATGGCGTGCAGACACTGTCCAAAGAAGTACAACTGACCACCGCATGGGCGCGCTACAGCTATACGGTGGTTGCTCCGGAAGACAGCGTCTTCGTGGGCGTCGGCCCCGATGTCAGCGAATCGCCCGAGACAAACGTCACTTTCTGGACCGACGCCCTCCAGCTTGAAGTTGGCACGACCGCCACACCCTACGTCGGCGAACCGGTCGAAGTCGGTTTTAGTGCCGGACGTTATGGCAACGTGTTTACGGCGAACGAGCCCTTCGCGATCGACGTGTCGGCGCGCAATTCGACCGCGGCGGCGCTGGCCTTGGAGATCCGTGCCGCTCTGACGGATTACTGGGACCGGCCGATGCCGGAAAAGAGCGTTATCCTGGACATTTCCGCAGGAACCGACGCTGCCACCACCATCCCCCTCGATCTGCCGCCCGGCTTTTATCGCGCCCGTTTTTCATGGACTGAATCAGGACAGGAACGCTCCCGCCAGATGCGACTCGCCGTCATCGAGCCGTATCGATATCAGAATTCGCCGTTCGGACTGAATCATGGCCCGACCACGCAGGAAGCCTGCCGAATGTTCACGCGCGCCGGCGTGACTTGGATCAGGGATTGGGCGGTCAACTGGGAATGGGCGGAACCCCGGCCGGGAGAACGTTCCTTCGCCGCAATCGACGGCCACATCGGACGACTGCGGGATGCTGGCATGAACATCCTGAGTCTGCTGCCTTCCAACCCATCGACCAACTGGGCATCCGAGGCGCCGGATACCGTCCCGGCCACTCTCTGGTACCGCTTGGCCTATGCGCCGAAGGAACCCGCCCGCTTGTTTGACTTCGTGAAAGCCGCTTCCGCGCATTACCGCCAGGTGGGATACTGGGAATTCCTCAATGAACCACTTTGGGTGCCCGACTTCTGCCTGCCGAAAAAGGGTGGTTATACTGTAGCCGACTACATCACCCTCCTCAAAGGCGCCTCCGCCGCCATTCGCCACGCCAATCCCCAAGCTAAGGTCATCGGGGGACTCGGGATCCAAGCCGAGATGCCCCTCGGGGACGAGTTTATCAAGGAGGGGGGACTTGACCACGTCGATATCCTCAACCTGCACCCCTACGCTGGGACGCGCCGTCCCGAATCCTTCATTCCCGATTTGCTTCGTATACGCGGAGTCATGGACAAATACGCCACCCGCAAAACGATCTGGGCCACCGAAACGGCATATTACGGCGTGGACGAATTCCCTTTCCTGCCTTGGCAGCCCCCGACAAACCACTTCGCAGCCAACCGGTTGCTCGTAAACGAACGGCAGAGCGCCGACTTTCTGGTTCGTTTCGCCACCATCCTGCTCGCGCATGGCGTCGAAAAGATATTCTGGCATGAACCTGTAACCGGCAACGCCAACGAAGGGTTGCGGGATATCGAAAATCTCTTCATCGCCCCCGGAGGTTTGCCGAGAAAATCCTACGCGGCGATCGCGGGCTTGGCCAACGCCCTAGGTCCCGCTCCAACCTTCTCAGGTCACTGGCTGGTGGCGGCAAAGGTTGCCAACAAATCTACCCAGAATGTCCATGGGTATGCCTTTTCCTCCGGGGACGCATCGGTGTTGGTCGCTTGGGATGAAATGGAGGTGGGCCAAGCCGCTAACTGGACGCTGGTGCTTCCAAAAGGGTGCAGCGCAAGGAATATCGCCGGAGCTCCACTCGCGGGCAGCCGGATCGCCCTGTCGGGATCACCGGTATATGTCGTCAGCGCGACACTCACGCCCGGGGAACTCGCGCGGCTATGCCAATTGCAGCAAACCCCATGACCGACCGGCCATCACCCACTCCGCACAACCTTCCGCGAATCGAATCGCTCGATATCTTCCGCGGGTTGACCATGTTCCTGATGTTGTTTGTGAATGACCTGAACGATCCCGACCTCGGTCACGTCGCCGACGTGCCCGGCTGGCTGCGGCACATGCCCGCAGGCGTGGATGGCATGACCTTTGTCGATGTTATTTTGCCCGCCTTTCTTTTTGGCGCCGGCCTTTCTATCCCGCTGGCCCTGGGCCCGCGCCTGGTCGCCGGTGCGCGGGGCAAGGCCTTCCGGCACGTGTGTCTGCGAAGCCTCGGACTGGTCATCATCGGCCTTGGAATGGTCAATACCTACCGGTTCCATCCGACCGCGATGCCGGTCAGCCCCGGCCTTTGGGAATTCCTTTTTTTCAGCGCAGTCATCATGGTTTGGCACAGCGCACCGCGGCGCTCTGGCGCCCCGGCGGGCCGGACCATGGCTTGGCGGCTGGCCGGTGCGATTCTACTGGTGGGGCTCGCCATCATCTATCGCGGAAGCGATGCCGGCGGCGATCCCACTTGGATGCGCACCAGTTGGTGGGGCATCCTGACGATCATCGGCATCGCCTACTTCATCGGTGCCAGCGCTTTCCTGTTGTTCAACAAGAGCCTGGCCGGCATGATCGGGCTGCTTGGACTACTCACGGCCGTCAACATCGGCGATCGCACTGGCGCGCTGGCGGTGCTCGATCCGTTGCGCGGCTACTTTTCAGCCGCCGGCCTGCTGGGCGGTCTGCCTTCGATCTTGGTCACAGGCGTCATCGCCAGCTTGATTCTCTTCGATCCCACATCGGACGCGAGTGACGGCAGGCGTTTCTCGCGCCTGTTCGGCTTGGGGCTCGCCCTGGCCTTGGCCGGCCTGCTGCTCCGTCCCCCTTTCGGTATTTCCAAGCCAGCCGACACCCCTGCCTGGTGCCTGCTTTCTGCCGCCATTTGTTGCGGCCTGTTCGCATTCCTCCACTGGCTGGTGCATGTGAAACGGATCGGTGCTTGGGGAAGTTTCGTGCGGGCGGCCGGTCGGCAGCCGTTGATGGCATATTTTCTCCCGCACATGGTGTACTCATTGCTCGCCGTTCTTGGGGTTACATGGCTCGAACACCATTTGAACTCGGGATGGCCCGGCATCCTCCGAAGCATGATTCTCGCGCTGGGTATACTTTGGGTAACAGCAGTTCTTGCCCGATTCAAGTTGAACCTCAGGCTGTAATTAGCACCAGCAGCCTTATATACGATACCCTGTATACAATCACAACGAGGGAACTTCAAGCGTCGTTCAAAATGAGAATACCGAATCATAATAGCCAAATCGGAGCCATGGTGGAAGGGCGGTGGCTTAATCCCACCGCGACAATCAATATTTTTCCAAGGTCTGCACGCTCGGAAGGCTTTGCCCCACTACAACGCAACTCTTATCCACGAAAGTGCGAAGACCAAGGCAAATCCTCTTAAAGCGACCATTTGCATGAACGTATTTCTGCTATCCTTCATACTTGGACTCTCAGCCATCATCATTCGTGCCAATGAGTCGGACAATTGGCTAACAGGTGTCGATACCTGGGCAGGACGCCCCGCATTGCCCGCGTTGGTGAATCCAGTGGTATGTTCGCCGCTTCAATCCGTGCTCTCTCTTCGCGGTCAGTGGGAGTTTATTACACAAGACACTGCACCACTGAGGCATCCGACATGGCGGGCTTTTTATGCTAAACCCTGGCCACAATCCCGTTTGATTCAAGTGCCCGGATGCTGGGAAGCCCAGGGAGTCGGAACACCAGGTATGGGTGAAGCTTGGGATACACGTTGGGACCATTGCGCAAAGCCCATGCGCTGGATCTATATGGGCGACTCCTGGTATCGAAGGACAATAACTATTCCAGAAAGTTGGAAGGATAAGCGTATCTGGCTCAAGATCGGCGGCGTGCGCTCTCAGGGCTGGTTTTGGGTCAATGAGACCAAAGTTGCATGGGTGGATAGTTATTGCGGTACCTATAAATACGACATCACCGACTTGGTTCAACCTGGAAGACCTGCTGTCATAGTCGCTGAGGTCAGCAATACCCATCCGAGTCGAAAAGGCCTGTTTAGTAGCACGCACAAGTTTGGTGGTCTTTACAGGGATGTGGAACTTGAGGCTACACCCGACACGCGAATCGACTATGCGTGGGTGCGGGGAGATTTCGACCATCAGACAGCCGAAGTTCACGCAATCGTCGCATTCGGAAATGCAGTAAGTACCCTCAAGAAGCCGGTAGTACACATAAGTCTCAAGACAAGGGATGGTCAATCGGCTGGTGAGGAAACAAGAGCCGTAACATTCGATGATAAACAAAAATCCACTGAATTGATCTGCCGCATCCCACTGACACGATTTCAGCCTTGGTCACCCGATTCACCAGCCCTCTATCTCGCAGAACTAACGCTATGCGATGGCGAAGAACCCGTACACGGATGGACGGAACGTTTTGGTGTGCGCAAGTTTGAAGTTCGAGGAGATCGTTTCTATTTCAACAACAAACCGTTTTTTGTCCGCGGGTATGGAGATGACTTTGTATATCCATTGACGCTGGTTTCTCCGGCATCCCGCGAGCAGCACCTCGAACATTTTCGGATAGCACGGAAGGCAGGATTTGTCTACGTCCGTTTACATACTCATTGCGAATTGCCTGAATACTTCGAAGCGGCAGATGAAGCCGGTATGCTCATTCAGCCCGAGCTTCCTTACTATGGCGATTATCCCACCGAGGGCTTCGTTTTCGATCCAATCCGTGATTTGAAGGAATTGATCACACACTACCGTCGCTACGTCTCACTTGCCACCTACTGCATGGGAAATGAAGGAACTTTCGGTGAACCCTTGGGAAATAAAATCTACAAGCTAGCCAAGCAACTCGATCCTGATCGATTGGTACTTCATCAGGATGGAACTCTAAACACCAAAGAAAACTCCGATTTCAGAAACGGGCCTATCAATGTGTGGGCACCCGGCAGCTTTAAGTGCGACGCGCCATTTATCGCTCATGAATATCTGAATTTGTCGGTTAAACAGGACCCACGTCTAACCCAGCGCTTTTCTGGCGCGATTGCCCCACCGGTTCCCCAGGAAGTCCACGATCAGCTATTGGCAAGCGCCGGCTTGGACCGTCGCTGGGGCTACGCCTGCCAAGACGCTTCGCACTCCCTGCAAGGATTCTACCAGAAGGAGGGTCTCGAAGCCGCCCGGATGGATCCTGCGTGCGACGGCTATAGCTTCTGGACCATAGTCGATGTGATTGTAAGGCAAAAAAATACCTACAGCGCGCAGGGATTTCTGAATGCTTTCTGGGAACCAAAATTGAACGGCAACACCCCTAAGGAGCTCTTGATGGTCAATGCGCCCACCGTACTGCTTCTCAAGACTGAAGCTAGCCCTCGCATTGCGGTTTCGGGCGATCTCATAAGGGCCGACTTCTGGATTTCGCACTTTGGCGAGAAACTATTGACGCGGCCACGACTTGTGTGGGCGCTGCGTATGAATAATACCATCTTGGCCGAAGGAATTCGCGAATGCGGAGAGGTCGAACTCGGCTCCGTCCAGTCGTTGTCCAAGATGGACATATTAGTACCTGATCTTGAAAAGCCTGTCCACGCAATCCTCGAAGCCTCCGTCGCCGGAAGTGCCATCCGAAATCAATGGGATTTCTGGATTTTTCCAAAGCGGGTAAACCCAATGGCAAAAGGAATTGCCGTTTCAAGAGCGCTCCTACCGAGGCTGACATTGCTATATGATGGACTTATCGATTCCGAAGATCCAAGGGCTGAAAATGCGCCAATTCTAATCTCCTCAATCGGCTCGGGCGATGTTGCATCAGCTTTGGAAGCGGGTAAGCGAGTAATCCTGATCAACATGGCGGAAGGAAAACCCAATGTCAGTCTTGGGTGGTGGTGGATGGGCAATCAAGTGGGAACAGCTTTTGAAAAACATGATGCGTTTGGTGACTTTCCGCACAATGGTTATCTGTCCCCGCTTGCGTTCCGCATCCTGAAAACAGGCCTGAAGTTGCCCGCACCTCCCGGTTTCCGCTCTGACGAAATGTATGCTGTCGGCGAAGGCTTAGACAACTATTTCCTATATATTGGAGAAACCCGGATAAATAAAGGGCGAGCCTTGATGACTTTTGGTTTAGACCTGCTCTCGGGCTTCCCTGAAGGCACCTGTATATTGGATGGAATGATCAAATATGTGCAATCCGCTACGTTCAATCCGAAAGGTATAATCGAGGTTCTTCCACAAATACCAAGCCTATCAAACGGCAAGTAGGAAAAGCAGCCCGAAACCTCTCACCCATTCGCAACTATTAGTAGCGCAGCCTCTAACATTAGATGCATGGGAAGGATAGATCAACTGCCCTCAACGAGAATAGTCAATCAGATAGCTACTATCAAGTACCTCAAAACTTGCCCGTGGCGATCAAGCGTATCACGCCCGCCGTGGAGAAACGGCTTCTCACCCTAGCCATCCTCGCACCGGTGACTACAACGCTACTCACATATCGACCCATATCTGCCATTTGACACCTGAAATATCCCATTTGAGGTAACGAAAATCGGGCTATGCCTCTTCAGCGTGTGTCGGCAACTCTCGAATATACTGTATCGCGACTAGAACTACGAGCATTTGCTCTTTAGCACGTTCGCATCGCCATGCTTTCCCATGCGAAGGAATTCTGTAGACAATCGAAATCACGGCGTCTTCGGACGGGGTTGACGGCTCCGGTAGTTTCCGGCGATCAGCCCCTGCTCAGCAAGGAACTTTTCCATTTCCCTAGCAACGATGAGGTTGCCTTCGGTGGTAAGATGCACGCCATCGTCCAAGATGTAGGTCTCTGGGCCCTGATCTCTCGTCAGTTTGCGCAGGAGGTGATCGAGATCAAATAGAGGTAGGTCGAGTTCCCGCGCGGCTTGGCGAGTACGCCGTCGGTAGCGCTCGACCTCTTCATCCAAGCCGCCGCGTTGAAGGAAATAGGGCTTGGTACCAGCGACATGCCATTCGTTGATGATCGGAGGGAATGTAACCAACACCATTTTGCCACCGCGGCCAGTGACCTCGCGATGTATCGTTCGCAGGTTGCGGTCGTATTCGTCGAGGGAAACGTGACGGTCCCCTTCAACCGCATCGTTTCCACCAAACTCCACCAGTACCAACCCAGGCAGGTGAGGAAGTACATCGGTCTCGATTCGGCGCAGACCTTCGGTCGACGTGTTGCCATTACCGCCAGAATTGAAAACGAAAAAGCCCGGGACTCCTGACCGGGCTTGCAATCGATACGAAAGGATTTCGACCCAACCATTCCCAACCGGGACTCCGTAGCCTCGGGTAATAGAGTCCCCAAATGCCACGATGTTTATGTTTGTCGGGAGCGAATACGACGCAACGGGATGCCTGCACCCGCCGAGAAGTAAGAAGCAGGCGGCAAGAAGGCTCCGGATATGACTCTTGGGGACGGACATGGTAAGGTAGCTTTCGATGATCGCGGTACCGTCTATCTTCCAGATGAAGATAGCTTACGTGCAAATAACTTCGGTGGCTCAAAGCATATCGGATGGCTGACGATGTCTGTCAACCTTGCCTCTTGTGACCAGCGGATCGCGCAGGTGAAGACGGAAGTATCACGCGATGATCCGGCATGACATCGCCGTTAGGAAACGATTCATCAAACTCCTTACCAGATTCTCAAGGATGCCGCCTTGTTTGGCACGGACGAGTCTGTCGGAAGAGGGGATCGCCCATCAAATCGCCTACTTGGGTATCGAGATTGGAAAGATGGAGCAATACTTGGCTGCCCCTGACATCAAATATATGTGACTACACGACGGCTGGAAGTATGACGTGACCGTCAAGATCCGGTACCGGCTTCGTAGCTCCCGCTCACTCAAGATGCCTTGGCAATGTGTCCCGGCTTTCCTTTCTGTATCATCCGTAGTTCCCGCGTTCGAGCATGAATTGTAGATCCCGTTTCTCCTGAGAAAATAGTGCCAACAATAGAGCGTTTAGGCGTAGACGGATCACGGGGAGAAAACGCATGCTCGTTTGCCACAAATGCGGCGCCGCCCCGTTCTGCCCGCGAAAGGTGGGCGGCTGCGACAATGTCCCCTCGCCTCAAACAGCAATCGCCGGAGAAATCTTGATGATCCCACTAACGCCTTTTATGGGCCGATGCCTGCTGTTGCTGGTATCCAGCTGCCCGATGCTGGCCAACGACTCAGCTTGGTGGAATAAGGCTTGGTCCTATCGTCAACACATTGGGATCAATACCACCTCAATCAGCGAAGACCTGAATGACTTTCCCGTCTGGGTGCGACTGAGCGACGCCCAATTCGCACGTACCCTTGCCCGCGATTCCGGCCAGGATCTGCGAGCAATCGGAGCCGACGGCGAATCCTTGGAGATGGAAACGGTTTCCTGGGTGCCCGATGACGTGCGGCTCTATGTCCGCGTTCCGAAAATCAAGGCCGGGGTACCTGATCAGGGGTTCGACCTCTATTTTGGCAACCCCAACGCTACGGCCATGCGCGCGAAAAGCATTTGGAACAAATCATACTTGGCCGTCCTACACTTGGCGGGAGACGCAAAAGACGCCACCGGTGGAAAGCCGGTGATAGTCAAGCAAGGATTTGTCGTGCAGAACGGATGGACCGACGGATTGGTCATGGATCAATCCCATCGTTGGCTCACCTTCGACAACGGCCACCGAGGTTACCTGGAGATAACGCCCAAGTCCGATCGAAGCATCGGACCAGGTTTGACCTTGGTTGGGCGGTTCCGCCCAACCAAGGCCGAAGCTCTCACTCTTTTCTCCGGTCCCGAATTCGAGGTATTCATCAAGGGTAACCGTCTATTCTTTCGTAGCGGTACAGCAGAATTGAGTTTGGATGGCGTCAAGACCGGTCATTGGCAATCCGTCGCCTTCACTCATAATCCGGCTACGGGCATGTGCCTGATGGCATTGGACGGAAGCCGCTTTGCGGGCACTACCCTCTCCCGAACCGGACTTGCACCCGGTAGAATCCGCATTGGCCGCGGAATCTCCGATGAGAAAACGACCCAGTACGCTGGAGATCTCGAGGAATTCCGGCTGTTGGGGGTCGCGAGTTCGGACGCCTGGATCAAGGCAACAACCTTGAATCTCAGCGAGGGGAATCCTTGGATCGTACCTGGAACGGTCCGACAAACCGGCAACAAACCAGCACCACCTCCGCCTCCGCAACTTCTCGCCCCGTCGGATGACTCGCGATCATACAAACCCGCTGGCATAGGACTGCGGTGGTTGCCATCGACCGGCGCCACCGAATATGAAGTGCTGACATTCAAGGACGCGCAGGGAAGGAAACCTCTGAAAATAATCCCGGCCGGCACATCTACTGCATTCGACCTGACGGCCGATCAGGCAGGAGCTTCGGACATCTATTGGACAATTGCAGCGAAGTCGCCGCACGGCGAAACCCGCTCCCGAAAGAATTTTCATCTGACATTCCATCACGGCGATGATCTCCACGCATCGGCACCTCGCCAGGCTATTGCCCCGCAGCTGACAAGAGCGACCAATCTGGAAGTAAGACTGCAGGGTTATCTCGGCGGCCGGATCGACCGTCTGGCCCAATACATGATCGACTTCACGCAGCAAAGCCCGGGATTGTTGCGTATGCAGCGAGAGCGGCCCGAGAAGGGGCCGCCCGCGTGGGCTGGCGTCTTCGCCGGACAATACCTGAGTTCGGCGCAGTTGGTCTGGCGGTTGACCCACAACCCCGAGCTCAAGGCGCATACCAACGCCTATGTGCGCGAACTGATCGCCACCCAGCGCGCCGACGGCTACATGGGGCCGTTTGAAAGCATCGAAGGCTCGCTGGAACTGTGGAATCACTACGCGACCCTGTGCGGCTTGCTCGATTACTATGAGGACACCGAGAATCAGTCGGCCCTCGAGGCCGCCCGCAAGGTCGCCGATCTTGTGATCAAGGCTTACGGCCCGGCTGGCAATGTCGTGCCCAAGACTGGCGGTGCCAGCGAATCAATCAGCCACGCGATCGTGCGGCTCTACCGCGCGACCCGCGATCCGCGCTACCTAGAAATGGCCAACTACCTGATCCATGAGGTTTGGAATGAGCCGGGCGGTGTCGCCCTCTACAAGCTGGGCCAGGGCCATCCCTCAGTCAGTGACTTTCCGGTGCGCCGCTGGGAAAGCGTCCACAACATGATGGCTCTCTCCGAGATGTACTGGATCACAGGCGACGATTCATACCGGAATGCCTTCGGGCGTCTGTGGCAGACTCTGCGGCAGACCGAGCGCCATATTACCGGTGGTTTCTCCACCAACGAGGGCCTTCTCGGAACACCGTTCAACAGCGGAACCATCGAAACCTGTTGCACGGTGGCCTGGTCGCTCCTTTCTACTGACATGCTGCGACTCTCGGGTGACTCGAATGTCGCCGACGAGCTGGAATGGACCGCCCTGAACAGCGCCTTGGGTTCCATTCCGTTCGACGGGACCTGTTCAACCTATGCGACCCAACCCGATGGGTATCGCCAATTCTGTACGCTGACGCGGCAAGGACCGCGCGATGGCATCGCCCTGAGTTGCTGTTCGACGAATGCGGCGCGGGCCTTAGGCAATATTGCCAATTGGGCCATGATGCAAATCAAGGATGGGCTGGTTCTCAACTTCTACGGACCTTCGATGATCTCGGCGGATCTGCCATCGGGGAATCGGATCGGCTTGAGCCAGGTCACCCAATATCCTGCCCAAGGTGACATCCGGCTCAATATTTCCGCGCGGAAACCTGAAATGTTCACCCTATTTCTTCGTATCCCAATATGGTCCAAGAATACCCAAGTGATGCTGAATGGCGAAGCCCTTCCCGAGCCCCAATGTGGAAGCTATCTGCCCATCCGACGCCAGTGGAGCACCGGCGACACGCTCACACTCTCGCTGGACTTCACCCCGCGTTTCCAGACCGGAGCGGAGGACTATGCCGGGAAAGTCTCCGTCTTCCGGGGGCCGATCCTCTTCTCCAGCGACGCACGCTACGACACCGATCAAGTCGAGCGCCCCGTCCCGCTCACCCTCAATGGCCTGAAGATAAAGCCCGTCGAATCATCTGACGACCCGGGCCCCTGGATCTTGGCCCAAATGACCGACAGCAGCGGGAAACAGCTGATCGTATGTGATTTTTCCAGCGCCGGCCTGTTTGGCGACAAATACATGTCCTGGTTTGACCTGAAAAAATAAACTCCGGAAACAATCGTGATCCGGCTCGCCGTGAGCCGCAACTCTGCCCTCAGCTATTCGGTTCCTCCGCAAGGACGAACTACCGGTCGATCAAACAGTCATCACACTAGCCTGATTTCTAAAGTAATCCCATTCCGATGTGAACAAATCGGAATGAAAACGAGATTGTGTCCCTTGAACTGCGGATTATGGGCCATGGCCTTCAGGTTTGTCAGGATAAGAGTGTCACTGACATACGGCGGGCTGCGCATCCTTAGACCGAGAGCAAATCTCGGAGCCGAACCAATACTCCGCGAGAGTGAGCCATCATTTCACCTGAAGTCCGGCAAGCATCGCCTTCGCCTGACCAGGGACACCGATTAGGTAGAAGGCTGATTCACCAAGGCTCAAGTTACCAACCTGAATGGGACGACCCATCATATCCTGACATTTCAAACCCGCGGGTTGCGCGACGACAGCCTGGTTGGAGGGATCCCATAGCACAACGATCGCGTGCTCTCCCGTTTCGAAGGCAAACGCAAGGCCGCCACCCAAGGCCCGATCCGCCACGAAGCGCGGCGCGGCACCCATCAGTTCCGTGAACACAGCCAAGGCCGGAAAAACCTTGCGCACCGCACCGTCGGCAAACAGGCAGCTCTCAGTACCGGGCTTGTTAACTGAACCGGTGCAGCCGGAGTGCAGAAAAATTTTCTCCCCGCCGCGGCCGAGAAACAGGGTCGCATAGCGGATGATGTAGTCGGCCACTTGCTTCTCACTGAGAAGCTGCGGCTCGGACCACAGACCCGGGATAGGCACAAACGGCCGCCGCGGTAGGTCATCGGTGCCAAAATAGGAAAATTCCGTCAGCCACAGCGGCTTGGAACCGCCGTGAGCCGCCATGGTTTCACGCAGCGCGTCCATGGAATGCATGAGCACTTCGGGCAACCGGAGTTCCCGGCCGGTGCGCAGGCCCGCGCTCGGATAGTCGTGGACGCCTAGGATGTCGCAGAAATCAAGAAGGCCGTTCTTTAACATTTGATGCGCGGAAACGTCGCCGGGGAACATGCCGCCACCCAAAATGCGCGCATGGGGATTGGCCGCGCGGATTGCCGGCACAGTGGTGCGCAGCAACGCGAGGTAGTCCTCGAATGTATAACTCTTCAGTTCCTTTGTTTTCAGAACCTCCTCGCTCGGCATCGAATAAAGCGTGAACAGTGCCTCGTTCAAGAATTCCCAGACCTGAACGCTATTCCGGTAGCGGCTAACCGCGGCGGAAACAAAGCCGTTCAGTTCCTTGGGGTCATTCGGCAGCCACGCCCAACGCGCCCGCAGAAGTAGTTCTTGATCGTCACCTTGGCCACCCCCTCCGTGGCGAGGAGAATACCTCCGGATGGTCGCAAGGTCGGCTGCAGACGAGTTCCATTCCGCCGAAGGAAACGGAATCATCGCCACGAGATTCAGGCCCCGACTCGTGACCCGGTCAACCTGCGGATCGCTGATCTCCCAGTGGTAGTCGCCGCGAGCGGGCTCAATGTGCTGCCACTTGAGCGACCAATCGCGATACCAAGTGATGCCAGCCAGCTTCGCCAGCCCAAGCAACTTGGCCGTGGGATAGGCATGATTGACGCCAAACACAGTCTCGGATCCGGTCCGGGGCGGAACGATGGCGATGCGCAGCAAATGGGATTCCACGGCTCCGTCGGCGCGGCATTCGGCGACGATGCGGTAAAAGCCACGCCAGGTGGCAGGTAACGGCACCCACTGTTCGACCGCGGTACCAGCGGGAAGATTGAACTTGATCGGCGCGAGCGCGACCGGCACGTCGGAATAATCGGTCGCCTTGAAAACGATCTCGGCCTGCGTGGTCCGGCTGGTGTGGTTGGCGGCCACGACTTTCAACCTGGCCACTTCACCTGCGGTGAAGACACCCGCAAGGGCGGCTGGGACCACGCCGATCTCAACCCCCATTCGAGGAGTGAAGGCCGAAGCTTCGGCATTCTGCTCGAGTTGCACGGCATCGACATCGATCGTTGCCGCCACCTCTTCCACCAAATCCGGACCCGCGAGTACAAATACATAGCGGTATTTTGGCGTGAAGGTATGGATATAGCGCGTCCATTCCTTGCGAAGCGTGACTGGCGTCAGAATTTCTTCCCTCGCGCCATTCCATCCCTGGCCCGCGTCTTCGTTCCACACGCCGAACGCTCCTCGCAATCCGGCTCGCGAAGCCCGCATGCTGACGGAAATGGTATATGGGCGACCAGGCTGGACCTCGATCCAGCCGACATTGGCCGCTAACGGCCGCAGTTCACGCCGGTTCACCGGATAGAAATAATCGAAATTAAACACGGGTGTATCTTCCGCGCCCAGCGGGATTCGAAGGAAGGCCTGACCGTCGATCGCATCGCCCTTTTCGACCGCGCCGTGCAGCGTGGCGAAATTGCCCCAGTTCTCGACCAGCGGCGCCCAGGCGTTGTCGTACCCCGCCCCGTGCCCCAGCGACGACCAGCCGGCTACACCGGTTTCGAACGAGCCGTTGGGCACGAGGTTCCGGCCTCCTAGCGCGGGAACTGTGTCCGTGAAATCCACCCGCGTCTTTGGCTCGGCGGCAGCTGCAGTCAGGCCGAACACCATGCCGAGCAACCATGTCCGCCCAGGACCGAACGACATGCCAATGTGGGATATCTTGATTTTCATTAGATGGAAACAGCAGGGCGTTGATTCGAAACAGCCGGAGATCGATTCAGGCGGCATGGTGGATCGTCAGAGGCCACACCTCTCCGTTTTCTTGTCGGTGAGAAAGTCCCGCATTTGAACAATTTGTGTCCGTGTCACCGCCAGGATATCGTCGATCTCGCGGCGAGTCAGGCTCGCACGGATATAGCACGGTTCCCGCCGGGCCAGCTCCTCGAGCAAATCGAGAAACCGTTCCCGTTCCGCGATATCCTGGTGGGCAATGGCAATCACCGCATCCTCCTTCTCCCAGGCGGCCTTCGCGTTGTCGACGGCCCAAGCGCTCTCGATCTCGGTACGGAGATGGTTGGCACGGACGTTGTTGCACCGCTGCCGGGAAATCATTGCAGCAATGGTCTGCCGCTAGGAGATAGGAACCGCCGAGTTGCTCTGTCGCGAACAACGCGCGTTTGCTGAGTGTTCGGGCCGCGCTCCAAGTGAGTCCGTCGTCGCCGCTCTTGAACATTGCGCCCTCGAATACGTTCACCACAATCCCGTCGCCCGCCGAGATGAAACGATAGAGGGCGTCGCTGGCCGCGATGGGGACCTCTGCCCAAGTTGCGCCATCGTCCGCGGAACGGAATAAGTGCCCCCCGTCGGAATCCGTGTCACTCACAAGCAGCGTGCCTAGCGACGTGACCATGAGCCCGTAGGCCGCGGCGCCTCCGACACGGTTGCGGTTGGGGGAAGTCGGCCGGAGCTGGCGCCAAGAGGCGCCACCATCCGAAGTACCAAACACCTCCGCGTGATCCGTGAGAAGATAGAAGGCCCATAGGCTGCGCGCGGCGAGGCAGTTGATGGCGTTCCGGGTCGGCGCCGCGATTTCGCTCCAATGGATGCCATAGTCGGTACTGAGAAAAATCCGGTCGTGGCCCGGCTTGCGGGTGGCACAGATAACTGCGCCACTACCGAGGTCGCAGAGCCCGTCGATGCGACCACCGGCTCCCACGGCCTGAGTTTCCCACGCACCGAATTCTTCCTTTAGCACTGCCCTGGAAGCTTCCACTGTCCAAGAAGCTGGTGCGTTCGCCGGGAGCGCCGACGCTTGCATTTCCGGCAAGTACCCAGCGGAAAACAGCATCACCAAAATCATCCCGATCGATCTCAGGGTACATTCGGCAACGGTATTCCACCGAATTCTTACTATTGAATGCACGCTTTCCCCGAAGGGAATGAGATAACAGGGTCGGCAAGAATCCTTCATGTTGGGCAGCCATCCTGCGAATCCCGATTCACCCAGCTCACCAATAGCGCCAGTAGACGAGCACCCACGCCGCGGCATAGAGGCCGAACCACAGCTTCAGCTGCTGATACCATGGCCTGACCACCCCTTCATCGTAATGTGCAAGCACGCTAGGCCGCCAGTGGAAGGGTTCCCAACACTCGCGCGGTGGCGGGGCAGTGAGGGCAGATACGACGACAACGGAAGCCATGATAACCACCTCGGCGATGAAGGCCTGGTAGAACCAGTGAAGGTTCCAGCCCGCGTAGTGATTGAGGAAAACAACAAGCCCCTGAATAACAAACCCACCAAGCAAGCCGAAAAGCGCACCCGCATAGTTGGTCCGTCGGTACAGGATGCCCAGGAAGATCACCGAGATAATCGGAGTCGAGAGGAACGTGACGCTCTGTTGGAAGTAAAGAAAAATGCCGCCGAATTTTTGAATCAATGGAACCGTGAGCCCGGCAAGAACCAGCGTGAGACAGACCGATATCCGACCGACTCGGATCAATTCCCGATCACTCACACGAGGCCTGAGCGGCTGATAGATGTTCAGCGAAAAAATTGTTGCTGTGGAGTTGGCCAGGGCACTGACCGTGGACATCACGGCCGCCAGGAAACCCGCCAGTACGATTCCCCGCAGTCCCCATTCGGGCGCGAAATGCTTGAGCGCAAACGGAAACGTATGATCGGGCGTGACCAAAGACGGCGCCGCCTTCATGACGTGAATATAGTGCCAGACCACCAAGCCAACGAGGCAGGTGACGAGCGGACGAAGAAACCCAATGAACCCGGCGAAGACGATGCCCATGAGGCCATCCCAAGTGGAACGCGCCGCGAGTACACGCTGGATCATCACCTGGTTGGTAGCTTGGTAGAAGATAAAGAGACCCATCGAGCCGGCGAGCAGACCAAGCATGGGGGCGATACCGTCGTCAGCCGGTCGATAGAGGTGAAAACGCTGGGGGACGGCCTGTTCCATCGCCGCCCACCCGCCCGGAATATGGTGAAGCGAGATGAGGAAAAGCAGTAAGCCGCCTCCGAGAAGCATCGCGCACTGCACTGCGTCGGTATACATCACTGAAATGTATCCCCCTTTCACCGTATAGGCTGCAACCAAGGCGATTGTCGCCCAGAGGATGAGGCTAAGATTCCAGCCCGTAAGATCCGCCAGCGCCAGCGCGCCGCCATAGAGGACCGGCGGCATGAAGATGAACACATAGGCGAACAGCATCGTGTAGCTGTAGATGCTGCCGGCCGCCGGACCGAATCGCTTGGTTAGGAATTCGGGCATCGTCGAGATCCGGTTCTTCAAGTAAATCGGGATGAAGAATACCATGAGCAACGTATAACATGGCAGAGCAAAGATTTCCCAATTGGCAATACTGAGGCCGTGCGAGAAGGCAGCGCCGGCAGTGCCGACGATCTGCTCGCTCGACACACTCGTGGCGACGAATGCCGCGCCGATTATCCACCATGGCAACCGGCCCTTGGTCAGAAAGTAATCGTCAGCAGATTGTTTGTGTTGGCGCCCGGCAAAGAGCCCAACCACGACGACAAACAGGATCGAGCTGACGATGATGAGAACATCGAGTGTGGAGAGTTCAAATTCCATCGCGGTCTAGGCTGATCGGAACGTCGGCTTCATGGAAGGATGCGATAAGCTTTGACGCGATGGAATGCTTCCTCCCGTCGAAAGCCTTCGGCGTACTTGCAGCCAGAGTTCAGCCCGCGGAAGCGTGCCATTACCTCAAGCATATCCATAATGTCGGCATCAGAATGCTCCTTCATCGAAGCAAGCTGGCTGACATGCTTGCGCAGCATAGCGCGTTTGGTCTCGTAGAATTCCGTAATGTCGACGTACTCCTGTGGCTGAAAATTGATCCCGCTGGGGTGGTCCATGTAGAAGACTTGCGACAGGCCAAATCGGCAGGGCGGGCGCTTCGGTCCAGGAATATTTGGCAGACCCTTCTGATGATAGGCATCGAATACGAGTTGGCCGACATACCGATGGTCGGGATGATAATCCTCAGGGCTGTGAGTAATAATGACGTCAGGATCGGACTCCCGAAGAATGTCGATCATGAGGTTGCGCTGAACCTCGTTGGGATAGACACATTCGTCATCAACGCCACCCCAGATCAATTTCGCGCCGATCACTTCGGCACCAGCCTGTGCTTCAGCTTTGCGAGTCGCGGCAAGATCCGCAGGCTTGGCGTGCAAATCTCCCATGTTGCCACTTGTAAAGCAGGCGTGGAATATCCTGTGCCCCTGACGGGAATATTTGGCAAGTGTGCCGGCGCAAAATATCTCGATGTCATCGGGGTGGGCAGCGACGGCGAGGATGTTCATAAATGAAGGAGAGCAGGACAAAGAAGAAATGAAAGAGGTCGATCCAAAGACTTTCCAACTCCAAGCGAGGATCTTGTGACTGCCGCATGAAAGTCTTGCGTAGTTCCACAACGGATTTGCCGGTAGGCGGTGGCGCACTACCGGCAAACGATGGGAATGTCAGCAATCAAAACTCCAATGTATTGGTGACTGCCCAAGACGATCCTACCTTGATGCGGTAGGCCGCAGGCGTGCCGTCGGGCTGCGTGTTGATCGGGATCAGCTTGTTTTTGCCGAAGGCGTTGTCGACATTCAACTGAATGCGCCAGTTAAGGTTTCTTCCGACTTTCTTCCCGTAGCCAACCCAGAGATTGACGTTAGTATCGCTCGGACCCCAATAGGGATGTTCGACATCAAAAGTCTCGGACTTGATTCCAGCGATGGTGGTATAGACCGATGGATACCCAATAGCAATCTTGTCTTGCCACTGGTAGGAGCCTCCGACGTTGAAACCGTTGAGGCGGCCTTGTTTGAAACGATAGCTCGTAATGAGGTTGAATCGCCAGGGGCGAAGTTCAGCATTATTGGTGCCGTTAAGCAACTGGCTAAGAGACCAAGGATTCCAGACATACGAATCCCATTGATCCTTCCAAGTCGACTTGCTAGTACCAGAGGTGCGAAGCAACTGGCCGCCCGCGCTTGTAAAATATGCATTCTGGGCTTCCAGAAACGCCTTGGTACCTGCACCTCCGATGTTCGTCCTTACGGCCTTCGTCTTGGCGGCATTGATGGTAATATCCCAATTATCCGTCGGCTTGATGTACAGTTCAAACTCATAGCCTTTCGATAGATTGTCACTGGTTGCGGTCATACCATCCGGGAGATAGCCACCAAGACCAGCCGTCCATGGTTCGTTATAATTGTTTTGCCAACGATAATCAGACATACCTGCATTACTGCCAATTGGCATCTTCCAAGCTTCCCAGAATGCTGGATTGGTGATGAACGGCGAACTCAATGTCGCCTGCACCGCGGCCTTTTGATCGGCGATATCCTGTGCTGTCTGCGTGAATACACCATTCACATTGGTACCATAGTTGTAACTGGCTCCAGCATACAGTGGATTTCCGGAAAGGCCCGCCTCGAAGCGTTTCGCTGCGACCCATGTACGGACTACAAGACTGCCCGCCAGCCAAGCATTTGCTACATCGTAGCTGGAGTTGCTGGATAGGGATTCAAACTTTGTAACCTTGAAAGACACGCGGCCATTCAGAGCGGAAAGCATGACGCCATAGTCCTTTGTTTCTCCCGACGGGGGAGCGAGCGGCACATTCATGATATCCACGCGGTTGGATGCAGGCACAAAGTTCTTTGATTTGTTCCCAAACACGCTCACATTAATCCCGGCAGGTAGGTACCGGCGGATAAACATGGGGGCATGAACTACCAAACTATAGCTCCGGGTTTGTCCAGTCACTGTATTAAATGGCTTTTCCGGGAGAACGAAGGTAGGATCCTGTTCGTTGACAGTGCCATAACTCGTAGTCGGCTGGGTCTTCGAGTACGACTTGGATGTGTCCTTGCGCCAGCCAAAGATTGGTATTACATTGCCGCCAAACATGGAGCCTTGGTAAACGAGGATCTTCGAGTCCAAAGCGCTCAGACGCTTGATGGAGCTAGTAATAAGAGAATCCCAGTCCGATTCAGAATATAGCGTATCGACAGGAAGATTGACCCAGCCAACGTAATTGGCAGGGTTTTCGGATTCGGTTGAGTTGATTCGGCGGAACGGATCATACCAGACGGCAGCTGGGTTTACATAGCCTGTCGCAGATGGATTTGTGGGCGGCTTCCACCTGGAATTGAATACCCTAAGCGGCGCCGTTGAGGACGGGCGCTGGCTAACCGATATAGCATTGAGATTGGCGGCTTGCGGAGAGGAGGCATTCGCCAGGCTGGGTCCAATATAGCTGACGGCTTGGAACCAGCGGTATGGATCTAATGCTGTGCCAATAAGTGCATCGGGATCCGCTGTGGCCCCAAGAGGGGAAAAGGCGGAACTCGCAGCACTCCGTGAATTGCTTTTGTAATCCGTTTCATTGTAAACCCCAGTCAGCGTATGGCTACCAATGAGTTTGGTGAGCCATGATTCCCTTAAAACGTCCGTAGCGCGGAATTCAGCGAACGCAGTCGCGCGCTTAGATTCACGTCGGCTGCCGGCATCTGAGGCGCCGTAGTAGGAGGCGGTGGTGATATAGGGACGGCCCACATTTGGATTGGGCGTGCCGTCACCCAAAACGGTGTTGATATCTACGGTGATGGCTCCATCAGTGCCGTTGTAAGGATTGTAGTTGTTCAGATAGTGGTTCTGCTTGTCGTATGCAAGTTCAACACCCAGCCGATTTCCAAAGTATGTCTGACTTAAGTGGAGATTGATCGCCTCGAAATCCTGTCTCGTCAGCGGTTCAGGGCCCGAAATACTCTTGTGATAGAAGTCAAAGATAGATGGATCGGTGAGGCTTGAATTCTTATACGCGCTGGCAAACGGCAATTTCGCAGCAGCCGCTGCCAGTTGCCGCTGCGTAATCACGAGCAGACCGTTCGTCGGCATTCCTTGGATGGACTTGTCGATTGTGCCATCCGGCGCCAAGCCATACTGTTGGCCAACGTAGAACATTCCTGGCGCCCGAAATGGGCCGCTTTGCGCGCTGGAATTGGGATCGGGAAAAATTGCGTAGCTTCCCTGATAGAGACCGGTCAGCCATGGCTGATAATTGGGACTGGTAGACACCATTGATCCGGAGTTGGGCACGTCCGCAAAGTAGTAATTGGCGTAGTTGAAGTTGAAGGTCTTCTTGCCAAGATCCGTAAACCACGGAGTTATCTTGTCCACTGGTGGCATTGTATATGGATTTCGGGCCTTGACCTTGCCGGATTCAAAACTGAGACGCACCGATGTCTTGACCGAGTCGTTGTTGAGGAATTTGGGATCATAGCGCAACGCACCGTAAAGCCTCTTATCGTCAGAGAACGAAGGCTTCTGCTGAAAGTAGGTATAGTCCTTCAGCAAATCGACCCGCAGTGCCAACTCGTCCTTGAGCAGCGCTTGATTTGCATCCAAGGTAATTCGATAGCTCCCATGCTTGCCGAAGCGTCCCGTAAGCGAACCGCCGGACTTTCGGAGATCTGCCTGTTTGAGGCTGGCATTGATAAGCCCGGCAGGGCTGCCGAGGCCAAAAAGGATGGAATTTGCACCACGCTGGATTTCGATGGTATCGACATTATACGCATCCCAAGGAATGTCGGAGGACTCGAACTCTCGTGTATTGTCTGCCGCCGTAAGCCCGCGGATTCTAGTGTTGAGATCGGGACGTGCCAAAGTGCCCCACTCGTAGACTGTCTGACCTGCGCCATTGCCACCAAAGTTGCCATAGAGTCCTCCGACTTCTGTGCCAGTTGTCAGCGTCAGTAGACTTTGAGTATCCGTTGCGCCAGTATCCTTCAGAAACTGCGAAGTCACGATTTGCAGCGCGGAGCCGATGTCCTCGACCTTCGTTCGAATGCGCGTACCGGCCAAGGTCGTTTTTGCTTGATAACCCTCGTCAGCTTCACCTGACACACTGAAAGGGGAGAGGGTGATCACCTCTTCCGTCTCAGTGTCTCGAGGTTTATCACGATTCGGTTCGATCGGTGTGGGGGCCGACTGCGCTCCGAGCCGTGGAAACGCGGAGGCAAACACGATGATTGCACCAACAGCAAGTCGGCGCAAAGTTTTGGGATTCATTACTGCATTCATTTGAGTTAGGGTAGTGATGTCTGAGATGCGCTTGATCCACTCTGGCGTGAATGCCAAAGCCGAGTTCTGGCTTCCAACACTTCGGGTGGAATACAGGTCTCGTGCATATGCAGGGGTGGGCAATTTACGATTGGGTTTAACTGTGGGGTGGAGCTGAAAACTGCCTCCACCATCGCTATCGTGAGTAAGTATGCCAGCATCGTTGCACGTTGACTACGCCTGACGGCTCAATCGCTGCTACTTTTCGCTCAGCCAAAATAATGCGTTCATCATGCGGGCGCATTGTCCCAAGAAAGGCTTTGAATCACGATTGCCTCGCGGGCTCAGCGCGCTGTCCATCCGCCATCGATCGGGATCGCAGCACCGGTGATGGAACGTGCGGGTTCCCCACACAGAAAAACAACCAAAGCAGCCACATCGTCGATCTCAACAAACCGGCGGCTTGGCTGGGAAGCCAGGATCACGTCACGAATTACCCGGTCGCGCGGCATGCAGTGCACTTTGGCCTGATTTTCGATCTGTGCCTCAACCAATGGCGTGAGCACATAGCCGGGGCACACCGCGTTACAGGTGATGCAACTCTCGGCAACCTCCAGTGCAACGGATTTTGTAAGACCCACTTGACCGTGTTTGGCTGCCACATACGCGCTCTTGTATGGAGACGCAACAAGACCGTGCGCGGAGGACACATTGACTATTCTCCCCCAGCCCCTGTGTTTCATCCCTGGCAGTGCAGCACGAATCGCTCGGAAACTTGCGTTGAGCACGACATCTTGAATCGCAGTCCACCGCTCCTCGGGAAACTCTTCCACTGGAGAGACGAATTGGATGCCCGCGTTGTTGACCAGAATATCGACCGATCCCAATTTCCGTTCGGTGTCTGCAACCAATCGTTCCACCTCAACCGCTCGACTGATATCGGCATCATGCGTCGCAACAGCAACGCTGCATTCCGTCTCAATCGCGCGGGCATGAGCAGCAATCACGGCTGCATCACCTAGACCATGCAACATCACACCTGCACCCTGTCGCGCCAATGCCTTCGCGATGCCTAGCCCAATTCCGCTTGTCGAGCCCGTCACCAAAGCATTGCGGCCTTGCAGCATGGTATCGGCTACCTTTCGCTCAGGTTTGGGGCCAATTTGAACGACGCATCGGTCTTGGCACGTACCTCTTCCATCGCTACGCCTGGATGCAGTTCGATCAATACCAATCCATCGCCACGGCGTATTTCAAAAATACAAAGATCCGTGATGATAAGGTTGACGACACCCAAGCCCGTGATTGGAAGCGTGCACTCTTTCACGATCTTTGACTTTCCATCCTTGGCACAGTGTTCCATCACAGCAACGACACGCTTTACACCTGCGACAAGATCCATGGCACCGCCCGGCCCCTTGACCATCTTTCCCGGCACCATCCAGTTTGCAATATCGCCATTCTCAGAAACCTCCAGCGCGCCTAAGATCGAGAGATCGATGTGTCCTCCCCGGATCATGGCAAAGGAATCCGCACTTGAGAAGAAAGACGAGCCGGGAAGTGTTGTGATGGTTTGCTTGCCTGCGTTGATCAAGTCAGCGTCAATTTTGTCCTCCAAAGGGAATGGGCCCACACCGAGCAATCCGTTCTCCGACTGGAGCGTAACATTAATTCCAGGCGGAATGTAATTTGCCACCAACGTGGGGATGCCAATTCCCAGATTGACGTACGATCCATCGCGAAGCTCCAGTGCCGCACGCCGTGCCATCATCTCTCGCACGGCCGATTCCTTCCGTGATAAGGCTGCATCCTTCACGGTTCGAAACTCAATTCGCTTTTCGTAGGTTTCACCGCGAATGATCCGATCCACATAGATGCCCGGTAGGTGAATCTCATCTGGTGAAAGGTTGCCCATTTCGACCAGCTCCTCGACTTCCGCTACACATACAGCCCCGCAAGTCGCGATCATGGGGTTGAAGTTCCGCGCCGTTTTTCGGAAGATTAGATTGCCCATTTTATCCCCTTTCCACGCCTTCACAAGCGACACATCGGCGCGGATGCCCTTCTCGAGAACATATTCACGTCCGTCGAATTCCTTGGTTTCCTTTCCCTCGGCGAGTCGTGTGCCAAAAGCGGTGCGCGTGTAAAAGCCCGGGATGCCTGCTCCCCCTGCACGCAGCCGCTCGGCAAGCGTCCCCTGTGGTACCAGTTCGAGGTCTAGCTCACCTGAGAGCACCTGTCGCTCAAACTCGCGATTTTCTCCAACGTATGAGGCGAGAACCTTTCGAACCTGCCGACTTTGCAAGAGCAGTCCCATGCCGTAATCGTCAACTCCTGCATTGTTTCCAATAATGGTAAGACCTTTTGCTCCACTGTCACGCAATGCCTTGATCAGATTCTCTGGAATACCACAAAGGCCGAAGCCACCGGCAGCAATGGTCAAGCCATCTCGCAGCAGCCCATTCAGGGCCGCCGTAGCATTGGAAAATACTTTGTTCATAAGGTCACTTTGCGGAATGGCGTATCCGGTATTTTCAAATCAATTCGATACATGCGGCGATGCCCTCGCCACCACCTATACATAGTGCGGCAACACCGCGTTTTAGGCCCCGTTCTCTTAGTGCGGAGATAAGCGTGACAACAATGCGGGCGCCAGAACACCCGAGGGGATGTCCTAGGGCAATGGCTCCGCCGCGTACGTTGACGCATTCATGGGAAACACCTAACTCTGACATATACGCGAGGGGTACCACGGCGAATGCTTCATTGATTTCCCAAAGGTCAACATCGGCAACAGACCAACCGGCATTCTTTAGCGCTTGCCTTGTTGCTTGGATCGGTGCGGTCGTGAACCAAATTGGGTCGTTCGCATGTGTGCCGAAGGAAACAACCCTCGCAACCGGATCTAACCCATTTTCTCTAGCAGCTTCTTCCGTACCCAACAACAATGCAGCCGCACCGTCATTCAGGCTTGAGGCGTTGGCCGCCGTAATGGTGCCTCCTTCCTGAAACGAGGGACGAAGCGTGGGAATCTTGTCGTAATTTACCCTGCCCGGGCTCTCATCTAGCTCAATCCGTGTAAGACTCCCTCTTGCATTGATATTCTCAACAGGCGTAATTTCTTGAGCTAGCCGACCATCCGCTTGGGCCGCATTGGCTCGCTTAAAGCTCTCTACGGCGAAGGCATCCTGCTGCTCTCTTGAAAATCCAAATTTCAAGGCGCATTGCTCTGCACAACTCCCCATATGCCGATTGTTGTAGGGATCCCACAGGCCGTCCAACAAGACTGAATCCATGACTTGCTGGTGCCCCAGACGGTAACCCTCACGCGCTTTGGGCAGCAGGTAGGGGGCCTGAGACATATTTTCCATGCCCCCGACTACATGAAACAATCCCATGTTTGACTGCAACGCATGGGAAGCCTGCATCAGCGCCTGTAATCCGGAACCGCATACTTTGTTTATCGTGACGGTCCGAACTGACTCTGGAAGTCCAGCCAAGATCGCAGCCTGCCGCGCAGGCGCTTGCCCCTGCCCAGCCTGAAGCACATTCCCCATCAGCACGTCCGTGATCCCGCCGGGCGGGAGTTGCACACTTGAAAGCAAGCCCTTGATAGCAATTGCCCCAAGTCGGACCGCCGATACAGACATGAGCGAGCCTTGAAATGCGCCTATCGGAGTTCGGGTCGAGGATAAGATGACGATGGAAGACATGGCAGGGTACCTAGAGGCATCACAATGAAATCATCTCATTCCCGGACCGTTCATTGCTACGCTTCAATGCTCAAAAGCTAGCACTGTTGACTCAACCGCCGAAATCCAGCATTTCCTGAACAATCACGCAAGTCTCAGCCTCAATCCATAACCTGAACTTGCCTATTGGAATTCGAGCGGTAACTGAACTCGAGATATTGTCATGCCAACGCAACGGGAGGACATTCAATTTGCCGCAGGTAATACGCTGCGCCTTTTGCGCTGGAATCGCAGCGTCAACCGCGTCGAAATTGTCCATGGCTCGGGCCAAGTCACACCCCTGCACGGGCAGGGCGATCACTGGCATTACCATCGTGCCGCTGAACTCACGCTGGTCCAGCGTGGTGCAGGTACCCGCTTCGTAGCTGATCATATCGAACTATTCGACTCTGGCGATTTGGTACTCATCGGTGCCAACGTTCCCCACTATTGGCATCAACGGGGTGTTTCCGCAGGCCTGTCGATCCAATGGGATTTCCCGCTCGAGCATGGGATCTGGGGTTTTGGCGAGGCTGCTCCGCTACGCACACTCACTGAATCAGCCCGCCGCGGTCTGCATATTCAGGGCAAGACCTCCGACGTTACCCGCCGTCGGATCGAAGAACTGCCCGGACTGAATGGCTTGGCCCGCCTTGCTCTATTCTTTCAGATCCTAGATGGCCTTGCAGAGGCCCCCCCACGAGATATCCGCCCGCTCTCCACACGCTCATTCTCACTCTCCGGCTCCGAAGAGCATCAAGAGGCGGTACGGCAAGCTGTAAGCTACATTCTCGCCCACTTTCGCGGTACAGTGAGCTTGGACGATCTCCTTCGGCTCACTAGCATGAGCCGTGCAACTTTTTCTCGCCAATTTAAACACCACGCAGGAAAGTCCTTTTCCACCTTTCTCAATCAGGTTCGGTTGCAGGCTGTCTGCAGAGCTCTGCGTGATACCACCGAACTGGTTGGCAACATCGCTCTTGATAATGGTTTCAACCAGCTATCGTTTTTTAACCGGCTCTTTCGCCGAGAATTCGGAATGAGTCCGAGCGATTTTCGGAATCAGCAGCATTCCACCTTTTCAAAGGAATCGTCCGATCACTGAACCTTCACGCAAGAAAGTGTGTTGCTGAGCCGGACCTTTGACGGCAAGCGAAGTTTGCCGGATTCGAGAAGCTCAAATTGCTTTGGGCCAGAAACTTTTCCTGCTGATCTGATGCCGAAGCCCAGCCGGGCTCGCTTCGATCCAACGGCTTCGCCGCGAGCAGCGCTCGCGTATCGTCCCCGTTGGCGAAACGGTGTCAAAGAAAGTTTCAACGGTGGCATCCGTCATTGATCAACACGCAATTACTCTTTCCTAGGAAGAACCAACACCGGTCGCGATCCAGGTACCGGGCGCGGATCTCCCCAGCAGATCAAAGCGGAAGCCGCTCAATTTGTGCGTGGATTGAGACAACAATGGCAATGATTGAGTATTTAGGCGTAGCGAGTGTGCGGGACCAATCCATAGAATGATCCAATTTGATTCCCTCCATGAGTGATAAGATCAACTATCGTTTTTCCTATGGTCCTTGGAATATCAGCGAAGGCGCAGATCCATTCGGCCCTGATACTCGAAGGCCCTACGATCACGAGTCAAAATACGCACTCTATCGACCGCTGGGATTTGAAGGAGTACAGTTTCATGACGACGACGTCGTTCCCAATCTCGCGCAGCTTAACGGAACGCAGGCTCTCCGGAAAGCTGGGGAGGTGAAGAAGGCTCTAGACAATCAAGGACTTGTCGCCGAGTTTGTGGCTCCACGCCTGTGGTTTGCCGAGCAAACCATCGATGGGGGTTACACATCGAATTCAGCAGGTGATCGGAAATATGCACTCGATCGCACCATGCTGGCCGTTGACATTGCTCGCGAAATAGGCACGAAAGCAGTTGTCTTCTGGCTGGCGCGTGAAGGAACGTACATACGAGAGGCGAAGGATGTGAAGCTGGCCTATCAAAGGCTTCTCGAGGTGGTAAATCGAGTTCTCGACTACGATAAAGAGATAGAAATCTGGATCGAGCCCAAGCCGAACGAGCCAACCGATCTCGCGTTTGTACCAACGACCGGACACGCGATCTCACTCGCCTACGCCTCCAACGATCACACGCGTGTAAAAACTGTCATCGAAAGCGCTCACGCCATACTAGCCAATCTCGATCCCAGTGATGAAATGGCTTTCGCGCTCGCGCACGACAAACTTGCGAGCGTTCACCTTAACGACCAAAATGGTTTGAAATACGATCAGGATAAGAATTTCGGGTCGGTTAATCTGCGGGCAGCATTCAATCAGGTACTCGTACTTGAAGAAAATGGCTACGGGCGTCGCGGAGAGTTTGTCGGCCTCGATGTGAAAGCAATGCGCACACAGATGGGTGTCCCGGTCGTCAATCATCTGAAAAATACGCGTCGAATCTTTTTGGATCTGGTAGAAAAGGCTCGCAGCTATGATCGCAAGCAGGTCTCAGAATATCGTGCAGCACGCGACTATGAGGGCCTCGAACTCTATACCATTCAACATTTGCTCTCTTCGAATAGCACGGCCCGCTAAGGAAAACGAGGGTATGCGACCAGGCACTGGCGCTGCAGGTATCCGACTATGAAGCGAAAACTTCGTTTTGGAATGATTGGCGGTGGCCGCGGTGCTTTTATTGGTTCCGTGCACCGAATCGCAGCCCTAATGGATGGCCAAGCGCAGCTCGTCGCTGGTGCCTTTTCCAGCGACCCAGCCCGCTCCCGCGCCTCGGGGGCCGACCTCATGCTATCGCCGGACAGAGTCTACGACAACTATCGGGAGATGGCCGTCGCCGAGGCGGCATTGCCCGTCGATCGGCGACTCGATTTTGTCGTGATTGTCACTCCCAATCATCAGCACTATCTACCGGCAAAACTATTTCTCGAATCGGGTTTCAACGTGGTTTGTGACAAACCCGTCACCTTCAACCTTGCCGAGGCCCGCCGACTGCGAGAAACGGTCCGGAAGAGCGGAAAAGTTTTCGCCCTCACTCACAATTACACCGGCACGGCCATGGTGAAGCAGGCGCGATTCCTGGTCCGCTCCGGCCGACTCGGAAAGATCAGAAAGGTTGTTGTTGAATACCCGCAAGGTTGGCTCGCGAGCCGCCTTGAAGCCAGCGGACAGAAGCAGGCTGAATGGCGTACTGACCCAAAGCGTAGCGGAGTCGCAGGCAGCATGGGTGATATTGGCACCCACGCGGAAAATCTCGTTCGATATGTCACCGGACTCCGCATCGCTGAACTGTGTGCAGATCTAACAAGCTTTGTCCCCGGGCGAAAACTTGATGACGATGGTAATGTTCTGCTCCGCTTCAAAGGAGGAGCCAAAGGGGTACTGATGGCCTCCCAGATTTGTGTGGGCGACGAAAATGGCTTCAATCTCCGTGTCTACGGAGATAAAGCCTCGCTGGAATGGCACCAAGAATATCCTGGTGATCTCGTCGTGAAATATCCGGATCGGCCGCGGGAACTTTGGCGCCATGGCAACGCTTATCTCGATCAGAAAGCTGCCAAGCTTGCCAGGGTTCCGCCGGGTCATCCTGAAGGCTATCTCGAGGCCTTCGCAAACACCTACAGAGAGATTTTCCGCGCCATCGCCGCCGACGTCGAGGGTCACCGCCGGCCGCCCAGACTGGATTTTCCCACTATCGACGATGGCATCGATGGCATGCTCTTTATCGAAACTGTGGTGAAGTCCTCACGGCAGGGTGCCCGTTGGGTCAAATTCCCCGACCGCTAATCGGACTTTGTTTCCGGGGAAGTGGAGGGGCGCAAGACCAGCCCGGCTGCGCGCCCCGCCAAAGTTCGCCTGCCAGCGGATAAACGGCAAACACCTCGAGGAATTGCGACGATGTGACTAGTGATTGAGCCCTTAAGCGTAGCCCCGTGCCACCGGAACAGGCATCATCAGGCTGACGTAAGCTGTCACCCGTAGCGCCAGTCATTCCCACGCCTCTCATTCATGATTTTGTCGTCCAAATCCGCCCCCTTGGTCGCTTTGGTCGCTCTCGCTCATCCATGGATGATGTCGGCGGAGCCTTCGGTCGGTCGCCCACCCAACATCGTCCTCATTCTCGCCGACGACATGGGCTGGTCCGATCTCGGCTGCTATGGCGGGGAGATTCCAACTCCGAATCTCGACCAGTTGGCAACGGATGGGCTGCGCTTCACGCAGTTTTATAACAACTCCGTCTGCGGCCCCTCTCGAGCATCGCTTCTCACCGGCCTATATGCGCAACGTATCGGCCACACCGGGCGGCATTGGAACCAACCAACGGACTACACCTGCTGCCTGACATTCGGCGAAGCGCTGCAGCGCGCCGGCTACCACACAATGATGGTCGGCAAGTGGCAGGACCCCGATCTGGCCGTCCGCCGTGGCTTCGACCGCTACTTCGGCCCGATGACCCGCGGCATGATCAGCTATTACGACGAGGTGCAGGCCAACCCGTTCTACCTCGACGATCATCGCGTGTCGTTGCCGGAAGATTTCTATCTGACCGACGCTCTGACCGACTACGCGCTCGATTTTTTGCGCGAGGCTGCCACCCAGCCCAAGGGCGAGCGAAAGCCGTTCCTGCTTTATTTTGCCCATATCGCGCCCCATTGGCCGCTGCATGCGCGCGAATCGGAAATCGCCCCCCATCGCGCGCGTTACCAAGCCCACGGCTGGGACGATTGGCGTAAACGCCGTTTCGAAAGGCAACAGGCGCTCGGCCTCCTGCAGGCCGACTGGTCGCTTTCTCCACGACTGCCAGACCTGCCTTATTGGGAAGACGCCCCTGCCCGCGCCTGGCAGGCAGAACGCATGGCGGTCTATGCAGCGCAGTTCGAATCCATCGACCGGAGCGCGGGCCGCCTCCTCGCGGCCCTCGACGCCATGGGTGAGCGGGAAAATACCCTCGTCATCTTCCTTTCCGACAATGGCGCCGCCCATGACGGTGGCATGCATCCAACGGATGCGATGTTTGGCTTCGCTCCGGGCGCCGCTTTCAACCATACTTGGCGGCTGAACGGTCGGCCTGTCCGGCCCGGCAGCGGCCCCGACAATCTTCCCGGGCCGGCGGACACCTTCTTTTCCTACGGCCCCGCCTGGGCAATGGTCAGCGACACCCCTTTCCGCGACCTCAAGCTCACGGGATATGAGGGCGGCATCCGTACCCCACTCATCGCCCGCTGGCCCGCGGTCATCACGCGCCACGGCGCCCTGACCGACGAAGTCGGCCATGTCATCGACCTGCTTCCCACCTTCCTCGATCTGGCGGGCGCCTCTTATCCGACGGAACTCGGCGGACGCCATCCGTTGCCGCCCGACGGACGCAGCTTGGCGCCCGTGTTTCGCGGTACCGGCCGCCCCCCGCCGGAATTTCTTGCCTGGCGCGTGCCCCGGCACCGCGCTTTGCGCATGGGCGACTGGAAGATCGTCGGCGCGGATGACGACGGACCGTGGCAGCTTTTTAACCTGGCCGCAGACGGCACGGAGACAACCGACGTGGCGGCGCAATATCCGCGCGTCGTTGCCCGCCTCGCCGCCCGCTGGCAACAGTGGGAAGTCGACACCTCCGCCCGACCCTAAATGCCGGTTTTCCGGCTGCCCCACGCTTGACCTCTTCCTTTCCAGCGACCCCACCGGTTCCCGGCTCCAACCGGTCCGCCATGCTACTCGTCGCCTTTATGTGGGGCGCCTACTTCCTGAACTACTGCGACCGTCAGGCGGTGTTCGCCATGTTCCCCGTGCTGAAAACGGATCTCCACCTGACCGATACGCAGTTGGGCCTGACCGGGTCGATTTTCCTCTGGGTCTACGGCATCGGCTGCCCGCTCGCCGGTCAGATCGCGGATCGGCTTTCAAAGCGGATGCTTGTTGTCTGCAGCCTGGCTGTATGGAGTCTTGTCACGATCGGAACCGGCTTTGCGAACTCCGCCTTCATGCTGCTCACCCTTCGCGCAGCCATGGGCGTCTCGGAAAGTCTCTACATGCCTGCGGCTATCGCGCTCACCGCTAACGCGCACCCCCCGGACAAGCGGTCACGCGCGATCGCCGTGCTGACCACCGCCCAGATCATCGGCACGGTGGGCGGTGCTTGGTTCGGTGGATGGATGGCACAGCGCGGCCAGTGGCGGGGAGCCTTTCTCTTCCTCGGCGCCGCCGGCTTGATCTACGCAGGTCCCTATTTTCTGTTTCTGCGTGGCATGCGAGAGGATGCCCAGGTGGAAACCAAGAAATCCAGCGGCGGCTTGGCCCTGCTACCCCTACTAAGGGTGCCGACGTACCTCGTGCTGTGCCTGGCGTTTCCCATCTTTGTCTTCGGCCTGTGGCTGCTCTACGGGTGGCTCCCGACCTTCCTCCACGACAAGTTCGTGCTAGACCTCGCCGACGCAGCATTCACTGCCACCGCCTATCTGCAGGGTGCGACCCTCATTGGTATGCTTGGGGGTGGAGTCCTCGCCGACCGGCTCTATCGCCGTACCACTGCGGCCCGCTTGTGGCTGCTAGCCGCCAGCCTGATGCTCTGCGCTCCTTGCCTGCATGCGCTCGGGAGCAGCGACTCGCTCTCTGCCACGCGCCTAGCTGCTGCCGGCTTCGGTCTCTTCAGCGGCTTCCTGATGGGTAACATTTTTCCCGCCGCGTTCGAGATCGTCCCGTCCGACACCCGCGCGTCTGCGGTCGGTCTCCTCAATTTCTGCGGCGCCCTCGTGTCCGGCTTCGCCCCCCTGCTCGGGGGCATGTGGAAGCGCACCATCGGCATTGAGGCCCTGCTGTCCGCCACTGCCGGCGCCTACCTGATCGGCGCGATTCTGGTCATTCTGGCTATCCGGCGGTTCTTCCCACGAGATTACGCTAACATCCACTGACCCGACCCATGCCCAAGATCCTCATCGCCGAATGCAAACAGGAGGTCTCGACCTTCAACCCCCACCTCAGCGGACTCGACGACTTCGGCCTGCGCCGGGGCGAGGAGATGCTGCGCTTCCACCGTTCTGTCCGGCACGAAGTGGGCGGCGCGCTGAGCGTGTTCGACGCCGCGCCCGGCTTCGAAGCGGTGCCTGCCTACAGCGCCTTCCTTATCACCTCCGGGGGTACCCTCGCGGCCCGCGCTTGGGAACAGATCGCCGGTGAATTCCTCGCCGCCATCCGGGCCGCGCCGAAGGTGGACGGTGTCTACTTCTGCATGCACGGGGCCATGGCCAGCGAACGCGAGCTGGATCCTGAAGGCTACCTCCTTGCCGAGTCCCGCAAGATCTTGGGTGAAGAGGTGCCGATCGTCCTCTCGCTCGATCTGCACGGCATCTGCACCGACCGGATGCTAGCACACAGTGACGCTGTCGTCGCTTATCATACCTATCCACACGTCGATTTCTTTGAGACCGGGCAACGCGCTGCCCGCCTTCTGTTGCGGCTTATGGCCGGCGAGGTCCGGCCCGTGACTGCCAAAGTTCCGATCCCCGCGCTGGTCCGCGGCGATGAACTCATCACTGCCACCGGCCTTTTCGGCCGTTCCATCCGCGCCGCGCAGGCGGTCGAGGCGGGCCCCGGAGGACTTTCCGCCGGCATGTTCATCGGCAATCCATTCACCGACGTCCCGGAATTGCAAAGTTACAGCTTCGTCGTCACCGAAAACGATCCGGGGTTGGCAGAACGCGAGGCCATCCGGATTGCAACGGAATTCTGGGCCAATCATGAAAAGATGCAGGTGCCGCTCGTTGGTTTGGAGGACATGACGCGACTCGCGGCGGAGAATGCAAAAGGCACCGTGGTGTTGGTGGATGCGGCCGACGCCACCAGCTCCGGCGCCTCGGGCGACAGCAACACGATCCTGCGTCAGCTTGTGACGGCGGGTTACCGCGGCCGCACCCTGCTGCCCATCGTCGATTCCGCCGCGGTCAGCCAGGCGTTCGCCGCCGGCATCGGCGCGACCATCCGCACGACGCTCGGCGGCACGCTCGATCCCACCCGTTTCGCGCCGCTGCCACTCGTCGCGCAGGTGCGGATGCTCTCCGACGGAAACTTCCTCAGCGAGTCCTTCGGCGAAGTCTGGCGCTCCGGCCCGACCGCCGTGCTCGAGTCCGGCAATTTCACCATCGTGGCGACGAGCCGCGCGGTGAGCCTGTACGACCGGGCCCTTTTCCTGGCGCACGGCCAGGATCCGAAAAGATTCGACGCCGTGGTGGTCAAGTCACCGCACTGCGAGCATCACATGTATGCCGCCTGGTGCGCACGCCTGATAAACGTGGATGCCCCTGGCTCCGCCAGCGCAAACCTCCGGCGCCTCGGCCATATGCGCTGCCCACGCCCAATATTCCCACTCGACGAAGCAGTTTCGTTCGTTCCTAAGGCTCGGTTATTCCAGCGGCAGTTTCGCCGCACATCCAATTAACCAACCATGAAGATCCGTGAAATCCGATGTGCTGGCCTGCGCGGCGCGACTCCCGAAGGCGGGTGGAGCAACGAGCTCCGGCCCGAGGACTGCGTCCACACGCTCGTGGCCGTGCACACCGACGAAGGCGTCACCGGCCTCGGCAGCGTGTTCACCAACGACGGCTTGGTGCGGGCCGCGCTCGCGGTGCTCGAGCCGCTTTACCACGGGGAAAACCCGCTGGAACCGGAGCGCGTCAGCGAAAAGCTGCACCAGCACATGTTCTGGCTCGGACGCGGCGGCTCGATCACCCACGCCATCAGCGGCATCGATATCGCGTTATGGGACATTCTGGGCCAGGTCACCGGCCAACCCGTGGGCCGCCTGCTCGGCGGCCGCTACCGCGAACGGGTGCAACCCTACGCCTCCTTGCTGATGGATGAGCCCGCCAAGCTCCGTGACCACCTGCTGCAGGTGAGGGCCCAGGGATTCCGCGCCTTCAAGATCGGCTGGGGGCCGTTCGGCCGCTGCAGCGCCGCGACTGATCGCGCCATCGTAAAGGCCGCCCGGGAGGCTGTCGGACCTGACTCGCGCCTCATGGTCGACGCCGGTGGCAGCGACGCCCACTGGACCAACGGTTACAAGTGGGCAATCAATACCGCGCGCATGCTGGCCGAATACGATGTCCATTGGTTCGAGGAGGCACTCAATCCTGACGCCTTGGAAGACTATGTTAAGCTGCGTGAACATTCGCCAGTCTCGATTTCAGGCGGCGAAACGCTGACCCGGCGCCAGTCATTCCGTCCTTGGCTCGAACAAGGGGCGTTCGACATCATCCAGCCCGATGTCACCAAGGTCGGCGGCATCAGCGAGGAACGCGCCATCGCTTGGTATGCCCAGGAGCACGGCATCCGTTTTATTCCCCACGGCTGGAACACGACAGTCGGCCTCGCAGCCGATCTTCATCTCGCCTCCGCTTTTCCCGGAACCGACTGGGTCGAGTACCTGACAGGCTCTCCGTTCATCGACGATATCACCGCGGGCGGCTGGCCACTCGACTCCGACGGCATGCTGGCGATCCCTTCCAAACCCGGTCTCGGCATCAGCCTGGATCCTGACGCACTGAAGAAATACACCCGCGGTGAAAAGCTGCTCGAATGAGTTTTCGTAGGTGAACGCCCGCGTCTCCCCCATCTATCCCCGCCGATGAAATCCTCCTCGCTCGTCCGCCTCCTCCCTCTCCTCGCGCTGCCTGCCGGCCTTTGCGCCGCGATCGATCCCTACCCGCTGTACGGCGACCATCGCATCAAGTTTCCCGACGTCCCGGGTTACTACACGCTCAAATGCGACTTCCACATCCACACGATTTTCTCCGACGGCAAAGTGTGGCCCAATATGCGAGTCGAGGAGGCGGTCCGCGAAGGCCTCGACGCCATCGCCATCACGGATCATCTAGAATGGAACCCGCACCGCGCGGATGTTCCGTTTTCCGACCAGAACCGAAGCTATGACATCGCGGTCAAGGCGATCGAGGGCCGACCGCTGATCGTGCTCCGGGCAGCCGAGATCACGCGCCGCATGCCGCCCGAGAAGGATGAGCCGGGCCACCTCAACGCGCTCTTCCTCCAGGATGCCAACAAGCTGAAGCAGGACGACGTGGTCGATGTGCTGAGAGAGGCCAAGCGCCAGGGCGCGTTCGTCACGTGGAATCATCCGAGCTGGCTGCGGCAGACCCCGGACGGCATCGCGCGGGTCACCCCGTTGCACCAGCGCCTGCTCGAGGAGAATCTCATCCAGGGCATCGAGGTCGTGAACAGCAACGAATACTCCGCCGAGTCGCTGCAGATCGCCCTCGACCGCAATCTCGCGATCGTCGGCTGCTCGGACATCCACGCTCCGATCGAGTGGTTCTATCCGGGCGAGGAATCGCCGCACCGGCCGATCACCTTCGTCTTCGCCAAGGAGAAGACCGAAACCGCACTCAAGGAGGCGCTTCTCGCCCGCCGCACCGTAGTCTGGTGGAAGAACAGTCTCATCGGACGCGCGGACAACCTCCTTCCGCTACTGCAGGCCTCGATCACCGCAAAAAGCGAGGGCTACGAATGGGAAACCAGCACGTTCTCCTATCTGCCAAAAACCACAGTACTCAACGTGCGGCTCTACAACGCGACTGATGCCGCTTTCATCCTGCGCAATATCAGCGGCTACGGCATGCATAACCAGACCGACATCTTTATACTGCCCGCCCACGGCAATATCCCGCTCCAATTCAAGCTGCTCCAGAAACTTCCGGAGGCCGTCCTGAAACTTGAGGTGTTGAACGCCCTCACCGCGCCAGATAAGCACGCCGTCGTCGAGTTCGCCGTCAGCGCCCGGCCCGACGATCCCGCCGCGGTGAAGAAGGACCGCTCGCCGTAACGAATCCCGCAACCCGCGTATCACGCGGATGAACGCAGCCCCTGGAGCGGCAGCAAGGGCTCATCGCCGGCGGCAGCCATGACACGCCCCGGATCAAGGAGAAGGATACCAAGGTCAGCCGGATTGAGCCACGGACATCCTTTGGTCCATGTACTCAAGCAGGCCTTCATCGCCGAATTCCCGACCAAACAGATAAGCCGCCTCGCGCACGATCCCCAGCAGGTTGCCAAGGTACTTCCGCGGCGCGTTAAGATGAAGACTCCACAAGGCGGGACTCTGCTTCCGAACCAGCGGCAGATAGTGATTCCGATAATCCACCACTCGTTCGATCGCAGCCTCTAGATGCTGGCGCGCCAGCGCGATCTGCTTCCGCCGTATGTCCTCCTCCGTTGCGTTTCTGGCACTGGTGGCATACACCAACGCCTGGTGATAATCTCGATGCAACCGCGCCAGCGCCCGAGTGGCCTGGGCCAGTTCATGCAGATTTTCTACTTCAGCATTATCCGGCGCGCCGGCGAGCGCATCGGCCAGCAATCGTTCCGAACGGTCGGCGATGGCGATCTCCTCCGTGATCGCAAAGCGTTTCAGCCAGGATTGCTGCGTGCTGGGTGTCACGCGACGGAGTTCTTCCGGCTGAGGGGCCTGGGGCATGGTGAACGCCAGGGTGATCCACCGGGAAACGCCCGCCGTTTCTTCCGCCGTGAGGCCCGCGGTTTTCAAAGCCGTCATGTCAGTCGCCCACGGCTTGAGGTACTCGCCCCAGCGAAAGAAATCCACGCTTTCAATGCAGTCAGGCTTAGTCTCCAAATAAAACGCCTCGGTAATTTTGTGCGTGCCCTGGAGCGCCTGGAAGACCTTCTGACCGGTTGCCTCACCATACTTGGCCCGGCACCAATTTTGCATGTACCGGTTCCCGTCCAGGTCCGAATGCCAGCAACCGACTTCGACGCCCGCTCCCTGCAACATCCCGCCGATCATGCCGCTTCGGGCATATCTTTGCAGAGTCTGCAAATGGATGGGCAGGGACCAGCTCAGATGGCTGAGAATCGGCGAGATGGGCGAGGCAATCCCCGGGCCGTCCGCTTCGTAATGCTGGAAAAAAAAGATGACCGGTATCCCCTGGCCTAGGATCGTGCTGTCCGGAGCCAGCCACGATTGGCAATCGCCCCCAGGAGGGGAGCCCATCGACAGGAAGAACGCTTCCACTTCGGGGCCGAGCCGTTGCTTGAGCTCGCGGAGCACAGCGACCGTGTCGTCATGGAATTCCGGATGATGGATCGGGATGAAATGCTGCAGGGCGGCTGGGCATGTCATGAACCGGATCGTGGGTTTCACCTTGCGGGCAGTCCGGATGATCAATTCCGCGTAATCGGCGATTCGTTGCAGATAGGGGTATTTCCTGCATTGGGCACAGCCGCAGGTCAGCTCGCCGCCCACGTCAGAAAGCATGAAATGCAGGATCTCGATCTCGGGAAAAGTTTCGACGAATTCCTTCACCGCGCTCTCTACGAACCGGCGCGTGGCCGGATGGGAGGGACAGAGGTTTCTGCGATCAGGACCCAGCAGATGGGACAAGTGGTCTCCAAAGGGCTCTGCCAGGATCCCCGGATGCACCCGGGCGATGGCGTCCTGGTAAGCCCGCGTCGTCACTCGACCTGGTGCGAAATTGAAGCTCAGCGGATTCCAGGTGATCGCCGGCATCGCCCCTTGCTTGATGGCATTGGCGTATTTCGCATGTAGCCTTCGTTGTTGCCCAAGAATCTGCTCCTCGCGCTTGTCCCCGCCCAGTTCGGGAAATTCCCTGTAATGGAGGAGTTCCTTGGTCGAACCTCCCCCCCAGTCGGTGGCCATCGACATGTTCAGACGCCAACGACCGATTACGTCGGGCGGTTCGTCTACAAAGACCATCATCGGCCAGCCGCGATAACGGATGCTGGGAACGAAGCTCTGATCGATCCGGGGCACCCCGCGTCGGCTGCTCCGCTCCGCCAGCTCATAGGCTCCGTAGAGCACCCCCCGGGCCACCGGCGAAGTGATGAGCAGAAGCTCCCGCTCCCCCCGCCTGACCGGCTTGATGACAAAGCCGTCTCCGTTGAGAGCTTCGTCCGTCACTCGCAACCCGGCCTGGTTGATCAGGGTGTCGACCAGTGCGAACCGTCCTGGTTCACCCATAACAATCATCCGTTCTCCCGGGAGCGTCGCAGGCAGTGTCTGTTGTCCAGGATCTAACTCCACGACTGCGACGTCACCCAGACCCAATTGGGTCAGTGTCGAGCGCAAGGCTCCAGCCCCTGTTCGGATTGAATCTGGAGCATCCTTGGCCATTACAATGCCCTTGATCTGCGTGCTCCAAACGGGCTGGGCCGCCAAATCCTCGGGAGTGAAGCGCAGGACGAAGGGCGTCTCGGGATACCCAATCGGCAGCGCCTGCACACAGTGCATGGCTTCGGAATAGTCGTAGGCCCAGCCAACCTTGCAGAGAAGGCAGAACAACAACGATCCGATGATTGTCCGGGTGGCAAATGGAAGCTGGTGTCTGCTGAGCGCAGCCCGCAGGAGGCAGCGGGCAAGAGATGACGGCGGGAAGCGGAAGGTCATAGGTAGGCGGGACAGGGTCACAAATCCCAACGCGCAGCTCTAGGCTTACGCAGGATGATTTTCACCAACGCTCCGGGATGCAGGTCGAATTCCACAACCAGATGAGTTTCGCCCGCGGTGTTCTTGACCAGGGTGTAGGGCAAGCCGCCGGTATCGATATCTGAAGGGGACGTTTCATAGGCGATCGGTACGTTCCACAACGCGAGGGCGTATCCGGGGAAACTGGCCTCGGTCTTCATGTCCAGGATGAGCATGAGTCCGGTAGATGCATCGTATCGCTGGGTCCGGCGAACCTGGACGTCCGGGAGGATGGTCCGGTGCAGGACGCTGCCTTTTTTCGTGCGCTCGGTTCGGGTATAATCGAACCACCAGACCGGGTTGGGGCTCTCGCGCTCGAAACGCACCTGCCGCCGCTGCTCTTCGATGAGGATGAACTCGCACGAAAGCGGATCCTTGAACGGCAAGCTCTGGGCGGTACCGGACACAACCGGAGTCTCGCGTAACTGCTGCACGGTGGAGAGCCGGGTGCTCCAAGGGATCCGGGCCGGCGAAGAAAGCACGCCGTAGTGGTTCAGCGAGCCATGGGTCCACCAAGCGTCGTAAAGCTGGTGCCTGGTCCGGCTAGAATACACGGTGCGCGGCGTTGCCGGATAGTGGCGGCGAAAATAATCCACCAGGTCGAGGCTCCGGGTGAAAGCCAGCCTGTACCGCTTGGTGAGCTCGAAGGCGAGCAGGCGCTGGTAACGCCCGACATAAGCGAGCATGGCGGCCTCGTGATTCCCGGCGTAGAAGATCGGGTTGGGATTGTCGCCCCACGCGCGGTCGGTGCCTCCGTAGAGCGGAGTCACGATCGCCGGACGGCGATTTATCTCCGCCATGTTGCGCAGTTCGTTCAGGCCATCCTCCAGGCACTCGACCGTGCGTTCGAAGCGCCCCTCGGCGGCACTGTAGTGCCAGTCCACCGGCCCGAGGAAATGGAACGATCCGCAAAAATCCCACTGGTGGGCCACGACCTCGCCACCTGATTCCTGACGTATGCGACGACTGTCCTCGGGCGAGGAATAATAAGGGAACTCAGGCATGCCGAGCCACGGCATGCAGTTGGCCTCCACGAGGCCGCAGTGGTCATTGATCCCAAGGGTCGCGAAGGCGCGCGGGTAACCCGGGTCCTCATTATGTCGCATCTCCACGCGGATGGCACGATGGTCGAGCGGATCGGGCAGAAACGCGCGGGCTTTGGCTAAGCCGTCCCCGTATGCACGCACAAGTTCCTCATGCGTGGCGCCTGGCAAGTCGGGCAGGTGCGGCACGACAAGTTCGCCGAATCTCCGGTTGAAACCGAGCAGTTTTCGGCCTGTGGGATTGTCAGGGTTGAATTCCTCCAACGGCAGGCGATAATCAAGCGGGATACCCGTGGCATGAAGCGTCGGCTCCGGAGTCAGGCTGCCAAACGTGGAAAAGGATAGCACAATGTAGGTCTCATCGATCACCGCAAAGTACCGGTACTGCACCTCGTCACCAATTCGCCATTCCGCCAGAAAATTCCCGGTCTGCTCCGGTTGATATCTATAAGTGGCTGTGTCGCCCTCTTGGATAGGTAACGCCGGTTCAGAGTGAAGCCGGTCGAGCCATCGCAGGTCACCTCCCACCTGAAACTCCTCCCCTGGATCGGCTTGTTCAAGGTAACGCGGATAAATTCGAAGCTGACCGACATCCGCACCCCGCGGCAGGCAAAACCGAAATTCAATCGTCTCGCCGAGTTTCAATAGTCGACTCGTTGTAGTCCAGTATGCACGGGCACCATACGCGGAAAAATGGCAGGCCAGCGTACACACCAGGAGAATCAGAGCACGTGCCGGGAAGCAGCTCCACACAATCATTTTTCTGGCGGATTCGCTTCGGAAAAGAATATGGGCTGGAACAAACATAGAAAATCATGCCAGGCAATAGGCACTTCTGGTTCGCTCATAGGCTTCAGTCCATTTCGGGCCCGTCGATCAGCACGGCATTCTCAATTGCATAAAGACTGCCACCGGAACCGTGGAGCTTGAATCTTTGTGGTTCATCCAGCAGCAAGAGATCCGCCGACTTGGAAAGGCTCACCTTTCCGATGAACTGGTGATCTACCCAGGCGTCAAGGGCATCGTCATCGCGACGTATCTTGAGCCGAAAGGTCCGCCCCTCACGCCACCTAGGCCCATTGACAGGCGTTATTGACCTCATGGCTTCCCCGCTTGGCCACGATACGATGCGTGATCCTTGGGCCGATATTTCCAAGCCAATGGCCCCCTCGCGACCGGGGCGATCGCCCGGAGCCAACAGGAGGTAGCCGTAAGCACTATCTCCCCAACTCGTGAAATCTAAGGCCAGGCTGGCCTGGTTGCCAATCGCGTATTCGACGACCGGAGTGATCTCGCTGAAGCGCGGTACTTTGACTCCACCGAAACGGAAAACGCGCCCCTGTCGATTTCTCCAAGGTACATTGCAGGTGAGAATCGAATTTCTTTGGCTGCTCACACTCCAGACAACAAGAGTCGCCCACAAATCATCGCCAATCATGGAGAGCGACCAAGCGTCGGCAGTCGTACCACCATCTTCGATTGGATTTGTACCATCATTATAGCCCCATGATCCTGGCACTACATTCCATTTTGCCGGATCAACAGGATCAGCGAGATCGAATTCATAAAGCCGCTGTACTCCCGTCGGATCGTTGATTGATGGAATCTGCCATGTGGAAAGATAACCTTTCCCGTCACGCTGGAAACCACCACCACCCTCTTCTTGATTTCGAACGAGGACTGGAGCTCGCGCGATCTGCTGGTGATCCAGCGTAGTCTGCAAGTGAGGTAGGATCAAACCGCGGATCGTGATGTCACGCTGGCCATGTTGCCAGAGCAGCACATAGTCACCGGTTGCCTCGCGGGGATAGATGCGGATTCCGATCATTCGGCCATCGCTGCCCTCTAGGCGAGGGAGTCCTGCATAGAGTGTGTGGGGCGAATGCCAAGGGCCCGCGAAGCTCTTTGTGCTCGAGCTCAGTAGTCGTCCATCGATGCGCTTCCAGTCAACGAAACCGTTGGTACCATCCGCCGTAGTGTATGCCAGATGGGGCCTGCCGTCCAAGTCCCGGAATGCGAACGGATCCCCGGCATAGGTCAACCCATCGGTGGTCGGATCGACGACCAATCCCGTGTTTTCCCACGCGCCACCAGGGCGTTTCCGATGGCCGTAGATGCGGGCAAAAGACCCTTCACGGCCGCCGCCGTACTGCTCGTCGACGGAATAGTACGAGGTGAATTGGTAGAGGGTGCCATCATCGTCGGCAACGACGCCTGAGTTGTTCTGCGGGGCGCATAGAGGATCGAACTTCTGCTGGTTGCCAGTCCCGATTGTCTCGCGCACAGACCATGGTACACGGCTAACGGGGCCCGCAGCGCGTACCGCGCGAAACGGTCTTGGCATCTTTGCAAGCGCCCACGTACCTTGGAGCTGGAGACCTCCGGCAATGTCGCCATCCAATCCCCTTGTAGATACCACTTCCATCGAGATAGTGTCACCCGCAAGCAGGGCAACCGGTCGCGCCAACACTGTCCGATACTCCTGACCGACATCAAGCGGCGGTCGGGTCTTTCCGTTTGTCCGAGTATGCAAATTGAGAGGGAACGGATAGACGGGAATTGCTGCGCGTTCAGCCAGCATCTCTCCCCGAATCCTGAGAGCAGTGACTACAGGAGCTTCAGTTGGCCCCAAGCCATTCGCCAACCTTACATAGAAACCGCTTACCACACAGTTTACATCCGCCTTGTACTGAAATATGACGGCGCCGGATCGCACATCCTTCTTCGCAACTCGACCCTCCTCATGCAAAAGAACGCGATCTGGGCCAACGGTTCTTGCCTGGAGCACAGGGCACAGAAGGAGAAAAAGCAGCAAGAGCAAAATGGAGGTTGAGCGAGGAGAAGTCATAAGGAACTTATCAGGGACAGGGATGAACCAAAGTGGAAATCGGAAACGCAACTTGCCATGCCCTTTCAGTTGGGGAGGTAACGGGATCGATCGAAATTCCTTCTCCAGCCATGCTGATGCATACGCCCGTTGCTGACACTATTGTCCGATCCTCAATGCAATATTCCTCCCGATTTGCGGCTCGCTAGGTTGTGCAGGAATTGACTAACCGCTGCGACCAAATCCCCGGGTGCGGCGGGTGTGAATGGCGAAACCGTCGGTTCATAACCTTCGCGGGTAAACTCCTCCGCCGTTGGCAAGTACCCCAACCAACCGTTTGTATAGCCAAAATAGAAAGTATAGGGGAAGGGCGAGTGGTCACGGATCTCATTCGATACTTCACAAAACAATTCGAGCGGTGCGCTCCATACCACTAGGCTCGCATTGAACCGTAGAAACCTGATTGGAATCCGAACGATCTGCTGGCCGGCAGAGGAGATGCGTGCATAATGAGCCAACTCCGTCGGCCATTTCACGCCATCTTTCATTGGCGTCTCGACTGTAATTGAGTCGAGTTGCAACTTCACGTCGCGGGTTGTGGATCCCACCTCCTCATTTGCCGCCAAAATGCGGTCACCCAAAAGAACTTCAAATTGTCCAAGCTGTGACTCGCGTGGGTTGGCATAGCCACTGTAAATCGGTGCGAGGTTTCCCGCCGCTCCATTTACGAACAGTAGCGGTGCACCGGACTTGTGCTCGACGTAAGCGGCAACGATGCCGCCAACATCGCCGCTCACCAGCAGATTCTGCGAACCCAAGACTGTTCCGTGAATGGGATAGTTCGCGACCAGTCCAATGATGCGGCCATCTGTCTCCTCTAATCGCAAGAGCCCAATGCGGCGATCCACTGCCCCGTCTGGATTCATGCCAAGAACAGTGCGACCGTCACTCAGGCGAGCCCGGCGATTGATATTTGCCCGCGAAATGCCCCATGCAGCGCCCACCATAGCAGGCCTAAGTCGGGCACGTGCTTCCTGTACTCCTTGGATCAGCTGACGTTCCACAAATGCGGCGTAGTCGGCATTGAACGGTTTCTGGAATCGCTCACCCAAAAAGGCCGTGAGGAGACCCGGGGGGCCCAGCTCAGGTGCGGAGTGCGTATGCGTAAGCGTCCACCAAACGCTTCGCGGATCTATACCACATTCACTCGCGAGCCGGTTTGTGACATGATCATAGTATGCCGGAGAAATTCCTCCAAAGTCCGAGGATATGAGAAAAAACTGTGTCGTTCCATCATCGATTGCAAGAATGCGGTGGTAAAGGCGATCATGCACTCCCTTTGAAATTCTCGGGGCATACCCAACCAGCGGTTGTGGATCAGTCGGCGTAACATCCTTCTTCACGACCGCAGCACGAAATTCGTGTCCAGAAACAACGCTTCCCACCCAAAGGGTGGAAAAGAGCACAGCAGTCCAGAACTTCATCCTCATTCGGCGACCAGTATAGGCAACCCCAACGTCGACCGCTACGAGTTACCTCTCATTTGCTGGCATTTTCGGCTCATGATACAATTGCCGATATGAAACCCGAGAGGGAATTGATTCGGAACCTGAATGTTCAGGACGTGATCGGCCACGATCCGCTTCAAGCGAGCGTTCTCGTCCCGCAGGGCCCTGAGTTCCTTCAGTTCGTTGATCTACATCGCTCCATACTGCTGCTTCCAGCGGTACGGCATCGCTTTGCTGAAGTTCACTTCCCGCAGACGGTCTGCACCGACTCGCCGCCATCGATCCGTCACAAGATCAATACGATCTGCTCCGGTGTATGCTTTTTTCCCTTTTGGCATCTGGGGCTTCCTTTCTTCGATTCCCAGACTCATATCGGTAATGGCTCAGTTCTGGTGAGTCAGGTCAACCAGTGGTGGATCAAGAAAATCAGTCCGGTCGGTGTTTATCGCATATCATGCATTTTCTCCGGTAGAAGCCAATGCGATGCTGCCGGAGTTGATCGACCGACATAACGTCCGATGCCGACCTCGATATACTTGCCATAATCGGCATTCCCATCGAACACAACAGGCGCCTATGGCTGCACGGGTTTCCATTTCCTGCCATTTATGATGGCGTACTCGAACTACCTCAGATAGGCGCTTCTCGCGATCAGCAGATGCCCTAGGCCATCGAAATCGTGCGCCAACAATGCCAATGTTTGAGCTTATAGGCGTAGCCATCTGTCCCGCGATTCGGCATGATCAGAATGCGAGTTTCCCATCCGTGTCGGTTCAACCCTCACAAGAATCGTCGCTCGACCTCCAGCCCACTCATAATCCAGTCCGGAATTTGACTCCTATGAAGCTGTCCAAGTATCTTGTCTTGCTGTTCCTGTCACTGCTCACCTGCAATGCGGGTAGTGCCACGGAGCCCTTCCGCCAAACCATTTCCCTGGATGGTCAATGGTCGTTCCAATTGGACCCTGAGAATCTCGGCGAGAAAGAACAGTGGTACGCAGAGGGGAAGAAACTGCCCGATTCCATCAAAGTTCCGGGGGCTTGGGATGCTCAAGGCTACGGTCAAGAGACTGCCAAGATGCGGCACAATTTCATCGGTGCAGGTTGGTACCAGCGAACAATACAAGTACCCCAAGGCACCAATGAGCACCGATATTTCTTGAAATTTGGCGGCGTCTACCGGGATGTGCGGGTATGGATTAACGGGCGCGAAGTGGGATACCACCTTGGCTACGTTTCCCAGTTTGAGTTCGATGTCACTCCCTATCTGAAACCAGGTGAACAGGCAGTCATCACACTGCGCGTCAATTCCGAACAACAGATAGACGTGGACCCATTGATGGGTTGCATCGACATTCCTGATCACCTCTTCAGTTTCTGGGGAGGAGTCTGGGGGCACATTGATCTTGAACGTCGCAGCGCGAGCTGGCTTGACGAAATATTTGTACAACCCCAGTTGGCAGCCGAACGGGTACAGATTGCGGCTCGGATCTGCGGCAGTGCCGCTGGAGCAGACACCGTGCGGCTCGAAGTGTTTTACCCGGACGGCCAATTGGCTGCAGAACGCCTAGCGCCTTTGGCCTTGGTCTCGCATGAGGGACTTGTCGAACTCGTTTCGGAAATACCCAAAGCTCCCCGTTGGACGCCGGAAACGCCGCTCCTCCACCGTGCCCGCCTGACACTGCTTCTCGGCAACCAGGTGGTCGATATAGTCGAAACGCGGTTCGGCATGCGCGACATCCAAATTCGCGGTACCGATTTCTACGTCAACGGGCTAAAATACTACCTTAATGGATATGGTGACGACGCGGTCTATCCTGAAACCATCGCACCCCCATCGGATAAACAGTATTACCTCAATCGCCTCAAGGTCGCAAAGAGCTACGGCTTCAACTTTGTCCGGCATCACAGCCATTTCCTACCGCCCGAATATTACGAGGCATGCGATGAGGTTGGCATGTTTGTTTCACCCGAGCTCCCGATCGCTTACATGCGCTATTACAATCGCGCAAAAGGTGCAGCTCGCGATCTTTACTACAAGGAATGGGCTGGAGCCATCCTCCGCTACCGCAACCACCCCTCCATTTTCAACTGGTGCATGGGTAACGAACTCTGGGCCGGGGTCGATCTCGCCCCCGAACTCTACAACCTCGCCAAACGCCTCGACCCGACGCGTCCCGTAATCGATTCAGACGGCGTTTTTGCTCCAGGCATCATAGATGGCACAAAGGACCGCGCCACGATGGATTTCTACACCGTGATGTTCGGGATCCTCACCACTCCGCTCGAGAATCCGGACAAGTTCAAGACCGGCACCCCGCTCAAGCCCGTCATCACACACGAGGAAGGCAACTTTGTTTCATTCCCACGCCTCGATTCCATACCACTCTACGACAAGACGCCGTTCAAGCCCTTCTGGTTGACCATCGCCCGTGACAAAATTGCGCAGGCTGGGCTCCTTGACGAAACGGCAAACTGGTCTCTTCAATCTGAGAAACTCTACTACCTCTGTCACAAATTCAATCTCGAGGCACTGCGCAAGAATTCCAAGATCTCCGGTTACCATTGGTGGTTGCTGCAGCCGTGGTATCCCGGCTCCAATGGTTTGGTTGACGTCCATCGCCGCCCAAATTCGATCACACCGGAACAAGTCCGCCAGATCAACGGCCCGGTGGTACTCCTGCAGGATGGGCTGGAATTGAACTACCGGGGAAACGATCCCGTTCGCCTGCAGTTATCCGTCTCGAATTATTCCACCGACACGCTGCGAAATTCCACTCTGGAATGGCGGGTGGTTAGCGGGCGGGATGTAATACAACAAGGCAACCGCCCGGCGGGCGATGTCGCCCAGGGCCAGATCGTGCCGATCGGCACGATCGAGTTTGTCCTGCCCGAGTTGGCTTCCCCGGGAAAGATCGGATTGCAGCTGGAGCTCAAAGCCGGCGGGCAGAGTTACACAAACCAATGGGATGCCTGGGTCTACCCCTCCCACCCGCCCGCGCTCGAAAGCCGGGTTCCGCTCTATGCCAGTGCTGACTTGCTACCGATGCTCGCACCTCTTGGCGCCCGACCACTGCCTGCGGAGGGGCCTCTTCCTTCTCCGGCTGCCTATGTGGCGCGACAGCCCGATATGCGCCTGCTCGAAGTCGCCGAACGCGGCAGTTGCGTAGTGCTCCTTTCTCCTACCGGTATTTTTCCAACGGATGTAACGACTTGGAAATCTGCTTGGTGGCTCGGCGTTTTTCCGGGAGACAGCAATGCCGGCACCGTTGTGTATGATTCGCCAGTCACTCGTGCCATTGCGCCCGACGGCTGGTGCGACGCCGGCTGGTTCTACCTGCTGCAAGGCGCACAAACAGTCATTCTCGACAGTTTGCCCGCGCAGCCGAATGTCCTGATCCGGGCACTGAACGTACACAGCGCGCCGACGGCCTTCACTCGCGAGCTGGATTTCGACTACGTCTGGCGAAACAAGTCTCTGCTCTTCGAGACCGGAGTCGGCAAAGGCTCCTGGATCGTAAGCGGCCTCAATTTTGACAACGCGCTCAGGCACGGCGGGCCGGAAGGTCCGTGGTTGCTCACGCAGTTGCTCGCCCGGGCGCAAAGCCTCCCCCGCCCTCGGCAATCAATCCCACTAGCCACGCTCCGCGACGCGGTGGAAAAATCGCCTTTCACACAGGGCCCGCTGGTTTCGGGCTACGCCCGCACCTTGAAGCACAAAGGAGAAAAGGCACGTGGACTCAGTTACCGCGAAATTCAGGCCACTGGCCTGCGTATCCGTCAGGAGGAAGCACTACACGAACTTGTTTGGGAGACCGCATCCGTTCCAGCTGCCAGCCGCGTGACCTTCGTCTTCGCCGGTGGAACGGCATTCACCGAGCGCAACGCGAGCAACATGGGCTTCGGCCTCTGGGTGAACGGTGCAAAGATTCTCAACTTCGACACTACCAAGGAAGCAACGACTTGGCGAAGCGACGATGGCCGCTGTACGCTGAGCTTCGTGCCCGTGCTCAGCCAATCGTCATGGGCCGAATCGACAGGCTTGTTCTATCTGTCGGTGCCAAGCGAATGCCTCGTCACTGGCCAACCGGCGAAGATCCGAGTGCACTCGATCGGCCACGACAACGCCCGTTGGTTCAACTTGAATCCCTACGCCGACGTCCTTGATGGTGCCAAGTTGAACAAAACCATCAAGCGCTGAAACCGATCGTGCATGCGAATATTCTCCCTCCTGAACTGCCATGAGTGCGAATACATCGATGCACCTAGACCCTAAGGCTCTTCTCATTTTCCTTTTCCTTGGTACTTCCTTCATTCCCAACCTATGTACCGGCAATTCAGCGAGCACCGGTTCAGTAAGCGTACACTGGCTGCCTCGCCTGCCTGAGACTGAAGCCAAAAACCTGGTCCCCAACAGCGGATTCGAACTCGGCGGCGCCGGCTGGTCGAGCCTGGGCGAGATGACCGGTTGGGGCGGCAGCCTATCGTCGCTTTTCGGAACCGTGACAACCGCCGAAAAGTTCGAAGGCGAACGCAGCCTGGAGGTCGCTTTGGGACCGGGCAAGACACTGACGACCTTCTACGACTGCTGGCCAGCCGCGACCGTGGTGCAACACGCACCCCTCGCCGTCAACCTCGGGTGGATTACCGTCGTGCCGGAGGAAACCTATACCCTTTCGGCCTACCTGAAGGCCGACCGGCCGGGTGTGCCCGCAAGGCTGGTGATGCGGTTCGGCGGTGACCCCGCGCCAAACCCCATACCGTCCAATTCAGAGCAGGCCGTTATCGTTTCCGACCAATGGGAGCGCTATGTCTTTACCGCTAAAGCCACCGCAATGAGCGTTTGCGTCGGCCTCGGTCCGGATATGCGCACCCAGCCCGACGCCGCGGCCCGTGTCTGGATCGACGCGGTGCAGTTCGAAAGTGGGGGCCGGGCTTCCGACTATGCCCCCCGGGGGCCGCTGGAGATCGCGATCGAGTCCGGCCATTTCGGCAACGTCTATCCTGCCGATGCGCCGGTCGCCCTCCGCGTCTCCACCGTCAACCGCACCTCGCAAACAGCGGATCTGGAAGTTGCGGTGGCCTTGACCGACTATTTCGACGGGACCCTGCCGGGACAGCGTCGCCGCCTCACCGTGCCGGCGGGCCGTCAGCTCACGGAGCAGATCCCTCTCAGCGTGCCCGGCCCAGGCTACTACCGGATCGCCGCCACCGCCACCGCCGGTTCGTTCCGGCAGGAGGCGCGTTTTCCGATGGCCGTGATCCACGAATACAATCAGCGGGAAGCGCTCTTCGGTCTGAACCATGCCCCGCCCAATCCCGACCTGCTCAATCAGTTCCGGCGGGCGGGCGTCTCCTGGGCGCGGCAATGGGCACTTGATTGGCAGGAAGTTCAGCCCCAGCCCGGGAAATTCCGCTGGGAGGAAAGCGACCGTCAGGTCGGTTCACTCGACGGGACCGACTGGAAGATGCTGGCGCTGCTGCCCGCGTTCGCCTCGGCGAAATGGGCCAGTTCGCTGCCGCCGGACTATCAACTTCCGCCCAACACCTGGCCGGCGCTGCCGGAATGGGCCTGGCTCGCCGTTCCGCCGAAGGATCCCGCGGCCTTGGCCAATTATATCCGGCAAACGGCCGCCCGGTACAAGGGACGCATCTCCGCCTGGGAGTTCCTGAACGAGCCGACCACCAGCACCGCGCTGCCGGCACCCTACCGCAGCCCGCCGGGCTATGGCTCCGATGCGCAAAAGTACATCGATCTCCTCCGGGTCGCCGCCCAGGCGCTGCGCGAAACGGATCCTACCGCCAAGCTGGTAGGCGGCTACTCGCTCGAGATCCTGCATCGCGCGCCGCAATTTATCAGGGCCGGCGGCCTCGACCTGATCGACATATTCAACATTCATCCTTACGGCTTTTTCGAGGAGGCGCCGGAGAGTTTCCTTCCGCAGATGGAGGAACTGCTGAGGCTGATGGATGCCTCGCCGAGCGGCCGGAAACCAATCTGGGTCACGGAATCGGGGTACTACGCGGAGGATGACAAGCCCCGCGAACCTTGGATCGAGCCGAACGCTCCGTTCGCCATGGACAATGAAAAGCTCGCCGCCGACCAATCCATGCGCTTGGCGCTCATCCTCCTCTCGCACGGCGTGGAGAAGATCTTCTACCATCAAGGCTGCGCGGGCGACGTGAATGACGGCATGCGTGACCTCGGCAACGCCCTGCTTGGACCGGCCGGAACCCCGCAGAAGCTTTATCCGGCGCTCGCTTACCTCGCCCACCTGCTGGGTCCCGATTTCAAATACGTCGCCCCCCTCGCCAAACCAGCGCACCTGAACGGGCTGCCCACCGACTCGATTTACGGTTACGCTTTCCAAGCAGGCAACAATGCCGTCCTTGCCGCGTGGGCCCCGGTCAAGTGGCAGCGTGGCTATGTGTGGTCGCTCAAGATTCCGCGCGATGTCGATGCCTTCAACATTGTCGGCACGAAATTGAACGCCGGAGGCAACGGACGCACCGTCGAGCTCGGCGACTCTCCGGTTTACCTCGTTACTAGTCTAATGAAAGCTGGGGATCTAGCCAACGCTCAGATACTTCGCGTCGGTACCGAGGGCGAAAAGCAGCCGCCTGCATCATTCCTGGCCTTTTGAGTGGGATAGAAGAAGGCCCTCGCCGTACTCGCGTCGAAGTGGCTATTGTCCCTGAGCTAAAAATGCCAGCGTTTGAGTCTCTAGGCGTAGCGGAATACAGATAGTCGAGGCATAGTGGCCTTGGCTTTGCAAACTCGACGCTTGCGGTGCCCCGTTATGCCGTCGGGCTCAGTCCAACAGCCAATCTCTTGTTTCCCTAACTTATTTTTCGATGACTAACATGAAAAAGACAATCCCTGGCGGCCTTGAGTGGCCCCAAGAATTTCCCGGCGTGCACTGGATCGACGAGCAAGAGGAACGGGCAGTCCTCGACGTATTGCACAACGGCTCGCTCTTCCGTTACTATGGCCTTAAGCCCGCGAGACATGTGGACGAATTCGAACAGGCAGCCCGGAAGTTCTATGGTACCAAGCACGCCCTTGCCGTCAACAGCGGCACCGGTGCGCTCACATGCGCCATGACAGCCCTCGGTATTGGACCCGGCTGCGAGGTGGTCGTGCCGGCGTTCCTCTGGGTCGCCTCCATCGGCGCCGTCATCCAGGTCGGCGCCATTCCCGTGCTCGCCGAGGTCGACGAATCTTTCAATCTCGCCCCCGACACACTCGAGAGCGTCATCACTCCGCGCACCAAGTTGATCGTCGCAATCCATATGGCCGGCTCTCCCTGCGACCTCGACGGTATCCTGGCGATCGCCGACCGGCGCGGTATTCCCGTGCTGGAGGACTGCGCCCAATGCAACGGCGGCACTTACAAAGGCCGCAAACTCGGGACGATCGGCAGCATGGGCATCTTCAGTCTGCAGCTCAACAAGAACATCACTTCCGGCGAAGGCGGATTGATCGTGACCAACGACGACCGGCTCTACCAACGGGCCTTCTCGGCCCATGACATGGGCATGGTCCGCAAGAACGGTCGGCTCGCGCAACCGGATGATTATGCGCTTTCGTGGGGCCAGGGTCGGCGCATGACCGAGCTGTGCGGGGCCATCGCCGGAGTGCAGCTCAGAAAGCTGCCTGCCATCGTCGGACGGATGCGCGCCTCCAAACAGCGGATAAAGGAGGGCCTCGCCGGTACGCCTGGCCTCACTTTCCGTCGAATCATCGATCCCGAGGGTGACAGCGGACCGTTTCTAATCATGCTGCTCAAACATGCAGAGGCCGCACAAGGATTGCTGCAGCATCTTCGGGACTCCGGCTTCCACAACGCATTCCGGATCGCCGATTACGGGCTTCACATCTACTCGAACATCGCCGCGCTCGTGAAAAAGGTACCGCTGTCCGCAGCAGGCAACCCTTGGACTGCACGAGAGAATCAGGAAAGCGTTTATGACTACAATCTGGGCGCTTGTCCACGCAGCGACGCGTTATTTGCGCGCTCGGTGCTATTACCCATTCCTTCCTGCCTTACGCTAGAACAGGAGCGGGCGGCTGTCGCCACGATCCGCGAATTCGCCGCCGTACCTGTCTCCCGTCCCTGAACCCGCGCCGACTGCGATGAAACCGGTCAGGCTCCCTATCTTGCTGGCAGCCTTGGGTTGCTTGGCAACGGCTTGGGGAGAGCCGCCGGTTCGGACCGCCTCGGACGCCTTCGAAACCGCCCGTATCAAGAGCGGACTGGCCAAGGCGGGCCTCAATGCGAACTACGAGATCGTGGTCGGAAACGACCGCGATCTGGTCGAGGACACCGCCGCGCATTTGTTGCAGCGCTTTCTTCGGCGGGCCTCGCTGGTCGTCGAGATCGTTCCCGAGTCCAGGGCTACTAGCGGAAAGCGCCGAATTCTTCTGGGACGAGACGCCAACCTCCTCGCCATCCGAACGCTGGGAGGGGCGGGCGCAATCGACATCCGACGCGTATCGGCCGAGGATGACGGTTTTCACCTGAAGCGGATCGGACGGGATATTATCATCGCCGGCGCCAACCCCCGCGGCGTCCTCTATGGTATGTACGCATTCGAGGACTTCATAGAGGGAGGGGCCGGCGGGCGGCTGGACCTCAGAAAGATTCCTCGCTTTCGCAAGCGGGCCAGCGGTCCCGAATACAGCTTCAACCGGCATGCCAATATCTCCATCGCGGACCTGCCCGAGGAAAAGATAGCTTATCTTTCCCGCATGGGCGTCAACCAGCTGACCGACCAGGGCATCGGAAATCTCGACGCACTGGTCGAAAGCGACGTGTTTCCGAACCGGAAGGCGTTCCAGCCCGAACTTCGGCGGAAGGTGCTGGATTTTTCGGCCATCTGCAGGAAATACGGCATCGAACCCTATCTTTGGATTCATGCCCCCGAAATCGCCGGCGACGAGGACGCCTATCCAAAGGAGGCGATCGGCGTGGTAAAACGTCCGTGGGGCGGAGACCGGCACGGTCTGGGCAAGACCCTGTGCGTCAGCAGCCCGCTGGTCCAGAAACATTATGCAGACATGATGCGGAAATTGGTGCGGGAATATCCGGACGTGAAGGGCGTCTTGTTCTACAACCTGGACGCCCGGTCCTTTCTCTGCACCCCCGCACTGTGTCCGCGATGCCAGGCCGTCTGCCACGATTCGCCGCCCGACCTGTTCAACCCCTGGGAAACGCAGGCCAGGCTCGTGACTCTGCTGGCGGAATCCGCCAAGTCAGAAAATCCCGCCTTCGACTTCAGATTCTGGGGAGCCGTTCACTACCATGACGAGCACTTCGAAAAGATGATCCGTGCGACCACGGGCTTTGGCAGCCTGGCCGCCTCCTGGACCGGCTCGGATCGTTCCATCATGGTGCCGGACGCGGCGCAACCCACCGCCTCTTTCATGCTGTCACGGAAGATCGCCCGGGAACGCGGGGTCCCGTTCCACCTGCTCTGTGAGCTGAACAACCTCGAACAAGTGCCGAAAAGCCTGCCGTTCCCTTTCCACATCAGCGATGCGCTGAAGAAATTCGACCGATGGGGGGTGGAGAACCTTACCGAGATTTATGGCATGGTGCCGGAACACAATCAGGTCAATTCCCTCATCATGCGGGAATTTCAATGGAATCCCGAACAAAACCCCGAGAAGGTGATCGCCGACCTGTCCGTCCGGCAGTTCGGAGAGAAGGCCGGCAGGCTGGCCTACCAGTCCTGGGAACAGATCGCCCAGGCCTTCGACGCCTGGAACGACATCTCGACGAGCATCTTCCCTCTGGCGGGAAGCCAGTTCATGCTCAGCCTCGGAACCTCCATCGGCGGCCTTCCTCCGCCGGTCCTGCCGGACGTGGTCAATTATTACGACAATCTGATCCAAATACTGACCAATGTCGAACCGTGGTTCGCCGACGACTACCAGCGATACAAATCGCGGGCCTTCCTGGACAAGATGGAGCGGATGAACGCCCATCTGGTCCAGGCGGAGGAGCTTGCCAAGCAAGCCGTCTCCGCGGCCAGCGACAAGGAATTCGTCGATTTCGCCTACTATGAAGGGCCCGATGGCCGTCCGACTCGACGACAATACGCGGAGTTGAACTACGCTCCCATCGCCATCGCCGAATCGCTCTGCCGGCAACGGCACGACATCCTCCGCGCTTATCTTCTCCTTAAGCAGATGGAGATGGCGCGCCAGTCCGGCGATGGAGTCGCGGCCAAAGCGCAGAAAAATCTCTACCTCAAGCTCGTCCGCGAAGACCTTGGCGTCCAGGAGCGCTTCTGCGAACTGTTGCGAGGATTCTCCCAGCTGCGGCCGTGCTACACCCGCACGAGCCTGACCGAGCAGGAAATCGCGGACTTTCTTTCCCTCACCGAGAAAAAAATCGAAAAACTGAAGGAGCATCTCGCCGCGGAAGGCGCCTAACCGGGCTAGCCATGGCAACCCGATGGTCGCCCGGCGGGTGATCGCCTTTCTGCAGGACCGCCATCGCGGGCTGTTGGCATCCGGCGGGAGTGGTTTTTGGGCAACGCGGTTTGGTCCGTGCTGAGGTAATAGTAACAGCATTTGAGCGCTTAGGCGTAGCCGGGTGGGCCGGGGAAAAGCATACTCCAAGGCAACGCTTTGTCCCGCCCCGCCGCCTTTGGCATGCAAGTTCCTCCCGTCAAATTTTGATGCGCCTCGACCGGTGGCCCGGGCCGGCAGGAAGCCGGCCAAGCCCCTTCTCAGCTAACCTCAAAACATATACCATGAAAGCAATCGGCGGCCATGTCGTGCTGGCAGTTTGTCTGGCATTGCTCGGTTTCTCGGCGCCGAAGACCTTGGGCCAAAGCTTGTCCCGGCAAGGACAAGCCGGTCTTTTGGAAAAAGACCGCGTGAGGATCGGACTGGATAAGCTGGAGATCGGACCGGAATCCGAGATTGTTGTCGCAAATGAGTGCGACTTGGTCGAGACCACCGCGGCGAAGGTGCTGCAGCGGTTTCTGGCCAGGGCCTCGTTGTCCGTCGAGATCACTCCCGAATCCCGGGCCATCGGGAAGCGACGAATCTTCCTGGGGCGCGACGCAAACCTTCGAATCGTCAAGCAGCTGGGAGACAGGGGTGAACTAAGCATCCGGAATGTGCCTGCGGAAGATGACGGCTTCCACCTGAAGCGGATCGGACAGGACATCGTGATAGCCGGCGCCAATCCTCGCGGAGTCCTCTACGGAGCCTATGCGTTGGAGGATTTCATCGCCGACGGAGCGGAATCCCCGCTGGATATCAAGAGGATCCCCTACTTCCGCAAGCGCTCGAACACCAAGGGATACTATTTCAATGCCTACAGTGGAGAATTCACGCGTGATGATGCTGAATACCTTTCCCGCTTGGGCGTGAACCAGTACACCAGCTGCGACGGTTCCGGCGCAATGTCGCATTTGCATGAACTCGTTCAAAGTGACACTTTTCCGTTTCAAAACCCGCCCGTTGCAGAATATCGGCGGAAGGTGAAGTCCATCGCCGCCCTTTGCAAGGAATACGGTATCGATTACTATCTCATGCTTTGGGAGCCGATCGTGCCGCAACTCGGAGCGGACATCGCAAAATACCCTCCGGAAGCTCTCGGTGCGGTCAGGCGCCCCTGGGGCGGCGACAAGGACGGCATGGATAGAACCTTGTGCATCAGCAGCCCGATCGTTCAGGAACACTACCGTGGTTTGGTCCAAAAATTTGTCCGCGACTTCAGCGACGTAAAAGGTTTCTTTTTCTACAATATGGACGGCGCCACTTGGCTGTGCACCCCCAGCCTCTGCCCGCGCTGTGCAGCCGCCGTCAAGGATTCCGATCATGACCTATTCAACCCTTGGGAGATCCAGTCCCGATTGGTATCATTGCTGGCGCATGTTGCCCATGAAGAAAGACCGGATTTCAATTTCAATTTTTGGGGTGCTGTTCATTTTCATGGCGATGATGTGAGGAAGCTGCTGCATCACACGGTAGGGTACGATGCACTTTCGGTCGGGTGGGACGGCAGCGACCACGACATCATGGTCACACTGGAGAACCAGCGGCCCTGCGCGGAGGTTCTCATGACGCAATCGGCCGCCGAGGCAAGGGGGATCCCGATGTACGCGTACTTCGCCTACAATCGACTGGAATCGGTTCCGCAGGGCTTTCCGTTCCCGTTTCAAGTCAGTGCTTCGCTGAAGAAATTTAAGGAATGGGGCGTGGAAAACCTCATCGAGGTGACGGGGCCGACGCCCGAGTTCAACTCGATCAACGCCCTGACGATGAGGGAATTTCAGTCCAACCCCGACACGGATCCGGAAGCGTTCCTTTCGGCGTTATCAACCAGACAATTCGGCCCGGCCGCAGGCAAACTGATGTTCCGCGCCTGGGAAGAGATCAAAACCGCGATGGACACGTGGAACGGATATTCGATCACACCCTTGAGCGGCAGTCAGGGCTTTCTCAGCATCGGCACGCTCTTCGGCGTACCCCCGGCGATCCTCCCCGGCATCGCCGAGGATTTCGACCATCAGATCGCCGTGCGGATACGCGTCGAGCCATGGCGCGCCTCGGGTTACCAGAGGTTCAAGGAGCCGGCCTTCCTGGAGAAAATGGAGCGGATGCATGATCATCTGGTGAAGGCGGCGAACCTTTCCGGACAGGCCGCCGCCGCCGCGAGCGACCAGGAGTTCATCGACATCGCCTATTATGCAGGGCCCGCTGGACGCCCCACCCGAAGGCAGTATGCGGAATTGAATCATGCTCCGATCGCCCTGGCTGCCGCGCTCTGCCAGCAACGCATCAACATCGTGCGAGCCTATCATCTGCTGACGGAGATGGGAAACGCCCAAGCGGACGGCGATACTCCGCTGGCGCACGCCAAGGAGAAGCTCTATTTGGAACTCCTCCGTGAGGATATCGCGGTCCAAGAACATTTTGCCGGGCTTCTCATGGGCTTTGCCGCGATGCATCCGTGTTTTACGCGCACGAGCCTGACCGACCGTGAGATCACCAACCTGCTGGCCGCCACTCGTGGTAAGATCGAAAAGCTGAAAGCGCACCTTGCCTCGAGGGGAACCTGACCCGACCGACGTTCGCGTTGCGAATGGGTGGTGATCTGCCGGAGATCGCCGCCGCCACCCTTCATCAACGACCGCAAGACCACCGCTCTTTCCCTCCCATGAAAACACCTGCTTTGCTTCGTCTCGGCCTGCTTGCCACCGTTCTCCTCCTCCCGGCCTGCAACAACACCATGCCCGTCTCCGTCACCCGTGAGCCGGGAAACATCCTGCCGATCTACCGGGCCGGCACCGGCCGCTTGACCCGTTGGGCCGGTTTTGAAAATCCCACCGCCGCCAAGGGTGCCGGAGGCCGGGCCAATTCCGGATGGAAGGGGAGCGCGGCCCAGTCGGTGCGGGCTGGCGAGACGAAGACCCTACTCGACGTCAGGGGAACCGGCACCGTGCGGCGCATCTGGATGACCCTTCATCCCCGCGAACCCCGGCTCATGCGCGCGCTGCACCTGCGCATGTACTGGGACGGAGCGGACCGGCCGGCCGTGTCGGTTCCACTGGGCGATTTTTTCGGCCATATCCTGGGACGCGTCGCGCCGTTCGAAAACGAGTTCTTTTCCAGCCCCGAAGGTCGCTCGTTCAACTGCATCATCCCCATGCCGTTTCGCACCGGCGCGCGCATCACGCTCACAAATGAATCCAACGAGGACGTTCCGTATCTCTTTTACGACGTCGACTTCGAGCTGCAGGATGAACCGCACACCGCGGACACGCTCTACTTCCACGCCCACTGGCATCGTGAGCGCTACACCACGCTGGGTCGTGATTTTGAGATTTTGCCGCGTGTAAACGGCCGGGGCCGCTATCTTGGCGCACACCTCGGTGTGATCACCCACCCCGACTATACCGGTTGGTGGGGTGAAGGAGAAGTGAAGATCTTCCTGGACGGGGATACCGCGCATCCCACCCTCAACAATTCCGGCACGGAGGATTACATCGGCACCGCCTGGGGCCAGGGCAGGTTTCAGCATCGCTACCAGGGCGCGCTGGCGGCCGACGACAAACTGGGCCACTACACCTTCTACCGCTACCACGTCCCCGACCCGGTCTACTTCGACCGGGACGTCCGGGTGACAATGCAGCAGATGGGCAACGACTCGAAGGAAAACGTCTTGAAAATGATCGAACGGGGCGTGCCGCTCCTGCCCGTGATCGTCGATCATGGCGGCGCGGACAAATTCCGGCTGCTGCTTGACGGCCAAAATCCTCCGTCCCTTGCGGACGACCTTCTCTCCGGAGGCTATGTGTGCTACCTGCGACGTGACGACGTTTCGGCAGTCTCGCTCTTCTATCTCGACCGGCCGACTGACGAACTGCCACCACTTGGTTCGGTAGAGGCGCGCACCCAAGGTATTTCGGAAAAGAATGCAGCATTCCCAAAATAGTTTCGTGAGATTGACGAACCTGGTGGTCGTCAATCTCACATGAACCGATGCCGCATTCCATCAAGCCTGTACCTACAAACGCCGCTGATCTTTTCGCATACTTGGCTACACCTTGAGATTTTTTCCTGGGGATATCGATCGATTCATGATGTGGCGCTTAGTGCCACCGAATGAGCTAACTGGCGTAGCCGGTAAGGACATGATTCAGTAGTCTTCCAACCATCCCTCAAATGATGCGATCTGCCCCAGCAGGAAACCCGTTCAAGAGAGTCGTCATATCCAGCATGCTGGGCACGGCGATCGAATGGTACGATTTCTTCCTGTACGGCACGGCAGCGGCACTCGTCTTCAATCGCCTGTTCTTTCCCACGCTGGAGCCCTTGGCAGGAACGATGGCTGCCTTTGCCAGCTATGCGGTCGGATTCTTCGCCAGGCCGCTCGGGGGGATTATTTTCGGGCATTTCGGCGATCGCATTGGCCGAAAATCGATGTTGGTGACCACGCTGGTAATGATGGGGCTGGCCACATTTCTCGTGGGCTTGCTGCCCACCTACGAGCGGCTCGGATTGTGGGCTCCTGTCCTGCTCGTTGCCTTACGTATCATTCAGGGGCTTGCTGTCGGTGGGGAGTGGGGAGGAGCGGTGTTGATGGTGGCGGAACACGCAGATCGGGGTCGACGCGGCTTTTTTGTCAGTTGGGTCCAGGTGGGTGTGCCTGTCGGGCTTTTGCTGGCAACTGGTGTGTTCGCCCTCTTTTCGTATCTGCCAGAGGCGAACTTTCTTTCATGGGGATGGCGCGTCCCTTTTCTGTTTGGCATAGTTCTGACCGCCTTGGGTTTCTTCATACGGCTGAAGGTCATGGAAAGCCCCATTTTCGAACAGACACGGATGAGCGATGCGGGCAGGCAAATGCCGCACATACCGATCATGGAAGTGTTACGCACCCACAAGAAGAACGTCCTCTTGTCCATGGGCGCACGAATGGCCGAAAACGCCTTCTTCTATATTTTCACCGTCTGGGTTCTCAGCTATGCCACCCAGAATCTGGGGCTCCCACGGAGTTCATTGCTCAATGGCGTGCTGATCGGCTCCGCCGCACAACTCGTGGCGATTCCTTGGTTTGGTGCACTTTCCGACCGCATCGGGCGGAAGCCGGTATATCTGGGTGGAACCTTGTTCCTGCTGGCTTTCGTCATGCCTTTCTTCTGGCTGATTGAGTCCCGCAATGAACTTCTCGTCTGGTTGGCCATCGTGCTCGGCATGATTGGTCATTCGGCACTGTATGGTCCGCAGGCTGCTTTCTTTTCCGAGCTCTTCGGTACGCGTACGCGCTATACCGGGGCCTCATTGGGCTACCAGTTGGCCGCGCCGTTCGCCGGTGGACTCGCGCCGCTGATCGCGTCCAGCCTTCTGCGGTCATCGGGGGGATCAACATGGCCGATAGCTGTGTATCTTGGTCTGCTGGGAGTGATTACCATCGTCAGCGTGGTGCTCGCCGCGGAAACCAACCGTGCCGATCTGAATGACAAGGCAGCGGCGGCTGAGTCCTGATGAAAACGCTCACGTCGACTGTCATTCGCGACGTCGAACCCGTGGCATCTCATATCCACAGGCGTGAATCCTTGATGACATGCAACAGGGCTTTCGGGCGAGGGTGAACCAATGACAATTGGCTTCCGCATCATCCGTCAGATCTGGTCTAGCGGGCTCCTGATTGCGGGGGGAACTTTCCTTGCTGGAACAGCATCGGCGGAAGTGATCCCCGCGTTGCAATCGGACATGGTTGAATATCGCATCGCCCATGGATTGCCGGGTCGGCCGACAGGCATCAGCGAAACGAACTGGAACAGCCTGCTGCAGTCGGGATCTGAATTGCAGGCACGATTGGAGTCCCTTCGCGCTCACGGGGATCCCGCAGGAAATCCCGTTCCAGCGCATCTGTTGGCCGACGCCGGAGCACTTTGGCGCAATGTGCTTTGGCTCTTTCGTTACGAAGAAGTGCTGGCCCCTGGCGATGTTGAACGCATTGAGCGTGCACTCGAAGAAGGCAGGGCGCGTGCGGATGAACTCGCGGCGGGCACTGCCGGCTGGACTGTGCGCAAGGGAAGACTGCTTCGCGGCTTTGTATCCGCGATCGACGGATCTTGCCAACCCTACGGCCTGATTGTTCCTGAGAAATACGATCCGGCAAAGCCCATGCGTCTCGATGTTGTGCTTCATGGCAGCACCGCCCCGCGTGGCGGTGCTGCACTGCGTATCTGTCATCGTTTCCTGGCAGTCAACCAGCCGCCGGTTGAGGAACATGACTTCATTGAACTTTATCCGCTTGGCCGTGTGGAGAATGGATATCGCTGGGCAGGCGAAACGGACATTCTCGAGGCGATTGATGCAGTCTGCCGACAATACACCATCAACCGGAACCAGATCGTGCTTCGCGGCTTCTCCATGGGGGCCTCCGGAACGTGGCATGTCGGTCTGAAGCACCCAGATCGTTTTGCAGCGCTGGGTCCTTATTGCGGCTATGTGGACACTTATCGTTTTTCCGCCTCACCCAATCCGCGTTTTGTTCGTGTGGCCAATCTCCCGCCACAGCAGGCGGCCGGTCTTCACCTGAACGATGCTGTGGATTACGCGGCGAATGCAGGTATCGTGCCCGTCGTTGCGGCAATGGGTGAACTTGATCCGGGGTACGTCAATCACATCTACATGGCCGACGCCTTCGCAGCAGAAGGCCTGCAGCTCGTCAACCTGATCGCCCCAGGCACTGCCCATCAGATCCACAAAGAAACCCAGGCAGAGCAGTTGCGCCTCATAGCAGCTCATGTCGCGTCGTGCACGATCGAGCCACCGCGCACGCTGCGTTTTGTCACATGGTCGCTCAAGTATGCCCGATGCTACTGGATCGAATTGAGGGCACTCTCCCGCCAATATGAGCGAGCGGAAATCGCTGCAGGATTCGGCAGGGATGGCGTGGTAAGAGTCACAGACCTAAAGAATATCGAGCAGTTTGCGCTCGATCTTTCACGGATGAAGGAACCGCTGACAGGCATTGAAGTGCTTGGACAGCAGGTGCTGATTCCCAGACAAGAGCGTGTCCTCCTGCTTGGGCGTGACGGGAAGGGTTGGCGATGTCTGAATTCGGAGGACGGCGCGATCACCCACACCAAACAACCGGGCTTGCAGGGACCGATTGATGACGCCTTTACCCGTTCGTTTCTCTGCGTGCGGGGTACAGGAAACCCGTGGCATCCTGAGGTTGCCGAATGGGCTGAGGCTTCACTCCGCCGCTTTGCTTGGGAATGGGCCCGTTACATGGGAGGGGATCTGCCGGTCAAAAAGGATACTGAGGTGACGCCTCTTGACCTGCGCACACGCCACCTTGTGTTGTTTGGCGATCCGGGAAGCAACCTGTGGATCAGGAAGGCACTGCCAGCGCTCCCTGTAAAATGGACCCCAAAAACGATCGAACTGGGGAATCGGCGCGTGTCGGCCGAGAACCACGCCCCGGTTCTCATCTGCGCAAGCCCGCTTGAGGGAGCCGAAGGCCATTACATCGTCGTGAACAGCGGCCATACTTTTCATGAGGCGGAATTTTCCACCCTGAACTATCTCCTTTATCCGCGTCTTGGAGATTGGGCACTCGTTGAAACGAGGCCGGGCAGCACGGCATGGAAACCACGGGATGCTGATTTCCCCGAGCACATCCTGGATACGGGCTATTTTGACGAATTCTGGCGGTTGTGAATCCATTGTTATTCTCAGGCGGGAGAGTCGGCCGAGTTGCTGGTTGCCGGCGACGTAGGCGAGAAGCACGGCGTCGTCGGTGAAGTGGATGGCAGTGTAGCAGAACCAGCCGGCTAGGTCGCTTTCGATCACGAGGGGCGGTCCCCAGGATCTCGCTTCGTCGCTCGAGAACGAAATTACGAGCGGGGCGCGCTGATTGGCCGCCTTGGGGACCGGCACCCGGCCTGAATGGTCATTGAAGACCGCCAACAGCAGATTCGTCCCCGGGACTCGTTTGATGCTCAAGGGCGAATTCGGCGTCACAAAGGGCGAGCGCTCCGGCGGTCCGAAGGATTTTCCGTCGTCGGTTGACCAGTACTGGAACTGCGCGCCGCGATCGGTGCGTGACCACGAATAAATCTTCCCTTCCTTCAACTCAACCACACCCGGTTCCTGAAGCCCGGACCGGCTCGCAACGGGCAGCGCCCACCAGTTGTCCGACTCCTTCCAGGTGGTCCCTTCGTCATCGGAATAGTACCACAACGTGAGTCCGCGCGAATCCCAGGATTCCCAATTGTCACCGGATCCTTTCAGGCGATGAAATGCCACCGGTACCAGGATTCGCCCCGATCGCGTCTGGATCACGCGGTCGTTGTTGAGTACGAAATAACCTGGCGCGTCATGAATAAGCTGCGGCGGTGTCCACGTCTGCCCCTCATCGCTGCTGGTCGACATGACCACATGGCAATCCCTCAGACGCGTTTTCTTGACGGCGTGAAAGCGGGCAATTCGTCCGCTGGCGAGCCTCAGCAGGGACACGCTCATGATGTTCTGGTATTCGCCTGTTTCCACCACAACCCGTGGAGCGCTCCAGGTGCGTCCCTGGTCGTCGGAATAAATCTCCGCAATTTCCGAACGGTCGAAGTCCGCAGCGCCACCCGAGAACTGGGAGTAATCAAAAAGAATCCGACCAGACTTGAGAGTGACAAAGCTGCCCTCGGTGTTGCGAGGGTGATCGGGGGTGGGATCGATGTCATGCGGCGCGGGCAATCCCGGCGCGCTGTGAACCTCCACCGCGAGCGCCAGGATCAGGATGGCAGCTACAATCTGCCACGAACGAGAGCGTCTCTTAACATCACTACCTTGAGTCTGATCCGTTTCGAACACGCGAGGATGGGTCGGAGCATGCATCAGGTCATTCCTGTTCATCGGGACACATCGCGAAACTCTCAACAGGATGTCAAATCTCCTGACCAGTGTTTATGGCATTGGGTCAACGGCGCGTCCAGACACTTTCCGTCGCGGACCGATTGTGGTCACGAGAAAGTCACCCGCGTGCTTCGACCATACCCCCGCGAAGGCAAGATCCCAGAGGATCATCGTCCGCGACGCGTGGCGGTGCCATAAACAATAAACTCCGGTTGACATGTCCCAACCCTGGAGGGGCGCGCTTCGTCGTGATCCGTTTTGGACTGGAGCGTGGCGGGAGCTTCCAGCTCCCTTTCCGATTTTCGCAGGTCAGAAGCTCTCGAAACGGACTTCGATCTTTGGGACCTGGAAGGTCCCGCTACTCTTCAAACAGGTCACGACGAAGCGTGACCCTCCTGGTTTCAGAGGGTTCAATCTCCTGGTGGACGCCGATTTCGATACTTGAATCGCAGCGCCTCAATCTGCACGCATTGAGGTACCGGTTTCCATGTCTCGAATCCTCGTCACTCCGCGATCCGTCACTGCACACGGGCATGTCTCCCTCGACCGGCTCGAAGCCTGTGGGCATGAGATCGTACTCGGTCCCAAGGGGCGCCAGCCATCTGAAGAGGAATTGCACGAGCTTCTGCCCGGATGCGCCGGCTACCTCGCGGGTGTCGAGCGCATCACCGCGGGTGTGCTGTCGGCCGCAGCCCCGACCTTGCGCGCGATCAGCCGCAATGGCACAGGCACGGATGGCATCGATCTTTCCACGGCTCGCACTCTGGGCATCGAGGTGTTGACGGCCTCGGGCGCCAATGCACGGGGCGTTGCCGAGCTGACCATCGGACTGCTTTTCGCGCTCGCCCGAGGAATTGTCTCTGGAAATGCCAGCGTGAAACGCGGCGGATGGGATCGATCGCCTGGCTTCGAGGTCGCCGGTCGCACCCTGGGTGTGCTCGGCCATGGTAATGTCGGACGGCAGGTATCCGCGCTCGCGCTCGGCCTTGGCATGCGTGTCATGGTCCACGATCCGGTGCTTCCGCCCGCCCTGGCGGGATCGCAATCCAGCGCCAGCGGCCCAGAACGCGCGGTCACATTCGCAACCTTTGAGGAGACCCTGAGCCAGGCCGATGTCCTGACCCTGCACTGTCCTCCTCCGACAGGCGGCAGACCCTTGCTGAACAGCACCACGCTCGCCGCGATGCGGCGCGGTAGTTGCATCATCAACACCGCGCGCTTCGACCTGATCGACGGTGCCGCTGTCCTCGATGCACTGGAGAGCGGACAGATTGCCGGGCTGGCCCTCGATGTCTTCTCACAGGAGCCACCTGCGAGATCCGCCCTGCTCGACCACCCCAAGGTCATCTGCACGCCCCACATCGGCGGATTCACCACTGAAAGCATCGACCGCGCCATGGACGTCGCCGTGGGCAACCTGATCACAGCACTTGGGCCCCCTGCCTGAAGTCACTTCAGTTGAAAGCCTATGGTGCTTACGTAGGAGGAAGCGTCATCCGCTTCACCGCCGACACATTGCCGTACAAAGTCGTGGTGTGTGAACAGAAGCCGACAGAGGGAAATCCATACGCCCGGCGACGCTGAATCTCAGAAACAACGAGCCGCTGGCTCCGAAGTTCGAAGGGCTGTTTCTGGAGTAGCGCAGATTCATCACGGAGAGTCGGCGATACGTGAACGAGAGCTGTCTTGCCTGCGCAGCCGATCGTCGCCATCTTCCATGGCATGCCCATCCCCGAGGCCACTTCTGTCGAAGCGTTTAGCAGCTACGTCGGTGGGAAGCGGATCAAGCAGAGCCAGGGCAAGGCATGGCACGGCATCAAGGCCTGGCTTGGCGAGCCTCTCCGACATGTCGACACCGTGCCGCTGCCTGCAGTGAGCGAGACCGCGCTCGCATGGACCGCATCCGGAGAAGCGGAGTTTCAGGAGCGGGAAGGAGATGGGCCCTGGACAACGCATCACATCAAGCGAGGTTCCTTTTTTCTCACATCCGGCGGCGCACCGTATGAATGCCGATGGCGCACTCTGACTTCAGATCCCTTCATCACGCTGCAGGTGTTCGTTGAACGACCCCTCCTGCAGCAGGCCTTGGAAGAGGAGCTCGGCGCCAATGCCCAAGACGCACAAATACGGGATCTATCTGCTTTCACAGACCCGGACCTTTCCTGGTTGATGGAGCAGGTCCACGTTGAATTGCTCCGTCGCAAGGCGAGCGCTCTGCGAGTCCAGGGCCTGGCCCACATGATTGCGACGCATCTCGCAAGAAAGTACGCCTACACCCCGGAAGGTGCAAAATCGTCGAGCCCGGCACTGCCCGGATTCAAGCTGCGCCAGATCACCGATGCCCTGAACAAATGCCTGGCAGAGGAGTTCAGCCTGACCGAACTCGCGGAAATGGCAGGCCTCAGCAAGTATCACTTCTGCCGGCTTTTCAAAGAGGCCACTGGCGTATCTCCTTCCCAATACCACCTAAACCTCCGCATGGATGCAGCCCGTCGCCTGTTGAGGGAAAGTGACGCGAGCGTGGTGAACATTTCACTGGAAGTGGGATACAACAACCCCAGCCGATTTGCTCAGCTTTTTCACCGTGAGACGGGCATGACGCCGAGCGAATACCGTCGGAAGCGCTAGCACGCGGATCCCCCAGTTCTGTAATCAGCCAGAAGAGCGAAATCGGTCGCCCTGGCAGACCCTCCTGGCTGAGCCTTCGACAGCGAAAACGACGTTTTGCGCAACATCGATATAGGTGACGCAACATCCTATGAGACGCATTGCCGCCAGCGCGATATAGTCGTGCCGCAACAGAGCCAATCTCTCGGAAACAAAGAATCACCATGAACACATTGAACCATCAAAACAGTCGTCGGGATTTCCTCAAACTTGGCGGAGCCGCTGCGGCAGGCGCACTTCTGGCCAATTCAGCCATCCCTGCACTTGGTCAGGGCAGCAATACCGGTCGTCGGGCAACGTCTGGCAAGAGTCCGCTCACGAAACTCAACAACGGCATTGAGATGCCGGTGCTGGGTGTTGGCTGTTTCAATCTCCCAACCATCCAGGCGGCCGACATCATCCATTTTGCCCTGACCAACGGTTATCGACTGGTGGATACCGCCGCAAACTACGGTAACGAGAAGGAGGTCGGCGAAGGGATCGCACGCAGCGGCGTTCCCCGTTCCGAGTTGTTCATCACCACCAAGCTCTGGATAGAGAATTTCGGATACGACGAGGCCCTGCGCGCCTTCGACGTGAGCCTGAAAAAGCTGGGCCTGGACTACCTCGATCTCTACCTGCTGCACTGGCCGGTGCCGACCGATTTCGACAAGACCATCGCGGCTTACAAGGCGCTGGAGAGGCTGTATGCCGAAAAACGCATCCGCGCCATCGGAGTGTCCAACTTCAATCCCGACCACCTGCAAACGCTCGCCGAACGCACGGAGATCGTGCCGGTCCTCAACCAGATCGAACTGCACCCCTTCTTCGCCCAGCAGGCCGCGCGGGAAGCCAACGAAAGCCGTCGCATCAAGACAGAATCCTGGTCACCGATCGGCGGAGGCTTCATCAATCTGCCCAAGGACCCGACCAACATCGTCCGGCTCCTTGAGAATAGGACGATTGTCGAGTTGGGACAGAAATACCGAAAGATGCCCGCGCAGATCGTTCTTCGCTGGCACATCCAGCACGGCTTCATCGCAATTCCAAAGACCCAGCACTACGAGCGCTTGCTGGCCAATATCGACATCTTCAGTTTCGAACTGAGTAACGAAGAAGTCGCCGCGATCGACGGACTGAACCGCGATCTGCGTGCCGGTCCCGATCCCAGATCCTTCGATGTTCCCGCGTTCAGGGCCATCCTCGAAAGGCGAAGGGCGAACGGCTGATCCCAGTCGGGATGCGCGAAGGTTCCATGCCAAAGAAGCGCGCATCCTGGCTCCAAATCCATAGGAGAAACAAAATGAGCATTCTAAAACAGACGCTGGCGCTTGCGCTGATCATCGCGCCCCTCGCAAAAGCCGAGCCAACCCACGATGCAGGATCCGCCAGTTCGGCGCAAATTGCCTACCGGTTTGACCCAAACAACAGTGTCAAAGGTTCCGAGACACTTTTCACCGGAGACGTTCAGGTTGACCGACTCTTTCCCTCCAATGAGGCCATTCACTTTTTTGGCGCGTATGTCACATTTCAGCCCGGCGCCAGAACCGCCTGGCATCTTCACCCTGCCGGGCAGCACATGATCGTAACTCAGGGTGTGGCGCTGACCGGAACAAGGGATGGGACGATCATCCGATTCAAGGCCGGTGATACCGTTTGGTGCCCACCCGATGTGGAGCACTGGCACGGCGCAACGCCTGAGGCATCAATGACTCATCTTGTGATCACCGGAATCAAGGACGGTCAAAACGTGATATGGAGGGAGAAGGTCACCGATGAGCAATATCTCAGCGCCGTCGCAAGCACTTCAGAAGAAAAAGCCATGAACAAAAATCCATCATTCAGCCTCAAATACCAGGCCATCGTTCCCATTGCCGCCTTCACGGCGAGCGGGGACCTCGCCAAACTGAAATCCGCCCTGATTGCGGGGCTGGATCAAGGTTTGACCGTCAACGAGATCAAGGAAGTTCTCGTGCAGCTCTACGCTTACGCCGGATTCCCCCGAAGCCTGAACGGCATCAGTACTTTCATGAGCGTTCTTGAAGCGCGCAAGGCGAATGGAATCAACGACACGCCAGGCATGGAAGCGAGTCCGCTGCCCTCGAACAGAAGCAGCATCGACCTCGGAACCGAAAACCAGACCAGGCTCATCGGTGCGCCGGCCGCGGGTGCCTATATCGCATTTGCTCCGGCAATCGACCAGTTCCTCAAGGGCCACCTCTTTGGTGACATCTTTGGCCGCGACAATCTCGACTTCCAAACCCGTGAAGTTGCAACGATCGCGGCGCTGGCCAACATGGACGGAGTCGGTTCCCAGTTGCAGGCGCATTTTCGAATCGGACTCAATGTCGGCCTCACGAAGGCACAGCTTGATGGCTTGATTGAGGTGCTCGCTGACAAAGTCGGGCAATCACAGTCAGCCAATGCCGCGAAGCTTCTGATGGAGATCCTGCCCCGAGAGTCACCTGGCGGAGCGGGCAAAGGAAGTTCAAGATGATCAGCAGCGTCGGAATGGGAAGCCGTTTACCCGTGCTACTCGGCAAGTCGCCTGAATGCGCGTCGGATTTCCCATGACGGCACAATCGTCGCCCCCACTTACACAAAGAAGAATATCATGAGTACAACCAATCGATCAATTACTCTCAATAGTGACGTGAAGATGCCGGCACTCGGTCTCGGCGTTTTCCTTTCTCCGGCGGAACAGACCGCAGGAATTGTCAGCACCGCCATCCAGCACGGCTATCGTCTAGTCGACACCGCCGCAGCTTATCTGAACGAGAGGGCGGTCGGCGAAGGCATAAGAAATAGCGGCGTGCCCCGCAGTGAGCTGTTTATCACGACAAAGCTCTGGCCAGGGCAGTACGGCTACGATGATGCGATGCGGGGCTTCGAGGGAAGTTTGTCACGCCTCGGTCTGAATTACATCGATCTTTACCTCCTGCATTGGCCGGTGCCGACCGACTTCGCTGCCACAATCCAGTCGTATCGAGCAATCGAAAAGCTCCGGGCCGACGGACGCATCCGCGCCATCGGCGTCTGCAATTTCATGCCACAGCACCTGCAGAAATTGCAGGAAGAAACCGGATTGGTGCCTGCCTTGAACCAGATCGAATTGAACCCTTTCTACACACAGCCGGAGACTCTCGCCGAAAATGCGAGACTCGGAATCGTCACCCAGGCGTGGGCACCCATCGGAGGCACCTACCTGCGCAACAGGAACGCAGTCACCAATGGATCGGACAGTCCCCTGACGCATCCTCTGGTCATCGAGCTCGCCCGAAAATACGGCAAGACTCCTGCACAGATCGTCATCCGGTGGCATCTGGATCACGGTTTCTCGGCAATTCCCAAGTCAGTGCGCTCCGAGCGCATCATCGAGAACTTTGATGTTTTCGACTTCACGCTCACTCCGGAGGAAATTGCCCGAATCGATGCGCTCAACACGGGCGTCCGGGCAGGAGCCGACCCTGAAACGTTTACCGCCGCCACCTATCCCATCAATGTCGACGCTCAGTAGCCCGGCAGGGAACAACGACAAGTCCATGAGACCAAGACTGATTTGCCACATGACCAGCAGCATCGACGGACGTGCACTCGTGCCTCTCTGGCATCCCGTCGATGTTGTGCCTGCAGGCCTCTGGGAATCTGCCAGAGCGCGGCTCGGAGCCGACGCATCCATCATGGGTCGCATCACCGCATTGGAGTACGCAGAAGGCAAATCTCCGTATCCGGCAACAACCGAAGTGATCGAACGCGTCGATCATCTCCCGGATCCTGGTCCGGCCAAGTGCACCGTCGCCATCGATCCGGGTGGATCCCTGAGCTGGGGGCGCAGCAACATCGACGGCGCGCCAATCATCGTCGTCGTTGTGGAATCGACGAGCGATCGCTACCTCGCCGGATTGCGCTCCGAAGGCATCTACTATCTCTTCGCTGGCAAGGACAGGATCGACCTCGGTCTCGTTCTCGACAAGCTCGGTGCACTCGGCATCCGACAGTTGTACCTCGACGGTGGTCCTGCCACCAGCGGACGATTTCTGCACGCAGGTCTTATCGACGAGATCAGCCTTCTCCTGCTTCCCGCGCTCGACGGCTACACCGGGGCGCCCGCCATATTTGAGTTCCAGGGCGAACGCGACAACCCACCGTTCCCTGTCACCCGATTGACGCTCAAGTCATCTGAAGTGCTCGACGGTGGGGTTCTGTGGCTTCGCTACGATGTTCAAAACCGACCCGCGTCGTAGACTCCCGCACGTTCTCTTCCACAGTTTTCAGTGAAAGGAAACCCTCATGACCCAACGCACAATTCCCACCATCCGATTGAACAACGGTGTGAGCATCCCGCAGATCGGATTCGGCACCATGAATCTGTCGGCTGTTCGCGACAACAGCCCTGAGAGCCACGAAGTCACGGCGAAAGGGATCGCAGCGGCGATCGCCGCCGGCTACCGGCACTTTGACACGGCCCAGATGTACGCGAACGAGAAGGGCCTCGGGCTGGCCATCGCCAGGTCAGGCCTTCCCCGCAATGAGTTCTTCCTCACCACCAAGCTCGGCAATGGCAATCATCGGCCAGACGACGTAAGACGCTCCTTTGAGCAGAGTCTCGTGGACCTCGGCGTCGAGCAGTTGGACCTGTTCCTGATGCACTGGCCACTCCCAACCCTGTATGGCGGAGACTTTGTGTCGACCTGGCGGGCCATCACCCATCTCGTCGATGAAGGCTTGCTGCGTGCCGCTGGCGTTTCGAACTTCAATCCCGATCACCTGCAGCGGATCATTGACGAGACAGGACGCGTGCCCGTCGTGAATCAGATTGAGGTTCATCCCTACTTTGGAAACCGCCCGGTCTTCGCCGCATGCGCCTCACACGACATCGCAATCGAGGCCTGGAGCCCTCTGGGCCAGGCCTCGGTGCTGGCAGATCCCACGATCGCGGACATCGCACGGAAGCACAACCGATCGACGGCTGAGATCGTGCTCCGCTGGCACACGCAGCAGGGTCGCATTGTGATCCCGAAGACCGCGACTCCTGCCCGCATGGAGCAGAACATCGGCGTCTTCGATTTCACGCTCCCGCCCGAGGATCTCGCAGCCATCGATTCGCTCAACAAAGGCGAAGCCGGCAGGCGCGGACCCAACCCCGAAACCTTCGCATGGATTCCAACTTCATCCAACCCCACTCCAAAGATAAACCCATGAACATATCATTCAAAGACAAGGTGGCCTTCGTGACTGGCGGCGCCGGCGGCATCGGTTTCGCAACGGCCCGAGCCTTTGCCGATGCCGGCGCAGCGGTTGCGATTACCGATATCAACGAGGCAGCTGCCAAAGTGGCTGCTGCAAGGTTGATCGAGTCCGGCCATCGGGCCATCGGGCTGCACTGTGATGTCGCCAACGAAGATTCAGTTGCCTCAGCGATCGCTGCAACAGTATCCGCCTTTGGCCGGCTTGATGCCGCCTACAACAATGCCGGTTTGCATGCGCCGAGCATCGAAACTGCCGACGCACTTGCCGAGGACTTCGACCGCGTTATCGCGGTCAACCTGCGCGGTGTCTGGGCCTGCATGAAGCACGAGCTTCGCCAGATGCGGAAGCAAGGCAGCGGCGCCATCGTCAATTGCTCCTCGCAGAGCGGTCTCGCGGGCATCGCGGGCCTCGGGGCCTACACGGCATCCAAGCATGGCGTGATTGGATTGACCAAGGCCGCGGCGCTCGAGTACGCGCGCAAGGGCATTCGCATCAATGCCATTTGTCCGGGCACCATCAACACTCCGATGGTCACCAAGGCAATGGCGGATCATCCCGTTGCGATGCAGGCCGTCATCGACGAAATTCCGCTCGGACGGATGGGGACGCCGGAGGAAATCGCTTCGGCCGTTCTCTGGCTTTGCAGCCCGGGCGCCGGGTTCATGATCGGGCAGATCGTCGCACCCGATGGCGGCTACACGGCGCACTGAGGCATGGCGCGGTCAATTCCCTTCGGGGGCCGTTGTGAACTTTCATCGACACGCGATACATACTTTTCTGGTTCCTCGCTCTTTTCAGTGGGTAACGGGCAGGTCGAGACAGCAGTCGCTCAAGATCGATTTTTGCTTCGCTCCAGATATCGGAGGCCTCACACGAAGCTGCGAAGAAAACCAGCTATTCATAAAGTCCTTCGGGCCTTCGTGACTTCGTGTGAGCCATGTTTCTCGCAACGTTCATCTGCACTGGCTGCCCCAGCCTATCTTTCCAGTCAGCCCCCTGCTCATCGGGAACCTCCCCGAGTACCCGCTTTCTCCTAACCTTCAATACACTGAAAACAGCGAAAAACATGAATAAGGAAGACAAACCATGAATACACGTAAACTGGGAAATCTTGAAGTCTCCGCCCTCGGCCTCGGCTGCATGGGCATCAGCTTCAGCTACGCCACGAAACTGTCCACCCCGGAGGGCGTGGCGCTGATCCGCTCCGCGGTAGAGCGCGGCGTGACCTTCTTCGACACGGCGGAAGTGTATGGCCCGTTCGAAAACGAGAAGGTCGTCGGCGAGGCGTTGCGACCGCTCCGCGATCGCGTTATCATCGCGACCAAGTTCGGCTTCGACATCGATTTTGAAACCGGCGAAAATCGGGGCGTCTGCAGCCGACCCGAACGCATCCGCCAGGCCGTGGAAGGATCGCTGAAGCGCCTTGGGATCGAGACGATTGACCTGCTGTATCAGCATCGCGTGGACCCGAACGTGCCTATCGAGGACGTGGCAGGCACCGTCAAGGAACTGATCGCGCAGGGCAAGGTGAAGCATTTCGGCATGTCGGAGCCCGGCCTGCAGACGCTGCGCCGCGCCCACGCGGTGCAACCGGTGGCGGCGGTGCAAAACGAATATTCGCTGTGGTGGCGCGCGGTCGAGAGCAACGGTGTTCTCGCCGCGTGCGACGAACTCGGCATCGGTCTCGTGCCCTACAGCCCGCTCGGCAAGGGCTTCCTCACCGGCGCAATGGGCAAGGACTTCAAGCTGGGCGAGGACGATTTCCGCAAGAGTGTTCCACGCTTCTCCCCTGAGGCGATGGCTAAGAACCAGGCGCTCGTGGACCTGCTGAAACGAGTCGCCGACGCAAAAGGCGCAACACCTGCGCAGATCGCTCTTGCGTTGCTGCTCGCTCAACGGCCCTACATCGTGCCGATCCCAGGCACGACCAAGCTTCACCGCCTGGAGGAGAACCTCGGCGCAGCAGAAATCCAACTCTCGACAGCCGACCTGAACGAGATCCAGCACGCCGCTTCGCAGATCCCAATCGAAGGCGAACGCTACGCCCCCAGGCAGCAGGCGATGGTCGGCCGCGAGGCCCCGCCCGCAAAGACGGGCGCATGAGTGCTTGCAACGGTGTCCGGCTACGAGTTGCTCTTCCCTGTCCCGCGATATGAACGTCTCTCCGGCTGAAGCCGGGACTCCGTGCAGGGTAGCGCAAATTCCCGTTCGGAGTACCGCCTTCAGGCGGTTCGATTGCCCCAGACTAGGGTACATGACATTCTTGACCCGCTCCGCAAATTAATCGTCTCTCCGGCTGAAGTCGGGACTCCGTGCGAGGTAGTGCAAGTTCCCGTTCGGAGTCCCGCCTTCAGGCGGTTCGATTGCCCCAGATTGGGGTGCATGACATTCTTGACCCGCTCCGTAAATTAATCGTCTCTCCGGCTGAAGCCGGGACTCCGTGCGAGGTAGCGCAAATTCCCGTTCGGAGTCCCGCCTTCAGGCGGTTCGATTGCCCCAGACTAGGGTACATGACATTCTTGACCCGCTCCGCAAATTAATCGTCTCTCCGGCTGAAGCCGGGACTCCGTGCAAGGTAGCGCGAATTCCTGTTCGGAGTACCGCCTTCAGGCGGAACCTCCTGCACAAGCAAAAACAAATGAAACGCTTCCCCCCATCCTGCGAGACGAACACCTCACCGGCTAGAGTCGGGACTCCCGGCCGCTACGTCTGGCGACAGCTTGCTCCCAAGCAGCGCGAGGAGGTTCTCGCGTGGCGCAAGGACAACAAACGTCCGTGGCATTCACCACCGCATCGCCCGAACCAAGGTCACCTGCATTTCCTCATCTCCGCCGCCTGCTATGAACATGCCCACCACATCGGGCACTCTCCACAACGGATGGACGGGTTTTGCGCCGCACTCCTCGACGTGCTGCATCAGCACGCCACGCGCACTCTTGCATGGTGTGTCCTGCCGAACCACTATCACGCGCTCGTTGAAGCCCCAAACATCCTCGAGCTCTTGCGCGAACTCGGACGTTTTCACGGGCGAACCAGCCATGCCTGGAATGGCGAGGAACATGCCCGAGGGCGGCAGGTCTTTCACCGGGCGGTGGAAAGATTCATGCGTTCGGAACGGCATTTCTTTGCCACGATCAACTACGTTCACCACAACCCAGTGCATCATGGTTATGTGCGGCTCTGGACAGAATGGCCGTGGAGCAGCGCGGCGGACTATCTGGAAGAGAGGGGCCGTTCGGAAGCGCAGCGCGTTTGGAAGGACTATCCGATTCGCGGCTACGGCAGCAAATGGGACGCCGCCGATGTGTAAGCATGGAAGCCCGCCTTTGGGTGACGAGGCGCAAAGGAGAAAGATGACCTTGAAAGCGTTCAACATGCACAAAAAGACGAACGCAGCACCGGCTTAAGCCGGGACTCCGTACGCGAAGCGCAAGTTCCCGCTAGGAGTCCCGCCTTCAGGCGGAACGACGGGCACAGGCAAAGACGCATGGCAGTCCTCTACGCGTCCTGCGACAAATACGTTCCTCCGGCTAAAGCCGGGACTCCGTGCGAGGTAGCGCAAATTCCCGTTCGGAGTCCCGCCTTAAGGCGGAACGACGGGCACAGGCAAAGACGCATGGCAGTCCTCTACGTGTCTTGTGATAAGTACGTTCCTCCGGCTAAAGCCGGGACTCCGTGCAGGGTAGCGTGAATCCCCGTTAGGAGTCCCGCCTTCAGGCGGTTCGACAGGCACAGGCAAAGACGCATGGCAGTCCTCTACGCGTCCTGCGACAAATACGTTCCTCCGGCTAAAGCCGGGACTCCGTGCAGGGTAGCGTGAATCCCCGTTCGGAGTCCCGCCTTCAGGCGGTTCGACTGTGCACGGGAAAGCTCCGCTCGCGCGACCAAAACGTCAGGTTTGGCTCAGCACGACATCGCGGCGCAGAAAGCGGAGGCGAATGCGAAGCCCCATCCAGCCGAGCTTGCGTGGCTTCGGCGGCTGCCAGTCGCGGTTCGCGTCCGGTTCCGGGGCATATACGCTGAGGATGTATTCGATACCGCGCCGGGCGAGTTCGGCGAGGGAGATCTCCCGCGCCTCGCAGAGTTTCTTGGCACGCGCATAGGATTCGTCGGGAAGCTGGATCTGCGTTCGCGCCATGCCATCACTATGATGGCATCAAAAGGTGGTGTCAATGCGGCGGCACGGGCCGTGGCACTGTGCGCATCATGCACCCCCTCCCGGTAGAAATGCGCGCATAGATTTCACCGCAAGATCGCGACAGGTGGAGCAATACCTTGGTAGCACGTTTCCGCTATCCGTGGCAGTCTTGGCGCATGAAGACGCCAAACTTCGATTCCAATCCGAAATCATCCGGCAAAACCGCTCCTGCTACCGACTCACCTTCGGGCTGGCCATCGGGCGAACTGGGAAAGATCGCTGCATCAGACGATCTGCATATCTCGCCTCTGCGCGACGATGGCGTGACTTATGGCACGCCGACGTGGATCTGGTCCGTGGCGGTCGCGGGCAATCTCTACGTGCGGGCCTACAGCGGACGATCATCGCGCTGGTATCAAGCCGCGCTGCGCCAGAAGGCGGGTCGGATCACCGCAGCCGGCATGACCCGGGAGGTTGGCTTCGAGCCGATTGCTGGCGCCATCAATGATGAGATTGATGCGGCCTACCGCGAGAAATATCGCGGCAGTCCCTATCTCAATCCGATGATAGGCGACCGCGCCCGTTCCGCGACGGTCAGGATCACACCCCGCCCTGCGGTTCAAGGATCACGGGCATAGGAGGCTGACGATGAACAGTCACGCGGCCACGTTGGAGCATGCGGTGCAGGAGTCGGCACGGGATGCCGGCCCGGATGTTTCCTGGGTGAAAGGAAGCCGGCACCACGCTCTCAAACTATCATGAATTACAAGCACCTTGGCCGCACTGGCCTGAAGATCAGCCGACTGGCGCTGGGCGCCATGAACTTCGGAGAACTCACCGACGAAGCCGCAAGCTTCGCGATCATGAACGAAGTGCCCGCCGCTCACGCCTGGTAAAATTGAAGGAGCCATCATCATGAAAGCAACCCTCATGTATCGCGCCGGGTACGTGCGCGTGAACGACGTCCCGGATGCCAAGATCATCGAACCCACCGACGCGCTGGTGCGCGTCACGCGCGCCTGCATCTGCGGCAGCGACCTGTGGCCTTACCGGGATATGGAGCCGGGGGAAAGCGGTCGCCCGATGGGGCACGAGGCCATCGGCGTCGTCGAAGCCATCGGCAAGGACGTGCGCAAAATCAAGCGGGGCGATTTCGTCGTGATGCCGTTCGCCTATTCCGACGGCAGTTGCGAGTTTTGCCATGAGGGCCTGCACACTGCCTGCGTGCACGGCGGCTTTTTCGGCAATGCCGAAGTCGGCGGCGCGCAGGCCGAGGCGCAGCGGGTGCCGCTGGCCGACGGTACTTTGTATCCACTTCCGATTGGCGCGGATGAAGCCTTGATGCCGTCACTGCTGACCTTGTCGGACGTGATGGGCACGGGTCACCATGCCGCCGTGGTCGCGCGCGTGCGCAAAGGCGGGAAGGTGGCGGTGATCGGCGATGGGGCGGTGGGCCTGTGCGCGGTGATTGCCGCCAAACGACTCGGCGCCGAGCAGATAATCCTGCTCGGGCGGCATCCTGACCGGATTGCGCTCGCGAAGGAATTTGGCGCAACGGACATTGTGAGCGGGCGCGGCGAGGAAGCCGTGGCGCGCGTGCGCGAACTGACCGGCGGCTTCGGTGTGCATTCGGTGCTGGAATGCGTCGGTACCGATCAGGCCATGGCCACATCCATGGGCATCGCGCGAGCAGGCGGCGCGATCGGCCGGGTCGGCGTGCCGCATTATGAGTCCATTCCCCAGGCGCAACCGATGTTTTACGACAACATCACGGTTGGCGGCGGTCCCGCTCCGGTACGCGCCTACATCGCGGAATTGCTGCCAGACGTGCTCGAAGGCCGCATCCAGCCCGGCCGCGTTTTCGATCGCATTGTCGGACTCAACGGAGTGCCGGATGGCTATCGGGCGATGGACCGACGCGAAGCCATCAAGGTCATGGTGAAGCCCTGACATGCCATTCTATACCCGGGCAAGTAAGCATCGAACGTGATACCCGGTAGCCGTATCTGTGCTTCAACAACTGAATCCGCCTGGATTCCAGTGGCACCTTCAGCCTTTGGGTCTCAATTTTCAAGTGAAGGACTGGGTCACAATCTTGCCATTTCGCACCACGAACGTGTCTGTACCCAACTCGCAAATGTTGTCGGCGGTTTCCGCAGTCCAGAAAATGTAAGCATGTTCCCCTTCGCCAAGCTGCTGCTTCAGGTGGAACGTTGCGCCCGGTTTGCTGAACTCTGCAATCATCGCCTGGAACACTGGCCGCAATGCCGTCACTCCTTTGAGTGGTCCAAGGGCGGAGAACATCACCGCTCCTGGCAACTAGTCCGAAAGAACGCCTTCCAGATGGCCGTCACCAAAAGACTTCAGGTGATGCTCAACAACCTCTTTCGTCGAAACCAATCTCCCGTTTTCCCCAGATGAATTTGGTCGTCCACCGATGGCAGCGTTACTCGTTGGGTTGAATCTTCCATGGCCAGACTTCCCAGCCCGACCTGTCAACATTTCATTTGTGTTGGTTTTCAATTCGTCGCATTGTTTCCTTCTTACGGTTGAAGGTTTGTTTCCGGGAGGCTGTCACTCGCTGCGCCGCGCAACCACTCTTAGATATTCTGCTCGCGCCTCAGTCGTGTCCGGTGTTCCCGAGGAATTATGCGCCGTCTGCAATTCCACGAGCGCCCGATACAACGCCGCTTGGCGCTCCGGGGTAAGCGCGTCAAACGCCCGGCCTGTCGGACCGTAGTAGCGACGGAAGAAGTCCACCACTTCGGCAGGCGGAAACGGAAAACGCATCAGGGCAATGCGCCGGTCAGTCTTCAATTCGGCAAACACTTGCAAGCGTTCACGCACGGTCGGCTCGTAGCCCCACAGCATCGCCGAAGGCACGCCCGGTGGCGGCGGGGGCAGATGGGCTTTGAACACCTCGAACATCTTCCCGATGAAACCATCCGGCGTCCAGTTGGCCATCGCCACGAACCCACCCGGCTTGGTCACGCGATGAAACTCCGCCGCCACCCGGTCCGGGCGCGGGGTGAACATCGCTCCGAACATGCTGATCACGGCGTCAAATTTCGCGTCAGAATACGGCAACGCCTCGGCATCGCCTTCCACGAAGTCGATGTCGAGTCCCTCCGTCGCCGCGCGTTCGCGAGCTTGAACGAGCAGGTTAGTCGCGAAGTCCACGCCGCTGGTCACGCAGCCGATTCGCGCGGCAATGATCGCAAGGTTACCGCTGCCGCAGGCGACATCCAGCACTCGCATGCCTGGCTTCAACGGCAACCGCGCAATGAATTCCTCGGCGCACGGTACGATGCTGCGGGCAACCTGTCCGTAATCGCCGGATTCCCACATGGCCTTTTGACGGGCCTTGAGGGTTTGTACTTCAACCGGGCTAATCGAACGGGAGGCGGACGGGACGACGGTTGCATTTGAGGGTTCAGGGATGCGCGGTAGGGTTGCGTTCCTACGGAGGTCTTGAGTATTTCCTATTGTTGTCATGATCAGTCTATTTGTTGGTGGACGGTTCATACGCCACACGAGAAACTCTGCACCAAATGCAGTCGGAACAGAATGGCCGGAACGCCGGATGTCTTGGCCGAAACGCCGACGCCACGGATTATCCCATCATGGACGCGCTCTCTGATCTACTGCGCGTGGTGCGCTTTTCGGGAGGAATCTTTCTGGATGCGAAATTCCGCGGACCGTGGTGTGTACGCTCACAGATAGCACCGGCGCATTGCGGGCCAGGCGTCAATTCAGAGGACAGCCTAGTGGCCTTCCACTACGTCCTGCATGGACGTTTGCAGTTGCGCGTGGGAAAGGAACGGCCACGCACCGCCGGGCCAGGCGAGATCATTGTGATGGCCCACAACGATCCTCTGCTGATGGGCAGCGACGTCACGTTGCCCGCAATCGAAGCCGCGCCCCTCGTTAGCAAGGCGGAGGAACACGAACTCGCGTGCATTGACTTCGGTAAAGACCAGCAGCTCAAACACCACTTCGTCTGCGGCTTTCTGGCGACGACCGTGCGCGACCATCCGCTCCTGTCCGCACTGCCGCCAATGCTGGTAGCCAATTTGCGAGGCAGATCTTGCGCGGATTGGGCGGAGAGTTCCTTTCGATACGCCGCTCGGGAACACGCCGCGCGCAAACCAGGTTCCCGGGAAATCCTTGCCCGGCTTTCAGAGCTCCTGTTTGTCGAGGCAGTGCGCGAGCACATCGAACAACTCTCGGGCGACGCGATCGGCTGGTTGGCAGCGTTGCGCGACCCGTCGCTGGCACGGGCGCTGTCGGTAATGCACGCCCGGCCCGCGCAGCCTTGGACCACGGAGACACTGGCGAAAGAAGCGTGCCTTTCGCGCTCAGCATTTGCCGAGCGATTCAACGCCACCGTTGGTCTGCCTCCCATGAGCTACCTTACGCAATGGCGCATGCTCCTGGCCGGCCAACGACTGCGCGAATCATCTGACACCATTGCCCAGATCGCCGCGATCGTTGGTTACGAATCCGAATTCACGTTCTCACGCGCGTTCCGCCGTGAGATGGGCGTCGCTCCGGGAGCCTGGCGTAAGAACGTCACCCTTTGAAAGGGCAACTAGGACGTTGGTACCTCACGCCGTCTGCCCTCTGATGTTCGCCAGAACGTCGGCAATGACATCCGCTCCCATCCATTGCTCGATTGTGTGCCTCAGGGCCAATGCGCGGAAACCCAGGATCGCGCTACTTTGGCAGGACCAATTCGACTTCCATGTGGCAGAGTCGTTGAAATATCCGCCATTCGGCCCGCAGCGGCCACCAGTCGTAAAGGTAGATCTCCAGCGGCCGCCACATTGCGACCCATCCACAGATGAGAAAGCCTTCTTTCAGAACTTCCCAGAACGTGGATCCTCCAAGTCTTTCCAGAATGTTTCCGCCAGCAAGGCAGACGCCGAGAAACAGCAGGCCGATCACCAGGCTGATTCGACCACGCCGCATGAGTTGGTGAAACTCCCGGAGCTTGCTATTCGCGAGTTCTTCAAAGTGGTGCCGCACTGCATCCGGCGCCTCCGCAGCGCGACCGCTCGGCGGATCCTCGGCCAGGTTGATCACGAGTTTGAGACCGCGATATGGCGAAAGCTCCCTCGCCCACCTCACGATGAAATCCTCCGCATCGGGGTCGAGGTCTCGTGCAATGAAGGGCGACGGATCGAGCGAGTTGAAGAGCTGCGAGATCTCACTCAGTCGAAGACTGATGACGTCTGGTCCGGCGCGTGGAGATTTGTAAACGGACATGGCTCACCTCTGTCGACCCAATGTACAGACGTCAACGCCCCCGGGGGCGCCTCAACGAGACCCTGATCAAGCCACGGCGGGCGTAGCCTGATCCAGGCGATCGGTGCGGGACACCGAGTCTTAAGGGCACCAAATCCCTGACCTCAGTCGCCGGCGCTCGATTGTGACACGCATCGCGATGCTTTTGAGCAAGATCATGACATGTCCCGCAACAGCCTGTTAGACCGCGATGCCGGGCGGTGATAAACTCCCAGTACGTCATGGATATGAGTATCACACATCAAGCGGGCATCACTCACCTTTGCCATCCATGGCACGAGTCTGACGCACGCTTTCGCAGGGTCGGAAATTTCGTTGAGAAGAGCTATCAAGAATCAAACGAGGAACTATATGTGCAATCTGTGCAATGATCCTACCCACCAGCAAGGCCTCCTTGCCATGGGTCGTCGCAATTTCATCACCGCGGGTCTGGGCCTGGCGGCCACCTCCGTGCTGCCTGGCATCGCCGACGCGGCACCCGCTGAACAGACGCCAGCGCCGAGAGCCAACAAACCAGTCGCGGTCCGCGCCTGGGGAACCAACCGCGTGGCTGGACCCTTGCAGGAGATCCAGATCGAACGCCGAGCGCTCGGCCCAAACGATGTGTTGATCGATGTGCTTTACGCAGGAATCTGTCATTCCGACATTCACAAGGTCCGAGGCGACTGGGGCGAACCATCCTTTCCCTGTGTTCCCGGCCACGAGATCGTTGGTCGTGTCCAGGCGATCGGCTCCAAGGTCACAAAATTCAAGGTCGGTGAAATCGCCGGTGTCGGCTGCATGGTCGACTCCTGTGGCACTTGCGAAAACTGCCTGGCGGATCGCGAACAGGTTTGCCTGAAGCGCACAACCTTCACCTACGACTCACGGGACGACGTTTCCGGGGGGCATACCTACGGTGGATATTCGGACAAGATTGTCGTCACCGAGCGCTTCGCGATCCGCATACCTCCTGGCATGGATCTGGTTTCCGCCCCGCCCATCCTCTGCGCCGGGGTCACCACCTTTTCCCCCATCCGCCACTGGCAGGTTAGTCCAGGCCAGCGCGTTGGTGTGGTTGGCCTGGGGGGCCTCGGTCACATGGCGGTGAAGCTGGCAGTGGCGCATCGTGCAAACGTTACGGTCTTCACGACCTCACCGGGCAAGGTCGCGGACGCCCAGCGACTGGGTGCGCGCGAGGCGGTCCTCTGGAGTGACACGGCCGCGTTCAAGCGGCTCGCCAATTCGTTCGATTGGTTGATCTCGACCGTGCCCTATCCCTTCGAGGTTCAACCTTTCATGGACCTGCTGAAACTCGACTCAACCTTCGTCAACGTGGGCCTGGGTGAGGCCAGAGGATTGAGCTCCTTCGCGATGGCATTCGGTCGCAAGAACCTTTCGGGCTCGATGATAGGCGGTATCGCGGAGACCCAGGAAATCGTCGACTACTGCTTCGCGCGAAACATCAGGCCCGAGATCGAACTGATCCGCCCTGATCAGATCAACGCCGCTTACGAACGCGTCGTGAACAAGGACATCCGCTACCGCTTCGTCATCGATTTCGCCTCAACGAAGCCGAGAGTGTGAAGGCCAGCGGCACGCGATCAGAGCCCTACTCCGTCCCAAAACATCGAGGAGTCAACCATGAGCATACCCTCCTTACAAAAGGATCCAACAAGTGCGGGCACCCTTCATTCACTGGGTCGCCGTCAATTCATCAAAGCGGGATCGATGCTCGGGGCGGCAGCCTTGCTGCCCTCTCTTACCGTCATGAGCCAATCCTCCACTGACAGACAATCCCACATGCAATCCAGTCGTCGCAGGCTTGGGTCGCTGGAAGTTTCCGCGATCGGGCTAGGCTGTCTTCCGCTGGTCGGCTACTATGGCACGAAACTGGATCGTGCCCAGTCCATCTCGCTGATCCGCGCCGCGTTTGACGAAGGTGTGACCTTCTTTGATACCGCCGAGGTATACGGTCCCTATTTCAGCGAGGAATGTGTCGGTGAGGCCCTCGCATCGGTCCGTGATGAGGTTGTCATTGCCACGAAGTTCGGTTTCGGCGTTGAGGAAAAGCAGCCGACCGCGCTTAACAGCCGGCCCGATCACCTCCGTCGCGCCGTGGAGGGATCGTTGAAGCGCCTGCGCACCGATCATATCGACCTACTCTACCAACATCGGGTGGATCCGAAGGTGCCGATGGAGGACGTGGCAGGCACGGTGAAGGAATTGATCCAGGAGGGAAAAGTCCGGCACTTCGGTCTGTCCGAGGCCAGCGCCGCATCCATCCGCAAGGCACACGCGGTGCAGCCGGTGAGCGCCGTACAGAGCGAATACTCGTTCTGGTGGCGGGAGCCGGAGACCAAGATCTTCCCCACGCTCAGGGAACTCGGCATCGGCTTCGTGCCCTACTGTCCGCTGGGCCGAGCGGTGTTCACCGGGACAATCAACGAGAACAGCCGTTTCATCAAACCAGACCGTCGTGCGACGGTGCCGCGTTTCGAACCCGACGCCTTGAAAGCGAACATGCCGTGGGTGGCATTTGTCCGCGATTGGGCGGAGCGAAAGAAAGCGACTCCCGCTCAAGTTGCACTCGGCTGGATGCTCGCGCGTGAGGCCCGGATCGTGCCGATTCCCGGAACGACAAACATCGCCCACCTCAAGGAGTTTCTCGGCGGCGCAGCGCTGCGCTTCACGCGTGAGGAACTTCGCAAGATGGATAATGCCATGGCGAGGCTCAAGATCGTCGGTGCCCGCATCGAACCCTTCGGAGAGGGTCAGATTGACCATTGATCACGATGCTGGAAGGCCTGCCGCCGCGTACCTGAATGCTTCAATCCAATGCGCGACCCTAAAGACAACTCCCAAAGCCCGGAGATCTACACGACTTCGGCAACGAAACGCGGCTGCCACATGGTCAGCGCCATCCTTGATACTTTGAATCCCTGAAAAGTTCCAACATGTCTCGATACTCGATAACATTCCCACAAACAATCCTGCTGATCGCATTGTCCGGGCTCGCATCGGCTGGCTGCGGGAGAAAGGTCCAGGTCCCCGCTCCATTACCGGAAGTGCTTGTCATTGAAATGAGGCCCGAGGACGTGGCGATCTACGACGACTTTGTCGGCACGCTCGAACCTTCGGTCAATGCGAGCATCCAGGCGCGTGTGCAGGGCTACCTTGTCGCACAGAACTACCAGGAAGGACACGTGGTAAGGAAGGGGGACCTCCTCTTCCAAATCAACCCGGTGCCGTTTGAGGTGGCGCTGGCTCAGGCGAAGGCCGACCTGGCTCAGGCGGAGGCAGCCGCAAAGCAGGCGGAAATCGTGTCAAAGCGGACCGCGGATCTCTTCGTGCGGAATGCGACGAGCGAGCAGGAACGCGACAACGCATCCCTCCAGTTCGCGGCGGCGACGGCCAATGTGGAGGGACATCGAGCCGCGGTACGGCAGGCACAACTCAATCTGGACTACGCCTCCGTCACGTCACCGATCGACGGCATCGCCGGTTTTGCCCACGCTCAAGTCGGCGATCTCGTGGGTCCCTCCACGGGGGTACTCACTACCGTCTCGTCGGTCGATCCGATCAAGGCGTACTTCACCGTGCCGGATCAACGCTACGTTGCGTACACCCAGCGATGGGCCGGAAATCCGGAAGGGCGCCTGGAACATGAACGGAATCTTGAATTTGAACTCATCCTGGCGGACGGCTCGACCTATTCACACAAGGGTAAGCTCTTTGCTGTCGCCAACGACGTCGATGTGCGCACCGGCGCACAGCGCATCGCAACCGTGTTCCCAAATCCGGACAACAGCCTCCGCGGCGGCCAGTTCGCACGCGTCAGGATGCGCGCAGAAATCCGCCACGACGCGCTGCTCGTCCCACAACGCGCAGTCACCGACCTTCAAGGCAATTTTCAGGTGATCGTCGTGGGCCCGGGTGAAAAGGCTGAGATTCGTCCGGTCAAGATGGGCCGTCGCATCGGACAAAGGTGGATTGTCGAGAATGGACTCATGCCGGGAGAGCGCGTGGTCGTCGAAGGTCTGACGAAAGTCCGCGCCGGGATGACGTTGAAACCTGCTCCATGGACCCCGCCAGCGGCTGTCCCAGGAGCCGAAAAATAGGCCGCACGCCATGTCCCGCTTCTTCATCAACCGTCCGATCGTCGCGATTGTGATCGCGATCAGCATGACCATTGCCGGAGCAGTTGTCCTGCTCCAGCTGCCGGTATCCCAGTATCCGAACATCGTCCCGCCGGAAATCCAGGTCCGCGCAAACTACACTGGTGCTGACGCACAGACCATCGAGCAATCTGTGGCCACACCGATCGAACAGCAGATGAGCGGAGTCGATCGGAGCAATTTCATCCAATCGGTGAATGCCAACGGCTCAATCCGCATGACCGTGAACTTCGAGGTCGGCACCGATCCGAACGTCGATCACATCCTCACCCAGATGCGGACCAATCAAGCCGCTTCGCAGCTCCCGAGCGACGTGGTGAATGCGGGCGTGTCAGTGATCAAATCGACCACCGCACCCCTGCTCCTCATCGGACTGCAGTCACCCAACGGCACGTACGACAACGTCTTTCTCGCCAACTACGCGAACATCAACCTGGTGGACCAGCTCACACGCGTGCGGGGCATCTCGAACGTGAATGTCTTCGGCGCGGGACAATACGCGATGCGCCTTTGGGTCAAGCCAGACCAACTCGCCAAGCTGGGCGTCACCGTGAGCGATATCATAGCCGCAATGCGGGCCCAGAATACGGTGAATCCCGCGGGACAGATCGGCGGCGAGCCGGCGCCCCCGGGGCAGGAATTCACCTACACGGTACGCGCACGGGGTCGCCTGACAAGCGTTGAGGAGTTCGAGCAGATCGTCGTCCGCGCGAACCCCGATGGCACACTTCTGCGGGTGAAGGACGTCGCCCGCATCGAACTCGGCGCCCAGATCTACAACGTCCAGGGGCGGCTCGACGGCAAATCCGCTGCAAACCTGGCGCTCTATCAGCTCCCGGGGACGAATGCGTTAGAAGCCGCTCAGGGTGTGAGAGCGCTGATGGAGCGAGTCTCGAAGCAGTTCCCCGCCGACATGACCTACACGATCGCGCTCGACACCACCCAGGCGGTGAGCGCCGGAATCGAGTCCATCATGCACACGCTGTTCGAGGCGATCGTGCTCGTGCTCATCGTGGTCTTCCTCTTTCTGCAGGGTTGGCGCGCGACACTCATCCCGCTCTGCGCGGTGCCGGTCTCGCTCGTGGGCACGTTTCTGCTCTTTCCGCTGTTCGGCTTCGGGATCAACACGCTCGCGCTCTTCGGCCTGGTGTTGGCGATCGGCCTCGTCGTCGATGACGCGATCGTCGTCGTCGAGGCGGTCGAGCACCATATCGAACATGGGCTGTCGCCGCGGGAGGCGACGCTGAAGGCGATGCAGGAGGTTTCCGGACCGGTCATCGGCATCGCCCTGGTGCTCACGGCAGTCTTCGTGCCGACCGCGTTCATACCGGGAATAACCGGCAGCATGTATCAGCAGTTTGCGCTCACCGTATCCGTCTCGGTCATCCTTTCCGCCTTCAATGCGCTGACCCTCAGCCCGGCGCTCTGCGCGATGCTTCTAAAACCGAGAAAGGCGGCACGTGGTCCGCTCGGACGATTCTTCGCGTGGTTCAATCGGGTGTTCGGCCGGATGACGAACGGCTACGTGAGTGTGTCGCGCCTCGCGATTCGCAAGGGTGCCATCAGCATGATCCTGCTGGTGGGCTTTGCGGCGCTCGCAGGTTTAACCGGCTCCCGCCTGTCGCCCGGATTCCTGCCTGAGGAGGACCAGGGCTATTTGTACGGTTCGCTGCAACTCCCGTATGCCGCGTCGATGGAGCGCACCAGCGAGGCGGCCCGCAAGGTCGAGCAGGCGTTGCTGTCCACACCCGGCGTCGCCCATGTCACGACCGTCGTTGGTTTCAATCTCCTGAGCACCGTCAACACGACCTTCAATGCGTTCTTCTTCATCACGCTCAAACCGTGGGAGGAACGCAGCTCGCCAGAGGAGCAATACGCCGCAATCAAGAGAACCATCAACGGGAAGCTGGCGGCCATCCCTGAAGGCACAGCCTTTTCCTTCCCGCCCCCGGCGATTCCAGGCATCGGCACCTCTGGCGGTGTCACATTCATGCTGGAGGATCGCGCGGGTCGCGACGTGGCGTACCTCGGAGAGAATCTCGAGCGCTTTCTCGAGGCCGTGCGCAAACGTCCCGAGATCGCCACGGCAACGAGCACCTTCCTGCCTTCCGTGCCGCAGGTACTTATCGACGTCGACCGCGACAAGGTGCTCGCCCAGGGGGCGGATCTCACGCAGGTCAGCCAGACGCTGCAGACCTTCATGGGTGGCTATTTCGTGAACTACTTCAATCGCTTTGGCCGCCAATGGCAGGTCTTCATCCAGGCCGAAGGCGAGTATCGCACACAGGCGGAAAACGTCGGCCTCTTCCATGTGCGCAATGCAAACAAGGAGATGGTTCCGCTCAGCACCGTCACCCGCGTGCAGCCCAGCGCAGGCCCCGAGTTCACCATGCGCTTCAACCTTTACCGCGCCGCACAAGTCAATGTGAGCGCCGCGCCGGGCTACAGCTCACAAGACGCAATGAAGGCACTCGAAGAGACCTTCGCCGAAACCATGCCGAGCGACATGGGTTACGACTACGCGGGCATGTCGTTCCAGGAGAAGAAGGCCCAGGAGGGTGTGCCTCCCATGGTCATCTTTGGCATGTCGCTGCTCTTTGTCTTCCTCATCCTTGCCGCCCTCTATGAAAGCTGGAGCCTGCCTTTCAGCGTACTGCTCGGCACACCCATCGCGATCTTCGGAGCCTTCGCGGCCTTGTGGGCAAGAAGCATGGAGAACAACATCTATGCGCAGATCGGTCTCGTGATGCTCATCGGCATGGCGGCAAAGAACGCGATACTCATCGTCGAATTCGCCAAACTCGCCACCGAGCGCGGAACTCCGCTGCTCGAGGCTGCCCTCGAAGGCGCGCGACTCCGTCTACGTCCGATCATCATGACCTCGTTCGCCTTCATCCTGGGCTGCGTCCCGCTCTGGCGGGCGACCGGCTCTGGCGCTGTAGCACGGCAAGTCATGGGGACAACCGTCATCGGCGGGATGCTCGCTGCGACGCTGCTGGCGATCTTCCTGGTTCCGGCCTGCTACTACGTCGTGACGCAAATCACATCCAAGCCCAAACAGGTCGCCGCTGTCGCAAGCCCGGAAGGCAATGCACCACCAGCGACCACATCGCACGAGTGAGCTCCACGCATGCGCCCACGAATGAATGCCACGAATATGAGCCCTGACCTCTCCCTGCCTGTCGTCGTCCGCCGTGCGACAAAAGATGACCTCCCGAGTATCGGTCTGCTGGGAAGGAGTCTTGCTGCGGCGCATCATGGCTTCGATCAAGCGCGTTTCCTGCCCGTGAACAACCGGACCCAACTGGACTACGCCTCCTATCTGGGCGAGCGCCTCAAGGACCGTGATGTTGCAATCTTCGTCGCGGATTGTGGTGGCAGGGTGGTAGGCTACACCTTCACCAGGCTGGAGGGATTCGACTACATGGTCCTGCGAGGGCCGGCCGGTGTCATCCATGATCTCATGGTGGATGAAGCCTATCGACGCCAGGGAATTGGTCGGCTGCTCCTGCAGGCAGCCGTGACATTTCTCAAGTCGCAAGGGGCTCCTCGTGTCGTCCTCTCAACCGCCGCACGGAACGAAGTAGCGCAGCGGCTGTTCTCAAGCATGGGCTTTCGTCCCACGATGAATGAGATGACCTGCGAGCTTGGCGAGTTTCCAAAGGGGCAAGTCCCTACCGCTGCCTGAACCGCAGATCGCGACGCATCTTCGTGGCTGCGTGTTTTCGAGTCTTCGTCCGCAATTGGCACGGATTATTTTTCACACGAAGGCACGGAGACGCTCGGAATTCGAGCGCCAACGCCCCGAGTATCTGCCCATTTCGGGGCTTCGTGTAAGATCGAAATGGATTGTTTTCACACGAAGACACAAAGGTACGAAGGAATCGAGAGCCACTGCCGCTGGCCATTCCAATCTTCGTGCGAACATGATCGAGCCATCGGCTCATTGTCCAACTCGTACATAATACTCCTACCCTCGCTCTCTTGACGGAGTTATTGCTTTCCATCATACTTCGTGCCATGAATATGATTGATAAGCCCGAGATGGCCCGATTCACGACCAAGGGGCAGGTGGTGATTCCGCTGAGGGTGAGGAAACAATTTGAGATCGAGGATGGGACGAAGGTCGTGGTCCAGGCCACACCTGAAGGCATTCTCCTGAAGCCCGTGACAGCAGCCCTCATCAAGCGGGGACGGGGCATCGTCAATCGCAGGCCGGGAGACAAGCCGCTGGCTGTTGAATGGAGTGAACACAAGAGGCGGGAGCGGGAGCTGGAAGAGCGCCATGCCCGCTAGGGTCCTAGACAGTTTCGCGCTCATCGCGTATTTCCGGGACGAACCCGGTGCCGAGTCGCTGGAAAGCCTGCTCGTGACCGCGGGGCGGAAGGACAGCCCGCTGCACATGTCCGATGTGAACTACGCGGAGGTCAAGTACTCCATCCTGAAGAAGGACGGCTTGAACGCATGGGAGGAGGCCGCGAAGGTGCTCCAGGGCCTGCCGATCAAATTTCATCCCACGACCCGCGCACTCTCCGACGCTGCCGCAGAGCTCAAGGCCCGCTTCAAGATCAGTCTTGCGGACGCCTTCGCCGCCGCGCTGGCAAGGGAAATGAAAGCGGAACTCGTGACGGGCGATCCGGAATTCAAGGCGCTTGAGAGGGAAATCAGAATCGCCTGGCTGAAATAGGGGGATGAAGGGAAGGGAAACCGGGCTACGGGCTTTCCATCGCTTTCTGAGTTGGCTCACACGAAGCCACGAGGGATTTGAGAGCCACTGCCACTTGGCTTCCCAATCTTCGTGCCTTCGTGTCTTCGTGTCTTCGTGTCTTCGTGTGAGCCCATCATGTCTTACAAAATGGTGATTGCCTTACTTTTCTATCAATGACTTACTCCTGTCATAGGAAAGACATGATATGGATTCAGCCTACGTCACCTCCAAAGGACAGTTGGTAGTTCCGTCGCGGATCCGTCGTCGCTTTGGCATCAAGCCGGGCACACGCGTCAATTTTGTTGAGGAGGGAGACCGCATCATCTTCCAGCCCGTCACCAAGGAGTACATTGATTCCTTCTGCGGCGTCTTCAAACCGAAGCCTGGCGAAAAGTCCGTCGTGCAGGAGCATTTGGAGGAGCGCCGCAAGGAGCGGGAGCGGGAGGACACACAGTGAAACCCAAGGTCCTCGACGCCTCTGCCCTGCTGGCGATGTTCTTTGGGGAGCCAGGAATGGAAAAGGTGCGCGAGCTTTTTCACAAGGCCGCCGCTGCCGATCAACCCGCGCTCATCAGCGCCGTGAATTGGGCGGAAGTCCTATACCTGATGGAACGCAGGCGCGGCGAGGAAGGTTTGGAAACCGCGCGTCGCTTCGCGAGTACGATGCCGCTGGACGTCGTACCGATCGATCGCGACCTGGCCGAATCCGCCGCGAAATTGAAGAACGAACACCGCCTGGGCCTGGCCGACGCCTTCGCCGCCGCGCTCGCCCAGAGGACAAGAGCCGAACTCTTTACCGCCGACACCGAATTCAAACCGTTGGAGAGGAAGATCAAGATTACGTGGCTGAAATAGCGGTATCAGGGAAAGATTGAGCTGGTTACGGACTTTTTTCGTAATCTGAGTTGGGTCACACGAAGGCACGAAGGATCGGAGAGGGAGTGTTCCGGGTTGTTTCCCCCTCTTCGTGTCTTCGTGTGAGCCACTCAAGCCTTTGCAAGCTCTTCGATGATCTTGAATTCACTCTCGGACACCGGCATTACAGAGAGGCGCGGGCGACGATTTCCTCCCAAGAGGTGCGGAAGGGAGCGAACTTGATGAGCCAGCGGCGGGTGGTCATGTTTTGACTGGACAAAACGCTTGCAAGCGAAGGCGGTGAGCGTAGGGTTCCGGCAGCTCAGCTGCCATGTGTAGCAGGAGATCGAGCCCCGCCACGGCGGGGTTTGTCATTTACGGACTCATGCTTTAGGAGCAGGTTGACTCTGGCTTTGTCACCAACAATGGGCAAACGGATTGTACGTAGTCAGCTGGGGAAAACTGAAGCCAATCAGCATCAGTGCGCTCTCTCCCGCTCCAAAAACTGGCGCGCGCCTGAGCGGAAATCTTCGAGACTGGTGAATTGCTTGTCGCAAGCGCTGGTCAGGCGGGAGCGGTCCTTGCGTGGCAGGGCGTCGAAGTCCTCGTGCACGACGATGCTGCGGAAGGGCAGCTTGTGACGGATGAATTCCAGACACGAAATGGTGGTCAACCGCGCCTTTGAGGCATCCTTAACCCCGAACAGATAGAGGCTGGTGCCGTTGATGGGGAAGCTGTAGTCCACCTCCAGGTCGTCTCGTTCGGGCAGCGGCAGAATGCCCTTTTGCGGGCGAAAATCCTGCAGGTTGGACAGAGTGAATTCCTCCAGCAGCTCGTAGAACAGCGAGGCGATGATCTCACGCTTGAAGTTGCGCATGCTGCCGACTTTGGCCACGGCCTGGGCAAACTGCATCACGGCCGGGTAGAGTTGGTCCGGTGCCGCCTCGATGTAGAGGTTGCCGTCCTCCTCTTTCAGGCCGTTTTCCGTGAGAATCTTGGTGAGAATCCGCTGCTTGTTGGCAGTGTCCACTTCGTATTCGTAGGACAGCCGCATGAGCGTCATGCCGTAGTCGCAGATGCGCACCCGGTCCCCACCAAGGCCTTCGAGGAAAATGTCCACCATGTCGCCGTCCTCGTGAAACAGTGGTACCATGAGCTGCGAGATGCCCGGACGCTTGTCCACCAACTGGAGCCGTTGGTTGAACTGGTCTTTGAGGATTTCGAGCGTGCTCATTGCAGATCCTTGAATAGCAGCTGCCGAAGGTCGGGGAAGTGCAAATTCCAGTCCGTGATGTGGCAAAGTGCCCCGAAGTGGCTGATTGCTTCCTCCAGGCTGGCGTATGAAGCGGTGACCTCGGCGAACGCCTCGGGCTTCCGGCCTTCGTTCACGTTTTCGGCCAGCGCCTTGTGGATATGGAACTGCGCATGATGCGGCCACAATGCGTGGGGACCGTGCGGTCCATTGCAGCGGAGCAGGCAGATCGAACCCGGCTCGTCGCGCGGGACAAAGTCCAGCCCGATGGTGAAGTTTTCGATAAACTTCACATTCTGACGGATGAACACTCGGAAGGCGTGCTGCCCGTCGAGGGACTGCAATGTCGCATCGTTGCGGTAGCTGCCCGATTCCTGGCGCATCGACTTTTTGGGCGGTTCCAAGGTGCGCTTGTCGCAGGCGATCAGTGCGTCGAGTTCGGCTTGGGTCCAGGTTTTCATGGCTTGCTCATGTCTTGCCTTCGATGATGCGGACGACGTCCAGGGTTTGGAGTTTGTCGAGGGCGAGGCGCAGCGGGTGGGCGCCGTCGTGGAGTTTCTCGAACTTCTGGCGCAGGCGCGTGAGGAAGGTGGCGCAGACATTCCTGTCTGCGTCTTTGGATGGAATGGCAGCGTTGGATGGAATGGCAGACAAGAATGTCTGCCCCACACTTGCCTCCACCAGATCGAACATCCGCAGGCCCGCCTCGTGTGTTTCTTTCGGAAAATACAGCTCATACACCAGCCCGTTCAGGATGCGCTCCCAATACGCCAGCATCAATGGATCGCGCGTGACCTGGATCGAACGTCGCCTTGACTTTGGCACGGAATCACCGGAGGTTGGTGTCGGGTAAGCGCAGGAAAAGTAGAGGCCGCTCCTCGCGAGTGGCAGCCCGTCAAGGGTGGGATCCTCGGTTCCTGGGATCCAAAATTTCATAAGCCCTCGAGGTGAATAGCCGCGGGGGGGCTTTCGCCATTCCAGGAGCAAAAGCGGCGCGAACCATCTGCATGCTTCATTGAGACGCAGTCATTGGGTCTCTGCCAGCCAGGCGATCCAACGCCAGTTTCAGCAATCTGTCATCGAAGAGACGCTGTTTGCGCTGGCCCGCATCGGCACCGCCCGGCCAACCAGCCAGGCCGCTACGGATGGCGGCCACGTTCGGATGGCAGCCTTCCCTCACGAGCAACCAATCCACCGTCGCCAGCAGTTCCATGCCCAGTGGCGATTGAAAGCCGTCGATGAGCATGTCGGTCTCCTCCAAGGCAGCGGCGTAGGGCTTCGCCGCCTCCGTGCGCAGGAAAAGGGCGACCACCTCGGCCTCGGAATCGGCGAAGGCAATCGTGTCCATCGGACCGCAGTCGCTGATGCGCTTGTCGCTCCGCAGGTAGCTGCCGTCGAGGGCATTCAAGAGGTGATTCAAACGCGGCGAATAGGGACCATACCGGTCGGCTTGGAACTGCAGCTTCAATACATCGTCCAAACCCCGCCGCCGAATCGACCGTTCCAGAAACCAGGCCAGCTTCTGCACTTCCAGCAGCGTGCACTCGATGCCCAGCACCCAGTAGCGGCGAATGGCTTCGGCGATCAGCGCGCGCGCGACGGTCAGCTTCCTCACTCCGTCGCGTTTGGCGACGTTCTGATACTTTTCCGTGGGTTCGAAAGCCACCACCTGCACACCCGGCAGCGCAGCCGCCGCCTGCTTGATGAGCGGGCGAACTTCCGCCCACTCCAAGCCACCGTTGCCACAGCCGAGCGGAGGGAGCGCCACGGAGCGGATGTCTCTTTCCCGCACCACGCGCACGAGGTCGCGCAGGCCCTCCTCGATCCACCCGATCTGCGAGGGTTGTCGCCAGTGCCGTTTGGTCGGGAAATTGATGATCCATTTCGGACCGCTCAATTCATCGGTGGCGGTCACGAACATCCGACCGGTTCGCACCTCGCCCGCCTTGCAGGCGGCGGCGTAGGCCTTGAAATTGTCGGGGAACCGCTCCTTGAACATCAGCGCGATGCCGCGGCCCATCACGCCGACGGTGTTGACCGTGTTGACCACGGCCTCGACCTCGGCTTCCAGCAAATTGCCCTGACGGAAGGTCATCATGTTCAAAAATACCAATTCGGTTGCACGACCAGCTTGAAGTCGAAATTGCCTTGCCGCAGCTCGGATTGCAACCTCGCTCCCGCAGCCGGGCTGTGACAGCCGATTCCAAGCAGCGCCGTGACCGGCAGGTGACGATGGATGAGCGCCTCGGCCTGGTAGCGCTCCTTTTTGCCGGGGTCCTCGGGGTCATGCCTGAAGTCCCTCGCCTGCAGCAGCGGCCAGTCGATCCGGTTCAAATCCTCCAGGCGGTTGAAGAACTGGGTCGCGACCGGGTAGGCATGTTGGTTGGTGAAGACGAACCGAAGCCCCAGCTCTGCGACCTGCCGGAGGGAACTCACCAAGATGACGATGTCGTCATTGGGCACCCGGGGCACGCCCCCGTAGCCGGTGTGGATGTTGTAAAGCATGATCGAGAACGGCGTGAAGTAGAACGGCACGTAGTCGCTCAGGGTGCCGCCCGGGGCGATGGGGACGCTGCGCCGATCCCGACGCTGAATCAGGTCGGGATTGCCGATGTTGCGAAAGTCAGGGTCGAACTCGCGGGAGTTCCGGCAATGCAGGCCGTGTTCCAGAAGCCATGGCACATTGGCGATGTGCGTGATGCGGAAGATCAGCGCCTTTTCTGGATTCAACGCACTCACGCATTGCCTTCGATGACGCGGACGAAGTCCAGGGTTTGGAGTTTGTCGAGAGCGAGGCGCAGCGGGTGGGCGCCGTCGTGGAGTTCCTCGAACTTCTGGCGCAGGCGCGGGAGGCGGTCCGGCTCGGGCAGGGCGGTCACGTCGGGCAGGTCCGCGGCCTCGACCAGCGTGAACATACTGCCCTTCAGCCTGCCTCCTTCCTCCTGCAAACTTCCCCTCACTTCCTCCGGGAAATACAGCTCATACACCAGCCCGTTCAACACCCGCTCCCAATACGCCAGCATCAACGGATCGCGCGTCGTTTGTGTGGTGGGAGTGTCAGCGAAGTGGCGGTTCAGCAGAATCAAGAAATCGACAAGGCGGATGACCAACTCCTTCTGGGGCTGCGAGCCATCGGCAACGGGCAGTTGCTCGATAAACTGTGTGAAGTATCTGAAGAAGCCGCCGCGCAGCGGAGTGCTCACCCGTCGCCAATAGAAATCGAGAACGTGGCTATTGCAGAGCCCAAGCATGAACTTGAGTGGATGCTTCTTCGGGTCTTTGAATGTGATGCCGTAGCCGCTTGTGAATGCATACTGACCATCTTCATCCAAAGCGAAGCACGCTCGATCGGCGATATCTGGAACTACCAATTTGGGCTCCAGCATCACATCAAGATTCTTCGGGTAGATGTAGCCATACCATTGCTGTCCTTTCATTCGTCCATCTTCTCTAGCTTCAAGTGCCTTACGGTTACGCTTCAGATAGTCTGCGAGCCGGGGAACGTCTTTCGTCAACTCCGAGAATGGGACTAGCGTCATCCTGCTTCCATCCAATAAATACGGGATGATTGCCGCCTTCCCTGATGCGAGGATCGAGAATGGTTTGATTTCGCGACCCTGTAAAAAGAGCCGCAGTCCCTTTCGCTCGACGGTCACCTCCTCATCGAGCTGTTTTGAATAAGCTGTCACGTTTCCTCGCTGCACTGAGAGCATGTCTAAGACGTAAATCTCATTCGCACTTGTCCGAATTCCTTGCGAGATTCGAGATGTGATTGCGCCGAGTTTCACTGGAACCTTTTGTAGCCCCTCAAACACAGAGGCCGGCGCACCAACCGTAAAGTTCCAGTCACTGCTGCTGATGCCTGATGCCGCAAACCGGCCGTCCTCTCCGAAGAGCTTTGTCTTCCACGTCTCCAAATCGTGGGCTTTGACGAATCGGCAGTCTTCCGCGCCTGCCTTGGCAAGGAACAACAAGCAGGTGTAAATGGTTGCGCCGAAGAAAACCTGCTCGTCTCCGAAGTGAACGATGTGGCGGAGGTGCTTCCCCTTTGAAATGAGGGCGCGAGTTGGCTCGCCGTAGTCGGCATTGAAGAACTTGTGCGGGCAGATGTAGGCAAGGTGGCCGTCGGCTTTTAACAGGCGCAGACCGGCCTCGATGAAGACGACGTAGATGTCGTAATTGCCCTTGGCGGCGCTGGCGTAGTGATTTTTGAAGAAGGCGACGAGTTTCGGGTCCTTCTGCTTGAGCGTCTGGATGCGGATGTAGGGCGGGTTGCCGATGACGACATCGAAGCCGCTGTCGATTTCGCGCGGGGCGCTGGGGGTGAGTTCGGTCTGACCGCCGGCTTCGTTGATGAGGGCGAGGTTGCCGAGGAGGGTGGCGGGGGCCTTGCCTTCGAGTCGGACCTTGCCGACGGGCAGGCCGAACATCCATTCGGAATCGAAGAAGGGGGCGTGGGCGTTCTGGTCGTAGGGGTCCCAGGCGGCGAGTTGGCGGGCGGTGTCCTTGGAGAGGGCGTGGCTGTCCTCCAGCATGGCGGCGATCTCGGCGCGCTTGGCGGCGTCGGCCTCGCGCCACTTGCGCTTGGCGGCGGGGCTGCGAGCGTTGAAGTGCTGGTGGCGGATGTCGGCCAGCTCGGCGCGGAGCCGGTCGAGGTCGGCGGAGAAGAGATCGCTCTGGGTCTTCCCGATGGGGATGAGGGTGTCGGCGGCGACGAGGCGGGTCTCGAGGTTGGGCAGCGGGCGCACGCCGAGGTTGGGCGCGGCGGCGTCCACCTTCTGGTCCACGACGAGGGAGATGAAGAAGCGGAGCTTGGCGATCTGGGTGGCGATGGGCTGGATGTCCACGCCGTAGATGGAGTTTTCGATGAGGTAGAGCTTTCGGGCGAAATCGAGGGCGTGGAAGCGGGTGTCGAAGGATTTCTCGATGTCGGCGATGCGGGCGTCGCAGGCGGCGATTTCGTCCTGGGCGGCGCCGGCTTCGCGGAGCAGGTCGCGGTAGCGGCGGGCCTCGGCGAGGCGGTCGCGTTTCCAGGATTCGTTGTTGGGGTCGAGCTTCTGGAGCAGGTCCACTAGGCGGTGGAGCGCGCCCATGGGGAAGGCGCCGGAGCCGCAGGCGGGGTCGAGGATTTTGACGCGGCCGATGGCGGCGATGAGGGCGTCGCGGGTGTCGGGCTTGATTTCCCGGAGGGTGGCCTTGTTGGAGAAGAGGTCGTCGATCTGCCTTGAGAGTAGCCCAGACAATCCTGTCTGGGGTTTTTCATTGGCGGAGGAAACACAGGCAGGATTGCCTGTGCTACTTTCTGAAAACTCCCCTTCCCTGAGCTTCGCTTTGGCGGGGTTATCCGCGATGTAACGCACGAAGCGTTCAAACTGCGCCTGGCTGCGGACGATGTGGTCGAAGGATTCATCCTGCCAGAACGGCTCCCCGGTTCGGTTCAACAGTGCGTTGCACTCCTTCGCGCTCACGCCCTTGAGGCCTTTGAGGATTTTGGAAAGGGCGTGTCCTTCGCGCGGACGGATCAGCAAGTGGACGTGATTGGGCATGATGACCCAGTCGAACAAATCGTAGCGCTGGCCGTCGAAGTGGAGCAGGCAACGCTCGACGATAGCGCGAATGTCGGGACGCCGGAGGTGGCATTCGCCCTCGCCGGCATCGAGCCAGCTTTCCAGGCGGTCGCCGAAGTGTTCGTGGTATTCCTTCCAGTCTGCATCGGACCAGGGCTCGGGATGGTGTTTGGTCCAGATGTCGCGTTCTTCTTTCCAGGCTTTGAGTTTTTCCTGCGGGAGGGAATCGGCGAGGCGGAAGGTGACCCAGTAGGTGGTGTCGGCCTGCGACCAGTGGGGGAGGTTGCGGCGGGATTTCTGGGTCGGAGTGTCGCGGTTGAATGGCTTCACTGACGACCCAGACAGGATTGTCTGGGCTACGCTGGTCTTGAGGTAGGACTTGAGGGCCTCGTCCACCATGTAGCTGACGATCTCGCGCGGGGTGTAGAAGGCGCCGAGGGCCTTGCGGGCGGTGGTGCGGGTGTCCTCATTGTAGGAGGCGAGGAGGTTTTCGAAGACCTTGCCGAGGAGTTCGGGGTCGAGGGCGATTTCCTCCTCCAGCGGGGTGTTTTCCTCGATGGTGAACTTGTAGCGGGAGAGGATTTCGATGAGGCCGCGGACCTTGGCCTTCTTGGAGCGGGCGGTCTTGGCGGTTTCCTCGCCGTAGTCCCTGGAGAGGTCCACGGTGCGCTCGGGGCCGAAGAAGAGGTCGTTGGGCAGGTGGCAGCCCATGTCCTCGCGGTCGGAGAAGCCGTCGAGGATGAAGTTGTCCTTTTTCCTGCCGGACTTGTCGTCGAGGCAGTCGAAGAGGCCGCCGTTGAGGAAGGGGACGCGGGCGGCGAGGGCTTCCCACGCCGCGGAGTGGTTGTGCGCCTTGTCGTAATCGCGAAACAGGATGCCGTAGCGCCAGAGGTTCGTGATGCCGTAGTTGCCGTCGTAGCGCTGGCCGTCTTTTTTCTTCTCCCGGAAGCCGCGCTGGTCGGGCGGCATGTTGAGGGTGCCGAAGAAGAGGTTCTGGAGGATGGCGTGGTAGTAGGTGGGGGCCTGCGGGGAGAGGTCCTTGAGCAGGGCGGCCAGATGCCTGGTGCGGAAGAGCCGGGAGGGAATCAGCCGCTTCTCGACGAGAAACCAACAGAAGATGACCCGGGTGAGCAGGCGGATGAGGAAGAGGGATCTTTCCTGCTCGGTATCGCAGTGCTGCGGGAGGCGGATGGTGCCGTCCTCGACCTGGTGATGCGCCCAGAAATACCAGTCGGCGATCTCGCGGTAGAAGGTGTTGGAAAGGGCGTAGGAATCGAGCTTCTTCTCCCAGGCGGCGTGGAGCTTGACGAAGCTGGTGATTTCCTCGTCCTCGCGCAGCCGGGGGAGGGAGAAATCGTTGAGGATCTCCAGGTGGGCGCGGATGGGCTCGGCGCAGCGGATGTCCTTGATGAGGGTGGCCTTTTCGAGCACGTCCCTGGCGGCATCCTTCTTTTGCAGCCGGCGGCGGAGGATGGCGAGGGACAGCAGCGGATCGTCCTTCTCCCCGTGCCGGAAAAGCACGATGGCGGGCATGGGGAGCGGCTTGTTGAGGAGTCGAGCGAGCGCGGTGATGTCGCCGCGGGTGTAATGCCCTGGCGGCAGGTCGACGGCGAAGAAAAGGTAGGACTCAATGCGCTGGGCATCCACGGTGCCGGAGGAGTCGAAGAGGTCGCCGGTGCCGGAGACCTCGGCGTCGCTGATCTGGAAGATGAGGTGGAGGGCATTGAGCTTTTGGAGTTCCTCCCGGTCTTTCGCGGTGAGGGGCTTTGCCGAACTGGCGGCGAGTTCGAGGAACGAATCCAGCGTCCACGGGGCGGTGCGCTCGGACTGGTAGCCGAGGGTCTCGAAGAGCGCCTTGGCGGATGCGGCAAGGTTGCCGCCGGCGCAGTGACCGAGGGCGGTTTGGATGGATTCGCGGAGGTCGGACATTGCTGGGGTGAAAGCTGAAATTCTGAGATGCTGAAAACTGAAATTGGAAGTGATCGGTGATCAGTGATCCGTGGGAGAGGATGATGGCGGGGCGGCGTTTTTCACAGCGGTTCGCCGCCTTCGTTGAGGATGGTGAGGTAGGCGTCGTAGGAGAAGATGCGGTTGCGGCGCTGGCCGGTGAGTTCGCGGGCGATGCCGGATTCGACGAGCATGGCCATGGTCTTGTTGGCGGTGGGGAAGGTCATGGCGGTGAGTTGGCAGAGCTGGGGGAGGCTGAGGATGGGGCGCTGGCGCAGGGCGGCCAGCACGCGGAGGGCGTTGGCGGCACTGCGGCCGGATTGCTGGAGGTGGCGGGTGTCCGCATCGAAGAGAGCGACAAGGCGGCGGGCGGTTTCGACAGCTCCGAGGGCGGTGGTTTCCACGCCTTCGAGGAAGAAGTCCACCCAGGCTTCCCAATCGCCCGCGGTGCGGACGCGGTCGAGGAGGTCGTAGTAGACCGAGCGGTGCTGCTTGAGGTAGAGACTGAGGTAGAGCAGCGGCTGGGCGAGCAGGCCGCCATGATGAAGCAGCAGGGCGATGAGCAGGCGGCCGAGGCGGCCATTGCCGTCAAGGAAAGGGTGGATGGTCTCGAACTGGACGTGAGCCAATGCAGCTTTGAGCAGCACGGGCATACCGCTGGTTTCCTCGTGGAGGAAGGCTTCCAGGGAGGCCATGGATGGTTCGACCTGATCGGGCGGCGGCGGGACGAAGCGGGCGTTGCCGGGGCGTGTGCCGCCGATCCAGTTCTGGCTACGGCGGAACTCGCCGGGTTCCTTGTCGCTGCCCCGGCCACGGGACATCAGGTGGGCGTGCATTTCCCGCAACAGACGGTTGCACAGCGGAAAACCCTCGCGGATGCGGGCCATGCCGTGCTCCAGGGCCCGGATGTAGTTGGATACCTCGACGACGTCGTCGAGGGGCGTGCCAGGAGCCTCCTCCATCTCGAAGAGCAGGAGGTCGGAGAGAGACGACTGGGTGCCCTCGATCTGGGAGGAAAGCACCGCCTCCCGCCGGACGTAGGCGTAGAGAAAGAGCTTGGGATCGGGCAGCAGGGTGCTCACGCTGTCCAGCCGGCCGAGGGCGAGGGTGGCCCGCTCCAGCAGGCGCTGGCGGCTGCCGGAAAGGTCGAGGGGCGGTTCCGGCGGCAGGGCGACCGGCACGAAGGCACGCACCGTTTCGCCACCGGCGGCGGTGGTTTCGTAGTGGCCGGATGTGCTGCGGTTCATGGCGCGAAGCTTTAATAAGGGGATTAACTATTAAAGGAAATGGCTCATTTCTTTAATAGTTTTCTGTTTTGGAGATGGCGGAATGGCTCTCAGGTGGATTCTTGTTTCGCCTCCATGATGACGAGCCAGGTGACGAGTTCCCAATCCTTGCTCTCGGCCTTGGGGGTTTCGGCGGTGGTGGGAAGCAGACCGCTTCGGCTGGAAAGCAGGGCAGCGGCAGCGCGCTTCTGGAAGGTGGCTTCGATGGAGCGCAGCGCGCTGCGGGCCAGGTCGTCGTAGTGTTTCATGTCCGTGCCGTTTGAAGTGCGGGCGTCGAAGAGATCGCAGAGTTTCTCGAATGCGGTCCTGTGACCCGCGGCGAGACCGCGAAGGAGCAGCAGGGTTTCCTTGGGCTGGGCGAAGGAGAATCGGACTGTGTAATCGTCCAAGACGTAGATCAGGAAATGGGGTGCGAGCGGATTGAGATTCTCGGAAGCCTGCGATTTCGACTCACCGTCACCGGTTCGCTTGAAACAGAACAGCGCGCCGGGGCCCAGGCGGGGGAATTTTTCCTGATTCGTGGGAACGACCGCGTAGAGCCCGGGTGGCGCGGATTCCAGCTCTTCGCGGCGGCTTTCGAGGAACTGAAGGAGTTCGATGCGGAACTCGTCGAGCGAGAAGTCGGTGAGGCTGGGTGAGTCGGAAAAGTCCTCGAGGTCGAGCACCTCGTCCTTGAGGCGCTTGAGCTGATTGTTGCGGAAGCGCAGGTCCTGGCTGATGAGGTCCTCGAGTTGCTGGGGATCGAGGAGGTTGTCGGTCTGGGTGGCGGCAAGGTCGGCCAGAGCCATGCGGGCTTCGACGCGGTGTTTGACATTGAGGTAGCGGTCGAGGTCGGCAATGGGCCAGAAGTTGACGAGCTGGACGGCGGCATTGCGGGAGCCGATGCGGTCGATGCGACCGAAGCGCTGGATGATGCGAACAGGATTCCAGTGGATGTCGTAATTGACGAGGAGATCGCAGTCCTGGAGGTTCTGGCCCTCCGAGATGCAGTCCGTTGCAATGAGGAGGTCGATTTCCTCGGCCTGCGGAAAGCGGGGCTGCTCGGCGCGGCGTTTGGAGACGGGCGAGAAGTTGGTGAGGATGTCGTCGAAGTCGGCCTCTCCGAGGCTGGTCTGGTTACCGCCGTCACCGACAACAAGCGCGGCGTGGATGCCGAGGTGATCCCTGGCCCAGTCGGCGAGCTGTTTGTGGAGGTATCTCGCGGTGTCGGCAAAGGCGGTGAAGATAAGTACCTTTCGGATGGGCTTGCCGTCGGAGTTGGTTGTGGGATTGCGAACCTTTTCTTCGATGCGCGCGCGCAACTCAGCAAGCTTGGCGTCGCGCTCGGGTTTCACCTTCTCAGATTTTTTGCAGAGACGCTGAAGCTGGGTGCGATCAAGATCGACCGCCTCAAGCCATTTTCCCAGCTTGAGGTGAGCGAGATGGATGCGGCGGCGCCCGCCAATGGTGAAATCCCTGGTTTCCTCGTCCGGGTCCTCGACCTCTTCCGGAGTTAGATTATCCCAGTCTATCTCCGGATGGACTTGGAAGTCGTCGATACGCCTCTTGAGGGTGTCGATCTTCTCAATGGTGCGCTCGAGCGTTAGGCGGAAGGAATCGACCGAACTCTCCAGGCGCTTGAGGAGGTTCACCTTCATCATGGAAATGAGGATCCGTTCCCGACCCTCCTGGGTGAATGCGCCGAGGATCTTGCGCTCGTAACCGGCACGGACTTGGGCAGGCAGGTCGTCACGCAAAAAGCTCGTAGGGTGATAGAGCGCGAGGCGGAGTTTACTGATCTCCTCATCGAGTTTCTCGAATGACAGGAACTTGTCGTCGAGATCGATGGGCGGGTGAATGCTGATCGGGGTAGGACGATGCGGGAATCCACCGAGGCGTTTCATCTCGTCCTTGTAATAGGTGGAAATCTGCGAGCGGGATCGCGCGATGCTGAGGCCGTCGAGGAGCTTGAAGAAGTCGCCTCCGATGCTCTGCAGGAGATCGCGGACCGTGCGCTCTCCAGGCTTCTTTTTCGACCAAGTGGTAAAGTGCCCTTGCGCGATGCGGGTCGTTTCCTTAACCGATGCGATCTCAAGGTTTTTCGCGAATGCAGCGTCAGCCTCCGCGTCGCGCGTGACATCGCCTCCGGCGATGAAGGAAATCTGGTTTCGGAGGTCTGCGAGCTGGTTGTTTACCGGAGTGGCCGAAAGCAGCAGGACCTTGGTCTTTTGACCCTTGCGTACGATATCCTCCATGAGCCGCTGGTAACGGCTACGCTTCTCCGATTCCCCCGCGCGCTGGGTTGGCGACTTGTTGTTGCGGAAGTTGTGCGATTCGTCGATGACGACCAGGTCGTAGGCTCCCCAGTTGAAGGTGGCGAGATCATGGCCGTCGACCTCGCCTGTCTCGCGACTGAGATCGGTGTGGGATAGGACGTGGTACCCAAATCGATCCTTTTCGAAGGGATTGAGCGTGCTGTTGGACTTATAGACGGTCCAGTTGCGGCGAAGCTTCTTCGGACAGAGCACGAGCACACGCTCGTTGCGGAGTTCGAAGAACTTGATGACCGCCAGGGCGGTGTAGGTTTTGCCGAGACCCACGCTATCGGCGAGGATGCAGCCGTTGGTCGCGAGGATCTTGTTGATGGCTGCCTTGGCGCCGTCCTTTTGGAACGAGAATAACGCGCTCCAGAGAGCGGTATCTGGAAGCGCGGTTTTGGTGAGAGCCTTGTCGAGGTCCTTCGCGCCGTCCAGATAGTGACGGAACAGATGAAACAAGGTGAGGTAGTAGATGAACTCCGGCGACTGGTTGGAATACAGGCGGGCGAGCTCATGGAGAACCTTGTCCTTGACGTCGGTCGTGAGGGAGTGGTTGCACCAGAGGTCGTTGAACCACTTCAGCAGGTCCTTGCGGTCGCGATCGTCGGAAACGACAAGGTTCAGCTCGATGTTATTGCCGGAGGTTTGAAGACCGAGTCCCGGGACGGTGAAATTGGAACTACCCAGGAGCGCCTGCGCTACCTTGCCGTCCTGAACATGATACATTTTCCCATGGAGAAACCCGGCAAGTGCGATGGATCGGATTTCGACCATGCGGGAGATCCAGGCGGCGCAATCTTTGGCGAGTTTCTTCTGTGAGAGCTGGTTGGCGACCGAGAGCCCGCTGTCGCTGAGCTTGAACTGCCGGGACTGCTTGCCGTCCTTTTCGATGCTGCTGATGAACGTGGGCTCACCGAACAGGAAGCGGAGCTTCCGGGCGCCTTCCAATTCATCCCGCAACGCCTGATACGCATGGACGGTGAAGTAGGCGGAGACGAACGATAGCTCGGAATCGGGCGCAATCGCGGCGCGGAGGAAGTCACCGGCTTTGCCGCGGGTGTGATTGTCGCGCAGGCCGGATGAGGCAACTACTGTATCCGATTCTGGTTGTGAGATTCCCAGACCGGGAAGTTCGGGGGAATTGTTGGTCGAGGACGGGGGCATTTGCTGAAAGAAAAGAAAGCCGGGATATCGCCGGAGGGGAAGGAACTTATCGGAAAGTGGGAGCCAAACGAAGCCTCATGCCCGAGCCAGGCGGCGCGCTGGTCGGCAAAGTGTCCGTCGCCTGCGTGCCGGGAGAGTTTGCCGAGAATCTCAGTCGTCTCGCTGGCCAGGAAGTCCGGCACCGAAGCTCCATACCAGAAGCGTGCCAGACCATGGCTGCTGATTGCATCGGACACCGACATCACCGCGGGAGTATACGGACCGAGTCGGGAAAGTGAAGTCTCTGGAAATAATTGGGTCGGCCGCGATAAGGAGCCCGGCAAAGCGCTTCTCTCGCGTCACGAAGCAAAGTTGCCAGTACGGGCTTGCACTCCCGAAGCGGTGCAACGGGTTCAGCGCAGAGCGCGCTGAAGGAGCATCATCGCCGGGCTTTCGCGCTCGGCGTTGTGACATTCCTCTTTTCGCCGATCCAGGCGTCGGGCGATCACTTCACGCCGGCGGCGGCGTTGACGAGGTCCAGGAAGCTGCGTGCCTCGAGGCTCGCTCCGCCGATCAGGCCACCGTCGATGTCCTTCTGGGCGAGCAGCTCGGGCGCATTCTGGGGCTTCATCGAGCCTCCGTAGAGAATGCGGATCTTCTGGGCAATCGTCTCACCAAAAAGTTTTCCCAGGAGCGTGCGGATGAAGGCATGCACCTCCTGCGCCTGCTCGGTCGTGGCCACCTTGCCCGTGCCGATCGCCCAAACGGGTTCGTACGCGATGACCACGCTGGTGGCCATCTCCTTGCTCACGCCTTCGAGCCCTCCCTCAAGCTGGGTCTGGACGACCCGAAGGGTTGACCCGGCCTCGCGTTCACCGAGCGTCTCGCCCACGCAGAGAATGGGACGGAGCTGTCCCTTGAGCGAGGCAATCACCTTCTGATTGATGAAGGCGTCGCTCTCCTTGAAATAGGTGCGGCGCTCGCTGTGACCGAGGATCACCGAACTCGCAAAGAATGCCCGCAGCATGGCGACGGAAATCTCCCCCGTGTAGGCGCCACTCGGCTCAGGGTGAACATTCTGCGCACCGAGCTTGACGGTCGATCCATCGAGGACCTTGGCAACCGACTCCAGCGAGGTGTAGGGCGGGCAAACGATGACGTCGACTTCGGTCTGCTTGCCCACGGCGGAAACGATTTCCTGCGCGAGCGCGACAGCGTCCGCGGAGGTCTTGTTCATCTTCCAGTTTCCGGCGATCAGTTTCTTGCGAGGTGACATGGATAAATCTTTCAGCTTTCGAGGAACTGCACGCCGGGAAGAATCTTGCCTTCCAGGTATTCGAGACTGGCACCGCCTCCCGTGGAGCAGTGGGTGACCTTGTCGGCAACCTTGAACTTCTTGGCAGCCGTGGCGGTATCGCCGCCGCCCACCACGGTAATCGCTCCGTTGGCGGTCGCCTCGGCCATCGCCTCGGCCATCGCGCGCGTGGCGGTGGCGAATTTTTCAAATTCAAACACGCCCGGAGGTCCATTCCAGACGATGGTCTTCGCGGAGAGGATCGCCTTCCGGTAGAGCTCGATCGACTTCGGCCCCGCGTCGAGTCCCTCCCATCCATCGGGAATGCCCGAGACGAGGTCGGCCGGCTGCGTATTGGCGTCCGGGGCGAATTTGTCGGCGGCAATGAAGTCGATCGGGAAGATCAATTCGACGCCGCGCGCCTGGGCCTTGATGAGGAGTTCACCCACCATCTTGGCGCCTTCTGCATCGAAGAGACTGCTGCCAATCTTCATTCCGCGAAGCACCTTGTGAAAGGTGTACGCCATGCCGCCGCCGATGATGATCCTGTCCGCCTTCTCGATGAGATTCTTGATGAGCGGAATCTTGTCGGCGATCTTGGCTCCACCGAGGATGGCGAGCAGCGGACGCTTCGGATTCTCCAGGACGGAGGAGAATGCCTTGAGCTCCGCCTCCATCAGGAAACCCGCCGCCTTCTGGGGAAGGTTCACGCCGACGATCGAGGAATGCGCACGATGGGCAGTGCCAAAGGCATCGTTAACATAGACATCGCCCAGCTTCGAGAGCGCCGCACGAAACGCGGCCAGCAGTTCCGGCTTTGCCTTGAAGGTGGAGCCGTCGTCGAGCTTCACTTTGCCTTCCTCCTCGATGTGGAAACGCAGGTTTTCCAGGAGGAGCACCTCACCCGGCTTGAGCGCATTCGCGGCCTTTTCGGCCTCGGGTCCGACGCACGTGTTCACGAACGCCACCGGTTTTCCGAGGAGTTTCTGCAGCTCCGCCGCGACCGGCCTGAGGGAAAACTTCTCCACCACCCTCGCGTCAGGCCTGCCGAGATGGCTGGCCAGGACAACCGAGGCGCCCTTCTCGATGGCGTACTTGATCGTGGGCAGCGCAGCGACAATGCGCTGGTTGTTGGTGATTGCTCCGGTGACCTTGTCCTGGGGGACGTTGAAGTCGACGCGCATGAACACGCGTTTGCCGGCGAGATCGAGGTCGCGGATGGTTTTGAACTTGGGCATGGTAAACCGCTGGAAAGATTGCCCCGCGGGACCCGCCGCCCGCACGGACGGCCTGTCAGCCGTGCCGGATGGCGGGTGGACCACAGGGCCGATGTATCCTGATTCTTAGAGCTTGGAAGCGATCGACTTCGTGAGATCGACCACACGATTGCTGTAGCCCCACTCGTTGTCGTACCAGCTCACCAGCTTGAAGAAGTTCTTGTTGAGCTCGATCGAGCTGCCGGCGTCGAAGATCGATGAGCGCGCATCATGGATGAAGTCCGTCGAAACGACCTCCTCGTCCGTGTATCCAAGAATCCCCTTCAGGTAGGTTTCGGACGCCTTCTTCAAGGCCGCCTTGATCTCCTCGAGGGAGGTGTCCTTCGTGCTCCTGAAGGTCAGGTCGACGACCGAGACCGTGGGAACCGGGACGCGGAACGACATGCCGGTGAGTTTGCCCTTCACCTCCGGGAGCACCAGGCCGACCGCCTTGGCTGCACCGGTGGTGGACGGGATGATGTTCTGCGCCGCGGTGCGGCCACCCTTCCAGTCCTTCTTGGACGGACCATCGACCGTCTTCTGGGTCGCGGTGTAGGCATGGATCGTGGTCATGAGACCCTCGGCGATGCCGAAGCCTTCCTTCAGAAGAACATAGGCAACCGGAGCCAGGCAGTTCGTCGTGCAGGAGGCGTTGGAAATGATATTGTGCTTCGAATGGTCGATCTTGTCGTCGTTGACGCCCACGACGACGGTGATGTCCTCGCCCTTTCCGGGAGCGGAAATGATGACCTTCTTGGCACCCGCGGCGATGTGCCCCTTGGCCTTCTCGGCATCGGTGAACAGCCCCGTCGACTCAATGACAAGCTGAACACCCAGCTTGGCCCAAGGCAGTTCGGCGGGCGATTTCGCTGAAACTACCAGGATGTCGCGACCGTTGACCACAAGAACGTCATCCTCGGCCTTGTCAGCGGAGGATTTCTTCGAGGAAACCGTGCCGTTGAATTTGCCCTGGGTGGAGTCGTACTTGAGCAGATAGGCCAGATTGTCGGCCGGGACGATGTCTCCCACGGCAACGACGTCGAGCGTCGAGCCGAGCAAACCTTGCTCGACGAGTGCGCGGAAAACGAGGCGGCCGATGCGGCCAAAACCATTGATTGCGACTTTAACTGCCATGGGTCTTTCCGATTTCTAGGTGTTAATGAACTGTTTGAGTTGGCCCGCGAGTGATGTGGACGCGCGGAGGGTCAACCAAAAGCCCGGCTGGCCCAAACGCAAGGGTTTTGGCTGGAAGCAGTGCACTGTTTTCAGCAAAAAACTGGCAGCATCCAGCCGGTCGCGCTACCCTCACCTCCACTCGCCCGATCAGTCCTTTTCGCTTACCCAGAGTCCGCAGCTCAATGCTGGAACAAACAAATTGCGCTCAAGGTGCTGCGGCATTCCCGTCTGACCATCGCCATGGAAACGCTCCGTATCCGCCAACGCACTCCATGCGGGCCCGGCGAAGACGGATTCACCCAGTTCGATAAAAACATCGTTAGCAGTCGGATTCACGGCAAACAGGAGGCGCGTCGTTCCCTGGGAACAATCGGCGTTGTAGAGCGTGGCCGCAGCAAGGGAGTCGTTTGCGAACCAGAACTGGAAAAATCCATCGCTGACGCGCGAATAGTGCCGTAGCAGTCGGCCCCGCCTGCTCCTCCGGAAGGCAACCCACTCCGCAAAATAGGCATGCGTGCCTGAAAACCTGCTGGCCTGGCGGTAATCCAGCGCGTTGATGTCGCCGCGCAGATAGGTGTTTGTGAGACCCCTTTTTGAGCGAAGGAAATCCTGGCCCTGGGCCACCATGGGAATGCCCACCGACATCAGGAGGACCGCAATCATGATGTGGGTGCGGCGCCGGTCATTCGCGGTCGGGTGGTATCCATCAAAACCCGCGTTCTCGGTGATGACGTCGATCCAGACACGGTCGTCGTGGGACTCCGTGTAGTTGACCGTCTGCGCCGGCCAGTGGGCAAAGTGCCAGGGTGATCCCTTGAGGAAGTACTCATAGCTGCCCCGGCTGCCGCCGCCCCGGACAAATTCGCGCATGAAATCCCTGTATCCATCATTCCACGACGCCCATCCGGTGTCGCGAAGCTGGGCGGCAATATGACCGCGGTAGCTCCAGGGCTCGGCGATCAGGACGACGTCGGGCTTGACCGCCTTCAGGGCTGCCTCGACCTCGCGCAGAAGAGGAATTCCCAGCAGTTCGGCAAGGTCGAAGCGAAAGCCATCCACGCCGTAGGCCTGAATCAGATGCACACAGCTGTCGACGATGAGCCGCCGGACCATCGCCGCCTCGGCACGAATGTCGTTTCCACACCCGCTCCAATTGGCGAGATGCCCGTCGTTGTTCTGCTCGAAGTAGTAGAGCTTGTCGACGTACATGAGGTGGGCCGGCTCGCCCACGTGATTGAAGACAACATCGAGCAGCACGGCGATGCCCCGCTCGTGAAAGGCAGCTACAAGATCCTGCAGTTCACGCACACCCGATGCCTTCTCCGGAGCGGTCGAATAGCCGAAGGCCGGCGCAAAAAAATTCACCGTCATGTATCCCCAGTGATATTCCTCGCGGGTCTTGGCATCGGCTGCCTGGACCGGCTGAAGCTCAACACAATTGACTCCAAGCCGGTCGAGATAGAAGTCGGGGCTGCGCACCCAGGCGGCCAGGCCCGCGAAGCCCTTTCGCTCGCACTTTGTCAAATCGACCGGTGCCTGTTCGACAAGGTCGCGAACATGGGCCTCGGCAATGACCAGATCCTGCCACGCCGGCGTGCGGAAGCGTCCGCGGTTCGCGTTGCCTATCCACTCTCTTGAGAGGACAATCCCCGGCCCTTCGCGGGAAACGGTCGCCAGCGCATAGGGATCGAGGATGCGGTGATCGGGATCAAAATGCCCAAAGGAATCCCGGGGGCCATCGACGTGGTACCAGTAATACCAGCCATGCAGGTCCTGATCGAGTGTGAGTTCCCAGATGCCCTGCTCCCGCTGGTGAAGTTCGTAACGCATCGGCTGTTCCTGCAGCTCCAGCGCATCGCAAACGCAGAGCTGCACGAACTTCGCGCGCGGCGCAAACAAACGAAAAACCGTCGTCTCGCCGGAAATCGTCACGCCCAGCGGCAGTGGCGACTGCATGTGGTAGAAAAACGCACCGGGCATCAGCGGAACCTGCTGCGCCTCGACATGCTCGTCTGCCCAGCCCACCCGCCAGACTTTCGAAAGGTCGAGAGGATGTTCGAGTACAAATTGAAAAAGGTGCTGCCCCGTCCGATCAGGGTCCACCTGACGGTTGAGGTTCCCCGCGCCATCATGTACGGCATTGGGTGCGTTAAGAGGAACCTCCAGCCAATGGGCGTCGCCAGTGACGAACTTGAACTGTGCACCACGGTCCGAGTAGAACGCCCGGGAAACGCCGTGCCAGATGTAGACCGCTTCCCCCGCAAGGGTGGCCCGGACCATCTCCCAGTGCGGGTTGCCAATGGCTTCGGCCCAGCCGTTGAAATCGCCGGCGAGGTAGAGCGAGACGTTTTCCGACGTCGCCGCCTCAGGAAAATCACTCACCCGGATAAAAAAATAGATCTCTTCCTTCCGGTTGACGAAATAGCCGCTCTCGCAGCCGAAAATATAATCCGGCACCCGTGCGACCGACGCCCACTTTGGAGCGCCATCACCTACGAGAACCAGCGGCGGATTATACCGCGCCCTCCAATCGTGCGCGAGTTCCACCCTCCCCTCCGTGGGAGTCTCAAGCCAGGCCTTGGAAATCTTCTTGCTGCGCGGTGGTGACATGACGCGGATGCCTCGCTAGCATCGGGCGGGCACGGGGGCGCACAAGACGCATTTTACAATGGCGCTGTCAACGGAGCGGCCGTCAAACGGTCCGAATTCGAACAGAAAAGACACGCGGTCTGGCACGCTTCACACCTCAGAGCATCCTTCGCTTCGCGGACCGATTCTCAAACAGGTCATCGACAATCGCCTCCACCATTTCACTGGTGTTCTTGCCGAAAATGGCGCCGCGGTGCAGCACGGAGCCGGCGAGCAATTCGTTTGTGCGTGGGTTTCTCAATTGCACGCGAAGTTCCACCAATCGATTGCCAAAGTTCCACTCCCAGGTGTCCTCGTACACGAGCACCACATCGACCCCCTTCTCCGGCATGAGCGTCAGCGGCCCGGCCTCGGAAGTGAATCCGCGCGCCCGCAACGCATCCACAAAACGATCGCGGACATTGTTATTGTCGGCCAGACGGCGTTCGACAAAAACGAACTTCACTTTTGCGCGATCGAACTGCGGAGAAAAAGCAGCGTTCGAGCGGCTGGTTGAGCATCCGGTGGCGAGGACCGACGCAACTAAGAGGAGAAATGCGAACGCTTTTGTCATGAGAATGTGGATTCCCTGACATACGCACCCCCTCATGGGTTTCAAACGCATTGTACCAAATGCGCGTTCCAATCCTCGACTCTAACCTTCTATCTGCAGGAGCTGTTTCAACTCTTCCTCGCGCGACTTCAGATCCTCGGCCACTTTCTCCAGCCGTTTCAGATCGAGCTTGATTCGCTTCAGCCACAGTTCATCGGGCGGCGGCACCACGACACCTTCCTTAGGCCACGCCGCATCGCACAGCCACTTTGCGGCATAGATCAGCGTTGCGAGGGATGCGCCCGTCCCCGCGGCGGGTGGTGAATACTGGTAACGAATCGCAGACACAACATCGGCCGGGAAATCCCAGCGTTTCAGCAGAATGCCTCCGACATCCGCGTGGGTAAAACCGAGCAGCGCACGTTCGCTCTGCGTGTATTCCCTTGGAAATCCCTTGGGTATCATCACCAGGCTCGGATTGTTGATCAACGCCCACGAATCGATCGCTATCATGCCGATTCCGTGAAGGAGCCCGAGGGTGTAGGCCGTCTCACGATCCTGCCCGCACTGGTCCGCAAGAAGCTCGGCCGCCATGCCGCAGGTCACCGAGCGTTTCCAGAGATCATCCGGCTCAAGCTGATAGGTCGCCAAGGGCCGCAACAGCACCTGAGACGTCACGGCATGCATGACCATCGCATAAACCTGGTCAAATCCCACCCGGCCGATTCCCTCGGCGACTGACGTACAACGCGCACTTCCTTTGGAGTAATAGGCGCTGTTCGAAACCTGTAGAACACGGGCGGCAATGCTCGGTTCGATTCGAATCATGGCTACGACATCGCAGACGGACGAATTGCCGTCGCTCAAGAGGTCCTTGAGGCGCGGCAACACGCGCGGAGCCGAAGGTATGTCCTTCGTTTCCTGAACAATACGTTCCGCTGATACGGCTGCGACTTCGGGTGCGGCAGGAGTTTGGGAGACCATGTGTGGGTCTGCATAAAATCGGCGCCCGGCACAAAGGCTTGAGACTGAAATTCAGCCTGAAATTCTCAGCGAATCGTTTCCAATACCAATCGGATAGGCGGACTTGCCAAGCAACCCAACGCTCTCAACGTTCGAGGCCTATGCATTTCCACAATTTCCATCCGGCCCTGAACGCCCCAGCACCGCATCTTGACGATGATGAGGACGACGATGACAAGGACGCGGAAGGCGAGGAAAAGAAGGCCGGCGGTTCGGTTGCCATGTTGATGGCCCGGAAGTTCATTGAGCAGCGCAAGATCTTCCTGTGGGGTGCCGTGACCGATGCCACCGCCAAGCAGATCACGGAATCGCTCCTGTACCTCGAAGCCATCGATCCGGGCAAGGAGATCACCTTTTACCTGAACAGTCCGGGCGGCTCAATCACCGCCGGAATGGCCATTTACGATACCATGAAGCTCATCACATCGCCCGTGACGGTCGTTGTCACAGGCATGGCCGCTTCCATGGGCTCGATCCTCCTCAGTGCGGCACCCAAGGGGCGACGCCTTCTCTATCCGCATTCCCGCGTGCTCATCCACCAACCGCTGATCAGCGGCCGTTTCAGCGGTCCGGCGACCGACATCAACATCCAGGCGCAGGAAATGGAAAAGCTCCGTCTCGAGCTCAACCAGATCCTGGCTGCCGCGTCGGGACAGCCGATCGAAAAGATCAACCAGGATACGGACCGCGATTTCTACCTGAACGCAAAGGAAGCAATCGCCTACGGCCTCGCGGATCGAATCGTCGACAAGATCTGAAATCTCCGACGACCCGGCCAAGTTTTCATGGCACTTTCAATGCCCGCGCCTGAGAAGGCTGCGGGCATTTTTCTTTCGGAGTTCCACACCGCGGAAGGAAACGATGTCAGATCTGAAAATCCGCCCGTGCCCCCGGCTCATGCAGGCCGCATTCCCGGGTGAGACCGCCAAACCGCGTCTGCTCCTCGGTCATCCCGGGCTCCAGTCGAGACGTGCTATGAACATCGCCCACCGACACATAACCCTGCTCCCAGAGCGGATGATAGGGCAAATCGTGTTCGGTCAGGTAACGATGGATCTGACGATTGTCCCAATCCACGATCGGATGGATCTTGGTCACGCGATTCTGAATCTGGACGGCCTTCAGCCGTTCCCGGCTTGAAGCCTGTACCCGACGCAAGCCCGCCAGCCAAGCCACGGCGCCGAGTTCGCGCATCGCACGGTCCATCGGCTCAATCTTGTTGATCAAATTGTAGCGCTTGAGCCCTTCCAGCCCCATTTCCCACTGGCGACCGAACATCGCCTCCTGACGCGCCGCGGTCATGGCCGGAGTGAAAATCTTGAGGTTGAGCGACAGTCTTTCGGTCAACTCCTGCGCAAACCGGTAGGTTTCGGGGAAGAGGTAACCCGTGTCGATGAATACGACCGGAAGGGAGGGAGCGATGCGGGTGACCAGATGTAGCATCACCGCAGACTGGATCCCAAAACTGGTAGTCATCACGACCCTGCCTTCAAACTCCCGCAATGCCCATTGCACCCGATCCTCGGCAGGGGCGGATTCAAGGTCAGTAATCGCGTCAGCAACCGGTACCACTTCCATTACCCTACTCATCACCCCACTAACCTCTGTTAATGACGTAATTTAGTAAACTAAGAAATTTTCAAAAAATCAGAACCCGAAGCATCTTGATATCATTTTTAGCAAATTCCGTATCAAAAATCTCATATCTCGCTGTTTAAAAGTATTTTATAAAACGAATAAAATTTGTCTCGGGGACTTGCTTCGCAAATACACCGCGATAGACCCCTCCTGGAGAGGCACGCTTCGTCGTGCCTGGGACCGCTCACCGCATCCCGACGCCCGTCCTTTCGCCCTTGCGATCCCTCCCTATCACGAACCTTCGGGTATTCCGTGGATCCGGAACCTCCAGCCCAATCTCAATCCGGCCACGACGAAGCGTGACCCTCCAGGTCAGGCGCCCCCGAGCGTCGCTGGCGTGCGACGTCAATTGCCGGGCCATGACGCCTTTGCCTGACCTATAGGACCCAACCGAGAAAAAACACTTCACGCATTCAAAACCCTCCGAATGCGGAATTCGGAGAAATGCACTTCTCTGCTGTCAGAGAGCAGCGAGCAGGCGTTCGATCTCTGCATATTTTGCCTTTTGATCGGCGAGCTGCTTGCGTGCCCCTTCCAGGACTGCGGGCGGTGCCTTGCTCACGAATGCCTGGTTGGCGAGACGCGCCTCTGTGCCTGCGACATGTTTGCGAAGCTGATCGAGCTCCTTGCCGAGACGGATCTTTTCAGCCGCGGCGTCGACTTTGATGCCGGTATCGAGGAAAAGCGTGCCAAGCGGTGTCACGATTGCCGGCAATGCCGGCTTGTCCGTAGTCCGCGTTATCGCGACGGCACCCAGCAGGCGAATGAGCTTGCCCGAGGCTGCGGCTAGGTCCGCCCAATCTGCATCGCTCGCAAGCGCATGGAATGTGACATCCCGCTTCTGCGCCACGGCCTGGTCCGCCTTCAACTGGCGCGCCAGCGTCGTAAGCTGTTTCAACTTCTCCACCCGGCCGCTCGCCGCTGCGTCAACCACCAGCCCGTGCGCGGAAAGCGCAGCAGTCAACTGTCCCGCGGTCTGGATACGCGCGTCCTGAAGGAAACCGCCCTCGGCCCCGTAGCCGAGCAGGTGCCAGAGTTCCTCGGTGATGAACGGTGCAAATGGCGCGAACATCAGGAGGAATTCGCGTATCACCAGATCCTGAATCGCGAGCACATGCGGCTGGGCCACCGGATCCTGGATCCGCGACTTCGCCACCTCCACGTACCAGTCACAAAAGTCGTTCCAGAAAAAGCCGTACAAACGCTGCGTTGCCCCGGCGAATTCGAAGTCGGCAAAACCGCGCCCGACCGTGCTCATGGTCTCGAGCAGCGCCGACAGCAATGCATGGTCGTCATCGTCGAACTGCGCTGATTTCAGGCGCGACAGGATCGCCTCGAGCGAGCGGTTGTCTGCCATGGGGCCGCTCATCTGGCGAAAGCGACACGCATTCCAGAGCTTGTTGGCAAAATTCTTTCCGCCCTCGATGCGATCCTCGTCGAACTTCACATCCTGCCCCAATGGGGCGATCTGCAGGAGTCCGAAGCGCAGCCCATCCGCGCCGTACTTCGCAATCAGATCCAGCGGATCAGGCGAATTTCCAAGCGTCTTCGACATCTTCCGCCCCTGCTTGTCGCGAACGATACCGTTGAAATACACATGCCGAAACGGCACACGGCGCCGCAGTTCCTCGGGTGAAAGCGGTTCATCCTTCGCGCGCCCGCGACGTGATGCCTCCAGGGGCTTGTTCAGGTCCGACCCCGTAAACTCCAATCCGGCCATGATCATGCGGGCGACCCAGAAAAAGATGATGTCCGCGCCCGTTGCCAGCGTGGTCGTCGGATAGAATGCGGCGTAGTCTGCCGCCTTCATTTCCCGCTCATTCGGCCATCCCAGCGTCGCAAACGGCCACAGCCACGAGGACGCCCAGGTATCAAGCACGTCCTCTTCCTGATCCCAGTTTGCCGGATCGGCAGGTCCTTCCAGCGACACATGCACCTTCGTCGGATCCGCGAGGTCCGCCTCTGAAAGCCTCTCGCGGTCGATTCCCTTCCGGTACCAGACCGGAATGCGATGTCCCCACCACAGTTGGCGGCTGATGCACCAATCCTGAATGTTGTCGAGCCAGTTGAGGTAGACCTTGCTCCAGCGCTCCGGATGAAACTGTATCAGGCCGTCCCTTACAACCTGCTTCGCCTCCTCGACGCGGGGATAGCGCAGCCACCATTGCTGGGTGAGACGGGGCTCGATCGGAACTCCGGCGCGCTGCGAGTAGCCGACATTGTTCTCGTAAGGTTTCTCCTCAAGCAGCGAACCCCGCTCGCGAAGGAGCTCCGTGGCCTTCTTGCGGGCCGCGAATCGATCCAAACCCGCCAGCTCCGGCCCTGCCTCGGCGTTCATTGAGCCATCGGGATTGAGGGCGTCGATCACCGGCAGGCGGTGACGCTGCCCGATTTCAAAGTCCACCTTGTCATGCGCAGGGGTCACCTTCAGCACGCCCGCCGCGAATGCGGGATCAACCGCGGCGTCCGCCACGATCGGGAGCGCCACCCGCTCGCCGAGGGGACGCCAGACCTTCTTTCCAACAAGTGCCTTGTACCTCTCGTCGTCAGGATGAACCGCCAGCGCAACATCCGCCGGGATCGTCTCGGGTCGGGTCGTCTCAACGACGAGATGCGTGATCTCGCCCTCCGGCTCGACCAGATCGTATTTGAGCTTGGTGATGAAACCCTTCGTCGGACGCATCTCCACTTCCTCGTCCGAGAGCGCCGTGAGCGACACCGGGCACCAGTTGACCATGCGTTTGCCGCGATAAATGTTGCCCTTGTTGAAGAGGTGCACGAACGCTGTCAGCACCGCGCGGCTGTAGCCGGGGTCCATCGTGAAATGCGTGCGATCCCAATCGCAGGAGCAACCAAGCTGCCGCAACTGCTTGAGGATCATGTCGCCCTTTTCCTCCCGCCACGACCATACCCGTTCAAGAAACGCCTCGCGGCCAAGATCCCGCCGCCCCTTGCCCTCGCTCTTCTTCAGGTGCTTTTCAACCATCGTCTGCGTGGCGATGCCCGCATGGTCCGTCCCCGGAATCCAGCAGGCGGCCTTCCCCTCAAGCCGGGCACGCCGGATCAGCGCGTCCTGAAGCGTATTGTTGAGCACATGCCCCATGTGCAGGATGCCTGTGACATTCGGCGGCGGAATGACGATCGTGTAGGTCTCCTGCCCGGGTTCCGCCTTGCCCGCAAAGCACCGGGCGGCCTGCCAGGCGGCGTACCACTTCTTTTCAACCTCATGCGGTTCGTAGCTCTTGGTGATCTCGGGCATAGCTTTTAAGTTGAACCAAAAATCCAACCGCCGCCCGCAACCTGAGGCAAGCAGTCCTTCAAACGCCAAATCCATCGAGGTCGTTCCCGGAAAACGCGCATCCGATGCCACAGCGGCTTTGCATTTGAATCGCGAATTCCAGTTCATCCCAGACTGAAAATGCGAATCGGGCCCCCTGGTTGGTCACTGATCATCAATTTTTTGCACTAGCCGGGTGCGCTCGAGCCTATCGATGCGCAACAAAGAATTCGCGCCTGACGGGCTTTGCTGCGTTGTTCTGAACTTCCTCTCTCCACTCCACGCCGCCACCCGATGATCGGTCGCATCCAGAAGCACGCACGCGAACGCCTCAATTTCACAGGCGAGGTCCCTGCCGCCCAGCGGCTCGCCGCCTGCAAGACCTTCCTGCGTCTCGAAAGCGCGATGATCCGCATGCATCACGACGCCGGTGCCAACGGACTCGAAACCGCGCACGCGCGGGCCGCCATGGTCGACATCCTGCTCGGGCACCTGTTCGACTACGCGATGGGCACCTACGTGATGAAGCACGGCGAGGCGCCCTCCCCTGTCGCCCTGATCGCCCTCGGCGGATACGGGCGGAATGAGCTCAGTCCGCTGAGCGACATCGATGTCCTGTTCCTGTTTCCCTCGAAGGTAAAGGCCGGCACAATCAAGCCGCTCCAGGAACACCTCAGCAATGAGATCCTCTACATCCTGTGGGACTGCGGCTTGAAAGTCGGCCACGCCACACGAACCGTCGATGAGACTTTTGCCGAGGCCCGCGCTGACATTCAGACAAAGACGGCGCTACTGGAGGCGCGCCTGGTCGCCGGCTCAGCGGCGCTCTTCGAGTCTTTCTCTTCGGCCTACCGCGCTTTTTACACGGAGGAAAACCCACGTGGCTACATCGCCGCACGCCTCGCCGACCAAGTGGCGCGTCGGGCAAAATATGGTGACACCGTTTTCCTGCAGGAGCCCGATATCAAGAACGGTGTGGGCGGGCTGCGCGACTACCAAAACACGCTCTGGATGGCGCGGGTGAAGCTCGGCATCACGTCGCTCGACGAACTCGCCACGCAAGCCTACCTGCGACCGAATGATGTCCGCGATTTTCAACGCGCGTACACGTTCCTGCATCGCGTCCGCAATGAACTGCATTTCCAGAGCAAGCGACCGACTGACGTACTGGCACTTGATGTCCAGCCGAAGATCGCACTCGGCCTCGGCTACACGAACCGCGACCTGCTTGGGCGGGTTGAACAGTTCATGCGCGACTACTACCGGTCAGCGCAGACGATCTATCGCATCTCCCGCCTGATCGAAAGCAGGCTCGCACTGACCCTGGAAACTCCGAACGGCGCTCTCATGTCCTTTCGCGAGGCGATCCGCGCCAAGCGATTCGAGAAAACCAAGCGCATCGACGGCTTCATTCTTCGCGGTGGCGAACTCGCGGCGGAATCCCCCGAGGTCTTCAAGGCCGATCCGGCACGCATCATCCGCGTGTTCCGCCACTGCCAGCAACTGAATGCCAAGCCCGATTTCGCGCTGCAGGGATTGATTCGCGACGCACTTCCGCTGTTGACGCGCCATGTCCAGCAGTCACGCGACGCAAACATCTCGTTCCGCTCGATTCTCCAACAGTCCGGGGCCGTGTATCCCACCCTCTCGCTGATGCATGAGCTGGGTGTGCTCGGGCGCTTCATTCCCGAATTCGATGCGCTGACGTGTCTCGTCCAGCACGAGTTCTATCACCGCTACACCGCGGACATCCACACGCTGCACGCGATCCGCGAACTCGATTTCATTTTTACGGATGCGGAGCCCGTAAGCCTCAAGTACCGGACCACCCTCCACGAAACTCCGGAGCCCACGCTGCTTTATCTCATCCTGTTGCTTCACGACATCGGCAAGGCCCGAGGCATAAAGGGACACGCCGAAAGCGGTGTGGCCATCGCCGCGCCGCTGCTTGATCGCATGGAAATCGACGCGACAAGCCGCGAGTTTGTGGTCTTCGTGATCAAGAATCACCTCGTGATGACGCGCTTCTGGCAAAAACGCGACGTCGATGATCCGAGCACTGCAGCCGCGTTTGCGGAGGTCGTGGGCGACGCCGACCGGCTCCGTTACCTCTACGTCCACACGTTCTGCGATGCGCGCGGGACAGCGGCAGGACTCTGGAACGGCTACAAGGACACACTCCACACGGCGCTCTACCGCGCCACGCTTGAGCGACTGCTCCACGGCGAGGAGCTTGCCACGCGCAACTCGCAGCGACTCGAGGCCACCTTTCAGGAACTCGTCAAAAGAAACATCCCAGGGATCAGCCAAGACGAGATCTCCGCGCATTTTCACCTGCTGCCCGAGCGGTATTTCATGCACACGGAGACAAGCAAGGTCGCGCTTCACATCCAGATGGTGAACCGCCTGCTTCATTCCATCGCCGACGTCGAATCCACCGGCACCCTCCGACCGGTGATCGACTGGAAGGACGATCTCAATCGATCCTTCACGGTCGTCAATGTGGTGACCTGGGACCGTGCCGGGCTCTTCTACAAACTCGCGGGCGCATTCAGTGTCGCCGGCCTTTCGATTCTTGGCGCGAAGGTCATTTCACGAAGCGACAACATTGCAATCGATACATTCTTCGTAGTGGAGCCCGGGCGCGGCGTTGTGCAGAACGCCGGCGCCCAGGAGATATTTGCCCAGACGGTCGAAGCGGCTCTTGTGAGGGACAAGGATCTCCTGCCCGACATCGAGGCGCAGGCGCGGAAGCTGGCGGCGACCACGCGTTATCTCTCCAGCGCCAAGAAGGGAAATGATGCAATGCAGAACTCGTTTCCCCCCATTGCTGAGGTGTACCACGAGGCATCCATGCAGCGCACCATCGTGGAAATCCAGGCACGCGACGAGATCGGCCTCCTCTTCCGCCTCGGGAAAGCCATCAGCGACCACGGATTTGACATCACGTTTGCGCGCGTCGGCACGGAGCAGGGCGTGGCCATCGATACGTTCTACATCGAAAACGCCGATCACAGTCCGGCCACCGATCCCGTGCGGCTTGCTTCCCTGCAGGAAGCGCTTGCCCTGGTCATCGCGCCCCGCGTGGTGGAGACGAGCGCAACGCCCGCGCTTCAATCCCGGTAATTCAGCGCGGGTGCGCGATCGCCAAGCAGCGGCTCGTACCTGAAATCCTCGCCGCGCCGACGGATCAGCTCCGCCTTTGCCTCGGCAACGATCCTCGGATCGGAAAACAGATCCAGCGCCGTCAATGCCAGCGCCTTTGACGCCATGAGGCGCCCCTTGACGCAAATCGTGGTGGCACCGCAGGCGGCAGCCTGCCAGCTATGCGCGGGGGTGCCGGGGACCCATGTGGCCGTGCGCACGCCAACCGTCGGCACGGCATAACTCACATCACCCACATCGGTCGACCCGCCCCCCATCCCGTTGGGATTTATCCTAAGGGGCTGCACGGTCCGGGCCAGTTCGACTGCCGCCGCGCGGCCGCCGATGAAGGTCTTGCCCAGTTCGGCAGCGAAGCGCTTCTCCGATTCGTCGTAGCTGAAACCGCCTATCCGCTCGAGATTTGCCTGTGCCACCTTCGCGAGCGCCTCGTTTGGCAGCAGATCATGCACGCCACCGGTGATCTCCCACTCCACACTCGTCCCTGTTCCCATTGCCGCACCCTTGGCAGCCTGGGTGACACGTTCGAACACCTCCCTGACGATGCGCCGGTCCTGATGGCGGACGTAGTAGTAGGACTCCGCGAAAGCCGGAACCACATTCGGCGCCTCGCCGCCACGTGTAATGACATAGTGAATACGCACATCCTGGGGCACGTGCTCGCGCATCATGTTGACCATGTAGTCCATTGATTCCACCCCATCGAGCGCGGATCTGCCACGATCGGGAGCGGAGGAGGCGTGGGCTGCGACGCCCGTGAAACGAAACTTTGCAGAGATGTTCGCCTTGCTCGGACCGGTGATGGCGCTGTTGCCATCGGAGGGATGCCAGTGAAGCACCGCATCGACATCGTTGAAGAGGCCCGCACGCACCAGGTAAACCTTGCCGGACCCACCCTCTTCCGCGGGGCAGCCGTAAACGCGCAGCGTTCCCTTCCGGCCGGTGGCCTTCAGCCATGCCGCAGTCGCTGCCGCCGCCTCGATCGATCCGGCACCGAAGGCGTGGTGACCGCAGGCGTGGGCTGCGGTCGAGCCGGGACGAGCCTTCTTCTCCGGCACACCTTCCTGGGAGATTCCGGGAAGAGCGTCGTATTCGGCGAGAATGCCGATCACCGGTTTGCCGGATCCGAAGGACGCCACAAACGCCGTCGGCATGCCCGCCACCCCCGCCTCCACCTTGAACCCGTCGGCCCTGAGTCGCTCCTGCAGCAGAGCCGAACTCCGCGTCTCCTTGAAGCCAACCTCCGCGAGATCCCAGATCTTGTTCATGATCTCGGTATAGGGCGCCTGGTCCCGATCAATGCGGGCGATAACCGCATCCTTGGAGGTCTGCGCCGACACCAGCAGCGCGGAGGCCAGATAGAAACCGGACAAGAGCAATCGACTACCCGTTCTCATGATCGCCTATCGCCACAGAAAGCTCCGAAAATCTCAAGCATGCGTTCCACTGAAAGCGACTGGCCATACAGCATGTCCCCCCGATGCGATTCCGGCGCGGCAGTCGCCTTCAAGCCGGGCGCACGCGCCTCGATCCGCGGAGGCGGGCGCGCAGCCGCGAGATCCGCTTCCAGGCACCAAAGGCTAGGCGGTATTTCCACTCCACCCAGCGTGAACCTTTGGGATTAAAATGCTTCAGGTAGACGTCGCGATTGGCGTCAAAGATGGCCTCGGACATGCGGTCAAAGTCCTTTCCCACGCTGAGCCCCTTCAGGTGCACAATCGAGTGACGCCCATCATAAACGATCCGATAACCTGCCTTGCGAACGCGGATACAGAGATCCAGGTCGTCGCCATACATGAAAAACGACTCATCGAACCCGCCGATCTTTTCGAGCACCTCGCGACGCCCCATCATGAACGCGCCATTGATCGCCGCCACGTCGTACGTGCCCTCCTTCGGAAGATAGGTCAGGTTGTAGCCCGCGAATAGCTTCCTGTCCGGAAACGCCGCCGCCAGTCCGGTAGCCCTGCAAAATCCATCCCACATCGTGGGAATCGACCGGCGACAAGCGAGGTCCATCGACCCATCCGCCAGTTCAAGACGCGGGGAAATGAGCCCGATATCCCGTTCGAGCCGGATACGCTCCACGCAGTGTTCCAAGGCTTGAGCGTTACAAACCGTGTCCGGATTCAAATATAGCAGACATTCGCCACGAACCCTGGAGGCGCCGAGATTGTTTGCCCGGCCAAAACCCAGATTCTCACCCGGATTAATGTAGGTCATGCTGGGATGCTCGCTTCGCATCCAGGCACCCGTCCCATCGGCGTCGAGAGAATTGTCGACCACCACCACCTCGATCGCGCGATCATGCAGTGTCGACGGAATGGAACCGAGGCAGCCAGGAAGCTCATTGCGCGATTTATAAGCGACAATGACGATGCCCAGAATGGAAGACGTTTCCGCCATGCACACTCAGTCTTGTGACGTTCCCCCGCTCGCGCAACCCTTGGTGCGGGCGACAGGCTTCAGTTTGAGTTCAACAACTCCAGTATCCTCTCATACCTCTGTTCCCATGTGTTTGCCCGAGCCAGAGCAATCCGGGCAGCGCGGGCACTTTCGTTGTCCAAGCGGACTTGATTCTCAATGGCGGGAACCCAGTCCTCGGTGGTGCCGGGGAAAGCAATTACATCCTGGAATTCTGAAATCAATTCCGGAAGCCGCGCCGCCACCACCGGCCGACCTGTGGCCAGGCATTCGTAGGTCTTTGCTGGCATCACGGCTTCCGTGTAGCGATTGATCGCGTACGGGAGCAAAATGACATCTGCCCGGCTGACTTCGTGCCGCAGGTTGGCGTGCGGCACTTGGCCGACAAGCGTCACATTCGCGGGAAACACATGCGGCGTCTTGACTGGACCTACCAGGCGCAGGCGCCATCCCGGGCGCAGCCGGGCTATGGTTTCAATCAATTCAAAATCGAGATGTTGCCGGTGCAGGTGCCCGTAGTAGAGCAAGACCAGGTCTTCCAAACCATGAAGCGGTCGCATCGGCACCAGAAAACGCTCGACCAGTGCCCCATGCGGCAACCGCACACAACGTTTGGCTTGTGATTGCTTCCGCTCCAGGAGCGTTCGACTCGGCACAAGCGTGAGATCCGCCCGAAGGAGAATCTGCTGTTCGTCTTTCGGCAGAAATTTGGGGATCCCGCTGACCGCCAGCCAATCGTCAGTGCAGTCGTAAATCAATTTCTTATGAGGCACCCGATCAATCAACTGGAGAGCCGTGCGAGCCGCAGAATAGTTGACGATCAAATCGACGCCCTCGCGCAAGCGCGCTTCATGCTGAAGCCATCGTTCCAATCGCAAGGCGTTCAATCGGCATAGGGAGGTGTAGGCAGCCGGCAGCACGGGGGGACGCACCACGCGCATGCCGCTGGGAGCTGGATCACCTGGCACAGGCCCACTGCGGAAACGACGCAGCTTGTCCCATACGCACGCCAAGTCACGCAATCGGGGTCGGCGGGTACCGGGGATCTCGCAGAAAACGACATCGTAGTCCCGTGCAAACAGCGATGCCAGCGTCTGATGCCGTTGCCAGACAAAATCCCAGCGGATGTTGGATATGAAGAGTGCGGTGGGACGCATGACTCGGGCAGCCTCTATCCCTGCCGATAGAGCCTGCGCATGGAAACGAATCCATGCCGACGAATCCTATCCAGATAAACCCCAATATTGTCGCGCCTGAATCGGAGCAATGCCCCTGCAGATCCGGTCGCGCCTACCCAGGGTCGAAGTGCCCGCGCCTTCTCCTCGCCGCCAATCGCTTCATCCTTTGAAAGCTGCCCCGAATGCAACCGGAATCCAGCTACCACCTTGGGCACAAACTTGAACTTCGCCCCGATTGCCAGTGCCCGGCTGAAAAAATCCAAATCACCCGCCAACCGGAAACTCTCATCCAATCCGCCAAGACGTTCGAACAAGCGCATGCGGAACCACGTACCGGGTTGCGCCAAAGGTACAATGCCACGGGCCAACAAAGCCCGAATATCCTGACAGCACCGCGCAACCGGTATTTCGCCCAGTGGATCTCCCTTGGCGTCCATCATCCTCACACGACCATATACAACATCACAATCCGACATTCCCTCGAACTCCAACAATGCATCCAACGCTCCAGGCATCAGAAAGATATCATCATCATTTAGCCAAGTCACCACCTCGGCGTCACGAAACCGCCTAATAGCGGCGTTCAATACCCCATACAAACCTCTACCCTCATCCGCAATCACACGTAGAGCCGGCCATGAAGACAGTAATGTTTCCCTGACCCTCACAGGGCAGGTCACAACAATTACCACACGCCTATTGAGATTCTCAATCGAAGCGATTGTTTCATGCAACCACGCGCTCTCGCCCCTGGTCGGAATAATCACAATCCTATTCAAGTCCTATTGCATCCTCCCGCACCGATACTGGATAAGTTCAGTGCCTTGCTATTCGCGGTTATTGACAGTTCAATCAAGCGTGATAAGAGTCCATATTGGAACGAACATCTCGCACGCACACCATCGATTCCTTGATACTCAAGTTCATTAGAAAGCACATCCAATGCATTTAACATTACCTCACTCATTAGATACTAGAATCAAACAGCGCAAACCCTAAAACTTCCCCCATTTCTCAAAAACCCAATCAGTGCTCTCTTGATTTCCCCTCGTCCATTGAATACCGGGTCAATCGCCCACGCGCCAGCAACCAGTATGGCAACAGTCGTTTCATTACCTCTCTTCTTATCCTAGCAAATCTCGATCCTCCCCTAACATCAAACCTAGGAAATCCAACCTGAGAAGCAATGTCAAACCTCCTCTTCAGCATCCAGCTATTGTAGACATAGGCATCCATGTAAGGCTTATATATGAGATCCAGCATGGCTACCGAAAGTTTGACTCCATAACTATTAATCCCCAGATCGAACCAACTAGGAATCACCTCCCGAAATCCTTGAAAATGATAACATAGAAGTGGAACCTCATCTACAAGAATTCTAATTCCATCTCGTCTGATGGACACATCTTCCACATTCCACGGCGCCAGATTGACTCCGCGATGCGAAACTATGGCGACACTCCCAAATTGTCTGGGCATTGCATCTAAGTAGCCCTGGTCAGCGTAATTCCCTCCCTCGACACGGTCATAGCACCATTCCAGACAGCGTTCCTTCCACCACTCAACGCAATCCAGACCTACCTGGCTCCTTCGAAACGACACCCAACCAACGTTGTAGATCCCACACTTTTCAAGATGCCTTAACCTTCCAGGAAAACGGTGCGGAACGATTGCGATATCAGCAGCAGCCTGCGCCTCAAAAACAAGAGACGCCGCTCCAAAAAAATAGAGGTCCGAATCGACGTAGGCAATTGCATCTGCCTCAACAAAGAGATCGAAGCAATGACAAATCAAGACGGGCGTAGCAGTAAAATACCTTTCTACCCTAGATCTTCCCTCACAACTTGAGGCATATTCCGGATGGCATGAAAGGAACTCATCCAAAGCAATTCCGCACAGTTCATCGCCCTCTAATGATCTTACAACAAGCAACGTTGCCTCGTCGAAACATAGAACAGCCAATCTGAATGGCTCTTTCTGATCTATCAGAGATTGTCTAAGGCATAAGAGCCGAGCGACATAGCCCTGATCACAATATGTGCAGAAGTAATGCATGTCACATTATAGAGAATCTCTGATGGTTCATGTGTCGTCTACCGCCTGCGAAAGAGCATCCCACTGTATTGCACCACGTCCGGATCAATCCGATCGAAACCCTGCCATTCGTTGACCAGATCGAATCGCTCCTTTATAACATCAAGCAGGTGCTGCCGACTCATTAGCCAGCACGGGTAGCTTCCTCCACCAAGCATAGCCGGTGTATGTTGGACGGTGATACGTTCGCATCCATCCAGAGACAATGGAATTCGGTCTATGATGATATACTCTACCACACTGTTCATCGCCATGGACAATACGATATAGGGATCTTCCAAATATTGTAAGACTCCCGAGAACAAGATGGCGTTGCAATCCCCACTGTCGAGGGCTACTTCCAACTCACCATGGAATTGAAGCGTCCCTGATGAGAATTCCTCGCCGGCCTTTACGAAGTGAGCTTGTTCGACAATCCGCCAGCGTTTCACTCCCATACTTCCAAGTATCTCTTGGTGCTGCCGCCAGGTACTTCCAAGGCCACCTCCAAAATCGACCACTCCAAAAGGGATACCACTCCAGGTCGCCACCTTCTGAAAGGCGGCCATCAACGGAGTATGTACCTCCAACTCTTGAAATGCATGACCATCACGTTCCCATAATGCCCGACCCTGCAAGACCTCTCGCGTCGCCTGCACAGCGCGGTCGAGTACTGCAAGATCATCATAACCCACCGAACTAGCCGCCGCCTCCTCCCAAGACTGGAAAGTTCCCCGGAACCATCTCCTCTGGAATCTCATGCGAAGCTTGCGTCGGAGGCTTGATGGAATGAGCACTTTCAAAAGGCTGCGCATGTATTGCAGGAGCTTAATAAACAGAACAGCCAATGCTTCTATTCTCTAGTACCAAATCCCATACAAACTGCCTGTATCGGCAAGCCAGGCAACTGTACATGGGAATCCAAGTTTGTTGGCATCGTCGCCTACAAAACATTGCAGCCCGTGGGACTTCTATAATCCGCGATCGGCGTAAGCAGGACTTTCCTGCTTGGACGACCAATATTTCAGCCGCGGTCGCTCCGCAATTCTCTCCAACCCTCATCAATTCAGCCTCAAGACTAAGGAAATTGCACCCACGGAATAAATGACGTATATTCATGCGGGATGTGGCACTGAATCGATAGATCCACAGTTCTCACGATTATGTCTAACAATAGCCTCATTATACTCCCTTAGAAACTTTTGTCGGAGGCAATCGGTTTCGAGGCTCAGCAGAATTGTATTCAATTCCGTTGCTGTTGTCACTAGCGGAAAACCGATCCGGACATAATCACCAAAGTATGGAGCATGCTTTGAAACGTTGACGCCCGCAATCAATTTTCCCCTACGAGCCGCAACCAAGAGCATCTGGGAGTGCTCACCCAGAACCATATCCGCCCAAGCTATGTCTTCTTCAACCGTCGACGAAACAAGAGATAGATTTCCCATCCGGGAGAAACTAGAACCATCCGCTTGCGCCCCTTGCGACACGATAAGGTTTGCTAACCCCGTGTCCGCGATGCAATCGATGGCACGCTTTATCGAGATCAACCCTTGATGTTGCGGATGCAGCCACAATGGATGTGGCCGATAACAAATTGTGATATCGGGCCTTTGCCTGGCTACGCTCATCAGCAGCGCTAGTGTAAGATCCTCGTCGGATCGATTCTTTAGTGCCGTCCAATCTCCTGCCCCGCTTGATATATACAGTATCCGACGCAGACCACCCCTTCCATCCGAAATATCGATTGTTGGCAGTTTCCATTCTTGAAAGCCACTCCAAACCACACTCTTCAAGCCATGATTACTAAAGATGCCCTGCGAGAATCTATCCCATACATAATATCGCGCGACGCGAGGTCTATAAAGAAGATATCGGCTTGGGTAGTAACTCGGCAAGAAACTATCCTGCAAATTTACATACTCCAATCCACGAGCGACGGCAAATTTCGCGATCCGCGGATTGTGCGCATGGCTGGCAGCAGCCACGCAGGTAACAGCTCGATCTAACAGCCGCCATGGCCAATTCACAAGCCGCAGGAGCAACCTCCAGATATATAAATCCCAATTCATCTTTAGCAAGACGCGGAATTGAAATGAAATCCAGCAACGGGTAGTCCAGCCTACGACCTCCAATCTAACCTTCTTCCAATCAAGAAACTGGCTCACCCGCTCAGGGCGCCCGACCAGTAACCACCTCTCCCCATCACAAAGCAAATAGTGCAACGGGATCGGCTCACGGATTTTTTCACGCAACCACTGGAGCAAATTCCTCTTCGGTGCTACTGCACTTGGTGTCCTATCAATCAAACCTATGCTGCACCATACTTCAGCGACAATCCCGAGATCATTACAAAAGACAGCCCCTCCTTGCACATCAAATTGCGCACCAAGCCGCCTTGCGGCCGTTTCATTCTTAAGCCGAGTCAGCAAAGAGTAGTACTCTGCCACCTGTTCGCTCTTATATTTCAGCTCAAACCCAAGAATTCTATCCGCCTCTTCATCACAGGACTCCATATCCCGCTCATCCATCAAATCATGAAAGGTCCTAAAATGGCATGCACCTGGCCCACAAAGTTCTACCCGGAGCCTTTCACACGGAAACATGTGTTGCGATGTCAGGATGCAAATATCCTCTCCACGTCGCAGGTTCAACTCAACCTCAAGAGACGACCAATCGACACTGATCGAAAATATATATAGCCATACTCGAGGACGAGCCTCCCGACTTTCCTTCTCAAAGGGCATCTCTTGCGTCCAACCCTTCACGAATCATTGATGAACTGATACCATCAGTATAGTCGAAGTATATAACTTCACAGGTAACCGTCGGATAGCGTCCACGCCAGTCCGAACCCACCACGATCGCATCGATACCAAATTCATCAACTACACGCTGTTTATTCTTATCAACTTGCGCTACTACTTTATCCACACACCGAAGTTCCGAAATTATCTCCATTCGATGCTCTAGGCTCATAAAGGGTTCGCGACCTTTAACTTGTCTGATCAGTTCATCCGTTGAGACGCCAACAATAAGCGTTCCGGCAATCTTGCGAGCCCGTCGAAGAATATTTAAATGGCCAAAGTGGAAGGGATCAAACGCTCCAGTTGTATAAACCGTACGATAGCGATGTAACATATTCATGATAGCCCTACCCTCCACAGCGCGAATGCCCGGAGCTTTAGGCCAAGCTGTGGTCTTACACGAGAATCCATCAGATCATAAAGAATATTGGCGGCAAAGTGGCCAGAGGCTGCACCGATCGCAGCACCGCTAATGCCCAGGCGGGGGATAAGAAGTGTGTTGAGCAGCAGATTTGTTGCAAGACCTAGGATCGCCTTACGCATAACACCTATGGTATGCTCTTCTGCAACATACCATTTTCCGGCTGCAATGCCAATAGTGAGGAAAACTCCGCCCATCAAGTGTATCCGCAATGGGGTCGTAGCACGCAGATAGTCTTCTCCGAAGAGCTGGTTCACTAGGAGGGGTGCGGCTATCCACAATATACCTGCTAACAATACAGCGGACCACAGCATGTAGGCATAGAACCTGGTCAGACGCTGTCGATATGTTTCCGCTCCAAGCGCGCGACCTTGCAATATCCAAGGATTTAGTACCGTACCAAGAAACATTGGGACAAAATACCATGCCTCCGCCAGGCGAATTGCGGCCGAATATACGCCAACTGACTCTTCGTCCGTAAATACTCTTAGCATTACTTGATCAAGCCTCATGCAACCAGCAATAGCCGCCGCCGAAACAACCATCGGCCAACTCTTTGAAATCAATGCACATGCTCGACGCGCACAAAAGCGCCAGCGTATGCGCCGGAGATTTCTTCGAGCATAAAATATGGCCAGAAACAGCGCCCAAAGTGCCATCTCAAGCAAGACGGCTCCAGCAAAGTATTCTAACGATGCACCCTGGGCGATTAGCAGAACCCGCATACTGGAAGCAATCGTTAGCGAAATAATGCCTGCGAGTACTGTCCAGGCATTCTGCGATTGAGACTGGAAGTACAGGTCAAAAACATTGGCGCACTGCAGAATGAGATCAAATCCGAGAAGCGCAATCATCCAAAGTTCTCTCCCATTGCCAAATTTAAGCCACCAGACAGTTAGCAATGTAAAATATAATACGCTCCCAGCCACCAACCTCAGCCAGAACACGGTTCCTAGCGTCTCACCGACATCTTCCCGAGATTCGATAATCTCTCGCACAACCAATCCATCGAGTCCAACTGCGGCAAACGGTCCTATAATCGCTGTCAGCGACATCATATAGTTCAGCTCGCCAAACGCTTCGGGAGCAAGATGGCGAGCCATCCAAACACTGACGGTCAAACCCACAGTCAATCTAAAGAATCGTCCAGCCAACAACCATCCAAAATTTCTAACATATGATACTGGCATGAAATGATATAGTGATGATGACGCATGGTACGGCATGTGGCTATTATACCTGCCCACAATGATGCGTTGGATTTTCGCTCGAAATCATTTCCCAAATTGGCTTTATTATCCCTCCAGCAGCCGCAGCACTGACTTTGGTGACTGGTTGGCTTGGGACAGCATCGCGGTGCCGGTCTCGTTGAGGAGCTTGAGCTTGGTCATCTGGGTGGTCTCGCTGGCGACGTCGACATCGCGGATCCGCGACAGCGCCGCGCCGAGGTTCTCGCCTTCAACCGCCAGGGTCTGCCCGAGGATTTCCAGGCGACTCTGAACGGCACCGACCTTGGCCCGTTCGGCGGAAATCGCGTCGAGCGCACTTTCCAGCGCCGCAACGGCATTCGGATCCTGGACAGAAAGCAGGAAATTGCCGGAGGCATCCTGCGTGATCACGGACGCTACGGCGCCTGTCCGCAGATTGTTTGGCGCAACATTGACCACTTCATCGGAATTGGCGCCGACATCAAGGCTCATCCCTCCATCCGCCCCAAACAATTGCCGGCCATTGAACACGCCAATCGGATCACTGACATCCGTCGTGCCGCCGATCTGTGCAGTCGTGCCACCAACGGTGTCGCGCACCTGTTGAAGCAGCGTCTTAAACTCTTCCTGATACAACGCGATATCACCCGCACTTTGAATCGGGTCGCGCGCACGCGTCGCCAATTCGGAGAGTCGCGTCAGGGCAGACCCCATTTTCGCCAGCATGCCATCCGCCGTCTGCACGTGGGAAATGGCATTCTGGACATTCGTGGCCGCCGCACCAATCCGCCGGGTCTGCGACTCAAATCTTGCGGTCACACCGACACCCACCGGGTCATCGGATGGACGGAGGATCCGGTTTCCTGAACCGAGCCGGGAAATCGACCTGCCCAGGAATTCCTGGGTGCGGCCGAGGCCTTCTGCGAGGGCATACGAGGTGACGCTGAACGAAGAACTGCTCATCGATGGATGGAAAAATCAGGGTTGTTGAAAGTCGTGGGTGCGGACAGGAGGTCGCGCATCGGATTCGCGCACCAACTCAGCCGGCAGCGGGTGGTTTCGGAGCAACAGGCGGCAGTTTGGGCAGCGTCAGCTTCGGCAACGATGCCGTGCTGGAGGCAACTGCCGCAGCCTGGTTGGACGCTGCAATGTCCGTCAGGACTTCCTTGCGGAAGATCGGGACCTCGCGGGGGGCGGCGATGCCGATCTTCACGGTGTCGCCGTCGATCCGGGTGATGCGGATCTCAATGTTGCCACCGATGACGATGGCTTCGTTCACTCGACGTGTCAGGACTAGCATGGGTGAACGGAGTTTGTCAGTTGGTGACCAAGGGGTGGCGTGCGCTGTAGCGGCCGTGATTCGCAATCACAACCTGCTTCGCAACTCCAGTCCGGCGATTGACGACGACTGGCCCGACGAGATTCACCGTCGCGGTGGGCGGGACGGAACGACTCACCGTGACGATGTTCAGGATGAGTGCATCCGCCGCATCGCTGATGCCCAGGAAGGACGCATCTTCGTCAAACAGCTCGATTTCGTAGTCCGCCACGATTCCGGCGGGCTCGATCACCACAAAATCAACCGGCTCCCCTCCCAGCAGCCGCATCCAGCGGAACGGCAATTGCTCCGGATTGTAGAGCAATTCGAAACCTGTGTGGTCGGGAAATCCCACCAGCCCCTCCGGCAGCCGGACTTGCTGGGGTGGTGATTCAGGAAGCACGGGGGCTTCTGTGCTGACTTTCATGGTTTGGGAAGAGAAACGAAATCAGGGATTTGGTCGAGCGGGAGAATGCACGAATCAAAAACAAAGTCTATCGAAGGCATTGGCAGTTCAACGGATGAAACACTACGTCGTAACGTCTGGGAATCGGGTTGGTTGATTGGAAGAATTGAATTGTGGCAGAGAAGACAGTCCTGCACTCAGCCGCATGACTTAGCGTAGGTAATCCAGCAGCGACATCTGGAGGATCCTCGTCGCTGAAGAGAGGGCAGCTTCATACGCATTGGTGGTCTGCCCGAGCCGAACCACCGTCTCAGGGATGTCGGCATCGACCTCGCCTGAAACCAAGTTTTCCAGATTGTCCAACCGCGCCTTCTGCTGCGCCTGACTGATTTCAATTCGAAGCTCGACGGCGCCATGGCTGCTGAGGGCATTCACCAGCATATCCTCAGTCTGCTCAAGCGCGGGCCGCGTAGCGGTCACCGCAGCCGTGTTGCCACTCGCGAGCGCGTCGCGGAGCGTCACAAGGCGGTTGATCATGTCGCGCACACCGAGATTGGTGGCCGAATCCGTTCCAGGGGCAATGGCCGTGGATTCCGAAAGCGGCACCGAGACCTGCGATGAATTCCCCGCATAGGTCACGGCTGTGATCTGGCCGGCGACATTGCGCGTCGCGGTAAACGGCTCGGTATCCAGCGCGGTGCCGGCAAAAAGATAGTCGCCCCCAAACCGCGAATTACCCGTCTGGAGGGTCTGTTCAATCAACTGGTCGACTTCCGCCGCATAGGCGCGCAAGGCATCGGGACTCGCCGTGCCCGTGCCCAACGTGGCGATTTCCCCGGCGCGGTCGGAAATGGTTTTCAGGCTCTTCAGTCCGGCAAACGATGCCTGCGAAATCTCCAGCGCCTTGCTCGCGTTCTTGGTGAACTGTGTCAATTGCCCGCGTTCATGCTCCATGTTGAGCACACGCCCCACAGCCGCAGGATCATCACTCGGAAGGAAGATCCGTTGATTCGTGGCCAACTGGTTTTGCAGTTGCGACTGCCTGGAAGCCAGCTTCTGGATCTGAACAATGACCGCCTCGGCGGAACTGTTGGTCGGGACGCGCATGGGATGAAAGAGGAGATTCGGTCAGGGGGAGGCTCAGGTGAGGCCGGTGCGATTGATCAGGGTGTCGAGGAGATCGTCGATCACGGTGATCACACGCGACGACGCCTGGTAGGAACGTTGGTACTTCAGCAGATCCGCCATCTCCTCGTCCATCGAAACGCCGCTGACGGCATCGCGCTGGCCGCGCACCATCGTTTCAACATTCTGCTGATCGAGAAGCCTGGAGTTGGTGCTTGAAAGCTGCTGACCAAGGCTTGTGACCGATCGCGCATAAAACTGGGTGAATGTCCCATCGATCGAGTCGCCACCCGAGACGGAGAAGGATTGACCGGCAAGGGCTGCCACGGCCGTCGCGATCGTGTTGTCCCCGGCGGCACCGCCATCCGATGCCTTGAGCGTCACGGCTGTCACTCCGGACGCCACTGCCATGCTTCCCGCGGTCGTGCCGCTCGCGAGAAAGAAGTCACCCGTTGAATTTGTCGGGTTGTAGGCCGCGTTGACAGAGGTGACGAGTTGGTTCGCCAGGGCGTCGATTTGGTCGCGCAGATCCTGCACGGCGACGTCACGCACATCCCGCGCGCCCATGATTGATCCTCCGGTAAGAGCCACCGCTGTTGGCGTTGCACCCGCGGTGAGTGTCGATCCCGAAAAGGCGACCGTGCCGTAAACAACGGCCCGGTTGACCAATTGAATTTCTCCGCCCACGCCATCACTGGTGTACACCTCGATCTGGCCAGGTGAGTTCGTCGAGGGGCGCGTCTCAAAGGACATCTTGCCCGCGAGTTCCTCAAGAAGCGCCTGGCGCTTGTCCCGAAGATCCACTGCTGCATTGGGGTGGTTGATTTCCAAGCTGCCGATTTCTCCATTCAACTGGGCAATCGAGGCCAGGATCCTGTTCACCGATGCGACATCCTCGTTGATCTGGCTTGTGAGGTCGCCCTGAAGCTGCGCCAGCCGCTCATCCGTCACATTGAACCGATCGGCAAGGATGCCTGCTTTTTGGACGAGCGTCTGCCGTTCACCCATGTCCGTGGGGCTCGCTGCGAAGCTCTGGAAGGCATTGAAGAAGTCGGTGAGCGATTCGGAAATGCCGTAGCCACCACTTGAAGAATTGATCGAAGCGGAGTCCTGGGCGCGATTGATCGTTTGTCCAAGAGCCGCCTGGGCCCTCTCGTAGCCGGACTGCTGCGCCTTGAGCAGGGCCGTATTGGAGACCTCGCGCACCGTCTGCTGATCAAGCAGGCTGTCACGAAGATGCTCGAGGTAGCGGGCCTCCATGCCGAGAGACTGCGGACCCATCGGTGTCATCACGGTCCCACGGTCCCCCATGACGACGCGCTGGCGCGCATAGGTGGGGTTGTTGGCATTGGCGAGATTCCGACCCGCGGTATCGATCGCGCGCGAGTGGGCATTGAGGGCTTTGACGCTGACCGACAGGCTGCCAAGGAGTCCGGACATGGGAAGGATGGAAAAATAGTTAGCTCGTCGTGCGCACGAATCCGCTGGTGAGGATCAACCCGGTTTCAGCGGATCTAGCCGGCGGCCTGCCATGCGGCATCGCCGGTCGATACGCTGACTTCTCCGCGCGGGGAGTAGGTTTTGACGAAGGTGGCAGGCCGCAACGCCGAAAGCATCTGCTGCCGCATCTCGACAGCGCGACCGAGCAGCAACTGATTCTGACGCGCTCCGCGGCGGACCCGGTGGATCAGGTGATTGATTTCATCGGCAAGGGCATCCAGCATCGGTTGGACCTCGGCCGGGAAGAGGGGAAGCAGTTCGCGGAGCGGTGTGTCCGCGGGATAACCGCAGCTTTCAGCAATCTCGCGCACAGCCATTTCGCGCTTGAGACGTTGCTCCGCGGTGGAGCGCGCCTGCGTTTCGATGGTGCCTGCGAGTTCAAGAACGGCGTCGGGATTACGACGAAGCAACTGGGCCTGCTGCTCCTCGAAAAGAGCCAGCAGTCCGCCATACCCCTGCAGTTCATTCCGCAGGTGCTCCGCGATGGGTAGCCATGAGTGGGTCATAGAGAAGAAGGTTTAGAAATTGGATTCCGAGGAGGCAGCACGCGCAGCAGGTGCCTCGGATTGAGGTGATACCTCCACAGTGGGCGTACCGCGTGGAGTGAGTTGACGCGTCAGCATTTTCGAGAGACCGAGTCCACCGCCCTTGCTGAGCGAATCCGCCAGCACATCGGTGAGCATGTAGCCATAGACCCCGCCGCCGCCAGCACCCGCGCCTCCGAGCCCGCCGCTCATGAGGGGTTCAATCGTGGGGGCGAGCAATTGACGCAGGATGATCGCCTCAAACTGCGAGGCGGCACGTTTGATTTCAGACGGAGATGCCGCACCGGAAGCTTTGGCTTTGGCGGCAATATCGGGAGACACTGCTTTCGCTGCATCAAGAGCCTTGTTCCAGATGCCGGAGGTCGTTGAAGGGACCGCTGAAACGTTCATGGTGGAAGGGGCTTCGAAGTGGTCAGTTGATCACGAGTTCGGCCTGCAAAGCGCCCGACCGCTTGAGGGTTTGAAAAATCGCCATCATCTCGCGCGTGGAAACTCCCAGGGCATTCAGCGCGGAAGCGAGCCGCTCGATTGACGGCGCCTCGTTCACCACACTGAAACTCCCCTTGTGTTCCTCCACATCCGTCTGCGTGCTCGGCACAACCGTCGTCTGTCCGGAGTTGTTGAACGAGTTTGGCTGGGAAACACCGACATTGGACGCGACGGTGATCGTCAGGGATCCAAGGCTGATTGCGACCTGCGAGAGGCGCACCGTGGAAGTCGCCACAATCGTGCCGGTGCGCTCGTTGATTACGACACGCGCCAGGGTGTCGGGAATCACTTCAATCTGCCCGAGATCCGCCAGAAAAGCGACTTCACGTCCGCGGTAGGATTCAGGCAACTGGACAGTCACGCTCGCCGCATCGGCCGCGGAGGCGGCGCCACGGAAGACATCATTGATCGCATCGGCCATCCGCGCCGCGGAGGTAAAATCGGGATTGTGCAGCTGCAGCGATATGGATCCGTCCGTGACAAACTTTGCGGGGATTTCACGCTCAACGATTGCTCCGTTGCTGATGAGGCCGACCGTGGGATGATTCTTTTGGACGGTTGCGCCACCCGCACCTCCTGTCCCGCCGAGGAAGCCCCCAACGGCCACCGCACCCTGGGCGACGGCGTAGACACGTCCGTCCGCACCGAGCAGCGGTGTCTGCAGAAGCACGCCGCCCTGAAGCGTCTTGGCGTCGCCCATCGAGGCAACAGTGACGTCGATGCGCGATCCATTCTTCAGGAACGCTCCGATGTCAGCGGTCACCATGACTGCGGCAACGTTCTTTGCCTTGATTTGATTGGAATCGACCGTGATCCCAAAACGCTGCAGCGAATTGCCCACCGCTTTGAGTGTGCCCTGGGAATTGGAATCACCGTCTCCCGCGAGACCCACCACCAGGCCGTAGCCGACCAGTTGGTTCTCACGGCCGCCGCCCACGAGCGTCAGGTCCTTGACGCGCGAGGCGCTCAGCGGCGCTGCTGCCAAAAAGAACATCAGTATCGTCAGACCGCCAAACGGCACTCCAACCCTGGAGGGGCACGCTTCGTCGTGCCCTGCCTTGCGTGATCCGGTATCCCGCGAAAAGATTCTGCGGGCCATTTTGATCATCGGACACCAGAAGGGCACGACGAAGCGTGCCCCTCCAAAGGTATGCGCAAGATGACGGAATAACGGGAAAGTCAGGAGCGACATGGAAATGGTCTCAATAGGGACGGAGTTTCTCGTAGAGCTTTGCCAGCCAGCCCTTTTTCTGCGCGTCGGTCAGGCTCCCCTCGTTGATGAACTCCACCTTGGCATCGGCGATGTTGCTGGAAAATACGGTGTTCCCGCTGGAGACGTCATCCGCGCGAATGACGCCATGAAGAACCACGTGCTGGGTCTCCCCGGCTGACACAACCCTCCGCACGCCCTGGATGACAAGGTTTCCATTCGGAAGGACATCGGTCACCATGACCGCAGCCCGCGCATTGAGGCTCTGAGTGTTATTCACTTCACCACCTCCATTGAAGTCGTTTGATCCGCCCAGTTTGATCGCCGGAAGCGCTCCCTTGTGCGTGCCGAAACGGCTGATGCCAGCTGGGAACAGGAATTGCTCGACACCCGCATCCACATTCGCCGCGGAGTTCGTCTTCTTGCTCTGCGAAGACTGCGTGGCAGCAGATTCCTGAACAATGACGGTGAGAATATCACCCACGCGGGAGGCCTTGCGGTCCGAGTACATCGACCGCTCCCCGCTGCCGGGAGCCGTCCAGAGTGAGTCGGCCGAGGCCGTCAGAGCGATGACGGAGAAGAGACCGAGGTGAATGAGTAAACGTGGCATGGGAAGATCCTAAAAGTTCACCTGGGCACGATTCTCACCGACAACCAAGGCGGCGAATTCGCGTCGCGATTCGATATTACGGACACGGACGGTCTCGCCCTTTCCGCCATCCTGCATGGCAAGCGCCTTCATATTGATCTGCAGGAATCCGTCGAGCGCACTCACATCGATCACCTGGCCCTTGCGCACCAGGGCACGCCGGGAGAGGTCGCGCCAGGTCAGCAACCGGCCTGCCGGGACGGGGCGCAGATAGGACCAGTCGGTGGAGTTGATGAACGACGCAGGGATGGCATCGCGCTCACGCAATGCATCAATGCGGCGGACATCGCACACGGCTGGATCAAAGAAATCGCCGCGATCGGCGGGAGTCTGGGCGACCCAGGCATCGCGCCAAAGCTGTGCGCGGCAGAGCACGGATTCCTCGCGCGGCAGTTGCGATCCCTCCGTGACACGCACACGAAGCAGCAGGGTTGATGAAAGGGCTGCTGGAAATTCGATCAATCTGGCCGTCACGCCAGCATTCGCGTCGCCAGGCTTGGTCGTTACGGGCTGCCAGGGCCGGGCAAGTTCAAGCTGAAGCTCGCCCTCGGCGTTGAAGTGAGTTGTGAGCTCTTGCGCAAGCGAAGTCAGTAGTCCTGTGCGAAGCTCGGCGATCGGATCGGCGACGTTTTCGCTCTGCACCTGCGCACACGCGTCACTCGAAGCGAGTACCACACCAGCGGTCAGCAGAATGCAGCGGAAAAAGTGAGCGGGGAGTATCATGAAATTTCGTGGGGAAGTGAGGGTGCCAACTGCAGTCACGACGAAGCGTGCCCCTCCATTGTGCTGGGCAGGTTGTCTGGAACTCTACTTGCAGAGTGACTCATGATCATCAGCGCTTCATCTGGGCGACGCTCTGGAGCATCTCGTCCGAGGTTTGGATGGACTTGCTGTTGATCTCGTAGGCGCGCTGGGCAACGATGAGGTTCACCATCTCCTCGACGATGTTGACGTTCGACATCTCGATGTACCCCTGAAGCACGTGGCCGAATCCCTGCTCGCCCGGCTGCCCCGTCTCAGGCGTACCACTCGCGCTTGTCTCCTCGAACAGATTGCCTCCGAGGCTGCGCAGCCCTGAGGGATTCGCGAACCGCGTCAGGGTGACGCGAAATGTCTGGCTCCCGGTGGCGCTTTGCACGGTCACTTCGCCGCTCTCCGAAATGTTCACGGAAGTCGCGCCCGGAGGAATCGGCTGGAAGCCGCTGAGGATCGGCAGACCATCGTTGTTCGTAACCTGACCTGTGGGGGAGAGCTTGAATGATCCATCGCGGGTGTAGGCGATGGTCCCATCGGGACGCTGTACCTCGAAAAATCCATCGCCCTGGATCGCGACATCCAGTTTTTCACCGGTCGCGTTCACCTGTCCCTGCGTGAAGACCTTGGCCGTGGCTGCGACGCGTGAGCCGTTGCCGACCTCGACTCCTGTCGGCACAAGATTGCCGCCGCCGGTCTCGGTGCCGACTCCTCGCGGGCGCTGGTAGAGCAGGTCCTGAAACTCGATCTTGCTGCGCTTGAAGCCGGGGGTGTTCACGTTCGCGAGGTTGTTCGCGATCGTATTGAGGTTGAGCTGCTGGGCCTCCATGCCGGTGGCGGCGCTGTAGAGTGAGAGGTTCATGACGGATGTTCAGTTCGGGTGCAGGAGGTTGTCCTTGAAATCTGGATATGCGGGTAGAATCAGCCGAGGTTCTGAAGGGTCTTGGCCATGGCATCGTCGCGGGCCTGAATCAGCTTCTGGTTGGCCTCATAGGCGCGGGCGATATTGACAAGGTCCACCATCTCCCGGAGCGGCGCAGTGTTGGCCCCCTCGAGGTAGCCTTGAAGAATCTCGGGGTGCTCCACCGGCTGCGAAGCCTGACCGCCGCTGAGAAAGACACCGGCCGACATCGGACGAAGCTGTTGGTTGTCGGCAAATTTCACTACGCTCAGGCGGCCGAGTTGTGTGTTGTTCTGTACAATGGAGCCATCGGCGTTGATCACGACCGGGCCACCGCCAGGCAGCAATTGAATGGGGGTACCCGCATCGCTCAGGATCGGGACATCCTGTGACGTGACCAGCGTGCGATCCGGGCGGATTCGAAGCTCGCCAGCACGCGTGTAGCCGCGCTGCCCATCCTCAAGCTGGACTTCGAAGAAACCTTCGCTCTGCAGGGCAACATCCAGTTCGCGCCGCGTCGGCTGTGTTTCGCCCATTGCAAAATTGATCCCATACGCCGCACGCGGGAAGTACATCGGCATCCCGCGATTGTCCCCGACCTTCCCATCCGACCTCGCAAGTTCACCCGCAGATACCGTTGAGAAATTGACCGTGCGCTTTTTGTACCCGGAGACTTGGTTCGATGTGATGTTCTGGGTAACAGCGTCCTGCCAGCGTTCGAGGGCAGAAAGGGACGCCGCGCTTTGGTACATGCCTACATTCATGGGTGGCACCCAGTAAGCAGCAGGAGTGCCAGAACCGTAACTTATTGCATGGCCGATTTTTGTAAAACATTCCTAGTATATCAAGGATCGGGAAATGCTGGGAAGCGGCAGGTTTTGCCGGGGGCAACCCAATGGCAGGCGACATGCGCGGATTGGCACATAGTATCAATCTTCTCTCACCGGGAGGGGCACGCTTCGTCGTGACCTGTATTGGATCGACGCGTAGGGGGTGCTTCGAGCTCCGACTTTGATTGCAGCGGACCAATCGATCTCGAATCGGATTTCGATCCTTGGGACCTGGAACGTGCCGCTACTTTTCGATCCGGGCACGACGAAGCGTGCCCCTCCAGGTCGCGATCAGAACCAACCACCCATCCTCAAACCCGGGTATACTTCGATCCCGTCCTGCCAATCGGTCAGCCTGCGGCTGGATAGAGGCACTCCACTTCGATCTTTTCACCGCAGGTGCACGTGATGAGCAGGCGCACCACCTTGTCCCCTTGCTTGATGCACTCGATATTGGGACCGTGCTTGTGGTCGGACCCGGATGACTTCAAGCCGGGCTGCGAGGCGAGAGAAGGTATTCCGGCAAGGCCGGTATCGGTTCCCTCTACAGTTGGGCGAAGCGCGGGCGTGCCGCTCGAAGGTCTTCCGCTGAGAAAGGGTTTCATGGAGTGAGAGTCGCTACGGGCTGCGCTTGCGGGCGGTTTTCACGTTTCAACACGGAAAGGCTGATCGTGACACGCTGGTTTGTTTCAGATTCCGGCGGCTCCAGAGGCATCGGCCGGGTGTCTGAAAACCCGGTTACCCGCGCTATCAATCCCGGGTCAACCGCGTAATAGGTCAGGCTGCGCCGCGCGGCGTTTGCCCGGTCCGCCGACAGTTCCCACGCCGTGTAATCCGGCTTCTTGAGTTCGAGCCCCTTGCGCGTGTGCCCTTCAATCACCACGGAAAATTTGTGCCGGTCGATCATCCACGCGAGGTTCTGCATGATGAACCGGCCCCACTCCGTGAACTCGGCGGTATTCTCGACGAAGAGCGGTTTGCGCGCACGATCGAAAAGCGAGATGCGCAGCCCGTCACTTGTCACCTGGATGTCAATGGGCTTGTCCTTCAAATCCTGATCCATGTGGAGCAGCCGATAGAAGTCCTTGGCGAGTGAGTTGAGAAACTGGAGATCGACCGTGCGCGGGTCTGTCTGAGGTTCGCCACCCTTGGTGGCATCATCCGTTTTCCCCGAACTCGATTCGGACTTTGTCGCTGTCTTGCCGTCGAGATTGAGGACACCTGCGCTCGCAGTGAGCGGCGACTTGAACGGCTGCTGGAAATAGCGGGAGGTGGCCACAAGCACCTCCTTGTCCTGGGAGCAGATCCACAGCACCATAAACAAGGCCATCATCGCGGTGACGAAGTCCGCATAGGCCACTTTCCATGCACCTCCTTTTGCCATGATCGTATGGGTGATAGGCCTGCCAACTACCGGCCTGCAGGCATTCCCTTGAGTGTGGTTTCCATTTCCTCGCCGCCAGGCTGGACAGAGCTGTCAAGCGAACGCCGGGCGATCTCGACCGCGGTGAGCGGCGCCAGCCCCTTCGCAAAACTTGAGACGGCCACAAGAATGCAGCGCAGGTACTGACCGTCGCTCTGATTCATGAACCGGATGCGGTTCGAGAGCGGCAGCACAAAACCATATGCCACAAAAATTCCTAACAGCGTGCCAGTGAGCGCAGCGGCAACCTTTTCACCCACGGCCTCGGGTCCGTCGGCAATCGCGCTCATCGTGTTGATGATGCCCAGCACCGCTGCGACAATTCCGATCGCGGGGAGGGAGTCGCCGACCATCTGGAGTACGTGCACAGGATGATCGCTCTCCTCGGCCTTGGCGTTCATTTCCGCCGACATGAGCTCCTCGAGCTGGTCGGGTTTGATCTTACCGTCGATCACCGGCTTGATTCCATTGACCAGAAATTCCATGCGCTCCTTGTTTGCGGTGATGGAGGGATACTTTTTGAATATCGCACTTTGTGACGGATTCATCACGTGCTCCTCCAATGCAATGAGGCCGTTCCGGCGGCCAACCATGAAGATCTCGTAAAGCATCTTCAGAAGATCGAAGTACTCCGTCTTGCCCACACCCTTACCGAAGGCGGCAAGTTTGATCTTGTGGATCATCTCCTTGATGACATTGGCCGGACTCGCAATCACAAGCACACCCATGCCAACCCCGAGAATCACAACGAACTCCGATACATGCAGCAGCACCAGCGGATTGCCGCCCGCAAGCATGAAACCGCCCAGTGTCGAGGCGACAACGATGAAACTGCCGATTAAAATGAGCATGTATCTGGGTGAGGTTAACGGCCCGATGGGGAGGACTCTTTAGTGAGGCATGGGAATCACCCCTCGAAACGCGGATTTCGTTCCCTCGGAAGAAGGCAAAAAAAGTCCTCAAGTTTTCGGAGTATCGTTCCCAAACACCCCAGGACATTCCCCAACTCCGGCAAGCCCCGCAACCAAGGCTACCGCATCAATCGCAGACCAAAGGCCATGCAGGCGCCTTCCTTCCGCGGGATCCCATCGGATCCACGCGCTCACCTGTCGCGCACGCGCTTCAGATATGCACGCAGCCCGAGGACGGTCTGCGCGTGAATCTGGCAGATTCTCGATTCCGTGAGATTGAACACCGCGGCAATTTCAGCGAGGCGCATGTTCTGGTGATAGTACATCGCGATGATCTTCTTCGGAATCTCTGGAAGCTCGGCAATCCGCTGCGCCATGAGCTGCATCAACTCCTCCTTCTCCATGCGATCACGGACCGAGACATCGCTCTCGTCGGCAATCAGCTCATGAAGCGATGTGCCATCACTGTCCTCGTTCTCAGTCGTCTGATCAATCGCCACAAAGCACACCGGACGGGCCTCCTCCATCCACTTGGCATATTCCTTCGGAGTGAGTCCCAGATGCTCGCGAACCTCCTCCTCACTCGCGGCGCGTCCGAGCTTCTGCTCAAGTTCGTTGATGGACTCCTTGAGTTTCTTTGCCTTCGCGCGTGCGCGTCGCGGACACCAGTCAAGCCGGCGAAGCTCATCCAGCACGGCGCCACGGATGCGTGTGCTGGCATAGCCGGCAAAAGTGTGACCCTGCTCGGGGTCATACTTGCGGACCGCGGCGATGAGCCCGGTGACACCGACGCTGTAGAGGTCGTCGACATCGACATGAGCGGGCAGGTTGATCTTGATGCGGTCGACGACGTTTCGAACGAGTGGGAGGTAACGTTCGATCAGGTCTTTTTCGTCAATGGAACCCGTGGAGGATTGATAGGCCCGCCAGGCATTGGCGGCGGCTGCGGGTTGGGCATAGGCGAGTGCGGCGTGTTTCATTGGGGGCTGGATTTCAGGATGTGGATTGAGTGTGGAAATTGAATGGACTCATCAGCGCGTCTTCGCGGGCGCGGCCGCTGCGACGGGCACTGCCTTTTCCGCTGCTTGGGCCTCTGCCTCGGCGCTTGCGGCAATGCGGTTCAATGCGATGGCCTCGCCAAAAACCTTGATCACGACCGACCAGAACCAGCGGAAGAGCAGGGCGCCCGCCAGACAGCCGATTGCGGCATCGCGAAGGACGAGATCAGGGGCGCGATCGGCAAGGAATCCCGCGGCGGCGGTGAGGGAGAATCCGGCGAACCCGCCGGTGAGAAAAATGAATTTCATGATGTGCGTGAATCAGGATCCGGGTAGTGTCTTGCGAAGGACGGCATTGATCGCGTCCGTCTCGATATCGCCCGTCAGGCTCGGCCCGGTTGCGAGAAACAGGGGCGTCACGTCGCCATCGACGAGGAAGTCGAGGAGTCTTCCCCAATGCCCAAGTTCGTCGAGATGCGTGAAGACGAGATGCGTCGCACCCGCGGAGCGGCCCGCATTGTACGCAGCGCGCAGGCTGGCGAGATCGTGCAGCGCGTTCAGGACGAGCACTCTTCCATCGATGCGTTCGGTATCCAGAAAGCGAACGATGCTGGCATTGGCCGCGGCTTGCAGCGAAAGAGCCGGAAGATCCACGAGAACGAAGTCCTCTGCCGAGGCATCCTCGATCCTACGCACGCCGGGTTCTCCTGGTATGTAGTGTTCCAGCGTCAGGCCGACCGCCTCACAAAAAACTGAAAGTCCTTCGGTCAGATTGGGTCGGTCAAACTCTGCCTTGATCACCCTGCCCTTGCGTCCACGAACGAAAACGGACTGGGAAAGCCATTTGGAAAGCGCGGTGGTTCGACCCGAGCCCGCAGTGCCCATGAAGGCCGCGCGCAACGGGAACGCACGTGCTGCCCTCGAAGCGGATCCCGATCGCAACGCCTGCCCAAAGTCGGCAAGTGCACGATAGAGCGGAGCATCCGCACCAAGACTCGGCAGGGTCTGGAATCGCGAGACAAGCGCCTCGGAGAAGCCAGAGCGCCTAAGCAGATCCGGGAGCCGCGGAGCGGATTCCGCCACACGCGCCGGCGTCTCGGAATTCAATCGCTCACGAACGGGTTGTTCGTGAGCACCACGCTCCGCCGTCGCTCCAGCTTCAAGCGTCCCCGGAACCGGTGCATTCTCGACGGAGCGTCCGGAAATCGCGACCGTCTCCTCGGCTTCTCCGGAATCGAGCTGTGCAATCACCTCCAGGCGCGGACGCCCAAAAAGGCCGGAGAGCCCCTGACCCGGAAGCTGCCGCACGGAAAGAACCTTTGCTTTCTCTCCCAGTTGCGTGCGAATCGCCTGAACCGCCTCTTCCGCAGACCGCACGACGAGCTTGTAGATCGCATTGGCCGGGGAACGATTTTCAGCGGTGGCGAAAGCGGAGGGGGACATTCGGCATCGCCTGATGCTAGGCTCGTGCCAACGAAATCATGTGTATCGTATAATACTGTTTATTCGTGAGTTAAACAATTTTATCTAGGGCTCATTACCTAGATACGCCGGTCTGAGATGGCACCTGATTGTCCAGCGGCAGAAATTGCCGGAAAACATTGCCTGATACCCATTATCGGCCGAATCCGCAGCGGACTTCACTCCAATCCTATGAAGGTCCATCTGCAGATTGGAGTATGGACGCAGATTTCAGAGACAATCCACTCAGTCCGAGCAGGGTGGATCACGATCCTCCGTCACCGGGAGGGGCCCGCTTCGTCGTGACCGGATTGGTATCGAAATGTGGCTGGAGCTTCCAGCTCCCGATCTTGATCCGAGCAGACCAATCGATCTCAAATCGGATTTCGATCCACGGGACCTGGAAGGTCCCGCTACCAGCCAAACCGGTCACGACGATGCGTGACCCTCCAATGACACGAGCAGATTCAAGCGCGAGAGACCAAATCCCTACGCTGCGCGAAGTGCAGGTGCTGCTGCCTCAAGCCGAGCGACGAGGTGCGGAGGAATCGTCACGATCGCCGTGTTCTCAATCTCCGTGCTCGGCGGCAGTTCCTGAAATGCCAGAACAACAAGTCTCGGGAATGACGGTTCAAAGAAGCGTTTCAACGCAAGTCTGAGCTCGGTGCTCACAACAAGAACCGGAGTCAGGTTCTGCTGCGTGAACTCCGCCACACGTGCGTTCACCTCGGTCAGCAGATGTCGGCCAAGCATCGGATCCAGGGCAAGGCCCACTTCACTCGGCGTGCGATGGATGCGTGCAATCAGCACCTGCTCGAGTCGCGGATCAAACGTCGCTGCCTTGAGCAAGCCCGGGCGGTATTCCAGCTCAGGCACAAAATAGAGCCCAAGGCGGCGGCGTGCGAGTTCGCTGAGATCGTCCGGGTTCTTCGTGACGCTCGCGAAATCGCCGATGCACTCGAGGATGAGCGGCAGATTGAGAATCGAGAGATTTTCCCGCAGTAGGTTCTGCAGCACGCGCTGGATGATTCCGAGATTGACGAGGTCCGGCAGCAGCTCCGAAACCAGCGCGGGGTGCGATTCCTTGAGATGATCGATCAGCGTCTGCACGTCCTGCCGGCCTAGGAGGAGATGGGCGACACTCTTCAGCGTTTCCGACACATGCGTGATCATCACCGACGACGGATCCACGACGGTATAGCCGTTGAGCTCTGCCGTCTTTCGCTCGGTCTCGTCGATCCACACGGCCTCAAGGCCGAACACCGGCTCGCGCGTGGGCAGGCCGCGAAGCGCAACCGTGCTGTTGGAAACATTCATGGCCATGCTGCGGCCGGGTTGAACCTGCCCCTTGGCCACCGTCTTCCCACGCAGGAGGAAGCGGTACTCATTTGCCTCGAGTTCGAGGTTGTCGCGCACCGATACGGGCGGAACAAGTATGCCCTTTTCGCGCGCGAGTGTCTTGCGCACGCCGGTTACGCGCGACAGGAGATCCCCTCCCTGCTTGGCATCGGCCAGCGGAAGCAAGCCGTATCCAATCTCGATCGCAAACACATCGAGGTCCACAAGCTTACGAAGATCCTCGGAAATCGCGCCTTTGCCGGAGGACGAAGCGCCTTCCTTTCCACCGGCGGCCGACTTGCCGGACCCAGCGGCTTTGGCCGTCACCGCGGCAATCTCCGCCGAGGCCTCGTCGACACGCTGCTGCTGCTTGAGAATGCGGGCAATGTATCCTCCGACAAGCGCCAGGCTCAGGAACGGCAGTGCGGGCATGCCAGGCATCAGGCCAAACACTCCCAGCATCGCCGCCGAAATTCCGATGGCGCGGGGATACCGGACCAGTTGTCCCCCGATCTGCTGTCCGAGGTTTCCAGTGCCTGCCGCACGCGTTACCAAAATGCCCGCGCCAACCGAAACGATGAGCGCCGGAATCTGCGAAACCAGGCCGTCACCGATCGACAACAGCGTGAATTTCGTCGCGGCCTCCGAAAGCGTCATGTCCATCTGCAGCACGCCAATCGCGAAACCGCCGATGACGTTGACGAGCGTGATAAGGATGCCAGCAATTGCGTCGCCTCGAACAAACTTGGAGGCACCATCCATCGCACCGTAGAAATCAGCTTCCTTCTGGACCTTTTGGCGTCGGGCGGTGGCGGTGGCCTCGTCAATGATGCCCGCGTTGAGTTCGGCATCGATCGCCATTTGCTTGCCGGGCAGGGCGTCCAGCGTAAAACGCGCGCTCACCTCCGCTATGCGGCCAGCACCCTTCGTGATGACCACGAAATTGATGACGACGAGAATGAGGAAAACCACAAAACCTACGATGTAGTTGCCCTGGATGACAAAGTGACCAAACGACTCGATCACATGGCCCGCCTCGCCCTTGGTGAGAATCAGCCGCGTCGAGCAGATGTTGAGCGCGAGGCGGAAGAGCGTTAGCGCAAGCAGCAGGGTGGGAAATCCGGCAAATTCGGGCGGATCCTTCACGTAGATCACGATCAGCAGCATCAGCAGCGAAACCCCCATCTGGAGCGCGAGCATGACATCCAGCGCCAGTGCCGGCAGCGGCACCAGGAGCATGAGCACCGTCATGAAAAGCGCTCCCGTAAAGATCAGGTCGGCGCGCTTGAGCAGATCGACACGCGCCCCCTTCGCGGGCAGTGACTGAGGAACGACAGAGGGATCGGTTGCAGCAGCGGAAGCCATGGGAAATTCGACGAGTGAGAAATTCAGCGATCAGATTCAGGCGACGCCTCGCAGCGCCTGACTTTCAGCAGCGGTTCGGCGCATCTTCAGTTCGTGGAAGTACAGGCGGTGGGTCTTGTACACGAACGCAAGGATGCCTGCGACCGCCTGATAGAGCTCGTTGGGAATCGGCTGCCCCACGATCCCCATGCTGAAGAGCATACGCGCCACCGGCCGGTTTTCGACCATGGGCACCCCGTGTTCGGCCGCGAGAGCCTTGATGCGCATCGCAAACCGGTTGTCGCCCTTCGCGAGCACAATGGGAGCATTGTCCTTGCCGCGCTCATACTTCAGCGCGACCGCATAGTGGGTGGGATTCGTGACCACGACGTCCGCCGTCGCGACGGCGCTGAGCATCTGTTTCTGCATCAGGCGTCGTCCCATGCGACGCATGGCACTCTTGGTGTTTGCGTCGCCTTCCGACTGCTTGTGCTCATCCTTCACCTCTTGCCGCGTCATGCGCATCTCCTTGAAGGTCTTGAATCGCTCGTATGAATAGCTGAGTGCAGCGATGATACCTAGGGCAACGAGCAGTTTGCCGAAGAACTCAACGGTGGCTCGATGTAAGAAGCCCCCGAGGTAGGCGCTTTCGACGGGAGCGCTGAACAACGGATCCGCGAGCAGGTTCTTAGCTGCCATCCAGAGGACGAAGCCAATGCCCAGCATCTTCAGAAAATCGATCAGGCCATGCACCGCCGTGGTTTTTGAAAACAGGCGCTGAAGCCCCTGCACCACATCAAGCCGCTCCATCTTGAAGCCAAGAGCCTTGGGCGAAATCCGAAAACCGGTCTGGAAACCACCGGCGAGCAAGGTGGCCGTTGTCGTTGCCAGCAACACGGGCAGGAGCACGCGTGCAATGACGAGCCCGACTTCGTCCATCTGCCCGGGGAGCGTCGCGATTTCCAAACGCGCCGCGCCAAGGTCCCGCCAGAACAAGGTCGCGAGTGCTGCGACCTCATGCATGCCACCGGAAAGGCTCATCGAAAAAATCCCCAATGCCGCGGCCAGCATCGCAACGACCTGAAGCTCGGGCGTCTTGGCGAACTGGCCGCGATCCATCGCGTCCGCTTTCCGCTTGTCTGTCGGCAGCTCGGTTTTTGAGTCGTCGTCGTGTTCAGCCATGGCCTCCCGTCGGGGAATGCAAGGACAGTGCCACGATGCACGGGTGTTATGTGTCTATTATGCTATCAACATCTTACGAGATTCTCATCGGATACAAAACGGCACCCGGCAAAATCTGCAGTATCCGCTATCGGGCGTTCAGGAAATGCAGCCGGAGCTTCCAGCTCCCGCTCTCGTCCCCGTCAGACCGGCCGATTTCAAACCGAATTTCGATCGTCGCACAGCCAATTGACATTGTTCCCAACCTGGACGGGCAAGCATCGTCGTGCCCGGGATCGCTCCGCGCATTCCAACGCCAGCAAATTCGCCAATTCATCGGAATCGTGTTCTCTTGTAACAATGCCCCGGAGTAAAATCCTGGACACATCCCAGACCAAACCGGGCACGACGAAGCGTGCCCCTCCAAATTCACAGGAAGATCAATCTTCTCCTCAGCAAGTGCGCAGATTCCCAATCCATCTGATCCGCAGATTTCGCGGACGGACGCAGATTCTGGCATCGATCAGAGTCAAACTGTGGTCATGTCTTACGCTTTAACCGAGTCAGCAAATCCTCGTCTGCATCGCTCAGCAATCGGCGCCTCACCACTTCGGCTTGCTTGCTGACACGTGTCCGCGAGGTCATGTCCAACGCTTTGGCAATGCCCCCAGTTGCTCATAGGAAACTGTGCTTGCTCTCTTCATCATCAAGTCAATCGATAAGACCTGACGCTACGGATGGCCCTCCAATCCCGCGCTTTATTCGATCCTATCCAAAACCAGCCGAAAACGGCGCGAACCATGGCGCCGGTAAGTCCGGAAGCCACGCTCATCCAGCGTCAGAATTTTATCCAGGCCGGTTTCCTCAGCAAGCAACACCAATGTGGCATCGGCAAAGTCCATCGGCGTGTCTGTATATTTACCCATCAGTCGGGCGGCCGCGCGAAGTTGCTCCGGGGCAAAGCAATCCCGAATGACAATCTGGGCGTCATCGAGAAACTCCACCAATACCTCTGCGCCCCTCGCCTGCCCGCCGATGAAATGCATGGCTTCGGTCACCACAGCTCCCGTGGTCAGCAAGGTTCCGGAAAATGCGGACAAGACCCTGGCACAACGTTCATGCTGAGGGTCGCCCCGGTTAAGGGCCGCCACCAAGGGGCCGGTATCGAGCAACCAAGAAGTCACGACCGGGTGTTCATCCGCAGCAGGTGCTCCCGCCATGGATCCTTGCCTTGGGGCACCGGTGAAAAATCAAGGCGACCCAAGTGGCGTCCGGCCCGCTCGCCCACTGTACCCGGTCGCAGCAGCTGCCCGGCAATCAACTCACGCACCAGTTCGGATTCGGTCCGTCCCGAGGCGGCTGCACGCGCACGCAACGCCTTCCGATGGGCTGCCGGCAAACGAATGGTGAGTGTTTCGGACATGTCGGAAACGTTATCCATCGTAAGACACTCCGCAAGACATAATGGTTCTCGCAACAGCTCCCGGGGTATTTGCCCAAGACATGCCCTGCCAAGAGAAGTCCGATCGATCTCTCCTTCGCGTCTTCTCGGCTTCGCGTGAGTCATTCACGCTCATGCTTGGCGATGGCAAGATGGGTTCACATGAAGTCACGAAGACACGAAGGGCTGATGAAATACCGGACAGCTGAGGAGGGGCACGCTTCGTCGTGACCGGGATCGCTCAGCGTACTTCAACGCCAGCAAATTCGCCCATTCATCGACCTCGTGTTCCCTTGTGACAATGCCCCTGCCCTGAATAGGATCCTGGCCGCATCCCAAACCGATCTGGGCACGACGACGCGTGCCCCTCCAAATTCACAGGAAGATCAATCTTCTCCTCAGCAGGTGCGCAGATTCCCAATCCATCTGATCCGCAGATTTCGGGACGGACGCAGATTCCGGCATCGATCCGCCTGGAGCCAATCTGCGTAAATCGGAGCCATCTGCGGATTTTATCTTCCGAGATGCTTTGCATTCTTCTATCTGGGCACAACGAAAGGGATCCGTACTGGGCTCAAGAAACATCGTAAGGCTTACAAGTCGGCGTTGGTCGAAATTGGGAGCTGGAAGCTCCCGCTACGCTCTGACGCCAAGCCGGGCACGACGAAGCGTGCCCCTCCAAGGTTTGTTGTGTTGTTTTGGGCAAAACGATGCGCGATCCACCAGGGTACCAAGGCACCTCGTACTTCGCCAGAGCTTCCACGACGAAGCGCTTTTCGCCGTGGTGGACGATTCTGGTCAATGTGGCAGGATTTCCAGGATCCTGAATGGCATGGCATCGAACTCGGTCCAGAGGTATCGCGCAATCAATCCTCCTGCTCCGGCCAGCAGGCTGAATCCGGCAAGCGTACGGAGCGGGTAGCTGAGGACAAAGACACCCATCTTCGGCACCGCGCGGCCGAGAACGGAGAACGCGAGGTTGACGAGGAAATTCAACGCGATGAAGGGCGCCGCGATGCGAAATCCGAGGCTGATGACATGGCCCGTTTGCACGATGAGCGAAAGCGTTGTGCCGTCGCTGAACCCTGGGGCCCCTGCAGGCGCGAGATCGAAACTTCGCATGAACGCAGTGAGCACCGTCAGGTGCGCGCCGAAGAGGAAGAACAGCACGCCCGCAAACATCGAAAGAAACGCCGGCAGCGGCTCCTGCGCCGGCTGGGGCACATCGAATCCGGGCGCCGCCATGAGTCCGATTTCATTCGCAATCAGCCGGCCCGCCAGTTCCACCGCGGCGAACGCCAGTCGCCCAATGAAACCAAATACGAGCCCGAGGATCACCTCCCCCCCGGCGGCGAAGATCAGTCCACCAATGCCGGACGGGAACGGGCTTCCGCGAACAATCCCATAAAGAATCGATGCCAGGCACGCCGCCATTGCCACCCGCAGCATGACGGGAAGCGGGCGACCCGCCAGGGTTGGAAACAGCAGGACGACCCCGAGGCTTCGGAGGAAAACCATCAACCAGGCAAATACCAGGTCGATCGGCATGGACGAACTCCTCCGGTTGTTGTCAGCTTCCGAGCGTGGCAATCCGCGTGATCATCGTTGTCGCGAATTCCGAGACCGACCGAAGCAGCCAGGGCGCAAGCAGGATCAGCAGACCGGCCAGCGCGAGGAGCTTCGGCGCGAAGGTCAGCGTCTGCTCCTGAATGCTTGTCACCGACTGAAACAGGCTCATCGCAAATCCGATGATCAGCATCACTCCAAGAAACGGGGCGACAGTGTAGATCGCGAACGTAATCACGTTCTTGAAGATATCGATGGCAAGTTCCGGGTTCACGATGGGAAGGATGAAAAGTTTGGAGATTGGGAACGTCAGGTATGGAAGCTGTCCACGAGGCTCTTCACCACGAGGTGCCATCCATCCACGAGGACGAACAGCAACAGCTTGAACGGCAGCGATACGATTGCTGGCGGCATCATCATCATGCCAAGCGCCATGAGCACCGAGGACACGAGGAAGTCCACGACAAGAAAGGGCAGAAAAAGCATGAAGCCCATCTGGAAGGCGGTCTGGAGTTCGCTGATGACAAAAGCAGGAATCACCACACGCATCGGCAACTGATCGACGCGCGTCGGAGGGAATCGTCCGAGCTGCAGAAAGAACTCGAGATCACGCGTGCGCGTCTGCTTGAGCATAAAGTCGCGGAGCGGAACCGTCGCCTTCTCAAACGCAGCCCCCGAGGCCGCCTGCCCTGCGAGATAAGGCTGCAAGGCCTCATTGTTGATGCGCTCGAAGACGGGTCCCATCAGAAAAAACGTCAGGAAAAGCGACAACCCAACCACGATCTGATTCGAAGGCGCTGAGGCCACGCCTAGCGCCGTGCGCACAAAACCCAGCACAATCACGATACGCGTAAAACTTGTCATCAGGATAACCAGCGACGGCGCAAGCGTGAGAAGGGTCATTACGACCACGAGTTGGATTGCGACACCGACGTCACCCGGTTTGCCGGTTCCCTCGAGTCCGATGTTCAACCGGAGCGGACTCGACCCTGTGCCCGAGTTCGGCGGCGGCAGCGCGATCGACGCTCCCGACTGTGCCTGCACGGAAGGAACGGCACCGGCGGTGGACGTGCCACCAGCAGCAGGTGCCGGTTCAACAACCGGCGTCTGAGCGGACAGCGGGGCAATCGCCAGCATCAGCGCGAGCAGGCCCGCGAAGAGTGTGAACTTGAAACCTCCAGACATGAGGCAAACGGCGGGCGCGTTCTTCACGAGGATTTCTGGGAGGACTTCAGAGGGGCGAGCATCTGAATCTGTCCTGGGGTGACGCCGATCAGGAACTTGCTGCCTTCATAGTCGGCCACGACAAGGTACTGTCGGTTTCCGAGCGAACGCGTTTCCTCAATCTGGATTTTTCGATCACCCTTCGCGCTGCCAAGCGGCCCGGCGGCGCGGCGTTTGACCAGAAACCATGCGCCTGCGCTTCCCAGCAGCAGAGCTGCAATCAGCACGCCCCAGGAACGGCCGCTTCGACGGTCAGCAGGAGGCGGCGTGGCCGGATCCGCCGACGAACCTTGTGGAAATATCACCGTCTCAGGTGCACGGGCAGGGACCGGAGCATCCGGTGCCTCAGCCCTCATCAGCTGCGCCGTCTCCAAAACGGCGCAGCCGACTACCACTATCAGCCAGCGGGTGACGCTGGTAAAGGGATGGGAGGAAAACCTCATGCGCTCCCTCCCCTAAGCGAGATGCGTGCCAGTGCTATCTTTGTAGTCATACTTGGTTGACGTTCAAAATGTTACGATATTCTATCACTCACCGTGAGCATGCCCCTCCCTACCCCGGGCAGCGCCCCCAAGGGATTGCGGCAGGATTTGCCGAGAGGGAGTTGGCCTACAGCGCAGCGGCTGCCCAAGCGGGCAATTCCAAGGGGCGTCCCTCAACCAGATTCTTCAGGAGAGCCTGGGCCCACGCCCGGCTGCAGGTGCACTCCACGACGCGCAGGATCCGCTTTGATCCATCGACCTCGATCAAATAGCTCCCCACGATGATCGTGATGGGTGTACTCTCGCCATGGAGAAGGCAGACACCCTCGATGGACCTCACCTTTGAGTTGATTCGCAGCTCGGTCAGCTCGCCGTACGGAGCAAGAATCGAGTTCAGGTACACCTTCACCCCACGACTCGCCAGGGCATCTTTCGCTTCTGATAACATGTTTGAGCGTCGATCGACTTTCACAGAAGCCGCAGCATCTTCGCGACGCAAGTGCGCGGACGCATTGTTCCAGGCCTACGATCAATCCCAATCGCGGCCCGTCTCAAAGCCGCCAAAATCGCGGCGCTCCTTTTTTGAGCGGCTCGGAAAACGACGATAAAGATCAGCGACCTATCTTCCGCCTACGAGCTCCGTGATCTTGATGCCAAAGCTGTCCTCCACCACGACGACCTCACCGTACGCCACGAGCTTGTCGTTGACGAAGAGTCCCACCGGATCACTGGCCTGCTGGTTCAACTGGATGACGGTACCAGGGGCGAGTTCGAGCACCTCGCGCATGGGGAGGTGGCAGGAGCCGAGTTGGACGGTGACCTTGACTTTGACGTCGAGCACGACGTCGAGTGTTTTATCTTCCATGGTGCTTGGAATCGGGAGCATGCTCCGGCGAAATTTTCTGGGTGAGCTTCACGACAACCGTTTCACCGTCGAGTCCGACAGTGCCGGCAAATTTGGGTGAGCCGTTGAGCTTGACGGTCGTGCGATCGACAATGTCCGGTGGCAGTTCGATGATGTCGCCCACCCGCAGCTCAGTGACCTCCCGGAGGGAAAGCTCAAAGGCATCCCACTCCGCCCGGACCGGGAGCGAAATGTGTTCATAGACCGGTTTCCATTCGGCCTTCTGCGCCTTGACGGAAGGAGTTCCCTCCTTCTGGCGACCTGCCTGCAGGCTCCTCACCAAGGGTTCAATTGTGAAATAGGGGATGCCGAACTGTATCTGCTCGGAGCACTCTCCGAAGGTGGCCTCCATCGTGAGCGCCAGCACGACTGCATCCTTTGTGGAAGTCTGAAGGAAGCGGCCGTTGCTCTCATGTCCGATGACCGTAGGATGGAGCTCTTTCGCGTCCTTCCACTGGGAGCACCACTCCTCGAGGATCATGATGATGATGTCCTCCAGCAATGTGACCTCAATCTCTGTGAGAAACCGTTCTATCGATGCAGACTTCCCGGTGCCACCCAGCATCCGGTCGACTAGTGCGAGCGCCAGGCGCGGATTGACATCGAGAATGCCGATTCCCGGCAAGGGGTCGGTCTTGAAAAGGCAGATGTGCGTCGGACTCGGCAGGGTTTCCGTGAACTTTCCGTAGGAAACGGTCGTAAGTTTTGCCATCTTCAGTCCCAACTCCATTCGCAAAAATAGAGACAGCCTGGCTGAGAGATAGCGGATGAAATCCTCGTGCAGCAGACGAAGGCGCCGCATATCCGCTTCTGCCAGGAAAACCGGATTTCGGAAATCATAGGTTTCAATCTTTGGAAGGTCCGCCGACTGAAGTCGCCTTCCGTCGGCGCGAAACACGACCGGCTTCGGAGCCTCGGTCGATGCCGCCAGCAGACGGTCGATGTCACCTTGATCCAGGACCTCAGGCACGGGATTGCTTGTTTCGTCCGCCATAGACATTCAGCAGTTCACTGCACCACGAAGTCGGAAAAGTAGATTTGCTCCGCGACCTTCTTTCCGAGCGCCTGATTGAATGCGCCCATGAGCTTCTCACGGATGATGTTCTTGGATCCGGGCTCTTCAAGGTCGGTGAGCGTGAGGGCCGACAGGACGTTCAGGGCAACATCCACCATCTTCGGCTTGTTGGATTCAAACTGGGATCGAAGCCCTGCATCTGAACCGGAGACCATGAACGTTGCCTTGAGATAGCGCGTACCCATCGTGCCGGCCAGGTTCACAACAACATTTTCGAAGGTGTAGCTGTTTCCCTCACCGGGCGCGCCTTCCTGCTTCTTGCCATGCCCACCCGATTCCTTTTCCGGCTTGCCGTGAGCGGGCGCGCTGGCATGTGAGTCGGCAGCCGCATCTGAAGGGGAGAGAGAGGACAGCTCGTGCTTCAATTGCGGAATGATCACGAATTTCGCAACAGCCCACGACGCCACCGGCGCCAGAACAATGACGGCAATGATGGGAACCAGTCTGGCAAGCATGCCGGGTGATTTCTTGTCAGGCGATTCGGCGTCACCCGCGGGTGCGGCGGCAGGAGGAGCTTCAGTCTTGGCGGCCATGTGGCGGAGAGGTTGAGTTCGATCAGGACGTGTGATTCAGCGCGGACCCGGGAAAACTGGCTCGGATCCGGGCGAGAACCATGAATTCAAATCAGCGCTTCAGATTGACGATGTCTTCGAGTACGGAGTCCGACACGGTCACGAGGCGGGAACTCGCCTGGAACGAACGCTGGGTCGTGATCATGTTCGCGAACTCCTCGGTGAGGTCGACATTCGACAGTTCCAGTGCGCCCGACTCGATGCTTCCCAGTCCGTTGGAACTGGGCGTATTGTTTGCCGCTGTCATTGTGGCACCCCCGATGGGGCCTGCCGTAACCATGCCCGAGAAAAGGTTGTCGGCCTCCCTGACCAGCGATGAAGGATCCGCGAAATTCTGGAGGAGAACCTGGTTCGTAGTTACGGACGTGCCGTCGGCGTAGAATTCGATGAGATTGCCCGTCCGGTCGATTGAGATCTCCTTCCGCTGGGGATCGGTCGGCGCCAGGGTGGCAAGGCGGATCGGTCCAAGCGTCGCGGGCGGGGTGCCAGCAACTCCGCCCGTCAGACCGAGGACCCGGTAGCCCAGGGAAGTGACCAGATAGCCCGAATCGTCAATGCGGAATGCGCCCGCCCGCGTGACATATTCCTGGCCGTCCACGGGATTCTGAACGCGGAAATAGCCATTGCCGGAAATTCCCAGATCGGTGGCGACGCCGGTCGTGTTGAGTGAACCCTGGGAGTAGCGTGTCACCACTGATGAAAGCTTGACGCCCGAGCCTATCTGGAGGGCGGACTGGTTGGATGTCGTTGCGGTCGAGGGCGCGGGGCCGCGCAACGTGTCACTGAAGCTGTCGGCATAAACTGCGCGCGAGCTCTTGTAGCCGACTGTGTTGACGTTGGCGATGTTGTTGCCGATGACCTCGAGGCCCTTGGTGAAAGTTCTCATGGCGCTGACGCCTGAGGTGAGTGTACCGATGAGTGACATGATGAATGGAGTGAAGTCTGACGTTTAGGATTACAGGGAGGTTTTCTTTGGAAAAATCAGGGTGTCGGAACAGGGTCTTCGGAGGAATCCGGCACGATCGTGGGCTCGACGGGTGCTGCCTCGACGCGAACGACACTCGCGTAGGGGTAGAGCACATCATCGATGACCAAACGCGGCGTGCTCGTCGTGTTGTCGACGGCGGAAACGATGCCGGTGACTGGAAAATTGTCGGAGTCAAGGACGGTGACCTGTCGGCCGATAAGGCCACCCGCCGAACTCAGCTCGCTCGATGCGCGCAGTGAGGCAAACTCCCGGTTCAGTTGAGTGGTCTGCTCGAGGCTCGTAAACTGGGCCATCTGGGCGATGAAGGCGGTATCCTCCATCGGTTTCATCGGATCCTGGTGTGCCAGTTGGACTGTGATGAGCTTCAGGAAGTCCTCCTGTCCCAGCGTTTGTTTGGGAGTCCTGGCCTGTACCTGTTCAGCAAAATTGCTGGAGATCGCGGATTGAGATTCTATCTGCATGGTGGGATGGTATGTCAGGCGAAGGCTTGGAGCCGGGATGAGTTTTCGGACGCCTGAGTAGTCTGCGAAGGTGCGACAGGTGCTCCGACTGAGGAGATGCCGCGGCGGCTGCGCCGAATCACATCAGGGTTGCCGCGTTGGGCCTGCTGAGAGGATTGCCGGGAGGAGTCTCCTCCCATCGAGTAGCCCTGTGCGAAGGCTCCCTGCTCACTGTTTGACGACGTGTTCGAACTTGAGAACACAGGTTCGGCAAACCGGTAGGGTTTCTGATCGGAAAGGGAGAAGACGTGTTTTTCCCACGCCGTGCTCAGCGCATTGCGCAGTTCCGGCGAATCGGCATGAAACGTCGCGCGAATTTCGCCATCGCGATAGGACACGCTTACGGCAACACCGACATCATCGAGCTTCAGCTTGAGATTCACGCCAGAGCGCTCGGTTGCCCACAACACATCCGCGGCATCGGTGATCTGGCGGATCGCTTCCACAGCAGCAACCGCTCCTTTGCTGTTTGGTACCGCTGCCTCCGAGGCTGCTCGACCCAGAGACCCTTGTTCGGCGGAATGACCGACACCCGATGCGATAGGCTCGCCCTGCAGCGCAGCATAACGGGGATGACGGCTATCATGAGGCATGGGAGTCACGAGGGCTGCAGTTTCAGTGCCAACCCGAGAACCGTGATCCATAAGTGACTCATCTAACGAATCTAATGATTCCTTTTTATTGATGCCCGTGCTGAGGTTGGCGTCTGTTTTCCGCGTCGATTGGATCTGTGCCGCGCTGCCGGCATATTTTTCCGACGTGACCGTTGAGACCCGAATTCCGGCGGCCAGGGAACGGTCCCCAACGACCGCGGCAGGCAGAATTTTGCCGGGTAGGTCTTCGCCTGATTTCAGGGTGTTCCCCTCAGGAAGTGGGCTTTCGCCCGCGATGTCGGGCTTACCGCCTGAAGCACCTGACAAGGATTTCGAAAGGACATCCGCTGGGTTGGTTTCAGAACTGGCTGAGGCGGGAATCGTGGAATTTTCGGTGGTTGCAAAGTTGCCCGCGCCCTCACTGCCGGCAAGAAGGGTCATACGAGTTGCAGACATTTGCGGCGCGGGGGCGGCAACCGAGTCGGCACTAGAGAAGGAGTTCGTTGGAAACGACCCGACGCCTAGACTCCTCCCTAAATGCAGTGCTGAGAGAGATTCGATGCGGTCAACTATTCCGGCTCCGGTCGTTTGCGGCATTTCACCCGGCAATTCCGAGTCAGAAAAACTGAGCCATCGCGAACCGAGCGCCTGGCTTGCGAGCACAGGCGAAGTTTTCATCTCCGACAATAAACGGGGCTCTTTTGCCCGCGCGTCGCACAACGTTAAGTTTAAAGCTGAAGCTGCGTTCGTCTCTTCGGGTTCAACAGGAAAATTGGCGGGATTTGCAGTCGCGACCATACTTTTCACCAACGCAAGCGGGGCAGAGACCGTCAGTGAGCCGTCATCCTTTAGCCGCGAATCGGACACGCTTTGGCCGTCCTCGCCATCAGTTTCTTCGACGCTCTCGTTGTCGTCTGAAACGACTTCGTCCGACACCGCATCCGTGACCGAACCATCGGCATCATCCGGTACAGCCTCGGCAGGAGCAATTCCGGGCGTCAGCCCGCATGTCTTTGCCATTGCCAGGTGCATGGGAATGGGTGTGCCTACCGGGGTCATCGCCAAGCCCGCTACGACAGCCGCATCGATTGCCGGGCTGCCCACCGGTTTGTCGTTACCGACATCAGCGGTTTTCTCAAAAATGTCCGCAAAGGCGCCTGCACAGGCGTCACCCTCCATCACATCATCAGGCAGACCCGAATCGGATGCAGGGGAATTCTTAGTTGTCGGTTCGAAGGGAAGGACGGAAGTGGATGGTGACATGGGGGCGATCCATCCATGGCCGCAAAACGCACCGTCCTTGGCGCGCCAGAGTTGAAATGAAAGGGAGAGTTACGGGGATGTGCTTGCTGTCGTTGTCGAACGCGCGGCCTTCAGGAGCCGAATACGTTCCGAAAGATGGGCGGCCCGCTTGATGAGCGCGGGATCACCCGACTTGCCCATCTCCTCGAAGAGGGCACTGACTTCATCGGTCTTCATCAGCGAGAGCACCTTGACGACGGTCAGCTCGTCCATCTCGCGAAGGATGGCCACGGCTGTCTTCGGGGAAAGGTTGCGGTAGGTTGCGGCGAGCGTCTTGAGATTCTTCGCCTCGTCGGCCTGCACCTCGATCATCTTTGTCGCGATCTCGCTTCGCAGCGCCTCGATCTGCTTTCGGGTCTTTTCAAGTTCCTGCTGCTCGGACCTGAGGCGCGATTCCCGCGCGGCAATGCCCTCCTCACGCTGCTTCAGCACGGCCTTCTGCTCCTTCAGTTCCTTGGCGAGGGATTCCACTTCAATCGTCCAGAAATCCCACGGAGGTTCCGGGCGCGCGGGCTTGCTCTCCGAAGCAAAGGATTCGGCGATCTGCCGCACCAGCGGTTTCGCGGTGGTCCATATCACCGCGGTGCTGGTGCCTACTCCCAGAATCAGACCGAGGACGACGATGACGATGGGATTTGATAGAAGTTTCATGTCGGGCAAGTTTCGTTCCTGGCGAGCGCCCCCGCTTCACGGGCGGCCGCGGCACTCGTATGGTCGTCGAGAAATTTCTGCGCCTCTCGCTCGCAATCGCGGCGGTGTTCACCGAGAGCGGAGCTCCTTAGCTTTTCAATCAGGCGCACGTCGCGCCGCGTTTCCATCCACTCCTGCCGGCGCTGCTCACGCACCTGCTCCGCCCTGCCGACCGCATCACGCGCTTCGGTTTCACGGGACACCAGATGCTGATGGGACCGAATGAACGCAGCTTGCTCGCCGGCATGAAATGCGAGTTGGCGCTCATCGAGCAGGACTTTTTCCATCGCGGTCTTTTCCGCCACAATACGCTCAACCTCACTCTCAGCCAAAATTACAGCGCGAACCGCCGAAATGAACGCATCCCGTGCACGGGCCTCGCGAGCCTCGCGCACGACGACCACTGACTTGAGGGGAAATTGAAAACGTTTCATGGCGGTAACATTCAGCCGACGATGCGTTTCAACTCTCCAAAGGTTGCTGCACGATCTGCCCGTTCATCGATTGCCTGTCGGAGGAACCCCCGCAGTGGCTCATGCAGGCTGACAGCCTGATCGAGCGCTGGGTTTGTGCCTTTTTGATAGGCGCCAATCGTGATCAGATCCTCGTTCTTGCGGTACAGGGCGAGATGCTCGCGCCCGCGACCGCTCGACGCAATTTCACCAGCGGAACAGATGTCGCGCGAGAGACGCGACACGCTCTCCAGCACGTCAATCGCGGGATAATGGCTGGCCTGTGCAAGGGAACGTGAAAGGACGATGTGTCCGTCGAGGATGCCTCGCACCGCATCGGCAACCGGTTCATTCATGTCATCGCCTTCAACAAGCACCGTGTAGAGCGCGGTGATCGTTCCGGTTTCTCCCGCACCCGCACGCTCAAGCAGACGAGGCAGAAGTGCAAAGACACTCGGTGTGTAGCCGCGCGTCGCCGGCGGCTCGCCAACTGCAAGGCCGATCTCGCGCTGGGCCATTGCAAAACGGGTCACGCTGTCCATCAACAGCAGCACATTCGCCCCGGCGTCGCGATAGGACTCGGCAACGGCCGTAGCGGTATAGGCCGCGCGCATACGGAGCGGAGCAGGAGTATCGCTCGTCGAGCAGACGATGACGGAGCGGGCGAGCCCTTCCTCACCCAGGTCCTTTTCAATGAATTCGCGCAATTCGCGGCCGCGTTCACCGATCAGCCCCACCACGACGACATCGGCGTCGGCACCGCGGGCGATCATCGACAGCAGCGTGGACTTGCCCACTCCGGAGCCCGCAAAGAGCCCTACCCGCTGTCCGCGCCCGAGCGGCACAAAGGCATCGATCGCCCGGACGCCCGTGACAAACGGTTCATGAATGCGCCGACGCCGCAGGGGATGCGGAGGTTTCGACGCCGTGACATCACCCCGCTGCGTGCGGATCGGACCCATTCCGTCGATGGGGCGGCCGAGCGCATCCAGCACTCGACCCAGGAGCTGGGGTCCACGCGCCGGCAACGGCGGGAAATCACAGGCCATCACTTCCGCACCCGCGTGCAACCCGGTCATTTCCCCGAGCGGCATCAACAGAACATGCTGGCCACGAAACCCGACGACTTCGGCCAGGAAATCAAATTCACCACGATCGGAACGCAGTTTGCAGAGTTCCCCGAGACCGACGTTCGGTCCCTCACTCTCGACGATCAAGCCGGTGACACTCGTGACGCGACCGAGCCGGCGCACGGCCGGCATGGCGCGCAACTGAACGCGGAGGTCGTCGAAGATCGGAGTGATGTCGGCAGCCATGATTCAGTGGTCAACCCGTGGCGAGGAACTCCCGACCAAGGGTATCGAGCTTGGATGCAAGCCGCGCATCCGTCAGACCGAAACGGCTGCGCACCTGGCAGTCTCCGGGGGCCAGCGACGGCGTAGCCGTTATCCGCAATCCCGGATAGCGGCTACTCCAGGCAGGGGAGATTTTTTCAAGGATAACGGCATCATGTGGGCTCACCAGGAGTTCGAGATTCTCTGTCTCTGGGTATAGCTGGCTGAGCGCCTCGGAGCAGATCTTTTCAATCGCCTCCGCAGGAGGTTCATAGCCCGCAAGCAGGCGTCGCACAATTTCCATGACGAGATTAGGAAGGGCTGCGTGCACCTGTCGGACGATCGCGGCATCGGACTCGGCAAGTCTGCTGAATACGCCATCCTGAAGCGCTTGGACCTCGGCGCGAAATTCAACGAGTTGCTGACTCGCGAACGCCCGGGCAGAGTCCGCGCCCTCCTGAAAGCCGGCGACGCGGGCAGCGGCGACCTCGCTCTCGCTGAACTGCCGCGCAGACAACCCGGGAATCGTGGCCGATGCGAGCGGTCGATCGAAGGCGATGAGTTTGCGGAAAGGGATGGCCATGGTTGCAGGGGTGTGGTGTCTCAGGCGACGACTGCGGCCTCTGCTCCATCGAGGGAAATCGCACCCTCTTCCTCCAGCCGTCGAACGACCTGGATGATCGCTTCCTGCGCGATCTCCACGTCCTTCAGGCGCACGGCTCCGAGCATCGAAATCTCGTCGCGCAGGCTTTCCGCCGCGCGTTTCGAAATGGATCCATAGATCCTTTCCTTGAGCGACTCGCTCGCCGATTTCATCGAGGTCGCCAGATTCTGCGAATCGACTTCGCGCAGTACGCGCTGGAGATCCGCGGCCTGGAGGCGGCTGAGGTCCTCGAAGCTGAACATCTTTTTCCGGATCGCTGAACCGAGCGCACTGTTGCGCTCCTCGACACGGGCGAGCAGCCCTTTCGAAGTTTCCTTGTCGATGCTGTTGAGCAGGTCCGCCACCGCACGCACACCGCCGCTGCGGTGGAATGTGGGACGTGCCTTCGTATCAAAATGCTTTCCGAGGCTGCGCACGATCTTGCCAACGAGGTCAAGTGAAGTGCTGTCGATCGTGCCGAGGCGTTCGACCACCTCCTCACGAATCTCGGGGCTGAGCAACATGAAGATCTCCTTCGATTTTTCAGCATTCAGGTACGAGAGCACAAAGGAGATGGTCTGCGGCTGCTCGTTCTTGATGAGGTTGAAAATCTGCCGACCTTCCATTTCAGCGATGTCCTGGATCACGTCCAGAGATGTGCCGCCAGGTGCGCAGCCCACGCGGCTTAGGATCGAGTTCGCCTTGTAGTCGCCCCGTACACGCTCGATGGCCTGGCGGGCATAATCAAGCCCACCGAGGGAGGACTCCATGCTCTCACCAATTATCGGCGCAAATTCGTCGAGCACCTGCCTGCGAAGGGCTTCTGGCACCATGGGAAACTGGCTCATCTCCCTGCAGACCTGCTCAATCTCGGCATCATCAAACATCTTCAGCACCTGCGCGGCAGAATCCGTGCCGACAACAATGAGGAACACCGCCAGCTTCTGAATTCGGGTCAGCTTGCCGTAGTCGATTGCGGCGGGTGCGGATGATTCTGTCGCGGTGCTTGTTGCCATGAGAAAAGCGTCCGATTTCGCGTCTAGGATTTCTTCACCGCAACCCAGTCACGCAGCGCAGTGCCAATGTTCGCGGGCTTCTGCTTGATGAGTTCGTTGAGCAGTTCAGGCGTCAGCGCGCCGCCACCCTGTATCTGTCGCTGGGCATCGCGCGGATCCACGGTGAGCAATTCGACGGGGACGGATTCCGGCTTCTGGCGTCCCAGCATGCGCCAGAAGATCACGAGTACACCTATTGCGACCGCAACGGCCACATACCGGCTGGCACCATCAATCCACCCCTGGACGCGCGTTGCCGATTCGATGCGCTCGATGCCGGCCGAAACGGTTTCCGACTGGAAAGGAATTTCCTGCAGGGTCACGACGGAGTCGATCGACTGGCCGGCCGCGGGCTTCACCCCAAGGGCGTTGAGCACGATTTGACGGAGCGCCTGAAGCTCCTCTGGCGTGCGAGGCTGCGGGGTTGGTGCCGCGGATTCAGCACCCGGCGCGGCCGGAGCAGCAACCATGCGCTGAGCGACAAACACCGATGCGGTTATGTTCTTCAATGAACCCGGCTGGCGGGTGATGTTGGTCACGGACCGGTTGATCTCGTAAGTGGTTGTGCGATTCTTGCGATTGGACTCCGTCACGTTTGTCGGATGAGCCGCCTCGGCGGAAGGTATGCCCGGCTTGTCAGGCGTGTTCGCGGTGACACCAACCACGCCGACGTTGTGCCGTTCTGTGGAGTTGGAAATGTCATCAGTGGTTGTCTGCGTGCGCACCACCTGTCCGTCCGGGTCAAATTTCTCCTGCATCATGGTTGTGGATTCGGTATCGATCTCAGCCGACACTCGGACCACTGCGTTGCCGCTTCCGAGCACGGGGATCAGCATGCTCTCCACCTTTTTCGCCAGGTAGTCCTCGATCTGCTGGCGATAGCGCATCTGTGAGGAAGCGCTGCTGAGAAGCGGGTCCTGGCGCAAGTCCTCTGAAAGCACTCTGCCCTTCTGATCCACGACCGCCACCTGGTCTGGATTGAGTCCCTGGACTGCATTGGCCACGAGGTGTCGTATGCTGTTCACCGCCTCCACTTCCAGTCGAGAGCCAGCAAGCTCCACAAAAACCGATGCGGTGGGCTTCACTCCCTGATCGGTCAGAAGCAGCCGGTTCTCCGGCTGCACGATCATGACACGCGCACTGCGTACGCCATCAAGCTGGCTGATGGTGCGTCCGAGTTCGCCCTGGAGAGCACGCAAATAATTCGTGCGCTGTACAAAATCAGAAAGGCCGAACTGTCCCTTGTCGAAGATCTCGAATCCAACGCCATCACCGGTCGGCACTCCCTTGCCCGCGAGGTCCATGCGCAGGCGGTGCACCTGATCGGCGGGCACGTAGATCGTGCTGCCACCATTCGTCACCCGATGCGGGACGTTCTGGGACTGAAGCGTGCTCACAATCTGGGCGGCGTCCTTTTCTGAAAGCCGTCCGTACAGGAGCTGGTAATCCGGCTGTCGCGACCAGATCACCAGGCCGATCAAGCCAGCGACGAGAGCTGCTGTGGCAATGGAGAGCGTGACGCGCTGATTGAGGCCAAGTTGTTTCCAGAGTCCGAGGAGGGAGGTGGCAAAGGATTTCATGCGCCAGTCGCAGCGATGGTTGGGAGAAGGATCAGGGTATGCGGCATGGGCTCAGCTATACAGGCATGCGCATCAGTTCCTGGTAGGAGTCGACCAGCTTGTTGCGCACCTCGACCATCAATTGGAAGGCAACGCCGGCTTCCTGCATGGCGATGACACTCGTATGAAGCTGATCATTCTGACCCAGCAGAACCTGTCGCGTCAGCGCCTGCGCCTCGGCCTGCTTTCCGTCCACCGCTGCCACCATCTGCTCAAACACCGAACTGAAGCTCGCGGGTTTGGAGTCCGTCAACGGAATCGGTGTTCCGATCTTCGGCGCTGTCGGCGAAAACGGGCCTTCGACAGAGCTCGTGCCGGAAAGTCGCATGGGGAGGGATTGCTGAACACCGCCAATGGAACCAATGAGGGACATGAGAAATAGGAAGAGGGAAATGGGGTGCGGCGCCTATCGGCCGATTTCGAGTGCCTTCATGGCCATCTGCCGGGCGTTCTTCGCGACGGAGAGATTTGCCTCGTAGGCCCGCGTCGCCGTGATCAGATCAACCATTTCATAGGCAAGATTCACGTTGGGAAGCTGGACCATGCCGTCGGCGCCCGCATCGGGATGCTGAGGATCGTAGACGCGCTGACCGGGTGACTTGTCGGTCGTGATTTCGCCGACCCTGACGGACTGAAGTGCCTCACCGGACATGCCCTGCTTGCGGAGGAGTTCGGTCTCAAACGACACCATTCTGCGCTGGTAGGGAGCTCCATCGGAGCCGCGCGTTGTCTGAGCATTTGCAATGTTCTGCGCAACCACGTCGAGGCGTGTGCGCTGCGCATTGAGGGCGCTGGAGGTTACATCAATTGCACCGATGAGATTCATGTTTGGAGCGCAGAAAACGGTTCAGCAGGTCAAAATTTCCTGGGGTGGAAACCTCATCACACCGCACGTCCCGTGATCGCGAGGCGAAGCTGCTTTATGTTCTTGCTGATGAGATCCGTCAGAAATTCGTATTCGACCGTATTGCGGTTCATTTCGAGAAGCTCCTTCTCCATTTCGACCGAGTTGCCATCGGGACGCACCGCGCGCGCCTTCGCATCTTCAGCGAGCACCGGTGTTACCCCTGAAAAGTCACTGCTTCCACCGGCCATGCGCGACTTGAGCTGTGCGGCAAAATCAGGCGAAAGGTCCAGCCGCCTGAAACCAGGCGTTTCCGCATTGGCGATGTTCGACGCAATGGCGCTCTGTCTCAGGACCGACGCGTCTAGCAACTTGCGGGCGAGTTGGTAGTTGGCGGACTGAAAGATGGGATCGACCATGACCTCACCACCATTGCAATGCCTGTGCCATGCCCATGATGAATGATTCAAGATCCTGTAAACCAGCAGGATAAAATCCATTGATCCTCCGCCAGCATCAATCTCCACCGTACAAGCCGTGCCCTCGGCGACTTCCAACGGCAAATATTGCCGCCTTCAAAACCACCCCGGGTAAAATCCCTGATTTCCGGGGGGGAATCTTTATTGGAATTCGATCACGCCGATATGCGTTCAGATACGCATGCTCGACCGCGACTATCAGTTTATCCGGGAATTGGTATACAGCCATAGCCGGATTCATCTTGGGCCGGCAAAACGGGAACTCGTGTCCGCGCGGCTCGGTCGACGTCTACGTGCCACCAACCTGACCTCCATTGGAGAATACTGCCGGTTTCTACAGTGCAAGAAGGGTGAGGAAGAAATCTCGCACCTGATCGATGCAATTTCGACGCATCACACGTCCTTTTTTCGCGAGCCCGCCCATTTCGATTTCCTCTCGAAGACAGCGGTCCCCGATATGATCGCGCGCCGGGAAGGCCAGTCGTGGCCAACCTTCAAGGTCTGGTGCGCGGCGTGTTCCACGGGAGAGGAGCCCTATTCCATCGCGATGACGCTGATGCGAGCCTTGGAGCCCGTCAGACCCGCGTGGCCTGTTCATATCGAGGCCACGGACATTTCCCATCGCGTCCTTCAGCGCGCTCGGATCGGTGTCTACTCGAAGGAGGCACTGAAAGACCTGCCTGCGCCACTGGTGAGGCGCTGCTTCCAAAAGGGATTCGGCCCCCAGAACGGCAACTATCGCGTGAAGCAGTTTCTCCAGGATGCGGTCACGTTCCGTCAGATGAACCTCCTCGAGGGTTCACCTCCCTTCAGCGACCGCTACCATGTGATCTTCTGTCGGAACGTCATGATCTACTTTGACCGTCCGACGCGCCATGAACTCGTGCGGAGGCTCAGCTCCCTGCTCGTGCCGGGCGGCTACCTCATGGTGGGACACTCTGAGAGCCTCACCGGAATCCATCAGGGACTTGAGCGCGTGGAGTCTGCAACCTACCGGGCACCCCTCTAGCCCAGCCAAGTCCATGAACGCTCGCAGAATCCGCGTGTTGATTGTCGATGACTCCGCCGTCACCCGCCTGGCTGTCAACGACGCGCTTGCGGGAGATCCTGAGATCGAGGTTGTAGGAACCGCGATCGATCCCTATGTCGCGCGTGAAAAGATCGTCGCCCTTAAACCCGACGTTCTGACGCTGGATCTTGAAATGCCGCGAATGGACGGCCTCACCTTCCTTCGCATCCTGATGGCGGAACGACCGATGCCCGTTGTAATCCTCAGTTCGCTCACGCCAACGGGATCGCAGCAGGCGCTGGAGGCTCTGCGACTTGGCGCGATCGATGTTCTTGGAAAACCCGACTCCACGCAAGTGATGGCAGAGCTCGCTCCTCAGCTTCGTGCAAAGATCAAGATCGCAGCTTCTGCCCGACTGGCCTCGTTTGCCGCCAAGGCATCCCGCCGGACGCACTCATCCAGTATCGAAAATCCCGATTCATGTTCCGATGCGGGCGTCGGCTCGATCACGCCATCAATCAATCTCCATCCGGCAAACCTCGCGCGCTCCCATGATCCCCGCCGCCTCATCCTGCTTGGCGCCTCCACTGGAGGAACAGAGGCGTTGCGCGAGATCCTCACCCGGCTGCCGGAAGATTTTCCTCCGATTTTGATCGTGCAACATATTCCTCCCGTCTTTTCGAAGGCGTTCGCTGAACGGCTTGATGCTCAATGCCGGCTCGAGGTGCGTGAAGCCACCGATGGCGACCGACTCTCCCAGGGCGTCGCCCTGATCGCACCCGGCGACCGCCACATGCTCGTCGACTGGGAATCAGACGGCTACCGTGTGCGCGTGGTCGGCGGACCTCAGGTCTGGTTCCAGCGTCCCGCTGTGGATCTCCTGTTTCGATCGGCCGCAACGACTGCAGGAGAGCACGCCATTGGGGGTGTGCTCACGGGAATGGGCAAGGATGGCGCAGAGGGCCTTCTGCGATTGCGCGAACACGGAGCCCTCACGTTCTCCCAGGACGAGGAAAGTTCCGCAGTCTACGGAATGCCGAAGGCCGCATGGGATCTCGGAGGATCGCAGCATCAGATCGCGCTTGCAGATATCGCGTCACATCTCGTTTCCCTCGTGAACTCGGAAGCGGCCGTGCAGGCATGCTCCCCGTTCAGCAGAACCTCACCCCTTCCCGCACATGCCTCTGGTTGAATCCCCTCTCCCCATCCTCGCGGACGCTCCATCTGCCGGACCCGCACTACCGGTGCGAAATCCCATGCCTTCGCCCTGGGCCTCAGAGTCACCACGCACGACTCCGCGCGGTCCACTGACGTGCGCGCAGTTTGTGATTGATGCTCAGGATCGAATCAAGGCCCGGCGAATCTCGCAGGAGGACTCCCATTTTGCCCGAGCATGCGAGGGAGCCTCCCTTCGCCAGTTGCTCGCTGAACTCTCCCCGTCTTGGGACCGCATTCTGCCGGCCTCACTCTTCGAGGCGGAGCATTCACTCTTTCTACCCGAACTGACACCCGGCATGCCCGGCGTGGGACTCGGTTTGCACCGTCTCCGTTTTGGCGAAGTCATGACCGTGACGCTCGCACCGGAGCTCGCACCGCCCGTCGAACTGAAAAAACTCGGCCTGGCAGACCTGTCCGCAGACCCCGCATCGTTTGCGCGACTCTTCCTCCGCCTGCGGACAATCGAGGCCAGGCTCGATCAAACGCTCACTCTCCTGCCAGGAGTCGTCTTTCATCAACGCTCGGACTTCTCGTTTGCAAGCATCGGGCCTGGTTTTGAGGCCCTTCTTGGAATTTCACCCCAGCCACTCACGAAGAACGGGCAGCCGTTTCTTCGACTCATTCACGAAGCCGACGAGCGCGCCTTCCACGCCGAACTTGAGCGAAACCGGATGAACGACCGTCCGTGTTCCCAGGTCTACCGGATCCTGAATCCCCAGTCGGGCGCCTATCTCTACCTCCTCGACATCCGCACGGCGGTGCGCACTTCCGGCGGACTCGTTCTCGGATACGAAGGCATCTGGCTCGACATCACACGGCAAAAGATCGCCGAGCACCGACTCAGCAGCCGGGCATGGCGGGAATCGCTTTCGACGCTCACATCCGGCCTGCTTCAGGACTTCAGCAATGTGATGACCGGCATCTATTCGCTGAGTGAACTGTACCACAATACGCTCCCGAACCGGCATCCGCTTCGGGATGGCCTGGGCCTGATCAAGGACAACGCCGGCCAGGCTCAGCGCCTCCTCCGGAAGATCCTCGATCTGAATCGAGAGGCTTCCGGCGAAAAGACGTACCTCAATCTCGGCCGCATCGTGCGCGAGCAGCTTGACCTGCTGAAGATCATCCTGCCCCGCGGCACCCAACTTGCCGGTCCGCTCGAGGACGGGGAGTGGCCTGTGTTCATCGACGAGACGGCGTTCAGGCAGACGCTGGTGAATCTAGCTATGAATGCCCGGGACGCACTGCGCGGTCCGGGTGAGATCCGGCTATCGCTCAATCCGGTGGTCGCCGGGCAGATCCCCGCGCCCGGCTCAAGACCGCCTTTGCCGCCGCAGCGTGCAACATCCGTGGAGCTGATCTTCTCAGACAATGGCACAGGCATCACGCCCGCCCACCTCGATCGCATCTTCGATCCTTTCTTCACGACCAAGGATGCCTCACGCGGTGCCGGGCTCGGGCTCTATCACGCCCGTCTTTTTGCAGAGTCCTGCGGAGGTGCCATCGCGGCACGAAGCACGCCTGGACGCGGCACCGAAATTGTCCTCGTTCTCCCGCTCGTCGATCTCGACCACTCCCAGCCGCCCATTCCCGGCGAGGCCGCAATACCGCGCACGATTCGCGGATTGTACCTCGAACGTGACATGACCGATGAAGGCCCCATCGTGGAATCCCTGCGCTCACGCGAATGGTCCGTCCGCACGATCGCAACGTTTGAACATGCACGGCGCTACCTGCGCGAGGAGGGCTCACGCCTCGATTTTGTTTTTGTGCGTCAGGACGAACCGGATACGTCGCTGCGCGTATTCCTGGCGGAACTTCGGCGTGATCATCCCGGTCTCCGTCTGGCGTTGAACATCGCAAATTCCTCTGATGAACAGGCGGGGGCGCTGCGCGCGCAGGTTGACCTCTTCCTCCCGACCGGCATCACTGAGTCCGATGCAGTCGACGCCCTCGCGAAGCTGCTTCGCCTTCCATGACGCCAGGATCCATACCGCCTGCCACCAACTCCATTCTCATCGTCGACGATGAGCCGGTCGTGCTCGCCGCGCTAAGGGACACCCTCGAGCGCGAAAAGCACCATGTTGTCGCATGCGACAATCCGCTCAAGGCCTTGGAGGTTCTCCGCACGCGGCAATTTGCGGTCATTATTTCCGATCAACGCATGCCAGAGATGATGGGGCTGGATTTCCTGATCGAGTCGAAAAAGTTCAATCCGCTCGCCTCGCGCATCCTCATCACGGCCGTCCTTCTGCTGCCGACGATCATCGACGCCATCAACAAGGGCGAAATCTTTCGGTTTGTTGCGAAACCCTGGCTCCGTGAGGAACTGTCGGCAACCGTCAAGAATGCCATTTCGCGCTACCAGCTTGTCACCGAGAACGAACGGCTGAACACGGAGACCCGTCGCCTCAACGAACAGCTCATCATCGCCAACGCCGCCCTTTCAAGCCAGGTACGAAATCTTGAGGAGCAGAAGGCCGCCCTGGCTGTCGCCAATCGCGGACTCTCCACAAGCTACGATCGCTCGCTCGAACTTTGCAGCCGAATCCTCAGCACCTACGATCCGTACCTCGCCGGGCGAACCAAGGCGATGGTCGAGATCGCGCAGAAGATGGCCGACACCGACCATTTCAACGAGAAGGAAAAGCATGTGCTGAAGGCAAGTGCGTGGCTGTGCGACCTCGGACTGATCGGCATCCCAAGGGACATGCTCCGCCTGTACCGCTCCCAGCCGGAAAAATTGAGCGACGCCGACAAGCTCACCATCAACAGCCATCCGGTTTACAGCCAGACGCTGGCATCCTACGTCGACAGCCAGCCGGAGGTCGGCGAGACGATTCGCGCCCATCATGAGCGTTTCGACGGCGGCGGGTATCCCGACCGCCTCTCGCGAGAATCCATTCCGTGGGCAGCGCGCTGCCTTGCTGTCGCCGTCTGGTTTGTCGAAACCGGCCTCCCCAAGGACCAGGCGATCGAAGCCGTGCTCGCAGAATCAGGAACCGCCTTGGATCCCGAGGCCGTGAGGTTGTTTCTGAAGGTCAGCCATCTGCTGCAACTGCCCCGCAAAGTCAGCGAAATCATGCTCGATGAACTGCAGCCCGGCATGGTCCTTGCCAATGGGCTGTACAGCCCTCACGGCCTGTTGTTGGTGGGTGAGGGACAGACCCTCAACGCTGGCACAATTTCAAAGATCCGAAACCATAACCTGATGACGCCCATAAGCCAGCGACTCCTGGTCTACAGTTGATCTCAAAGAAACGGCGTATACGCCACGGATGCGCAAATTGCGCGCATTGCCCAGGCCAATCACCCGTCCCGGGTGCGGTGTATTCCTTGTGGATTACTCAAGTTTACCCCTAGGGAACCGAAGTTATCGAGATGGACGATTCCGTCCCTAATTTTCTCGTGGCCCCTGCCATTGCCTCGGGGCGAAATGACCCGAGGTGACGGGAGGGGAAAATATTCATGTCCGGATCCCCCGTCATCCCTGCACTCTTTGCACAACGCGTCGTCATAGGCGTGGGCGATCTCGCGGTTTCCAATAATCCGCAAGTCACGCTGAGCACTTACGCGCTGGGTTCCTGTGTCGGTGTCATCGCCTATGATCCTGTCGTGAAGGCCGGCGGCATTCTGCACATCATGCTGCCTGACTCCCTCATCTCCCCCGACAAGGCCGCGAAACAGCCCGCGATGTTCGCCGACACCGGACTGCCAATCTTCTTCCGTTCGCTATCGGGCATGAAGGTCGAACGCAGCCGGATGAGGGTCTTCCTGGCGGGCGGAGCAAGCGTGCTCAATGGAACCGATCCCTTCAAGATCGGCGAACGCAATGCTGCTTCCGTCCGGAAGATCCTCGACGTCTATCAGATCGCAATCTGTGGCGAGGACATCGGAGGAAACGTGAATCGTACGGTTCACCTGGAACTCGCGTCCGGCTCCCTCATCTTGAAAACGCCGGACCGGACCGAGCAATATTCCCTGGCGTAGGAAACAGCCATGCCCGCCTCCGCATACATCCTCGTTTCACTGATCGTGATCGCTCTCTTGGCCGGTGCAGGCATGTGGCTGCGCGCGGCCCTCGCGCGACACTCCACGGCTGTTCGAAAAGCCGCCCTGCTTTCAAGTCAGCTCCAGTTCCAGAACTACCTCGACGATCTTCCCTGCGAATGCTGGGCAATCGACGAATCCGGCCGCTTCTGCCTCTTCAACCGGCTCGCAAGGACCCGGCGCGGTGACGGATGCCTCGGAAAGACACCCGCGGAATGTGAGCATCTGCGTACCCCTGAAACGCATCCAATCTGGGAAACAGCAATTCATCGTGCCTTCGCCGGCGAACGTGTCACCTACCGATATGTCGCCCCGGAGACAGCCGGAACGCGCCACTACGAAGCAGTGATCACGCCAATGCGCTCCGGCGAGAAGATCATCGGTGTCATCGGCCACCATGTCGACATCACCGCCGAAGTCGCTGCTGAAACCGCCCGATGCGCGGCGGAAAAAAATCTTGCCGTGCTGACTTCACAGTCACCGTCAGGATTCATCGACTGGGATGGGGATTTCCGAATACGCTCATGGAATCCGGCCGCCGAGGCGATCTTCGGCATTTCTGCTTCGGAAGCGATCGGTCAAAATGGCATCGATCTGCTGTTTCCTGTCAACGAACGCACCGCAGTGGAGGCTGCATGGCGCGAGGCTCAGCTCGACAGAAGCGCCCACCGCATACATCACACGCACAACCGGCGCGACGGCAGCCGCAGGATGTGCGAATGGGTCCACACCGCATCAGTCGATTCCAAGGGAGCGCTCACGGGCATGACCTCCTTCGTCGAGGATATCACGGTACGCGGCGATCTCGAGGCCCAGTTGAGAAACATCCAGCGACTCGATTCGATGGGACAGCTTGCCTGCGGTCTCGCCCAGGAGTTGAATCATCTTTTCACACCAGCGATCATCCATCTCGATCTTCTTGAAAACGCCCATCGCGAATTCCCCGGGCTCAGGGATCAGGTCAAGCCTGTGAGGGAAGCGGTCACGCAGGCCATCGCTCTCGGTCAGCGAATCCTCGCGCTGGGTCGCAACAGCGAATCCGAACCCACGGTCTGGCAGCCGCTCAACCCGCATGTGCGGGACACGGTCGAACTTCTTCGTCGCACGCTGGATTCCCGCCTTCGAGTCATCGTCCTGCTCTCTCCCGATCTCCCTCCGCTGCCCTTGCAGCCGGCCCTGATCACCCAGATCGTGATCAACCTGCTTTGCAATGCCCGCGACGCCTTGCTCGAAAGGCTCGGCCAGACTCCCTCTCGCGACTGGAAGCCCATCATACGCGTCAGCACCTCGACCCTCATGGCGACGGATCGGAGCGCCATGTGTGGGCAATCGCAGGGACTGCCCCGCCTCTGTCAGTGTATTGAGATCAGCGATACAGGCTCAGGCATGTCCGAGGAGGTACAGCAGCGGATCTTTGAACCCTTCTTCACCACAAAGGCACCTGGCCGCGGCACCGGTCTCGGACTGCCGATCACCCGCAAGGGTGTACAGGCTCTGGGAGGCTGGATCGAGTTTGAAAGCACGCCCGGTGAAGGCACGACATTCCGCGTGTATCTCCCGAGCCCCAGGCCCATGGCCGCACCCCAGTTGAATTCACCCGCACCTGCAACGGAGTCCGCGGGCCCAGGTCGACATATTCTGCTCGCCGAAGACGACGAGATGGTGGCAAGCGCATTGACGATCGGACTCCAACGCTCAGGGCATCGTGTGACCGCTGCGGCCGACGGCGCCGCCGCTCTCGCATTGATTCGCCTCGAACCCACCGGATACGACCTCGTCGTCACGGACCTGAACATGCCCAACCTCGGCGGCCGCGATCTGCTTGCCGCCCTTGCACGTGACGGCATAGCCGTGCCTGTCGTGGTGCTCAGCGGCTACATCACCACCGCCATTCTCGAAGAACTCCGAAGCCTCGGTGCGGCCGAAGTCCTGCGCAAACCGATACGTGTCTGCGAACTTCTCACCGCCATCCGGCGCAACAGCACGCCTCTGGCCACGACGTGAACCGGACCTGCCAAAGGTGAATCGCTCCCTGAGGCTTGCCGTCTGGCGCGATGCCGACGTGTGCAACCTCTTGCGCCAGCGTTCGGGTGCGAACCATGGAATTGTGAGCGCCTGTCCGCAAGCATGAGGCATCGACCCTACGGCACCGGCATGCAAAAAAACCGGCCGGATGCGGACACCCGGCCGGTTAGCCACACAAACACACACTATGAAACAACCTGCAGGGATGATCCGGGTCCTGAACCGGAGTCCCGTGGGTTATCCCTTTGATCGACCAAAGCCCCCCGTACTTGAGCTGGGCTCTTCCGTTTCGAGCATCAAAACTTGAGCATGCCGTGAAGCAGATTCTCACGGAGCAGCCTGCTTGAGCGTGCAAGCACATCAGGCAGCGCGGACTCCAGCACGGCTGCGCTGTATCCCCACTCGATCAGCAATCCCGAATGCAGCTCAAACAGGAACCCATCCTCGGCCACACCCGCACCCAGTGAGGCCGCGAGGTACTTGGCCGCATGGACATTCACGAGCAGCGGCATCATCTCCGCAGGAGCCGAGTGTGTCGGAGGGTTGAAGGAGGCCACGGCGACCAGGCATTCCGGGAAGTTCCATTTTCTGAGGAGCGTTGATCCCACCTCGGCGTGGTTGAATCCGAGGATCGCCTTCTCCGAGGCCAGCCAGACACAGCGGTTCGCCTGCTGATGCGCACGGATCCGCGCGAAGTGATCACTGCACGAATACGCCACTGCCAGTTTGCCCACTTCGTGGACAAGTCCGGCAGTGTAGGCGGTGCGTGGCTCCACACCGCCGACTTTCTCCGCGAGACACTCCGCGGCGACCGCCGTCACAAGGGCCAAGCGGCAGAAGTCCCCCGCTTCCCAGCGATAACCATCCGTATCCAGGGTCATCCAACGGCCGGCGAGTGACAGCGCCGCCAGCCTGAAAATCTCCTTCAATCCCAATCGCTGGAGCGCCTCCTCCAGGCTCTCCACGCGATTGCTGCCCGCTGCAAAGTAGGCTGAATTCGCCAGCCGCAGCGTCGAACTCGCCAGGACGGGATCCAGGCGGATGACCTTCTCGAGCTCCTCGATGGATACATCCTCCTTTTCGATCACCTCAATGATGCGGGGAAGCAGCACCGGTGAACACGGCAGCCGGAGCGCCTTTTGACAGACTTCATCAATGGTGATCATGGGTATGTATTTGGGAAATTGACTCAGGCAGCAATAAGAGCGTCCGGGTTCAGGATAAGCGCAACCTGTCCATCACCCAGGATTGCTCCCCCGGTGATTCCAGGCAGACGCGACATGTATCCTCCGAGGTCCTTGATCACCACTTCCTGCTTGCTGACCATTTCATCCACGAGCAACGCCATGACCCGGTCCGAAGTTTTCACGAGGAGGAGGATGCCCTTCGTCGGATCCTCAATCGCCCCTGGTATTTGGAAGGTTCGGTGGAGCCGATGCACCGGAAGGATTCGTCCGCGATTGTCGAGCACCTCACCACGCCCCTGAACGGTCGAGATCACACCGGCATCCGGGCGGACCGCCATCTGCACATTTGCACTGGGAAGAATAAACCGATCTGCGCCAACACGGACCACCACTCCGTCGATGATGGCCATGGTCAAGGGAAGCGTGATCCTGAAGGTCGTGCCCATTCCGGGTGAAGTCTCGATTCTCACGGAACCGCGCAGGTTGATGATATTGCGACGGACAACGTCCATGCCTACACCGCGGCCCGAAAGCGATGTGACCGCCTCGGTAGTCGAGAACCCCGATGCAAAGATCAAATTGAGCTTCTCTTCGCGGGACAGCACCGCATTCGACGGGATGATGCCCTTTTCCACCGCCTTCGCAAAGACAACCTCTGGATCAATACCCCTGCCGTCGTCGCTGAGATCGATCCGCACGTGTGAACCTTCCTGCGATGCCCTAAGAACAATCATTCCACTCTCCGGCTTGCCCGATGCAACGCGCTCTTCCGGCGATTCAATCCCATGATCCATGGCATTCCTGATCATGTGCACGAGCGGATCCGCCATATCCTCCACCACCGTCCGGTCGATCTCAATGTCCGCGCCAATGGCCTGAAACGAACACTTCCTGTTCCCCTGCCTCGTCAGATCCCGCACGAGGCGTCCCATTTTCTGGAACAACGGCCTGATGGGAACCATCCGAAGCGCCATCGCGTGATTCTGAAGCCCGCGGGTAATGCGGCTGAGCCGGGCAATCGTCTGCTGAAGATCCGGGCACTCTCCGATCATCGCGCGCGACGCCTCCACCACCTGCGTCTGCGCAATCACCAGTTCCCCCACCGCCTCCATCATTGTATCCAGCTTTTCAGTACTGATACGAATCGTGCGTGATGTGCCTTGATCACCGTCGGCGCCGGTCACTTTATCAGCATTCCCCGGACGAGCGACCAAGTCCTTCTGGCACAAAACCGCATCCTCCTGGCGTCGCTCAGCGAGCTGCCTTACCGATGCGATCAGGTGTTCGACGGGAACAATCTCCTCAGGTGGATCACCCTTTTCGAGCGCGACTCCGACCTGCCTCACCAGGCGCTGCATGGCATCGCGACAATGGAGGATTGTCGTTATGATTTCCGGCGTAAGCATCAGCGAACCGGCTCTCGCGCTGTCGAGAAGCGACTCAACCTCGTGGGAAAGACCCTGCAGCGGAGCAAGGTGAAGAAAACCCGAAACACCCTTGAGGGTATGGAACGAACGGAACATCCGGTCGAGCGCCTCGCGGTTCCTCGGTTCCTCATCCAGCTTCAGCAAAGATGACTCAATCTGATGCAGGTGGTCGAGCGCCTCGGCGTGAAATTCCTCAAGAAGATCGCGATTCTCGGCGAGATCAAGGACGAGCAGGCGATCCAAGGTCACGGGCTCTGCTCGGCTTTCTCCACCGAAACTCAGGCTTCCGGACTTCTCCCTGGTGCCGCGGGTCTGGCCGCCTCCCAGCACCGGAACCTCCGCGCCTGCGCGCACCGCCGCCATCGCACCCGGCAGCCATTCGATCAGGTTTCCCAGCGCGGTGAGCGATACCTCGTCGAACGGCCTCGCGCCATCGATCAGGTGGTCCAATGTCGCACGCATCTGCAGAACCTGCTGCGCAACGGAAGGAACGGGACCGAGTACATCCGCGATTTCTGAAAGCAGGCTGTACGACGGGATCAATCCGTCATCGCGGCCCGGCCGCGCGAGCACGAATTCGCTCGCGAGGCGGTTGACCGCCTCGTCAACGGTTGCGTAGATGGAGGAAGAGAGCGACATGGCCCGGCGAGGTGGCGGGAAGCCCCTTACCCATGATCGGATCCGAAACGGTCGAACCTAAGCGCTATCCTTGCACGCTTTCCGCTAAAGAAAGCCTCCCCGCGCGCCGAAACGATGGATTGGGCAATTCCGCCCAACCGACCCGATGCATTTCCCGTCCGGATGAGCACGCATTCTCCCATCACCCGCGCTCCTTCACAGGTCACCGACAAGTACCTCACGATCACGCTGGACAACGAATCCTACGGCATCGCCGTGATGAAGGTTCGCGAGATCATCCGCATGCAGAAGATCACCCCGGTTCCCCGCATGCCGGAGCATGTCAAAGGCGTGTTGAACCTCCGCGGACGTGTCATTCCCGTGGTTGATCTTCGCCTGAAATTCGGCCTCAGGGCAGCGTCGAGCGACACCGCTTGCATCGTTGTCGTTCAGGTCAAACTGCCGGCGATGCAGTCAGCGCAAATGGGGTTGATTGTCGATGGAGTCGAGGAAGTGGTGAGTCTATCCTCGTCTGAGATCGAACCGGTTCCCGATTTCGGATCCAACATCGACACCACCTGCCTGATCGGGCTGGCCAAGGTCAAGGGCCAGGTCAAGACGCTCCTCGATATCGAGCGCGTGCTGGCGATGGAAATGGAAGACGGTCAGGCTTGGAGAATCTAGGAGGGCAGCCGGACGAGGCGACGCCGAACGGTTCGACCTCCCGCGTGCGCCTCAGCCAAAGAAGGCTCCTTCCGGGGAATTGCCTTCCCGGCTCCGGCGGAATGACTCAATGATGGACTCATGCGAATTCTGATCACCGGCGTCTGCGGCTTTGTGGGCAGCACCCTCGCGAAGAACCTCGCGGAATCCGGCGCGGGACACACCCTCATCGGCATCGACAACTTCATCCGCCCGGGAAGCGAAACCAACCGCGCCGAATTGCGGCGCGCAGGTGTGAAATTGTTCCATGGAGACCTGCGGGCCGCCAGCGATCTGGAGCCACTTCCGGCCGTCGACTGGGTGATCGACGCCGCCGCAAATCCCAGCGTGCTGGCTGGCGTCGATGGAAAGACGAGTTCGCGTCAGCTCGTGGAACACAACCTCGGCGGAACCATCAACATGCTGGAGTTCTGCAAGCAACATCGTGCCGGATTCATCCTGCTCAGCACGAGCCGCGTCTATTCCATTGCAAGGCTGTCATCGCTACCGGTTGTTCCTGTCGACTCCGCCTTTCAGCTCGTGGCCGACAGCGCAGGTCAGGGTACATCACAGAAGCTGCCGGAAGGTGTAACCCCCCGCGGAATCAACGAGGCCTTTTCCACCGAGGCTCCGGTGTCGCTCTATGGCGCCACCAAACTCGCGAGTGAGGCTCTCGCCCTGGAATACGGAGCGGCGTTCAATCTCCCGGTATTTGTCAATCGCTGCGGCGTGCTTGCTGGCGCCGGGCAATTCGGCCGGGCCGACCAAGGGATCTTTGCGTTCTGGATAAACAGCTATCTGCGCCGACGGCCGCTCAGGTACATTGGCTTTGATGGTGCCGGTCATCAGGTCCGCGACTGCCTCCATCCGCGTGATCTGGTCCCCCTCCTGGACCAACAATTCAAGGCACCCGCGGTCAGCCCTGGCAACCGGACCGTCAACATTTCAGGAGGCATCGACTCCGCTCGATCACTTCGTCAGCTCAGCACCTGGTGCGAGTCGCGTTTTGGCCCACACGCAATCGGGGTCGACACGTCGCCGCGTCCGTTTGACCTGCCCTGGGTGGTTCTTGATTCGACTCGGGCCTCAATGCTCTGGGGGTGGAGTCCGAAAACCACCGTGGAAACGATTCTCGACGAGATTGCCCGTCACGCCGAAAACCACCCCGAGTGGCTCGATCTCTCGGCACCACTATAGGGGGAAGATAGGGCCAATCCGATGCCAATGTCTTCGCAAATTAACTGTAAGGTTCAGCTATAACCGTCCCGAAGCTGTTACATTGATGGGAAAGTCTCACCACTCACTAATTCGAGGTTTGGCAAATGCCGCCAACCCGTATGACGTAGTAATCGCCTGCAAGACTAGACTACACACGATCTTTTCAAACCGATGAATCAACCCAATCGAAGTCCATTGCTCAGCTTGTTTTCCGCCTGGACGGCATTCGTTGCCATGGCCGCAACGCTCATGCTTCCCGTCGCCGTTCATGCTCAAGGCATCACCACCGCCGGCATCGGAGGATTTGTCATTAAGGAAGGCGGGGCTCCCGTTACCGGAGCCGCCGTCGTCGTGGTCCATGAACCGTCCGGCACGCGGTCGACCACCGTCACGCGATCGAACGGCCAGTACAGTCTCTCGGGCTTGCGCCCAGGCGGACCCTACAAGGTATCCATCACCGCTCCAGGGGGCGACACGGCGGAAAGGACGGATGTCTATCTCGAGGTCGGCAACACGACAGATGCCTCCGTGACCATGGGTGCGAGCCAGGTCATCACCATGGAGGCCTTCAAAGTCTCGGCGGAGAAGGACCTCACCTTCAACTCCGAGAAGATGGGTACCGGCACCACATTCGACGCGGATGCCATCGCCAATGTTACCACGGTGCGGAATTCGATCCAGGATGTCGCGCTGCTTGACTCCAGAGTCTATCTCGGAAGCCTGGACCAGGGCGGTCAGCTCAGTGCACAGGGCCAGAATTTCCGCTTCAATTCGCTGCTGATCGATGGTGTGCAGGCCGTCGACCCCTATGGGCTTAACTCGAATGGATATTCCTCATTGGGCAGCCCAATACCTCTTGAAGCACTCGATTCCGTGGCCGTGCAGATCATGCCCTATGACACCCGGTACGCCGGTTTTACCGGTGCGATGATCAATGTCATCACCAAGTCCGGCACCAATCGTTACAGGGGGACGTTGTACTACCAGATCACCAACGATAGCCTTCGAGCCAAGAATCCGCTGACAGGCAAGAAGGAGCCGTTCGACGAAAAGAAATTCGGCTTGAACGTTTCGGGCCCCATCCTGCGCGACCGGCTGTTCTTCGCCTTCACCTATGACAAGGTTGAGCGGACTACCAATCCACCGCAGGCAAACTTCGTGCCCGATACCGCCGGAATTGCTGCGATCGATGCCATCGTCGCGCGCGCAAAAGCACTGGGCTACGATGCGGGCACGCTCTCGGGGCCCGGCTCAAACCTCACCTCACAGGAAACCTACCTCGGCAAACTGGACTGGAACATCTCATCCCAGCACCGTTTGTCCACCACCTACCGCAGGAACTACGGCAGTTTCAGCAATTTCGTGAACTACGCCAGTGACACGAGCACATCTCTCAGTCACCACTGGTTCGATCAACCCCGGAACACCGACAGTTACACCGCCCAGTTCAACAGCCAGTGGTCGCCGGACTTTCGCACAGAGGCAACCGCCTCCTATACGGAGTACGACGGGTCGCCCAAGAACCGCGGCACTCCGTTTCCGATGGTTCGCGTATTGGGAATCTCAGGCCGCCGATTGGATACTGGGGCCACCATCCCCAGCGGTTCGGTCTACTTGGGCACGGAAAACAGCCGTCAGCTGAATTTCATCACAACCAAGGAGAAGCAGTTCAAGTTGAACGGTGATTATTCCTGGGGAAATCACACCTTCACTGCAGGCCTCGAAGAGGTGTCCACGACCTTCAACAATGCCTTCGTTCAAAACACGATGGGCAACTATACGTTTGCCACACCCCAAACCTGGATTGCCGGTACACCCCCTTCGGCGTACCAACTTCAAAAGCCTTTTCCCGGATTTACCATTCAGGATGCCGTCGCACATTGGACCTACGATGCCTATGCGGGCTTCATCCAGGATACGTGGCGCCCCAACCAGCGCCTGACGATCATGGGCGGTCTTCGCTACGACTACCCCTACGCCGGCCAGAAACCACCAAAGGCAACCAACTTCTCCTCGGCGGGCTTCAGGAGCGAAAGCGGCGAAGCGGTCAACGACAATACGACCACGTTTTCCGGCAATGCAACCCTTGCGCCTCGTATTGGTTTCACGCTGAAGCTGTCTGAGGACGGGAATACCCAGGTAAGAGGCGGTGTGGGCCTTTTCCAAGGCAAGAATCCCGCTGTCTGGCTGACGAATGCCTATCAGAATGCGGGAGCCGTGTACAACTATACGGCCCAGGCGGCAGAACGCCCGTTGATCACTTTCAACCCGGACCCCAACACACAAACGGTTCCTGGCTCGGCAAATCCTGCGCCCAACATCAACGTGACGGACTCCAGCTTCAAACAACCCGCGCTCTGGAAATCCAATATCGCCTTCGAGCACAAGCTTCCATTCGGAGGTCTCCAGTTCACCGCCGAGTATTACCACAATATCGTGCAATACGGTCTGAACACGGAGTACCTCAACTATGCCGTCTCAACCGATGGCCCCGCCACGACGCCGGATGGTCGTATACGCTATGGCACAGCCAGCGCGATCGTCTCCTCCTCATTCACCTCAAACACCTCCGGACGCCGGCGTGTCGCGAGCTTCGCCGATGTGCTCTACCTGACCAATGCCAACAAGGGCAAGAGCCGTGGATTCACCCTGGCCCTCAATCGGCCGATCACCAACGGCTGGGGCTGGTCGGCATCCTGGACCAATGCCGAAGCCACCGAAGTCAGTCCGATCACTTCGTCAACGGCTAGCTCCAACTACTCAAATCGCGCCGTATTCAATCCCAACGAAAACGTCGCCTCCATCGCAAACACGAGCATCAAGAACAATATCGTCGTCACCCTCACCCGCCGGTTCGAATTCATCAAACATGCACCGACCGTGGTCTCGATGGCCTTCATTGCCCGGAGCGGGCATCCCTACTCTTGGGTGTTCTATGGCGATGCCAATGGTGACGGCTATACCTTCAACGATCTCTTTTACGTCCCGACCGGCCCGAACGATCCGAATGTGGCGTGGGCGGATTCCGCCCAGCGCGATGCATTTTTCAAATTCGTGGAAAGCTCTTCGCTCAAGAACTACAAGGGCACACACCCGGCGCGCAACTCGGAGACCTCGCCCTGGGTCAAGACGGCCGATCTTACGATTACGCAGACCATCCCCCTCTTTCGGGGCGTACGCGCGGAGCTCTTTGGCAACATCGTGAACTTCGGCAACCTCATCAACGATGAATGGGGACTCCTGGAAGAGGTACCCTTTTCCTATCGCCGGGCAGTCGCTGGGGCCACCTACAATGCGGCTGGCAATGGCGGCAAGGGCGTCTGGAACTACAACTTCACAACGACCACCCTCAATGGTGTCCCGATCACTGTGAACGCATTTCCGGTCTCGCGCTGGCAGGTCCAGATCGGCATGAGGATCAAATTCTAGTTTCCCAGCATTTCCCAAGCGCAAGGCTTTCCGCTTTGCACAGGGAAATGGTTTTCTTCATGGCCTGCGCCAGCAAGCGCAGGCCTTTTTGTCCCTTCATGCGTCTGACTTCCATCAAGTCTCGCGCGTGGGTTCCGCCTTCCTGGGACAACTGGCAGTTGCCCGACGCCATTCCTTGGGCATCGTTGGTACGATCGTGCACATCCTGAAATCCACTCATCCCGCTTCACATAAGGCTCCGTTTTCGGAAACGTCGATGAGTCCAAGCCGCGCGTGACCGCCCAGGCACAATCATCTCCGCCGCATTCAGCACCGGAGCCACGCCGCACGTTCTGGCAGCGACGCCTTGTCGATCCTGTCATCGCAGTGATAACCCAGGGAGCGACCCCGGATCGCATCGCCTTCACGCTCGCCCTGGGGTCGTGGCTGTCGATGTTTCCCTTCCTGGGGTTCACCTCCCTGCTGAACTTTGTAGTGGGATTTCGACTACGCCTGAATCACCCCATACTCCAGGCCGTGAATCACGTGCTCGGCCCCGTCCACCTTATCATGGTCGTGGTCTACGTGCGGGTCGGCGAAGCGGTGTGGGGTGCCGAACGAATCCCCTTTTCCGTCCCTATTCTGATCGACACTTTCCGGCATGAGTCGTTCACGGAATTCATGCACCGCTTTGGCTGGGCAGGAATTCATGCCTTCACGGCCTGGATCATCAGCCTACCCCTCATCGTGCTCCCGTTGAACTACCTCTTGCGGCCCGCCATGAGGAAACTGGCATCCCAGCTGCGCACACGAAAAGAGAGTCCGCAGGTTCCATAGGGCGCCTCGACAGCAGGCGACTTCGCGTTCTCCAAGGGAAGTCAGCGCCCTCCATGGAAAGCAAGAACCCAGCCGCCACGCAGCGACCGGGTTCTTTCCAATGAGCGCAACCGTTACGGTCTACGCCGCGGTCCACTCAGCGCAGGAACGCCTCGTGCAAGCCACCGTCGACCGTCAGCACTTGGCCTGTTGTCTTTGAAAGCCGCTGGGTCACGAGGATGAAGTAGGCCTCGGCCTGATCCGCAGGGGTGATGGGCGACTTCGTCAGCGTGCGATCGGCATAAAACTGCGCGAGCTTCCGGACAAGGCTGTCTGTCGCTTCATCATCCGTGTAAGGAATGTTGTACTTCGCAAGCGAGCCAATGACCCGGTCACGCGGGAACATCGCGGACCCCTGTACAACGGTGGCCGGAGCCACGCCGTTCACACGCACAAGCGGCGCCAGTTCGATCGCCAGTTCCCGGACAAGATGATTTGCCGCGGCTTTGGAGGTATCGTAGGCCACCGAGCCCTTCTTCGCGACCACCGCGTTGGCCGAGGTCGTGAGGACCAGACTGCCACGCAGTCCCTGCTCCTTCCACGTCTTCGCCGCTTCATCGCCCACAATGTAGCTTCCCGTCACATTGATCGCGAAAGTGAAGGCCCATTTGTCGTCGGGGATGTGTCCGGTGACGTCGCTCGCAACAAACGTTCCCGCGGTCACACAGATCGAGTCGAACCCGCCGTAGGCAAGCGCGACCTGGTCCAGCATGCGGCGCACACTGGCGCGGTCGGTGACGTTCGCCGAAAGCCCGAGCGCGGGTCCGCAGTTGGACACACCCGTCCCAGCAACACCAATGCCCACGCCGTACTTGTCGGTGATTTCCTTCGCGGTGGCCTGCGCAGCCCCCTCGTTGAGATCGACGCACACGATGTGGGCGCCTTCCTTCACGAGGCGATGCGCCGTCTCCTTGCCGATGCCAGAACCGGCACCCACGACCACGATGACCTGGCGGGCCAGTTCCTTCTCTGCCGGCATGCGCTTCAGTTTCGCCTCTTCCAGCAGCCAGTACTCGATGTCAAAGGCCTCCTGCTGGGGCAGAGCAATGTAGCGATCGATCGCCTCCGCACCGCGCATGACCTCGACCGCACAATTATAGAATTCGGCCGTGACCCGCGATTCCGATTTGTCCTTGCCCCAGGCGATCATGCCGAGTCCGGGAATGAGAACCACCGTGGGATTCGCATCGCGCATCGCCGGTGAGTTCGCATGACGGCAGTTCGCGTAGTAGGCTTCGTAGTCCTTGCGGTACTGAACGAGTCCGGAAGTCAGCTTCGTCTTGAGCGACGCGACATCCTCCGTCTGAGGATTCCAATCCACGTAAAGCGGCTTGATCTTTGTGCGTAGGAAATGGTCAGGACACGACGTGCCGAGTTCTGCCAGCCTAGGAGCATCCTTCGAGTTCACAAAACGGAGGATGCGTTCATCATCCTGCACCGTGCCGATGAATCGTTTCTCCTTCGACACCTGGCCGCGCAGCCAGGGCAGGATCGCAGCAAAGGTCGCCTGACGTTTCTCCGACGGAAGCGCCGTATATTTTGCTCCACCAAACGCCGCCGCATCGCCGCCCTTCGCCTGATACTTCTGCTCGATAAAGGCCGCAGCCTTTTCAATCAGGTCCAGCGTCAGCGTGTAGCACTGCTTGTCGTCATCCGCCCACGAAATGAAGCCATGCTGCCCCATCATGATCGCCCGAACGGCAGGTTGCTCACGCGCAATCTTCTGCATGGCAAGCCCGAGCTCAAATCCAGGGCGCATCCACGGCACATACGCCATGGCGCCACCAAAGATTTCCTTCGTCAGCTTCTCGCAATTCTGCGACGCGGCGATCGCGATGATCGCATTCGGGTGCATATGGTCGACAAACTTTCCCGGAAGGAACGAGTGGAGCGGGGTGTCGATCGACGACGCACGCGGGTTGAGATTGAAGGTCGTGTGGGTGTACATGCCCACCATCTCGTCCTCTGCGGGCGACTTCAGGCCTTTGTCCTTGCGCGAGGCATAGAGCGGCTGGAGCCCGATGAGTTTGTCTTGATAAAGGGACGAAAAATTCTCGCGCGTGCTGGTGCGAAGATCGCCTCCGGATCCCTTGACCCAAAGGACCTCGACGGGCTTGCCGGTCAGGGGATCCGTTTCGGTAATCTTGGAGGAGGTGTTTCCTCCTCCCGTATTCGTGATGCGCTGATCGCTCCCCAACAGATTGGAGCGGTAGACCAGACGGCCGACGGAATCGAGTGCGGACGCCTTGGCGTCATCCCAGAGATAGTTGACATGGCTGTACGTTTTCATGGGCAAAAAATGGGGGGTTAAAGTCCAAGCGCCTTCTGGCGGTAATGCTCATCCGGACGACCTGCGATGCGCAAGACCTGCGCTGCTGTCAGGAACCGCGGTCTTGCACCGGTCGCAAGCGCGCCCGACAAGATCTCTGCCGCCTTCACGGCCATAAGCGTCGAAGCAAGCACTGACTCCGGGCTCGAACCCAGGGCGATAAGTCCGTGATTCTCCAAGAGGATCAGCCGCGGCGGCCTCGCGAGCCGGCGGATATACGCCTGCGTTTCGGCACGAATGCGCTGCGCGAGCTTCAGGCCCGGGTCGGAATAGGGTACATACACGCTCTCCGCGCCGCAGCAGACAACTTCATCGGGGAAAATCCGCCGTCGCGCAAGGGTCCGCCCCATCGCCGTGCACAGAAGCGTGTTCACCGCCACCGGGTGGGTGTGTCCCACAAAATTCACCTCGGGCAGCGTCAGCAGGTACGCATGAAAGATGGCTTCGACCGACGGCTTCTTCGCTGTCCTGTCGAGACGCGCCGCGAGCAGCGCCTCATCCACCTCGAAGTCTGTCATCTTCGAACGATCGAGCAGCGCCAAAAGGTCGTTGAAGCGGCAAGCGGTCAATCCGGCGGATGAAAGCCCGCCCAGATTGGCGCCGCTCGCCTTCACCCAAAACGATGCTGCATCCTGGCGGGCGGAGGTGTTTCCCTCACCGAGGATGGCCAGCTTGCGCTCCTCCCGCCCCAATTGACGGGAAAGATCGAGAAGTCGATCAAGGGAGGTGGAATCAGGCGAGGGCACGGCTATTCCACGAACGTATGGTAGATTTTGACAGATTTCGATCACAATCTATCACAAATATAACGATATAATCAGTAACGCCTTATTAGGGTTGCCCCACCATCATCCCCGCTCGCGCGGTTCAAGCACTCCCAATCCCCGCATGGTGGCATCCTCCACCGCGCGATATTTCCAGCGGCCCGGCCAGTCACGATGCATCAGCTTGTCGAGTCGATCCGAGCCGCCGGATACCGCCACTGTTCCAAGCAGCGGAGTTCCAGTCGCCTTCAGGAGCGGCAGGCGATCCGCACTAGCCTGTGTAAGAGCCTCGATGATGGCCGAAAGCATGTGGGTGCGCGTCGTGGCGAGTGTGATTCCCGAAAAGGCTCCCTGGCGCTGCTCGATCTGCATGCGCTCGCCGGCCAGGTAGGGTTCAAAACGCACCGTGCCCGCCGCGCGTGCACCTTGACGGCTCAGCCTGTGAAACTCCTTTCGAAACGCCTCAATCGGCATCTCCGCAAAAAATTGCTCGCGCGCCCAGTAGATCGACGACGCCATCGCTGCAATTGTGCTCACGTGCAGCCACTTCCTCTCAACCCCCAGCGCCCGCGTCAGCAAACGCTCATGCGGACGCGGTCGATCCGTGCACAATGCGAGGACGTCGGTTGATCCCACCACGTTGAACAACTGCCCGACGCGGGCACCCGCAAGCAGCATGCCCGCGCTGCCGTCCATCAGGCCGGTCATCACAGGCGTGCCTTCACGCAGCCCAAACCTCGCCGCCGCCGCGCGGTTCACCCCACCTCCCACCACGTCGGCATCAATCACGTCCGGCAGAAGCGACGGTGAAACCCCCAGGTTCGAACAGAGTTCATCGCTCCACCCCTTCAGGGAAAGCGTGTCATAGAGTCCCGTGAACGACGCATTCGATGGGTCGATGACGCGCGCCCCAGTGATCTGCCGGTGCAGAAAGGTGTTGAGATGCCCCACGAGATCCGCCCTGCGGAGCGCCTGAGGCCTGTGCGTACGATACCATTCCCAGGTCGTTGAACTGATCCCACCGGGAAACGGCCGTGAACCGCACAGCGCGAGGTGACGTTCCTTTCCGACGCGCGACTCGATCGCCCTAGCCTCATCAATACTGCGCCGATCCTGATGCGTGACAATTGGCGTCAACGCCCGCCCCCGGGCGTCCATGGCCACCCACGCGGGGCACATGGTGGCCAGCGCCACCGCATCCACCCGCCGTGCCTTCGCACCGAGGCTCGCAACGGCCTTGGCGATCGCCAAAAGCAGTTCATCGGGATCCACCTCCGCGGTACAGGTTGTGTACTTCGTCCTGAAAAAAACCCGGGGCGCCACCGCGACCACCTTGCTGCCATTCAGGATGCCTGCGATGACGGATGATGAACCAATGTCCAAACCGAGGTGCGTTCCCATGAACCTCCATGAGAATTCCGACGGAGAGCACCTAGCAAGCACAAGCCGTTGTCATTGAAATCGCCCAAATCAGTCGGTTTGAGCCCCTCAGGAGAAGGTCTCAGTGAAGGCTCCAGACTGTCGGCCAGTACGATTTCGAGAATCAGGCGGAAACACGGGCCCGCGCAGGAACACCGCCAGCGGGCGCACGGCGTCGCAACGTCCATACGCGGGTAACCGACCGTGTCGCCTGGCCAACTCCGAGCACGATCCACCGGTAACCAATCGGCAGGAAATGGAATGCTGCCACCGAAAAGAGGACATAGCTCATGAAAGCGAGCCAGAGTCCTCGCGCCTCCGCCGACGAAGGCGACCCCAGCACGACAGGAAACAGGTCGGGCGCATACTTCATGACTCCGCCCACCACGGTAAATCCAAGTGCATCCCTAGAGTTCATACCCCATGAGATGCTCGATCCGTGCCACTCCACCGCAGTTTCTCCCAATCACCTGACGCGCAACCGCTTTTGCCGGGAGCGTGCGGCACGCATTCAATTTCGTCCGGCATTTCGCATGATCTAGAATCTGCCGTCCTTGCAGCCTGCAAGCGACGAGTTCCCCGCCCTTCAGGCCGGGAAAAACCTCCTGGAGGGGCACGCGTCGTCGTGCCCGAGACCGCCCACCGCATCCCAACGCCGGTCCTTCCGCCCTTACCACCCCCTCCCGCGAACCCTCGTGAAATTCCGCAGATTCGATTATCCTCAGCCAAATCTCAAACCGGTCACGACGAAGCGTGACCCTCCCCAATCAGA
>JACTNC010000031.1 GCA_014584295.1 Verrucomicrobiota bacterium
CGGATGAATCCCCAACAACGATTCTGCTGTGTCCATCCTTCAGTTTACCAGCGCCTTCCAACCCTCAAGCTCTTTCCTTACCGAGGAATTTAGGTTTATCGACCTGCACGCCTCGCTGCCGAAAGAATTGATGTTCGAACGCGAACTGCTGATCTGCCGCTTGCTTTGACGGTAGAAGCCCCTCGGCAGAAGCACGAAATCTTGGTTCCCGTCAGGCTGGCCGACGGCGGTGTTCCAGACGCCGTCGGAACCTTGCGGCTCATGATTCTTCAGGTGCGCCTGGCCTCCGAGTCAGGAGTGTGGTTGAACTAGGGGCAGAGCACGACCTTCATGAGTCCGGCCTCCGCGGCTTGGAGCCGCCGAAACCAAGCCGGTCCATCATCGAGATTCGGGGTGGCACTGGTCAACTGGTCGAGCTGAATCTGGCATGAGTGGATGAGCTGGAGACCCACGGGGTATTCTCCCGCGCTGGCGCATGTTCCCAAGAGGCGCAGTTCCCGCGTGACCACCGCCTGAAGCGGGAAATTCACCTCGGGCGAAAGATTGCCGACGAGGATGATTTCGCCGCCTTTCCGGGTGCAGGCAACAGCCGTGCCGAGGGTGGACGCAATTCCGACGCCTTCGAAGGATGCGTCGGCGCCTCGGCCTGAAGTCAGCTCCCTGATTCTGGCGGCAGCATCCTCCTGCCCGGCATGAATCGTTGTCGTCGCTCCCAGTTTTGACGCCAGGGCAAGGCGGCCGGCGTCAAGATCAACGGCGACAATTTCCTGACAACTGCGAAGACGCAGTGCTTGCACCACCAGCAGGCCGATGAGCCCGGTGCCCACGACCACGGCGGTTGCCTCGGGTCTCGTCAGTGCGGCACGGCGAACAGCGTGCAGCGCCACCGAGACCGGTTCCACCAGCGCGGCATGCGCGAAACTCATTCCCTTGGGCAGTCGGTGCAGGGTGCGGATCGGAACACTGACATACTCCGCAAACGCCCCATGGCGCCGATAGTCGGCACAGGAGACCCCGACGACCTGCCTATGGTCGCACAGGTTGACCTCGCCGCGGCCGCAGTGCCAGCATCGCCCGCAGAACGCAGTGGAATCGAAGGTCACCGCAGTGCCCTCGGGCCAGTCAGGGTGTAACGAATTGGCCACTTCGGCGGAGGCTTCGTGGCCCATGATGATCAGCGGAATGCGCCGTCGGGTCCTTCCATCCATGCCGTGAACGTCGCTGCCGCAGATGCCGCAGGCCCGGACACGGAGGAGGATTTCCCCCGGCTTTACTTCCGGCATGGGCACCTGTTCAAGGCGTATTTCGTTCGGGGCGGTCAGCACGAGGGCGCGCATAGATGAGGTCAGCCGGTTGCCCGCGGTCGAACCACCAACTGCTTGACGACCGCTCGGGGAGGCAGATTCAGGGCCAGCCACACGCATTCGGCCACATCCGCCGGCTGGAGCATGTGCGGGCGCGCTGCGGTTGCCGGCGGCGTGGGCCGCAGATCGAGGAGGGGAGTGTTGATGTCGCCGGGGAATATCGCGCAAGCGCGGATTCCGCCGGCTCCTTCCTCGAGGTTTACGCTCTGCGTCAGGCCCGTCAGCGCGAACTTCGACGCCACATAGGCCGCTCCGGCCTTCGCATTGGCCTGCAGGCCCGCGTCGGAAACAATGTTTACGATCGTGCCGGCACCGGCGCTCCGCATGGCGGGCAGGAATGCTTGGATGCAATGGTAGGCTCCGTGGAGGTTGGTTCCGAGCAACCGGTGATAGTCATCCTGCGACAAGGCCCTGAGGCTGCGGGGGGATATTGGTTCCCGCGGCATTGATCAGCGCGTCGATACGAGGTGACTTGCGCAGCACGGTGCCGGCCAGCCGTGTGACGGCGGCGGCATCGGAGATGTCGCACGGATAAACGCAGAGCCGGGAGCGCGCGATTATGGCTGCCTTTGCGGTGTCGCGCAGGGTCGCCTCATGACGCCCGACCAATGCGACGCGCCAGCCCGCTGCGACTAGGCGAAACACGCAGGCGCGGCCGACTCCGCTGCCAGCGCCCGTTACAACGGCAAGAGGACGTGACGGCGCCGGGCTTCGATCAACTGGGGAATTCAAGGTGCAGGGTGTCGGCCAAAACGCAGAATGGCTCAAGGGCTTCGGCGCGGAGGACCGCTCTGCCCGAATTCTTCTTGGGTTAGCACGCCATCGCCGTTGCGGTCGATGCGCTCGAACATTCGCTGGGGACCCTTGAACTCTGCACGGGTGACCTTGCCATCATGGTTGGAGTCCTCCCGGTCGAGAATTTGCTGCCAGGTCGGACGTTCCCCCTGCCCGGGCCGTTGATTGTCCGAGCGTTGCTTCTGGGGTGATTCTCCAGCAGGAGGCATGGGAGAGGCTGCACTCTCTGACTTCATTGCAGACGGCCAGTCCGCGGCAGTCTTTTTCCCCATCAGGTGGTGGTCAAAGAACGCGGCGATCATCTCGCCGATCTCCTTGCCACCGAAGCCCTGTCCATGGCCGGCGCCTTTTATCGTATGAAATCGCACGGTAACGCCGTGCTTCTTCAAGGCATCAAACAGCAGTTCGCTTTGGTGGTGAGGAACGAGTGGATCCTGGTCGCCGTGAATAATCAGATGCGGTGGCGCATCCTTCGTGACATACGGTATCGGGTTCACCTTCGCGGCGAGGTCTCTGTAGGGAGGATCCTGAATGGGCCCTCCCACAAGGCGTGATTCGGGTGAACTTGGAGCATCATGAACGAGTCGGGCCCCAGGCAGGGCATGCGCGTCCATCTGGTGCAGGTCGGTCGGACCAAACAAATCGTTCACGGCCTGCACAGCGCTCGATTGGTCGAGATTCTCTCCAACATCGAAATCTTTGAGGTGCCCGGTGGCACCGAGAAGCGCCACCAAATGGCCGCCGGCCGAGGCTCCGGCAACCCCAATACGGCGCGGATCAAGATTGTAGTCCTTCGCATGGGCGCGAAGCCAGCGGATCGCCGCCTTGCAATCCTCGATCTGGGCAGGAAAGATCGCATCACCACTAAGGCGATAATTGATGCTGGCTACCGCGTAGCCGCGCGCGGTGTAGCGCACCATGCCAGGTGCGCCATTTTCCTTTTTATCCCCCGAGGTCCAGCCGCCGCCGTGGATCCAGACGATGACTGGCGTCGGGGCTTCCGCCCGCTCCGGTACGTAAAGGTCCAGTTTCTGTCGGACATGGCCGTCGCCTACATATTTGATATCCGCAATAGCCTTGGTACCCTGCGGGACGGGGGCGGCTCGCACCGGGCTTATAGCGAGCAGCGCAAAGAGGGCTGTTGCGGGGAGAAGACGACGGACTGGATTCATGGGTTATTTGGGGATGACTGGATTCGGTTGAGGGTTTGTTTCCCTGTCGGCTGGGCTAGGACGTTGGAGACAAAGTCCAACATGGTCGTCCAAGCGCGAAGGCCACGTTCTTTGTCGACCGGACGGAACAGCATGCCATGGTGTTCACCGGGGAAGATTTCCAGCCGGACATCCTTACCCAGTCCCTTCAACAGTTCATAGATGATCTTGTTGACTCGGCTAAGCGGGTCATTGGCACCGTAGAGGATCAGGGTTGGAGCATCGATTTCCCTTAAGAGGGAGGTGGCGCGCACCTTGTCGTATTCAGTCTCCGGTAGTTCGTTGCCGGGCGGTTTGCCGCGACGACTACCCATCGGCAAACCGAGTACGGCATAAGCCGCCGCAGCGCTTTCAACCACGCATGCGACGGGCTCACGGGTTGCAGCAAAAAGCGCTGTTGCACCGCCCAGGCTGTGGCCCATGACAGCAACGCGGCTGGCATCGACCACCGAGAGCGATTTAACGTGTCGGATAATGGCGGTCGCATCGTCGGGGCCGGATATCCCAGGCTCGGCGGAGGGTTCCGCGCGGTAGTCGCCCAGACAGACAACAAAACCCGCCTTCAGAAACAAATCGAAGCGACCTCGCGCCGCCTCCGCCCGCTCACCGCGTTCGCCTTGGGCTGGGGGTGCGCCGTGCAGCCAGACGACAGCTGGAAACGGACCATTCCCCTCGGGCGCCGCCCAGATCGCCGGTGTCCGGTGTCCGTCCGGTGCGGTGGCGATAAAGGTCTCCCACTTTTCGATTCTACCTATGCCGGTCCATGCATTCGTCGATTCCGAACGCGTGTCCATGCGCACACGTCCGCCGGTTTCGGATCGAACGGACGGCAAGACTGTAGCGAAGGCCCTCGCGTAAAAGACCCAATTCTTCTCGCCAAGACCGTCGTAAACCTGGCCGGGGTTGTGAGTCGCTCCGGGAAGCACATCGAATTCGTGTTCGACACCTAGTTGCTCAAGCAGCCGGTGATACGCGGTGCTCTTTTCGAGGAGTTCATCCTTGTCGCCAATCGCCACCCGAATAAAAGTCCGGCCGCGCACGGCGTCAGCGTGCTTTTTAAGCAGGCTCCAGGCATCGTTAGCGAGATAGTACTCTTCATTTCCACCGTAGATAACCTGAAATGCCTCACCGCGCTGCCGGTAGCTTTCGAGGTCATGGAGGGCGCCCCCGACAATTCCGACGACACCAAACAGGTCCGGATACTTGAATCCGATCTTGGCCGCGCCAGCTCCGCCCATGGAAAAACCCTCGATTGCCCTGGCCTCTCGTCTGGCGATGGTGCGATAGGTCACATCGACGTGTGGAATCAGTTCTCGAATGATGGTGGACTGGACCGGAGACGAACCATCCATCGTATCGACCCAACTGGAGATTTTGCGACCGTTGACACCGACCACGATAGCGGCGGGCGCTCGACCGGCGCGGATGGCGGCATCGAGCCGGCCGGCAAAGACCCCGGCACCGGCTTGACTGCCATTCCGGCCGTGCAGCCAGTAAATTACAGGATAGCGGCGGTCCGTTGCTGCTTCGTAATCAGGCGGGAGATAGATGAGATAGCTGACCTTGGTGCCGGCAAGTTTGCTGTCGAACGACCGATCATGCATTCCTGCGGGGGTATCATGACTGGACGCTAGCCAAGGCCCGAATCCGGCATCGCGATTATGCGCACCGCGATCCGGCTCTGGCTGCGCAAGGACGGCAGAAATCAGCAGAGTCGGCAGAGCCAGAGCGGAGAGAATTCGTGAGGTGGAATGTCCCATGGGGGGTGGAGGTATTTCCGACGCAAACTGCAATTCAGATGGTCGGCGATGCGACGCCCGGGGCAAGGCGGGGTTACGGTTGAAGGCGACAAGTTTGGTTGACCCGTTTACCAATCATTTCGTCTCTCCACGATCTGATCAGTGTCTGTGGCTTGGTTCCACTGGTCCGATAAGGCACGAGGCGCAGTTTCATCGGCGAGTATCTCGTTCGCCGGTAAACGAGGTTTTGTCTTGAAAACGACGATCGAGATCCAGCGATCGGACGAACCGGTCGGCAGCTCCGGGAAGATAGAGCCGTGTACGGGCTGAAAACCATTGGATTGAAAGCCAGATGGCTCACCGGTCACTCCGGTCATTTTCGTAGAGAATCCGTTCGACGTTTCGCGTGCGGTCAGTCAGCCTGCGCTTCCCTTGCCCGTGCGACACATCGGGAACTGGCCCTGTGGACGTGGGTTGGTGACCGCCAAAGATGGATCGCTTGGGCCAAGTCGCGAAGCACGCATCACCGATCTTCGTATGAGATGCGGTTGCCATTGTTCGCTCGGTCGAATCGCTCAAATAGCTCCGCGCTTCCCGGAAATTCCTGGCGTGTGACGTAACCGTCTTTGTCGGCGTCGAACTGAGCCAGCCATGAAGCTGCCAGTTCACGGTTGTTGCGGGCCGGTCTGGAGCCATCCGCCGTCGCAATCTCTCGGGCGAATCGCCCGGCGTCCTTGCCGATGGTTCGATCAAAAAATGCTATTTCCAAGGGCACGAGCAGAGTTTCGTGGGAAAGGATGAAGTCGTGCGGCCGGCCATCGAGCACCACGCGCTCGGCCAGCGAAGCCTTGGCCGAACGGAGCGCGGCAAAAAGCCGCTCGGTTTGTGCTGGTGGAACGACTCGATCATTCGAGCCGTGGATCAGCAGCGCGGGTGGGGCAGCGGCGTTCACGTGAAAGAGGGGAGAACACCGGCGGACTTCGGCATCACGCTCGGCCGGCGGCAGGTCTGTGAAGAACATCGTGCCGGTCTCTCGTCCGTGGTCCTCGCCCCAGCGGGAAAAATCCGTTGGCGCGGCCGTGGCGACCACGGCGTTGACGCGACCGGAGACGCCTTCCAGGAAGCCGGGGGCAAATTTTCCGGCCGGCTCGGCGAGCGCGAGCATAAGGACTAGGTGGGCGCCGGCGGAATGTCCGAGCGCGCCGATGCGGTCGGGATCGATGCCGTAATCCTTGGCGTGGGCGCGAACCCAACGCGCGGCGGCAATGACATCGTCGATGCAGGCGGGGAAGGGGGCCTCGCCAGTGAGCCGGTAGCCAACCGGAATCGCGATGTAGCCGGCCGCCACGAATCGGCTGGCGATGCCGCGTTGTTCCTCGCGTCGGCCCTCGCGCCAGCCGCCGCCATGCACGAGGAGAACAGCCGGGAGGGGGCCGTTTCTGTGCTCGGGACGAAGTATGTCGAGTGTCTGCTTGGCGTGTTCCCCGCGATAGGCGATATCCGGCAGGAATTCGACGCCCGAAGGTGGAGTGTAGCCCCAAACGCTGGTCGCCGCAATCGCGGCGAGAATCATTTTTTTAATCATGGAATCGCGCTTTGCGGTGTGGATTATGATCAGGGGGCGATGAGCATGAAACTTTCGGCGGGCAGTTCTTTATCACCCACGGCCTGAGGATTGGATGAGAAGTTGGCGATGACCCTGTGCCCCGATGCAAATGTCGTTTCCTGCAGCGTGCGGTCGGCGTTGAGAAAACGGTGGGCGGTCATCTCCTCGTAGCCGACGGCGCGGAGGATGGGCGCGAGGGACTGGTAGCTGGCGACGAAGCGGGCGCGATGCGTTTCCCAGAGAGCGCGGTCGAGGTTCCATTGCGGGGCGACGGCATAGAGCGCGGTGAAAAGATCCTTGCGCGCCCATGTTTCGGACTGCTTGTGGTTGTTGTCGTCCCAGCGCCAGGAGGAGACGGTGCAGTCGTGAAACACGAGCTCGAAGAGAGGGATACGATATTCGGGGCCGAGGCCGTATTTCAGATAGGTGGGACTCGGTTTGGCATCCTTGAGCATGATATCGGGGCGGACGGTGTTGCGCCAGCTCCCGGTGTAGTAGGGGGAGGCGCGGTCAAACGTCTCACGACCCCAGAACTGCGACATGGTGACGTTGCCGTGCATGAACTCCGTGTGCGCAACGCCGTAGCCAGCGCCCCACTCGGAACCTACAACCATCTTGAGGTCGTTCGCCATGTATTTGTGTATGGCGAGACGCGCAGCAACGTCCTCGCGGTGCGTCATGGGGTGCTCGGGGGAGAGGCAGTCGATCGGGCCGGCGGCGAGGGTGACATCGAGGAAATTGGAATCGTGGGGATAGGTCTGGAGTTCGCGACCGATGCGCTCGCCGATATGCGGCAGGATCGCTTTCGTGCAGACCCAGTAGCGCATGATGCCGACGTCGCCGCTCATCATCAGTTCACGGGGCGAACCGTCGGCATCGCGTGCGACGATTTGTTGGAACAGGCCGCGATACGGATAACGGTGCAGCCACATGCTGCGAAGCGTTTCGTTGGTGGCCGCCTTCCTGTCGAACTCCGCGTCATCGTAACAGTCGCGATAGAGGTCATAGACGCCGGCGAGGTAGCCGAGTTCCTTCAGTCCCTCATCATAGCCTTTGGCCGGGTAGGGCGGGTGCGAGGGGTCCCAACCGATCCAAGCGCGCTCGATACCGGCGGCCTTGAGGTCGCGGGCGAGCTCAAGATTGCGACCGTCGTCCCAGGTGTAGATGTGCACGGCGCCAATCAGACGGTCGATGTGCGGCCGGATGCGGGCGCGATCACGCAACGTGGAGAACTCTTCATTCCCACGGACGTGGTTGCGGTAGTGTTTTGCCTGCGCGACATAGCCGCCGGTGCCGAAGAACTGCCAGCGCAGTTTGCGAGTATAGCCGAAGCGGCCGAGTTCCCCTTGCCAGATCGCCTCGATGGCGGGGCGACCGCTGCGGTCGCGCAGCCGAAGGGCGGCGTCGAAAGGCGTGTCGATCGTGAGGGAGTAGCCCGTCTCCAGCGTGGGGTCGGTCACACCGAGCCACGGCATGATGAGGCCGCTCATGTTGTAGATGGGGAAGGTGCGGTCCTTGCCGATGGCGGCGGCTGATTCGCGCACGGGGATGAGCGAACCCTCGGAGAGCGGCAGCACGAGGTGCCAGTCGTCGCCAGGGGTCGCGAACGGACCCGGATAGGCGAGGGACTTGACCGGCTGATCCGCAGCGGCGTCGATGGTGAGAGCGAGGTCGGAAACGGATGTGAGTTCGATGGTGACGCGCAGGTCGGGCGAACCATGTAAGGCGATGTTGAGGCGGTTGCCGTTTTGCCGCACCTCACTGACCTCGTAGCGGGCCTCGGCCGGGAGCTGTTGCCAGACGCGTCCGGTGGATTTTTGGGTGACGGCGAGCAGGCCGGACTGATCGTCAAAACGCGCTTCGAGAGCAGCATCCGAGATGGTCCAAACTTTCGCGTGAAGGGAGGCGCAGAGAGCGAGGGTCGCGAGAGCGACCGGCAGGAGTGGGGCGGATTTCATGGAGAGCAGAATACGATGGTGGCTTTCCGTTACCTCTGCCGCAAACCAGCTGAAGATTTACCCGTTTACGGCTTACGGTGAGTCTTGAGCCGAGTCCGGATGTTGCTGTCTACCGCGCTTACTTCCGATTTGGGAAGAACTCCGCTTCGAGGGCGAGGCAGAGGGTATGATAGATGGCGAGGTGGAGTTCCTGGATGAGATGCGTCTGCGCGGCCGGCACGCGGATGCATGGCTCGGCGAGTCGTTGTAGTTTGCCACCGTTGGCCCCCGACAGACCGATCACCGGCATCCGACGGAGTTTCGCCGCCTGAGCCGCGAGGCCCACGTTGCGTGCATTGCCGGAGGTGCTTATGCTGACAAGAACATCCCCGGGCCGGCCAAGCGCCCACACCAGCTGGGCGAATTCCAGCGCGGGGTCGACGTCGTTGGCGAACGCGGTGCGGAGTGACAGGAATCCGGTTAGGGGGATGGCGGGAAGCCCGCTCTGCAGGCCGCGCAATTCAGTCGGCAGGGATTTCCCACGGGGGAGGCGGACGGGGCGCTTGGAATAAAATCCCTTGAGCAATTCGCCAGCCCAGTGCTCGCAGTCGGCGGCACTGCCGCCATTGCCGCAGAGATAGATGCGGCCGCCGTTCCTGAAACAGGTCCGCAGGGTTGCATAGGCGGCTCGGATTTCACCGGAGCAGACGGACAGTTCGGGGCGGCGTGCCAGCAGTGCGGTGAGGTGGGATTTCATGCCTGACCGAAATTCGCCCGATTCCCCGTCCTCCGGCAACCGGGGGTGAATTTTATCCGTTCACAAGGATGGGGGTGTCGTGGAGCCCGCTTCCGCCAACGTCCGCGCGAAACGGCCGCGCCGCGTCGCCAGGGCGACGAAGGTGGCCACGACAGCCAGGCCGATCCCGATGTAGTAGGGCAGGCGGTAGTTGACCTTGCGGGAAATCAAGCCGGCGAAGGTGTCTTGCAGAAGGGACCGATTGAGCACGAACAACTGGTCGCCGCCGGTCGGCGGGGGAGCCAGCAGGTCGCGGCTTTGCCGGGAGAGTTCCACTCCGGCATAGTCGGCCGAGGTATAGAGCAGTGGACCGGCGCACCTGCGATTGAAATCGGCGACCAGCGCGGCGCGCAACTCGGGGGAGGCCTCGGCTTCGCGGGCGGCATGTTCGGCAAGCAACCCCCGGGTTTCTGGCGAAAGGCTGGCGGCGATTTCCCGCGCGGCAGGTGATGGTGGCTGGTCCAACTGAGCGACGAGGCGGCGAGTCTCCTTCAGGTCTTGATCGCGGATCGGGGTGGGGTCGGAGGACACCGCCATTTCCACGGCATAGCCGAGTGCCAAGGTGACGACGAAGGCGGAGAACGCCCGGGTGAATTGCACGACACCAAAGACCTGGCCGCGCTCATTGTCCGAGGTGTACTGAAACACCATGGCCGTCATGGGCATCAGGGCAACCACCTGAGCGACGCCGAAGAAGGTCATGAAGGTGAAGAGGGACCAAAAGCCGTGGGCGAGGAATGCCATGCCCGTAAAAGTGATAACATAGAGAATGAACCCCGCAGCCATCATCCATTTGGGGCCGATGCGGTCCACGAGCCAGCCGACGGGGAAGGCCAGGGCGATCGTGAGAAAGGGACCGAGCATCTGCGAGCGGCCGAGTTCGGCCTTGGTAAGGCCAAGCGTATCGGTGACGTATAGCGAATTGAAGAGAAAGAAGGTGGCCGGGAGCACGAGGTTGGCGGCACAGACGAAGGCCAGCTTGGCGTAGTCGCGATTGGCGACCAAGAGTCCGAGGTGCGAAGCGGGGTTGTAGCGGGCCGGAGGTGGCGGTGGTCCGGCCGGCTGTTCCCGAATCACGAAGGCCATGAGCAGAAACGACCCAAGCACACAGGTGGCCGAAAACAGGTAGGGGTAGATCTCGTTGAGATCGGCCCAGCCGACCACGTAATAGACCATCACCAGGTTGACGACCTGGCCGGCGATCTGGCGGATTGAGCTGGCCCGTCCCAGTTGCTCCTGACGGAAGGTATCGGCATACAGCGGCTCTAGGCTGCCCCAGTTCACATCCACCACCGCCTGCAGGAACACGTTGATGATCACGACGGTGGCGAGCGCGGCCGCCGTGTGCCGGGCATCTCCCGTGAAGAGAAAGGGCAGCGAGCCCACCGCGAGGAGCGAAACGATTGTCAGGGGGAGTCCGATCAGGAAAAACGGGCGCCGGCGTCCCCAACGGGTTCGGACGTAGTCGCTCTTCCAGCAGACATAGGGTTGGACGACAAAACCGAAGAGACGGTTGGTTGCGAGAATGGCGGCGATGATGAACGCGCTGTCGGTGAAGTGACGAACCGTGAGTGGAATCAGGTTGTTGGTGATCAGCTCAACCGAACTGAAGCCCGCGGCCATGACCGCCAGGACCATCATGTGCCGAAAGCCCGGCTTGCCGTGGTAAAGTCTTTGCATGCGGCTCAGGGACGTGCGTCGATGACGGCGCCGTCGCCGAGCATAAATTGGTTGGAAAATTCGTAGAAGTGCTTTTGCCGCGCCATGCGTGGCCGGGCCTCGTAGCGGGCGAGCTGTTGGGCGGGTTCCCAGAAGGCCAGGACCCGCGCGCGCAATTCGTCCCGCACACCGCGGCATGCCGGCGCGGCGGCGAGGTTGTTCCATTCGCCGGGGTCGGCGGCGAGGTCGTAGAGCTCCTCGGCTCCGTCGAGGTAGGTGTTGTATTTCCAGCGGCCGGTGCGGATCATGCAGCCGGCGTGGGCCGGCTCCTTGATGACCACGCTTTCGCTGAAGATGGCGTCACGGGTGATCGGTTCCCCGTGCAGAAGCGGCAGCAGGCTGGTTCCGCCGCACTCCGGGGGCGTTGCGGCGCCGGCGAGATCGCAGAACGTGGGGAACATGTCGATGAGACCGACTGGAATGTCCACGCGGCGGCCGCGTGACCCGGCCGTGCCGGGGAGCCGCATGAGCAGAGGGATGCGGGCCGATGCCTCGTAGAAAACGGATTTCTGCCAGGTCCCGCGCTCGCCGGCCATCTCGCCGTGGTCGGATGCGTAGATCACCAGGGTGGTTTCAGCGAGGTCAAGATAGTCGAGGGTCGTCAGGATGCGGCCGACGGCATCATCAACCCATTCGATGCAGCCGCAATAGGCGGCGAGCGCGCGTTCATGGGCGGCGCGATTCGCGCGTGCGGGATCGGAAATGCCGAAGTTGCGCATGGCGGCGCGGACAAACGGCACCTCTCTGTCCAGAAATCCCGCCGGCAGGTCCGGCAGGTGCACGCGCCCTTCGTAGCGCTTGAAATACTCCGGCGGCGGGCAGATCGGGAAATGAGGTTTGTCGAAATGGACGCTCAGGCAGAACGGCTGACCGCCGCGCTGGGCAACGTGCGTTTGCAGCCATTTGGTGGACTCGGCCACGCAGATTTCGGTCTGGGTGAGCGGCAGTGGAATGCCCGAAGGTCCCGCCGCCTCGATGACGCCGCCGAGCCCGGCGTCGCCGCGCTCGGGCAGACGACGGGGATCGGGCTGATGCGCCTGTCCGAAAAGGTCGCCATAGGGCCGCTCCTGGTAGCCTTGGAATTGTTCTCCGTTGTAATGGGTCTTGCCGATGACGCAGGTGCGATAGCCGGCGCTGCCCAGCACGCGGGGGAACGTGAACCCGTTGGATTCCAGGATGTGCTGGTTGTCGTAGATGCTGATGTCGCGGCAGTAGCGCCCCGTGAGAAGCGAGGCGCGGCTCGGCGCGCAGAGCGGGCTCTGGCAATAGGCCTGCGAAAAAACCACGCCATCGCGGGCAAGCTGGTCGAGATGCGGCGTGGCGACAACGGGGTGCCCGGCCGAGCCGAGGAAATGCGGACTATGCTGGTCGCTGAGGAGAAAAAGAATGTTGGGGCGGGACGTCATGCGGTGATCGAGAGGGTATTTTCGGGAAAGGCCGACGCTTGTCTCACGCCCCGGATGCCAGCGTCGCCCCTGCGGGCCCGGCCAGCGCAGCGATCTCTAGAGAGGGCAAGGGGTGTCGATGGCATCAGTTGAGGCGGTGAAGTTGGTCCGCACCATAGAGACCCGCGGCGATCGCGCCGTAATTTCCCAGGTTCTCGCCGAGGCTCGAGGGCACAATACGGCATGCCCGGAGTGAATCAGGCAGGGCCTCCGCGCGCAAGACCCGGCGTGCCTCCGGTTCGAGCAGGTCGCGACAACGGAGCCACAGGCTGCCTATGACGATGCGCTCGGGATTGAGCATGTCGACGATCATCGCAAGCGCCTGCCCGAGACGGCGACCGGATTCGGCGAATACGGCCCGGGCGGCCGGGTCACCTGCTCGCGCCGCATCGGCGATGGTTTGCGCGGTAGGATGTTGACGCATCCACGCCGAAACCTTGCGCGGGCGCTGCGATTTGGGCAGGAAGCGCGCGAGTTGGATCAGCCCGCCGCCGCTGCAGAATCCCTCGAACGAGCCGGCTTTGCGGAAACCCACAGGGCCCGTGGGCGCGAGCCTCACATGTCCGATTTCTCCGGCATTGCCGCTGACGCCTTCGTAAAGGCGGCCATCAAGCACCAGACCGGCGCCCATTCCGGTGCCGGCGGTGAGATAGACCATCGAGCGACAGCGGCGACCGGCACCGAAACGCCATTCGGCGAGGGCGTTCGCATTGGCGTCGTTCATGAGATACGCAGATCCGCCAAAACGCTCAGTGAGATATTTGGTCACGCGGACGCGTTTCCATGTCGGCATGTTCGGGGGGGACAGGATAGTGCCGCGGGCGGCGTCCAGTGGCCCGCCGCACGCAATCCCGAAAACGGGATCAGTTCCTGGCCGGAGCCTCCCGATGATACGTTCGATTTCGGCGAGGGTTTCACGAGGGCCGCTTGTGTGAAAGCGATGATGCTCCCGTATTTTCCGGCCATCATGCCACTCCGACACCGCGCATTTGGTGCCGCCCAGGTCCAGCCCGATGATGCGTGGATTGGACACTCGGAAACGGATTTCAGGCACTGGCGGATTTCGCCCGGATTGCGCTCACGAGGTCGAGCATGCCCGCATACCAGCGGGTCCACCGTTCGCGGTTCGACCGGTCGTCGCTGCGGGCGGCAAAGGTGTCGTCAGGTTGGGGCAGGCACGCCGCGACCTGTCCGCGTCCCAAGGCATGGTGGAGCAGCACCGGATGTCCACGTTGATCTGCGGCCACCACTTTTGCCTGTGCCGGCAGAACGTTGAGGAAGGTGTGCCGTGGAAAATCATGGAAATCCCAGCTAGAGCCGAAAGCTGCGACACCGTCGGCGCGCGGGGCGCAGAGATCCGCGGGGGATGCACCGACGAGTTCTGACAGCGCGTCGCCCCAGGTGGTGACATCGATGCCGTGCCAGACGAGCCTGCCCCCGGCCTTAACCCACGAGGTGAGCGCGGATACTTCGCTGGCGGTGAGGGCGGCGCCAGCGATCACGATGGTGTGGGCGCTGATGCCCGACAGGGGACGGTCGCCACGTACGATACCAACCCGATGCCCGAGCTGGGACAGAGTAAAATTGGCGATCACCATTCTGCGCGAGAGCGCGCGGGGATCGTTGCCGGGGTTGAGCGGGTCGTCGCGCAGGTAGTAGTGGCGGGGCCAGTAGAGTGCGATTTCTCCCTGGTCGACGGCGGGCGCGGGTAGCGTGGGCAGGACCCTGGCGAATTCCTGAAAGAAGCGCAGGACCGATTTGACCGCGTCGCCCGGTCCAACCAAACCGAGCGGGCCCTCAAAAGCGTTCTTGTTATAGGGATGGCCGTCCGCGTCGAAGTCCCTCAGGCTCCACCACAGAAAGCCATTGGCCCCGGCAAGCTGGCAGGCAGGGAGGATCGCATGCAGGTATTCGTCGCAACATTTTCCGATGGTGAAGATCGTGCCGAATTCCTGCACCATCACCGGACCAAACGCGCGCGCGCACCGGGTGTAGAACGGCAGCAGGCTCTGAGCGAGCGGATCGGTCATACCGTCGAAGGACAGGGAGTGCCAGGCGCTGTTGGGATAGGCATGCATCGAATACAGGTCGCACCCAGGTTGGCCGTCGAAGCGCCATCCACTGTCGGTGACGATCTGATTTTGCTCGTTGCCCGAAATGACCAGCACGCCGGGGAATCCCCGTTTGATCGCCGCGCTCATGGTCCGGCACCATTCGGTGACCGCAGCGGGTGAGGCGCCCGTGCAATCCGGCAGACAGCAGAGTTCGTTGCCCTGGTCGATGGCCAGCACCGTTTCGGGAAAACGGGCGCAGGTCTTGGCCGCCTTCGCGGCGAAGCGGACTGCACGCTTCACCATGAAGGCATCATCGAAGAGGTTCCGGTTCTGCTTCCAGTCCGGCCAAAATATTCCGCCGCTCATCCAGCCCACCATGAGCGTCGGCTGGGTGATCAGGCTGCGCTCAGCGCACCAAGTGAGGAATTCAGCCAACCGGCGAAAGGCGGTGCTGGAATAACGGCCGGCTTTCGGCTCAAAGTCCTGCCAGCGAAGAAAAAACCTCACGCAATTGAATCCCAGTTCAAGGAGCAGGTCGAGATCGCGCTGGATCTCCCCGGCGGGCCAAGTCCGCCACATTTCCACGCCGCACGAGGCCGGCCAGTAGTTGACGCCGAGGGGGAAAATCCGCCGGCCTGATTGGGTGAAGTAACCTTGGGCGTCCAAAGCGAATATTCTGCGTTTCATGCGGGGTGCGGACGACCTTGCAGCGTCCAGTGTGGTGCGGAGGCTCCTGCGTTTGCTAGGGTGCGGCAACGGGTATGTATGTTGACCCGTTGCACACTGGCTGGCGCTCAATGCGTGGAGGCCTCGGTTTCGTTTCTGGGCTCCGGAATTCGCTGCCAGAGCCGATAAAGCGCGTATCCGGAAACCCCCGAGAACAGCGCGGACACGCCGGCTTCAATCCAGTAGCCAAAGGTCAGTTTCCCGATCATCCAAAAGGTTGAGAAGAAAAACACCGAACCCCACGCCAACCGGCGCCAATCAAACGGCACTTGTGCCGGATCCAGTTCAACCGGACCGCAATCGCGACGGACCCTGGCCCAGCCAGGGCCGTACGGTTTAACCTTGCGATAGAAGCGGTGCAGATGCTCCCTCTCGGTCGGCGGCGTGAGCATCGTCACGAGCAGGGCGAGGAGGGTTGTGATTCCGGCAATGATGGCCAGCTTGAAGGCCCACCCCTCGGGACCTGGCAAGATGGTGAGGAAGAAACGATCGACTTCAGGAACCAGCGATGCGGGCAGCAAGGCGTTGGTCGTGCGATGGGCGAAGGCCACGCCAGCGTCCACGTTGAGGAGAATGCCAAGCACGCCCGAACCGAGATAGGCCGTGATCTCCGACCACGCGTTGATCCGCCACCACAGCCAGCGCAAGACGAAGATGGCGCCGACCCCGCCCGTGAACTGGGCCATCAGCTGCGAGAGGCCGAGCACCGAAGTGGAAACCGTCGCCATGTAGCCACCGATCGCCATGATGACGAGTGTGACAATCCGTCCGACGCGTACGTAGTGCCGCGGTTCGGCGGCAGGGACCAGGAATCGCTTGTAGATGTCATTGACAACGTACGATGCGTTAGAGTTCAGCAGGGTGCAGACCGTGGACATGAAGGCGGCGAAAAGCCCGGCCACGACCACGCCGCGCAGGCCTGCCGGCATCACCTTCAGCACCATCAGAGGGTAGGCCGATTCGGGATCGGCTGCGACCCCGGGGTATTCGGCCGATGGAAATATGATCAGGGAGCAGAGCGCGGCGATTGCCCAAGGCCAAACGATGATACCCATCTGCGCCAGGTGCCCCCAGTATCGTCCGAGTTCGGAATGCTTCTCCGATTTGGCGGCCAGACTGCGCTGAGCCATCATCATGCCGCCGTCAACCCACGCGGAGGACCACCACTGGATGGTCAATCCCACCCAAAATACGATCAACACCTGACCGCCGGTTGGAATTACCTCGAAGAAGCTGGCGCCGGCCACCGGCATGGCCGTAATCTGGGCCTTCAGGCTGTAAAGCCCGCCCACGTAGTCCACGGCGAACCAAGCGAGCAGCCCCGTTCCAAGGAAGGCGAGGAAGAATTGGATGAAGTCGGTGACAATCACCCCCCACAAGCCCGAAGCCGCTGAATAAAGACCGGTGATCGCCAAGCTTATGGCGACCACGACAACGGAGGTTTGGAGTTCGTAACCCGCAATGACCATGGTATCAGAAAGTTCGAAGACAGCCTTCGAGATCTTCACCATGGCGAGAATCACCCAAGCCAATGAAAAGAACGAGCTGGCCGAGGCCCAGTACAAGGCCCAGCCCGCTCTGACGGCTTTGCCCGGAGCGCCGGAGTAGCGGAGCTCACGGAATTCCGCATCGGAGATCACACGCGTGCGTCGCCACAGGTAGGAAATGAAAAAGGCGGCAAACAGGCCGTTGAGACTCGCGTTCCAGTAATACCAGGCGCCGGAGACGCCGTATTGCCTCACCAATTTGGTGATGAACAGCGGGGTATCCGAGGCGAAGGCGGTGGCCACCATCGACGTCCCGAGCAACCACCAGGTAAGCTTTCGGCCGGCCAGAAAGAAGTCCTCCACGCTGTGTCCCGATTTTTTTTCACAGTAGAGGCCTACGGCGAGCTGACTGAGCAGATAGAGCGCGATAACGATCCAGTCGATGGTTTGCATGCGGGGGTAATGGGGTTGGCTGAAGGGGTAAATTGGCCGGCCGGTTGTGGAGCCGGGGAACACGGATTTGGCGATCGCGATGCCGCGTATGCTCTGTTGGGACTGGCCGGGGCACGGTCACCGTCTCACCCGATCCCGGGGAACTGGTGTCATTCGTCAACGAACGGAAAGATGCGGGTGTGCGGCAGTTTGATGCGATACAGTCTGGCCGCGTTACCGCCCAGGATCAGATTCAGATCGTCCTGGGGAATATTGAGCCGGCCGAGTTGTTTCAGGCTCCAACCAAACATGTCCACTTGGTGGCGCACCGGGGGAGTCTTACGGCGCTGGCACACATACGTCTCCGGATGCTGCCCCGGCTGCCATTCGATAGGAATCGAGGATCCCCAGTCCGTGCCCCACAGCAATTTTTTGGCACCGATGTTGGGGTCACGCAGCGGCTTATCGTAGAGTTCCGTCCACCAAGTCCCTGTTTCCAGGTAGACGTTATCGGTGGCGGCCGCGACGTTGAGACATTCCTCGTACCATTTTTCCCACCACCAGGCCTGAACACCGCCGTGCTCAAAAATGATGGGCACATCGGGCCACTCAATGGCCAGGTCGTGCACCCACATCGGATTATACGTTTCAGGATTTGCTCCGCTGCCGCGGCAGTAGCCGGTCGTGTATCCCATCGTCAGGCCCACATGGTAACGCACGGGGACCTTGTATTTCCGGGCGACCGCCATGAAGTGGGCGATCTCGTCGAGACGTTCGTGAATATCAATACGCCGGTGCTTGGAACCGAGGTTCGGATCCTGAGGAAACCCTTCGCCGATTCCGACAAAATTGCCGGTAGCAAGCAGGTCATCAAGTTCCTTGGCGGCTTCGGCGGCCGACCACGACTTGCCGGTCCGTTGCACCTCCTGGCGGTATTTATCTCCGTAAGCCAGCGCGACGAACCGTCCCGGATTGTTTTTGACGATCTGAACGTTGAGTTCGTTCGTCATATTGAAGGCGCTCGTGAGGATGCACATGTCCACGCCGTAGCACTCCATGTCGTAAAGAAGGCGTGCAGAATTGTCGTACGGTTGGAGTTCGTAGGTAAGCTGCTCGTGAAGCCTCTTGTATTCCTCGCTGCCGGGTGCAGCGGCTGAATCGCCGGATTTCAGTTTTTCCTGCATAGTCCGACCGGCGGCGAAGCGCTGTGCGTGGACGTGTGAATCAATGACGAAGCGGCCCATTTTCATGTCGGAACTGGGATTTGGGTGGAGGCGCCCTCGGCGCGGATTTGGATTTTGCTGCGGAGAATATCGATTTCCTCGTTTGAGGGAGCGGGTGTTACGCCAACCGCTGGAAGCTCGCGAAGATCCCAGCCGGTGTTCTCGCGCAGGCTCTCCCAGGAGACGCCCGCGTGGATTGATTCCAGCGTCATCTCTCCCTCAACGAAGGTGAACACACCCATGTCCGTGATGACCTTACGCGGGCCGGTATCAGACGGCAGGCCTGCGTGCTCACGAGCGTTTGGCTTCCCGTCGAGATATCCGGGGGCGGTGACAAAATCGACCCGCTCGGGGAAACGAACCTTCTTCTGCTTCAGAATGGCCACCCAGCTTTTGCAGAGGCTGGTGATGTCGCAGGCGCCCCCGCCGCCCGGAAAGCGAAAACTCGGTTTACGGTAGGCTCCTGCGCAGGTACTGTTGATGTTACCCCTGCGATCAATCTGCCCGGCCCCGACGAATCCGACGTTTACAAACCCTCGTTCGGCAAGGGTGTTGATATAGAATGCATCCGAGAGTTTTTCTGCGAACATCTGCGAGGCCAAGGTGTCGACACCCTGAGGCAGGGGGCATGGCTCCGTGCGAATGATGCCAGTTTCAAAAATGATGGTGAGATGTGGCGCATGCGTGTGCCTTGCCAGCAAAGCCGCCATGGTGGGCAATCCGACTCCAGTGTATACGACGTCTCCGTCCTTGAGCAGGCGGGAAGCCACCACGATCATTTGTTCAGCGAGCGTGTAGTTCATTTAGCGGGGGCTATGGTCGCATGACACGAGTAGATGGTCGCGTTGATCAGCTGCCATTGACCACGGCGTGAGCCTCGATCGGTTGGCGGATGCGAAGCCGTTCCATGAGGGCCGGGCCGCGGTCGGCCATCAGTTGAGACATCATGGAGGCCCGGTCGGGTACCCCCAGGATATAGCGAGCCAGATAGGCTTGATAGACTGACTCGTCCCGGCAGGCGGCGGAAAATGCGGGCAAGTCGGAATTATAGCAGCCGGCAAGGTGCAAAGGGTACGCCCCCCATGGCACTTCGGCCACGGCTGCAACCCGAAATCCCGGTACGATGGTGCGATTCGGATCGAAACGGATAATGTCTGGCGAGACAATTTTTTCGGTGGTGATGATGATTTTCTTGCATGCATTGATCCCCATCACGTCCATTCCGAGGGTCCCCCAGCGATGTGCGGCGCCGCTCGGATCGCAGCGCTGCGTGTGCAGGATGCCCACGTCGGGAACGAGCGCGCGCACCGCAGCGAGCTTCTGGCCCCCGAACGGGCAGGCGATTTCGCGGAGGTTGGGGTTGTTCTTCAGATAGTCAGATCCCAACTGGGAACGGGTGGGCAGATAAGGCACCCCCATTTGTCCAGCAAGGAGCGCCAGTGACAGACCGTAGTGGCTCAGTTCCTCTAACTCAGGATAGGCATTCTGCCGCTGGGCTCGCGCTGCAAGGCAGCTTTCTTTTTCGTATAGATCGATCAGGTAAGCGCTGATCAGTTTCCTGATCAGGCCTTCACCCAGAAGCAGAGCGACGGAGTGCACCAGCGCAGAAACCACGGTCAATCTGCCGATTCGCTGACGAACAATTTCATGGATAGCCGCTGAGGGTTCCCCATGCTGCATTCCCCCGAAAAAGATCGTATCGTCCGGCGACACGTGGAGGCGAATGGCCTCAGTCAGTGAACAGACTTTATTGTTCGTGACTGACGGTGAGTAAAAAGAAGGTGTCAATGATATCCTGTAATTGCCCGGAGTCCAATAAGAAACATGGATATCATCCAGTGGTCTACCAGTTTACCCGTTCACAACCTTGCGGGAGGAGCTGGGAGGCCTCATGAAAGGCCATTTTTCGAGATACGCCGACCCTTGACTAATGATGAAGCGCTAGGGCTGGGTCAGGCGTCGTGGCACACACGGCCATTATCAGAAGGCAACTCACGGCCATGAGGATGCCGTCGAGGAAGATTGCCGGACCCCAACTGCCGAAGGAGTCGCGACAAAGGCCCGAGATGACCGGCGACAGCAGGGCGCCGATCTCGGCGATGAGGTTCCACAGGCCGAAGGCCGCACCGCGGTGCTCGGGAGGCGCCAGTTCGGCGGTGAAGGCGTGTGAGACTGATTGCAATGCGAAGAAGAACAGGCCAGATACGAAAAGGATCGCGGCCATGACGATGGGATCCTTGTGGCCGGTCATCACATAGGCGCCGAATCCGATGATCGTCAGCGCCTCGATTCCGGTCAGCACGGCGAGCACTCGCTTGCGGCTGCGGCCGGAGCGGACGGCATGGTCGGACAGCCAGCCGCCGAGCGGAAAGCCGACCAGGCCGGCGATGGCGTTGAAGGAGGCGGTGAGCGCCGCGGCCATGAAGGTGCTGCCGGTGTCCTTGATGATGTCGACGGCCCAGTAGGAGTACAACCAAAGGTGCCAGAGCACCGGAATGGCGGAGAGGTAGATCAGGACCAAGTTCCGGTTGTGGAGCACGGGGCTGAGCGAGGACTTCTTGATCCGATAGATGAAGGCCAGAAGCACAAGGGCGAGCCCCGCCAGGACCAGGCCGGTGTAACCCGGGGGAATCGCGAGCCGTTGGGCGATCACGTAGATCGTCATGATGGCGACGAGGAAGACCGTTGAGTAGCCGAGCAGGCCGCGCAGGGCGGTGCCGAGGCGCTCGTCCGGCCGCGCGGCGGATCGCAAGTGCCGCGCCATCACAAGCCCAACAATGAAAGTGGGCACGCTCATTATCAGGAAGGGCATGCGCCATGCGTCGTCGCCCATGAACGGTTGAGCCCATTTGATCACCGGCGGCGTGGCGAGAAGCGCGATGGTCAGGCCGAGCGTGAGGCCGCTTATGACGACGCCCATGCCCAGCCCCATCTTATCCGGTGGTGTCACCCGGGCGATGATCGTGCGGTCGTTGGAATAGAAGGCCCCTTCGCCGAGCCCGGTCAGCACGCGGAGCGCCACGAAGGCGAGCAGGCCGCCGACGAGGCCGGTGAGCAGAGTGGTGGTCGCCGCCCAGAATATGCTGATGAGCACGACGATGCGGTGGCCGAACCTGTCCCCGAAGTAGCCGCCCGGAAACTGCGTGAGCATGTAGCCGGCAAAGAACAAGCTCCCAATCAGTCCGCCAAAAGCATGCGGATTCTGGATGCCGTGCATGAACGAGACCTTATGCTCAATCATCCAGGTGATCACCGGGCCGGTCAAGGTGCGGTCAATGTAGGAAACGACCCAACCGAGGAATAGCACGGTCCAGATCGTGTGGTAGCCCTGCCAGCCGGCGGCCTTTGTTTGCGTGGATTGCATGGGTGCAAAAAGACTCAGTGCAGCGGCAGGCCGACGTAGTTCTCGGCGAGGGACTTCGCGGCCGTTGGAGAACTGGTGACGTAGTCCAGCTGCGAAATCTGGAGTCGCTGCTGGAAGGTGTCGGCGTCTGGGAAATGGTGAAGCATGGAAGTCATCCACCAGGAGAAATGCTCTGCGCGCCAGACGCGGCGCAGGGCGGAGGCGGAATACGCTTCGAGCAACGCGGTGCGGCCGCTGCAGTAAAACTCCGCGAGGCCGCGCGAAAGCACGAGCACGTCGGCCGCGGCGAGGTTGAGACCCTTCGCGCCGGTGGGTGGAACAATGTGCGCGGCGTCGCCGGCGAGGAAGAGGCGGCCGTGCTGCATCGGCTCGGCGACAAAGCTGCGCATGCCGACGATGTTTTTCTGGATGATCTTCCCCATCTTAGGCTTCCAACCGTCGTGCGTCTCCAGCCGGGCGTGCAGCTCGCTCCAGATGCGGTCGTCGGACCAGTTGGCGACTTCGTCCTGCGGGTGGCATTGCAGATACATGCGCTGCAGGGTGGGTGAGCGGGTGCTGACGAGCGCGAAACCCTTCTGGTGATAAGCGTAGATGAGTTCGGCGGACGACGGAGGGGCCTCGACGAGGATGCCGAACCAGCCGAGGGGATAGACGTGGGAATAATCGCTGCGTTTGCCGGCGGGAAACGCAGGGCGGCAGATCCCGTGAAACCCGTCGCAGCCGGCGATGAAATCACAGTCGATCTCCACGCCCGCACCGTCGTGCGTGCAGCGGATCCTCGGTGCGGCGGACTCGATGTCGTGGACGGACACGTCCTTCACGCCGAATAGGATCCGTCCGCCGGCGGCGAGCCGCGCCTTGACGAGGTCCTTTATCACCTCGTGCTGCGCGTAAACGGTGATGACCCGGCCGCCGGTGAGTTCGGCGAAGTTGATGCGGTGGGTATGCCCGTTGAAGCGGAGGAGGATGCCCTCATGCACCGCGCCCTCGCGCAGCATTCGGTCGCCAACGCCCGCTGCCTTCAGAAGGTCGACAGTGCCCTGTTCGAGCACGCCGGCACGGACGGTGGATTCGATTTCTTCTCGGGTGCGGGACTCGAGGATGACGGACTCGATGCCCGCAAGATGGAGGAGATGGGAAAGGAGGAGGCCGGCGGGGCCGGCGCCAATGATACCGATCTGGGTGCGATGGGTCATGCAAGGGTGGAAGCGGGTATGCCGGCAGCGCGCAACCGGTGGTCGAGGCGCGGAAACACCCGGCGGATGTTGTGCTCAAAAATAGCGGCTTTCTCGGCTGCGCTGATCGTCGCGGCGTCGAGGTATCGCTTGGTGTCGTCGAAGTAGTGGCCCGTCTCCGGATCGCGACCGCGCACGGCGCCGATCATCTCGGAAGCGAAGAGGATGTTCCGGTTTGGGATGACCTTCAGCAGGAGGTCGATGCCGGGTTGATGATAGACGCAAGTGTCGAAATAGACGTTGTTCATCACCAGTTCGCCGAGCGGCGGTAGCTTGAGCATGTCGGCGAGGCCGCGGAACCTGCCCCAGTGATAGGGTACCGCTCCCCCGCCGTGCGGGATGATAAAGCGGATTGTCGGGAAATCAGTCATCACCTGCGACTGCATGAGCTGCATGAACGCCACGGTGTCCGCGCTGAGGTAGTAGCTGCCGGTGGCATGAAAAGCGCAGTTGCAGCAGCCGCTGACGTGGATCATCGCCGGCACGTCGAGTTCGACCATCTTTTCGTAGATGGGATACCAGTAGCGATCGCCGAGCGGCGGCGAGTTGAAATGGCCGCCGGAGGGATCGAGGTTGAGATTGCAACCGACGAAACCGAACTGGGTCACGCAACGTTCGAGCTCGCGGACGCTCCCCGCAAGGCTGACTCCGGGAGACTGGGGCAATGCGCAGACGCCCACGAAGCTATCCGGATAAAGCCGGGTGACGCGGTAAACGAGTTCGTTTGTGTGTTCGGTCCAGCTGCGGCTCGTATGCTCGTTACCGACATGGTGTTCCATCCAGCTTGCTCGCGGTGAAAACAGCGTGAGGTCGGTTCCGCGTTCGCGCTGGAGCCGGAGCTGGTTGCCTTCGAGGCTGGCGCGGATCTGGTCGTCGGTGATAGCGATCACACCCTTATCGCCGACATGGCCGGGATCCCGCTTGAGGGCGGCTTTCTGCGCCTCACGATAGGCGCCGAGCGGCTCGGGAGTTGTGGTGTAGTGGCCGTGGCAGTCGATGATCATGAAGGCCGATGCTTACTTCTGGAATCGTTCGTAGTCGGCGAGGGTGTCGAGGTAGATGAGGCCCGCCTTTTCGAGGGCCGGGCGCATGTTGTAGAGGTCGAGGCCGAGTTCGCCGGCAGCGAGGCGGGAGCGCTTGCCCCTTTCGTTGGCTTCGCGCTTCTGCCCGGCGGCGAGCACGGCGTTGGCGGCGGCCCGCCGGACGACCGCGACGCCGTCGTCGTCCGCTACAATGACATCGCCGGGCACCACGTGCTGGCCGGCGCAGACGATCGGGATGTTCACCGCGCCGAGCGTGGCTTTGACCGTGCCCTTGGCGTTGATGGCTTTGGACCAGACCGGAAACCCGAGATCGGTTAGCTCCCGTGTGTCACGCACGCCACCATCGATAACCAGCGCCTGCACCCCGCGAGCCTTGGCGGATTGGGCGAGCAGCTCGCCAAAAAATCCGTCGCTGCATTCGCTGGTGCAACCAACGACCAGGATGTCGCCCTGCTGGCAAAGCTCGATCGCAACGTGGATCATCCAGTTGTCACCAGGCTGCGCCAGGACGGTGACAGCACTGCCGGCGAGGCGGGCTCCAGGGTAGATCGGCCGTATGCGGGGGTGCAACAGGCCGCTGCGGCCTTGGGCCTCGTGCACGGTCGCGACACCGAGGCGGCCCAGGCCGACGATGTCCTCGGATGAGGCGCGGTCAATATGGCGGATGGCAACGGTTTTCATGGGACGAATGGAATCATGCGTTGAAGCGGTAGAGGCGCTCGGGGTTGTCGACGACGATGCGTTTGAGCAGCGTGGCGTCGTGTTCGGTGAAATCGGCGAGCAGGTCGACGAGGTCGCCGTCGTTAGGCATCCAGCGTGTGATGTTGGGATGCGGAAAGTCTGTGCCCCAGAGAATGCGGTCTGGCGCGAGTGCGATCAGTTCGCGGGCAAACGGGACGGCGTCATGAAACGGTGGACCTGCCCGTGAGATGCGCTCGGAGCCGCAGATTTTGCACCACCAGTTCGGGCGCTGCATGAAACACTTCAGGATCTGGAACGCCGGCTGGTCCAGACCTCGGTCGCAGGGAACGCGGCCCATGTGATCGACGATGACGTCCATGTCGATCTGGGCAAAGAAATCTGCGAACTTCACGAGGTCCTCGGCGTTGACATGGATGATCAGGTGCCAGCCGAGCGGTTTTACGCGCTGGAGAATTTGCGTCATCGCGTCGAGGTTGGGCGTCCCCCCGAGGTGTGTGACGAAGTTGAAGCGCACGCCTCGCACGCCTCCTTCGTGCAGATGAGCGAATTCCTCGGCTGTAAACGTCGCCCGTGCGATGCACACGCCCCTGTAGAGGCCGCCGCTTGTAGCAATGGCGTCAAGCATGGCCCGGTTATCTGGGCCGTGGCAACTTGCCTGCACAATCACCGCCCGCTCGATTCCCAGCGTGCTGTGTAATTCGCAGAGGCGGTCCTTGCCGGCGTCGGGCGGTTCGTAGGTGCTTGTCGGATGATAAGGGAAGAGGTGCTTCGGTCCGAAAACGTGGCAGTGTGCATCGCATGAATTGGGCGGGAGCTTTAGTCGCGGACGCCGCGTGTTTGCGTCTGGTGGCGGGCAGGAGTTTTTCGGTCCGGAGGGAGGCATGGAGATCTCAGGGGGTCTTGCCGTCCCAGATGTCCGCGGGGATGAGCACCACGCCACGGCTGAGCAGGCGCGCCGTTCGGAGCAGGCCGGCCTTGCGCACGATGGGGGCCGGACCGGTGCGGTCGATGTCGAGGGTGACGGTGAACTCGCCGCTTGGGTGCTCGACTGAGCAGGCACCGTCAGCGGGCGCCTGTGCGGCGATCCCTTCCGCGACGGTGCCGGGAATCACGCACGCCGTTGCGACCGAGACGGCACCCAGCACGCCGATGGCGGCGTGGCAGACATGCGGAATGAACGTGCGCGTATGCACGATGCCGCCAGAGAGCGGAGCGGCAATAAGCGACATCTTCGGAACGACTTTGTCCGCGACGCTTCCGAGCCGCATGAGCGGGCCGGCTTGCAGGCGGATGCGCTCGAGGCGTGTTTTCAGCACAGTGTGGGCGTTGAGTTCAGCGGGAGATTCGTAGCCGGCAACACCGAGATCGGCCGCCCGGAGCACGACGACAGGCATGCCGTTGTCGAGGCACGTGACATCGACACCGTCGATCGTGTCGCGCAGGTTGCCGGTCGGGAGCAGCTCGCCACACGCGGAACCTGCGGTGTCGAGGTAGTTGCAGACGACGGGCGCCGCGCTGCCCGGCGCACCGTCAATGCGTGCGCTACCGGCATATTCGACGTGGCGGCCGGGCGTCTGCACCGATACTTCGCAGAGCGACTCGCTGTTCAGCATGAAAACGCGTGCGCGCGTCACACCGTCGGTGGCGGTGAGCAGGCCGGACTCAATGGCGAAAGGCACGACGCCGGCGAGGAGATTGCCGCAGTTTTGCGTGCTGTCGGTGGCGTTGCGGCCGACGACGACCTGCACGAATTCGTAGTCGAGGTCTGCGTCGGTGCGGGAGGAACGATCGACGATGGCGACTTTACTCGTGAGTGGGTCGGCACCGCCGAGACCGTCGATCTGGCGCGGATCGTCGGGCCCGTTGCCGGTGAGTGTCGCGAGCAGAACGCGCCGGCGCGTTTCGGGATCGCGCGGAAGAACCGAGGCTTGGAAGTAGAGCCCCTTCGAGCTGCCGCCGCGGAACTGCATGTAGGGGATCGCGGTTTGCATCTGCGTCAGGCAGCGTTCGGGAATTCCTCGGTGTCGATCTCGCGTTGCTGCACGGCGTCGTAGCGTGGTCCGGAAACAGTATGCCGATTGACGATGCTGTCGGCACGGACAAGCGCTTCGGGAGGCAGGTTTAGCTCGGCGACGGCGAAGTTTTCCTCGAGATGCGCGAGGCAGGTCGTGCCGGGAATCGCAATAATCTCGGGACAACGTGCGAGCAACCAGGCGAGGGCGAGTTGCGCTGGAGTACAGGAGTGCTCGTGGGCGACGCGCTCGAATTGTTCGAGCAATGCGAGGTTGCGCTCAAAGTGGGGCTGTTGGAACCGCGGCATCTTTCGCCGGATGTCGGCGGGGGGCAGCAGGGTAAGATTGCGCAGCGTGCCGGTGAGGAACGCGCGGGCGAGCGGGCTGAAGGCAACGAACGCCACGCCGAGTTCGTGGCATGTGTCGAGAATGCGCAGTTCGGGGTTGCGCGTGCAGAGCGAGTATTCGCTTTGCACGGCAGCGATCGGATGAAGCGCGTGTGCGCGACGCAGCGTGGCGGCGGAGACTTCGGAGAGACCCAAAGCGCGGATTTTTCCGGCATGCACGAACTCGGCCAGCGCGCCGATGCTTTCTTCGAGCGGTACGCGCGGATCGACGCGGTGCAAGTAATAGAGATCAATGGCGTCGGTCCGGAGACGGCGGAGGCTGTCCTCGCAGCTGCGTTTCAGTATCTCGGGACGCGCGTCGATTTCGCGCTGGCCGGCAGCATTGCGGAACATGCCGCCCTTGGTGGCGAGGATGAACTCGTTGCGACGTTCCCGCAGCGTGGCGCCGATGAGCGATTCGTTGAGACCAAAGCCATAGAGGGCCGCGGTGTCGAGCAGCGTGCATCCAAGGTCGAGCGCGCGGTGGAGCACGCAGGCAGACTCGATGTTGTCGGGCCTGCCGTAACCGTGCGACATGCCCATGCAGCCGAGTCCGAGTGCTGAGACTTTGTCTGGGCCAAGTTTACGCATTTGCATGGCGAAGGATCAGGAACTCGCTTCCAGGAATTGTTCCAGGCGACGGAGCACGCGCATCGTCGAGATCACCTGGGTTACGCTGGCGTTAGGCTCGCGCCCCTCGCGGATGGCCGAAAAAAACTCCCGGTCCTGCAACTCTATGCCGTTAGCCGATACGTCCACCCTGGAAACGTCGATGGGTTTCTCCCGCCCATCCACGAGGTTGTCGTAACGGGCGATATAGGTGGCGCGGTCGCAAATATACCGGAAGGAGCTGCCGAGGGGGCCGTCGTTGTTAAACGACAGTGATAGCGTACAGAGGGCTCCGGATGGGACTTTCATTCCCACGCTCATATCCATTGCAATCCCGAGCTTCGGATGCTTCGGGCCCTGCAGAGCGTACAATTGCGAGATGTTCTCGCCGGTTTGATACTGGAAGAGGTCGACCGTGTGGCAGGCATGATGCCAAAGCAGGTGATCGGTCCATGAGCGCGGCTGTCCCAAGGCGTTCGTGTTGGTGCGCCGTAAGAAGTGCGTTTGCACGTCCATTTGCTGAATGGTCAGCGCGCCGGCTCGGATCTGCTGATGAATCCACTGGTGGCTCGGGTTGAATCGTCGGGTTTGCCCGACCATAGCGACCAGCCCGGATTTCTGCTGTTTGGCAACCACGGCCTCGGCTTCGGCGAGATTGTCTGCCATGGGTATCTCGATCTGCACATGCTTGCCGGCTTCCAGGCAGCGGATTGCTTGTGCTGCATGCAGCGGTGTGGGCGACGCGATGATGGCTGCATCGATTTCCGGCCGACTTAGCGCTTCGTCTAGATTTGTAGTCCAATGCGGAATGGCCCGCTCTAGTGCCAGTTTCCGGGTGTCGTCCGCAACTCCGCCGCAGAGACTACTCACCTCGACACCTTCAATGCACGCTATGGCGTCCAGGTGCTTGCGAGTGAATGCTCCTTCGCCAACCATCAGTATCTTCATGTTAGGCGGGGGACTAACGGTTTTCCAGAATGATGAGTCCTGCGGCCGTGTTGGAGACCGGGATGTGGTAATGACGATAGACTTCCTTCACGTTCGCACCGAGCGCGCCGCGCATGATGAGCCACATGATCAGTTCGATGCCTTCTGCGCCGGCGTCGCGCATGTAGTCGACGTGCGTGAGATCGATGAGGCGTTGCGGATTGGCGGTGAGATCGTTGAGGAACGCAGTGTCCCACTCGCGGTTGATAAGCCCGGCACGCTCACCGTGGATTTGGTGCGACATGCCACCGGTGCCTAGCACGACGACTTTAAGGTCTTTCTCGTAGGAGGCGATGGCGCGGCCGAGAGCTTGACCGAGGGCGAAACAACGGCGACCGCTCGGTTGCGGGTATAGCACTACGTTCACCTCAAGAGGGACAACCTGACAAGGCCACTTGGACGGTTGACCACAGGTAATTGTGAGCGGAACAGTGAGACCATGATCGACCTCGAGTTCGTTCATAATCGTGAGATCAAAGTCTTCGAGAATGAGCGACTCAGCGAGATGCCAGGCGAAATTGGAATCGCCCTTCACGACCGGCACAGGCCGCGGGCCCCAGCCTTCGTCCGCAGGCTTGAATTCTTCGCCCACGCCGATGGCGAACGTCGGAATCGAGGCGGGCGACAAGGCGACACAGTGATCGTTGTAAATTAGAATCGCGACGTCGGGCCGATTCTTCTCCATCCAGGCGCGGACAGGCCCATAGCCGTCGAAAAGCGGCTTCCAGTAGGGCTGATCAGTGATGCCTTGGTCGGCGGCAACGCCGATGGCGGGAACATGTGAAGTGCCGATTCCGGCGATGAGTCGCGCCATATTTAGGAAGGATCTGATGTTTCGGACTTGCTGCGGTTTCCCTCAAGGGGACGACCACCGCGGAGCATCATGTTGCGATAATCTTGCTCACTCATGCCGGCCATTTGACCAGCGAGATACTGGAAGGTTTTTCGGTCGGTGCCGCCGAGTTTTGACATGTGGTAGATATTGGCACCGACCTTGAGCATGCCGGCCCAATCGCGTTCGAGAATGGTGCGACGCTGTTCGTCGTTGAGGTTAAACTTCGTGAGATACTTCGACTCGTCCGCGAGGAATTCGCGCCGGTTCTCTTCCTTGAGGAGAGTCGTGAAGAACATGTTCAGATGGTAACCGAGGCGGCAGCGCTCCTGGGTAAACGGGTAGGTGCCGGGAATGTCGGCGAGTTGTTCCTTTACGGTCTTTGTCCGGGGCTGTTCGCTCATAGGCGAGGGAAGAAAGGGGTGGGGTGGCGGTGAAGAAATCATAGCTTGTCGGCATGAGGCGCAACCGTGGCAGAATGCGAGGAAGTTCATCCGACCGGGCTTACGCCAAGCGTTTGGCGGTTTACCCGTTTACCGGTTGAGCGGCGGCACGGCCGATACGGCACCATGCAGTTGAGGTCGACTTAACGTGATATTCCCCGACGGACTATCAGCTCAAGTCGTAGCTACTACAGCTGGACAACGTCTTCGTTGAACGGCTCTGACGCACGGTCAAATACGAAGAAGTCTACTTGAAGAGCTACCGTTCGCAGATCGAAGCGCACACCAACTTGGAGGCCTTCCTACGCTTCTACAACGAACGCCGACCCCACAGCGCCTTCGGCGACAGCGAGCCAATGACCCCGATGGAAGTCTATCGTCAGCCCATCCCGCTTGCCATCAACCAATGAACCAATATCAAACGC
>JACTNC010000013.1 GCA_014584295.1 Verrucomicrobiota bacterium
CACCACCCACTTCATCCTCTCCGCCGCCTCTCCCAGGCATGCTTCAAACATTTCCTTTGTCTTATCCTCCTCAAACACCCACCCCCGGTAATTTCCCCGATTGATCACATGATAACACGCTCCCTCGTACTCTATTCTCGTTTCTCTAGCCATCCCCTCTCTCTTCCCTCATTTCTCCTTTACCGTCAAGTTAAATAGTAAGACCTGACCCTATGATTCTACTCCCGGCGGGGTTGCGGTGCGAGCCGGAGATGGGTTACAAACAGTCCAGGGTGATAGGTGACACTTTTATCAAAGTAAAATAGGGCGGGGATCAAGGATATAGAGAGCGGAGATGCTGGTGGTGGGAGCAAAGCTCCTGCTGGTCGGCTCTGGAAATGATTCGAAAGAATCGGGGTGGAGGGGGCTCAGGGGGAGGCGGGGGCGTCAGCCTCCGCCTCCCCCTTTCCCTTTTCGTGAAGGCGGCTGAGGACGGGAGTTGTGAGCGCGACGTCGGGTGGGTCGTTTTGCCTCGGAAACGGGCAGCGGACGACCCACGTAAGCGGCCGGGCGGAACCTCCCGCCATCGGCGTCATACCGCAAATTGCCGAGATGCACGTTGGCAAAATACACCTCTGTCTGTCCGCTATCGGCGAGGCGCAGGCCGACTGCTTTGCCGGCGAAGACTTCGCCAACGTAATAGTTCCTGCCCTCATGGGCAAGGTGGCCATTGTCCGAAACCACCTTCACTTCGAAGTCCGATGAGTAAACCAGCGGTTTGTCATGCTCATTTAGCCTACGCGGACTTGGCTGGTAAAACTCCGCCGGAAATTGCTGGTCTAGCGACTCGTGTGGCCGGTCATGATTGAACGTATGCCGCCAGCGTTCAAAGCGCCTCTGCTGCGCCGGCAGATTGGCTGACGGCGGTTCTGTGGCTTCGGCCTTCAGGTCGCGATGCATCCGCTCGTGCGACCCATTGTCCTGTGGCGAGGCCCGTCGGGTGAACTCCACCTCTATGCCCTGTTCAATCCACCACACACTCAAGCTCGAGAGCCGTCCCAGGCTGCAGTAAGAGGAGAACGGCGTTCCCTGGTCGACTCGTATGATCTCTGGCATCCCAACCTGACGCATCAGATCCTGAAATGCCCTCAGCGTTTGCTTGAACTGCTGATTGGGCTGTGCACGGCACGCCAGCACGTAGTGACTGTAGTTGTCGCAGACTGTCAACGGATCGCAGCGCATACCATCGGCCAGATGGAACCAGCCCTTGAAATCCACCGTCCACACGTGGTTCGGCTGCGTCCCCTCCGTCAACCCGTTGCTGTTTACCTCATAACTTCCCGGCTTACGCCTTCGCTTCACGCTCAGTCCGTTCCTTCTCAAAATCTCCCCTATCGTGCTACGCGCCGGCGGCTTCCCCAGCCCGTACTTCACTTCCAGTACCCGATGGATCTTCTTCGGTCCCCAGGTCCGATGCAGCCTCCTCTCCACCACAATCAGTTTCTCCACCTCTGCTTCTGTCCTTTGCGGCATACGATGCGGTCGGTGGCTGCGCGGTTGCAGCCCCTTCAACCCTTCCTCACGGTATCTCTCCAACTGCTTGTACCCAGTCTTTCGACTGATCCCGAACTGCTCGCACAGTTCCGTGATCGTAAAACGATCCGTCTGCGCCAGCGAAACGAAGCGAATAATTTCATCCATAGGAGTTACATTTTGCCACGGCATACGTGCCGCAGAGTGTAACCTATCACCCCGGATTATCTGTCACCTATCTCTCCGGTTCGTACCTGCACTTCTACCGCACGCAGCGACGAAGCCCGGAGCTTGCGGAGGGTGCGCAGAGCGAAGCGACAGCCCATCGCGGAGGATGACAGCAGATCGCGTGACAGCTTTGCTGGCGCGCGGCGTGCCGCTTGGTTCTTCACGGAGATTCTTTCCAACTCACCTCTACCGCCCCCGATGCCAAAACATCCAACACGGATTCGAGGGTAAATATCCGATAGTGCGTCACCGATCTCGGCGTCGCCGCGTCAATGCGTTCGTGGCTCACCGGCCAATCAGACCCGTGGAGGATGCACGCGGGAGACTGCGAGTAGCCGGATTCCATGTCGCTGATGGAAAAAACCAACTCATCATACACAGCAAACGCGACGGCATCACGGAAGACGACGACGAGCGTTCTGTCGTTGTCGCCCAGCAATTCCAAGACGAGACCGTTCTCGCTCTGCCTAAACGTTGCCGAGGGAAACGACGCCGGCATGTTTGCTACCGGCCGCCATACTTCGGAAGAGATTGAGGGCATGTTAAGGATTCCCTCCCTTCCCGGTGGGAGTCGGAGGCGTGGACCCTCCGAGCCGTATTTTGAGCGTCGGCTGTCCATTCTGGAACACCTGAGCGGTTGGCACGCCACCGCCGCTCGTTGAAGTGTAGAACGTGATCGACGTTGAGCCGCTTTGCATCCTGACAAACGCGCCATTCGTGCTCGTGCCAGAGCCCGCAACGGTCCAGCCGTTCTGCGCCAGAGTTGCCTGCATCGATGCACTGGTGAGTTCCGGCATTATCGCGTTGGGAACTCGGCTTGAGATAATAGCCCCAAGCGCAACTCCGGTGGCTCCCGCCACCACGTTCGCTTGCAAGAACTGAGATCGCGCTGCGTCCGCGCCGCTGCTCATCATCAATCCGCCGCTGTCGGTGATTACTCCGGGCACTTCATTCACCACCGCTTGCCATAGGCGAGTCACGTCTTTGCCCTGTGCCTGAAGCGCGAGGATGTCCTGTGCGGTCTTACCGTAGTAAAGCTGCTGGCTCTCCGACAGATTCGTCGTGAAGCCATTCCAACCTAGCTGTGCGGCAGTAGCCTGCGCCCGCTGCAATGCGTTGTTTGGGGCCCGTTTGGCCGTGACGGTGAACTTTGCCAGCGTTCCACCATTGTACACCGGCTCGCGGGATGGAATTGAGGTGCGGTGGTCGGTATTGGCGGGATCCGTAGGTTCTGTTGGGGAACCCGGCCCCGAACTTCCTCCATCTGTACCCGGGCTACCTCCGCCCGGGGTGCCGATCTCACCTGATGGCGCCGACGGATCGCAAACATAATCATAGACTAGATTCCAGTACCCGGGCTCGTAAATCTCCTGTTCCTCATATTCGTCGAGGCCTGTAAATGGGTTAATCTGCGCATTCATTCGGTATGAAATTGTGGATCCAGGTATCCATTCGAAATGAGTTGCTCGCAATTCACACATCCCCAAATAATCCGACCTGTTCGCTGCATTGTTTCCCACGAAGTTGTAAAGGTTCAAACCGCCTTCCTCTTCGATGGGATCGCGGTTGATGAAGCGGGCGAACTTGGGGTGATAGTACCGCAGCCCGTAATACACGAGGCCGGTCTCGCTGTCGGTGTACTTGGTGCTGTAGCGGAAGGGATTGTTGTCGGTAAATCCTCCCGCTGCCCAGTCGGCCTGCAGTTTCTCGCCAAAGGGTCCGTACGTGTAGCTCGCAACGAGGGTGCTGGTGCTTCCGTCGTCGCGAAGCAGTCCGGTGACATTGTTGCTTGAATCGTAGACCGGGAGGTATTTCGAGCTGCCTTCCTCGATTCTGAGCAAGCCGCCCACGCCTCCGGCTCCGCCCAGTGTTTCCGAGGCGTCCAGTCCCCACGTGTAAGTTCGCGACACCGCGTTGGCGTTCTTTGCATCGAGTTCAGCCACCAGATTCCACCCGTCATACACAAAACGAATGCGCTTGTCCGCGGTCGATGACCCCGAGGTGGGAAACACCGCTTTCTCGATTCTTCTCCCCAGGTAATCGTACTTGAACTCAAGCCGCAGCGTGCCTCCGACGTTCTGCTGCATCTTGATCAGCCGGTTTTCCGCGTCATACGTGTAGCTCCATGTGCCGTCGCCGGTCAGGTTGCCGTCATCATCGTGGCTCACGCTCGCACTTTCGCTACCGCTTAGGGCGGTCAATTGATCGCGATTGTTGTTTGTGTAGCTTGTCGACCAGCCTCCCGTGCGCTCTTCGACGCTGCGGTTCTGCGCGGCATCGTAGGTCCACTCCCTGTGGCGGGCCGTCATTTCGGTGCCCGTGTCAAGTTGCTCGGTCCTGGTTTCACGGACCTCCTCCCGGTCCCAGTTGTCCCCGGTAAGGAAATTCCAGTACTTGGTCTTGATCCCATTGGCATGACCCTGCTGCGAGGCCAATTCCCCGGTCAGGGTCACGGCATCGCGGTTCAATCTCCAATCAAAGTCGTTGGTGTACTCCGCCACGCTGCGAGATCCGCTGCCTGTCCAGTTCTGACTGATCGTGCTCATCGCCTCCCGTCCGCTTTCCCATGTCTGCGTCCGCGACCACGATCCCATCGTGACACTGGAAATGTGATCCGATCCTGACAGGTATCCATAACTCACCGTCGTATGCCCGCTTCGCGACACCGTGTCCAGCCTGCCGGTGCTCGCACTGTACGCGTAGGCGGTGTTATGCAGGGGCGATCCGCTCGGGCCAAACGTAAACCCCGTATAGCGCCCCACCGTGCCGCTCGTCGCATAGGTGCGGCTCATGCGCCGTGTCGTGCCGTTGTCGAAAAATCCCGGCAGTTCCTCGTAGTCAAGCTGCAGGTCGCCGCCATCCCGATAGACAAAGGTTCGGGTGCCGCCCGTGGCATCTTCCGCCACCGTGCTGATCCGCCCCAGCCGGTCATAGCCCACCACAAAAGATCCAAACTCCGCGCGAGTTTCTGGCGGTTCAAGGCGACTGTTCCGCTACCGATACAGCGCCGTGATCGGTGCCGCGGTGAGCACATTGTACTGCCGCACCGCCAGGCGCCACCAGCCATCCAGGGCGGACGAGGGCCGCCGCCAGAGTTCCTCGTGCAGCGACATCTTTTCCTTCGATGTCAGCTTGATCGGACCCTCCCTGAGCAGGCGCTGCCTCAGTTGGAAAAAGTAGTCACGCGACTCCTCGCTCGGACGCCGCTGGCGGAGCAGTGAGATATGCACCGCATTGACGTACGGGTCCACCACCGCCTGCATGAGGCCGTAGTCGGCGCGGAGCGACTCCAACGGCTGCAGGTGCTGGTAACACTCCGCGAGATTGCGACGCAACTTTCGCAGCAGATCCGTTTCCACGACTTCCTCAGGAGTCAGAAACAATCCGAGCCGCTTTGCGGCGTCCCCGTAGCCAACCTTGCTGAGTGCGATCGACAATGGGATCGCAAACACCAACCCTGCGAGAACGGGACTCAGCCACCAGAAGAACGAAGGCAGGAGCACGAAGGAGGATACACCCCAGATTATGCCGAACAAGGTCTGCTCACCATGCGTAAGGATCGCCTCGCGCCAATCCGTGCCGTCATTTGCTCCCCGGTTCTGTGTCACCCAGGAAACGCCCTGCCCCAGCAGTGTGAAGACAACAAATTTCGTGTTGAAAAGCATTGCGATCGGCGCGAGCAGCGCGGAGACCGCCGTTTCACAGAGCGCGCTCACCCCCATTCGCCGAATCCCGCCGAAGGCCCTTGCTTCCGCCGGATTCCCTGCGGCCACGAGCAGACCCAGGATTTTAGGCAGAAAGAGCATCAGCATCGTGAATGCAAAGAGCGTGAGGGCCTCCGGGATAGCCAAAGGATAGCCTGGGATGATCGATCCGGCCACCCGTTCCGACGCCATCTCGGGTTCGCGTAGCTGATTGAAGACGTGAATGGTAGAGAGGAAGAGGAAAAGCAGCCAGAGCGGCGACGAGACGTAGCCCATCACGCCCATGAAGAGATGAAAGCGGTTGGCCGGGCGGAAGCCGCGCGCCGTCAGCAGCCACGTGTGCTGAAGGTTGCCCTGGCACCAGCGCCGGTCGCGCTTCGCGGAATCGATCAGTGTCGGCGGACCCTCCTCATAACTGCCCTCTACATCGTGGGCCAGCCAGACGTGCCAGCCCGCCCTGCGCATCAGCGCGGCCTCGACAAAATCGTGCGACAGTATGCGCCCGCCGAACGGCTCGCTTCCTGGCAGTTCAGGCAGCGCACAATGGTCGATGAACGGCTGCACGCGAATGATCGCATTGTGGCCCCAATAGTTTCCATCAGGTCCCTGCCAGTAGTTCAGCCCGGCCAGGAAGACAGGACTGTAGAGCCGGTTTGCGAAAGACATCATCCGCGCAAAAAGCGTCTCGCCATTCACAATGCGCGGCGCGGTCTGGATGATTCCCGTTCGCGTATTGCGCTCCATCATGCGGACCAGCCTGACAAGCGCCTCGCCTGTCATGAGCGAGTCCGCATCCAGCACCACCATGTAGCGGTACTTCCTGCCCCAGCGTCGAAGGAAGTCCGCCACATTGCCCGCCTTCTTGTTGATCTGCTGCCGGCGCTTCCGATAAAAGACACGGCCAAATCCCTTGACCTGTTTGCAGAGTTCAACCCAGGCAACCTCCTCCTGGATCCATTGGTTCGGCTGGTTGGAATCCGAGAGGATGAAGAAGTCGAAATGTTCAAGGTGACCCGTCGCCTCCACCGACCGGTAGATGACTCGAAGGCCCTCGAAGACGCGCGACACATCCTCATTGAAGACCGGCATGATCACGGCGGTTGTCCCCAAGCTGACCGGCTCACCGTCCCAATCAACAGTGTTCGTTATCCTCCGAGCATCGCCGCCGCGACTGATCACATAGTACCCAAGCGCAGCGGTCATGAAACCAATCGCGACCTGGGAAAAGAGGATCGCAAAGAGAAACAGAAGCACCCATTCGAGCCCCGCCATGCCACCGTAGCGCCACAGCAGGTCGGCCATGAACCAGGTTGCCAGCGCGGTAAGCGCGAACGCTCCGGAAAAGAACGTCGCACGCCGACGGCCGATTCTTCCCGGATCAGGACTGTCTGCGGCAAAGAGCGTCATCGCGATTCCCGGGCCTTTCAGCGTGTCGAATAAAAAATTCCCACCAGCGCAGCGACAAACACCGTCCAGAGGAGGATCGTGCGCACCATCGGCCATCGTTCGATTCGTTCGAGTGTCTCTCCCGCGACCTCGCTGATCGGTCCCAGGTCAATTTCCCGGGGCACCATGCTCGATACCGCGAGGTCGGGCCCCGCCTGGATTGAACTCTCTCGCATCGTCCGGGCGAAATCTTCCGGGATATTCTTCAGATCGAGAAACGCATACGGCCACTTCTGAGGACCGTCCGCCAGCAGCAAGGCAACACGTCCCGCTACGGCCAGACGATCGTGCGGCAGACCCTTCTCTTCCAGCAATTCAGAGAACCACTCGTCCATGGCCGCCTCCGCCTCCTCGGCCGCCAGCGTTGTGGGCTCGATTGCAGGAGCTGCTTCGTGCCGCCTCGCGGCGCGTTGAAGAATCGCCTGGATCAGGCGGCTCTGATGAAGGCGGTTATGAATGCGATGAGCCCGGAGGTAGTCCTCAACACGCACATAGGCAGCGTTCCATGCCTCCATCGTACCTGTCCGCGGGCGGAAGGATGCGAGCACTGCGGCGGACGCAGGATCCGGTTCGATTTGCATGGTGGCGCGATTGCAGGCACCTCAGCCGGACTCGGGCGGCCAAGCAACGAAAAGTATGCGTTCGCCACCCAACTGCAACCTCAAGGCTGCCACAGGAACGTCCACGTCTCGGTCAAGACGCCGGTGGGTTGCCTGAGGAAACAACGGAGTTCCACCGGCTTGCCCGACCCATCCGGTCGCAGCGCGAAAGCCACACGCCAGGTGCCATTGAACGGATTTTTCTGAAGCGCCTTGTGCGCGAGGGTCGCGCCTTTGCCTACATCCAGAATAGGCTCGATTCCCGCATCCGCCCCGCACGTGCGCAGGTAGGCACCGTCGAAATCGATGAAGAACCGTTGCAGGTCGGCCTCGTGGGTCTTGCTTCGTCCCAGGCGCGTCGCCACGGCCTGCCCCGCCGGCGATTCCCGGCTTCCCTGTTTGCCTTCGGTAAACCAGACCAGCCGATAGTTGTATTCAATCCCCTGATACGGCTCGAGTGCCTGCTCGGGCACCCAGAACGCAACCATATTGTCGTTGGTTTCATCAGGGGTTGGAATCTCTACGAGCCGCACCTGCCCCCGCCCCCAGGAGCCGATCGGCTCCACCCACGCACTCGGACGAATGTGGTAGCAGGCCTCCAGGTCCTCATAATTTGAGAACGCGCGATCACGCTGCATGAGTCCGAAACCCTTCGGATTCTCATCCAAAAATGAAACAGTGCGGACTTCCCTGGGATTCACCAGCGGACGCCAGATCCACTCACCATTTCCCCGTTCGATCAACAGACCATCGGAATCATGCACTTCAGGACGATAGTCGTCATTGACCGTCATGGAGGATTCACCGTGCCAGAACATGCTCGTGAGCGGAGCGAGGCCCCACGTCTTGATCGCCTGGCCCGCCCTGGGAAAGAGCGCGGCGCTAACCTCCATGGTTGTGGCCGTTCCCGGTGCAATGACAAATCGGAAGGCGCCCGCGACGCTCGGACTGTCGAGCAGGGCATGGACCACAACCTTCCGCGCATCCTTTGTGGGTCGCTCAACCCAGAAGTCCTCAAAAACAGGAAACTCTTCGCCACCTGGTTCCGCCGTATTCAAGGCAAGGCCGCGTGCCGAGAGTCCGTACCTTTGCCCCTGGCCGAGCGCGCGAAAATAGCTCGCCCCCTGGAATACGGCCACCTCATCCCAGACGTTTTCCGCGTTCAATTGATTCAACAACCGAAAGCCCGTGAACCCGAGGTCAGTCGGCAACGGCCCCAACTGCAATTCATCGCCGAACCGAAACATCGACGAATCGTACAGGATTGGCGTCACCACGCCACGGTCCACCTGGGATACCTGCACGGTCTTCGTGTTGATGAAGCCCGGATGAAAAAATTCGACCCGAAAGGGCAAACCTTCCCGACGCCACACCGCACGTTCGCCGACGAACTGGATTCGCCTGTACTGGTCGTAGCTCAGCGACTGTAGCCAGGGGGGCACGCGTGACTTCCTGGCCACATAGGGCGACGCAGCCAGTGCCTTTGCCTGAAGCTTGACGCTCTCAAAATCAAAGGGCCGGCCAGCAGCCGGCGCTCCTCCGGCCAATGCCGCAAGGAGGAAAAACCCCGATCCCTTCAAGAACGCCGCACGGTTCATTTCTCCAGAAAATAGCGCTGTTGTTTCTCGGTAATGGCCATGTCGACACGCTCCATCACTTTGAGCAGGTCCTCCCAGATGGCACGCTTTGATCGGTTCGAGGCATTGCGGAGAATGTAGCTCGGGTGATACGTCACCATGACCGGCTTTCCGGCAAAGAGTTTCCAGCGCCCTCTAATTTCACCAAGTGTCTTGAAGCTGCCCACTCCCAGCAAACCCTGGGCGGCGGTCGATCCGAGCGCGACAATAACCCGCGGATTCACGATCTGAAGCTGTGCCTCAAGAAAAGGGAGGCAGTACTTCAATTCCTCTGCCGTCGGTGGACGGTTTCCCTCCTGCTCTCTACCCGGCGCGGTCGGTAATTCCGGGCGCCAGTTCATGATGTTGCCGATGTATACCTCCTCCCGTTTGAGTCCCATTGCCTGGATCATGCGCGTCAGCAATTGCCCTGCAGGTCCGACAAACGGCTCTCCCTGAATTTCCTCCTCAGCACCGGGAGCCTCGCCACAAAAGAAGATCTTTGCATCGAGATTGCCCACACCGACGACCACCTGTTTGCCCGGACGCAAGTGCTTGCGACAAACGGGATCGTTCAGGACACGGTCGCGCAACCACTCCATCCTGCTGGACTTGTCGCCCTGAGGCAAAACCACGGTCGGCGGCGATGGCACGCCTGCAGACAGCGCTGGCGGTATCTCGGGTGCGAAATAAATTGTGTCGTCTGCCTTCGATGTGGCCCTTACCGCCGCGGCCCGTGTCTCGATGACCGCCTTCAAGCGGGACAGCGTTTCGGGTGCAACCGGCACCGTCTTTACCCCGGTCGTTTTCAGACGCCGAAGCTCGTCAGTCAGGGCCAGAAGAATCTTGCGCATTGAAAATCCTCACTCCGCCTGAAGGTTCGAAAGCCTTGGCGCCAGCAGCTTCTCAACGTATTTTCCGAGCAGATCAAACTCTAGGTTCACAGAGTCCCCCACCTTGCGCCCACGAAGATTTGTCACCTCAAGCGTGTGCGGAATGATCCAGACGGCAAACGTGTCGCCATCCACTTCGGCCACTGTCAGTGACATCCCGTCAATCGCGATGCTCCCCTTGGGGATGAGGTAGCGGCCGAATCCGCGTGGCACCGAAACCTTGATATAGTGATCTGCGCCTCGCTGCTGAAACTGCTCGATCCTGCCGATGCCATCGATGTGGCCGGTAACAAAATGGCCGCCCATCTTTCCACCGAAGCTCAGGCTGCGCTCCAGGTTGATGGCGTCGCCCGAAACATGGTCACCAAGATTGGTCAGCCGCCTGGTTTCCTCCAGGACATCGAACTCGATCACACCGGCAGTGGCATCGCTCGCGACCGCCGTCAGGCAGCATCCATTGATCGCAATGCTGTCACCCACGGCCAGCCCCTCCAGCGCCATGCGCGCACGGATTTTCAACCGCCAGCCCGTGGGCCCGGCGGAGAATTCGAGTATGCGACCCGTCTCTTCAACAATGCCTGTGAACATAAAAGCCAGGTTGTTCAAAGCAGCACGGAGTTTCCGCCCGCGCTGCTTCGCAAACCCAGCCCTACCAAAAGCCAATTTCGCCGGAAGGCTATTTCAATTTGATGCGCAGCACCTGGGTATCGCCGCCGCGCCGGATCAGCAGGACGGCCTCTGATCGTGAGCCATCCGCCTGGATTGCGCTCAGTTGGTCGACCGCCTCCTTGTAGGACTTTACCGGTGTGCCATCGATTTCCTTGATCCAGTCGTCCGTGACCAAGCCGGCGGTGGCGGCGGGTGAATTCGCCTTCACGAAATGCGCGATCACGCCTTGGTGCTCCGCCACCGGAGCGCGGCGCATGATGCCGTCGCCATAGACAAACTCACGCGCGGTAAAGCCCAGCTTGTCGAAATACTTCCGATCGGCTTCCCGAAAGAGCTTTGGTTCCTCGACAAGCTTCGCAACCACATCCACGCGCTCGCCATTGCGCAACACCGTCACCTTCACGACATCACCGATGTTGTGGCGCGCAATCTCGCGAACCAGGTAGTTGACCATCACCCGATCGGGCTTGAGCCGCGGGAGCGGCTTGCCGTCCATCGCCACGACGACATCCCGCGGCTGAAGACCGCTCTGCTCGGCCGGGCTTCCCGCGAGCACCTCGCTCACGACCACACCGATGTCGATCTTGAGATGGGCCGCGACCTCGGGATCCGTGGGCTGCAATCCGTACCATCCAAACCAAGGCACGGAACGGCCATACACGTTCAAGGGACGGCGGTTCAGATACGGCAGGATTTCATCCGCGAGCTGAAAGGCCCCGGTCTCGCCGATATTCACGAGTGCCACCTGCTCACCCGACGGGTTTCGCTGCGAAAACTGCAGGTAGCTCTGAGCAAACCCCGGCATTCCGAGTCCAAGAAACATGCCCTTTGAATCGAAGACCGGCAATCCGGGGCCCGAGACATCATCCATGCACACCGCAGTCCGCTGGGGGATCGTCTGCATCAAGGCAACCCGTGCCGAGAGAATGTAGGGTTCAAAATCCTCATCCTTCGCCCGAAGCGCGACACCCCACACGTCCTGCGCCAGCCGCACATCCGTCGCGGCATTGGCAGGTCCGGCGAAATCCGTGATTGGCACAAGAGACGGCCAGAGCGATTCAGCCACTTTCACATAGTGCCACGTCGTGAAGACATCCTGGCCGATATAGGTCGCACTTGAATAATTCCTGACATTCTTGCCAGGCAGGTAGACACGGAAATCCTTCAGTTCGGTCGGCGTCGAGCGCACATTTACAGCTCCGGCGGCAAATACGACCGTGCCCTCCTTGTCTATCACGGTTCCAAAGATCACCGTCGGGCGCCTGTCGAGTTCGGTCTCGGTGAAGAACTCGATCGCGACAACCGACTTGAGCCGCTCCTTCCAGAGATCGCGAATCTCTGCCGCACGGGACGTCAATGCAAGCCCTGCAAGGGTGCATGCCATCAGGAAGCGTCTCGCAAACAGACGCCCGCCTGAAGAGAACGAGGCAGAAATTCTGTCCGAATTTGAACCTGATTTCGCCGGGGGTGAAACTGACATTGAGGGGGATTTCATGGCTTTAGGATATAGAGGGAAACCTGGAAATACCGCTGCGCTTCCACGAGCGTAGGTTCCGGTTTTGCTTCGTACGCTGAATAAATCTTCTGCGCAACATCGACCGAGGTTATTTTCTGTTGGTTGATGCTCGTTATGATCGCCCCATGGCTCAGTCCGGCCACGGCAGCCGGAAATCCAGCCTGGACTCCCAGCACGATCAGCCCTGTCGCATCCGGCAACTGGTTATTCCGGGCATAGGCTTTCGACACCTTGCGAACAGTGAGGCCCCATTTTTCAAAGGCCAGTTCCTCGCCAACCTGGCTCTCCAGCTTTTCCGTCACCACCGAATAATCCCGCGTCTCGGCACCCCGCTTTACGGTCAGGACTACGGTGCTGCCTACGGGTCGGCTGGCGATCGCATTCTGAATGGGAGGGAGCTGTTCCGGAAACCGGCCGTCCACCCGTTGACCATCAATCGCAAGCAGGACGTCCCCTGCCCTCAGGCCCGATCCGGCAGCGGGCGACCCCGGGTCGACGGAATTGATCAGCATGCCTTCATTCAATGCCAATGCATAGAATCCCTCGAGATCGAGAAGCTCCCTGGGCACGATTCCTATGTAGCTGCGCGTGATGGATCCATATTGCGCCAGGCCGTCGGCAATCTTTCGCGCAATGTTGCCGGGAATCGCAAATCCAAGGTTGTTTGCACCCAGATAGCCTCGGGAGCTGATGCCGATAACCGCCCCTTTCTCTGTTACTAGCGGTCCCCCCGAATTGCCCGGATTGATGGCGGCGTCCGTCTGCAGCCAGGTATTGAACTCACCCGTTTCATACCCCCGCACACCTCGGTTGTCCTGAAAGTAACGCCTGTTGTTGGAAATGATGCCACGTGTCACCGTACGGGTCAGCCCGTGCGGCGTTCCCACTGCGTAGACGACCTGTCCTGGATAAAGTTTATCGGAATCTCCAAACAGCGCGTGCGTGAATTTCAGCTTTCGGCGATTGATTTCGTCCAAATCGAGCTGAAGCAGGGCGAGATCGGTCCAGTGATCCCAGCCAACAAGCTTCGCACCCACGCGCTCCAGGCTGGAAAGGGTCACAAGCAACTCAATGGCCTTGGGGCTGGCAACATGGGCATTCGTCAGAATCAGACCCGTCTTCGAAACGATCACACCTGAGCCCACGCCCGCCGAGAACCGCTTCACTCCGGTGTCGTAGGACACCTCCCTGACATCAATGCGGACAACGGCATTCAGCAGTTCGTTGAAGCTCTTTGGCATGCCCGCCGCGCCAACTGTCAAGGCACCAAGGGTAACAAAAAGGACTCCCGGGAGGACCCATCGCAGCGTCGTTGACGCACACTTCGAAAGATTTACGCTGGTCCGTTCATTCAAATGGCTACGCATTGCAAAGAGTACGACTTTCTCCAAATCGAGCCGCATTGGCAATCATTCTGGGATCAAACCCGAGCCTTTCGCTCGGAGCCAGATCCGACTAAGCAGAAGTATTACGTACTCGACATGTTTCCCTACCCGTCCGGTGCAGGGCTCCATATCGGTCACCCCGAGGGCTACACGGCCACGGATATCATCGCACGCTACAAGCGCGCCAAGGGCTTTTCCGTCCTCCATCCGATCGGTTGGGATGCCTTCGGGCTCCCCGCCGAGCAGCATGCGGTGAAGACCGGCACCCACCCTGCGAGCAACACTCAGAACAACATCACCAATTTCCGGAGGCAGATCAAATCGCTGGGATTCAGTTACGACTGGGACCGGGAAATCGATACGACCGATCCCCGTTACGTGCGTTGGACGCAGTGGATTTTCCTCCAGCTTTTCAAGCGGGGACTTGCCTACGTCGATGAGCGCCCGGTCTGGTGGTGCCCCGAGCTGAGAACGGTCCTTGCCAACGAGGAAATCGTCGATGGACGCTCGGAGGTTGGCGGCTTTCCTGTTGAGCGCCGCAATCTGCGCCAATGGGTCCTGCGGATCACCGCGTATGCCGAGCGGCTGCTGACCGACCTGAAGGACGTCGACTGGCCCGACTCCACCAAGCGCATGCAGGAGGCGTGGATCGGCCGCAGCGAGGGTGCGGAGCTTCTCTTCCGCCTGGAGGATGAATCGCTCGGTGATCTCAAGGTCTTCACGACCCGGCCAGACACGCTCTACGGCGCCACCTACATGGTCATCGCCCCCGAGCACCCGTTGGTCGAAAGCCTCACCAAGCCGGAACAGCGCGCCGCCGTGGATGCCTATCGGCGAAAGGCGGCCTCGAAGAGCGATCTCGAAAGAACGGATCTCGCCAAGGAAAAGTCCGGCGTCTTCACCGGTTCCTTTGCCATCAATCCGGTGAACGGCGACCGCATACCCATCTGGATCGCCGACTACGTGCTCATGGGATACGGCACCGGCGCGATCATGGCCGTGCCCGCCCACGATGAGCGCGACTACGATTTTGCCATTCAGTACAATCTGACGATCGTACGCGTAATCGAGCCGAACGACGCATCGCTGCCCCCAGAGGCGCGGGAAAGGCTTCCATTCGTCGGCGAAGGCAGGTTGGTGAATTCCGGCGCTTACAGCGGCCTGGATTGGAGCGAGGCCAAGAAACGGATGACAGCCGATCTCTCGGAGCAGAAACGGGGGCGGGCCACCGTCAACTACAAGCTCCGCGACTGGCTGTTTTCACGCCAGCGCTATTGGGGTGAACCGTTTCCCATTCTTTGGGTCCGGGAAGAGGACTACCAGCGAGCAGCGGCTGCCGGATTGAGCGAGCTGCCGCAGGAACCGGTGACCTACCGTGATGCCTCGTCAGGCGTCACCTGGTTTGCACTGCCGCTGCCAGCGAAGGCCCTGCCCTTGACGCTTCCGGAGGTTCAGTCGTACCTGCCGAGCGGCACCGGTGAGAGCCCGCTCGCCAACGTTCCCGACTGGCTGGAGCTTTGGTATGACGTTTCCACCGGCAACAGCGTTCCCGCCAGTACGCCGCGTCCGGCCGGAAGCTCATGGATCCGCGCCCGCCGCGAAACCAACACCATGCCCCAGTGGGCGGGTTCCTGCTGGTACTACCTGCGCTTTCTCGACCCCAACAATTCCGAGGCGTTCGCATCCAAAGAGTCGCTTCGTTATTGGGGCGTGCCCGACCTCTACGTCGGCGGAGCGGAACATGCGGTCCTTCACCTGCTGTATGCCCGCTTCTGGCACAAGGTGCTATTCGACATTGGGGCCGTCCCGCAGGAGGAACCCTTCAAGAAGCTCTTCCACCAGGGCATCATTCTCGGCGAAGACGGCGAAAAGATGTCCAAGAGCCGCGGCAATGTGGTGAACCCGGACACCATCATCGCCAGCCACGGCACCGACAGTCTGCGACTCTACCTGATGTTCCTGGGTCCCCTTGAGGCAATGAAGCCCTGGAATCCACGGGGGATTGAGGGCGTCCATCGTTTCCTGCACAAGGTCTGGCGGCTCGCGATCGGTCAGGATGGACTGCCAAACGCGAAAATCAGCACAAACACCCCCGTGGCTCCCGCACTCGAGAAACTGCGACACGAAACCATTCGCAAGGTCGGTGAGGACATTGAGGCACTGCGCTTCAACACCGCCATCTCGCAGATGATGATATTTGCCAATGCGCTTCAGGAGGCAGCCTCCTATTCCCGAGAAGCGATCCTTACACTCGTCCAATTGCTTGCTCCCTTCGCCCCACACCTCGGCGAAGAACTTTGGGCGCGCTTGGGAGAAACCGCTTCACTCTCCACTGCGCCTTGGCCTGTCTACGATCCTGCACGTTTGGTCGCCACGGAGCAGAAAGTGGTCGTCCAGATCAACGGAAAACACCGCGGGGAACTGCATGCCCCGGTCGGCGCGTCCCAGGATGCCGTCATGGGCATCTTGCGGGCTCAGCCAAAATTTGCGGCTCTGATCGAGGGCAAGACGCTCAAGCGCACGGTTTTTGTCCCGGGCAAGATTCTCAACCTCGTGATGGAGTAAGCGTTGACGGATTCCCTGCTCTCAGGGTTATTACTGATGCAGATCGAGCCTCGTTGCGTAATAGCCCTTACGGTTTGTAGGTTGATGCCTTTCACCTGCCAGAGCCTAATGTCCGCATGATCGCGTTTTGCCCATCACGCTGGATCTTCATGACCACCGTGCTCGCGACGGCGTGCTTCCATCCAGTCGCGGGTTTCGGACAGGCGCAGTCCGAGGGTCCCGCCGGAAAGCTCTACGTTGCAGAAATGGAAGGTGCTTCCGAAATCGATACGCGCACGCGCGTTCGGGAAATGGTCAGGAAGGCGGTCTACGACGCGGATGACTCCATCATCCAGACCAAGGCGGGAGCCACCAACACTCTCGTCTTTTCCAATGGCGTCGGGATATTCCTGGATCAGGAAACCATCCTGCAGGTCGATCGTTTCACCCAGCAGCCTTTCCAACCCAATCGGGCGGACCTCGAGCTCGAGCCCTCCGTCTCCCGCATGTTTCTCAGCCTGCGCAACGGGACCGTCGCCCTTTGTACGGGCAAGATGCTTCCTGGCAGCGTTCTCGAAATCACGACGCCACATGCCACGGTTTCCATCCGAGGAAAGCGCATTGTGATCCAGACGAATGTCATGGGGACAACGGTGTCGCTCCTTGAAGGCGATGTCACGGTGCGTCTGGGCGCAAGCGACGCCAGCGGTCAGGTTCTGCTGCCAAATCAGCGCGCCATCATCCGCCAGGGACGGCTCGGTGATCCGCTGCGTATTGTCATTGAACCCATACCCGAGGAACTCCGGCGCGGATTGGAGGACAGGGCGGCCTTCGCCTGCATGGCGCGGCACACGGTGTATTTCGACACCGAGGAGGGCACACCGGGCGCCAGCCTGCGGACGCGCCCAGGAATCAGCGTATTCAGCACGACAACGCCCCCTGACAAGGAAGACGTGGAGCCCATTCCGGGGGTGCCTCCAGTACCGGAAATCCCGACCTTCGTGAGCCCCTCTGAAATTCCAGAGCCCCCAACCACCGCCCCATGACGCCCGGGCCGTGCTGAAATGAAGCCGCTACGTCGACTGCGCTCCGCATTGGGCGGGCTGATCCTGCTCGGACTTACCGCGCCGGCAGTCATGGCCCTGCTGCGCTGGAATGAAGGCAAGGAGGAGATTTTTCTGGGGCTCAATGCGGCTCTGGGCTGGGACTCAAACATCTTTGCGAGCGCAGACGCAAAATCCGACGCATTGCTCACCGCATCCGCCAGTGCCGACTACGAGCGACGTGCGGGCATGATCGGGGTCAATGCGTCTGCCGGAGCGGAGGTGGGGACGTTTTTCGAATATACCGATGAGAATTACGTCAATCCGCGCGCCTCGCTTGAACTGTTCAAGAACTCTGGACGCACGACCGGGAATATCAGGCTCGGTATTGCGAAGGAAAGCAGGGCAGACGTCGCAGCCAACATACGCGCGGAATCGTGGAACACCGATGCCGCAGTAAAGGTGCGTTATCCGGTTATTCGGCGCTATTCGATCGCAGGATCACTCGGCTACAACTTCCAAGACTTCACGGATAATGCCCTGCTCGTCGATCTCGCTACCTACACGGCGGCTGCGGACCTGCTCTATGCAAGGGATTCCAAGCACGATCTGTTTGCGGGCTACCGCCTGCGTGTCACAGACAGCCAGCTCGACACATCATCCTATGACCACGCATTCACCGTCGGGATCACGGGGCGGATTGCCCCGAAATTCAACGGAACCGTTCGCGTTGGCTATCAGTTTCGCGATACCAAGGGACCCTTGCGCAACGAGGATTTCTCGGCGCTGAACGCAGGCATTGCTGTCACTTGGACACTCACCCGCCGCCTGAATATGACCGCCCAGATATCGAAGGATTTTGCCACAACGTCGACCGATATCAGCAATGATGCCTTCTTCAGTTCTCTTGAGGCTCGCATGAGCATCAATGCGCGATTGAGTGTCTTCGGGGGGCTTGGCTACGGTACCAATGACTTCCTCGGAAGCCGCGGCGGCGGCAGAAAGGACGAATTTGTGACCCTCAGCGCAGGCGGAAAATATACGCTCAACGACAAAGTCAGCCTTTCGCTCACGGCAAGCCATCTAGAAAACTCGTCAAACGTTGCCATTGCCGACTATGATCGGGATTCCGTTGTCCTTGGAATCAATTGTCGCTTCTAACAAGCCCGCCCCATGCACCTGTCACAATCAATTTCCCTTTGCAGACCCATACGGTGCCTGTGGGTGATCGCCGCCTTCGTCGCATCCGCCACCCCTGGACTCTTTGCCCAGCGCCTGCCTGCCACGACGGGCAATGTTCCCCTCACCTACACCATCGCCCTGACCGATCGCCTTCGTATCGGCGTCTATCAGGAGGATGATCTCTCCATCATCGCCCGCGTCGATTCACTCGGCTGCGTCAATCTCCCACTCGCCGGCGAGGTGAAGGTCATGGGCCTGACGATTGCTGAAGCCCAGAAGGCGGTCGAGGATGCCTACGTGAAGGGGCGCTTCCTGCGCAACCCGCAGGTTACGATCAATGTCGAGGAATATGCCCCGCGCGAGGTCTCGATTCACGGGCAGGTGCGAACGCCCGGTCGCTATTCACTACCGATCGAGGCTACCATGACCGTCCTCGATCTCGTCACCAAGGCCGGCGGATTGACCGACACAGCCAAGGGCTCCGAAATCACAGTGACCCGTGTGTCAGCGGAAGGAAAACGGTCGACCTATACGATTGATGTCGAAAGTCTCATCAAGGGCCGGGACAAGGCAGACGTGCAGAAGAATGCGCTGCCCCTGCTTCCGGGCGACATCGTCAACGTCCCCGAAAGAATCATCTGATCGCGCGCCATGGCGGACACCCCTCAAAAATCCTATGGCCCGGGCACCCATAAGGGCTACGCTCGCGATGAGTTCCTGGCCGAGCGGCGCACGCTGCGCGACTACTACATCATTCTGCGCGAACGGCTCTGGATCTCCCTGCCCATTGCACTTCTGGTCGCGCTCGGCTTTGGGTACTATCAGGCGCGCAAGACTCCGCTGTATTCGGCGATCGCCACGATGCAGTTCGAGAAGCCCGAACGCGTCGTCCTTGAGCAGCAGGTCGTCGACCCGTCCGTTACGAGCGAGATCGACGTCAACACCTACCTGCTCACGCTTCAGAGCGCCCGAATCCGCAGCAGGGTACTGGCCTCGCTGACGCCGGAGGAACTCGCGCTCGTGCAGAAGCCGTATCTCGACGATGTACCCGCCGGCAAGCCTCCGCCCAGCCCGGACGTTGCACTCGGTGTCCTCACTGCCACTGCCATCCGCAACAGCTACTTGATGAGCGTCGCTGTTTCCCATCGTGATCCGCAGGCGGCTGCGCTGATAGCAAACCGCTACGTCGACCAGTTCATGCAGGACCTGCTCGATCGCGTCGGAGGCAGCAATGACTACGCTGTCGAATCCCTCAAGAGTGCAGCCGAAAAGCTCCGCCAAAGCTCTGAGGAGGCACAGGTAAAGCTGATGGCCTACATGCGGGAGAAGAATCTCGTTTCACTCGACAACAGCGTGAACATCGTGGCCGAGCGTCTTCGCCGCGTGAACGAGGCCCTGGTGCGCATCCGGGAGGAGAGGTTGAGCAACGAACAGCTCTACGCCCAGGTCGAGACTTTCCGGAAGGAAGGTCGAAGCCTGCTGGAAATTTCCTACATTGCCAATCATGGGTCCATCCCGGCCATCCGCGCCCAGTTGAATTCCCTTATCCGCGACCGATCGGTCTTTGAGGAGCGCTATCTGGAAAAGCATCCAACGATGATCAAGCTGGCGCACGCGATCACCATCTCGCAGCAGCAGCTTGACCGCGCCATTGAACTCGCCGTCAAGGACCTCGAAAGCACCCTTGAACGCATCCGCTCTCAGGAAAAGACATTCGAGGCCGAGTTCCGTGAACAGGAGCAGGCCCAGCTCAGGCTGCGCGACATCTCCGTCGACTACGAAACATTGAAGAAGCAGGCGGACGTCGCCACCAACAACTACACGCAGGTCCTCAACCGCCTGACAGGCGTCACGACCAGCAGCAATCTGCAGAAGTTTCCCGTCCGCCCGCTTGATCGCGCCACACCGCCCGACAAGCCCTTCACCCCCAACCTTGACCGCATCCTGCGCAACAGCGCAGGGCTCTTCGTGCTCGTTTTTCTCGGCGTGGCATTCAGCCTGAGCATGGTTGACGATCGCATCAAGAGCGCGTGGGACGTGGAAACCTTCATCGGCGTCAACCTTCTCGGCATCATACCGGAACTGGCGTCCGTCAAGGACTCGGAGAAGTACTCCATGGTCATGGACAACAGACAGTCCCCGGGCACGGAGGCTTTTCTCAGCATCTACAGTTCGGTAAAGATCCACTCGAAACTCGATTTTCCGAAAAGCATCCTCGTCACCTCCACAATCCCCGGAGAAGGCAAAACCCTTGTCTCCTGCAACCTCGCCGGAAGCTTCGCACGCCACGGAAAATCCACGCTGCTCATCGATTGCGACCTGCGCCGCCCCATGCTGCACCGGCACTATCGGCAGAACAATGAGAACGGACTCATTTCCTGGTTTCAAAACGGTGCATCCTTGGAGGGCGATCCCCTAGCAAATGCCCATCTGGGGATCACCAAGGTCGGCGACAACCTTTGGCTGCTCTGTTCGGGCGGCCGCTCCAAGACACCAACAGAACTGCTCGACAATCCCGTCTTTGGGAAGCTGCTGGAGACGCTGAAGACGAAGTTCGATCTTCTGGTGATGGATTCGCCTCCACTCGGAGCGGTGACGGACTCCATGCTGATCGCCAGCCGATCGGACGAAATTGTCTACGTCTGCCGATTCAACCGCGCCTACCGCAAACACATCCGCCTTTACTTCAATACGCTTCGCGATGGAAAGAACGAGATCCTGGGTATCGTCCTGAACGGACTCTCTCCGCGCCGAATCGAATACTACACGAACTACCGGTACTACCGGAGTTACAAAAAGTATTACGGCTCCCAGACCTAGCCCGGAAGGCTGGCGGGCAGCATTGCCGCAGTCCCATTGCTACTCTCATGCTTATTCGTCTTTGCCTTGGAATTCTTCTGCTCGGCGTCCCAGCCATGCAGTCTGTGTTGAGCGCGGGTAATGCACCCCAGGTGACCAGGAGTACCTGGAACGGATTTGTGCAGGAGGAATTCGTTGTCGCAGGCAGGCCTTGCCGCCTGGTCCTGCCAAAAAAGGCCGCACGGGGCAGACCCTGGATCTGGCGGACCGAGTTCTTCGGTCACTTCCCCCAGGCAGACATCGCACTGCTCGAGCGCGGCTTCCACCTCGGCTACATGGAAGTCTCCAACATGTTCGGAGCGCCACCCGCGTTGGACCTGATGGATGCGTTCCATGCGAGCATGACGAAAGAGCGTCGCCTGGCGAAGAAACCCGTGCTCATCGGACTCAGCCGCGGCGGCCTCTACGCCTTGAACTGGGCGGCACGCCATCCGAAGTGGGTCGCTGGGCTCTACCTTGATGCACCCGTCTGCGATTTCAAGAGCTGGCCTGCCGGGCGCGGCAAGTATCCGGGCAATCCCGTCGAATGGGAGCGCTTGAAAAAGGTCTACGGTTTTGCGAGCGACGCCGAAGCCATGGCGTATCCGCTAAATCCCATCGACAACCTCGCACCTCTCGCCGCGGCAAAGATTCCGATCCTGAGCGTGTGCGGCGATGCCGACAAGACCGTACCCTTCGACGAAAACACGGGCATCCTCGAAAAGCGTTACCGGGATCTTGGCGGATCCATTCGCGTCATTCTCAAACACGGCGTGGATCACCACCCTCACAGTCTGGAAGACCCTCAGCCCATCGTCGACTTCGTCCTCGCATGCACCGGTACCCGCGCAACGAAACCGTGATGCGTTGGCGCTGAAGTGAGGCCTTCAACGCTCTTGCTGCCGACTCCGTAGGCGTACCCAAGGATGCCGGCCAACGCCCGTGCTTGCCGTCGGCGTTCCACTCCGGTTCGCTAGCCCCAATGCCTCCGCTGCCAGCGTCACCCTTCCTGCCTGCGTCCTATGACGCCCGCAAGCCGATCGTTCTGATTGCAGGCCAGGGACGCTACCCCACCCTCGTCGCAGAGGCGATTCGTCGGGCGGGAATACCGCTCAGACTGGTCGCATTCGAAGAGGAAACTCCACCCGAACTGCTGGCTTCGTTTGCCGAGGCGGATCGCCGAAAGATCCTTGTGGGCCAACTCGGGAAGATGCTCCGAGCCATTGAAGATTTCGGTGCCGGCTACGCGTTGATGGCGGGACAGATCACTCCACGACGCCTGTTCAAGGGACTGCATCCCGACCTCAAGGCGACACGCATTCTATTTTCCCTCAAGCGCCGCAATGCGGAAACCATCTTCGGCGCGATCGCGCGCGAAATTGAAGAACTTGGCGTGACTCTGCTCGACGCGCGCTGCTTCATTGAATCCCACCTCGCAACGGCCGGTTGCATGACAGGAGGGCGGTTTCCAATCGAACGGGAACACCTCGATCACGGCATCCACATTGCGCGCGAATGCGCCATTCTCGATATCGGCCAAGGCTGTGTCGTTCGCAAAGGCACCGTGCTCGCCGTGGAGGCCTTTGAGGGCACGGACGCCATGTTGCGCCGCGCAGGCGAGTTCAAGACTGACCAGGCTGTCTTCATAAAGACCGTCAAGGCCCGTCAGGACTTTCGCTTTGACGTCCCGGTCTTCGGCCAGCGAACGCTCGAAACCATGCGCGAGGCCGGTATTTCTTCCGCGGCCCTCGAGGTGGATCGGGTCATCATGCTGGACAAGCCCCAGGTCCTGACCCAGGCACGTTCCTGGGGCATCTCGCTTTTCGGATTCAGCCTCCCGGGTTGATTCCCAGCAATCCATGGATCCCTTCCGCTTGCACCTGAGGCTGTGTCAGCCCATTGTGTGCGCATGTCGAAGGATGTCCTGCCAATCACCGTAAAAGGCGTGATGCCTGCTGCCAATGGCTGCGCCATCTTTCTGGGCGATGAGGGCAAGACTTTCATCATCTATGTCGACCACCCGGTTGGACATGCGATCCAGATGACGTTGAATGGCGTCAAGAAGGACCGCCCACTCACCCACGACCTCATTGGACACATGCTGATGGGCCTTGGCGCCCGGCTGGAGCATGTAGTCATCAACGACTTCAACGAAGGCACCTATTTTGCCCGCATTCTCCTTCGCATGGAGAACGAGCTCGGCAAGAAGATCATCGAACTCGATGCCCGCCCCAGCGATTCCATCGTGCTGGCCCTGCAGCAGAAGCGTCCGATTTTTGTCGCCCGCAAGGTCTTCGACGCCGTCGAGGACATGAGTGAAATCCTTGAGCGTGTCCTCAGACAGCAGGCTTCCGAAGAGGAAACCGACGAGAGTGAAGGAAACCCCGACGCCTGACGGAAACGCGACCGACGGAATGCTCCGTTGTGCGTCTCCCGCAGCCATGATGTCCGCACCAACCGCCCCACGCGCTTTGGCCGTCCCCTTGCCTCCCTCCATCCAGCCAAGCCAGCCGATTACTGCCTTGGCACCGATGCAGGACGTGACCGACCTCGCATTCATGCGGGTGATCGCCGAAATTGGCGCACCCGACTACTTTTTCACCGAATTTTTCCGTGTCCATGCCCAGTCGCGTCTCGAGAAACACATCCTGCGCTCAATCGACGAAAATACGACCGGACGCCCGGTGTTTGCCCAATTGATCGGAGAGGACCTTTTCCACATTGAGCGTTCTGCCCGCGAGCTGCTTCGCCATCCTATCGCCGGGGTGGATCTCAATCTCGGCTGCCCCGCACCCAAGGTCTACAAGAAAAACGTCGGTGGAGGCCTTCTCCGAGACCCCGAACACATCGACGCGATCCTTGGTCTGATGCGCGCCACGATCCCGGGGCTTTTCACCGTAAAGATGCGCATCGGCTTCGAGGATACACGCAACTTCGACCGCATTCTCGACTCGGTGAACCACCATGGCGTTGACCTGCTGACCGTGCACGGACGCACCGTCAAGGAGATGTACCGCAGCGAGGTCCACTATGACTGGATCGCGCATGCGGTGCATCGCGTCACCTGCCCCGTCCTTGCCAACGGGAACGTCACTTCACCCGAAGCAGCCATCCGCATCCTTGAAACTACTGGGGCGCGCGGAGTCATGATCGGCCGCCATGCCATCCGCAACCCCTGGATTTTCCGCCAATGCCGGGAGCGGTTCGCCGGCCTCGACGTATCAACCGTCACGCTCGCGGAGGTCCGGCACTACATTGAGCGGCTCTACCGCGCCACGGCCGATTCCGAAGTGCCGGAACGGGCGCACGTCAACAAGATGAAGAAGTACCTCAATTTTGTCGGCCAAAGCGTCGATGCCGCCGGCGCCTTCCTGCACGACATGCGACGCACCCAGACCGAGGCCGAACTTTTCGCAGTCTGCGACCGGCACCTTCTGGAGCAACCCACCCGAGTCTTTTCCCCGGAACCCTACCCGGGGATCATTGCCCGTCCCAACTGCGAAACTCCCTCCGCCGAAACCGACGGTTGCTCGCTGGACACCGTGACGGCCTGATCGTCATCTCTGGCGACCATCCAGATACCGTGCAGTCTTGTCCGCTCGCAGAGCCGCCGCACTGAGGACGGAGCTACCGGTTCGAATTGCGTACGACCTCCCGAATCACGGCCTGCGGACGCTGGTTGATCGTGATAAACATCCGTCCGATGTATTCCCCACAAAGCCCGAGAATGACGAGCTGCACGCCCGAAAACGTCAGCAATGCAGCCATCAGGGTGCCCCATCCAAACTGCGGCCCCCGGTCGTGAAACCACGAGTAGATGACCACACCAAGCGCGACGAACCCCAGAAACGCCATGATGATTCCAAGCACGGTCGCTATGCGGAGGGGAAAAACCGAGAAATTGATGAAGGTGCTCAGCCAGAGCCTCCCCAGCCGGCGAATCGTGTAGCCGCTTGCGCCCGACTGGCGCTCATCATGCCTCACCAGCAGGGACCCCACCCGCTGCGTTACCTGCAGGAGCAGGCCATCGATGTAGGGAAACGGCCCTGAATTTGCCACGACCTGCCGAGCCACAAACGCGCTCACGCAGCGAAAGCTCGAAAGGTAAAGCCCGGCAGGCTTGTCCAGGGCGAAGTCCGTCACACGATTTGTCATCCAACTGCCCGCGTTCCGCCAGGCCGAGTGCTGTTTCACGTCGTAGCAGCCATACACCACGTCCAGGTCATGCTCCTGCGCATGCCGGAAAAGGCGCACCGCCTCGTCCGGCGGATTCTGACCGTCGTCGTCGATATTCACGACATAGGCTCCGCGGGCATGACGCCAGCCGGTGAGCACGGCATTGTGCTCGCCATAGTTGCGCGAATGGTCGATAAAGGTGATCGGTATCCGCGCAACTGATACAAGGTTTCGGCACACCTCAGCCGTGCGGTCGCTGCTGCCGTCATTCACCAATACCAGTTCATGGCCGCCCTCCACGTGCAGCGACTCAATGATCTCAACCAGCGGAGGCAGCGTTTCCGCGCTGTTATAGAGCGGAATAACAAAACTGAGCGCGGGTGAGTTCTGGTCTGGCATTTCAGACGTAATGGGGGAGTTCCTTGCGATAGAAGTCCAGCGTGCGCGACAGCGCGCTCTTCAGGCTTGTCCGCGGCCGCCAGCCGAGCGTCGAGCGGATCAGATTCCAGTCCGCATAGAAATCCCCGATGTCGATCTTCCGGCGTTCCGTCGGAAATGCCTTCACGCAATACTCCCCGCCTCCATTGCACGCGATGAGCAGTTCGGCCAGTTCCTTGAGCGTCACAGGCGGCGGCCCACCCAGATTGAACACGCCACCCTCGGCCGCCTCGCTGGCGGCGGCGACGAGCAGCGCATCCACGCAGTCATCCACAAACGTAAAATCCCGGCGCTGCTCGCCACCCCAGACATCAAAGGGTTTGCCCTCCAGCACCGCGCGAATCCAGACGCCGACAAATGTCTGCCGGGCATCCTTGATCCGCATTCGCGGACCGATCGTATTCGTTAGCCGGAGGATCGTGCTGCGTATGCCGTAATTGCGATGATACAGCAGATGATAGTGCTCCCCGGCCAGCTTGTTGATGCCGTTCACGTCCACCGGCCGCAGCGGATGCGATTCACTGACCGGCAGCACGTCGGGTCGACCGTAAAGCTGGCGCGTGCTGGCAAAGACGACACGGATTCGCGGGTTGTGACGCCGACAGGCCTCCAGGATGGAAAGCTGGGCGCGCGCATTGATTTCGAGATCCGTTTCGGGATCCGTCATCGAATCCATGTGGCTCGTCTGTCCCGCAAGGTTGAACAGAAAATCCTGATCGCGCACAAACACCGGCAGCGAATGCCGATCCCGCACATCGGAGATATTGACGTGAACCCGACCCGTGAGACCGGCCATGTTGCGAAGATTCCCACCGTATTCCGGAATCAGCGAATCGACGAGTGTCACCTTGGATCCATAGCGGACAAGGCGACGGGCCAGGTTGGATCCGATGAATCCCAGCCCACCGGTGATGAGCACTTGCCGCCCACGAAAGGCAGATTGAAGGTTTGATCGGAAACTTGGCACGCGGCGGGGAGTTCAGTTTTCGGCTGGATCGGGTTCCGCTTTCACATCCAGTTCAATACCATAGGCCGCAAAGCCGAGCAGGCGATGATCGGTCGCACTCGCCGGCTGAGCAGGAAGGTTGGAGGAGAGTTTCACGACGGTGGTCCCTGGAGGAAAAGTTAGGGAGGGAACCTTCACCCATGCAAGTTCCGTCCCAATCCTGACCCTTCGGAGGCGCTTTCCATTGACGCGGATTTCAAGATCCCGTTCCACCAGACTGCGGGCCTGGAAACGAAACCCGACGTGCAGAAGGCGGGATTGCGGATTCTCAACGACAAGTTCCGCGTCTCCCTTGGTCCATCGCCAGTGCTGGTTGTTTCGGGCAAGGCGCTCCATGTCATACCAACCGTCACCGAGTTTCGCCCGCAGAAAATGGGGACTGCCCACCTTCACCAGACTGTACGGCCCTTCTATGGGCAGATAGTCCCCTGCTTCAGGAACGCGCACGGAGATGAGTCCGCCAAGAAGATCCCAGTCTCCCTTCAAGGCCGTGTTGAACCGCCCCTCGTAGGTATGCGTTGGAAAATACTGCGCCCGATGCAACAGGAAGCCATTTGCCCAAAGACGCGACCAGAAGTCGGTGATCAGCATGTTCACGGAAGTCACCTGAGGCAGCGACTCGATCGTTTGCAGTTTTGGCAGGCTACTGTCCACGATAAGCGGAGGATCCTGCAGTCGCGCGGCGATGCGATAGCTGCCCCAGACATTTCCCACGAGCAGCGCGGCGCCCAGGCTCATTGCCAGCGCCCGGAAGGTCACGCCCGAACGTTTCCATAAAATCAATCCGAACCCCAAGGCCATCAGGATACCCGGGTAAAACACCGCCAGCAGCTTGTAGGCATCGTAGCTCGCATTCGTGCCGTGGGCCCTGCCCCTCAGGATGAGATAGTAATACGCGGCGAGAATCGGCAGCGTGAAACACAGCACGAAGTAAACCTGTCGACCGTGGCGTTTCGCACCGAATGCAAGCGCCAGCAGCATGGCAAGACCCAGGAAAATGCTCACCCCCCAGCGAAGGGTCGTCGCATAGCCGCCGAGCGATACGTTTGCGACCAGACCATACCAGCCCTCGGGCGACAGCATGGGGATCCTCCAGCCGAAGTCATATTCCTGGAATAACTGAAACCTCTCGAGCAATCCCGCAACGCGATCAGGTGCCAGCAGGGAAACCATGGCCAAGGGCATAATCAGTCCCACGACCCATCGAATCAACCGCCCGAACTGTCCATTCCAGACTGCCAGACCCGTCGCATACAGAAACGCTGGGACAAGGCATACGACCACAATGAAGTTGTATGCTCCCAGGATCAGCCAGAATCCAAGCGCCAGCAGACCGATCATCGAGAGCAACCGCCGCCATGAAACCGAGGCCCGCCAAAGGAGGACTGCACACCCATTGACCAGTGCAATCGCCGGAGCGGCCAGCAACTGGCTCATCGATGCGTGTCCCACGGCATAGGCAAGCAGCGGACTGACGCCATAGATCCCCGCAAGAAAGAGGCTGGCCCACGCGCCGAAGCCCAATACGAAACGCGCCAGCCAGAAAACAATGGGGATCCCAAGGACAAGGAAGACCACCACAGCAATTGATATCAATTGATAGGCCTGAAGGCCAAATACGGATCCATTCAAGGCGACAATCGCCGACGGTGTGAAGTGATTCAACCGAAGCCAGTAGTCGAAAAAGTTGTCAACGGAGTGGACCCGTACCACCTCCGTTAGCCCGATGAAGCCATCGCGATCGCTTCGTGCGAACTCCGACAGAACCCGCGCTCCGGCTGCATAATCGGCGGCATCACAACTTCCAATCGATGACGTTGTAAGGACCTTCGAGGAGGATGCAAAGGGAGCGATTGCACCATTCAGCAAAACAACCATCAGAACCATCACTCCCGCGACACGAAACCACGCCTTCCATCCCGTGGAACCATGCCTCCACCAGGCGACAGCCAGCAGGCCCGCGGGCAGAAATTCTGCCAGTCGCCCATAGGTCTCTGTCCCACGAAGGTTTGCATATGCCCCCGCCCATACGACTGCGGATTGCAGGCCGATTCCGGCGAGACCCGCAAACAGCGGCCAGGAGCGCCTCCACATTCGCGGGGTCACCAGCCAGGCAAGCCCAGCGCCCCAGAAATAGATGTGCAGCAGGAGGGCAAAGGCGACCGGGTAAAAAACCATGGGCGATTACAATACGACCAGCGTGCATGACCGATCCAACCGATGAAAGCCGATTCTATCGGAGGGCTTAACTCTTGGCCGCCGTCGCCTGGAATCACTCAGCCCCTCGTCGCAGCGGCAAACAGTGACGTGCCCCAGGCAAACCGCCCACCCAAATGAAGCCATGCACGTTCAATGCCCATGACCCCTCGCATCATGGCCTCCACCAAGGTCGGTTGCCTATGCAGATCGCTCGATCCCGGCGGCCCGGCAAACAACTTACGTTTGATCAGGACCAATGGGAAAGGAATCGCATTCCAGTGAGTCAGTCGATCAAGGCGAAATCCTGCATTCAGGATCTGCTGCCTGAAATCTCGGCGTGAATAACGATGACGGGACTGGCACGCAACGTCATGGTAGGACCACATCCACATGTAGGCGGGTGCATTCACCACCATGAGCCCTCCGGGCTTGAGCACGCGCGCAATCTCGGCGAGCGCCCGGTCGGAATCTTCAGGATACGATATCTGGCAGAGTACGTCCATGCAGGTCACCGCATCAAAGCTGCCATCATCGAATGGCAACTGCAGGATCGAGGCCTCCCGGATATCGCAGTCCGGGTTTCGCCGCCGAGCAAGTGCGCAGGCCTGGGGCATGAAGTCGATGCCCGACCAGGTCCAGGACGGCGAAAGGTCGGCAAGGCGTTTCAACAACCCTCCTGTGCCGCAACCCGCATCAAGGATCTTCGCGGGACGGGATATCGGCACATGCGCCAACAACTCCCGCCGCACATGGGCATGTGCCGCACGAAAAAACCAGATGTCATCTTCGAGTTCAGCAAGTTTGAGGTACTCGTCGGCTTCCATGGAAAATATCAAACCTGCTCCGTTGCGGACTCACGTTGCAATCGCAGTCCGTGCTCCGTGAATCCTCTCGCCCGAATGTAAACTGCCTCTCCTGATTCAAGCACCAAATTCAATCATAGCGGCCCCTCACTCCTGACGATGGGGGCTCGAGGTGGACGATGTTCTCGAGCCATTCTTCCCTTCTGATATCGTCTTTTTTCGCTGAACCGATGTCAAACGCGGCGTCACCTTGGACTTGACCAACCCCACTGATCGAAGGCCGTACTGTTTCCGAATCATTCGCACGGTGGGCTCCTCCGTACGGACATCTATTCGATTGACTCCTGGGAGAAGCTCAATCGGCACAGCAGGAAGAACAACGGGCTCTTCGCCAATGCGTGCCTCCGTCAGAATCTTTCCTCGGAAACTAACTTCGACGGTCCTGTCCCCCGCGCCGACAAGCGTGAGCTCAACGTTGACGGACAAAGGTCGATCCATCGGATTGAAATACATCAAGGCCGATGAACCATGAGCCCAGCGCACCTCCACTCCAGACTGCGATTCAACACGAGAATACCAGCCTTCGCCGGGCGTGAGGATGGTACCCAGGGGCAATTCGGGTTCTGCGGCAGCATTCAATACGACCGCAACTTGGGAGTGCTCTCCCTTGATCACCTCGGAATATCCCATTTCCTGTAACGCTTTGATCACACTCTCACCTTCATCCTTGAATCCTCGCCGATTGAGGTAAATCGCCGCAAATCCATAGCGCTCAAGTCGCGGTACCAATTCTGAAACCGGCAGTGACTGCAAATCGCGCTGCCATCGGGTACGGGAACGCAGTTTCGTTCCACCATAGCTGAAGCACAGTGTTGAGGTGTGGAGGTAGGGCCTGAAGAGTTCGTAGTCCGACAGGAGATGGGGCGGATTGACCTCCGGAAATCCGAGTATCGGCAACTGGAAAACGAGCGACTTTGGAGGAAGCGCCGCCTCGAGCTTGCGTCCAAACTCGATATCCGCCTTGACCATTCTTGCCTGCTCGGCGCGGCGTTCCGGCGAGTAGGCCTTGGGAATCTGATCCATGGCTCCCAGCACGGTGATGACCGCCGCCAAGGCATAGCTCCAGACCGGGCGCAGCCGCGCCGTGAGAAGGGTCATCTTCTGTACGACAAACAGGAGGACGATGCAGGAAATAAAAACCGATATGCGATTGGTCGCCCGGAACAGGTTGAATCCGAGATAGAGCGCGAGGACGTTGGTGATGCCACCGATCGTGCCATAAGCCAGCACCCAGCCCGCCTGCAGGGACCATCCGGATGGCGATCGCCCTCGCAATACCCGTCTGGCTGCATCGATCCAAAGCCAAAGGAATCCAAGCATGCCCACGATTCCGAGGTAAGGGATGACGACTTCACCTCTCCAGTTCGTCCACCGGGCATAACGATAGCCAAAAAAGGCCATCCAATCCCACCGATGCCCGGTCGGCGGAACAAACATTTCCACCATCTTGAGGGCATAGACCTCCGTGCCCGCATAATTGCGCACGAGCAAAGGCACGCCACCGGCCTTCGTGTGAAGCCAGAATTCGGCATGAACGATAAAAAAGCCAAGAGCCGCTGCCGCCATCGTTGCCGCCCCAACCTGCAGATTCACCCAGTGCCGGCTGCGAAAGAACTGGGCAACCATCGCAAGCACAAGAAGCTGGCCCCAGAAAAAGAGATTGTACGGATTGCTCACGCCAAGCGATGCACCGATCGCGAGGCAACCCCAGGCCCCCATGCTTCGCCACCGCATCGGCTCCCGCCGCCCGATCAGCCAGCACGCAAGCAGCCCCAGCGGAACGGTCCACGTGAATAGCAGAAGCAGGTGAGCCAGCCCTCGATCAAAGACCGAATAGGTGTAGGCAAACAGCACCGCAGCCATCATCGCCCATTCAATTCGAGCACCAAAACGGCGGGCGACAAAGTAGCAGGCCACTCCCGAACTGACGGTCGCAAGCAGCATCGCGAGATTCGCAGCCATCTCCAAACCCACCAACCGGGAGAGTCCGCCCAGGGCAATGATGAGAAACTTGTCGGGCGTCGGATAGGCATTCCAGTGCGCTCCCCAAGGCGCACCCAGTCGATGGATCACCTGCGGCATCAGCGGCCATGTGTCGCCTTCGGAAGCCGCCTTGATCCGCGTCAGGATTTCGAAGCTGTCACCGGAATAGTCGAGCGGCACACGCCACGCATTCAGCGTCCACATCCCGTAATGCTGGCACCACAACAGGGTGATGACGCCCACCAAAACAAAGATTCTCAGCATCCCGGTCCATCGTGCCTCCAAAGAGGCAACGGGAACGGGTGATGAGGGAACAGGGGAAACCATAAGAACACAGCCCACCCCTTCCCGCCCGTCGATCAGGAAGGCGGGAAAAAGCTGGACCTGGCACCGAGAGGCAAATGGCGTCCAGGGACGCTGGCAAGCCTGCACACCGGAAAAGTTTTTGCTTCCCAGTCCGCCCACGCTATTCACCGCATACTTGGCTTCCTTCCGATCCCTATCCTCCCAATCCTCCGCCCGGCAGGGCTCGCACAGCCGCCGCTGGTGTTCATGCGAGGGCTTTTTTTTCGACAGCCTTGCAAGTGACTCCGCGTGGATCAGAGAGGTCGGCATCCTCCGCCTGCCGCCTCTCGACGAACCGCTCATGCTGAAGATCCGCGGAAGCTTCCTGCCCGCTCCCGAGCGTAGCAGGGGTGAGATTGCCTACCCGAGCCTGAGGATCTGCATTCCGGCGTCAAACGGGACCCATCACGTCTCAGCGCCGCCGGAGGGCGGCGACTGGGAAATCACGATTTCAGTTCCGCAAGGATCCGCCAGCCAGCCACCAGAGATTCGGCTTCATCTAACCGGCGTGGCATGGACCAACGCCCTCGCCTGGCTGGGGCGGATATCTCGGATTCCGTTTCTACAGCGTTATCGCGCACAAAACCTGAACCGTCGGTTGCGCATCTCAAGTGTCAGCACGACCAATGGTGAAGCCCTTGTGGACTTCGGCAATCGCCAGTCTCCCTTCGTTCCGGAGTTCACGCGAAAACATCTGAAACTCGGGATCAATATCGTCGGTTTCCTCACGGCCGATCTTGGCGTTGGCGAAAGTGCCCGCTGCATGGTTCGTGCGGCTGATGCAGCATCCCTGCCTTCAGCTCTGATCAACCTCCGCCTCCACTGCAAGAATCCGAGCAGCGACACGACTTATGCCTCGCGTCTCGTCGACGCTCCGATCCACCCGGTAAGCATTGTTCACATTGATCCGCCGGCATCACTGGATCTAGAACATCACCACGGAAGCAGGTTCCTAACCGACCACTACAACATCGGTTACTGGGCATGGGAATTGCCTGATTTTCCGGACGCCTGGATGCGCGCCTTTGATTGCTTCGACGAGATCTGGTGTCCGAGCGACTTCGTGCGCGCCTCGATCGGCATCAAGTCGCCGATTCCCGTCCTATCGATGCCGCATGCGATCGCCTTCACCCGCCCCACAGAGTCCCATGCAGCCCTTAGGAATCGTTTCGGTCTGCCACAAGACACCTTTCTGTTCCTCTTTCTCTTTGACCTGAATAGCTACGCGGAACGCAAGAATCCCAGGGCCGTTGTCGAGGCCTTCCGCAGAAGCGGACTTCAGCGCGAAGGATGCAGGCTCGTGATCAAGGTTCACAACTCCGAAGGAAATGAAGCCGATCTGGCATCACTTCGCCAGTCTCTCGAGGACCTTCCAGGATCGGTCGTGATTGCCAATACCCTTGCGCGCGACGACGTTTATGCACTTGAAGCGGCATGCGACTGCTTTGTGAGCCTGCATCGTTCCGAGGGCTTCGGTCTTGCCCTCGCCGAGTGTATGTATCTGGGCAAGCCAGTCATCGCCACCAACTGGTCGGCCACCACTGAGTTCCTCGATGACGATTGCGGGCTGCCGGTCAGGGCCAGACTGGTCACACTGGATCGCAACCATGGTCCCTATTCAAAGGGCCAAATCTGGGCCGATCCGGATATCGATCATGCGGCAGCACAGATGCAGCGCATCCGTCATGACGTGACGCTTCGCTCGGACATCGGTGCGGCTGCACAAAAGCGCATCGAATCAAGCTTCTCTCCGGCACTCATCGGCGCCCGGTACCGGCGACGCCTCGAGGCCATCGCCATGCGGTAGGAGATTTGGTCGTGTCCACCGCCCGAAACGTCACCCGCACTGGGAAACCCTACGACTGCTAAAGGGATAAGCCATGGCCAGCATCCCGATTAAGGAAGAGGATCTCTCAGTGCGCATTCGCCGGCTCTACCCGCGTCTTTTTCTGATCGTCTTTATACCCCTCTTCGCGCTGCTCAATATCAGCAATCGCGAGCTGTTTTTCAAGGTCCCCGCCTATGAAGAGGGAGACAATGCGGCTAACGCGCTCCAGATCCACAGGGCAAAATCGGGGAGCGAACTTCTACGCCTATGCCCTGGCCGAGGTTGTGCTCTACGATCAGCTCAAGATCGTGCCGATGCCGCGCAATGCGCATCTTTGGATGACACTGATGATGCAATGCGGATTCTTTGCGGCCGCCCTCGCACTCGCCGCGGCAGCGACTCGCAATCCCGCAGTTGTCATCGGTCTGTCGATGGTGATCGGTGCCTGGCATTTCGGGCGCATCGGAGGCGCGTTCTTCGACAACTGGCCGCCACATGTGTTGCTCATGCCGTTCTTATGCTTGATCGTGTCGGCAGCGGTTGTGTCCTTGGGCCGCGGCGAGGGGCTCCTCACTTTTGTCCTGTCGGCGTGTTTTCTCGTGCACGGACACATCGCCCAGCCACTTTTTGTAATCCCCATCTCTGTGACAGCCATAACCTGTCTGCTGCAGCAGCGCAGGCTCGAACGTGCACCTCTCATCAACAAGCGGGACTGGGCGGCGCTTTCAATCTCCGCCGTATTCTTGCTGCCACTCCTGATCGACCTCTTCTACGGGAGGAGCAGCAACTTCTACCGCATCCTGATGCATCTCAGCCATCATTCGGATCACGGGCAGAGTTTCACCCAATCGCTTCTCTGCTTCCTCTCGTACTTCGCATATTGCGACGATCAGTCGGTCTTCAACAAGGTCACATCGGCCAGCTTCGACGTCTTCAGTCAGCGGGAGGGATTCTTTGCTGCCTGGCTCGCGATCTCCGCGATATCTCTTGGATCAGCCTGGTGGTTCCGCCGACGCGATGCGGAGTCACGAACGGTATGGCGGCTCGCACTCTTCTATGTGCTCGGCGTCGTCCTGACTCTGGTCTGGGGCATGCGACAGGATGGCGGATTCACGCCCTTCAACAGCTATTTTAACTTTGGCCTGATTTTTGTCGTCGTGATCATGCTGGCGATGCAGGCAGATCGGTTCCTTGCCACATGGCGACGACCGCTTGTCACATTCGTCGCAAGCGCCTCAGCGCTGGCCGCCGCCTGGATTTTCATTCACCCCCAGATTGAACCCGACAGCATAGGCAGGGAAATCTCCCGGAATCTGCCGACATTGCTGCACGCGGATCCCATTCCGGAGTCGGCAAAGTTGCTCGAATTTGGATTCGTGGACGGCGACTGGTACGAAACCGTCACCTTGGCACGAGCGCTTCAACGATTGGGAAGACAGTTCTATGTCGACCCCTGGTGGATCGTCATGTTCGGCAAGGAACAGCTCTTTGAAAATCAAGGACACCTGCTAGAGAAGAATCAGGTCTCCCGCTGGAGGATCGCAAAACGCGAGCGGTTCCCCGATGCGCTCCCCCTCACTCAGGAATTCGGGATCGTGTTCCCCAAGGCCCCTGCACTCAGTCCGTTGCCGGCAACCATTTCCTTCCTGGATAACGGAAGCCACAATCCCTTTGTCTTCTTTGGCATTTATCGCGAGACGGAGGACGGTCTGGGAGCATGGACTGAAGCCAAGGTGGCGGCCCTCGAATTTTATTCCACACCTCAGGAGCATGACGTTCTGGTCGAACTTGAGGCATCAGGATTCGGAATTCATAAGCGCCCGCAACGGGCAATCTTCATCGTCAATGGCACGAACATAGCCGAATGGCAGTTTCACCAGCTTTCTACCTGTACTGCCCGAATCCCCTCTCACGTGTGGAATCTGCACGATCCCGTTCGCATCGTGTTTGACCTTCCCGATGCGCGATCACCCGCCCGGCTTCGCGGAGCCGACGATCGTCGGCTCCTGGGCCTCTCCCTGCGCAGGCTTTCGTTTACACCAATCGAAGACGCCGCCCTCAATGATTCGAAGTCAAAATGAACCCACGCACACAATTGTACCACGGCAATCCATGGCATCAAAATGTTTCCTGCCTGACCGGACCATCTGCCTCTGCGGCACCCACACTGACTGTTTCAAAGAGCAGAACGAGGGACACTGACAGCAGACCATGACGATAGCTGTGGCGCTCTGATTCCATAGTAATGAATCCGTGCAATTTGATTCTGGGCATCCGTGATGCGAGCTCCACGCTGCTCACCACGTCATGATCCTCATCGACCTCAGCCACACCAGCCATACACGGGCACGCACAGGCGTGCAAAAGGTGTCGCGCTCTCTGTTTCTCGCCCTGTCGGGAAGTCAGGACCAGGAGGTATGCGCTGTGACTTGGGATCCCTATTCACAAGCGTGGCGCGCCTTGTTGCCTTTTGAATCCGAAGCGCTGTCGGATGAGACAACGGGCACCCATCGCGGCGCACGCTGGCCGATGAGTTGGAAGATCCGCGGACAAATCGCACGGTGGACGAACAGATCAGCCCCATCTATACCCCCGGCATCGCGTTTGATCGTGCCTGAAATTTTCTCCGCGGAAATCGCGGCGAAGCTCCCCCTGCTCAGCCGGCAAATCAGGGGACCACGTGTCGCTTTGTTTCATGACGCGATCGCACTCAAACTTCCGGAACTTACTCCCACCAAAACCGTCGCTCGCTTTCCTTCCTATCTGCGTGAGCTTCTGGCATTCGACGGCATTGCCGCTGTCTCGGAGGATTCCCGCAATGCCATCGTCGAATGGTGGCGATGGCTGGGCGTTCCGCATACCCCGGAGGTGACAACGATACCTCTGGCTGTTGATGCGCCGAAAGCGGATCCTGTCCTCGGGCGCAACACCCGCTTTCCGGTCGTGCTCTGCGTGGGAACCCTGGAAGGAAGGAAAAATCACCTGGCTCTTCTCGATGCCTGCGAAACCCTTTGGACCCAGGGCCATCGTTTTGAGCTGCGCCTCATCGGCATGGCTCATCCAGAAACCGGCAAGACGGCCCTGCAACGCGTGCATGCCCTACAGAATACAGGCCGACCACTTCGCTACGACGGACCAGCCGATGAGAAGACCCTGAGTGCCGCGTATCACGAGTGCGCCTTCACGGTCTATCCGTCCCGCATGGAAGGCTTCGGCCTTCCCGTCCTTGAAAGCCTGAGTTACGGAAAACCCTGCATCTGCTCCGCGCAAGGGGCCCTCGGCGAAGCTTCGCGCGACGGCGGATGTCTCGCCCTTCCCTCTGTCGACTCCGCCTCGCTCGCTTCCGCCATCGCCTGGCTGCTTGCCAATCCTGAGCAATACCTGCGACTGTCGTTCGCAGCTAGGGAGAGGACGCAAAAATCCTGGGCAACCTATGCCTGCGATCTGCTCGCCTGGATGGATTCGCTGAAAATGCGTTCCCTCTCCACCGGGTGAAACCATTTGCCACGCCTTCCCACCGGCCCCTAGCGTTCCCAACCTGACATGGCGTTTTCCCTGTTCACCAAAAACAAGAAGGCGTGGTTCGAACGCTGCCGCGACGACTATGCGACGAAGATGCGCCTCAAGTACGCGCCGTACTATCATTCGATGGATGCTCAGAAGGGGACGAGCGTCACTCTCGATGGCCGGGAAATGATCATGCTTTCGAGCAACGACTACCTCGGATTCTCCTTTCATCCCAAGGTCATGGAGGCAGCGCGCGCGGCTGTCCTTCAATGGGGCACAAGCACGACCGGTGCGCGGCCCTCGAATGGGTCGCGCAGTTTTCATCTGGAACTCGAGAGCGCACTGGCATCCTTCCTCGGGCGCGAGGCCTGCCATATCCACTCGGCAGGATACCTCTCTGTCATGACGAGCGTCACCTCGTTCGCCCAGAAGGGAGATCTGATCCTCGCGGACAAGAACCTCCACTCCTGCCTCTGGGATGGCATCCGGCTCTCCCACGCAGCGGTCGAACGTTTTTCCCACAACAATCCCGAGGACCTGCGCGAGGTGCTCGCGGGTGCAAATCCCGACGTTCCCAAGATGCTCGTTGTCGAGGGGGTCTACTCCATGGAGGGACATGTCGCCAGGCTGCCGGAACTGGTCGCGCTCGCAGAGGAGTACAACTGCTTCATTGTCCTCGACGACGCGCACGGCTTCGGCGTCCTCGGACACCAGGGCCGGGGAACCGTCGATCACTTCGGCCTCAATGACAAGGTCGACCTCATCTGCGGCAGCCTCTCAAAGTCGCTGGCCAGCACGGGAGGATTTGTTGCGGGCACAAGCGAGACCATAGAGTACCTGAGAACCCACTCAAAGCAGACGATCTTCTCGGCCGCCATCGCACCATCCCAGGCTGCCGCCGCAAAAACCGCACTCGAACTCATGCAGTCGGAACCCGAGCATCTCGATCGCCTCTGGAAAAACACGCGACGCTATGTGACGATGCTGAAGGGCCTGGGACTCGACACGTGGGAGACCGACACACCCGCCGTCCCGATCGTGCTCGGAACCCGCGAGCTCGCCTACCGCTTCTGGAGCGCGCTGATGGAAAAGGGCGTTTTCACCGTCATGTCGATCGCACCCGCGGTGCCACCCGGCAAGGACCTGATCCGTACCGCCATTTCTGCCATGCACACCGACGAGCAGCTTGACCGCGTCGGCGAAGCGATGGCTTACGCGGTCAAGTCCCTGTAACCCGAAGATTCGCCCCGTAGTGCTCGCGAATCGCGCCGGCGGCCTGTGCCCACGTGGGCAGTGTACGCCGAAGCGCCTCGTCAGCCAGTCGAAGCCACCCGGCGTCATCCGTCAGGAGTCGCTTCGATGCCTCAACCCAGGCTTCCAAGTCCTCAACGGGAAGACTGACACATCCACCCTGTACCGAATTCTCGCGCAGGACAGGCAGGTCGCTGCAGAGGCAGGGGACTCCGAACCAGAGTGATTCCAGAAGCGGAAGCCCACAGCCTTCTGCCAGCGTTGGAAAGAGTGTCAGGCGCGACTGGCTGTAGAGCTTCGCGAGTTTGCGATCGTCCGCCGCCGCATGATAGGTCACGCGTCCAGGAGCGGATTTCTGAAACTCCTTGATCCGGCGAAGCGTCGGCAGACCGAAATGGGGATTCACCCGACCCACAATATGCAGAGTCACCGGCAATCCCTCCTCCCATAGGCGTTCGACCACACGCAATGCGAAGATCTGATTCTTTCGAGGCTCCAAGATGCCCACGACAAGCAGGGACGGCGACGGCGGATCGATACGAACACTGGGCCTTGGAAGTCGAAGGCCGTCGGCACCCAGTGGAAGAACCGTGACCGACCCTTGCGGTTTCACACCCTGCCACCGCCAAAATTCAAGCAGTTCCATCCGGCTCGCTTCAGACACCGCGAAAACATGATCGAACATTGCAAGCTGCTTCATGTACAGGGCATGGCGGGCGACACTGTGCGGCCAGGTGATATGCGGAAACTTCAGGGGTATCGCATCATGATAGATTGCGGCCCGGCGACTGCGCACGCCAGCAAGCCATTCCGACCACCCCGGGCGGTCCTCAGCTGAAAACACTTCAGGAGAGACGAACCAGTCCTCCGGTCCCATATGCCGGTTCCATCGCCCCCAGGCGACAGGTGTCATGTCACCGGTCCATTCCTCGCGCAGACGCGCGCTCACCCGGGTCAATCCAGAACGATGACGCGCCGTTCCGGATTTGGTGATGTCAAAGTATACCATCGAAGTACGTTCTGCTGAGTTTTCTGCTGCGACAACTACCTTACCGGATTCCCGTCGCCGTTAATCTCCACACAGGCATCCATGAAGAGTCGATGCAGTCGCGAGGCATTACGATGGGCATCGAATTCTCTCTCCACCCACACACGGGCCGCATGACGGAGCCGTTCGCAGAGAAGGGAATCTTCCTTCAACTCCCGCAACGCGTTCACCCAAACGCCCAGGTCCTCCATCGGCACAACTCGTCCACTCTCGCGATCCGCAATCGCCTCCGTCGTCGCCGCCGCAGGGGAGGTCACCACCAACACCCCAGCAGCCATCGCCTCGGGAATGACATTGGGAAGGCCGTCCCGGTCGCCACTTGCGGCGACAACACCGGTGTGAACGAGCACATCCGCCCATGCCAGTGACGTCGCGACCTCGTCCTGAGTGCAGTGCCCGCAGAATCTCACCACCCCTTCGAGGCATAGATCCCGGCACTGCCGCATCAAAGAGTCCCTGAGCGGCCCGTCTCCGAGTATCCTGGCTTCGAAGCGCATGCCCACGCGCATCAGGGCGGCATAAATCTCAAGCTGCCGGGCGAAGCCCTTCTTCTCCACGAGACGGGCAATACAGAGGATGCGCAAGGGATCCCGCGCGACACGCAATGCCTTGAATGCAGGGAACGTGACAAGTCCGCGGCGAATCACATGGATGCGTGCCCGGTCGAGCCCGCGAGATACCAGCGTCGCACACGCCATCTCAGTCGACGTGTGTACAAACGCGGCATCGCGCAGCTTCTCGATGAGCCACCAGTCTCCCCCATGCTCGTAAATATCGTAGGCATGCGCCGCCGAACTGAAACGAATCCCTGTCAGCCGCGACAGAATCCATGCCGCAGTCGCAGGTCCGCCCGCCCAGGCTGCGTGTACCAGGTCGGGCTTCTGTCGGCGAAATTCCTCCGCCATCACACCCGCAAAACCTGCACCCAGCATGTTTTCCCAGAAATTGATCCATGACGGCGCGCGGCGGGTGAACAATCCACGCAGAAGCAGTGACATCAGGTCCCATCGAGTTACGGTGACCCATGGGATGATCCATAGCAGTGGAAGGAGCCGCCAAAGCCGAAATCTCCGGACTTTGATTCCGTTGAAGGTGCCGCCTCCCTGCCAAAGGGAGTAAATCCGCAAATCGACGCCCAGCGCCTGCAGCGCGAGAATTTCACGTTGGAGAAACGTCTCGGTGGATTTTGGAAACGTCGTGAAAAGATAGGCGACCGTAAGGGGGCGGGAGCTCACAATGTATCTTTCCTCCTACGGTTTTTGACGCAGGCCGCTTCCATTGGCCGGAGGAAACACCTGGCGCTCGGGCGCAGCACCCGCGGTCGCACTGGCAAGCCCCACGACCTCGTCAATGAGAAGCGTCGGATCCTCCTCGTAACGGAGCGAAACAAACCGCTCCCGATAGGCGTTGTAGGTACCGCGATCCGACAGCCAGTTTTCCAGGATCTTTATGAAATCGTCGACGCTTTCGACCTTCTCGCAACCCGCGCCATTGCGGAAGAATTTCCAAGTGAGTTTCTCCTGCGGCATGATTCCGCCGAAGGCATTGAAGATGATCGGGCACCTGAAATGCAGCGCCATCGCACACGTCGTCGTGCCGCCACGGGTCACAATCGCATCACTCGCCTGCATGAGCAGGTGCACCTGGTCGGAGTATCCCTCGACATAGAGATGGAGCGACGGATGGGTGGACCGCCAGTGCATCACCTGGTGGAAGGTTTCCTTGTCTCTTCCGCAGATCACAATGACCTGGACGGATCGGGCGAAGGGCAGCAGCGCGGGGAGGAACGAAAAATGGTTGTTTGCACCGTTGCCTCCAGTCGCCAGAAAAACCGTGAACAACCCGGGTTTGAGTCCAAGGCGTTTCACGCGAAACTGCGTACACTCGGCCGCGTTCATGAACTCGAGATGAGAACGGGGTCGCATCAGGTGACCACGCACCCGGCACCGATCAGGAGGCATCCCCTTGCGCACGGCGTAGTCGCGCGCCGTCGGTGTTCGAGAAAAATACAGGTCCGCGGACGGCTCGATCCAATTGATGGAGTAGCCCCATCCGCCCGAGAATTCGCCGCAGTAAGTGACACACCGCACGTTGTCGGCCCCGAGTTCCTTCCGTGCTACCTGGAAATAGCCGCGATTCAGGCAGTCATGCACGCTGAAGATGAGATGGGGTCGATATTCGCGCAGCACCTTGACATAATAGCCTCTTCCCAGGGAAACGGTGCGCCGGTTCAGGATCGCCAACAGTTCGATGATCGAATAGTAGATTCCGTGCAGCATCGGCAGCCGCTTCTGAATCCAATTGTAGAGATTCACTCCTCCACGGTTTATCACCGAGGACCGTTCCAGCATCTGCTCGATACGCACGTCGACGCCGTGACGGTAGAGCTGGAAGCACCATTCTGCCATTGCCTCGGCCCGCGCATCGTGACCGCCGCCGGTGCTGGACGTCAGAACGAGGATACGAACCTGGTCCACGAGTCAGGACGCTCCAAAATACCGCACCATCAATGCCCTCTTCAGTGCAAGCGGCGCGAAGCGGGCCAGAAATGGTGCAATCACGGTCTGGAACAACGAACCACTTCGAACGGTACCACTCTTTCCCCTCAACAGAGTCCGCTCAAGATCCCTCGCAGCACGAGCCGGAAGAGGTGCGGTGTTCAAATTGTACTCCAGCCTTTGCCAGATCGGAGCAAGTCCGGGTCGACGGGTCAGGAGGGCTGTGGGTGACATGGACTGGTTGAATGCCGTGCGGTAATCACCGGGTCGAAAATCGACAACCATGACCTCTGTGCCGCGCATTTCAAAGATCAAACTCTCGCTGAAGGCAGACAATCCCGCCTTCGCCACATTGTAGCCGCTCATATGCGGCAGCGGAAAATCCACGGCCACCGAGGATACATTCACGATCCCTCCTCGCATTTCGCCCCGGTCTCTCAGTCGTCCGAGAAAGAGATGGGTGATGCGCATGGTGGTCATGAGCATTGCATCAAGCTGACGGGACCAGGACGTAAATTCGGCATCCACAAAGGGGCTGAACTGACCAAACCCGGCATTGTTGATCAGGAGATCAAACGCCCCCCCCGCCTGGTCTGCGGCAGAAAGGAAGGCTTGTTCGGCCGCATCGCCTTTCTCGAGATCGAGCACCACGGGAGTGAACCCGTGTCGCCGGGACAAGGCCTGGAGTCGGGACGCTTCGCGGGTGGTGCCCCAGACGCGAACTCCCGCATTCAACAGGCATTCAGTGAATGCCAATCCCAACCCGCCACCAGCACCTGTGACAAATGCCCGCGGAAATCGACGCGCCAACCCCTCTCGCGATCGCTGCGCCTCCAGGTCGGACTGCGGGGAAGTGTTCACGCGCGTCGGAGGACCACGCACACATTGGCACCGCCAAATCCGCTGCTGTTGTTCAAGACAACATGAGGCTGTGCGTCCGACGTTGTACGAAGAATGTGGATACCCTCGCATTCGGGATCAACCCGCGTGATATGGGCAGATCCAGGCATGAATCCGTCCTTGATCGCCAACGCGCAAAACGCGCTCTCCATGGCTCCGGCGAGCGACAGTCCGTGACCCGTGAGCGCCTTGGTGCTGCTCACCGCCGTCTGCGCGGCCCGTGCCCCAAACACGGCACGCAATGCCTTCACCTCTGACACATCCCCGATCGGCGTCGAGGTGGCATGCGCATTGACATAGTCAACTTCCGCGGCCTCCAGCTTCGAGTACGTGAGCGCGAGTTCCATCGCCCGGCGCAGCCCATCACCCTCGGGGTGGGAAATGGCGACATTGTGACCATCCGAGGCCTGTCCCCACCCGGCCACTTCGCAATAGGGGGCGACTCCCCTGCGGGCGACCTCATCCTCGCTTTCCAAGACAAGCACAACTCCACCACCGGTGCCAACAAAGCCGTCGCGCGCGATGTCGAACGGACGCGAGGCCGTTTCCGGGTCGGTGCTGAGCGACAAGGCGCGCATGCCTGCAAACGGCGCAATGGTCTCGTAATTTCCATCTTCGGCACCCACGACAAACATCCGTGACTGCCTGCCCAAGGCAATCTCGTCATAGGCGAAGCCCATGGCGTGGGATGAAGAAGCACACGCGGAAGAAAAGCCGGTCGATGCGCCCTTGATCTTGAAATGCGCTACGAGGTTGAACTGAACCGTGCCCGCAATCGCGGCCACAATGCCGAGTGGCGGGCAACGCATTACTCCCTGCGCATGCATCTGCGTGAGCAGCCGGTAGAGCAGCCCGGGCGATCCCGCGGAGGCCGCATAGAGGCCCGTCTGTTGATTGGAGATCTCCTGCTCCGAAAGTTTGGCATCCGCAATCGCCTGAATCATCGCGCAGTAGGCATAGAGCGAGTTTGGTCCCAGGCCTCTCAGGACCTCCCGCTTGATCCGGTAACCCGCAGGGAATGTCCAGTCTTCGGGGTCGGTCGACTCAACGCTGAATCCGCGAACAGGCGCGGCAACCTTCACGGGAAGATCGGGACGCTGAAACGGAGGATAGACCACCATGCCGTGACGCATCTCCCGCAGTGAACGGGTGACTTCGACACGGTCGTTCCCAATGCTGGTTATGAACCCGAGACCAGTGACATAGACCTTGGGCATGACGATGACAGTGCTGGCGCGGACCGACCTCAGGCGGGCGGCCGGTGAACAGACTAGGCTCTGACAGCAGCCGCAAGCGGAGGGGCTGCAGTTTCGGAAGAAGGCGTGAGTACAGGAGCAACGCTGCCGGGCTTATCCGCAACCGCGGCCGGTTGAGCGACTGCTTCAGCGTAAGCAAAGGCAAGGGTCATCTCCTCGACGACGGCGGCCTTTTCCTGACCGACACGGATAGACCCTTCAAACGTGGCAAACGGCGACTTCACCCGCTTCGGTTTGACGAACAGCGTCAGGACATCGCCCGGCCGGCACATGCGATGGCAACGCACACCTTCACAGCTCGTGAAGAAAATCTTGCTGGTGTCGACGGCTTTTCCTTCCTCACCCAAAGAGCCTTCAATGAGAAACAAAACTGCGAGTTGCCCAAGCGCCTCGAGCATGATCGACGCGGGCAGGATGGGGTTGTTCTTGAAATGCCCTTGGAGGAAAAACTCCTGTCCAGTCAGTTTGTACTTGCCCTGCGCGGAATGGGCGCCCACCTGAGCCTCGCTCACGAACAGGAACGGCGGCTGCACGGGCATGACACTCGCGATCTGCTCCAGCGGAATGAATTTTGCCGGTTTCGGGATCGGCAGGCCTTTCACTTTGCAATCAATGAAAGTCTTCACGTCACCGACTGTGCGCAATCCCCGCAGCTCATCGTTGTTCGTCTGCACCTGGATCGTCTCCTCCACCAGCATGACGATTTCCATCATCGTCAGTGAATCAACGCCGAGATCTTCAACAAGTCGAAGCTCATCGTCGCCCTCGCGCAGCTTGGGCCTGAGTTCCGATTCGACGTACCGCTCGATCACTCCGATGACAATTGTCGGCAACTGTGCGGTGTCACGAACACGGCGATAGGTGACCGCTGCCTCCACCGTGGCAGGCGAGCAGCGCTTGAGAGCTTCGCGAAGGGCGACCTCATCTTCCGGAGTGAATGGCTTCGGGGCAGCCTCCTCCTTGGTTGGCGCCGGTCCCCTGTTCGCAACTGAATCTTCCATCGTTCAAATCTTGTAGTTTATCCCGATTTTGAAAGTAAACGCAAAAGGGGTAACACGGTTGTCACGCGGGATTGTCGCCCCAGACTTGCAAGTAAGGATATCCTGCCATCATAGTCAATCGCAGGAACGGATTGTTCCGGAAAGAAGACCCGGCTTCCATCCATCCCCCCTGCGGAATTCACCAAATGCATTCCCAAGATACGAGATCGGTTGGGCACAGGATTCAATCCGCCCAGAAAATAATGACCCGAATGTGGGAAAAAGGTACTATTGTGCCCAAATTGCCGCCTCAGCGCTTGCCCTGATGCAAAAGTTGCGCGGCCATTAGTGCTCAGCCTTCGCCCAAAGTTACCACGCATGCGGGATTATTTCCTACGTCGATTCCTTCTGATACCTCCCACCCTCCTCGGGATCACGCTCATCGTATTCCTCATCACTCGGGTCGTGCCCGGAGGGCCGTTGGAGCGCTCTTTGATTGAGGCCCAGATGGGAGATATGGGCGGAGGACGGGCCGACACCGGGCGGGGCGCAATATCCGAGGAGCAGATGGCCCAACTCAAGGCCTACTATGGCTTTGATCAGCCCCCGGTCACTGCCTACCTGCTCTGGCTAAAAAAGATTGTTACGGGCGACTTCGGCATGTCGTACCGATTCGGTGAACCGGTACTCCAGATCATCCTTGATCGTATTCCCGTGTCGCTCACCTACGGCCTGATCACCCTTTTCCTGGTCTACGCCGTGTGTATCCCCTTGGGCGTGATCAAGGCCATCAAGCACCGCACACCGATCGATAACATCACGTCCGCCCTCGTCTTCACCGGATATGCCATCCCCGGATACGCACTTGGCGCCATTTTGGTAGTCTATCTCGCGGCACGGCTGCGATGGTTCCCCATGGGCGGTTTCACTGGGAGGGATTTCGACGATCTCAGCCTGTTCGGAAAGATCGGGGATTTCGCGCACCACGCTGCCCTGCCCTTGTTCTGCTACACCGTCGGCAGCTTCGCCTTGGTCACGCTGCTGATGAAGAACCACCTCATGGATAACCTCGCCGCGGATTTCATCCGGACCGCCGTCGCAAAGGGAGTCTCCTTCCGCGCCGCGGTGGTCAAGCATGCCCTGCGCAATTCACTCATTCCCATCGCCACACATCTAGGCCAGCAGTTCTCACTTCTGGTCACGGGCTCGTTCCTCATCGAGACGATCTTCGATATCAATGGCATGGGTCTGCTCGGCTACACCTCAGTCACCGATCGCGACTATCCGACCGTCATGGGTGTCCTGCTGATTTCATCGATGCTGATCCTGATCGGACACATTCTCTCCGACGTCCTGGTGGCGATCATCGATCCCCGCGTCCGCTTCAAGTAAGTCTGCCATGCCGCAACTTTTTCCGCGTCTGAATCCACTCACCCGCAAGAAGCTCCGCCGCTTCCGGCAGGTCCGGCGGGGATATGTCTCCTTCCTGATCCTGTGCGGGCTGGTTGTGATTTCCCTGGTGGCCGAGATTCTTGTGAACAACCGCGCGCTGGCCGTCAGGTACGAGGGGACCTGGCATTTCCCGACCTACGGAGCCGTGCACACGGGGCGCGAGTTTGGACTCGATTACGATTACGAGGTCAACTACCGCGACCTCAGGAAACAGTTCGCCGGCACGAATAACCGTGTCGTGCTGCCCGTCATTCCCTACAGCCCAACGGAGAATTGCTATCCCGGCGAAATTTTTCGCCCGCGCCCGCCGGATTTTGCCAAGGGTCACTACCTGGGCACCGACCAGATCAATCGGGATATCCTTGCGCGCCTGCTCTACGGCTTCCGCAATGCCCTGGCCTTCTCGATCTCATTCATGGCGCTGACCTACCTCATAGGCATCGCAGTCGGCTGTCTCATGGGATATTTCGGCGGCTGGTTTGACCTTCTCGTTCAGCGACTGATCGAGATCTGGTCAAACATACCGTTCCTCTTCGTCGTCATCATTGTCGCGTCAGTCGTCTCTTCCGCAGGCATCGGAATGAAGCTCTGGGTCCTGCTCGCCATTGTGGTCCTCTTCTCCTGGACCAGCATGACCTACTACATGCGCTCGGCAACCTACCGCGAAAAGGCTCGCGACTACGTGCACGCCGCGGAGGTTCTCGGCGCATCGCCGGGGCGAATCATTTTCCGACACGTGCTTCCAAACACCCTTTCGACGCTGGTCACCTTCGTCCCGTTTACCGTGGCCGGCGCCATCAGTTCGCTGACCGCGCTCGATTTCCTTGGCTTCGGGCTGCCTCCTCCAACACCCAGTTGGGGGGAACTCCTGCGCCAAGGCACTTCCAATCTCAATTCCCCCTGGATCGTTGTCTCCGCATTCAGTGCGCTCGTGAGTGTGCTGGTGCTGGTCACATTTGTCGGTGAAGCCATCCGCGAGGCCTTCGATCCCAAAAAATTTACCACGTACCAATGAGTTCAGATCCCCGTTCCCTCCGCCCGTCCCGCATTCTCTTAATCTTCGCCGCACTCTGCGCCCTGCTGGCACTTTCTGCATGCGGCAAAAAGGAACCGTCCCCGGCAGGATCGTCGACCGGAGCCGCTGCTTCTGCCCCGGACATGGAAGCGGATCTCGCGAAAACACTCAAGGATCAGCCGGAATTCTATGTGTTCAGGACTCTCGCGGACGTTCCCTCGAACCTGAAATGGGAAGACGGATCAGACCTCCCCGAATTCGCGGACCCGAATGCCGAGAAGGGCGGGACCTTCACCTACTATCAGCAAGACTTCCCGCGCACGTTGCGCACCATCGGACCGGAAGCCACTGGAGGAATCCGTCAGTACCTTCTTGATTTCACGACGGTCCGCATCCTCCAGGACCATCCGAATCTTCCGGGCAAGGTGTTTCCAGGTGTCGCCAGGGAATGGGCGGTCGATTCAGGTTCCGCCACCGTCTACTATCGCATCGACCCCGATGCCCGTTGGTCGGATGGTGTGCCCATCACGACCGATGATGTCATCTTCCTCTTCTATTTCATGAGGAGTCCGAACCTCAATGAACCGTGGTACAATAATTTCTACACGACGAAATACAAAACACTGACGGTGTACGACAAGATGACTTTCGCGCTCACGATGTTCGCCAACAAGCCGGATCTCGCGAGCGCCTACAGCAACTTCAGCCTTTACCCGCGCCATGCGATGAAGGACTTCGGCCCCGGCTGGCTCGAGCGTTACCAATGGCGGTTCCTTCCCACAACCGCCGCCTACATCCTCAAGGACAAGGATCTCGACAAGGGCCGCTCGATCACTTTCACGCGACTCGAAAACTGGTGGGCTAAGGACAAACGATTCTATCGCGGGCGCTTCAATCCCGATCGCTACCGCCTGGAAATCATTCGCGACCCGGACAAGAGCGCCGAGGCGTTCGCTCGCGGCGACCTCGACATGTTCCCGCTTTCGCAGCCAAAGTTCTGGTACGAAACGATTTCAAACCAGCACCCCGCTGTCGTGGCCGGCTATATCGCAAAGGCCACCTTCTACAACAACATCCCGCGCCCGGACTGGGGACTCTGGATCAATCGCGCGAAACCCGAGCTCGATCAGCTCGAAGTCCGACTGGGCATCCAGTACGCGACCAATTTTGATCTCGTCTGCAAGCAGTTCTTCCGGGGCGATGCGGTGCGCATGAACACGCGGTCGGATGGCTATCCGTTCCGCGTTCACCCGACCCTCATGGCCCGCCCCTTCGATCCCCAACTTGCCCGCGAGCATTTTGCGAAGGCGGGCTTCACGGTACAGGGCCAGGACGGAGTGCTGCAGAATGCCTCAGGGCGTCGCCTCTCCTTCACCCTGTCCTCGTTCCGTCCCGACCTGCGCGACATGCTGCCCATCCTGAAGCAGGAGGCGCTCAAAGCGGGTCTGGAACTGAATTTGGAAGTTCTTGATCAATCCACAGGCTGGAAAAAATTCCAGGAGAAGAATCACGAAATCGCGCTGATCGCTCTTTCCCGTTCCGTCGAAGCCTACCCCCGCTACTGGGAAATGTACCATGGATCCAACGCGTACGAAGACGCCTACTTCGACGCCAATGGCAAACCGGTCGAACGCTATTCCGACGGCAAACCCAATCCCTCCCCGAAAAAGATCCGC
>JACTNC010000055.1 GCA_014584295.1 Verrucomicrobiota bacterium
GCAAAAAACATGAATGGACCTCGGCCGCCTCCGCCACCTCCTCCCTCTGACAATCACCTGCTCATGCCCTCAAAACTGCGCCTGTGGGACGGCTGTGTTATTGTTCATACGCCGACAGGTTGAACGATTTCTCGTCACCTGTCGGCTTCATGTCATCTCCCAGTTGGTTCGTTTACGTATCCGGTTCGTATCTGTGCACTCTGTGGTCAAGAAATGGATCGGCTGTTTGTTCAAGCTCCCGTCTATATCCCCTGAATAGCCACGCGCCCATTTTTCTCGAACCACCCCCGGACCGACGGTAGAACGTTCGTTGACCAGCGGGGCCTTCGGAACAGGCGCCCGAGGATTTCCCTTCGCACAACTCTGTCGCCCGCGAGGATCTGCCTCAATTGATACACTCGTCTGGCGACGGATGATTTCCTTTTCCGCATCTCCCGCCCATACCGCATCAAGGGCCCCCGAGCTCTCAACCAGGGAGCCTCGAGGAAAATCTGCTGCGACGGTGGCAGGTTTGCCCGCCAAAACGCCAACGCATCCTCAATCATACTCTCGAGCCGGTCCTGAAACTCCTCGGTATGCGCCTGAACCGATGCCGTAAGCTGGGCCGGGTGCTTCCTCCACGAGGCCCATGTATCGGGGACATGGATTACATTGGAAAGGAGTCCCGCCTTCATTTCCCAGTTGAAGTCGCTGCTCGATCCCCAGCGCGACGTGAATTTCCCCACCCTGGCGAACAGGCTTCGGCGGATCATGACCTGCGTTATGGAAAAAATCACATGCCGCCCGGTAAGGTGCATGAATCCGTCAAATGGAGCATGGCGAATGTGGCGCCCGTCCAGCAGTGCACCCACGCCTTCCTTCAGGGAGGTGCACTCCGGCCACCCCTCTGCAACGCTCTTCGATCCGTTCTCGTCGATGATCACCAGCGGACAATAGGCGATGTCACATTCCGGATGCCCTTCGAGGGCCGAAACCAGGGCCTCGATGCAGGTGAGCGCCATCGTATCATCAGCCGTGGCGAAATAGACATACTCACCCGTGGTCTGGGCGATACACTGGTTCCAGGCAGGATAGACACCCTCCCTCGGAGCACGCACCAGCCGCATCCTCGGATCCTCCCTTGCCCTTTCCATGCAGTACTCCCAGGATCCATCATCGGAAAAACTGTCATATACAAAGATATCCATATCCTTGTAGGACTGCCCACAGATCGTATCCAGGCGCTCCGGCAGATACCTCCGTCCATTCAGCAAGGGAACACAAATGGAAACCATTTTCATAGGAAAATTCGCTCCTCAAGCCGCTTCAACCATAGATTGCACAGAGTGCACAGATTAATACCGGACTCTAGTATTCTGACATCTGACCTCTGATCTCTGACCGCTGCTGTCTCCCCACTCTGTGCATTCCGTGCACTCTGTGGTCAAAATTCCTATCCACAAACCGGGCACGACGAAGCGTGCCCCTCCCAGTCGGTCTATATTCTTATCCGGTTCGTATCTGTGTAATCTGTGGTTAAACTGGTTCGAAAGGAACGATTGCTGGAATCTCTCCACTCCGTGCATTCTGTGCAATCTGTGGTCAAAATTCCGATCCTCAAACCGGGCACGACGAAGCGTGCCCCTCCCAGTTGGTTCGTTTCCGTATCCGGTTTGTATCTGTGCTATCTGTGGTCAAATCCGGTTCGGAAGGATCGGCTTCCGTAAGCTCCACTCTGTGCATTCCGTGCATTCCGTGGTCAAATATTCCGATCTCCAAACCACTTTAACCACAGATTGCACAGAGCGCACAGATTAATACAAGGAAAAGAAATCCGACCGCTGACATCCGACCTCTGACCTCTGATCTCTGATCTCTGCTGGCTTCCATCCGGTTCGGAAAGATCGGGTGATTCCAGTTTGCTCTATGCAGCGGCTTTTCGCTTCGCGGAGGACAACACCGACTCAACCATCATCCTGATCTCTGCAACACCTCCTGGCTGCAGCATCCAGACGGCCCCCACCAGCAATGCAGAGCACAGGCACGCTACAAGCACACACAGGGTGTTTGACGGAATCGCATGCACCAGCGTCGGCTTCGACGCCAACAGCACCGCTGCCATGACCACACTCGCAATGAAGGGCCTCCGGAGCGTTCCAAAGTAATCCCGCATCGAGAACGACGATTCCCTCAGCGCAAAATACACCTTGGGTACCAGGAGCAGGTAGGTCCCGGTCGCGCTCGCTACCGCCAGGCCGATCGGGCCCCAGCTCACTCCTGCCAGTATGCCCGTCAGACTCGCCGCCTGGTTCATCAGACTCAATTTCAGATACACTCGCGAGCGCCCCGTTGTGAGGAGCACAAAGAAGGTGCAGTTCGCACACTGCATGGCGAAAGTGCTGATGCTGAGGATGCGCACCACCGGTGCCGAGGCTGTCCATTCGGGACCGAGCAGCAGCAGGGTCACCTCCTGCGCGTAGACCGCAGTGAACAGGCTGATCGGCATGGTGACAAATCCGACGACCATCAGCAGCCTGCCAAAGTAGCGACGAAACCGTTCGGGCTCGCCTTGAAGACGACTCAGGGTCGGATGGACGACCTGATAGACCGGACTCAGCAACTGGTCGTTCGGCGCGGTGATCAACTGATAGGCTTGCCGGTAGGTCGCCACATGCGCCGCGCCCCAGAGTCGCCCCAGCAGGAAACGATCAAGCGCGCCCGCGATAGAGGACAGGATATTCGCGAGCGTGAGGTTGGCACCGAAATTGAGCAGCGGTCGCACACTGACGCTGCGGTCGGGGAGACTGGGGATCCACGGCAGGCAGATCCAGACGCCGGAGACGAGGATCACGGTTCGGCTGATCTCCCTCAGGACGAGCGCCCAGTAGCCATAGTCCAGGGCGGCGAGCCCGATGCACAGCCCCGTGCTGAGCACGCTCGCCAGAAGGCGCACCGCCGCGGTGGCGCCCATCTTGAGTTTTCGCGTGAGCAGGGCCTGGTGCTGTACAAGAAACCCGCCCAGAAACGTGTTGATCGCCAGGCTCGCGGTCAGCGCAATCAGCCGCGGTTCCCGGTAGTAGGAAGCGATGAGGGGCGCGGCTGCCAGGAGGACCAAAGCCAGCGCAAGACTGGTACCCGTATTGATCCAGAAAAGGTTGCTGACCTCGGCATGGCTCAGCGACTGTCGCTGGACCGTCGCCGACGAAAGCCCAAGTTCCCGAAGCTGCTCGACGATGGCAGTGACGGCCGTGACCATCATGAAGAGCCCAAAATGCTCCGGGATGATCAGCCGGGCTGTGACCGCGATCGAACCGATGCGCAGGGCAAAGTCGGCAAACGAAGAGGCGCTCGTCCAGAAAGCCGCACGGATGGATCGGGTCTTCAGACTCCCATGGGTTCCCGATCCCATGAGGCGTTTGAATCGCTCTTCGTTTGACATCCAGGGTCCGCAATTGGCGAGGTCTTCCTGAATCTCCATCAAAGCGACTCGAAGAAGGCGTGCATTTCACTCCCGAACCGATCCATGTTGTAATAGCTTTCGACCAGCCTCCGACCGCGTTCGCCCATCTGACGTGCCTGCTCCGGTTCGTTGTTGAGTTGCGTAATCGCGGCAGCAAGCGAGTAGGAATCCTCCGGTGGAACGAATAGGCCGCAGCCGACCGCGTCTATGTCCAGTTCTGTCTTCAGCGCGCTCGTGCGCGTAAGGATGACCGGCCTGGACATCACCATTGCTTCCAGCAGGTTCGTAAAGCCACATGCAGTCTCTTCGGAGGGATCATGCTTGACCACGACAAGAGAGCCGGAGCTGCGCGCGTAGTAGTTGTTAAGAAGGTCCCGGTAGGTCAGGCGGTCCTCCCACCCCGGGCCGCCCTGCACAATTTCGACATTGTCTGGCCAAACGAGAGAGGCAGGCACGCCGTGAGCGATCAGGCGAATGCGCGCCGCCGTCTTGCGGGCAGCGCCATTGAGCGTTGGAAAATCCCTGTTTGTCCGGCCGCAGGCAAGAAATGTTTCCGGACGGTAGGGCAATTGAGGGAAAAAGTCCATGTCCATGCCCCAGCTCAGGCGGGTGACTTTCGCCCGCGGCGCGAGACGCCGGGCATGATCTTCGGCTGCGGGATTGAGGGCTATAATACCGTCATGTCCGGTGGCAAATTTCAGCGGTTCGCGTGCATAGAGCAATGAAACGACGCGTTGTTTCAAAAAGCCGAACTTCCTCAGGAAGGGCAGCCAATAGAGCGTATTGTGCGCGCAGTAGATGATATCGTCCGGCTGCAGCCAGCTTCGGATTGCATGACGCAGCTTCAGGTCGTGTGGCAGCGGATTACGATGGAGATAGAAGTCAGGGAGAGCTGACGCGACACCCACTTCGTAACCATTCCGCAGAAGCTCTACGCAGCCCCAAAGCCGATTGGAAGGTATGAGACCGGACGTGTACTTCCTCCACGTGGCGGAGCCACCGGATACATTGATGAAGAGCACGCGCCGCCGTACCGGGGTTGCCGGCGATAGAATGAGCAGACCATCCTGCTCGCGTTCCCTCACCACGGGATGCGGGGCCTTTTGCCTGGATATTGAATCTGTTGTCATGGTTGCATTCGGGATCAGTGCGCCCGATTTCCGGGGAAGTAATCACCCCCCACTCAAGGTCTCCGAAAGCGAGTTTGCTTCGTTCACATGGAAATCTCGCAACTTCCCTACGCTTTTCTTGATCTCATCGGAAATCTCCCCGCGCCGTGCCGACCACGCCTTCACCCGCGACCACGCAGCATCCGCCTTGAAGCTGTCGGTGCGCACGACGTCATCCTTGCGCCCGATGGAAAGCATGAAATCCATGCACTTCGCATCGTACTCAAGCATGAGCGAAGGAACGTGGGCACAGAGCGAAAGAATCGTGGCATGCAACTTCATGCCCACAAACACAGTCAGCGTTTCCGCCTCGTCAATGTACGGTTCGGGTCGGTCGTACGCGCATATCACCTGACTGGCGGTATCACTTTCCCTCGCCGCACGCAGGGTGATCGAAAGATCGGCGGGAAACACCACGAACCATTTCACGGTCCACCCCTCCTGCCTTGCCAGCTTCGCCAGAGTACAGATTTCACGCTGTAGCGTCTCCTCGTCACCCCATTGATGCCCGTGATTGTATCCGATGTTGAGCCCCAGAGTGCGCGGGGACGATTCACGCGTCGCACTACGGGCGAACGCAATCACCGGATCGCCCACAACTTTTACCCGGTCCACTCCGGCGTCGCTCAAAAGAGCCGCTGAACGTGGACCTCGAACGCCAACATAGGCGCAGGCATCAAGCACGGGTTTCCAACGCGCAAGGTCGTTCTTGAAATCTCCCCTTCCGGTCCAGAAAGCGGGATCGGCAACCCCCGTCCCAAAAATGAACAGCGAGCCGGTGATTTCCTGAAACCTCCGTGCTATGTCCAGATACTCAGGCGCACGATTGATGAGCGTTCCACCCGCAAACACCCCCGCGCGCGTGCGCCGAAGCCGACGCAGCAGCGTCGTCATGGAACGGCTCCCATCATAGTGCCATACTGAAAAGCCGGCAAAAGTCCGCCTGGCCGCATGCAGGAGGGCTTCGTCTCCGAGATTTTGCTGCCCAAGCCAGCCTCCGACGTAGGCAAGGGGCTTGCGAACGGGATTCAGCCTAAATTCCTCAGTTGAAGATGGGGTTTCACGCGGTGGGCATGGCAAAATCCGCGCCGCCTGGAGTTGATACAGGCATGATATTGTTGAACTGCGGCG
>JACTNC010000048.1 GCA_014584295.1 Verrucomicrobiota bacterium
GAGCTGATCGACAATCCGCCCGATACCCTGATCCATGCGGTCGATCATCGCGGCATAGGTTTCCATGTTTCGAGCCTCCCAGGCCTTGTTGGGCTGATTCTCCCAATCACCAATCGTAGGCGCCGGCGTCCACTTTGGATCCATGAGTCCAAGCCGCCTCAACTTCTCCACACGGGAACGCCGGATAGCATCATAGCCTCGGTCATATTTTCCACGGTACTTCTCGATTTCGCTTTCCGGTGCCTGAAGAGGCCAGTGCGCCGCAGTGTACGCGACATACAGAAAGAACGGCTGCTCTGTCCCTGCGCTTCGGCGCAAAAAGGAGATGGCGTTGTCACTGATCGCGTCAGTATAGTAATATGATTCAGATCGATACTCGAGATCGTTTGCAGGCGTAATGAACGTGTTCTGGCGCGTGAGTGACTCCGGATCATAGAAACTACCGAAGCCTCGGATGGTGCCGTAGAATGACTCAAAGCCTCGCTGCACCGGCCAGTTGGATGTGTCCGCCATGCTGTGCGATCGGGCGACATGCCACTTGCCCACCATTCCGGTTTGATAACCCGACGCTCTCAATACCTCTGCAATCGTCACACCATTTCGACTCAGATCCCCCGCGTAACCCGGTCCCATCGAAACGTTCCTTACCATGAATCCCATTCCCACCTGATGTGGATAGAGTCCGGTCAGGAGCGAGGCGCGGGTGGGACAGCATCGCGCCCCATTGTAAAATTGGGTGAACCTCAATCCATTGGCCGCGAGGGCATCCAGCCGAGGTGTGGCGATTTCGCTGCCGAAACATCCGAGATCGGAATACCCCATGTCATCCGACATGATCAGGAGAATGTTGGGACGCCCAGCTCCAAAGGCAGTCATGCAGACCGACAGGAGAAACACCCCGATGAGAGAAGTCTGTTTGTTCATCTTCGTTTCAGCGGTTGGCGTGTGGATGTCGGAGCCAGGCAAGTGTCAGGTCAGCGAAGTCAGTGAACACGCCGTCAATCGCCGCATTAGAAAAAAGCGCGGCATGCAGGGCATCGACCGAAGGACAATACTTCGGCAACTCGTCGCGCCGGATCGTATAGGGATGCACCACAAGTCCGGCCGCATGAGCCAGGGTGACCAGCTTCGTGAACTGGGGCGGCTTTCCTGCTGCGGGCCAAGTGACGATCCGCCCGATCGGCGGGCCTATTCCATCGACAAGTCCCGCCAGTTTCTTGATTCCGTCAGGCGTACAAAGGGCGTTGTGATCCACACCATCAGCCTCCAAGGCGCGCGCCGAGATGAGCATGACAAGATTGCCCTTCCATCCGAGTTCACCACGCAGGCGGCGAATCTCGCCGAGTTCGAAGCACTGGAGGTAGCAGCGATCGTCCTTAGTCGCATAGCCATACCTTCTAAGGATCGGCAGCACTACGCCACTGAGATCCGCATCCTGCTCGCGGTGCCACTTGGGTTGCTTGAGCTCGGGATAGATGCCAACGCTCCTGCCCGTGCTCCGGTTGAGACCCTGAATGAGCTGGAGTTCCTCCTCGAGGGTGCTGATTCTGAAAACGGACGGCGTGGCCTTTGAATCGTATCGCTTCGGGAAAACCTGCACTCCGTCCTTTGCGTTCACGCGTTCATGCACGCGTAGCTGCTTCAATTCGGCCAGGGTGAAGTCGATCGCATAGTAGCGTCCGTCGAATCGTTTTCGGTCGGGAAAACGGAGGGCAACATCGGAAATGGTATCGATATGGATATCGTGCATCACAACCGGCACGCCGTCCTTCGATAGCACCAGATCCTGCTCGAGGTAGTCGGCCCCCAGGGCATGCGCATAGGCCTTCGCTTCAAGCGTATGTTCCGGCAGATAGCCACTCGCTCCCCGGTGTGCGATGACCAGCGGCTGCGAACCGAATGTCATCGAGACAACACTTGTCGACACGAGCATCCAAACTAGACGCAAAACGATTTGTGGGTCTTTCATTGGCAGAGCATTCTAGGTCTTTCTTGCGGATCCCGCGGTCCTGTGTGTCCATGTCATGGCGGAAAATGCCATGGCGAGCACGCAACAGACAATCATCGTCCCAAACACGCCGCTCCAGCCCCACTTGTCAGCGATCCATCCGACGCCCGCGCCGGAGGGAGCCGAGCCCAGGAAATAGCCAAAGAGTCCAGTGAACCCTGCAGCGGTTCCTGCCGCCTTCTTCGGCACGAGGTCGAGTGCGTGAAGCCCGATCATCATGATGGGGCCATAGACAAAGAATCCGATGGCAATCAGGGACACCATGTCGATCCACAGCGGTCCATGACGATTCATCCCATAGACAATCAATCCCGCAAGCGTCAGCGCCATGAACAGGATCGTCGCCGGTGCCCGGCGCGCATTGAAGTAACGATCGGAGAGATAGCCGCAGAGGATGGTTCCGGGAATGCCTGCGAGTTCGAAAGCAGTCCATGCCAGGCCCGATGCCTTAAAATCAAATCCCTTTGCGGTCTGAAGGTAGGTGGGGATCCAGTTCACCACCCCATAACGCACGAAGTACACAAACGCATTTGCAATGGCGATCGCCCACAGAAATCTGTTGTTTAGCACGTAACTGAAAAAAATCTCCTTGAAAGAAAGCGTGCGTTCGTGGTCCTCCGAGTAATCGGGAGGATAGTCGTTCCTGTAGGCCTCAATCGACATCAGCCCGCAGCTCTGGGGAGTATCCCGAACCGTGGCAGCCACGAAAATAGCAATGGCCGCAGCGACGGCAGCATTCGCATAAAAGGTCGCACCCCAATCCCCGAAATAAGCCACGGCATGAACCGCCACATAGGCCACAAGGGCTCCGCCGACATTGTGGGCAACATTCCAGAATGCCACGATCTTCCCCCGTTCACCCGTGCTCCACCAGTGCACCATTGTCTTTCCGCAGGGCGGCCAACCCATGCCATTGAACCAGCCGTTCGCGAATTGGAGAGCGACGATGAGTACAATCGAGCTGTAGATGCCGGGGAAAAGGCCGAAGGTCGCCGTAACAGAGGCAGAGAGCAGGAGACCGAGCGCCATGAACCATCGCGGATTGCTCCTGTCGGAAACCGAGCCCATCACGAACTTGGACAGACCATAGGCTGTCAGCAATCCGGTCACCGCCCAACCCAGTTCCGTCTTTGTGTACTCCGGATGCGCCTTGAGAATCGCCGGCATTGCCAGTGAAAGGTTGTTGCGGACCAAATAAAAGGCGGCGTAGCCAACAAAGATTCCGGAAAAAACCTGCCAGCGCAATCGGCGGTATTCCGAGTCGATGCGTTCGGCCGGCAATGGAGGCACCGCCGGTGCAGGCTTCAACAGATTTATCATTTCATGGAATGGGATCTGGCTCGCGGCAAGTTGACCGGTCAGACGAACTCACGCATCGCTTTCGAAAGAGATTAGAATCTCTTCGAAACCTCCATGGTAAACTGTCTGCCCCGCACATTGAATGTACCAGCCTGATAGCCGTATTGCTCATCTGCCAGCGCAGGATCCGTGTCGAACACGTTGTTGATGCCGCCGCGCACCGTCACCCCATCTAGCCAGTCCTTTCCGCTTCGTTCAAAGCGATAGGATAACCATGCATTGTGGCTGATCTGGGGATCGACTCGGAGCAGATATCGGGTGACGCCATTGTCGTCAAATACGGTAATGTAGTCGGGTCGGCCCAGAATCTCATAGATCTGCTGAGTCGTGGCCGCTGAGGTATCGACAAAGGACCCGTAGTAGCTCGTAAACCACCCCGCTGATAACGGACCCTTCCGCCACGAGAGCGATGCATTCGCACGCCATGCGGTGCGGCCGTTCCTGTTCAGCTCGTCAAGGATAGGCGCATCTGCTTCGTATTGCGATACTCGCTTCACATAGTGGGTCGCTTCCCCATTGAACGTGAACCTGCCGAAGCGGGTTGTCGGAGTGCGATACTGCACACCAAATTCGTAGCCCTCGATGTCACGACCGCTCAAGTTGAGATAGTCATCGATCACATGCACAATCTCTCCAACTGGAGCGCGGGGCAACGCCTTGCCCGCCGCTGTCGCATTGTATGCTGCGAAGGCATCACGGTCCGCCTGGGTCACCGGCTTGCGCAGTACGTTTTTGAACCCCCGATAGTTCGCTGTACCGGAACCGAGATCAATCTGATTGATCGGTGTTCCCTTCGCCAACTCTTCCTTGACCGCAAGATCCAGGATGACTTCGTCTCGATCGATCACATTGCCCGCGCCCAGGTTTGTCATCACCTCGTTCTGATTCAGACTGAAGTAGTCGAATGTCAGGGAGAGACCCTTGATCTTTGGAACCTCAACCACAAACCCGGCCAGCCAGGTGGCTGCCTCCTCTGGTTTTAGGTTCTGGTTCCCTTGGCGAAGGCTCAACCGCTGTGCCGTTGCGTCCGACGAGAGTTGTGTGACTTCGTAGCGATAGGGATCATCTGCCCCAACCTGGCGGCGCAGTGGCGTGATGTTCGTCTGAACCAGATTGGGTGCGCGGAATGATTCTGCCGCGGAGCCTCTGAATTTCAGCCAAGGAAAAGGCTTCCAGACAAGGCTCGCCTTCGGTTTCGTGGTCTGTCCGTGAATGGAAAAATGCTCAAATCGCCCGGCCATCGTGAGTTCGAGCGTATCTACTAGTGGCACGCGATTTTCACGAGTGACAAAGGGAAGAGCCGTTTCCACGTAGGCGGCATAAATGAACTGGTCAGCGCTGATCGGGATATTCGAATTCAATGCAAGGAAATCATTGTCGCCCTCGCGAAAGAGGGGAAATTGACTGCCCGAACCCGGAGGATTCTGTCCAGAATAGATCGCGCGCTTGTCAGCATAGGTTTCGTACCTCGCCTCGAGCCCGCTCGCGATGCCAATCGGGCCTCCGGTGAAGAACTTTCCGATGCGTCCGCTCACCCTGGCATCCCAGACAAAGAGACTGGTGCGCCCGAACCGATCCTCATCGTCATAGAGCGGATCCAGGACCGAGGCAGGATTCTCGTAAGGCTTGTCCACCGTGATCTGATTGTTGACGATCTTGAACGTGACGGGGAACGGATTGAAGGCCGTGGCGTCGGTGCGATTCAGGGCACTTCTCAAACGGGATTCACGCACCTGAAAATGTTCGTATTCATGAGACTGCGCACCGGAGGCCATGACGGCCGACTCCCATTCCCAGGTGGAACCCAATCGGCCACGCAAGCCTCCCAGAACCCGCCACGCATAGCTGTACACCTCGGTCACACGCGGCTTGAAACCGCTCGGTCTCTCGGAGTTCTGGCCAGGCGAAATTCCGGTCCATAGCGAAACATCCGCGGGCGTGCCCGTGAGACGGGGCGTTCCGTCGGGGTTTGGGGCTCCCGTGGGATGATAGAAGCGCACACCGAACGGATTGTAGGGGTTCGAGGCGGGCATATAAATGCCCCAGTCATCGGTGTTCTTGAAATTTGTTGGCTCGCGCCCGTTGCGGCTATACGCTCGGTAAAACAAGAGATCGCCAAAGAGGTCGATATTCTCGTTGACCGGCTTGTCGAAGAACGTGGCAAACTGGATCCGATCCGTTGCTGGAACCAGAATTTTCCAGCGATTCCAGTTTGAAAAGGTCGCCACCTCCGGGTTGTCGATGTTTGCCGAAGGTGCACTCGTCTTGAAGTTCACGCCGGTCGCGGTGGGGATCAGGTAAAACATTCCGTTGGCCGCCATCGTCGCCACGCCGGGAGGCACCGTGCCGCTCGTGACGATACCGACATTGCCAGTTGGCCGTGATCCAACGAACGTCAGGTAATCGGACTGAATGAAGCCTCTCTGCCATTGTCCCCATTGATTAACCGAATTCGAATTGCGGAAGTCGTTGTCGCGCGCAATGGCTGCACCCGTGGCCGGATCGGTGAGCGGAAGGCCGTTCCACGGGGCAGGAAGATCCCGCGTCTGTCGCATGTCGGAACTCTTCGCCCAGGAACGGTCATGGGCCGCAAGTGCGTCACGGTGGAAATAGTCGAAGGAGACCGAGATGTGGGCGTTACCCTTCTTGAATCCCTCATAGAGTGTCACCCCGGCCTCGTTCGCTCCTCCATGCTGGGTCATCGACCCCTTGAGCGTGATTCCCCGCCCGACATAGGTGCGTGAAACGATGTTGTTGATCACGCCTGCAGCAGCATCGGCTCCGTAAATGGCAGAGGCGCCATCACGAAGCACCTCGACCCGGTCCACCAATGCGCGCGGCACTGTATTGATGTTCACCGCCAACGAAGGCACGCCGTTTTCCGCCATTGAAATCGGGTGGGGCGCCATGCGGCGACCATTGAGCAGAGTGAGCGTGCTGCCTGAACCAATGCCGCGAAGGTCGATGGAAGCCACATCGCCGCGGGCAAGCTGGGGGCCATTGTTCATCTCGGTGATCGCCGAGATCTCAGCCATGTTGATCGTATCAAAGAGCTCGGCCATGGTGGAGGCTCCACGGGCGTCCATGTCGCCCTTATCAAGCACCGTGATCGGCAATGCCGTTTCGGCGTCAATTCGCCGGATATTGGAGCCGGTCACCGTGAAAACATCCATCGCGATCGCCTCATCATCAGATCCGGTCGTGGATGGCCGGCGATTCGTTGACTGAGCAAATGACGTAACAGCCAGGGCTACAAGGCCAATGGCAATTGAAACGCTGGGATATCGCATAGGTTTGTGGGTGCAAAATGGCATCGTGCATTGGCCTCTCTTGTCGATGCGAATATTTATGCGCATAAACAATGTCCTGACATTGCTGTCATTCCTGCTATCCAGACGATCGGACTCCCCCGTTCCGGAAGCCCCTCCAAAGCCGATGCCCAAAAAAGTCACCTACTCGGACGATGTCCTGCGCATGGCAGCCACCCTCTACTACGTCGACAATCTCGGCCAGACGGAGGTGGCCCATTTCGTGCAGGTCTCACAGACAAAAATCTCCCGCCTTCTGGCGCTTGCCAGGGAACGGGGCATTGTGCGCATCAGCGTGGAGCAGTACGCGGCGCGGGATGAATCACTCGAACGCCAGGTTCGCGCCGCTTTTGACATCACGGATGTCGCTGTAATCAAGTCGCCCGCAGGCGCCGACAAACAGGCGGTTCGTCAGCTCGTCGGGCATTTTGGAGCACCATTTGTGGCAAGCCTGCTCCCCAATGGGGGCGTGGCAGCGCTCGGTGGCGGTCGAAGCGTGGCGGCCGTGGTAAGACGATTTCGCCGCGGCGACCTGAAACGGCTCACCCTTGTCCAGGCGATGGGAAGCATCGAGGCCAACATTTCCCAGAATGACGCGATCGAACTCGGCCGATTTGTCGTGGGCCTCTGGGGCGGAGAGTTCCTACGGCTGAATACGCCGGCTTTTGTCGCGGACAAACGGACCCGGGATTCCTTTCTAGCCTCGGACCAGATCAAGGCGGTATGGGGGCGCCTGGGCCGTGCGGATGCCGCCCTAGTCGGCGTGGGTCCGCTCGAACACTCAACCTATCTCGAAAGCGGACTGCTCCGCGCCGATTCCTTCGTGCAGCTCCGCGAAGCCGGCGCAGTCGGAGAGATTTGCGGCCGCTTCTTCGACGCAAGAGGTCGCGAGTGCCAGTCTCATTGGCGCAATCGCGTCATCAGCATCGAGCTCACACAATTGCGCAAGATCCGTCGCGTCATCGGCGTGGCCTCGGGAGCTGAGCGTGCAAGCGCCATCGCAGGTGCGCTTCGCGGCAGGCTGCTGAAGGCGCTGCTCATTGACGAATCAGGCGCCCGTGCGCTGCTTGCTCTCGGGGGACAGCCCTAGCTGCAGCCGCGGGCTTGCTGCTATGCCTTGAGTCCCGGGAAATCCAGTGTGGCAAAGTGGTCGGCCAGCGTTTCCGCCCGTCGGATCTGGCGCCAACCTCCATCGCGATTCCAGAGCACCTCCGCCGAACGGAGTTTTCCATTGTAGTTGAATCCCATCGCATGGCCATGCGCCCCGGTGTCATGGATCACGATGATGTCTCCGATCGCGGGATCCGGTATCTCCCGATCAATTGCAAACTTGTCGTTGTTCTCGCAGAGGGATCCCGTGACGTCGTAGGTCTTGCGCGGCGCATTGGCTCCGCCGGGAACCGTAATGTGATGATACGCGCCGTACATTCCGGGTCTCATGAGATTCGCCATGCAGGCGTCGAGCCCCAGGTAGTTCTTGTAGGTGGCCTTCTTGTGCAGCACGCGCGAAACCAAATAACCGTACGGCCCCGTGATCATGCGTCCGCATTCCATCGTGATCCGGATTGGATCAAGCTTCGCCGCAACGATGGTCCGTTTGTAGGCCTCCTCAATTCGGCGTCCGACATGGGCAAGGTCCACGGCCGTTTGCCCGGGCCGGTAGGGAATGCCGATGCCGCCACCAAGATTCAGAAACTCGATCCGGATTCCCAGTTCCCGATGCAGCTCTAGCACCAGATCAAAGAGCATCTGGGCCGTCTCCACGAAGTAGTCCGGGTTCAGCTCATTTGAGGCCACCATGGTGTGAAGGCCGAAGCGCTTCACCCCCTTTTTCAGAAGCGTCCGGTATCCCTCGAATAGTTGCCCCCGCGTGAATCCGTATTTGGCATCCTCGGGCTTTCCGATGATGACATTCCCTTCCTTCAACGGCCCCGGGTTGTAGCGGAAACAAAGCATCTCAGGCAGCTTTCCGCCCAGAACCTTTTCAAGAAACTCGATGTGTGATATGTCATCCAGGTTGATGATCGCTCCAAGCCTTGCAGCTTCCTGATATTCGTGCGCAGGCGTGTCGTTTGAGGTGAACACGATCCGCTCGCCCGTGATGCCTGCCGCCTCGCACAGCCTGAGTTCCGCCAATGAGGAGCAATCCCCGCCGAGTCCCTCCTCCTTCAATAGAGCGAGCACATGCGGATTAGGGAGCGCCTTCACCGCAAAAAAGTTCACAAAACCGCCGGGCACCCATTTGAATGCCTGATAGAACGCCCGGGCATTCGCGCGAATCGCCGCCTCGTCGTAAATATGAAAGGGTGTGGGCACCCGGGCCGCGATCGCTTCCAATTGAGCCTTGGTAAAAGGGAGAGTCTTGTCAGTCATGGACACAAATGCCCAACAGACCCGAGCCCCTTCACGCTGTCAATCGCAGCACTCTTCCAAAGGAGCCAGCACAACGTCATAAACTGCGCAAGTCATTGATTCATCGATTCAGGGCAAGCCCGGCCTCGGACGTCCTTCCGGATCTATCTCCCCGAGCCCAAATCCGAACAATTCCCTCTCCGGTCGGTCTGCAATGCAAACGTAGAATCATTCCCTGCGCGACCACAACCAATAGACCGCCTTTGTTGAAACAAGCTGCATGCGATTTCGCCATCCGCTTTTCACTTTGCACAAACATGGTAGTCAGACACCCCTCTATCTGATGCACCGCATGTACTCGTACGTCGCCGTCTGCGTCATTCTCGCCCTCGCGTGCACGGCACTCCGTGCAAACGGTCCATTTACCGCTCTGCGCGACGGGGAACGTTTCCGCTATCAGATCTCCTGGGGAATCTTTTCCAATGCGGGTGAAATCATCATCCAAGCCAGGCGCGAAACGACCGGAGAAGCGGACCACATGCGGATTTCGACGCGCATCTCCTCCCGCGGCTTCGTGCGCGGCTTCTATCGCTTCGACAACCAGTCGGACCTCATCGTCGACATGGCAACGGGGCGACTGCTCTCCGCCGAGGAGGTGGGCACGGGCTCAAAGGACACCCGAACCCTCACGCTTTTTGACTACGAGCGCCGGCGGGCCGTGCACACCGATTCCCTTCATCCGGATCGCAACCGCGAGTTCCCACTCGGCGCGGCCGATCCTGTGGATCTCATCACCGCACTCATCCAGACGCGGGAATGGAACCCGAAGCCCGGCGACCATCGCAGCGTCGATGTCTATTTCGGCCGGGACATCTATCCTGTAGTGATCCGTGCTGAGCAAATTGAACAGGTTAGAACGCCCTCGGGCACTTTCAACACGGTACAGCTTACGCCGAGAATGGAATCGGAGCCTCCCCGGGGCGTCTTCAAACGCGGCGGAGAAATCAAGGTATGGGTATCCACGCCCGACAAGCCCCAGCCCGTTCAGATGCAGCTAAAGCTGAATTTCGGCACCGCCCGGCTCAGTCTCGCAGAACACGAGTTGCCGGCCCCTGGAATCGTCCGTGAAGCCCACCGTTGACCCCTGACTCCATTCTCATTCTTAGGGGCGGCGCCCTCGGCGATTTCCTGGTGACACTTCCCCTGCTGAAGGCGCTTAGGCACCGCTGGCCCCATGCCCGCATCGAATGCGTGGGCAACTCCCGCGCCGCTCAACTGGCCGTCCTCGACGGCACGCTGGACGCCGCCCATGACGAATCCGATGCCCGTTGGGCGCAACTCCATGGCGATGGTCCGCTGCCCCCGGCATTCCAGTCCTGGCTGGAGTCATTCAGCTTCATACTTAACTATTGGCCGGATCCCGGAGGCGAACTCGCCAGGCGGTTTCCACTGACGCCCGCACAACGCCACTTTGCGGGCGGGGCCCGGATCGAATCCCGTCCCGCCTGCACGCATTTCTTTTCTCCACTCACGGACCTCGGACTCCCTTCTCCACGCCCCGCACACCTCGTGATCCCGGATTCATGCCTGACCGAGGCCGCGAGGCTCCTGCAGCCCGACCCACGGCGCATGGTCATCCATCCCGGAAGTGGATCTCCGCGGAAAAACTGGCCGCTCAATCGCTGGCGTGAATTAATCGACCGCCTCGCACCAGAGCCCCTGCTGATCGTTCTCGGGGAGGCGGAGCAGGCGGTGCGCGGAGAGATGCAAGGACTCTCCTCACATCGTATTCGAATTGCCGATACATGGCCGCTGCCGCTTCTTGCCGCCGCGATCTCCCGGTGCCGCATGTTTGTCGGACACGACACCGGTGTCGCCCACCTTGCCGCCGCGGTAGGCACCCCCTGCGTGGTCCTGTTTGGACCTACTGAGCCCGGAATCTGGGCTCCCTACGGTGAAAACATCACCGTTCTGAAGGCCGGCGATGACCTTGGGAAACTTTCCGTTGGCGACGTGGTCCGGCATCTGATTTTACCTCAGGAGCACCCGCGGTTGATTGAAGCACAAAGCGCCACGGCTTCGACGCCCACACCGGACCCGCATAATCAATCCCAATCCTCGGGGTACACTTGACCGCCGTGCCTGGTGGAACCCAACCGTCGTCCTCGAGCCAGAGTCCGCTCGTCGGCAACGCTTCCGCCCGGTTCAATGAACGGTTGATTTCAAGTGCGCGCGTGACTCGACCCGGACCGGAAATTCCATCGACACCCCGGATCAGTACCGCGGCCGGCCATTCGGCAGGGCCTGCGACGAGATTGAGCATCTCGTGAATGCCATAGCAGAGGTAGACGTACCACACGCCCCCAGGAGAATAGAGGACGTCGCTCCTCGGTGTGCGTCCCCGGGAGGCATGGCAGGCGAGGTCCTGCTCACTGTCATACGCCTCGGTTTCAGTGATCCGATGGCGCATTTCCTTCCTTCGTCCGATCTTCCTCACAAGCAGCTTTCCGACAAGCCAGTGCGCCAAATCAACCGTTTTTTTCTGTCTGATTTCTTTTGCTTCAATAAGGCGCGACATGTGTTCAAGTTCGGATCCAAAGACACCACGTGACTTCCAGCCGAGAAACCACTGCCCAGCGCAAAAAGCTTTTCAGGAGGGCGCTGCTTCTTTGCACGGCGGATGGCCTCGTGGCAATGCCGATTGTGACCATGTCACTTCCGGTCAACGTCTTCCTCGCCGCCCTCTACACCAAGGCGCTTCACCTTCCGAAATGGATGATCGGGATCATCACTGCCCTCCCTTTCATCTGCAATTTCCTGCAGGTGTTCGTCTCGCCGTTTCTGGCACGGCGACTGTCCACCAAGCTCCAGGCCTTCCTTCCCGCCTGTGTCCACATGGTGGCGTGGGGTGGACTGGTTGTGATGCTTGCTTACATGCCTGTCGATGACCCGGTTCGATCAGGGCATTGGCTGGCTGTCTGGTACTTCGTCTCGAGCTTCGCCGCCTCACTTGCGGGCGTCGCCTGGAACTCATGGATCCAGGAATGGGTGCCGGCCCGGCTTCGCGGAAAGTACTTCGGCCAGCGCAACCGTCTGCTTTCGCTTTCGACCCTGACCTTTCTGCTCGTGGCCGGGTGGGCCCTTGATCGCTGGAACTACAGCATCCCCGTCTTTCAAGCCATCATCGTCGGTGCAGTCTTCCTACGGATCTTTTCACTGAAATGGATCTGGGACACCCCATCGTCCAACCTTGAGGCTCCGCGTCCGAAGGGAATGCTTTCGTACAGGGATCAGCTCGCCCTCGTGATGCAATCAAAGTCCCTTCTGGCATTCATCGGATTTGGCGCCATCTGGTCATTTGCGGCAAATTCCTTCGGTCCGTTTTATCATGTATTCATGTTCGAGCAGCTTGAAATGTCGGCGTTCGAAGTCGGCATGCTTTCAACGCTCTCAGCCCTCGGGGGTGCGCTTTCGCTTCGCGCATGGGGTCAGATGCTTGATCGCCACGGGAACAAGGCGGTGATGACAGTCTCCCTCGTAATGTGGCAATTGGGCAACATCCTCTGGTGCTTTCTGGATACCAGCAACCGCAACATCCTGTACCCGCTCTGGACCTGGGGCGGCATGACGAGCGCGGGATTCATTCTCGGGCAATTCACGATGCTGCTAAAGCTTCTGCCCATTCCCGCGAAATCGCTGGCAATCGGGGTGAATCTGGCGGTCACTTCTCTCGTTGCAGCGGTCGCGCCCATCCTTGGCGGACAGGTGCTCGGTCATGCCCTGAGGACCCTTCAGGAGCCCCTGTTGGTTTATCATCTCTGTTTCGTTGTCCAGCCGGTTGTGGCCCTGGCCGGTGCCATCTTTCTCCTTCGCGTGCGCGAGCCTTCTGCAAGCTCCCTGCCGAGTGTGGTGGGTGCTATGCGGAACATTCGCACACTGAGCGGAATCTTCGGTCTGAGCTTCCTCACGAACTACGTGTTTTACAGACCACAAAATAAGCGTCATTCCTGAAGCCGACAGCTGCGAGCCGCCCGCGCTCGAAATCGATTTCGCCCCCATGCGTCGCGGCGTGATCGAATTTCCGCCTCTCCAGCCCAACTATCGCTTCCCAATCACGGCCATTCGCTCGACAATACTGGCTTCCCATCCATCCCTATGAGCAGGTCCATCGCACTCGCCATCATCGCTGTTCTGGCCGTCATCGGAGCATTTTTTGGATATACTTGGTACCGTGAAGCCATGGATCGGGATCAGGCCGCGCGGGCTGCGGCCGCCCGAAAGGCGTCAGCTGCGGAGCTGGCTGAAGACGCAGCTCGCAAGGCCAAAGCAGAGGCAGAGGCCCACCGCTTGGCCGCACTGAAAGCGCAGCAGGATTCAGAGGCTGCCGAAAAGGAACTCGCCCGGCTTCAGGCGGCCCAGGCCGCAACGGAGGCTGCGCGTGCGGCAGCCGAGGAAGCAGCGCGTGCGGCGCGCCTTAACCGCGAGCGTCTCGCCAAAGAAAGGGAAGCTGCAGAGGGCGAAGCCCGCCGAATGGCTGAGCAACGCGAGAAGGAAGCCGAAGCTGCTGAGAAGGAAAGGATGGCTGCTTTGGAGAGGCTGCGCGAAGCCGAACTCAAGAGCCGCGAAGCGGCGGAACGCGAGGCGGCAAGGCTGGCAAACCTGCGCAAGCAACAGGCTCTCGAACTTGAGGCGGAGAAAGCCCTGCTCGTCCGCGGCATTCTCCCTACCGACTACAAGCGGCGCCAACATTATTATCAGGACATAGAAATGCAGAATACTCGCATTTCCGAGGAGAATGCGGAAATCCGGGCCAAGGCAGATGCTGCAAACAATCTACTCAATGCACCAAAATCGCCCTGATTCGCCGCCATTTGCTCCGGAGCGTCGCTCCACCACCGCAGGCGGACGCTAAGGCACGGTTTTCCAGCAAATATCTCCTTGCTTGCCGTCGCCAAAAGCCACTTAGTCCGCGGTTTATTTTATGAAAGCCACGATCAAAACCCAAGGCCAGCAGTATGTTGTCACCGAAGGCGACATCCTGACCGTTAACCGCTTCCCGAATACGGAAAAGGGCAACACGGTCACGATCAAGGATGTGCTGGCCACCGGCGAAGGCGACTCTTTCAGGATCGGCACTCCGACGCTCGCAGGCGCTTCCGTCACCGCCACCATCCTCGAAAACAAACGCGGCAGAAAGATCGTCGTGTTCAAGAAAAACAAGAGGAAGGGCTACGAGCGCAAGCAGGGCCACCGCCAGGAGTTCTCGGTCATCAAGATCGAATCCATCACAGTTTAAATAGAAAGGACCAACGTCATGGCACATAAGAAAGGTCAGGGAACATCAAGCAACGGGCGTGAAAGTCACTCCCAGCGCCTCGGCGTAAAGAAGTTCGGTGGTCAAACCGTTCTCGCCGGCAACATCCTCGTCCGCCAATGCGGCTCCAAGCTCCACGCAGGCAAGAACGTGGGAGTGGGTCGTGACTGGACACTCTTCGCACTCAAGGACGGCACGGTTTCCTTCGACAAGGCCCATCGCCTTGTGAACGTACTCTAAGTCCCAACTGCATTTCCAAAAAGGCGCAACCTCCCGAGGGTGCGCCTTTTTTGTGCCCATTTCCAGCGGGAATGGGCCCAGCGAGACAACCCCTGATGGACAATCATCATCAGAAAATTCCGTCCAAGCAACGTGCATGGCATCCGCCGCAGTCACACATCTCGTGATTTTTCCGTGAACTACCAGCCAATGAACGGGTCTACTCGCGCACAATGACTGCCCGGCACAACATCGCATCCCCCCGGCCCAAAATGAAAGGCGCCGCGATGCGAAGCCGCGTCCGTAAACAACCGGTGTCTCACACCGCCGGCCGAAACTGATTCTACTCCCCCTTCGATCCATCAATCGCGCACGCTGCGCTACCTCCTTATGCCCACACTCACACCCGAACGACCGTCCGTATCGACATACTCCACCAGCGCGTCGCCAACGCCATCACCCAACGTGCCGCACCTTGAGAAAGGCGCCCAGCGCAAGGTCGTGCTCGTTGGTTTCGATCTGGGAACGAACAAATCATGCATCCTCGCCGGTGCTGCAGGATCCGGAGACATCACCGTCAGCAAGGTGATCCCCAGTGTGGTCGGGTACGTGAAGGAGGGGATCGTGGACGGCATCATCGCCGGCAATTCACGCCTGCTGTTCGGCGATCAGGCCATCCAGAATGGACTCCACGTCAACGCCATTCCACCCCTGGCGGACGGCGTGATTGCTCATCCAACGGCTGCGCGCGATTTTTTCCTTCACGTCCGCACGCTCGCCGATCCCTCCGGTCAAGCTGAAATCCGTGGCGTCATCGGCGTCCCAGCCAATGCCGATGAGACAGCCCGTGAAAATATTCGCCGTGCAGCCATGGGTGTGTTCGACCGGATCATTCTGATTCCAGAGCCGTTCCTCGCAGCTCTTGGCTACCGGGACGAATCGCGGGTCGGACAACCCGGTTACGTGGATCCCGTCACCAATTCCCTCTTCATAGACATTGGTGGCGGTACGAGCGATCTCTGTCTCGTACAGGGGTATTTTCCCAATGAGGCCGACCAGATCTCCATTCGATTTGCCGGAGATGCAATTGATGCGTTGATCGAGGCCGAACTCAATCGGACCTATCCCGACAATGGACTTTCGAGAACAAAGATCCGCGAAATCAAGGAGGCTCACTCGTACGTGGGCCCCATTCGCAAGCCCATAGATGTCCGCGTCATCCTCGGAGGCAAGGCCCACGTGCTCGAACTCGGTGAAGTACTCGGGCGCTCTGCCAATGCTCTCATCGACAAGATTTATCCTGCGTTGGTCGCCTTGATATCGCGCGCGTCATCCGACAGCGTTGTCACGCTCCTGCAGAACATCGTTATAACAGGGGGTGGATCACAATTGAAAGGCATCGACACCGTGATTCAGCAGCGCCTTGTCGACGAGGGCTATGAAACACCCAAGGTCAAGATCGCCGGTCAAGACTACAAGCGATACGTTGCGCTCGGCGCATTGAAAGCCGCGCGATCCGCGCGAGAAAACCAGTGGCAGGTCCTGTTGAAATAGCGGGAAAGCGAATCACCGAAAAAGGCGAACTCTGTATCCGTCAAAATCACGGAGTTCCACCTTCGGCGGGGAATCCAAAGGCGGGGACTGCCCTCAAAGCAACATGCCCTGCCCGGAACTGTCGCCAGAACCCGGCTTCAGTCCGATCACGCCATACCCTTTCGGCGTGAGCACGCGGCCCTGGGGTGTGCGCTGAATGTATCCCTCTTGAATGAGGTAGGGCTCGTGCACCTCCTCGAGCGTTTCCGCCTCCTCGCCCACGGCGACCGCTATCGTACCGAGCCCCACAGGGCCACCGCCATAGTTTTCCGCCATCACGCGAAGCACCCGCTTGTCCATCTCATCAAGGCCGCGAGCATCAATCTCGAGGAGCTCGAGTGCAGCCGAAGCCACCTGCCGCGTGATTCTCCCCTTTGCCCGCTCCTGCGCATAGTCACGACAAAAGTGAATGAGATTGTTGGCAATGCGGGGCGTGCCCCGGCACCGGCGCGCAATTTCGAGCGCCCCTTCCTCATCAACCTCCACCTTGAGCAGACCGCAGCTTCTGCGCACGATGCCAACAAGGGTCGGCACATCGTAATACTCGAGCCGCGTCTGAAGCGTGAAGCGCGAGCGCAAGGGGGCGGTCAGTAGCCCTGCCCTCGTGGTCGCCCCGATGAGCGTGAACCGCGGAATTGAAAGGCGCACACTGCGCGCGTTCGGCCCCTGGTCGATCATGATGTCGAGTCGGAAATCCTCCATCGCCGAATAAAGGTACTCCTCGACCGTCTTGGGAATGCGGTGAATCTCGTCGATGAACAGCAGGTCCCCTTCCTCAAGGTTCGTGAGCAGACCGGCCAGGTCACCGGCCTTTTCAACAACGGGCCCGGAGGTGACACGTACGTTCTTTTCAAGCTCATGTCCGAGAATGAACGCCAGGGTGGTTTTCCCGAGGCCAGGTGGACCGCTCAGCAGAATGTGGTTCAATGCCTCGCCGCGACGTTTCGCAGCGCCCACCATGACCTGCAGGCGCTCCACCGTTTTCGGTTGCCCCGTGAAATCCGCAAAGGTCAACGGACGCAGCGCCGCCTCCGCCTGGCTCACCGGCTGGGAAAGCGTGTTCGTCAGGTATGCCATCCCGGTGGAGGGATGCGCGGGTGATGCGCCGGGAGTTGGTTTCGCCTTCGGATTCATGCAGGTGTCACTTCCATTCCACATCGGCTCCGAGTCGACGCAGGTTCTCCACAAAGTGGGGATGCGCGCGTTGGATCACATCGGCATTCTTGACGACGCTTCGGCCCGGTACACTCGCGGCCACCATGAAAAGTGCAATTGCGGCACGAATGACATAGGGCGAATCAACGACCGCCGCACGCATCGGCTTGTTGCCAAACACAACGATGCGATGAGGATCGCTGACAATCACGTGCGCGCCGAACTTTGCCAGTTCCGGTATCCAGGAAAAGCCGTTCTCGTATACCTTGTTCCAGAAATGCACGACACCTTCCGAACGGGTGCTCACCGCGATCATCAACGGCAGCAAATCCACGGAGAAATACGGCCAGGGTGCGGCTTCGATTTTTGTAAGGAGATTGGTCGTGAACGGCGTTTCAATCTTCAGATCCTGGTTGCGGCGCACAATCGCCGTGCCTCCCTCATGCTCGACCACGACACCCAGCTTGCGGAATGCGCGCACAATCAGGTCGAAATGCTGCGGCAGCGACTTCTCAACCCGCACCTCGCCACCCGTAATGGCGCCCAATGCCAGGAAGGTAACCACCTCATGGTAGTCGGTGCCAATTTCGATCGTGGCACCGCACAACTTCTCCACTCCCGAAATTTTCAGCATCGAGGTGCCGATGCCCTCGATCCTTGCTCCCATCGCCACAAGCGCCGCGCACAGCTCCTGGACATGGGGTTCACTCGCCGCATTGATCAGCGTTGAATCGCCACTCGCGACCGCGGCCGCCATGGCAAAGTTCTCGGTAACCGTGACCGACATGTAGTCGCACCAATGGCGCCCGCCCTGAAACCCGTTGGGAAGTCCGATGACCAGAGGATCTCCCGCGTCAACGATGGCTCCCAGGGTCTGAAATATGTCCAGATGGGGATCAATCTCACGAACGCCAAGTGAGCACCCCTTCGAATTCGAGGAGATCGAAATCTTGCGGAGGCGATGCAGCAGGGCGGGATACAGAAGCACCGTCGACCGCATTGCCTGGGGAAGCTCGGCGTTCACCAGGGCGTCGGTAAAGTTCGAGTGGTCGATTTCCATGATCCCTCGTTCCCGGTCCCACTTGATCCGCGAGCCGTGCGACCGGAAGAATCCGACAAGTTTTTCCAGATCGGTGATGTCGGGCACATTCCTCAGGACCACCGGCTCATCCGTCAGCAGCGAGGCGCAAAGAATCGGGAGAACCGAGTTCTTGTTGCCAGAGGGTGTGATGGTTCCGGAGAGCGGCTTGCCGCCATTGACGATGAGATCGGGCATGCGAGGCGTGAATCGACAAATGGAATCGCACGGGATTCAATCGTCGAAACAATAAAAAAGGCGCCCGAAAATGCGGACGCCTTCGATTCGTGCGACCTTGAAAGCCGCATCTGAGACTCAATTACCCGTTATCCGAAGAAGATCCTCCCTCTTCCCTGCCTCCGCCGGAACGGCTATCAGGAGCGCCAAACTCGCCACGATTCCGACCGCGACCACCGCGGTGGCGTCGCCTGCGATTTCCACCGCCTTCCCCGCTGCCAGAATGGTCGCTGGATCCGTATCCGCGGAATTCACCGCCCTCGCGAGGTCCGCGCTGGTCAAAACGGCGTCCCCCTCCGCCCTGTCGACGGCGGGACCCGCCACGATCCTCAAAGCGAGTGGTTTCCCGGTCATTCGGTGTCTTGCCTGGTGCCCGATCTGAGGGAGATTCAGCCGACGATCCGCCAAATATGCCCTTGATCCAGCTCACAAAGCCGCCGGACTTCTTCGCCGACTCTGGGTTTGAAGGGGCAGGCGGCTGCGGCGTGAATGTCCTCGCTGGGGCCGCGCTGCGATCTGCCCCTAGGCCCCGATTACCCCGATTCTCGCGCGAAGGGCGATCCTCGCGCTGAAACCGAGCCTCACGGCCATCCCGGCGCCCATCGCGTGAGTTGCCCTGACCGCCATTCCGGAATCCCTCACCGCGGGAACGATCACCGCGGCGATCCGGACGAAATGAAGGACGATCCTCGCGTCTTTCAGCGTTTTCAGGCCTTCCACTCTCCTCTCGAGAGGACGTATGATCCCAGCTTGTTGCAGGGCGGCGCGGTTCCGCGGGAGGAAGGATGGTGATGCTTGATTTTTCCGGAACCGACTCCGGATTCTCCTGCACTTCAGCAACAGGTGTCTCCTCCGTGCCTCGTGGGTGGGCAAGTGGAGTGGCCATGATGACGGTTTCCGGGGTCTTGGATGATGCAGCATCCGCCGGAGCGGAAGCTGTTGATACTTCAACAGAAGCTCGCGTCTCAAACGCCGGAACGGGAGAAACGAGCTCCTGACTCGGCGGCGTTTCGGGCGCGAACGGATTCTGGTACTCACGTTCAGCAACAATGACCTGAACGGCAGTGGGTTTGTAGTCGCCGCGGGATGCGGTACTGGCGGCAGTGGGTGCGACGATGGTCGGACGCTTGCCGCGCGCGAGGCCCGAGCCGCGACTCGTGCCAAAGGAACTCGGCTCGGTTGCAGCGGCTGGCGCGCTGGAGGTCGCAGGTGACGGCGCGGCAGAATCGGCCTGCGAAGGCGTCACACTGGACATGGTTGGATCGGACATGACGGGTTTTATTATGTTTGGTTTGAGGCGCAGAAACCGCAGAGGTGCGGAATGCGCAGTCGGCGCCATGGGCGGAGCAAGAACGCTCAACGCAGGCAGCACACCGTCTAATATCGGCTAATGCAAATGCACTCGCAACCCTAATTCCATGATTCCTTTGCGAGATAGTCATGACTTACTGATGGAATTTACGTGCAAATTGCTTAATTTTAACCCCTTCACACGCCGTTCGCGACAGAATTCTTGCAGCTCTAGTGAAACGGAGTGACTCTCATCCACATGACCCCCGACAGACTCGAAGCGATCTTCAAAATGCAGGATGCTCTAAATCAACGGATTGGAGTACATCTTCCTCCTCCAAATGAGGAGGAGAAGGCAAAGTGGATCCTCAATTACACCCGAGCGATGCAGCAGGAACTTGCGGAACTCGTGGATTCCGTTCCCTGGAAATGGTGGGCAAAATATCAGAAGTTTGACGAACAGAATGCCCGGGTTGAGGTCGTCGACCTTTTTCATTTTCTCGTCTCTCTCGCGCAAGTTCTCGGCATGAGTGCTGAGGATGTCTATCAGGCATATCTAAAGAAAAACGCAGTGAACCACCAGCGGCAGGAAACCGGCTATGCCGCAAAGGACGCGGGTGATTCGCGGCATATTTGAGAATCGTTGGGTTAACTTTTCCCGCAATCGAAGCAGAAAGCCGACCTCGGCAGATTAGCCGCCCCCGGAACGCCTGCCCCTTTCAGACAAAGAATCGCCGGATAGCGGCACCGGGCGCCATTTGCCCTGTCGCTGATCGCTTGTGAGCACGCTTGAATCCAATCCCGCCACCGAGGCCCCGCGCGGCACTAGACTCCGGCGCCTGCTGATCGCTCTCGGAATTTTTGCAGTCAGCTATGTGCTGGTCGGCTTTCTTATTCTGCCTCCGATTATTCGTGCTCAGGCGGAAAAGCGCCTCTCCAAGGCCCTCAACCGACCGGTAAGCATTCTCAAGGTACGGCTCAATCCACTCACGTTTTCAATTGAGATCACCGGCTTCGAGGTGCGCGACAAGAAGGGCGGAAATTTTGTCGGCTGGAACAGGCTCTCAGCCAACTTCGACCCGCTGAAGCGACTTCTGGGAGCTTGGACCTTCAAGGAAATCGAACTGGACGGGTTTCACGCAACAATCCTGCGGGATGCCGGCGGTCATCTGAATTTTGCCGACCTCATCGACAAGAAGACGGATGGCCCAAGCGAAAATTCGCCCTCCTCCGACAAACGCATGCCTGCCATTTCCATTGGAAATTTTGCGGTAACCCATGCTCGTTTTCATTTCGAGGATGCCGGAACCGCTGCGCCTTTCTCGACTGACATCGGCCCCGTCACGTTTGCACTTCAAAATTTCAAGACTGTCGGAGATGCAAGCGCACCGTACTCCTTCTCCGCAAAATCCGAAACGGGCGAAGGCTTATCATGGACGGGCAACCTTGAACCCGAGGTGCTCAGGTCTTCGGGGGAGTTCGCTCTGACCAACCTCAAGCTTCCAAAATACTCCCCTTACTACGAGGGCATGGTCCAATTCCGACTCCAAAGCGGAGATCTTTCGATCAAGGCCCGCTACGAAGCAAACTTCGCAAACGGCACGCCTGACGTACGCATTTCAGATGGCTCCATTGCGATCCAGTCCCTGGAACTCACGGCACCGAATGCGTCCGATCCGCGAATCGCTGTAAAAGAAATTTCCCTCACCGAGCTTGATGCCAGCCTGGCGAGTCGGGAAGCCTCCATCGGAGAGCTTCGCCTTGACGGCGGAGACATTGTAGCGAATCGGCAGCCTGACGGAATCGACATCATGAGCCTTATTTTGCCAAAATCGCAGCATTCCGTCCATCAACCCGCAACAGCTTCAAACGCAGACACAGGCAAACCCACCTCGTCCGCCACCACCCAAGCTCCGTGGTCGGTCACGGTGAAGCAGATCGCGATCGCCCAGTTCGATGCCCACCTCACCGATCGCACGCTGGCGCATCCCGCAAAATTTCAGGTACGCAACCTGACCTCACGCCTCGCACCGCTGAAGATTCATCGCCTCAATGAACTCTCCACCGTGGAATTGAAGCTTGGGCTTGAAGGTGGAGGGGAAATTTCCGTCGAGGGAACCTCGGCACTTCATCCGTTGGCCGGAAATTTGGCCGTCTCGCTCAAGCAGGTTCCCCTCACGCAGATCAATCCCTACCTGCAGTCCCGCATGCCTCTATACGTGGACAAGGGCCTGTTCTCGCTCGCCGGCAATGTCTCGATTGCGGGTGACGCTATGACCTTCAAGGGCAACTCAACCATCGAGGGATTTGATCTCCGGGATTTTGCATCAAAGGGCCCGACTGCCACCTGGTCGACGCTCGCCTTTGAAGGGATCGAGTTCGCTTCACATCCCTTGAAGGCGGACATCAACCACATTCTCTGGAGGGACCTGCATGCCCACGCTTCGATCTCTCGTGAGGGAAAACTCAACCTCGCTTCGATCGTCGGCAGCAAACCAGTGCCGAAAGCGTCCCCAGCCGCATCCGAGACGACAGCCATCGGCGCAGCACCTGTAAATCCACAGCCCCCGCCTCCTCTTACCATCAGAAAACTTACCCTTGAGCAGGCTGCCTTCGGATTTCAGGACGAATCTGTACAGCCAACGGCAATTTCAAGGATTTCAAGACTGAGCGGCACCATCGAAGGCCTTTCATCGCAATCTCTGGGAAGGGGTAGCATCCAACTGAAGGGAGTCGTCAATGACACCGCCCCGGTCGAAATCTCCGGACAACTCAATCCGCTCGGCTCGCCGGCAACCGCAGATGTCAAACTTGATCTCAAGGACATCGAACTTTCCCCGATGGGTCCCTACATCGCAAAATACACGGGCCACGCCTTTGAGAGGGGCACGCTAAGCCTCGCAATTGAATTCAAGCTCAACAATCGCACCATTGACAGCTCCGACGTCGTGACTCTCGAGCAATTCACGCTCGGTGAAAAGAACGAGAGTGCCGATGCGTTGAAGCTTCCCATCACGCTTGCGATCGCGCTACTCAAGGACAGCTCCGGCCAGATTGTCATCGATGTCCCTGTCCAAGGCAGCCTCGACGATCCCAATTTCCGGATCGGGCGGGTCGTGTGGCGCGTCATCAGCAACCTCCTCGCCAAGGCCGCCACATCTCCCTTTGCCCTGCTCGGCAGCATGTTTGGCGGAGGCGGCGAGGAACTCGCGTTCCAGATATTTGAACCAGGTGTCACCACCCCGCTTGAATCCGAAGCGGGAAAACGGGCTACGCTGATAAAGGCCCTCGCAAACCGCCCCTCCCTGAAACTGGACCTTGCCGGTGGTTTTGACCCAGCCGCGGATCGACTGGCACTGCAGCGGGCCAAACTCGAGGAGCAAATCCAATCCGAATATCAGGTAACCAGGAGCGCTGGAACAACCACGCGGGCGAACGACGATTCGCCCATGTCCCAGGAGGACCGCGACCGCGCCGTGGGCAGACTCTTCGCAGCAGCATTTCCCGACTTGGTTGCGCCGGTGCCATCAGCTGAGCCCCTTCCGGCACAACCGTCGCCGCCAGCGGACAATGGGAATCGCGGCAGCAGTTTCATCGAACGTATGCGCAGACTCTTCACGGGAAGCGAGAGAGAATCCCTCCCCCCACCCGCTACTGCTCCGGTGACAACAGATATCTCACCGCCAGTATCCCTTCCGGCTGAGCCCATGCACTCGTTCTCTACGGAGGAAATGATCGCGCGTCTCGCGGCGAAGGTGGTAGTCGAAGAGAACGATCTGCTCGCGCTTGCCAATACGCGGGCCCAGAATCTTCGGGAAGCAATCCTCCAGACGGGGGAGATCGCACCCGAAAGGGTGTTCATTGTCGCTCCAGTTGCCACGGGATCACGCGTGGAACTGAGGTTGAAATAGACGTGGAGCCTACAAAGAGCTCCATCGGAAGCGATTGATGCACTGGTTTGTTTTCAGGGTCGTAATGCAGACATACGACTCCGGATTGTCTGGACGCCACGCGCGGCTTCCACTTCTTCGGAACCCCTCCATCCACTTTCCATCATGGCCAAAGCAGACGAGCCCAAGGTGATCTTTTCGATGCTCGGCGTCTCGAAAAAGATCGAACGCAAGGAGATCCTTCGCGACATTTCACTGTCCTTTTTCCATGGCGCAAAGATCGGTGTCCTCGGGCTCAACGGCTCGGGGAAATCCTCGCTCCTGCGAATTCTCGCGGGACGGGATACCGACATCGACGGGAGCGTACATTTTGAACCGGGCTATCCGGTTGGCTTCCTCGAACAGGAGCCATCCCTGACACCAGGTGCCACCGTTCGGGAGTGTGTGGAGGAAGGTGTGAAGGCACTCAACGATCTCGTCGCGGCCTACGATGCGACCTGGGATGAATTGAATGAAGCGCCAGACGATGCCGCACGCGACAGGATTGCCAACAAGCAGGCGGAACTTCAGGACAAGATTGACCACCTCGGCGCCTGGGATGTCGCTCCTCAGGTCGAAATGGCGATGGATGCCCTGCGCTGCCCACCGCCCGATCAATGTGTTGACCAACTCTCCGGCGGCGAGCGCCGGCGCGTCGCACTCGCCAGACTCCTTCTTCAAAAGCCGTCCATTCTCCTGCTCGACGAACCCACCAATCATCTCGACGCCGAGAGCGTGCATTGGCTTGAGCAGCATCTGGCCCGCTACGAAGGCACGGTCATCGCCGTCACCCACGACCGCTACTTCCTCGACAATGTCGCCCAGTGGATCCTCGAACTCGACCGCGGCCATGGAATTCCGTGGAAGGGAAACTACTCCCAGTGGCTGGAGCAGAAGCAGCGCAAGGCCGCCGTGGAGCAGCGTACGGAAGATCGCCGCCAGAAGGCCATGGCCCGTGAACTCGAATGGATCCGCAAATCCGCCAAGGCCCGTGTGGCAAAATCCCAGGCACGCATCACTGCATACGAAAACATGCTCAAGGAGAGTGTCGCCGAGAAGGAGCGGGAATTTGAGCTGGTGATTCCACCAGGCCCGCGGCTCGGAACGCTCGTCGTGGAGGCACAGGGAATTGCCAAGGCCTATGGCGACCGGCTCTTGTTTGAAAATTTCTCCTTCACGCTGCCACCAGGAGGAATTGTCGGCGTCGTCGGACCCAATGGCGCCGGCAAAACCACCCTCTTCCGCATGATCGTGGGCGCCGAAAAACCGGACCGAGGAACGCTTCGCATCGGGGAAACCGTGCGCATCGCGCATGTGGATCAATCACGCGACTCGCTGCCCGACGGACAGACCATCTATGAGGCAATCAGCGGGGGGGAGGAAATCCTCGATCTCGGGGGCCGCGAAGTGAATGCCCGAGCCTACTGCGCGCAATTCGGTTTCACCGGAGCCGATCAGCAGAAAAAAGTCGGCGTACTTTCGGGCGGTGAGCGCA
>JACTNC010000047.1 GCA_014584295.1 Verrucomicrobiota bacterium
TGTGCGCAATGTCGCGAGCAGTGCCTGGCGCCAGGGTTCACCGTGCCGGTAGGCCGCCTCGCAGGCCGCATAGCCGAGGATGTTGACCTCCGCGACGATACCGGCGGACGCTGCCACAAAGCGCCTGCGCAGATTCGCATCAGGAATGATCGCAAGGGCGCACCCGAGTCCGGGCACATTGTAGGTCTTGCTGGGCGCCAGCAGCGTGAGCGTGCGAGTTGTTATTTCTCCGCCCAGCGTGCCGGTGGGAATGTGCGGCAGCGACGGCTCGAGCACGAGGTCTGCGTGAATCTCGTCCGAGCAAAGCACGAGGTTGTGCCGCAGGCAGAAGGCGGCGATCTTCTCCAGTTCTGCCCGGGTGAAGACACGCGAGATCGGGTTATGAGGATTGCAGAGAAAGAACGCCTTCGTCCGAGGCGTCACCGCGCGCTCAAGAGCATCCCAATCGATTTCCCAGCGCCGCTCCCGTGAATTGAGCTGAAGGGGGACCGTCACAGAAACGCGCCCGGAATTCCTCGGCGCAGTCATGAACGGTGGATAGACAGGGGTAAGGCAGAGGATTTCCTCTCCCGGTGCTGCGACCGCGTGAGCAGTGACGTTCAATCCGACGACCAATCCAGGCAGCCAAACGAGCCATGCGGGATCAACCGTCCATCGATAGCGGGTCGCCAGCATCTCGACCACTGCGTCAATCTGCGATTTGACGGGGCGCGCATAACCAAAAACGCCATGCGACACACGTTCCTTTAGCGCCTCGATGACTACGGGGGGCGACACAAAATCCATGTCCGCGACCCAGAGCGGGAGGACATCCCGTCCCGCATACTTCTGCCACTTCTGCGAATCAGTGGCCCGACGATCAGGACAGGTTTCAAAATCAAAGCGATGAGTCATGGCAACAAGAGTCCAACCATAGCCCACAAGCGGCTTTTGAACACGGCTTTTTTCCACGAATTCCATGCTCTGATGCCCAGCCAAATCCAGTTTCTCCGGCATCCGTGATTCGTGCGCCACAATTGCGTGGCATCCGTCTATAATATGGAGTTCCCAGTTTGCTATAGAGTGGGTCTTTACTGCGCAACGTGTGACATGATAGACGGCCATAATTGCACAGAAGCATTCGCGAGTATCCCGTAAGTCGCTTATAATCAATATCGGATAGGGTGCGCAACGTTCGGCATCGAATGTGCATATACGGCGCTACAGAGGCAGCATCAACTTCCCAACAAGAAAACAAACCATCGATAAAACATCATGAGACTCGTTCGTTATAATTATCCAGCCTATCGCACCCATTCGCCTTCCACGACTGCTTCGCGCAGTCCCTGGTACGGATTGGACGGTGAAATCGACCGGCTTTTCAATTCGGCATTTGGCAGTCTGACGCAGGCGTTTGGCACTGCTTTCCCCGTGGATCTCTACGAGGACAAGGACAACGCCTATGTTCGCGCGGATCTGCCAGGAGTATCCCGCGACGCCATTGAGGTGGATATGGTCGATCAGACGTTGACGATCAAAGCCACGCGCAAGCGTGGTGAAGGCGAGAACGCGGAGACCACGACCTTCAGTCGGGCGATCAGCGTTCCTGAGAATGTCCAGGCGAGCACCGTAAGTGCGGCCTACGAAAACGGAGTCCTTACCGTCACGCTACCAAAGAAGGAGGAAGCCAAGCCGCGGAAGATTTCCGTTCAGGTCGGCTGACCGCCTTCGGGCCCATGGACAGCGCACCGCCGATGCTCGGGGCCTCACCACTCACATTTACAATCATCAATCCAAATCTACATCCCATGAGCCTGCTACATTCCCTCCTTCCTTCCTTCAATCGTCCATCCGACAAGGGCAGTGACCTCCACTTGGCGGACGCCACAGCCGTCCAGACCGTTCGACCATCCTATCGAGTTCAGGAAACTGCCGACGCCTTCACGGCAACGGTGCATCTTCCTGGAGTCACCAAGGATGGCCTGCAAATCAGCGCCGACGGCGATGAAATCGTGATCACCGGCAAACGCGGCTGGAAAGCGCCGGAGTCGTGGACATCGCTCTACCGCGAAAGCGTTGATTCAGAATTCAATCTAACGCTCAGCCACGATGCGTCGGTCAACATTGACAAGATCAGCGCTGAGCTTCGCGACGGTGTGCTCACGCTGACGCTGCCCAAGGCGGAGGCACTCAAGCCGCGCAAGATTGCAGTCGCGTAGGCAGACCTGCCAGGTCTCTGTTGGTTGCCGATCCAGCCATCTGAGCCCGACCCTGCGAAGGGGTCGGGCTCTCATTTATTTACTCCGTGCGGGACCGCCTTGGGTTTTTCCTTGATGACCACACTGGCGAGGACCGAGAGCAGCAACACGCCGCCGATGACGCCGAGCGACACCGTGGTATCGATGTGGTACTCGAAATAGGTGATCAGCATCTTTACGCCGATGAACACGAGGATGAGTGAAAGGCCGAACTTGAGGAAACGGAAGAGCTGCATGATTCCGCTGAGCGCGAAATAGAGGGAACGAAGGCCGAGGATCGCGAAAATGTTGGATGTGAGCGCGACAAAGCCGTCCCGCGTGATCGCGAGCACGGCGGGGAGCGAATCGAGGGCGAAGATCACATCGGTCGATTCCACAACGATCAGAACAACAAACAGGGGCGTCGCCATGCGCCGGCCGTCCAGCCGCGTGAAGAAGTGTCCGCCATCCATCGAGGAGCTCACCGGATAGATCTTTCGAAACAGGCGGACAGCGATGTTCTTTTCCGGGTGCATCTCTTCCTCGGCCCCCTTTGAGAAGGCCATCTTGATGCCGGTGTAGATGAGAAAAGCGCCGAAGATGTAGATCACCCAGTGGAATCGCGCGAGCACGCTGACGCCCACGAGGATGAAGACCGCGCGCATTGCGACGGCGCCCAGGATGCCCCAGAAGAGCACACGGTGCTGCCATTGGGCCGGGACCTTGAAATACGCGAATACGAGGATGAATACGAAAACGTTGTCGACGCTCAGGCAGAGTTCGACCAGATAGCCTGCAAGGAATTGTTGTGCGGATTCGCTTCCGCGCCAGAATTGCAGAAGCCCGCAGAATCCTAGTGCGAGACCAGCCCAGACCGCGCACCAGACGAGCGCTTCCTTCGTCGATACGACATGCGAATCCCGATGGAAAACGCCGAGGTCGAGTGCGAGCATGGCGGCAATGAAGCCGAAGAATGCAAGCCACGCCCACATCGGCAGCGGCGGAAGGTCCGTAAGGACAGCCAGGAGATTGGGCAGGATCATTGGTTTGCGAGGATGGCCCCTTGAGGCGCTCTGTCGCAAGAGGGGAGTTGGGTTAGGTGTGCCCTGTGGGAATTTTCCCTTTTTTTGGATTTGAAGGCGCCTTTTCCGGGAATTTCGTCAAACCCTCCCTATTTCCATTCATGAATCGGTTGGTTCCTCTTTCCCTCTTACACCTCCTCCTGGCCTTCTTCCTTGTCTGCGTCCCCACGCATGTGCAGGCCCAGACGGACGCGGGTGCCGAAAAAGCGGCTGTATCGGATGCGGGCAACCAGGCGGCCGCTGCGGCGACGGTAGACCGCCATGATACGGAAGTTCCGGCTATGGATTTCCTCGAACACCTGGTCGATGAGATTCTGGAGGCCTTCGGCGTGGAGACCAGTGAAAGCGGCACAACCCGCTACCTTGTAGCGGCGATGTTTCTGGTGGGCGCCATCATTCTACGAGGTCTGGTGACCCGAGTGGTCTTTGGAATTTTCAGGAGGGTGGCGTCGCGCACCGAGACAACGCTTGATGACAAGCTCTTCACTTCGCTGGCATCCCCGGTCGGTGCATTGATTGTTTTTCTCGGCGTTCTTGCCGGCCTCAAGGTGCTGAAATTGTCTTCAGCCACCAGCGAGGCAATTGCCTACGCCTCCGCCCTGGTATTTTCGCTTCTTATCTTCTGGCTATTCCTCCGGGCATTCAACTCCCTGCTCGAACACATGCAGGAGGTGGCGACCGTTCGGAAGCTTGCGGTCGCCGCATTCATGCCGCGGATCCGGAAGACGTTGCTTGTGATCTTCTTCATCTTTGGCGTGCTCATGGTTGCGCAGAGTTTGGGAGCTGATGTGAAGGCCTTCCTTGCCGGCCTTGGCATTGGCGGTATAGCGATGGCGCTCGCCGCACAGGATACGATTGCCAATCTCTTTGGTTCCGTCGTGGTCGCGATCGACCAGCCGTTCAGGATCGGCGAAACCGTCAGGATAGGCGCCCACACCGGATTGGTTGAGGACATCGGACTGCGCTCGACCAAACTGCGCAATCCCGACAAGTCCGTAACTATTGTCCCCAACAAGACCGTGGCGATGGAGGCGGTGACCAATCTCTCGCGCTTCACCCAGCGGCGCGTCGAGCAGGTCATCTCGCTCACCTACGCCGCAAGCGCCGAGGACATGGACACAATCGTGAAGGATTTTGAGAAACTCATCCTCGCCCAGCCGGAAATTGATGTGAGTTCTGTCATGGTCTATTTTCGGGATCTGAATCCGACATCGCTGGACATCTGGGTCGTATACATGACGGTTGACGATGACTTCCGGAAGCACATGGAACTGCGCCAGCGTTTGAACGGCGCGTTTATGCGGGCGGTCAAGGCCAGGGGGCTATCCTTTGCGTCTCCCACTCCTCCGGTCGTCGTCCAGGGGAGTTCTGGCACGACGGATATGATCCGCTCCCAGAATCCGGCGAACCCTCCGAAAACATCCTCGTAGTTGCGAAAAACGCGTCCTCTGCACGGACTTAGTCCACCCTGCCGGGCGCTTCCTGCTCGCGTACACCAGACTCAGCGGAGTGCCTGGATCAGGCTGGCATGGTCGTCAGTCCAAATCGCAGTCGCGTCGGTTTCCTCACTGCGAGGAAGCGCTTTCTCCTCGATTTCCTTGGCTGACAGCAGCGCTGGGTCGCGGGCGAGAAGCATCCATTTCGTGCGATAAATCCACCAGGAATCTTCGGAGTCATCTGTGATGGTCGCGGTGACAAGTCCGGACGCATCGGCGAGCTTTTCGACCACGGGTTGGAGGTCGAGGTACCGGTTTGAAATGTGCACGGCCAGGATTCCGTCTTCGCGCAGGTGGCGCAGGTACACGTCCATCACCTCACGCGTCAGGAGATGGATGGGGATCGCATCGCTGCTGAAGGCATCCAGCACGAGGAGATCAAAGGCATGTGGCTTGCCAGCCGCCAGTTCCTCCTCCATCGACAGGCGGGCGTCACCGGGTATCACCTCCACCTGAGCCTCGCACTCCGAAAGGAATGTGAAATACTGCCTGGCGATCGTGACGACGTCAGGATTGATTTCATAGATGCTGAGTTGATCTCCCTTCCGCCCATAGACCGCGAGGGTGCCCGTGCCCAATCCCACCAGCCCGATCCGACGTTGTCCCTCGGGACGCCGGAGGTGCTTGATCGCCAGTCCTACGCCGCTCGATTCGCCGTAGTAGGTGGTTGCCCATCTCGACTGGATGGGATTTTCGAACTGCAGGCCATGCGTGATGACCCCGTGCACGAGCTTCCGGTTCTGGCCATATTCGCGGCCCGGCAGTTCCTCATAGACGCGAAGTGTCCCGTAGAAGTTGCGTGTGGCGACAAGGGTTGTGCCGACTGTGTGGTGGAGCTGGATGATAAAGAAGATGCCGAGTCCCACTGAAAGAAACATCACGAATCCGCCCATGCGCGAACGCCACGCCTGTGCCATGCGACGCCATCCGTCGGCAAACGAAAGGATCACCACGACAAAGGCTGCCACGATGAGGGGCCAGTGTTTCCCGTACACATTCCCAAAGACGTCACCATAGGCGGCAAGTCCATCTGTGATGCCGTCGGCCCAGTTGATCCAGAAAGCCGGCAGCAGAACAATGGATACAAGAGCTGCAACGGCCATGCCTTCCGCGAGCTTGCGGTCGCGGTCGCGCAGGCAGACCACGCCGAGAAGGTAGCTGAGGACCCAGAGTCCGGCCTGCAGTTCGGCGTACCGGTCGAGAAAGAACGGTGCGACGACTGCAACCAGCAGACCGCCGAGCGCGCCTCCGGCGGCTATGTGCAGGTAGAAGGATGTCAGGAAGCCGGGTGACGGCCGCATCCGGTACAGTTCTCCGTGGCAGATCATGCAGGCGGCGAACAGGGTGACGCTGTAGCTGCCAATCTGGAATGCCAGCGATGAACCCGACTCCGCATACAGAATACGGCAGACGGCCACCGTGCCCATCACGAATATTCCTGCAAAGGGCCCCCGTCGATACCAACGCGGATGATCGAAGCAGAGGATGAAGCTCAGCAGATACAGGACCAGCGGCAGCACCCACAGAAAAGGAATGACGGCGATGTCCTGGCTGAGCTGGTTGGTGGTTGCGATCAGGAGCACCGAGGCGACCGCGGCGAATGAAACCCAGAGCAGGCGGGTGCCGGCGGTGGGTATTGTATCGGGTGCAATCTTGCTGACAGTGGTCGTTGATGATTCTGTTTGGGATTCAGCGGCTCGCGCAGTGGCTGAGATTGCAAGACGCCGGGCGCAGGCGATGCAAAGCACCGCAAAGGCTGCGAGGCTGGCTGACCAGATCCATGCCTGGGTTTTTCTGTTGAACGCGGGTTCAAAGAAAAGAGGGTAGCTTAGCAAGGCCAGCAGAGAGCCGGCGTTTGAAAGCGCGTAGAGGCGGTAGGGCGATTTTTCGGGGAAGGTCAGGCTGAACCAGCGCTGAATCAGGGGACCCGTTGCCGAAAGGACGAAGTAAGGAAGTCCGATCGTCGTTGCAAGGAGGAGGAGGATACGCACGACGGGCTCGGTTCCTCCGGTCGGTTTCCAATGGGTTGCCGGAATGATCGGCATCATGGCGACCGCAACGATCAGCAGACACGCATGAAGCCAGCCCTGCGCCCGGGGCTTCAGGCGGGTGCTTAGGAAGTGGGCGTAGGCATAGCCGCCCAGCAGCGCTGCCTGAAAAAACAGCAGGCACGTCGTCCAAACGCCCGGGCTCCCCCCGAACCAGGGAAGGATATATTTTCCAATCAACGGTTGGACCTGAAACAGGAGAAACGCGCCAAGGAAGACCGTAAGGGCATGGAGCACCATGGGCAGGGGGCGGCCATCGTTACTGGTCCGGGCGCTAAAGCAATGCCCTTCACACGCTTTGTGCCGGGTTGCAGCTTGCCTTCTCCGGTTCGTCCTACTTCCTCGGTGACGACGGGAATACTCTCCGTATCGACACGTCTGAGCTGCGCATGACTTCACCCGGCCTTTCGTCCCCCTCCGAGGACACGTGGCACCCCTCCCTCAAGATTCGACGCCTTGCCGCGGCCTGCCTGATCCTCTGCACGCTATGCCCGGTGCTCTTTGTTGCCCTCAAGTCGAGGCAGTTCCTGCAGAACATGCCGATGTGGGATGAATTTGAGACCGTCCTCGGTTTTGTTCTTCACCTTCGCAGCACTGATTCAATTGCCGGCGAAATCAGTGCGTTCTTTACGGCTGCAAATGAACACGTGATGGTGACGAGCAGGTTTATCACGCTGCTTCTCTACAAACTGACCGGTGGCGTGAATTTTGTTGTTCTGGCGGTCGCGGGTAACGCATTCGCGTTTCTTGCGGTGCTCGTGCTTGGCCATGCGGTGGCGTCCCGGTGGCTTGGTTTGCTGGCATCCGCGATGGCAAGTCTGCTGATTTTTCAGCTTCAGAACTACGAGAACCTCTTTTCCTCCTATGCATCAATCGATCATTTCCAGATCGTCCTGCTGACCACCACGTGCCTCTTTCTCCTCACGCGCGGAGGCGGCAGGCAGGCGATTGCAGGGGGGCTCTTTGCGGTCCTCGCGGTTTTCACGCTTGCGCATGGGGTTGCCGTCCTGGGTGCCGGTGCGTACGTGCTCTACCTTCAGAAACGCCGTCAAGCGTTCAGGCTTTGGGCCGTCTTTTCCGTCGTGCTCGTCGCCGTGTTTCTCTGGCGGCTCGGTTCAGCGTCCACGGCAGGGCCGCCCTTTCATGGGCTGGCGGGGCTCCGGGCCATGACGGTGTACTGGCTCACGACCGTCGGTGGTATTGTATCGCTGGGCAACGCAACGGTGGCCGTCTGGGCCGGGCTGGCGCTCGTCGCCACGCTGTGCGTGCTGATCCTTTATCGTCGTGACAGACTCGATCCGTTTCTCACGGCTGTTGCGATCAATTCCATTCTGGCCTGCCTTGTCATCGCCTACGGCCGGTTCAATCTGCTCGAGGTCTCGCCGCTCTCATCCCGCTACATGGTGCAGAGTGCGTTGGCATGGACCTCGGTGGCTGTGCTGATCATGCCGCTATTGCCGGCACTCCGCAGCCGGATTGCTGCGTCTGCGGCTGTCCTTTTTCTGGCGATGGCGATCTGTGTGATTGCGTCGATGAACTTCATGAAGGAGGCGCGGCAGTTTTCCCATCGGCGGGTTGCCGCCGCACGCTACTATGATGAACACGGGACTTTTGTGGGGTTGCGGAACCCGATTTTTCCCAAGGCGGGAAAGGCGGATCAGATAGTGACGGCGGTCCGCGATGCCGGAATTTTTCACGTCGTTGCCGATGTGAGCCCGCGCGCTGGACGGATCCCTGCGTTGACGCCCTATCCCATCGTTTTTCAGTTTGATCTGCTGAAGGTTTCGGCGGCATCCATCCACCTTCGCGGATGGATGCTGACGCGGGAGCAGGTGTCCACCGACCTTGAGCCCTGGCTCCTGCTCAGGAATGGAGAGGCCCGATACCTGTATCGGGGTCTTGCGGATCCGCGTCCCGATGTGGCCCGCGCATATCCCGATCGCACGGATACGGGGAACAGCGGGTTCTATTGCATTATTCCACGGGCAGCCCTGCCGCACGGCGACTACGCCATTGATGTCGTCCTGATCGGGGGGCGGCGCTCGCTGTCCAATGCAACGAATCAAGTGCTGGCTGTGCCCGCCGCGGCCGCTGTCGGCGGTACGTCGGCGGGCAATACGGGACAGACGCCGAAGCGAACATCCAAACCTTGAGCCGCCCGGCGTTGCTCCCGTCAAGGCGCCCGTCGGGTGATGCTCATTTGGTCATCTTGATGCCGAGCAGTCGCTTGACCTCGCGATCGTAGCGGGAGGTGGGCGTTGCCACCAGCATTCCCTCCTTGTTGAGGATCGCTGCTGCGGGGATGGAGCGGATGTTGAATTTTTTCGCGATGTCACCGTTGAACTCCTTGCCGTCGAAATAGGTCGGCCATGGCAGTTTCTTGCTCTTCACAAAGGCCGCCACTTTTTCTCGATCGGCCTCCTTGGCGCATGCGACGCCCACAATTTCCAGACCCTTTTTGCGAAGCTCAGAGTAGAGGTTCTTCAGTTCCACCTGCTCGTTGCCCGACGCCTGGTTCAGGGGGGACCAGAAGACGATCAGGACAACCTTGTTCCGCATCTGACCGAAATCGATGGGCTTGCCGTCGATCGCTGTGAAGCTGGCGGTGTAGGGTGTGCGACGTGCCTCGATCAGCCCCAATTCGATCGTGGCCATTTCCACAACGCGCTTGTCCTTGTGCGCCAGGAGCGCCTTGTAAAAGGCCTCGGCCTGGTTGGCGCGCCCGGTTGCGGTCATCAGTTCGCCAAAGGCGCGCTCCTGCGTGTAGAGGAATCGTTCAGACCCCGGGAGCTGTGCCAGGGCATCGATCTTTGTGCGAAACGCCTCGACGTTTTCGCGCGACAGATCCTCCCGCGCGATTGCGTTGGCGAGTGATGCGTCGAGTGCGGCGAGTGCCGTCACGGCCCCAGCTGAAAGGCCCTCCTTGCCCTGGCGGTCGAGGAGGGCAAATTTCAGGGAGGTCAGCCACGCCATTCGCCTGGCCGCGTTATCCTTTCCCGATCCACCGTAGCTCACGAGCGAAGAGATGACCGAGCCGGCGCGGGAGCTGGACGCGTATTGGGTCAGAAAATCCAGGCCGGCGGTGGCTACCGTCTGGAAACGGGCCTGATCGATCCTGGCTTCCTTGTCGTTTCTGAGCTTGTTGAACGCCTCGTAGGCGGCGTTTGCCGGATCGGGCGTCTTCGAGGAGGACGTCTGTGCAGCCAGCGGCATCGTTGCCGCAAACAGTCCAGCCAAGGCGATGCCCTTGCAGAGTTGAGTCACTTTCATGGGAGATGCGGGTTGAAGGGGGAACTGGCGATTCGGCACAAGCCTGCGAGGAGCATCAAAGGCAAGTCAACGCCTGAGAGCCATCACGTCTATCAATTGTGACTGAATTGGAGGGCTTGACCGCAAGACAACTCTGCAATGCGCGCATGTGATGCATGCGCGCCGGTGAACCCGAGCTCCTGTTCCTGCTACATGGGTTCAGGGTTTGTCTGACCGCGAAGAGCCGGTTTCCTTAAGCAGATCATGAAGGACTTCCTGATGCGTTTGCCGCAGGTGTGAAACGAATGCATCGTAGGGCGTGCCGTCGGGGCGGAGGAGGCCCTGCTTGAATCGGCGGGCTTCGTCGTGATAGCGCGTGAGGTACTGACAGCGGAAGTACCCGACGATGTATGGCCGAGCGAAGGCATCGCGAAGAAAGCGCGCATAGGAATCCACAGCCTCTTCCGCCGTTGCGTATTGGAACCATCCGCCGGTTTTTGGAGTCTGGTCGTTAAAGAAGCCGGTCTGGTGATCGGCGATGACGATGGGTTTTCCGGTCAGGCGGTGCAGGCGGTCGAATTCGGCGGCGTCGAACCAAGTCTCGTCCGGGCGCGTAAGCGGCACGACGGAGGGCTGGTAGTGGTCCCCGGGCTGGATGCCCAGAAGATCGATGAATTTGGCGGCCTCTTCAAGCACCTCGTTGGGATGATCACGAAGGTGAAAACGGTCGCCCATCAAAATCCCCTGGGGGTGCTCCTGACGAAACGGAGTGCTGATGGTCTGGTAGTACTGCCGGGCGATGAGCCGCAGGAATTCACGATCGTCTGCAAGCACCGCCGGCCGGGCTAGGTCCAGTTTCGACCAGTCTGCGTTTGCGAGTTCCCGGAAGGATGCGAATGCCGTGCCGTAAGCGGTATTCAATGCTCCGATACGGGCGTGTCGCTCTCGCAGGAATGCCTGATAGCGGATGCGCCCGGGTGCTCCCCTCGGCAGCCCCCGCATGAACGAGACGAAGTCGGTGCCGTGGGATTTGCGCGTCAGGGCGAGGTCCCAGCAGACCGAATCGTTCCAGGTCCACGCGAAGCACAACGGGTTTGCCTTCATTTCGGCGGCAGCGGCGTGCGCGCGCGACTTTGCGGTGGCCACGAACTCCGGCGCAAAGACATCCGCGTAGGTGAGCTTGGTCTGCCAGAAGGATGCATCGATGAACTTTGTGCTGAGCACATGGGGCATGAGCTTGCGCATTTCGGGCGGTGCGAGAAACCCGGCGCTGTTGAATCCCCATTGACGGATCTGCTGTTCGACCTCGGCAAAAACCCGCACCCAATCCGTACCCAGCCGTCGGGCAAACCGCGTGCGCGAATATTCAGTTGGGTGTTTCAGTTCATTGATGTGATTCAACCCCAGCGCCACCATACCCCGCCCATCAGGGGTGATGAGCCACCAACGTCCGTGCGCCTCCTTCAGTTGAAAATGATCCGATGCGCCGACGGTCCACGCCGTCATCCCGCCGAAGCGGTCGGTCTCGGCCGTTGCCTCGGCCCATATGCCTGGCAATGCGATTGCGAAGACCAGGACGATCCTCGCAATCGCGGATTTCAATGACGCAGTTGCGGCGAAACGGGTGGCGCAGGGGAGCGGGAGCGAGATCATCATGCCTTATCCAGCGCCCGCTCTATCTCCTGTCGGAGGATCCGCAAGGCACGGAACGATGCTTCATGGAAATGTGGGGATGGTCGACGGCCGGACCGGCAAGAGAATGCGGCCCGTCCATCGATTGTCCCCAGAGATTACCCCCCGACCGGCTATCCCATCAACCCACGCAAACACGGGTGAAGATGTCCATCGCACCCTGCATGCGAGCGGCGCTGGCGGAACCAGAGCTCAGTCGTCCACAGCAGCCGGACGCGCGCGAGGTGCGCGCTTTGTGGTTTGCTCCCGGATATCTCCTGAGCGTCGGCTAATAATCGCCGTGGTGCGCTTGCGGAGCATGCGATCGAGCTTGTCGATCAGCAGACTCACCGACCGGTAGGCATTTTCAGTGGTGACGGCTGCGCTGAGGTCGGGGCCACGCATTTCGATGCGTCCGTTGGCGGTGAACTTCCGGGAGCTTCGCTGGCGGTCGCAGGCGACGCTGATGCGAATGCGGATGATGCGGGGTTCGTGACGGAAGAGACGTTCCGCCTTTTGCCGGATGGACGTCTTCATCGAGTCGGTCAGCCAGAGGTGGACCCCGCGCAGGATAAGGCGCGGTTCGGATACATTGGGCGAACGGATGATGGAGGTCATGAGGATGGGGATTCAGACATTTTCCAGTTCAACGGGAGCGCGTGCTGCGCCTTGGACGGATGACGATCGGCCCGTTTGCGAGGATCGGTAGGGCAGCGCAATCTGCTGCAATCGCGAAGCGTGGTGGAGGAGTCTCAATTCGTCGGCACCGAGGCGGATGCGAGAAGCCTTGACGGCGTCGCGCAGGTGTCCGACGGAGCTCACACCCATGACGAGCGAAGTGACTCCTGGGTGATGCAGCACCCAGGCGAGGGCGATCTGCGACTCGGTATATCCGCTGTCGAGTGCAAGTTCGCCGAGCGCCTGGGTGGCGCGTTCGATGGCGTCCCAGCCGTAGCGTTCACCGAGCCAGGCGCGACGTGCGGGGCTGAGGGAGCTGCCGCCGTCGGATTGTCTGGTCAACAGGCCCCCTGCCAGCGGGGCGCGTGCAAAGAAGCCGATGCGCTGCTCGGCGCAAAGTTCTGCGAGGTCGGATTCAAACGGCGTACGCGAGAGCAGGGAGTAGTCCGCCTGAACGGCACTGATGCGGCAATGGATCCTCTCGAAACCGTCCCGTATGCCCACGACGACGCGCCAGCTCGGGATATTCGAGAAAGCGACGTACCGCACCCAACCCTCGCGGACAAGCCAGTCGAGGCCGCGCCGGAGCGTCTCGGGGGGATGACCGGCTCCGGACCATTCGCAGACAAGAATGTCAAGATAGTCGGTGCGCAGGCGGCGGAGCGACATTTCACACAGCTGGCGCACCCTGGCTCCCAGCGTGGACGTGCTCTCGGCATCTTTTCCTCCGAGGTTGATCCGCGTAGCGAGAACGATCTCCCGGCGCGGGATGCCCCGCGCTTGCCACCATGTACCGACCACGGTTTCTGAGAATGAGGGAGAGATGGGTGATGCCGCCGGGCCGGTATCGACGCCGAGCGACTGGATGAAGTTGCCGCCCGCCGCGTGGAAGGCGTCGAGGAGGGACAGCGAGGTGGATTCATCCGTCTGCCATCCGAAATTCATCGTGCCGAGGCACAGTTCGGAAACTTTGAGGCTCGTGCAGCCAAGGGAGCGAAGATTCATCATGTCAGGAACACATTTTGGGTGGGTGGAAACGAGGGCGCGCAGGGCAAGGCAAAGCTGCGCAATCCGTGAGGTAAACGAAGGCCGCACGGAGGCGGCTTCGGCGTCATGCCAGCGCCGTTGGAGGGACGCCCGGCGCAGGTTATTCCGGCGCTTGCGAGCCGGGTCCGAACTCAAACGCGGACTCGAAAACTCACAGCGCCGGCAACGCCGGAAAGATGACAATCGTGTATCTCGATTGTCGGGGAGCTGTGAAGAACTGGGTCATTACGAGGTAAGTTTAGGAGTGCGCCTCGCAACAAGCGCTCGAAACTGTTCATGTCAAGACTTTTTTTGAGCCCATAGGTTGACAACATTCGAGTCCCGCCTTCCTGTGGCATTGTCATGTTTCCCGAGGCACGATTTTTCTCCTCCGATCGCGCGGTCTGCATCACCGAGCGGCGAGGTGGAGTTTGGTGCTGCCATGATCTTGCCCGGGCACCGTGAACGGGATGCCGCGGGAGGCGCGGCGTCCGGAACATGGTCCGGATAACGCTTCATCCGCGTGCGCAGTGAACTGCGAACCACGGGGCGCTGACGCCCCTTTTTGACAGCGGCTTGGCCGCAAACTGACAACCGGTCCGAATGACCGGTCCTTGACATCCAATCCGGTGGTCGATCCGCGTCTGCGGAGCGACCCCAGCTAGTGTGCCACCGTCATGAATCTGACGCATATTACTTCCAAAGACAACGAGTGCCTTCGGCGGATGCTCGCCCAAGCGCCGTTTTGCATCGATCGCCGTCGTGAACGCAATTTTCTCCGCAACAAGCTGGATCGGGCCTTCATCGTTGCAGACACGCCCGAGCGTCCATCGATGATTCGCTTGGGCAGCACATTCGAGGTGCTTGATCGAAGAACCGGTTTGACGAAATCGCATACGCTCTGCCTTCCGAATGAGGTGCTGCGTGTCGAAGGCGGACTATCGGTTGATTCCCGTTTGGGGGTCGAAGTCATCGGCTGTAGTGAGGGCGACGAAGTCCGATGGGAAACCGCTGCAGGTTCGCAACGCGTCCTGATCCGTGATGTACGGCCGCCGAGATCCGCAACGGAAACCCGCCAGGCCGCGCTCTCTCCGAGCGGAGTGAACTGAAGGATTGGCTCGGCGGGAGGAGCTGCTAGACTCAAAGTTTCGGCAGCATGGCCTGCGACCGGGTTGCGGGCGGGTGAACCTCAGAGCGCGGATAGCCGAGCACCTGCTGATCGATTGCCCACCGTGCGGCGCCCACCAGGCCGGCGAGGTTTCCGAGCCGGGCGGGTGCGACGGTGACTGCTGTCGTGTCCAGCAGTCGGGCGCGGGCGATGGTTGCACGCGCTGCCTCAACAAAGAATATCGGATAGGCGTCCACGAGTCCTCCTCCGAACACGATGCGATCCGGCAGAAAACTATGGAGGATGCTCCATGTTGCCGTGGCGACGGCATCGCGTGCCTGGATGAGAGCCTTGCTGGCGGAGGCATTGTCCCCTTTCGCAGCGAAAACGGCGTCCGCCGAGGCGAAACCCAATTCGGACGCCACACGCGCGATTGCGGGCCCCGAGGCAAGTGATTCCACGCAGCCCTTGCGTCCGCAGTAGCAAAGCGGTCCATCGTTCGTGACAGGCAGATGGCCCAGTTCGGGATGCCCGCCCCCAGCACCGCGATAGATCTCGCCCTTGAGCACGGCGGCGCCGCCGACACCGGTACCGAAAGTCAGCATGACCAGGCGGTCCGCTTTCTCTCCCGCCCCGAAATGATACTCGCCGTATGCCGCGACATCGGCGTCGTTTTCCAGCCATGTCGGCAGATTGAATTCCGCCGACAACGCTTCTATGAGATTACAGCCGTCCCAGCCTGGAAGCGTATGCGGGTTGTCGACCACACCGGTGAGGGGATTCACCGGACCCGTGCATCCAACTCCTATGCCTGCAAGTTGGGTGGCTGCGGTATCGCTTGATTGGAACAACTTGCGAGCAGCATGGCACATTCGCTGAACCGCGCTCTTGAAACCCAGGCGTGAATCCGTGGGCAGGGTTGTGCTGGCTAGAAGGGTCCCGTTTTCTGCCACCACACCCAAGGCAATCTTGGTGCCGCCGATGTCTATTCCCAAGGCGTGCTTCATGCGCGGTGTGGTGTTGAATGCTTGGGCGTCCGAGAAACTGCCGGGAAACGTGCTCAGCTATGACGAGTGGGCGCTCGATTTCGGCGGAGATGCCGGTTTTGTTTCAAACGAGAGAGCAACGGCTGCAATGATCGCCAGCACAACCCCTGCCATTTCCAGCCTGCCGATCCGTTCTCCGAGGAAGATCAACGCCAGGATCACCGTCACCACGGGCTGTACGGCTGCCGCGAGGGGCGTGACAATCGACGCCTTGCCTTCGGCGCGATAGGCGGCGAAGGCCGCGATGACGCCGAAACCGTTGAGTGCACCCGCGGCGATGCCCGACCAGAGCATCGCTGCGGGCATGGTCCATTTCAGATCGCGCGTTGCGATGATCCCGATTGCAATGGGCACAAATGCCGCGCACCAGGCGAGGTAGGAAAGCTCCGCGGATATGTAGTTCGTGGAAACTTTTTGGGTGGCGCTGAACACGCCCCAGAAGATCATCGCGGCGAACGTGTAGCCCATCCACGCATTGAGCCCGAGTCGGCGCAGAAATTCGCCGGGATGTCCGAGTGAGCCCGCCTCACCGCTCAGAAGGACAATGGCCATCACTGCCACGCCAATTCCGCCAATCTGAATGAAATTGAGCCGCTCGCGAAACCAGAGCCACGCAATGGCGATGGTTACAAGCGGATACACGTTTGTAAGAGGAATGGCGACTGCGGTGTCTGCCCCGTTCTCCAGCGCAAGGTAGAACGAAAGATTACCCGCCGCCGCGAGCAGGCCTGAAATAAAACCCCAGAACAGTCCCCGGGCCTTGTTGGTGCCGATCCTCACCTGCGGAGAAAATGCGGCGACCAAGGCGGAGGGAACCAGGGCAAAGGTGAACAGAATCTGCGTCATCCAGCCGGAAAGTTCGCGGCTTGGCCCTTTTGCCAGCACGCCCCAGATCCCCCAGCAGGTGGCGGCGGTGAGGGCGTGGATCAACCACCAGGGTCGGGATCGCGAAGTCGGGGCGGATTGTGGGGTCATGGACGGCTAGCTCGTCGTGGTTATCTTGCTTGCCAGTTTGAACCTCCCGGCCTCCCGTCCATCGCGGGCAGCTATCGCGAGAGACAGCATCTGCACGGGAAGGATCTCGACGAGAGGCAGGAGCGGCTCCGGCACCTCGGGAGTGCGGAAGGGTTCGGGGATCCCGGCATCGGAACCGATCACGATGACCGGACCGCCGTGATTCGAAATATCCGTCGCGAGCTTTCGATGCAGGTCTGCAATCTCAGGCTGGCCGAGTAGCACGAGCACCAACGTGTGCGGACCTACCATTTCAATGACACCGTGGCGAAAGGCTGCCGCGGACATGCCCTCGGCGGGCTGCCGCGTGGATTCCTTCAGGATGAGACCTCCCGTGCCGGTGGTGGCCAGCGAAACGCCGCGTCCGACAACATAGACGGAACGAATGTCAGCGATCATCCCGGCCAGCCTTGCGACATGACTCTGATAGTTGTTCAGGTAGGCGTGCATCGGCTGCTCGATCGACCCGAGTGTCTGCACAGCCTCAGAGGGACTGCCTCCGGCCAGGGCCTCACCCAGCCAATGGAGAACGGCCAAGGTTGCGATGTAGGTCTTGCAGGAAACCGTTGCCTCTTCGCCCGCATGCAGGGCGAGCGCGGTGTGGGCCTTTCGGCCGAGCGTTGAGGACAGCTGGTTTGTGATCCCGATCACGTGCCCGAACGCATGACTGCCGCGCAGCAGTTCGACCACCTCGGCACTCTCGCCGGATTGCGACGCAATAATCAGCAGCGTATCACGCGATTTGAGCGGCTCGAATCCAAGGAGGAGTTCAGAAGTTTCCACGTGATGGGAAACGAAACCGGCGCGCGACAATCTGAGGTGCAGCGGGTAGCACGCGTGGAAGGAACTTCCCATGCCGGTCATCACAACGCGACGGTAGGCGTTGTTCTGCAACTGCCCGCTCAGGCGATGGAGAGGGTCTGTGCGCGATAGCGCGATGCAGACATCGTGCAACACGTTGCCTTGCCTGAGGAGGTCGGAAAGGTAGGGGCCGTGAATGATCTTTGTCACAGTTCGCCGGGGAATGATCGAGTGGACATGTGAATCGTAGCAGGTTCAGCGTGGAGATCACAATCCACGTAATTACGGGCGTTTCCGGCGACGCAGGCGGGGTTGCATTTGCTGGTGGAAGGATCATGATTTCCCCGAGAAATGCCCCGAAATGGATGGATGGTTGCAGGATTGGCAGCAATGGCAGTGGCGCGATTGCTGAGGGGGCAGGCTGCGCCCGCGGATCAACACCCTTTCGTACTGCCGGACTCCATTTCCAAGGCGATCAGCCCGGAGATTCGTTCCCTGTGTGATCGCCAGCAGGAATTGAGAGGGAAACTTCAGGCGATGTCCATGGCTCCAAAAAACGAGCGGGCTTCGAGGGTCGGCTGGAAGATATTTGGCTATGATGACACCCTGTCTGCCGAGCAATGGATCGAGATTGATCTCGGCGGTGTTCATCCGATCGATGCGGTTTGCCTGGTACCGGTTGACATACCCTTTGCGGATTCCTCGGCCCCGGGACATGGGTTTCCCTGTCGCTTTCGAGTGGAGGTGGAGGATGGAGCGGCGCATTGGACGGTTGTGGCGGATCATTCCAAGGAGGATTTCGCAAACCCGGGGTCCTATCCTGTACTGATACCAGCGCGTCAAGAAGCTGTCCGGAAGGTGCGCGTGGTCATGACGAAGCCATGGCAGAAGGGTGTTTACCACGCCTATGCGCTGGGCGAGGTGATGATCATTGAGGGCAACCGCAACCTGGCTACCGGGCTGAGCCATGTCAGGGTCCGAACGAGCGGCTCGCTGGAACGCGCGCCAACCTGGAGTCGTCAGAACCTCATCGACGGCCAGAGCATAGTTGGAGCTCCCAATGCCAAGACCCGGCATCCCTTGACGCATGGATGGGAGTCGGAAACCTACACCGATCCATCGAGCAATGTCTGGGTGCAGGTGGATCTGGGGCGATCCTACTCCCTTGATGAAGTCCGATTGCTGCCGGTCAAGATTACGGAGTTTTCCAATACACAGGGTTATGGTTTCCCCATGCGATTTCGTGTGGAGCTTTCGAACGATCAAGAGTTTCGCACTTCGAATGTCGTGGCGGATTGGTCGGTGCGACCCTTCGGCTCCTCGTCGTTCAGCCCGCTTACGTTTCCCTGCGACGGAAGAGTCGCCCGCTTTGTGCGTGTGACCGCTGACGACCTATGGGAAAAAAGCGAGGGCCAGTACATTTTTGCGCTGGGAGAATTGCAGGTCTACCATGACGAAATGAATATTGCACTCGGTGCGGGAGTCACCGCGCTGAGCGTCGCGCTAACAGGTCCAAAGAACTTCAATCCCAGTTACCTCACCGATGGGCAGCGTGGACCAAGGCAACTCATTGAATGGCCTGCCTGGCTTGCGGAGTTGTCGCATCGCCGGGAGTTCGAGCAGGAGTTGGCGGCGGTCGATGCCCGCCTTGCGGTGCTACAGCCGAGATTGGCGCAGCGTGTTGTGCGCGGCCTCATGGGTGTTGGTACGGCGGTGGTGCTGGTGGCGGTGGGCGGGTTCCTTTACCAGCGACGCAAGCAGACCCTTGCCGTCGCGGCCCTGCAGCGGCGGATTGCTGGCGACCTGCACGATGAGATCGGAAGCAATCTCGCCAGCATCTCAATGCTGGCGGAGCTGGGGCGTCGCGAGCAGGCGGGGCTTTCGGCGTCGGAAATCGAAGAGATCCGAAATCTTGCCGCGGACACGGCGTCGGCAATGCGTGACATCGTCTGGCTCACCCAACCCGGGCCCCATGATGTGCCGCGGCTTACCGAGCGCCTTCAGGAAACGGCGAGGCATCTGCTGAGAGGCGTGGAATGGACGTTCGAAATCGAAGGCATGGAGGATGCGCCTCCGCTGGATGTGCAGCGGCACCTGTTGCTCGCGTTGAAGGAAATGTTGAACAACGTGCTGCGGCATGCGCGCGCGGGCCGTGTCTGGATTCGCCTCGCCGTGGAGGACCAAAAGTTTTCCCTGGAAGTGAAGGATGATGGCTGTGGATTCGTGGTGGGTCGCTCGACGGACGGCCACGGGCTTACAAGCCTTCGCCACCGGTCGACGCTGCTGCAGGGAAACCTGAACCTCGCCAGCCAGCCGGGAGCAGGCACCAGAGTCCTGCTCAGCGGGCTGTTGAATCCGGCGGCCGGGAGGGTTGGCGCCTGATGACCGGAAGGGTAAGCCCCGACGTTGTGGGCCGACCCACGGAAGCGGTCAGAAATTGTATTTCGCGGTCAGGCTGAAAGTGCGGGGGGTGGAAGGGTAAACCACGAAGCGGCTGTTGCCACCGGCAGCGTAGTCTTCGTCAAAGACGTTGTTGATGCCGAGGTTGAAGTTCCATTCCTTGTGCGTGTAGGTCGCGAAAATATTGTAGACATCATAATCCGGGAATGCGGGAAGTGGGCGTTGGTAGGTGGCTCCCATGTGGAAGAGATTCGCGCCGATGCCGAAACCCTTGAGCGCCCCATCCGTGAAGTCGTACTTGGTCAGCAGACTCCACGTCTTCCGGTAGGTGCGCACGAGCGTTGCTCCCGTCTGATCATGGGTACCGCGGCCGTCGAACAAGGTTGCAATCACGGTCCAGCCGTCGATGGGACGCACGTTGAGATCGTACTCCATGCCTTCGGTGCGGACACTACCTGCGGCCAGCGCATAGACATTGGGCTGGCCCAGATTGAAGCGGACCGGAAGGTTCTTGGCGTCGTTGCGGAACCAGACCATGCTGGCGGTCACCCTGCCATTGAGTGTCACTGTCTTGACGCCAAGTTCCTGGACCTTGCCCAAGGTTGGCGGAAGGGGAATGCCGTTGGGATCGCGGTCATCGGCTCCCGCGGGGGCAAAATTGGTGGCCTGTGACGCGAAGAAAGACAGGTCGGCGCGTGGCTTGTAGACGAGGCCGACCTTGTAGACGCCCTTGTCGCCCTTGCTCTCTTTGTGCGCGGCGTTCACGACATCGAGGTGGGAAGTATTGCTGCTCCAACTCCAGCTTCCACCGGCAGTCGCGATGAGGCGGTCCTGGATGATATGTGCCTGATGCTGAACGTAGATGTTGGCGGCGCTGCGACGCTGGATCGTGTTCGCCGTTCCGGGAATGATCGCATCGGCTGGGTTGGCCGGAAAGACCGGGTTGATGATGTTGAATCGGGTGGTGCCGGTTTCGGGTGAGATCAGCGGCGTGAAGACCAGGCCTTGTTGGTCCGCCACGGAACTGGCGGCCCATCCGAAATTGGTCTGCTGTTGACGTCCCGCGACATCGAAAACAGAAATGTAGTCGTTCACGACACTGAACATCTTCTGCATCTGATGAAGCGTGAGCAGATTGAACTGGATGTAGTCCGAGCTGTCGACCATGCCGTTGGCACCGAGCAGCGTGTTGTTGTTGTTGTTTGATCGACTGTCGTGATCGTAACGGCGCTCCGAGAAGAACGCGACCTGGAGCTTCGATTCAAAATTCGACGTGATGCGGTGAGTCACCGTGCCTTCAACCTCGTGTTTGGTGAATGTCGATAGGCTCCATGGCGCCTTGTAGCCCTGCTTGCGCCCGGCGATGTACGAGAGTTGGTTGTCTTGATCGAGGAAGTTGTTCGGGAATAGGCCGCTTGTTTCGATTTTCGAGTATTCGTAGCGCAGACGTACCGTCGTATCCTTCCAGTCGAGTTGAAAAGACGGGGAAAGAACCGTGCGATTGTCGAAGATGTCGTCCTGGTAGAATTTGCCTTCCTGCTGGGCGCCGACAAAACGGTAGGCGGCCCGTGCGCCTCCGATTTCACGATCCAGAGGGCCTGTGAGGTCGAGTTCCCCCCTGAGCATTCCGTTGCTGTCCACGAGTGCTCGCACCGATCCCTTGCGCGAGTAGAGAGGGACCTTTGTAGTTCGCAGCAGCATGCCCTGGGTGACCGGCCTTGTGCCGAAAAGAACGGCCTGTGCACCCTTGACGACCTCCATCGTCTCGGTGGTCACGTCGTCGTCGATCGAGGGGAAATATTCAACGCCGTTCTTGAAGGTGCGGGTGAGGCGTTCACCGCGCATGTAGAACAAGTTGTTTCCCCCGAAGGAGGAAAGTCCGCTCGAGATGTACTTGGCGAAATCGCTCGGGTAGGGAAAGTTGCCGAGATCCTCGATGAGGTTGCGCGGGACGATCTGGATCGAACCGGGGATGTCGATGAGTTCCTGGCGGGTCTTGAGGCCCGCGGTGGCCGTGGTAAGATTGTAGCTTCGGTCAGTTTTCGAGCTCACCTCGAAGCGCGACATGACGATGGTCTCCTCTTCGGCACCACCTGACCGTGCGGTCTGCGCACTGAGGGATGCCGGGAGGATGGCGGCTGAGAGGAAGGCGGATACGATCGACGAGCCAAGCGAAATGACAGGAGTCTTTTTCATGGGATATGCCGGGTGAGGCTCGTCAGGGGAAAATTAAAAATCCTGTGATGTCAAAATTATTTTCAACATGACAGCACTTTTGATGTCCAGATCTGCGGAAGATTCCAGGCCTCGCCTCCGTCCCGAGAGGCGCGGAACTGTGGGAAGTACAGCTTGCGGCGCCGGAGGCCTACGGCTCCGAGAGTTCGATGGGGATCACGACGTGGCCCGGTGAGGAGCGGGGATCGGTCACGCGCGAAGCCAGCAGCCTGCCGATGGCTGCGCCGATTTCCTCGGGGCGAAGGGTGGGGAAGAGGAACGGCAGGGAGTTGCCGCCGGGGGGCCGTTGGTAGAGGCCACTGACAAGCAGCCTGGGGCGGCGTCGGCCGCGGAGTCCCAAACGATCGATGGCTGCCATGGCTGCCTCGGCTTTAGCCTCCGAGCGGCAGAGCAGGCAAAGGTCGGTCGGGTGCCTTTGTGCTATTGAGGTCACCTCGGTCATGATGGCGTGGCGATCGTCAGGCAGATGGGAAATGGAAAACTCCCCGGCCTTGTAGCCCGCGTTGCCCAGCAGGCGTCCGAGTTCACTCAGGACAATGTTGTCGCCTGGAAACATCACTTCCCGGGTCAGCGCGCAGACGTGCCTGCAGCGATGGGCGGTTGCAAAGGAAGTGACCAGCCGTGCGATGCCGAGGTTGTCCTGCTCCACCCATGAGAGTCCTTCGATGGAAGGGTACAGGGATCCGTGGACCACGGCGGGCAATCCGCTGTGTTTGATGGCGCGCTGGACGACAAAAGGAACCTTGGTCAGGACCACACCGGCGGGCTCCTTTGCGCGGAGGATTTCGCCGATGAGGGAGTCCACGTATTCCGCGGGGTCGGTCGCCGGGAGGAAGTTGAACTGAACATCGGCGCCAGGGAGGATCCCCTGGATTCCGACAAGGACGCCGTCGGCGACCCGACCCTCCTGGTTCAGGTAGTTGCGATGGACAACCATGAATACCCGCTTGAGCAGACCGGGGCTTGCCTCGCGCTTGAGTGAGCCGATGAAGGTTCCACGGCGCTGCACGCGTTCGAGTATGCCGCGTTGCGCGAGCAATTGCAGGGCGCGGTTTGCCGTTGAGGAACCGACGCCGAGCATTCGCGCCGCCTCTGCCAGGGGCAGGTAGGGGTCACCCGGTTTCAATTGCTTTCGCCGGATGTCAGCCTCCAGCTGCTGGGCAAGCTCCATGATGCGGGGGGTCTGTGAATATCCGGAAATCATACTCAGGAGAGGGAAGGCATGGCGGCAGGCGGGCGCCCGATCAAGAACACGCAAAATAATGTTACTGTTTTTTCGATATAATTCTTGCCATACAGAATTATTTATGGCGCCATCACCTGCATGGCTAACACAAGATCCCCGCGTGGGGCGTTTCATTTGCGCGGCCTGGTCGCCGCGACGTTCACTCCGTTTCGTGCGGACGGTTCCGTAGACCTGAGGCGGATCAAACCCGTGGTCGACGCCGTGATTGCGCAGGGTGCCGATGGACTCTACGTGTGCGGTAGCACGGGTGAGGGGCCATTGCTGTCCACCGAGGAGCGTCTCAAGGTGGCGGAGGCGAGCGTGAAGGCGGCGGCAGGTCGGGTGCCGGTTGTGATCCAGGTCGGGCACAACAGCATCGAGGAGGCCCGCGGGATTGCGAGGCATGCGCAGCGCATCGGGGCGGACGCCATTTCGGCGACGCCGCCGGGCTACTTCAAACCCGACTCGCTTGACAATTTCATTCAATGCATCGCGCACATTGCAGGTGGCGCGCCAAGGCTGCCGTTCTACTATTACCACATACCGGTCCTGTCGGGCGTGCGCTTCGACATGGTGGAATTCCTGCGCGCCGGTGGTCCGCGCATCTCCACGTTGCGGGGCATCAAGTTTTCGGACACCTTGCTCCATGAGATGCTCGCGTGCGTCGAATTCGATGGAGGGAAATACGACATTCTTTTTGGCGTCGATGAGATGCTCCTCGCAGGGCTTGCGTTCGGTGCGAAAGGCGCGGTCGGATCGACGTTCAATTTTGCAGCTCCGCTCTACAGGAAGATCATTGCGGCATTTGAGGCCGGTGAGATGGACGAGGCGCGCCGTCTTCAGTCGCTTTCCGCGGAAATGGTAAGGATCATTGTAGGCAACGGCGGACGGGGCGGACTCAAGGCGACCATGGAGTTTGTTGATGCGGATTGCGGTCACAGCCGCCTGCCGACGGTGACGACCTCCCAGGTGCAGCGGGCCAGGATGAAGAAGGAGCTCACGGCATTGGGCTTCTTCGATTGGGCGCGGCAATGAAGACGTCTGCGGCCCTCTTGTTGCTTTCTGTGCTTGTGAATTGTCATGGAAATATGAATACGCCGGCAGCCCGGATGTCCGCGCTGGCGCCGCTGCCGGACCCCCACGGGTTTGCCGGAATGTTTGCGGGCGTCTCGGGTGGAGCCCTGATCTGCGCGGGTGGCGCCAACTTCCCGGACAAACCACTTTCGCAGGGGGGCGTGAAGGCCTGGCATGACGGGGTGTATGTGCTCGATGCGCCTGGGCAGGCCTGGCGCACGGCGGGTCGGCTTCCGTATGTGAATGGTTATGGGGTCTCGGCGACCTGGCGCGATGCCGTTGTGATCGCTGGTGGCGGTGATGCGGGACAGAATTTTCGTGAATGCCATGTGATGCGTTGGGATGGCAAACGCCTCTCGTTCTTTCCACTTCCTCCCCTCCCTGTCGCGACTGCGAACGCCTGTGGCGCCCTGGTCGGTGATTCCCTGATTGTTGCGGGAGGGCAGGAAACACCATCGTCCGTTGCAGCTCTGTCGCGGTGTTTTGTCATGGACCTTGGCGCGGCCGACCGGAAATGGCGCGAGATTGCCTGGCCCCGGGGAGCACCGGGTCGCATCCTGGCAGTTGCGGCCGCTCACGATGGATGGTTCTACCTGTTCAGCGGAGCAGACCTGATCCGCAATGCGGGGGGCCAGGCCGAACGGCGTTATTTGAGCGATGCCTGGCGATACCGAGAGGATGAAGGCTGGCAGCGCCTTGCGGACCTGCCACACGCCGTCGCCGCGGCGCCGTCGCCCGCGATGCCTGCAGGGCGAGGCATGCTTGTGATTGCAGGCGGAGTGTGGCCGGAATTTCTGGCTTCACTGCCTCAGCAGGCGCCACATCCGGGATTCTCCCGCTCGAA
>JACTNC010000033.1 GCA_014584295.1 Verrucomicrobiota bacterium
CGGATGAATCCCCAACAACGATTCTGCTGTGTCCATCCTTCAGTTTACCAGCGCCTTCCAACCCTCAAGCTCTTTCCTTACCGAGGAATTTAGGTTTATGCCCTCATTGCGGCAGGCATTGGCGCCACGCCGGATTCCCAGACGACGCCGGCAACGGAAGCGACTGTCGCGGTCTGAAAAACGCTGCGCCACCTCGAAGGTGGCATCCGTCGAATGATCATCGACAATGATCGCATGCCAGTCCTGATAAGTCTGCCTGGATAGATTTGCCAAAGTCTCAGGCAGGAGCTTTTCGCGATTGTAGGCCGGGATGATGACTGAAACTTGTGCCATTGCTCAAACGGCATTGACCTCCACTGTCGGAGAAGGATCCGAAAGAATACTGCACCATTGAATTTGGAGGTATCTGCCGCCATTTCAGCACAAAATTCTTGCGCAGCTATTTTTACGATCTCTTTAAATACTTGAATTTCACCAATCCCTTCTCGGTTTCCCACTCCTCAGTTTCGAATCGCGGGAACTCCTGTCTCAGCGTATCAACAAGCATCCGCTCGCCCGGGCGATCCGCATCATCGAGAAAGGCACTTCCTCCGGGTGACAAATGATCCAGCACCCATTTCCGAGGTTCTCAATCCGGTTCGTATCTGTGTCAGCTGTGGTCAAAACTCCGATCTTCAGACTCTTTAACCACAGATTACACAGATGAATACCGGATTGGGTGCCGGAGGTCAGCGGGAGGGGCACGCTTCGTCGTGACCTCTTCCTAATTCCAGCGATCCGTGGTCAATTTTCCGATCCTCAAACCGGGCACGACGAAGCGTGCCCCTCCCGTTTTGATAGCTGACCTCTGATCTCTGATCTCCGACCTCTGATTTCTGACATCCGTCTTCTGATCTCTGATGCCTTCCATCCGGTTCGTATCTGTGCAATCTGTGGTCAAAACTCCGATCCTCAAACCGGTCACGACGAAGCGTGCCCCTCCCAGTCGGTCTATATTCTTATCCGGTTCGTATCTGTGTAATCTGTGGTTAATAGGGCTCGAATCGATCGATTGCTGGAATCTCCCCACTCTGTGCATTCCGTGCACTCCGTGGTCAAATATTCCGATCTCCAAACCACTTTAACCACGGATTGCACAGAGTGCACAGATTAATACAAGGAACAGTGAGCCAACCTCTGACCTCCGATATCTGATCTCTGGTAGCTTCTATCCGGTTTGTATCCGTGCAATCTGTGGTCAAAACTCCGATCCTCAAACCGGTCACGACGAAGCGTGCCCCTCCCAGTCGGTCTATATTCTTATCCGGTTCGTATCTGTGCAATCTGTGGTCACATAATGCCGAGGTCGCTACGTCGCGGCGGCGCGGGAACGTTTCACCAATCCTCGTAGCTCATAATTCCGCGGCTGACCTCGCAGTGCCTTCAAGTACCGCGAATACTCGATACCCATGAGCAGGTTCAGATACCACTCGGGAATTCCTTCGTTCGCAGCCAGGAAATCGCCGTGCAGGAGTCGCTTCACCAGCAGCTTCAACCGATATTCCGCAGTCTTACGCGACGATATCGTCTCAGACTCGTGCTGCCAGTGCCAGGCGACATAGGCGGAGCTTCTGGCCTCGGAAATGGCACGTTTGACAAAGGCCGCCCGTGTGAGTCGCTGAGGTTCGAAATGATGCTCCACCGTGGCATTCCTAGCCATGGCAAGCCTGTAACCCGCCTGCCGCAACTGCATCGAGTAGAGCGTATCCTCCCACAGGCCGAGCGCGCCGGGCCCCAACTCTTCATCAAATGCAGGCACCTTATCAAGAACCCGCCTTGCAATCGCCATGTTAGCACCCACGGCTGTATCGGGATTTTCGTGGTTGAGACGAGAGGTTTCAGCGAGTGCCGTCCGGTGGATCGCCCTCATCCAGGGGCGCTCCAGATGGGGCGCCAATCGCACCTCTCCGGCCACTGCATCGGCAAGCCCGTCCAAAAGTGGCGCGATGAGGTTTTCCAGCCACCCCGCATCTGGACGGACGTCGTCATCACAAAAAACAAGAATCTCACCCGATGATTGGCGCAGCGCATGATTCAGCGCTGCCGCCTTTCCGCCCGTATGCTTGGAGAGAAGCTTCAGGCGCGGATTCTCCTTTGCCAAGGAAGCAAGCCGCCCTGCGGTGTCATCCGTGGATCCATTGTCGACAATCACGAGTCCGGCATCCGGGAGGCGCGAACATGCGTCGAGCAGGCGACGCGCCGTGTCATGCGCAATCACCGCGCGATTGCGCGTCGCCATGATCAGGGAAGTCCGCTGGGGCATGGTTGCTGCAGCCGCAGGCCGTCTTGCATCTCAAAGCGATTCGAAAAGCGCATGCAGATCCGCCGCATATCGCTCGATATTGAAATAACTTTCGCAATGCCGGCGTCCAGCCGCCCCCATCTCCGCCGCCTTTGCCGGATTCTCCGCCAGATATCTCATGGCCTCTGCAAGCGCCGCCGGATCCCCCGCGGGCACCGCAAGCCCGCATCGCCTCTGATCGAGATCCAATATGCCAGGCATGGCGCCGGTCCTGGTCACGATCACGGGTCTCGCCATGGCCATGGCCTCAATAGCCGATGTCAGCCCGACGGCTGTCTTTTCCCGCGGATCCGCCTTGAGCGCAATGAGCGACGCCGTGCAATCCGCGTAATAGCGGTGGAACAGATCGTGGAAGGGGATCGCCTCTCCCGAGGCCGCCCCGGGGATGTGGTCGACGTGTTTCGACCAGGGCACTTCCGGAGCTCTTGGAGCAGAGAGGACCGATGTCGGAAAACCCGCGAGGGCAACTCCGCGCGCAAGCGTGTCAAAATCCCGATGCGTGCGGCCGTTGGAGAAAAAGAACCGGGGATTGTAGGGCAGCACCGGAAAAAACTCCAGATCCGCCCCCCACCCCAGCATGGCAACCTTTGCGCGCGGAGCCATGCGACGCGCCTCGTCCGCGGCAGCCGGTGTGAGTGCGATGACCCCCCGATGCGCCGCAGCAAAATCCAGCTCTTCCCGGGCATAGGTCAAGGACACGAGCGTGCGACGTCGGTAGCCGAGCAACTGCAGAAACGGCAGCCAATAAAGCAGCGTGTGTGCGCAGAAAATGATGTCCTCCCGACGCACCCAATCGACGATATGGTGATGATACTTCAGGTCGTGCGGAAAGATTCTCCCGCGCCATTCGAAGTGCTTCAGCGGTTCGGCAACCAGCACCGTGTAACCATGGGACAGCAGTTCCACGCAGCCCCAGAGATGATGCGTGGGCTGGTGGCCCGATTTGATTTTTCGCCACAGGTCGGCCCCTCCGTAGGAGTTGATGAACAGCACCCTTCTGCCGTTGGAACGGCCGGGCCGTGAAAGGATCACACCTCCCCGTACGGGCTCTTCCCTGATGTCGTCGCACAAGCGTCGCATCGTTCGTTCTTCGCAGGTTGAGGTCATGGACTTACCAGCCACGACGGCGCAGCACAAATTCAAGCCCTCGGGTGAGAAGATTTCCGCGGTGCCCCTGGGACATCTTCAGCGCGCGATGAGCAAACCGCTCGCCCAGATTCCGTGGATCGGCGAAATTGCCCTGGATGCCTGCGGCCGCCGCATGTTTCGCCCAATCCTGATCCCAGATGGCAATGCGGCGAAAGCGATCCGGTCCCGCTTCACGCAGGTAGTCGAGGATTTCACGATCCCACCAGGTCACAGGTTCTCCCTTCAATTCGCGGTAGTTGATCCCACGCGCCTCGTATCCCGCGAGCCAGGCAGGATCCACGGGAAAGAGCTCCTCCTTGTTCCAACTTCCATGCATGTGATTATACTGCCGGAAGATGTCCAGGGGCCCCTTGACCCCATGCTTGTGGTGTTCCCACGCCTGGTACCACCGCTGCTTGCTGACCATGCGTTCCCAGACCACGTATTGAAAATGTAGGACGACGATGTCCTTGCAGTCCAGCGTCGGCGCATTGGGCGGATGCGGCACACGGGAGCTGTGGATCCGTACTCCCTGATGCTCACTGCCGTCGTCGACAAAACCCAAGGCAATGAGATTGGGTGGAATCCATGCGGTCTTGAAATCCGGCAGGATATTGACCCAACGGAAACGCAGCACCGTCCCAGGCGCCGCGTTCAGGATCTTCTCCCACTCGGGACTCGAGAGCAGATTCGAGGAAAGCATTTCGTCCGCATCGAGGCCGAAGAGGATGCGACGTCCCGGGACCTTCCGGGCGGCGCCAAGAAGCATCTTCTGCCGGGCATTTTCGTCATAAACGGGAGAATCGTTGCAGACGAGCTCCGCGCCCGGCGACGAACGCACGATGTCGCGCGAGCCGTCTGTGGACAACTGATCGGCAACGATCGTCTTTGTCGCCCAGACCGATGCCGCCGCCAGGTGGTGGCGCAGAATCCACGCCTCATTCTTGGTCGGCGTGAGACAAAGCAACTTCACATCGTCGGAGGACGGTGAAGGACTCGATTGAATAGCTTCCATGAAACGTAATTAGAGGTATCGGCACAAAATCCCCCAACCTCCGATCCTCAAACCTTTTGAACTACAGATTGCATAGATGAATACCGGAAAGGCATCAGCGGTCACCGGGAGGGGCACGCTTCGTCGTGACCTCTTCCTAATCCGAGCGATCTGTGATCAATTTTCCGATCCACAAACCGGGCACGACGAAGCGTGCCCCTCCCAGTTGGTTTATATTACTATCCGACTCGTATCTGTGACATCTGTGGTCAATGCGGTTCGAATGTTCGAGTTCCAATCCATCTAACCACAGAGTGCACAGAATGCACGGAATTCAAACCTCCAATCCTCAAGCCTTCTAACCACAGATTACATAGATAAATACCGGATATTATACACCAGA
>JACTNC010000032.1 GCA_014584295.1 Verrucomicrobiota bacterium
TAAGAAAGAGAGAATTGGGGCTTGGGCGCCTGAGGGATGTTCTCCGCCGCTGACACGTCGGAGCGACCGACGGTCCAACCTGCTATCCAAGACGCAACGAAGGCGTCGTTAAGATGACTTATGCGGAAGAGGAGTAGCGGAGACGAGCGGTCCGATCTCCAAATCGGGATTGTTGTTCCCAAAGGGCACGACGGACACGCGCCATCCCCGCTACCCAAGTCCCTATCTTAGGCGCTCAAACGCGGCTGCAAACCGATCTGCTCGGGTTTGCAGCGGTGGGTGTGGATACGCCATAAATCGATTGCCAGATGCCGGGCGGCGGCCACCACCGCACGCTTTCGTGCGCGAGCACCGATTGCTGCATGCAATTTCGATAGCGGCGGATAGTCGGGTTGCCATTTCAACAATCTCCAGGTTGCTTCCACCAGCAAATGACGCATGCGGGGATTGCCGTGCTTGGAGATGCTGCCTTGGCGCCGACGTAAACCGGTGGAGTATTCGCTGGGGCACAATCCGGTGTACCCGCCGACCTGACGCCGACCGGTGAACCGATTCCAATCCAGGACCTCCATTTCCAGCAGGACAGTGGTGAGTGTACCGATTCCTTTGAGCACTAGGTGGTGCTTGCCGAAGGCCTCCACTCGCTTGGTCCACTGCGCAATCTCCTTTTCCAGCTGCAAGGCCTGACGCTGCCAGGTTTCTACGCGTTTTCTCAGTTCGGCTGATAACGTTGTTGACCACTCAATCCAAATCAGCGGCCTCCACCACCTGGCTGGCGCCCGCACCCCGGCTGTCAGCATCAATCCATGTCCGCGCACCACGCAGCGGTGAAGTTCCTTCACCAGCATCGCTCTCTGGCGCCCCACTGCCCGACGCTCCTCTTGCTGCTCGGTTGGCACGCGCACCACGCTAAACGCACTCTTGTTCCCTCGCAGCCACCGATCCAGGGCGTCACATAACTCTTGGGCGTCTCTGCGGTCGGTTTTCACCCTCTTGCCCTCCGGATCCCATCTTCTCGGTACAACCACACGATTGTTTGCCCCCAACTTTATCAACCCGCGGTGAAGCGTATAGCCGCACGGTCCGGCCTCATAGCAACTTTCCACACGGTGCCCGGCTGCTATCAGCTCTCTCACCCTCTCCAGTAGATCCTCGACCTCCATTCGCACCGCTGGTTTCGGCAACTGATCCCCATCCTGCCGACACACCACGGCGTCTTCGGCGTGCAGATCGATCCCCAGTTTTACCATCATCGCCGTCTCGACAGCGACACGCTTTTGTTCAACTTGATCCTTGTTATTGTTCATACGCCGACAGGTTGAACGATTTCTCGTCACCTGTCGGCTTCATGTCATCTCCGCTATCTGTGTAATCCGTGGTTAATACGGTTCGAATGTTCGAGATCCAATCCATCTAACCACAGAGTGCACAGAATGCACAGAGACCAAGCCATCTTAACCATAGATGACACCGATGAATACCGGATTGTGTGCCGGAGGTCAGCGGGAGGGGCACGCTTCGTCGTGACCTTCTGCCCATTCCGTGCATTCTGTGGTCAATTTTCCGATCCTCAAACCGGGCACGACGGAGCGTGCCCCTCCCAGTAGGTCTATATTCTTATCCAGCTCGTATCCGTGCTATCTGTGTAATCTGTGGTCAATATTCCGACCTCCGTCTTCCGTGGTTTCAATCTGTGCTATCTGTGGTTAAAGCGGATTGGAGGCCATGAGTGAGAGCTGGAAGCTCCCGCTACTCTGCTGCCGTTGGCAACGCACGGGTTGGGCCGCGCTTCTGGCTTTCCGCCTCGGCCTTGCGGCGCACGCGCGACTCCCACAGGAGCGCCAGCTTCCTGAACACGAGGCTGCGACGCGGGCGCCAGCTTGCCGCCTGGAGATGGATGCCATGTTCGCCGAAAAGATGCCAGTGCTGCTCGTCCCGCACATCCGCAGGAAAGAGCACCCGCATGCCGGCCGCCGTTGATGGATGCTCCGCGAGCGTTCGTGTCAGCAGACCGGGACCCGTGCTTACGAGCACCGACAGATCTCCACGAAACGCCCGCGGGGCCCAGCCCAGCATCGGACTCACCCAGGACGGCTCCCGCTGGCCGCGCACACAGTTCTCAATCACCTGCGCGAGGAATTCATTTCCGGGAGCCGCACCAAAGGCATAATTCCCGATCTCCCAGTCGATTCCCAAATCCCTTCGCAGATACCGGTTGAGCGTGATTTCCTCAAACGGAAACACCGAGGCATTGTCCAGCAGATCATCCAGCGGCCGACTCAGGAAGACGTCGAGGTCGAAGTAAAATCCACCGAGCCGGTAAACCGCGAGGTAACGGAAGAAATCGAAGCGCTGAATCTTGTAGGGAAACCCGTCAAAGATGGCACGATACTGGGGAAATTGCTCCTCGATGAAGCGATTGACGTCCGCGTCGTCGAAGAAGGTATACGTCCAGTCCGGATGCAGCAATTGCATCAACCGCGCCGCCGCGCGCTCGGCGGGTTTGAGGTCGCGGCTGCGGGCGGTCTGGATGATGCGACGGGGAATCGGTGCGGACATCGGGTCAGGTTGTTCGGTAGCGGCGGGGCCTCACGCCCGGCGGTTGAACAGGCCGGGGGCCCGAGGCGCGCACGGGTGCAGGTCTGGGTCGAACAGGAATAGGGTCAACATGAGCGGCCCGAGCATGTCCGATCGCGGCAAGCCAAAGCAGAAGCCCCATGGGCGTCATGCAGGCGAAGTTGGATTCGGAAAAGTTCATGATCAGCGCCATCGCCAGCAGACCGAACCGTATCAGACTGAAATTGTCGCCTTGCCTGAGCGACGCATTGATCCGGAAAGCGGCCCACAACAGGACAAATCCAAGCAGCCCGATGGCGACCCATCCACCCATGAGGTAGATTTCAAGGTAGCCATTGTGCGCCGACGACGACACCCAATAGGGCAATTGGTCCCTATAGAAGGGATCATCCCACAGGCTCATGAACCCGGTACCAAAGATTGGGTTTGTATCAAGATTGCGCAGTTCACGCCAGACATCCGTCCGCCCCGTGAATGTCATATCCCGCCCCATCGCACCGATCAATTGCTGCGAAAGACCAAATTCGGCATCAAGCACGTAATAGACTGCCGCAGCAATAAGCGTATAGAGTCCAAATGCACCGATTCGTTTTCGCAGATAGCCCACCTTGCTCGCCAGGACGATCAATAGGCCGACCGTCATGCAGAGCATCGAGGTCTGGCTATTGCAGAGATAGAGCAGGTGAATACCCAAGGCCAGCAATGCAGGAATGATGAGTTTGTCCTTCCAGGTCTTGAGTTGTTTGTTCCTGGCCTTTTCAATCCAGTCCCACAGCAGGAAGACACTGCAGATCGCAACCATCGCTCCAAGGGTGTTCTTCTGAGTGGTCACCCCCGTGATTTCGAGACCCCCACTCCGACTGTAACGCCGTCCCAATTCGGGTATGTAGCGAATGAAGATTACGGACAAAGCGAAAAACTGAAATGCACAGCGGGTAAAGATCGCACGCAACGCCTGTCGAGGATCCGGCTCGGTGAGGATCACGAGCACGATCAGGATATTCCCAAACTCCTTGAACCAACGTTTGAACGAAACAAACGAGGAATTGGCCCAAAGCACACTGATCAGGAAGAAGCCATAAAGCAGGAAGATCGGCCAGTTGCGGCGGAAAACATCCCCCCAGTCCAAACCGCGTTTCACAAGTGCCACAAAGGCCAAGGCAATGAGTGAAAAGTAGAAGACAGCGTCGACCGAGCTGCCTTCCATGGAGGTACTGCCGTCGCCGCCAATCGCCAGCCAAGAGGTCAGCGGTTTTGTGGAGATGATACCGATCCAGATCGTCGGAATCCACAGCCAAGGCGTAATGCCGCTTCGCTGCCGCGTATCCCGCCGGATGAACCATGACGACGGGATCGAATAAAGAATCAGGGTGAGAAGATTCACGTTTCCGACAAAAGGCGGCTGAGGATGAGCTGGCTCGAAAGCAGCTTGTGGATCGCGAGCGTGTGGTTTGCCTTGCCCTTTGTGTGCTCCGTGATCGCTTTCTGCGCAACGGACGGCACAAAGGGCGACGGCAGCGTCGGCAGCGAGCGCGACAGGGTCGAGATCTGGGCAGACAGGGAATCCCGATACCAGGTCCGAAAATGATAGAACTTGTGGCGCCCGAGGAACAGTCGCTCGAGTCGCAACGCCCGCAAACGTCGGTCAACGGTCACGAGCGACTTCGGCATGCCATAGTCGAAGGCATACTCCGCCTTCGCCGTGAATTCCCGATACTCCCGCGCCATTTTTCCCAACCATCCGAATCGCGAAAGATGCAGGGAACGGTCGGTCGGGATCCTCATGAGGCGTGGGTCACCCCGCGATATCAGGGAGAGCAAGGGATCTGCCTTCGTGCACAGCGACTCGGGACATTGATACGCAAGCTGCGCAAGGGCGTTGTCCAGAAACGGCGAAACCGGCATGAGCTTGCCGGTCTCAAGGGTTCGACGCGAGTAATGATGCCATGGCACCTGCTTGAAGAGAATGAACGTCATCCGCGACCCCTGCCGCTCTTCCGCATAGGTGGTCGCCGCACGACGAAGCTCCGCGCGGAAGGGTGCCTCAAAGAGCGGCTCGAACTGGGCCGTTGGTCTGAAGGCAACATTGGCGCGCAGCACCTCGGATCCGTAGTTGCCCGTGAGCCGTCGGGCAGAAATCGACCGCGCCTTCTCGTTGCAGTACAGTTCCACCGCCCCGGAAACATCCATCGTGCCGTCACTCTGGTAGCTGGATCGCTCAGCCAACTGACTGAACTGGTTCAGAAAAGCGTCTCCGACATCGATGACCGAATGCTCCTGTCGCGCAACGCGGGCGAGTCGCCTGGCAATCCTGACATCCGCACACTCCCGATAGGGCCCGGCAAAGGTATAACAGGGCAGCGTTCCCGGCGCCGGCTGAGCCCACGCAAGCACCATCCGGCTGTCCAGCCCGCCTGTAAGGGACATCGCACGAGTGTCCCCCGGGCACAAATAACGCGGAACAACGGCCCTGAATGTCTCGATCAGGGCGTCGGTATAGGCAGTCGGTGAAAGCGGTGCCTGCTTCTCCCATTCCGCGGGATCGAAATAGCGCTGGCTCTCGATGCGGCCATCCCGATGAAAGGTCCATGCCGATGACGGGGGCAGCAGGTGGATGTCCCGGAAGAGACTGCGATTCTGAAGAACGCAGCCGACGGTGTAGGTTTCGGCAAGGCCTCGTTCGTCCCAGCGACGTGTCCCCGGGAGCACGGCCAACAGGGACTTTGCTTCGGATGCGAAATACAGGGCGTCAGGCGCACGATGAACATAGACGCGGCCGAGTCCGAATCGATCGCTGAAGAGAACAACACTGCCGTTGCGCCGGTCCAGGATGACGCCGGAGCCATTGCCATTGAGTTCGCGCAATGCCGCGACACCGAGTCTCGCGAAGGAATCAGGGAGGTTGCCAAGGCAACCCGAGAAGTCATCGCCCGTGAACAGAAGCCCTATCTCGCCACGTGCATCCCAACGCAGTGCCGCATGATTTTCTGGAAAAGCCGTATCCCAAACCCATCCGATGTGCGCCGGGCAAACGCTGTCGGCATGCGTCGCCTGCGCGTGAAACGGCTCATGAACCATGCGCCCGGTCATCCGCCGTACACGATCCAACTGATCGGGAGGGGGTGCTACCTGTAGGATTCCAGTGATGCCCGGCATGAATCAAAAAGTGTTCCAGCAAACGGGAGGGGCACGCTTCGTCGTGACCTTCTGAAAAGTAGCGGGATCTTCCAGATCCCATTGGTTCGAAAACCGGGAGCTCGAAGCTCCCGCTACTCTGACCTCTGATTTCCAACATCTGACATCCACTCTGTGCATTCTGTGCAT
>JACTNC010000053.1 GCA_014584295.1 Verrucomicrobiota bacterium
CGGTTTTTCTTTTTCACACTCCGTCGCTATCGCGACGGCGAAAACCTGCCAACTCCAACCGCCTTCCCGCCCCGGGCTATGGGACGGCTGTGAATTTCAAATGTTTCCGATGATTCCATCAGCGGATGGAAATCGGATAGCGTTGGAGGGGACGGGTACTTCGCTTGAAAAGCATAGTATAGTTTCGGTAATTGAATCGCTGAAAAGAGATGTCACTCAAAAATGCAAATGAAAGCTACCCAGAAACAAGAATATTGGTTGGGCTTTGCGCTATCGTGCATGCGCTTCGTCAGCATCACTGCTCTTGTAATGTGGCCCTTCATAGGCATTAGCGTGGTCATGTTCAGCGACAATCCAAATGTTGGTGGCATTGCCAGGTTCTATTTGGCATCTGCATACTATCTTACCTTATTTTACCCGGCTGTTTGCCTTACCGCGCTGTGGCTCGATAGAAGAAGTCGTCGTCAATCTGCTACTCTGCGAAAACGGTCTCAGATCTGGGCTCTTCCCCTATGTAGCTTAGTATTTGTCGGCACTTTTATTCTTCTTGCCATAGGTGCAGCTCCGCGTTGACGCGGTCGCGGTGAGGTGGTCCCCGAAAGTTGGACGGGACAGCGCTGACATGGGGTCAAACCTAACTTTTCGAACTAAAAGGCGAACCGTGGGAGGAAGCCAAAGACGTCATGGCTAGATAATTGACAATGCCGTCGCTGAGAGGAAATTTGAGTGAGTGGGAAGACCATTGAGAATTGAATGCGCAGGGGGCAGGTATCACGTGATCAACCGAGGAACAGGCAGTCATAAAGGGCCAGGTCATGTAGTTTGTACCCGTCATCACGACCTGACCCGTTATTGCCGCACCCATTATTGCCGCCCTTAGCTGCCATTCATGCTGCTCGAACCGTTATTGCCGCCCCTTCATCGGGGAAAAATAGCGATGGCCGGTGGATACAGATTGATTGACCGCATCCCTGATGCTCCAGCCGGTTGCCACCCGTTGGAACGCACTATGCGTCCTTGGGGGTGACGAGCCGCACCTTCGGGAAATACGTCCGGTATCGTGACACGTCTCGGGTCACCAGGGTAAAACCGGCGTATTCCGCGTGCGCTCCGATATAAAAATCGGGCAGCGGTGAGTTCTTTTCCCCTCCGGAGCGCCGATAGGCGAGAAAGGCTCGGCTGGCGGAAAAGGCCGCTTCATAGGGCAGGGGTAGGCGTTTAAAAAGCGACGGGCGCAGAAAATGATCAAGGTCATCGCTCCGCGGAAAATGAGCCGCGAGCTCTGCGAAGAGAATCGGATTGATGACAATCCCCTCGGCCTGGGCGCGTCGGAACTGGTGTGAAGACCATTCAGCCCACTTCGGATCGCCCGTCAGGATGTCAAGGAGCACGTTCGTGTCGAGGAACCAGGGCATCATGTTCCTTCTCGGGTGAGCCGCATCAGTTCATCGGTCGTCTTTGTCGTCCGCAGAAACCCTCTCGCTTCGGCCAGCCACTCGTCGGCCGTGCTGGCCCTGCGTTTCTTTGGCTTGAGCACGACCTTGCCGCCCTCCGCCACGAATTCCACCTGGGTTCCAGGCTTGAGCCCAAACCGGTTCCGGATCCGCTGTGGGATCGTGACCTGGCCCTTGCTTGTAATGTTCATGCCGACAGTATTACCGCATCGGGTATTACTTCAAGAAAAACCTGCCCGCGGCTTGGTCATGGCAATGAACAGGGTTCGATTCGGTTTGACCGGGACAGACAGGTAACACTTCATCCGGAGAGGAGGCAACAAAGGTTCAGGTCGTGGGGTTTGTACTCTGATCTAGCGCAATTCACGTTGATGCCAAGCAGTGTTACCCAGGTTGGAAGCCAGCAGTGCAAGTACCGGGATGGGTTCTGTTCTCAGGGAAGCTCGCTTGAGCATGGCACTCTTGCAGAGCGTTGTGAAAGTCCGAATAGATCCTTGAGTCAGGCTTTGGAGCCCCGGGCGCGTTCAAGGAAAATCTGTTCGATGAACCAACGGAGCCGTGCGTTCGACTCGTACTCCGTCTTCCAATCCAATCAAACTTTCTTGGCGTAAGTGATGTCGTCAGGTTCTTCGTATCCCAGCGGGATTGTCGTGGGGTAGGACAACCGATCGCCATCGGTCCAAGTGATGGCAAGTCCATCGTACAAGATCTTATGATCGCCTGAAAACTCGTGCGCCCCGAATTCCGTTTCGGCCCCTGCTTCCCACCAGAACCAGCGCTTGGGCCCGATCCGACGCATGAGACCTACAACGAGCGGGTAGCCTGCAGGTCCGTTTGTGAATGCAGCGCCATTCGCAACCAGGCGGACCACTGTCTCGTCCAGAGGCTCATGGGGGTGGACCCTGAATCAGACTCACCAGAACTTCAACCTTGCTGCCATTCGGCTCGCCGCCCGTCTTTCTGTCGCCAGAGAGCATAGTCAACCGCCTCAGTTCCCGTGCCCAGAAGACGGGATCCACCGCAGAGTACGAGTTGCCTCAGTGTCATGTTCGCATAGGAAACGATTCCAATAAAATTGCGAAAGGGCCGACGTTGGGATGCACTGGGCGATCCCGGTCACGACGAAGCGTTCCCCTCCTCCTTCGATTGCATGGTCAATCGTCTTTCTGCGATTTGGTGTGAGTTTCCAATGGGTTTGCCCGCTATTTTCACCGTTTGACGCCGGTTGACAGAGGGCGACCTGGGAGAAATTGAGGGAGCTAAGAGGAGCGGACGTGAAAGGGCGTCTGGTTCGTGGCTTCAATTCGGATTTGCGCCTGTTCAGGGATGCGTCTTGTTGGGGGTATGCCGTGGTACTACGCCAATTCCGGGGACAGGCAGGGGCCTGTCAGTGATGAAGAGTTCATTCAACTGGTTGCCAGCGGACGTGTGCGCGACGAGACGCTGGTCTGGAAGCAGGGCATGCCGGAATGGCGTCGCTATGCTGAGGTGGCGTCGACCGTGGGGCTTCCACCTGCCCTGCCGGTTACTTTAGAGGGAGCTTCGGGTACGCCTGTAACCGCGACACCGGCGGCGCCAACAAGCGCCTTCAATCCCACAGGCGCCGCCGCTGCCGGGCTGATCGGAAGGCAGTATGCGGGATTCTGGCTGCGATTCGCGGCCTTTGTGATTGATACCATCATCCTCGGGGTCGCCGGCCAGGTTGTCGGCAGCCTCGTTCAGGCGATAGTCTTCCCCGACAGCCTTCGCAAGCTGAACGAACTCCGCGAGCATCCGGAGTCGGCGGATCCGGCAGCCTTCGCGTTCCTTTTTCAGATGATGGGAATCATGCTGGTAGTGGGGCTCGCAATCGGAATTGCCTACGATGTTTTTTTCCTGCGCCGCTATGCGGCCACTCCAGGGAAACTCGCGGTCGGCGTGCGCATCGAGCGGGCGGATGGATCGCCCCTTTCGACGGGGCGTATCATCGGTCGATACTTTGGTCGCTCATTGAGCGGGCTCGTGATGTGCGTGGGCTATCTCATCGCCGCATTCGATGAGCAGAAGCGCGCGCTTCACGATTTCATCTGCGACACGCGGGTTGTGAAACGAGGCTGAAGGAAGGCGCCTGTTCGCCTTCGTGCCGATGAGTTTGCTACCCGGGTCGCGACAGCGTTGCCGTGCTGCTGTGCTTGATTGCGATCTCTTTTTACCCTACTCGGGCGTGGTGACCAGGCCTTCGAGTTGGGCAAGCTTGTTTGCACGAAGATCAAAACTGAAAAAATGATCGCAGCCCAGGAGGCGGGCTGAAACGACATGGAGCACGTCATAGGTACAAAAACCATGCCTTGCCGTGTGCCGCGCCACCGCTTCTTCGAACTCCGTTTGAAGCGATGACAAATCGAGTGCCGTGGCGCTCATGAACGCACGGGCATTCAGGTCCTCCTGGAAAGTTGCATGGGCCACCCACGCCATTTGGGAGTTGATCCGCGGATGCCCACCCTTTTTCCCAAGCCAGACGGACAACTCGAACGCATTTGCCAGCTCAATGCGATGCAGCCAGGTAATCGGAAGCCTGGATGCCTGTCTGTGTTTTGCCAAATGCAGCAGCTTCTCCGCCCGACTGCTCTCCGGAAGAGGGAGGTAGAGTCGTGTGAAAAAATTCGTGTCCGCGTAGGGCTTCATTCTCCGGTAAGGGCCCGATCAAGTTTTCTGGCGAATCTGGTCGAAAGCGTGCCCTTGCATAGCCGATCCCTTCTACTGCCGAAATCAGGCAGGGATGACATGGTCGGGTTACCCTGCGTCTCTGGAATGATGAGATAGGACTGCCCCCCGCGTTCGCGAATGCGGACGCGCCCATCCACCCTGCAGGCCTCCAGAACGGCTGCCGGGGTCCGGTCAAGATCCCGTACGGTAAAAGTTTTCATGTCGGACATGATGTCGGCGTTGCATTTCGGGTCAAGGGCATGCATCAAGCAAACTTGCGATCGACTCCCTTCCATGGTCAATGGATGAGGCCGCCCGCCATTGCCGCGTCCAACGCAAACCGAATCCGTCACACTGCCCATGAAATCATCACCCTTTGCCGTTCTCGTTTCGCATGTGAACCAGGTCATGCGGCATATTCCGGGGGCATCCCGTCTGCTTGCCGCTGTCATCGTTGTCCTTCTCGGCTGTTCCTCACGCGCCGCGGCGCCAGGCGATGGAAACGAACTTCCCTGGCGGGCGGGTGTGGCGGTGCGAAATCTCACTCCCTCCGGGCCGATCTGGCTCGCGGGGTACGCTGCGCGCAACGCGCCATCGACAGGTGTCGATCTGGAGGTCCATGCCAAGGCGCTTGCACTCGACGATCGGCGTGGCGGACGCGTCGTGATTGTCACGATGGACCTCATCCGGGTTCCCCATGCACTTCGCGTTTATGTCGAATCCGAAGTGGAAAAGCGGTTCGGCCTGAAGCCCCATGAGATCCTGCTCAATGCCTCCCATACGCACAGCGCGCCGGAAGTGGAACCCGAACGGCTGATCCTCGAACCCGTGTTTCGTCTCTCGGCAAAACCTTGGGACATCGCTGCGGTGAACGCCTACCAGAAGTTCCTCCGGGAAACGGTTGTTGAGCTTGTGGGCGAGAGCCTGGCGACGCCATTTCCCGCTCGCCTGGATTACTTTCACGCGCGCGCTGGATTTGCCATGAACCGGCGTCGCCTTGAGGCCAACGGAAGCGTTTCCAACAATCCCAATCCGGATGGTCCCGTGGATCACGATGTGCCGGTCCTCCGGGTGAGCGGTGCCGAAGGCAGGCCGCGTGCGATCGTCTTTGGTTATGCCTGCCACAATACGACACTCAACGGATCCCTGTTGAGTTCCGACTACGCCGGATATGCCCAGCGCGGTATCGAAGAAGCTTATCCTGGAGCGACTGCGCTGTTTGTCGCCGGTTGTGGAGGCGATCAGAATCCCTACCCGCGCCATGGCAGCGTGCGCGGGAAGAAACCCGGGGACCTTGCGGCCGACCACGGCACCACGCTCGCCAATGCGGTGCTTGCGGCACTTACGACGCGCGGAAGAATGGTCACGGGAGCCTTGCGCGTTGCCTATGGTCAGGCGCTACTTGCTTACGAGACGCCGCAGCAGGCAGACCTTGCGGCCTTTACCCGGGAGAAATTTCCTCCCGAGGTTTTGGAGCGGGCTGATGTTTTGAGAAACATGCTCGAGCGCAAGGAAAGTCCTGCTCCTTTTCCCTGTCCCGTGCAGGTGCTGCGATTCGGACATGACCTCACGCTTATTGCCCTGGGAGGCGAGGCCGTGGTCGACTACTCCCTTCGTCTCAAGCGGGAACTCGCCGGGGGGGCGGCGGTATGGGTCGCGGGATACTCGAATGACGTGTTTGGATATCTTGGCAGCAGCCGTGTCATCAGGGAAGGCGGGTACGAGGGAGGCAGTGCCAATACCCGGATCCTCAACCATCCCGGGCGTTTTTCTCCCTTGGCGGAGGAGGCCGTGATTGCGAAAGTGCACGAGCTGGTGCGGCAGACAGACTGAGCCAGCAGGCCTCAATCTTACTTGTCAGCAACGGTTTGTGTGTTTCCCCCGCAAATGTCGATGGGCATGGCATTCGAGGGGATCTCCGTTTTTCAGGATTTTCTTTTGAATCGGTCTAAGAAAGATCGGGGTCGAACGTAGTCTCCCCTGAAAGTCGGCATGACTTCACTTCAACCCAATGAACTCCCAGGAGATTTCGTGGAAACGGCGGTCGCGCGTCACCAGGCGCCGCTCCTGCGTTATGCGAGCCGACTGCTGGGCGATGCCGACCGCGCGCGTGATGTGGTTCAGGACACGTTCATCAAGCTCATGGCACAGAAGCCTGAGTCGGTGGCCGGGCACGAGGCGGAATGGCTGTTCACGGTCTGCAGGCATGGCGCACTGGACATCCTGCGCAAGGAAGGGCGCATGAGGCATTTTGAGGAGGGTGAAACCGAGCGACTGCATGCGCCGGATCCGCGTCCGGGAGAGGGGATGGAAAGGGAGGAGACCCGGGCGATGCTGCTCACCCTGATGGATCGCCTGCCCATGCGCCAGCAGGAGCTCCTGAGACTCAAGTTTCTGAATGGATTCAGCTATAAACAAATCAGCCGGATCACGGCGTTGTCGGTGAGCAATGTCGGTTTCCTGATCCACAGCGCCGTCACCCGCCTCCGGCGCGAATTTGCCGCCGCCCCGAAATGAGTACCGCGCATCAGCACCTACGCCATGATTGAGCCAAACGAAATTCTTTCCGCTGACGATCCGCGCCTGACGGCCTATGCCCTGGGCGAGCTGGATGGCGTTGAGCGCGAGGTCGTGGAAGCGGCTGTGCGCAATGATCCGTTGCTGCAGGCGGCGGTTGCAGAGATTCGATCCTTTGCCGGCGAACTTGCCCAGACCCTGGAAGCGGAGGATGCCGCATTGGCCAAATTTTCCCCGGCCCCGCAGACGAATGCGCTGGAAGCCGAGGTGCCAGGCAATGAGGAAACGCCGCTGCGAGGAAAACTGCTGCGATTTCCCGCGCTCTATTATGTTTTTGCCACAGCGGCTGCGGCTGGTTTTGCGGTCATGGTCGCGCTTCATCCCTCCGCGGAGTCCCCCTTCCGCGCGATACAGGCACCGATGCAGGTGCATTTCAGCGATGAAGCTCCACACGAATCTGAGGAAGGCCTCGGAGCGGCTGCCGCACCTGCGGCAAGCATGGCTGAGGTCGCAGAGCGCAAGACGGAAGTGCCGCAGCGACCGGTCATGCCTGAGGTGGCGAAACGTGTCCCCGTTTTGCAAAACCGACTCCCTGTGGATGTCGCCGCAGATCTCGCCGCGGCATCCCATCGTCAAGCACCCGAGAACGGGTTTGTCGATTCGAAGGACCGGCCTGTTTCCACCTTCTCCATGAACGTCGAGACGACGGGTTATTTGAACGTTCGGCGATTCCTCAACCAGGGAAAACTCCCGCCAAGGGATGCGGCGAGGATCGAAGAACTCCTCAACTACTTCCCCTACTCCTACCCACCGCCCTCGAGGAAGGAATCGGCGGAAAATGCTCCCGCGTTTGCCGCGGACCTGGAGGTTGCAGCCGCGCCCTGGGCGCCGGAGCACCGCCTCGTGCGGGTGGCGCTGAAAGGGCGGGAGCTGAGCGCGGGGGAACGTGCTCCAGCGTCGCTTGTATTTCTGATTGATGTCTCGAACTCAATGAATGCCCCCGACAAGCTTCCGCTCGTAAAGGATTCGCTGCGGGAGCTCCTCGGTCGCCTGCGCGACGACGATCGTCTCGCCATCGTCACGCACGCAGGAGAGGCAGGTCTGGTATTGCCGGCGACGCCCGTACGAGACCGCGAACGGATCCTTGCAGCCCTGGAGGCACTTGTGCCCGTGGGCGCTGCGTCGGGATCGACGGGGATCGAACTCGCCTATGATATTGCTAAGGCGAATCGGGCGGGACCAGGTCTGACGCGGGTGATCCTGTGCACGGATGGCGGCACCGATGCAGGCATTTTGAGCGGACGCGAAGAGGTCCGCCTGATAGAGGAGAATGCGCGCAACGGCGTGTTTCTCACGGCCCTGGGTTTTGGAATGGACAGCCACCAGGAGGCCATGCTCGAGCAACTGGCGGCAAGAGGCAAAGGCACGCATGGCTACGCGGGTTCTCGTCGCGAGGCGGAGAGACTCATGGTTGAGCAGGTCGGCGACGCGCTGGCACCGATCGCAAAGGACGTAAGAATCCGGATCGAATTCAACCCCGCGCACGCCGTGCAGTACCGGCTGATTGGCTACGAAAACCGCGCGGATGAACCCCACCGCCTCGCGAATGGTGCCGCTGCTGCGGAAGTGGTCGGATCCGGACACAGTGTGACGGCGCTTTACGAAGTCATTCCTCCCGATGCAGCGGACGCGGGAACGACTTCATCGACTCAGTTCGCACACGGGGGACAGACAAGGCGTATTCAGAACTCCGATACTCCAACGGTGCTGCTTACGGTCCTTGTGGGGTACAAGGAGCCTACGGGTGATGTCAGCCGGGAGCTGCAGTTTTCCCTTTCGGACGGAGGGCAGGCCTTCGAAGCGGCGTCGCCCGACTTCCAATTTGCCGCAGCCGTGGCCGCCTTCGGCATGGTGCTGCAGGAGTCGCCACTCCGCGGCGGGGCAAGCTACGCAGCCGTGAGCGATTGGGGGCTTCGGGGCGCAGTCCGCGATCCGGGTGGCTATAGGGCGGAATTTCTGGACCTTGTGCAACGGGCGCAGCACCTTGCCCGCTGACGCATGGCACTGCATTCTCCGGGAAAGGGGAGCAGCGGGTTAAGTAGGCCGAAGCGGGGTGGCGGAGGCCCCCCGGGGACCTGATGTGCCATCAGAGACAACGGTTGAGCCAACCGGAGTCTTGCGCGTCGGCCGGACGACGTTTCCATCGAGTCATGGGCAGCAATGATTGGGTGTTGGGATTCGATGCCGACGACACGCTCTGGCACAACGAGACCGTCTTCGAGGATGTGCACGTGCGGTATCGGGCACTGCTGTCGCGTTTTCACGATGCGGCGACCGTGGACCGGGTGCTCTTTGCGACAGAGATGCGAAATCTCGAGAAGTACGGGTATGGAATCAAGGGGTTCATGCTTTCCGCAATCGAGACCGCCATTGAACTGAGCAATGGCAGGATCGGCGCGACGGAGATTCAGGAACTCATCATGCTCGGGCAGAACATGCTGGCGCATCCCGTTGAGCTTCTGGATGGCATTCATGAAATCATTCCCCGCCTCGCGAGCCAGCACCGCCTTCTCTTGATCACAAAGGGCGATCTCAAGGATCAGGAGCGCAAGCTGGAAAAGAGCGGGCTCCTGGATCATTTCGCACACATCGAGATCGTGTCGGAAAAGGATGTCGTGACCTATGGGCGAATCCTGCGCCGATACGATGTGAATCCCGACCGGTTCGTGATGGTGGGAAATTCGATGAAATCGGACATCCTGCCTGTGCTCGAACTCGGAGGCGCGGGGGTGCACATTCCCTATGCGCTGATGTGGGGCGGGGAGAAGGTGGATGTCATGCCCGCTGCGAACGGCAGGTTTCATCAATTGAAATCAGTGCGGGAACTGCCCTCGCTCCTTGGGGAGATCGTCCGGCGATGAGCCTGCGGCTCCGCCTTCCCGCCAGCATCTGCGACCTGAGTCTTGCCGCAGTCAGGATTGGATTGGAACAGCGACGGTCACGCGCAGGCCGCGCCCGCTGGAATGATTGCGTGCGCGAATCGTGCCACCGTGCAGGGTTGCGATGCGCTCGCAGAGGGTGAGCCCGAGTCCTGCGCCCGCGGGGGCAGGTGAAACGTCCGAATGCACGTGGCGGACAAAGGGTTCAAAAACGCGATAGTGCTGATCGACCGGCAATCCCGGGCCCTCATCCGTCATGACGAGCTGCCAGCGACCATTCCCCGCAAAACATTCGACCGTGATCGTGCTCTCCCGGGGACTGACCGCCAGGGCGTTCGACAGCAGGTTGAGAAAAAGCTGGCGAAGGAGGCTTTCGTCGACGACCTGCACGCCGCCAGTGGACTTCGCTGCGACAACGTGCACGCCGTGTTCCGCCGCGAGGTTGGCGGCGTCGCGCACCAGTTCGTCGACCAATGCGGAGAGATCGGTGGGCTTGAGATTGACCAGGAGAGTGCCGCTGTCGGCCTTTGCCAGGAAAATCACGCCGTCGATCATGCGCTGCAGACGTCCCATCGCAGCGCCGAGATCGCCGATCGCCATGGCTGCCTCACGATTGGCGGAAGCCGCAGGACGAAGCCGCTCAATGGTCTGCTGCATGTCAGCCAGGGACTCCTTGATCTCGCGGGCGGAAGCCTCGGTCAGCGTGTGGGCCTGTGCGTTCAGGCTTTCCACCCGCTCGAACAATTGGTTCAGCACGATTCCGATCGCAGCGATGTCATCCTGCGTATCGGCCAATTCGATGCGTTTGTCGCCGGTGCTCCGATGGGCCGATTCGACGGATTCTCGAAAATCCCGCAATGGACGGAGAAGGATGCGCGCCCCCAGCCAGCCAAGCGGGACGCAGCACAGGAGGCTGGCAAAGAGAACAATACCTGAGGCCAGCGCGTAGTCCTTGAGCAGGCTGCGCTGCAGGGTGTTGAGTTCCCCACCCTGAAAAATCCAGGCGCCGTGCAGAAATACGCCGCAGCCCAGGAGGGCAATGAACGTGATGATCACCACGGCAATGGCGATGCGCTTGGTGATCTGACGATCGAGGGATCCTGCGGGAAGGGCCATGGTCGGACGACGTCAGACAATCCCCACAGCCGGGGGGAGTGCAAGCCTTGCGGATTTCGTCGGAAGAGCAACGAGGGATGCCTCCCTACTCCATTCTCGTGGATCCGGCAGGCGGTGATTTTCCCTCGCGTTTGGCTTTCGTTTGCTCCCACGATTTCGGCGCATGGCAGAAAAGCCTTTTCAATTCATCTGTGGTGCGGATGACTACCTCGTCAATCGGGTGGGCAGGGAGCATTATGATGCGCTGGCAAAGGAAATTGCCGATGAATTTTCGCGTGAAATCTTGAGCGGATTCTCGAACAATGTCGGCGAGGTCGAGGCTGCGGTGAATCGCTTCAGAGAGAGCGTCCAGACGATCTCCATGTTCGGCGACCGCCGGCTGGTCTGGCTGAAGGACGTGAATTTTCTCGCGGATACGGTCACAGGCAGGGCCGAGAGCACGCTGAAGTGCGTGGAGGCGCTTCAGGAGATCCTGGCCTCGGTGGATCCCCGGCATGTGGCGGTGCTGGTGACGGCGGCGCCGGTTGACCGACGTCGGGCATTTCCAAAATGGTGTGAGAAGCATGCCGAATTTGTGCTTGTCGGTGGAGGAGAGGGACAGACGGCGTCGGAGGCACTGGCAGGTATCGTGATGGCCGAGGCAAAATCGTTGGGGGCATCCTTTGGGCCGGGTGCCCTTGATCTGCTCCTCGCAAAGGTGGGAGCCAATTCCCGGTTCCTGATTGAGGAGACACGGAAGCTTGCCACCTACGCAGCTACTGGCGGAGGTTCGGCCGCGGATGACGAAGCAGTTGTGGCACGCATCGAGGAGTCCCATGTGGCCGAACTCACGCCGAATGTGGCCGAAGGCGATTTCTTCGAGGCGGCGGAGGCCTTTTTTGAAGGCAATCTCGTGCGCACGCTCAAGGCATTGGAGCATCATTTTTTCAATGATGGCGACGCTCGCCCGATCCTGGCCGCGCTTCAGAATCGTAACCGGCTTCTGCTGCAGGTGCGCGCGCTCGTTGACGCGGGCGATGCACGCGTCGGACCCCGTGGACTGGACGGTTTATCGCGCGCAGCGGGAGTCTACGGACGTCACTTTGCCGGAGTTGGAGAGAAGAGTTCCTTCAATCTATTCAGCCAGAACCCGTGGTACATCGGCAAGCTGGCGGGAGGTGGCAAGCTTCCGAGCATGAGGCGCCTGATCGACAATCAACTCGAATTTGTGGCGGCATTCGAGGAAATCATACGCAGGCCCGGTGATCAGCCCGAGGTGCTCCGCGACATGGCGGTGAGGTGCCTGGCGTCGGCGTGACGCGAATGGCGCACGGGCACTGACCTTATTTCGATCGGAAGCAGCAAGGAGGTTCGTGAATGTATGTTCTCCGACCTCAGAGCCACTTCCGTTTTCGCATGAAACGCAGCATGGCTAGCGTGCTCACAAGCACGAGGGCGGCCGCACCCGCGTAACCGTGCTTCCATTCAAGCTCGTGCATGTTTGAAAAATTCATGCCGAACCAACCGGCGAAAATGAGGACAGGGATGGTGAGTGCGGTGATGCCTGTCAGGACGCGAATCCCTTCATTAGCCTCATGGCTCGAGCGGTTGAGGTAGACGCGGAACGAAAGGATGAGCTGCTCCGCCCAGGCATTGGCCTGGCCCTCAATGCGCGCAAGATCCTCCGTCAGGTCACGCAGATAGGGAACCATCACACTGCGGATCAGCTTCAGCTTCCCATCGGAGAGTGTGCCCACGATTTCCCTCTGGGGACGCACGATCTGACGCAGGGCGGAGAACTTTTTCCGAAGGGAAACCACGAGCGGAAAGAGTTCGTCGGGTGGCATTCCCTGGAGTACGCCTTTTTCGACACAGTCCAATTCCTCGTGCAGGGCGTCCATTGCCGGTTTGTAGGCTTCAACGATGTGGTCCAGGATAACATGGGTAAACCGGTCGGGACCCCGAACCAGCGTTGATGGATTTTTCTGATAGCGCTCCAAGACCGCCTGAACAGGCCGCAGTTGCAGCTTGTGATAGGTCAGGAGAAAATTGCGGCCGAGGAAAAAGTTAAGCTCGGTCGTCGTGAAATGCTCGGTCTGTTTGTAGTCGACCGCGTGCATCACGAGGTAAAGATAGTCATCGAACTCCTCGAGTTTTGGAAACGGCGTGTCGATCACACAGTCCTCAATGGCGAGCGGATGGATGGCAAAGGCCGTTTCGAGCACAGCCTGAGTCTCTTCCGGAGTAGGCTCGGAGAGATCGACCCAGAGCAGGACGCCGGGCTCAGTGCGCAGGGCGCCGAGTGATTCGATCGGCGGGTTCTGGGCGACGATCTTGTTTTCCCGGTAGACGAGGGTCGTGACCATGGCGGGCAGCTAGATCCAGCGTTTCCGTTTGCACCAGAGCCACATCAGGTAGGTGGATATGCCGGTGGCCAGGATCACGCCAGGATAGCCATAGGGCGATGCCAGTTCCGGCATGTGGGTGAAATTCATGCCGTACCATGTCCCGAAAACAATGCCGGGCAGGCTGATGGCCGTGAGCGCGGTCAAGGCCTTGATGCCCTCGTTGGCCTGGAAGGATGACTTGTTGAGATAGAGGTCGAAGGAGATCAGCAGTTGGTCCGCGAAGGACGCCGCAGTTTCATCGATGCGGATCAGGTTGTCCCGCAAGTCGCGAAAATACGGCAGCATCACCGAGCGGATCATCTTGGATTCGCCGCGGGAGAGGCGGGAAATCATGTCCCGCTGAGGACGCACAATCTGCCTTAGGTGCGCGATCTCCCCGCGGACCTCGAGAAGCTGCGCTGTGAGACCGGGGTCCGAACTGCTCAGGACCGACTCTTCGATCGATTCAAGCTCCGCTCGCAGTTCCTCGGTCGTGGGCTGAAAGTTGTCGACGAGCGCGTCGATTATGAGGTGCGCCAACCGGTCGGGTCCCCGTGCAACCGAGCCGGTTGTCCTGACGCAGCGATCGATGACGGTCTCGATGGATTTTACAGAGGGGGCGTGATAGGTGACCAAAAAATCCTTGCCGAGAAACAAATTAAGCTCGGTGGTGTTGAATTTCTCTGTTCGCGTGAAGTCGACCGCATGCGTCACCACAAACAGGTAGTCGTCGTAGTCTTCCGCCTTCGGCAGCGAACTCGGTGTGCGACAGTCTTCGATGGCAAGCGGGTGGAACTGAAAGACGCCTTCCAGGATTTCATGGACCTCCTCATCGGTCGGATTTACAAGGTCCACCCAGAGCAGGAGCCCTTTGTCCGCGCGCACTAGCCGCAGGGCCTCGGACTCGAGGTCGCGGCCCACCAGTTTTCCGTCGCTGAAAACGAAGGATCGAATCATGCTCGGCGGGCGATGCTGCCGAGTGCTTCCACGGTGGCAAGCCTTCTGCCATCCTGCTCCACCGGTCCGACCCGGGCATTCTTGCGGATCCGTGGCGGTTTGAGAAAAAGACTGGGAAATCTGCCCCGGCTGTGCCTCAACTGTCGGAGCATCACAGCGTGCCTCCGGATGCCTGTTGTGGAAACGTCCCGACGGACTTCTCTTCCAGCTTCCTGGCCGTTGGGTTCGCCTTTTCCAGTCGATTTCCTCAATTCCCCTCCTGCAAGTCCTCTCAATCTTCCTATGCACAAGACCTTCATTGTTGGAAACAAGTCCTTCGTTCTCGATCAGGCCAAGGCCGAGGAGGCCTTTGCCGCGAAACGGGTCATCAATGGCCGCGAGACCATGACCTTCAATCTGCTGCCTTTGAAGTACCAGTGGGCCTATGAGCTCTACCGGAAGATGAAGGCGAACCATTGGGAGCCCGAGGACATCCCGATGGGCAAGGACATCGAACAGTGGCGGGACACAAAGACTGTAACCGACATCGAGCGGTGGATCATACGCATGGGCATCGGCTACTTTTCGGCAGCGGAGGGCATTGTCGGTGACAACATTCAGCATGTCGTTCGCGAATTGGTGACCGCGCCCGAGCTCAAACTCGTACTCGGCCGCCACGCACATGAGGAAAACATCCACGCGGATTCGCTGCTCTATATGATCTCGTCGCTGGGAATCAATCCGCATGAGTGCGAGGCGATGTTCGAGGATGTGCAGACCATTGTGAGGAAAAACGAATTCGTGACCCGCATTTCCAGGGATCTCCGCCGCGATCTCGACCTCACGCGACCCGAAAACAAGCGGCTTCTTGCGAAGAATATCTTTGTCTTTGGGCAATGCATGGAAGGCACCCAGTTCTACGGGCTATTTGGCATGATCCTCTCGCTCTACCGCCAGAACAAGTTTCCCGGCATCGGCCAGATGTTCCGCTACACGCTACGCGATGAGAGCAACCACATTGAGGTATTCCGGAATCTCTTCATGGATCTGGTCGAAGAGAATCGCGACATCTGGACGGCCGAGTTCAAGGAAGAGCTGCGCTCGACGATGGCCGAGGCTGTACAGCTCGAAAAGGATTTCATCCGCGATTGCCTGCCGGTCAACGCGGTGGGACTCGCGGTGGACGAGTTCCTGCAATACATTGATTACATCGCTGATCGACGCCTGGAAGGAGTGGGCCTGGGGCTGCTGGCGCCCGGGGTGAAAAATCCGCTTCCCTGGCTGGCCGAGATGATGGACATCAAGAAAGAGCAGAATTTCTTTGAGGGTCGCGTGACCGAGTACCAGAAGGCATCGTCGCTTGAGGGCGCGCACGACGACGACCTCTGAGTGCAGATTTCCGGCAACGCATCATTCACCCGCCTCCTGTTCGCCGAGGCCATCAGCTACTCTGGAGCATTGAACCGGTTTGCAGCGAGGCGGTAGCCGATCGACGGTCGTGCTGCAAAGATTTCAGCGGGCGCACCCGCGGCCAGACAGCGGCCTTCCGACAACACAGCCACACGATCGCAGAGGGCAAAGAAATCCTCCGGCGCGTGGCTCACGTACACGAGGGGGACACCAAAATCATCCCGTATGCGCTGGAGCAGCGGAAAGACTGCGTCCTTGTGATCGGCATCGAGGCTGCTCAGCGGCTCGTCGAGCAGGAGCAGGCGTGGCGAAGCAAGTAATGCGCGGGCGAGGCTCACACGCTGGCGTTCGCCCCCCGAGAGGTGCGTCACCTGCCGCTGAAGGAGGGCGGCAATGTCGAGGCGCTCAATGATGGATTCGAGGGTGATAGGGATTTTTCCCGTCCGTGTGCTCTCCACACCATTCCGGCGTGAACAGCGCCCGACCCCGTAGACCAGATTGGCATAGACATTGAGGTGTGGAAAGAGCGCACCATCCTGCGGCACATACCCCACCTCTCGCAACTCGGGCGGAACAAATCGGCCGTCAGCGGTATTACTGAGCACAGTCTGATCGAGTGAAATCGCACCGGCGTCAGGTCGGCGCAACCCGGCGATCAGTTCAATGAGCGTGGTTTTTCCCGCGCCTGAATTGCCAAAGAGTCCAATTGCCCGGCCCTCAAGCTCGATTGAAAGTTTAAGTGAAAATGCAGATGCATGCCAATGCAGTGAGGAGAGATTCAGTTTCATGGCGTTGCGAATCTGCTGGGCTTGATCAGCCGTTGTGCGCAAGGCGTCGCTTGCGCAACAACAGCTCACTCAGGATGACTGCGCCAAACGCCAAAGACGCGGATATGGCCAGCAGGAGGAAAGCTTCGGTATCGCGTCCGAGTTGAACCTTATGGTAGATTCCGAGCGAAAGCGTCACGGTTTCGCCAGGAATGAAGCCCGCGACCATCGCGGTTGCCCCGAATTCACCCAGTGCCCGCGCAAATGCGAGAACAACTCCCGCGCACAGGCCGCGCGAGGCGAGCGGAAGGGTGATGGTAAAGAAGACGCGCCAAGGCCCTGCTCCCAGCGTCCGTGCCACTTGTTCGAGGCGCTCAGGCACCTCCTCGAACGCCACGCGTGCGTTCCGGACCAGCAGAGGGATGGCCATGACTGCGGCTGCGATCACGACCGCCTTCCAGGTGAACACGATGTCCGCTCCCACGGCCTCGAGGAACGGCCCGAGCGGTCCCCGACGTCCGAGCAGCTTCAGAAGGATCAACCCAGTGGCCACCGGGGGCATGACCAGGGGAAGGGCGACGAATGTCTCGACCAATGCCTTTCCATACCAACACTTCCGTGCAAGAAGCCAGCCCAATGCCACCCCTCCGGGCAGGATCAGCAATGTGCCAAGCGCGGCAACGCCAAGACTGAAAAGAGTGATGTGAATCGTGGCATCCATGAAAACCTCAGCCGGCCGCGCACCCGGCGCCTGTGTGGAGCGTTCGGTTGGCAGGATCCTGCAGCCATTCTCGTCGGTGGGATGATTTCACTCTCGCCGAAGCATGCCTCAGACTGCAATGTGGCCAATCCATTTTATTTCCAATGAAAACTACACCTTTGGGCTGCTTGCATCGGGACAATGACCGGACGGGCTTCATTCTTAGAATCCTCGGACTGAGTCTGGGGCTGGGCTTGTGCGCGGGCTCGCATTTGCATGCGGCGCTTCCCTTGCCCACAGGGGCGACGGCTGCGCCCAACACCGCGGCGACGACTTCCGCATTTCCGAAGCGCATGACCGCGCGCGACAGCAATTACGCCGTTTGGAACGGCGGCATGGTTGCACCAAATTACGGCCGCGCCGGATACTACTCGACGCCAAACGTCAACGGACAGAATTACACCGGCATCGGCGGCCTGCTCGAATTCGATTCGGCAGGGAATACCACAACCCGGATTTCCCCCGTGCAACTGGGAGTGACCCTTCTTCCCGCAGCGGATGCCTCGCAGTTTTTTGCGGAGCAGACTACGTCCACCGACACTACGTTTGGCCTTTTTCCCAAGACGGGTGGAGCACCAATCTTTCAGCGTAAACTGACCACGGATCCTGCACGCACGACCGTGATACCCGGTTCGACGCTGAACCGCGTGTATGTTGTCCGGGACCTGGATCAGACGGTCGAGGTTCTCGCATTCAACAATGATGGAAGCCTTGCATGGGGCCGTTCGCTCACGGGTCCAGGCTTCGCCCCTACCACACCCAATACAACCCCCATCGTCTTCGGGCTGCCACTGGCAGATGGATCGCTCCTCGTGCACGTCCTGCGCATGCAGTTAAACCTGACCACATTCTCATTTGGATACGAAACCACCATTATCAAACTGACATCTGCGGGTGCGGTGGAGTGGTCAAAGCGGTCCAACGCGAACGCGATCTTCGTGGCAATCCCCTCAGCGTCGACGACCAATCTTTATTTCACCGGGGCTGAAATTTCGCTCGCGGGTAGCACGGGCACGATCGTTGCCAAAGTGACTGCCGCTGGCGGTGTGCTCTGGAGCAAAAAGATCACCGGCGGCAGCGGCGGACAGATCGCCACGGTTGCGGCTGCAGGTGAACTGGCAAACGAAAAGGTGCTGCTTACCGGAGCCATGGCGGGCGTTCAGGGAGCCACAAATCCTGCAACCAACGCCGTTCTGGGCATCCTGAGTTCGAGTGGTGCGATCGAGGCCCAAACCCAAATTTCGTTTGGCACCATCAATATCGCGGCTCCGCAATTCGAAGGGAACCGAATCTGGATCGGCCTGGCTTCGGGCGGGGCGACCGATGTTGTGCGCCCGGTTTATGCCGGCTTGGCGGATCTGACTCTGAGCAACATCAAGTGGAAAAAGTACAAGAACAACATGAGCACGGTGGCGGTGTCGCCCGACTATGACACCGATGATGTGGTTGCCTCATTTTTCAATGACACCGATCACGCGATTGAGGCAGTCACCTTCAAGGATGACTTTGGCGCAAGCGTCAGCACGGAGCTCTTCACGGATGCCACGCCGACCATCAGCAATCCGGGCCTGGTCGCGACAGACTTTGCGTTCTCGCTCGCCGATGTGGCTGTCACCGCGACGCCGATCAGTCCGGCCCTGGTCACCGGCACGACGCTCACATTTGAAACGCTGCCCACCACCGAAACCAGCATCGGCTCCGGCGGCGGCAACCCGGTCACGCCCGTGACCATTGCAACGCAACCGGTTTCGCAGACGGTGAACCAGGGCGCGAGCGCAGCCTTCTCCGTGGGCATCAACAATCCCAGCGGATTGGGTGTCACCTATCAGTGGAATCTCAACGGCACGCCAATTGCCGGCGCCACAGGTGCAACGTACACAATCGCGTCCGCGCAGCCTTCTCACGTGGGTAGCTATACGGTCACGATCACCTCAAATGGATCCACGCTGACAAGCTCCGCTGCGACGCTCGCGGTAAATTCAGTTACGCCTGTGAGCATCGCCACGCATCCGAATTCACTCTCCGTGATCCAGGGATCCGGCGCCTCCTTCAGCGCGACCATCAACAATCCCAGCAGCCTCACGGTCACCTACCAGTGGAGACTCAATGGCGTGGCCATTGCCGGCGCCACCGCCGCCAGCTATTCCATCCCCAGCGTTCAGCCGGCGAATGTCGGCGTCTACACGCTCGCAGTAACGTCAAACGGCAGCACGGTGGTGACGAACCCTGCCACCCTGTCAATGACCGCGACCCAGCGGCCGGCCGGAACTGCGATCCTGCATACGCCCGACATTGTTCATCCGGCGACGGGCAATGTCTATGACCAGTTCCTCCTGACGGGACCCGCAGCCTCAATCACCGCGGATCCGGGCCAGATTGCACGCATTTCGTACGTCGACCTGAGCGATGATATTGTCCAGCTCGAGTTTTCGGGTGCGGGCACGCTGACGGTCACGCTGACGAATCCCTCGGGACCCGCGGTCGCGGTGAATTACAATCAGCCATCCGTCAGCTATATGAAGGGTCACGCCACGGTAACCATCACCGGAGCCGATTCGACGACCAACTTCGGTGTTTACAGCGTCGGTGCTGCGACGGGCAATGTCCTCGTACTTAAACAGGGCGTAACGTATGACGGCTTCGCCGACCTTGCCCTGGTGAACATCGTAAGCCCGACCGGTCAGTTCGCCGGTGTGCGGGTGGGCAACGTCAGCTTCTTCGGCACCTCGGGCAACGTCGGCCTTTACGCCCCCGGAGTCAATTTTGCGGGGCCGCTCAATCTCTACGACATCGATGCGCGCGACAATGCCTATCCGAAGCTGCTCACGGGCACGGTAGGCACGAACATCCTGATCACCGGTGGCAATCTCCTCCAGACGAATGGCCGGGCGATCGAGATCGGTGGAGCGACGGCGATCAAGATGAACCCTGGCCAGCGATCGGACGGGTTCCTCATGTCCGCCCAGGCGAATCAAGGTCGCCTCGAACGGAATGGGGTCGACGTCACCTCGTCGGTCATCATTCCTCCGACGCCCTGAGCGACATTGGATTGGCGCTGCGACCGGAACACGTGGAGGTGCTCCGGTCCGCCTTCAGACTGCTCCGGAACTTTTTGGTGGGCATCGCAGCCTGCCGATGATCCGTGGAAGGCGCGGAATATTTTCGTGGAAATCCCGCGACGGTTTTGACGTGTTCGCAAAAAGGGCTTCTTTTCCCCGGTACAGTCAACTCCCGCTCCGATGATTTCGATACGCGTTCATGAAACCGGCGGCCCGGATCGCCTCGTCGTGGAAGACGTTCCCATGCCTTTGCCGGCCGCGGGAGAGGTTCGTTTTTCAGTCGAAGCGGCGGGCGTAAACTTCATCGATACCTACCAACGAAGCGGCCTTTATCCGGTGAAGCTGCCCCATGTCCCTGGATCCGAGGCGGCCGGTGTTGTCACGGACGTGGGTCCAGGCGTGACGGACCTTTGTGTGGGCGACCGTGTGGCCTCGGCGAGGGTCAGCGGCGCCTACGCAGCCGAAGCAGTGTCGCCCGCCGCGCATACCGTGCGTGTGCCGGAGGCGGTATCCTTGCAAGCGGCGGCGGCGCTGATGCTGCAGGGCATGACTGCGCACTATCTCGCGTGTGACACGTTTCCCCTGAAACCAGGCGATTCCGCGTTGATCCATGCCGGCGCGGGCGGGGTTGGGCTGCTGCTGATCCAGATTGCGAAGATGCGCGGGGCGCGCGTGATCGCCACGGTGGGAACCGATGAGAAGGCGACGCTCGCCCGGCATGCGGGTGCGGATGCGGTGTGTGTGTACACGCGTGAGAATTTTGCAGAGGCCGCCCGTGCGTTTACAGAGGGACGCGGTGTGGACGTTGTCTATGATTCCGTGGGGCAATCCACGTTTGATGGCAGCCTTGCAAGTCTGCGGCCTCGGGGCATGTTTGTAACCTTCGGCAATTCGAGCGGCCCGGTGCCCGCGTTTGCCCCCCTTGTCCTCTCCCAGAGAGGATCCTTGTATATGACCCGGCCGACGCTTGCTCACTACACGCAGACTGCTGGAGAAACACACACGCGCGCAGATGACTTGTTTGCCTGGGTGATGCTTGCTGCGTTGAAGGTTCGCATCGGTGCGACCTACAGTCTGGACAAGGCAGCCGATGCGCACCGTGCGCTCGAAGGACGGGCAACCTCTGGAAAGATTCTGCTACTCCCGAAGCGTTAGGCGGTCGGGAAATTCTCCCGAGGCTGTGATTGCCTTCCCGGCGCTGAAGAATTTTCATGGCGGGACCTCATGCCCACAAGTGAGACCCTTGCCATGCCCTATCGTCGCCTTCGCGCCCTCCTCCCAACCATTGTCTTCTGTCTCTGCCTGACTTCCATTCCCGTCCGCCTCGTTGCGGACGTGCCGTTTGAACTGCGGGACGGAGACCGGGTTGTCTTCATCGGAGACCGCCTGATCGAGGGGGAACAACAGGCGGGTTGGATTGAGCTCATGCTCACCACCCAGTTCCCTGACCGGTCGATCACGTTTCGGAATCTGGGATGGAACGGCGACACGCCTGCGGGAGAATCGCGGGCGAGCCTCAGTCTCATCCAGGCTGGCCGTGAGCCGCCGGATGAGGGATGGCGCCAACTCATTCGCCAGATCGAGGAGACGAAACCCACCGTAGCGCTGCTCGGATACGGCATGGCCAGTTCGTTTGCGGGGGAGGCGGGATTGCCCGGTTTCAAGGATCAGATGAACCGGCTGCTCGACCCCCTTGAGCGGGTTTCCCCGGGCGTGCGTGTTGTCCTGCTAGCCCCGATCACCCACGAGGCGCTGGGCGCGCCCTGGCCGGACCCGAGCGCACACAATCGTGAGATTGGCGCCTATTCGCGTGTGCTTGCGGATATCGCGTCGACCCGGAAACTGCGGTTTGTTCCGCTTCAGGAGCTCACCCGAAGCCGTGCCGGAAGTCAGACTCTCACGTTCAATGGTATCCATCCTACAGATACGGGGTATCATGCGCTCGCTGGAATCTTGGAGGAGTCGCTTTTCGGTGGAAGCGCACGGGGTGCCTGGCGCGAGAATTCGCCGGTGATGAAATCCCTTCGCGAGACAATTGTGCGGAAGAATGACTGGTTCTTCTATGAGTCGCGGCCTGCCAATTACGCCTACATCTTCGGCTTCAGGAAGCGCGAGCAGGGACGCAATGCCGCGGAGATTTTGCAGTTTCCCGCGCTCATCGCTGCGGAAGAGGCGCGCATCGCGAAACTGCGTGCTCCTGGAGCGGTACCGACCCCTGACTTCGTAGGAAAAACTGAGACGCCGGAGGTCGTGAAGCCGCCGTTGCCCTTCCCTGATTTTGTCGTTGGGGAGAATCTCGAGATCACGCTCTGGGCCGAGAGCCCGATGCTGCACAAACCCGTGCAAATGAACTTCGACGAGAAAGGCAGGCTGTGGATCGCCACGTCGGAACTTTATCCGCAAATCCAGCCGGGGCAGGATGCAAACGACAAGATCATCATCCTGGAGGATTCGACAGGCGCAGGACGTGCGGACAAGTCCACCGTGTTTGCCGACGGCCTGCTCATCCCGACGGGTATTGAGGTCGGGGACGGTGGAGCCTACGTGGCGCAAAGCACCGATCTGATTCATTTCCGCGATACCGATGGCGACGGCAGGGCGGATGAACGCCAGTCGGTGCTGACCGGATTCGGTACGGAGGATACGCACCATAACCTGCACACCTTGCGCTGGGGAGTGGATGGGCGACTCTACATGAATCAGTCCGTCTATACGCGGACCAATGCCGAGACGCCCACAGGTGTGGTCCGGTTGAAGGCGGGCGGCATGTTTCGATTTGATCCGCGCAACCACCGCATGGAGATTGCCTATCGTGGATGGGTCAACCCCTGGGGGCATGCGTTCGACAACTATGGCGACTCATTCGTCACCGACGGTGCCGGTTATCAGGGGATCTCGTGGGCCTTCCCCCGGGCGACCTATCGCACGCTTGCCCCGGCACGGCGCGAGGCGGTTTCGATCAGCCTTGGTCAGTACCCGAAGTTTTGCGGAGCGGAGGTGATTCGCAGTCCGTTGTTTCCGGCGGACTGGCAGGGTGACATCGTCACTGCGGATTTCCGTGCCCACCGGCTGGTCCGCTTCAAATATTCGGAAAGCGGAGCGGGGTTTGTCACTCAGGAGATGCCAGATTTTGTCCGTGCCACAGCGGATTCCTTCCGCCCCATCGATCTGCGCATCGGACCGGATGGCGCGCTGTACGTGGCGGACTGGAGCAATCCCATCATTCAGCACGGCGAGGTGGATTTCCGGGATCCAAGGCGCGACAAGACCCATGGGCGCATCTGGCGGATTGCACCGAAGGGAGGCAAGGCATTTCCCAGACGCGATCTCGGCAGGCTTTCGGTGCCGGAATTGTTGGATCTCCTAACCTCCGCAAGCGGGTATGAACAGCATCAGGCGACACGTCTGCTGAAGGACCGTGGCGCTGAAGCGGTCCTGCCTGCGCTGGATCGTTGGGCTGCGAGGCAGCAAACGGACATCGACCGGCTGCATGCCTTGAGGATCTATCAGGTATTTGACCGTGTTCCGCCCGCGCTGATCAAGGCGCTGACAAACTCCGCGGATTCCCGGGTTCGCGGTACGGCGGTGCGCGCGTTGCCGGCGGACATGGGAATCGATATCCTCGCGGAGCGGGTTGCGGATGAGAATCCGCGTGTCCGGCTTGAGGCGGTGGTTGCGCTGGGAGCGCGCGGAACTGCGCGAGCGGCGGAGCTTGTGCTATCTGCGTTGGACAGGCCGATGGATCCCTTCCTCGACTATGCGGTCTGGCAATCCATCAATGAACTTACCCAGCCATGGCTGGAGGCAGTTAAGATCGGTGCCTGGCAGATCAAGGGGCATGAGGCACAGCTTGAATTTGCATTGAAGGCGATCGAGCCCGCGGACGCATCCCAGGTGCTGGGAAGCCTGATTGCGAGAGGCGTGGTTCCGTTTGACGGTTCGGGCAACTGGTTTGAGCTCATTGGTTCTGCAGGCGGCCAGCCAGAGATAGATGCCCTCTATTCGCGCATCGCAAAAGCGAATCTGCCGGAGCCGGTGATGCTGCGTGCCCTGGAAGCGCTGCTTGCGGCGGCCCGGCTGAGATCAGTGAGCCCTTCAGTTTCCGCCGACTCCGCCATCGCAATGGTTGGCTCCCCATCAGCAAAAATTCGTGTGGCTGCGATTCGACTCCTGGGCGCATGGAAGTCGGGTCCTTCGATTCCAACCCTGCGCAGCTCGGCAGCGAAAAACGATGCGGCCGAGCGCGAAGCTGCAATCAACGCCCTTCGTGAAATCGGAAATGATGAGGCATCGGCAGCGCTTCGGACCCTCGCTGAAGCGAGTTCACCGCTCGAGGTCAGACGGGACGCCGTCGTGGCGCTCGCGACGCAGGATTTCAAGGCAGTTTCGAAGCAGATTGTGTCCGTTCTAGCTGAGACCCGTGATGCGGCGCAGTCGGATGCCCTGTGGCGTTCATTGCTCGCCATCAAGGGCGTTGGGAAGGCCTTGCCGGGGCTTCTCGCGACCGCACCGCTGCCTGTGGAGGTGGCGAAAGCGGGACTCCGGCCCGCGCGTGAGGGCGGACGGTATCAGGAACTCGCGGACCTCTTGGCGAAGACGGCGGGGCTGACTGCGTCATCGGAGCCGCTGACCACGGAGCGATTCCAGGAACTCGCAAGGGAAGCCGCAGCGAAGGGCGATCCCCATCGAGGGGAACGACTCTACCGTCGACCCGATCTCGCGTGCATTTCCTGTCACGCAATCGGAGGTGCCGGCGGGCATCTTGGCCCCGACCTGACCAGCATCGGCGCGAGCGCGCCGCCGGACTATCTCGTGGAGTCCCTGCTCGCGCCGGGTGCAAAGGTTAAGGAAGGTTATCATGCCGTCTCCATTGCGACTAAGGACGGACAGGAACAGATGGGCATGGTGGTGCGCGAGACCGGCACGGAAGTCCTGCTTCGCAATGCCGCGAACGTGGATGTTTCCATTCCCGTGTCACAGATCGTGCGTCGCACCAACATCGGCTCGCTCATGCCTGCGGGTCTTATCGACACGCTGCTTCCCGAGGAGCGGCTCGACTTGTATGCGTTTCTTGCGTCGTTGGGGAAGCCGGGCGACTTCGATGCCGGAAAGGGCGGTGTGGCGCGCATCTGGAGGGCCTATCTCGTATCCTCTGCCAATGAACACCTGGGTATACAGCGTGTGGTGTCTGCAGATACGACGCTCAACGATTGGGTGAGGATTGAGTCGTTTGTGAACGGGACACTTCCCGTCTACGAGCTTGAGGCCGCATTTCCGACGCGTGCCAATAACCGCGGTTTCTTCATCATGACGCAGTTTGATGCCCCGCAGGGAGGCAAGGTTTCCTTCACGCTGTCCGGTGAATCGGCGGCCTGCTGGCTGAACGGCAAACGCGTCAAACTCGGCAGGCAGTTCAGCGTCGATGCCAAATCCGGAATCAACTCCCTTGTCCTTGAGATCAACCCCTTGAACCTGCCCGCGATCCGCCTGAGCTCCGACACGGCAAATTTTGTTCTGCAATAGCCAGCCGGCCCTCGGACGCCGGGGGGCGATTGACACGCCCAGGCGGGTCACGCCTCATCGCGCGAGTATCGATCTCCAATCAACCTGGATCGGCTGTCCTCGGCCGAAAAGCCGGCGTGCCTCCAGGAGATTCAGAACGTCGCGGTGTAGCTGACGTTAAACGTGCGCTGCTGGCCGGGTCTCACCAGCAGGGCCACGAGATCGCGGTCAAACAGGTTGCGCACACTCAGGCCGACGCTCTGGCTGACTTTGCTTTTCGCAGCGGACCACGAATAACCGGAGCCTGCCGTGAATAGCAGGTAGTCGGGAAACTCCAGGAACTCGTGATTCTTGTCCTCGTAGCTGAAAACATAGTTCCCCACGTAAGTTGCCGACAGCGAGGCGTACAACCCCTTGAGCCTGCCAGCGCTGAAACTGTAGCGCGCGCTCATCACGGCCGTGCGCGCAGGCAGGCGGCTGAGCTGGCGTCCAACCTCAGCAGGCAGGTCAGGCGACGCCGTCGTCAACGCCCGCGTGTAGGTCATCAATCCTGAAAAGACCCATCCCGGCACCGGAGCATAGCGAAGATTGAGTGAAGCTCCCGAGAACTGCTCCTCACCCGCTGCCACAAGTTGAGGCTGCGTGTGGTTCGCATCGGCGATCGGATCATCGAGCAGAGGATTGCGTCGGGAGATGTTCTTGTTTGTATACTGAAAGCCCAACAGGGTCGCCGTAAGCGTCCGGGAACGCAGGAGGGCCTTGATTCCGGCCTCTACACCACTCGTGGTTTCATTCCCCTGGATTCGGTTGGTTCGCGCATCAACGCGCGTTGATGGCTCAAACGCCGTGCTCGCATTCGCAAAAACCAGGTAGCGTCCGGGCACGAGTTGGTAGTTCAAGCCGCCCAGCCAGGTGAATTCCCGTGTGCTGTCCCCGATGTGGGGGTGCGACACCCCTACCCTTCGGTCGTCCACTTTCAGGTCGACCAGATCGTAGCGCAATCCGAGCGCCACAACGGTGCGCCCGCGATTCAATGCCATGCGCTCAGTGACCACCGCCGACGTGTACCCTGTCGTCTCCGTCCGGTCGGCAATCACACGGCGATACGTGTCGGGACCGAATTCCGGCCGCGAGTAGTCCGGATTGAATGGATCGAACTGCCTCACCGTGAGCGGCAGCGCCGCCCTCTCTGCCGCATCGAGTCCCCGATGCACGCGGTCGTAGACGACGTTTGATGACTCCAGCGACGCCAGGATCTTATGATCCGCGCCGAAGGCGTACATCCGCGCGGTCATGTCAACCTGCGCCACCAGCACGTTCACATCTTGTTCCTGTCTCTGCGCCTCACGCGTGCCGGCAAAAATTCCCGTATCCAGCAGGTATTCTCCCTTCGTGAACCGGTCGTCCTCAATCGAACGCCAGAACCACTGCCCGCCCGCCCGCAGGCTGATTGCCTTGGTCGGCTGCCCCTCGAACTGCACGCTCGCACTCGCAACGCGCTTGTTGATGACCGCATCAGGTCCGTTCACGTGGAAATAAGCGAGCGGACGATAGGGTCCGACCACCTTGCTGGTACGCGAGAGACGGTACTCAGGAACACCCGATCCGGGGTTGGCCTTCACCTCCGCGTAATCAAACTGGACCATCGTGCTCGCCGCCCGCGAATGTCGCACCGTGACAGCGCCGCTGACCGAACTCGTGCGATTGTAAGAAAACGTTTCAGGGCCCTTCTTCTCCCGAAACCCCACCTCCCAGCGCTGCCACGCTTTCTTCGGGACCAGTGGCGTATTGAATTCGAAATCGACGTAGCGGTCCCGCGCGCTCGACGCCGATGCGACAAACCGCTTGAGTGGGGTCGCCCGCGGACGCGCGGTCATCAGGTTTTCAATGCCACCAGGTGCCGCTTTTCCAAGCACCGGTGTAAGCGGCCCCTGGATACGGTCGCCGCCGCGGCCATTAACCACCTCGGGCACGCCGCTCTGCGAAAATCCGTTCCGCAAGCGGGGGGTCGGAAACCCGCGGAGATTCAGGCGCGACACTCCGGCAACAAGATCGGCGGGGGAGGTCGCGGCAATCATACCCAGCTCAAGGTTGATTTCCCCGACATTCTCCGAGTCTTCCGGACTCGACATGATCATGTCGTTTGAAAACGGCGGTTCCGTCATTTCGGCCTCCATGGCACCCATGCCCGTTGCATCATAATGGGTGTCCTCTCCTTCGGCGGCCACAAGAAGAGGATCCAGGCGCACCGCCTCTTCCTCCCTCGGCCGCCCCTGCCCGCGCACGCCGGTTTCGACAAGTCCGGAGATCCAGAGCATACCAATGAGGATGAAACTGCCAATCGATCGAACCATGAAAACCGGAAATGAAGAGCTCCCAACTGCAGAAAGCCGAGGAGGATTTTTGCGTCGATCGCAAAAAGCTGTGAATTTCAGGCCTTCACAGGATTACACACCCCTCAAAAATCCCTGTTGACGGCACCGCATCCCGCCCTTTCCTCTCCACCCTCACAGATCTGGCAAGATAGCTCAGTTGGTAGAGCAGAGGACTGAAAATCCTTGTGTCCCCGGTTCGATTCCGGGTCTTGCCACCATCTCCACCCACTTGCTCCAAGGCCAGAAGCCCCGATGGGGCACCCGCCAAGCGGGACCACGATACAACCCGGAATTCCCCGAGGGCATTGCACTGGGGATACATTCCCGCCCAACGCAGGCTCTCAGTCCTGTCGACCCGGTGGTTTCCGCCATGGCGAAAAGACATTCCGCGGTCGCCAAAGACCTCGCCTGCGTAACAGCATAGGATGGCAACCGTCCCTAGGTCTCCGTTTGCAATTCCAGCAACCCTCCCCCTGCTCCGCATGCTCGCAGTCGTCAAAACCCAACCCGGTGCCGGGCACGTCGAGTTGCGTGATGTCCCCGAACCCGAGCCTGCCCCCCATCAGGTCAAACTGGAAATCTCCCATTGCGGCATCTGCGGCACGGATTTGCACGTGCTGCATGACACATTCCGCAACTTCCCTCCGGTCATCCTCGGTCATGAGTTCGTCGGCAGGGTTGTGAAGGAGGGTTGTGACGTACATGGATCCACCTCTCCCACCGCGCGCTATGCGGTGCTGGGTGCCACGGCGGTGACGTGCGGAAAATGCGAGCATTGTCGCAGCGGCGAATTCATGTTCTGCCCGGACCGCCGGGGAATGGGACACGGCGTCAATGGCGCCTTCGCCCGTCATGCCTGCGTTCGCCCCGATCAGCTTTTTCGCCTTGCGGACACTCTGCCCGAAGAGGAGGGCGCCCTTGCCGAGCCGCTCGCCGCGGCTGTGCACGCCGTGCTTGAGCGCACGGAGGTCCGGCCCGGCCATATTGCGCTGGTCTCGGGCCCCGGCCCCATCGGTCTTCTCTGCCTGATGGTTCTCGTGCATTCAGGCATCCGGACGCTTGTCGCCGGCACATCCGCCGATGCGCGGCGTCTTCAACTCGCAAGTCAACTCGGAGCGGCAAAAGTCATCGATGTCCAGAAGGATAGCCTCGTGGAAACGATCCAACACGAAACCCGGAGTCGCGGAGTCGATCTCGCCTTCGAGGTTGCGGGCGTCGCTGCATCAGCGCGCGCCTGCCTGGAGTCCCTGCGCCCGGGCGGCTCGTATACGCAGGTGGGACACTTCGGTCGCGACATCACGCTTCCCTTTGACCTCATCGGGTTCCGACAACTGCGGGTCACGGGTTCCGTCGGCTACACGGCACGCACGTGGGATCGCACGCTGCAGTTGATGGCGGAGGGACTTCGCCCCAGCCGGATCGTCACGCATCGTCTCCCGCTCGCGCGCTGGCGCGAGGGTTTTGAACTTTTCGAATCCAAGGAAGCCCTCAAGGTACTTCTCCTGCCCCAATCTGAATGAGACTCGTCGGAAAAAACATCCTCATCACCGGCGCCAGCAAGGGCATCGGCCGGGCGCTCGCCATCGGTTGTGCCCGCGAGGGTGCCAACGTCATCATCAATTACCACCAGGACCGCAAAGGCGCCGAGACCTGCGCCACCGAGGTGGAGGAACTGGGGAGATCGGCCTTCATCGTGCGCGCCGACATATCCCGGGTTCGCCAGATCGATCGCATGTTCGCGCGCGCCCGACAGTTGTTCCCGCAGATCGACGTTCTGATAAACAACGCCGCAATCACCGGTTGGTCGTCGCTGCTGTCCACCACCGAGGAAAAGTGGGACCAGGTGCTCGATACCAACCTGAAAGGCACCTTTTTTTGCGCACTCGCCGCGGCCCGTTGGATGCGCGAGACAAGAACCCCGGGTTCGATCGTCAACATCTCCACCAACTGCGCCGCACTCGGAGTGCCCAACCTTGCCGCCTACGGCATCAGCAAGGCCGGTGTGCACGGACTCACACGCCAGCTCGCCATCGAACTCGCTCCCTTTCAGATCCGCGTCAACACGTTCGCACCGGGTCCGGTCAATGTGGCGCGCAATCTCTCGGACGATCCCAACTACCGGAGAGTCTGGGGCGGCGTGATTCCGCTGGGGCGCACGGCCGAACCCGACGAGATGATCGGACCCGCCGTGTTTCTCGCATCCGCGGAATCCTCCTATGTCACCGGCCAGACGTTTTATGCCGACGGCGGCTGGTCAGTCCAGGGACGCATCCCACTCTCCAACCTCAAACGCGCAGCAAGCAAGCATCGCTGATCGCGACTGTCTTTCCGCCGCTCCTTCGTGAAATGAAACAGGCATCCATCCTTGGCCCAGGCCTCTGTCTCGCGCAATTCGCCAGCGACACCCCACCCTACCATTCCCTTGAAACCATCTGCCGTTGGGCAGCGTCCCTCGGCTATTCCGGTGTGCAGGTTCCCGCCTGGGAAGACCCGCGCTTCATCAATCTTGGGCTGGCTTCGACCTCACCTGCCTATTGCGATGACTGGCGAGCCCGGGTCAATGCCGCCGGCGTGACCTTAACCGAGCTCAATGCCGCGCTCGCCGGCCAGGTGCTCGCGCTTCATCCGGCCTACGTCGAGGCCTTTCGGGCCTTCTATCCGCAGGGACTTGACGACCGTGCGCGTATCGCGTGGGCGACCGAGCAGCTTCTCCAGTCCGTGCGCGCCGCCGCGCGGCTCGGCACGCGCTGCCTGCCCGTTCTTTCGGGAGGCTTCGCCTGGCAACTCGCCTACCCGTGGCCCCAGCGGCCGCCGGGATTGATCGACGAGGCCTTCCGCGAACTCGCACGACGCTGGCGTCCCATCCTCGATCTCGCTTCCGAACTCGGCGTCACCATCGCCTACGAGCTCCATCCCGGCTCCGATCTTTTCGACGGCCACACGTTCGAACGTTTCCTGGAGGAAGTGGATGATCATCCCGCTGCCGGACTCAACTACGATCCGAGCCATCTGCTCCTGCAGCAGCTCGACTACGTGGCTTTCATCCGTCTCTACGGGTCTCGCATTGCGGGATTCCACGTGAAGGATGCCGAGTTCCGTCCCGACGGCCGCGGCGGCGTCTACGGAGGCTATCAGTCGTGGGCCGGAAGGCCGGGACGCTTCCGCTCCCTCGGCGACGGACAGGTCGACTTCAAGCGCGTGTTTACCCTGCTCACCGAAACCGGCTACCGCGGCTGGGCGGTCATGGAATGGGAATGCTGCGTCAAGTCCCCGGAGCAAGGCGCGCGCGAGGGCGCTCCGTTCATCACCCGTCATTTGATCGACGCCACAACGATCGCCTTCGACAACTTTGCCGGTGGTGCGGCCGATGAGGCATTCAATCGGCGCCTGCTTGGACTCGACTGATTTTCTTCGTATGGCTTCGACACACACGCCTGGCACACCACGCACTCCTGCGATCGATTCCGAGCCTCCCCGGCGCAAACTACGGATGGGCATGGTTGGCGGTGGCGAGGGCGCCTTCATCGGCGGCGTTCACCGCATGGCTGCAGCCCTCGATCAGCAGATTGAACTCGTTGCCGGCTGCTTTTCGCGTGATCCCGCCAACACCGCATCAACCGGCCGGCGACTTCACCTCGATCCGAATCGTTGTTATGCCAGTTATGAGACCATGGCTGCGCAGGAAGCGGCTCTGCCCAGCGAGCGCCGCATCGATTTTGTTTCGATTGTCACGCCCAACCATCTGCACTTTCCGATCGCACGCACGTTTCTTGAACACGGTTTCCACGTCGTCTGCGACAAGCCCATGACCCTCGATGCAGCCGAGGCGCGCCAGTTGGTCGGCATCGTGGAAAGAAGCGGACAGGTCTTTGCCCTCACGCACAACTACACGGGCCACCCGCTTGTCCGCCATGCGCGCGAACTTTTCCGCAGTGGCAGGTTGGGCCAGGTCCGAAAGGTCATCGTGGAATACCTGCAGGATTTTCTGGTTCATCCGCACGAGAAGGAAGGACAGAAGCAGGCACTGTGGCGCGTTGATCCCGCGCAATCCGGAGCGGGCGGCACGCTTGCAGACGTTGGCTGCCATGCCTTCAATCTGCTCGAGTTTGTCATCGGGCCCGAAATCACAGCGATCTGCGCCGACAAGAGCACGTTCCTCCCTGGCCGCAAGCTCGACGAGGATGCCAACATCCTGCTCCGCCTCCAGGGCGGAGGAAAGGGGGTCCTCACCATCAGCCAGGTGGCCACCGGCGAGGAAAACGCGCTTTCGCTGCGCATCTATGCCGAACACGGGGCCGTCAAATGGTCCCAGGAAAATCCGAATTACCTCGAACTTTTTACCTACGGTCAGGAACGCAGGACACTTACGCGCGGCAGCAGCTACCTTTCTCGCGCCGCCTCCCAGGTGACGCGCGTTCCTCCGGGTCACCCCGAAGGATACCTCGAAGCATTCGCAACACTCTATCGTGACTTTGCCGGCGCCGTGCACGCCCACCTCTTGGGAAAACCGCTGCGCATTGCGGATTACCCGTTTCCCAACGTCTACGATGGATTGCGCGGCATGGAGTTCATCGAGTCGGCGGTGGACTCAGCCTCCGCCGGCGCAACCTGGGTGAATCTGCCCGCCTGATGCGATATGTCCTCGCCGCGGGTCGGGCGGTAACCCGTCCGTGCCATATCAATAACGGTCGCGCGAATTCCGCCACAACGGTTTCGCGAGCGTTCGGTCCCATGACTCCCACTCGGACTTTAGGGCCGCAGCCCGTTCGGGCTGCTCGCTCATCAGGTCATGCGCCTCTCCGATATCCTTTTTGAGGTCGTAGAGCTTGAAATCCGTGGGAGGCTGATTCGGGCCGCGCCGCGTGTCCGCGTTGCTGTCATAGCGCACCAGCTTGTAGTCGCCCTTGCGGATCGCCGCCTGTCCCCCGTAGCGCCAATAGAGCACCGAATGCGGCACTTCCTTTCGCTTGCCCAAAATGTACGGGAATAGGTCGACGCCATCCGCCAGTTCCGGCCCCGGCGAGGCAAGCCCTGCGGCTTTCAGGAGTGTGGCCGTGACATCCGTGAGCATCACCGGCGCTGAGTACGACGCCGACTTCAGGTGCCCAGGCCAGGCCATCACCAAAGGTACGCGGATGCCGCCTTCCAGAAGCGTACGCTTCGATCCGCGCAGGGGTGCATTGCTGGACGCATTCTGCGTGGTGCCAGGCAGCGTCGGCCCCCCATTGTCGTTGGCGAAGACCACCAGCGTGTTTTCCGCCTGCCCGGTTTTCTCCAGCGCGCGCAGCACTCTGCCAACCGACTCATCCATCGCAACCGTCATCGCCGCGTAAATCCGTCTCTGCTCATTCTCGATGTTCTTGAATCGCGCCAACCGCTCCACCGTGCCCTGCATCGGATCATGCACGGCGTTGAAGGAGACAAACAGAAACCAGGGTTTCCCGCGATGGCGTTCCACAAAGGACACCGCCTCCCGCGCAAACGCATCCGTCAGGTACTCGGGCTCCTGTACCTCCTCGTTTCCGCGCAACACCGTGGCATCGAAATAGACGCTGTGCCCCTCAAGGAAGCCAAAGAACTCGTCGAACCCGCGTGACTGCGGTCGCTGCGCCGGCATCGACCCCAGATGCCACTTTCCGACAAGACCCGTGACGTATCCCGCTGCCTTCAGACGATCCGAAATCAATTTTTCCCCAAGCGGAAGGCCTTGCTCACGGCGCGGATTGAATTCATGTCCGAACTTCTCCTGATAGCGTCCGGTCAGGAATCCCGCACGACTCGGCGAGCACACAGGCGCGGTGGCGTACGCATCCGTAAACCGCACGCCGCGTGCCGCGAGGGCATCGATGTTAGGCGTGGGAATGTCGCGGCATCCGTGATAACCGAGATCACCATAACCCATGTCATCCGCGAAAAGCACGAGCAGGTTGGGCGGACGCGCGACCGAGGGCGCCGCAGCAGCCGCGCCACCTACCCCGAGGACAGCTGCGAGCGCAGCGAGGCAGCCGATACGGCGCAGAAGATTCCACAAAGGCTGCATCAACCGACACTCCCTTCCAAGCCGTCGTGCTTTCGTTTTCGACATCGTGTCATTGAAACTACGCCCTCAACCGGATTCCGTCTTTGGCGGACGCGGAAAACGCCTTGGCGCCAATGGAATCGCATGCCACCGGCTCTTTACCGGAACCCATCGATATGCCATCCTCCGGTTGCACAATCACACACTCTACAGGGTCGGTTTACGGATTATTGCCGGCTGCTCCACTCGGCCTTTCTCGGAATGAATCCATGCGCTTGCCGCCCCATCGCCCCGCACGAACATTCCCTCCATGCTGCCTCAACTCATTTCCCTTCGCACGCTTTCCGCATCGACAAACACGACCTACGACTGGCACTCGCACACCTTTGAAGAGTTCACGCTCGTGACCGATGACTCGTGTCTCATCGGTTATCCTCCGGGCTGGCTTCATGCGAACAACGGAACGCTTCTGCACTATCATCCCGGCGAGCGCCACGGTGCCTGGGTGTCTCCCCACCAACGTCCCCGCTTCTGGGTACTGCACTTCAAGGCCGATCAGACGCTCTATCCCACGCTCGCCCCGCTGAATATTCCTGACCCGGCTCGCCGCGTGTGGACACTCACGGTGGAGCAGCGCGAAATGTTCCAGTGGTTCTTCCTCCAGATGCTCAATGAGCAGTCCGCCGAGCGCTCCCACCGCCAGGATTCGATCTCCGCGTGGCTCCAGCTCCTGCTCATTTCGGTAACGCGATGGGCAGGTCGCCTCGCCGACACCAGCACGGTGCTTCCCTCACAGACACGCCCCGAGGTCATCCGCCTCTGGCATCGCGTCAATGAGGCGGTAAGCAAGCCCAACGATGAGCTCGCAGACCTGTATTCAACCCCCAATTACGACTCCGTCCGGCACGCCTTCCGCAAGACCTTCGGCCACTCCCCTCGCGAAATGCTCCAGCGCCTGCGCATGGAGCACGCCAAGACGCTCCTGCTCGAATCCTCCCTGAGCATCAAGGAAATCGCGATCCGCGTGGGCTACGTGGAACAGCACAACTTCAATCGAATGTTTCACCGTTATGCGGGCGTCGCGCCGTCCGTCTGGCGGACAAATCCCTTCAGCCGTTCCGTAAAGGCCTGACATTTTTCCGCGGAAACTAAAGACGCCTGAACCCGTTTGATCCAATCTTGCCGCAGATGAGAGCTACTCCGCCTTCGGCCAATCGGCCTAACCCGTCGACTCTGCGCGGAAATGGATTCCCCTTATTCCTGCGCCCCGTCCCGACCAGCGCTCCCTGCACGGAGGTGTGTGATGCTTGATGCTTCCAAACGCCACTTTCTCCAGGAAAAGGCGCGACATGTGCGGCGCGAAATCGTGACGATGGTCTATCAGGCCCGCTCCGGACACATCGGCGGCAGCCTGAGTTCCACCGAGATGGTCGTGGCCCTCTACCACCACCTCATGCGACACGATCCTGGGAATCCCCAGATGGTGGAACGGGATCGTTTTGTCCTGTCAAAGGGACATTGCTCACCGGTTCTCTATGCCGTCCTGGCGGACTGCGGCTATTTCCCTTCCAGCGATCTCAAAACCTTTCGTCGTCCCGGATCCCATTTGCAGGGGCACCCCTACCAGCCCAAAACCCCCGGATTGGATGCCTCCACGGGCACGCTGGGTCTCGGGCTTTCCACCGCCTGCGGTCTCGCGCTGGCAGCAAAGCTGCGGAATTCCTCCCACAAGGTGTTCGCCCTTTGTGGTGACGGCGAACTGCAGGAGGGTCAGATCTGGGAGGCGGCTCTTTTTGCCCACAAATACCGGCTGTCGCGACTGATCGCTTTCACCGATCGCAACCGGCTGCAGACAGACGGCTCCACGGAGTCGGTGATGCCCCTCGATCCGCTTCCCGACAAGTGGCGTGCGTTCGGCTGGAACGTGAGCGTCATCGACGGACATGATTTTGACCAGATAGACAAAGCCGTTTCCCAGGCCACCGGCCAGGACAACCGCCCTACCATGATCATCGCAAACACGATCAAGGGTCGCGGTGTTTCCTTCATGGAAAATGTCGCGGAATGGCACGGAAACCCACCCAATGCCGAACAGTATTCCCGCGCATCCGCCGAACTCGGATCCGATGAACCCCGTGTCTGAAGATTCCTAGCCTCCATCGCCATGCCATCGCGACAACAGACCCGTAAGGGATATGCCGACGCCCTCATTGAACTCGGCAGGACAAGGCCCGATATCGTCGTGCTCGACGCTGATGTCGCCAAGGCCACCAAGACCTGCGACTTTGAACGCCACCACCCCAGTCGATTCTTCAATTGCGGCGCCCAGGAGCAGAATCTGCTCTGCGTCGCTGCTGGACTGGCCCTCGAGGGATTCATTCCATTCGCCACCACGTTTGCCATTTTTGCGACCACTCGCGCCGCCGATCAGCTCCGCAACTCGATCGCCTACCCAAAACTCAATGTCAAGGTCGTCGGCACGCACGGCGGCATCAGCACGGGAGGGGATGGCGCATCTCACCAGGCATGCGAAGATATCGCCATGGTACGCGCACTTCCCAACATGACGGTGCTCGTTCCTGGCGACTACGAGGAGGCCCGCCAGGCAACCCTGGCCGCCGCACTATATGTCGGACCGGTCTATTTGAGGCTCGGGCGCGACTCCTACCCCATCGTGCCTGAACTCCACGAGGGCTTTGAAATCGGCAGGGCCAAGTGCCTGCGCAAAGGCAACGACCTCACAATCTGCACCACGGGCATCATGGCAAGCGAGGGACTTGTCGCGGCGGTCGAACTTGAACGCCATGGCTACCAGGCGCGCGTGCTGCATTTCCCGACGATCAAACCCCTCGACACCGATGCCCTGCTTCTCGCCGCTCGCGAAACACGGGCCTTTGTCACTGCCGAGGAACATTCCATCATCGGCGGCCTTGGTGAGGCGGTCGCCGGATTTCTTTCGGAAAATCATCCGGCCCCCCTTCGCCGCGTGGGAGTGCGAGATGTCTTTGGCCAGTCGGGGCATGGAAATGAACTGCTCGACCTCTACGGTCTGAGGGCAGGTGACATTGTCGCCCAGGCGCTCTCCCTGCTGCAATCCCGTGCCGTCGCATGATCCCTTTCACACAGGTTCCGCAGGACTTTCGGCGCAATCGCTGGGCTCTTACGAGAGTCCTGCCCTGGCTCATCTTCCCTTGGGCCGCTCTTTCTGGCGCCCCCTCGCAGGGCGAGTCCACCGAGGCCATTGATGTCTGGTATGGCGATCGCCAGCGCATCGGTCACCTGGGCGTCGCACAGGAGGATTTCAATCTGCTCGGCCACATCGACTCCTGGCGCGAGCTTGACAGCCTGGTCTGGTCGCTCAACGAGCGGGCTCTTGTCCCGCTGAACTTTCGTGCCTACCGCCGCCTCGCAGCGGAGGGCGATTTCAATGCTGACATCCCGATCGGCCGCCTGCGCATGGGAGAAAATTCCCTGAAACTCATCGCACGCTGGTGGGACGGTCGCACCGCCTCCCGCACGGTCACTATCAAACGCGAGCAGGGGTCAACAGCCCTTCCTCGCTTCATCCGCTGGGCATCCTTTTCGAATCCGCAGGATGCAGGACAGGTTGTCGACGGCCTCTGGCGCATCACTCCAGACGGACTGCGCACCGCAATCTCGGGCTACGATCGCATCTTCCTCATCGGCGAAACCCACTGGCGTGACTACGAGGTGCGCACCTCCATCCAGGTTCATGAGGCGCCAGATTTGGCCCAGGGCCCAGGTGTGGGGCTGATTGCGCGTTTTACAGGACACGTGGTCGGCGGTCCAAAATATTTCCCATCAGGGCAGCCCAAATGGGGATACCAACCCTTCGGTACCATCGCCTGGTTGAGATGGACCAATCAAACTCCGTTATCGTCCCCTCAGGCCCAGTATTTTCCGGGCAGCGAAGGACGCCCCACGGACCTCAAGGAAGTGCCCTTTCTTGTGGGCACGCGCTATGCCGTGCGTCTGACCTGCAAGACTCTTCCGGATGACGCCGAAGGCCGGGGCGTGACACATTACCGCTTCAAGATCTGGCCACAGGATAGCGCTGAACCCGAGGCATGGACATGGGAACGCACCCAGGCGAGCGCGACCGCCCTGCGCAAAGGCGGAGTCGCGCTGCTGGCTCACAAGATCGATGTCACCTTTGGCGATGTTACTGTGATGCCGCTCATCCCGGCCCCCTGAGCGACAAGCCGAAAGGCTGATAAATCCGCGCAGCTTATATTTCTAACTCTTCCTATCCATTTCCGCATTCCTTCTTCACTCCCCGCCTTCCATGGAATCACGAATCTCATCATCCCCGCTGTCCACTCTGCTGGTCATCTGTGGACTGGCTGCCGCTTCATCTTCCATGGCGGCAACCCATCCCTCCTTCTGGCGCCGGATTGACAGTTCCTCCACCGGCGTGCTTCCCGCGCCCGCGGCCACCCTGGTTGAACCCACGGCCGCCCGCGTGCTCGATGTCGATGGTGATGGCGACAACGACTTCATCATCGCCGGACGCAAGGGCCCTCCCGCGCTCACGCTTTGGCGCTACAACGCCGGTCGGTGGACCCCTGAGATCATCGAACCGGATTCCCTCCGTATCGAGGCGGGCGGCGCAACCCATGACATCGATGGAGACGGCGATCAGGATGTCGTATTTGGCGGAGACAATTCCTCCGGGAATATCTGGTGGTGGGAAAATCCCCACCCCAAGACAGGCCGATGGACTCGGCATGTCATCAAGGCCGACAAGCCCACAAAACATCACGACATGATTTTCGGCGACTTCGACGGCGACGGTCGCGCCGAACTGGTCGCGTGGAATCAAAACGGACATCAGTTGATTCGTTTCATCATTCCGAACAATCCGAAGTCGACCTCGCCATGGCCCTTCACGACCATTTTCCGCTGGGAGGGCGCCGGCCAGCACGAGGGCCTCGCAGCGATTGACGTCGATGGCGATGGCGTCACAGACATCGTCGGCGCCGGACGCTGGTTTCGTCACGCAGGCGAAGGTCGCTTCACTGAAGAGATTGTTGACCCGGCGATGACCTTCACCCGGGCCATTGCCGGCCAATTCGTCGATGGTGGGCGCCCGGAACTTGCCTTCGGTCCCGGTGACGACGATGGCCCGCTCAAGTGGTATCAATGGGAAAACGGGCGCTGGTCTGCCCATACGCTCGATCCTCACATGATCCACAGTCACACGCTCGAGGCGGGAGACATCAATGGTGATGGGCATCTCGACATCATGACGGCCGAGATGGGTCAGTGGTCTGTCGACAGAGGAAACAACGAGCAGGCACGCGTGCTCGCCTTCTATGGCGATGGCAAAGGCAACTTCCGCAAACAAACGGTGAGCGTTGGTCAGGGCATCCACGAAGGTCGACTTGCCGACCTGAATGGCGACGGCCGACTCGATATACTCGGCAAGCCGTACCGCCATCATGTGCCACGGCTCACCCTCTGGCTCAATCAAGGGTCTCATGCCACGCCGCTGCCTCTGGATCGTTGGAAGCGTCACCTCGTCGATGCACCCCTCACCCCGTTCGATAGCCCCTTGCCTCCTCCGCAACGTGCACGCCGGCTGTTGATCGACGCCGCGGACATCGACGGTGATGGACTTCTGGACCTGATCACCGGCCCGGCCTGGCATCGCAACCCCGGCCGTCTGGGATCCACGTGGGAACGTCACAACATCGGCGGCGACTTCGGCAACCTCGCGATCGCGTATGACTTCGATGGCGATGGAGACATCGATCTGCTCGGCACGACTGGTCCGTTCAAGGGTGCCCAGTTCATCCTGGCCACCAATGACGGCACCGGGCGCTTCACCTTGCGCACCGATCTTCCCGCCGGCAGCGGCGACTTCCTGCAAGGAGCGGTCGCCGCGCGACTCGGCGGACGTCAGACCTCGGCGGTCTTCTCCTGGCACCGCGGCAAACAGATCGACATGCTTTCGTATCCCACGGGGCAATCCGCCTCCCCTTGGAAACTCAGCAAACTCTCCGAGGAGTCTCTCAACGAGCAACTCACCGTCGGAGACATCGATGGCGACGCAGACCTCGACATTCTTCTCGGCACCCAATGGCTTCGCAATGACAACGACTCCTGGTCGCAACACCGCCTTGGCACGGTCGGAGATTTTGGTCCCCAAGTGAAGGCAGACCGCAGCCGTCTCGCGGACATCAATCACGATGGTCGGCTCGACGCTGTCGTTGGACTGGAAAATGGCACGGGTATTTTCTGGTTCGAGCAGCCGGAAGCGGAGCCCACCAAACCATGGACACGGCACCTGGTGGGAGACGTCGCCGGACAGGGTTTCAGTCTCGATGTGGCTGATTTCGACGCCGACGGCGACCTCGATATCGTTGTCGGCGAGCATCGCAATCCGGACAATGTCAACCGGGTGATTCTCTTCGAAAATCTCGACGGTGCAGGCGGCAGCTGGAAGCAGCATGTCATCGACAGCGGCCCCGCCAACCAGATCGACCATCATGACGGTACACTGGCAGTCGACCTCGACGGCGATGGCGACCTCGATATCGCCAGCATCGGCTGGTACAATTCCGCCGTCTGGGTGCTCGAGAACCTCGCCCTCTCATCCCCCTGACACCCCCTCGACCCCAGGCAAGTCATGTCTCTCCACCATCAGTTCCGGATCCTGCTTCTGCTTACACTTGCATCCATCGCCCTTGCCGATCCTGGACCCGGCGACACCTACCGCGAATTCACCTGGCTGCCCGAAGGCAAGGGAGCCAGGAGCCGCTGGCAGCGCATCACGGGGCCTGAAACGAAGAATGAGCGTGCGATGCGTTTTCTTCCAAATCCCGTCAACAAAATCCTCGTGACGGATCTCGCGCAGGCTGAGCGCGCGGAACTCCAGCTCGAACTCTTGCAATGCCACGTGGGCACGATTGGCCATGCCTTTCGGATCAACTCCGGAGATTGGACGCCCATTCCTCCCTCCGCGGCCATTCCTGGAAAACTCGGCGCATCCGATGGACCGCCGCAGCAATGGCAATCGATGCGATATCCCACCGTACCCGTGCCCATTGGCGCCCTGAAGGAGGGGGAGAATACGTTGGAGTTCACCTGCAAACCCGGCTTTGGACTCGGAAGCAACTGGCCGCAATCCCTCGTCAATGGAGCCATCCTCCGCGTTTATTATGGCGCCGCCAAGGCTCACGCATCCGGCCGGATCACGGTTTCACCACCCCGCGATCCCGCGACCGCAGGAGTGCAGCTCTGCTTCGATCCCGACAGGGAGTCTCCGCAAATTGACCGCGTGGACTATATCGGTCACTACCTCGGATTCGACTGGCGCGGTGAGGGCTCCTACCTCGAATGGCACTACAACTTCCGCCGTGGTGAAATTGCCCATCATCTCGGAGGTGCCGACCGGGCACCGTGGTCCGTCCATTGGGACAGCAGCTGGGTGGCGACTCAGCCAGCTCCCGTGCAGGTGATGGCGAGACTTACCGATTCTACAGGCCTTCGGCACCTCACACTTCCGATAGCCATTGAAGACCTCAATCCCCCTCGGGGACAGCGTGTCCAGCTTATTGAACCCTTCGCCATCCCTCCGCGCTGGCACGTGCGGGCCAATCGCAAGATGGGCTGCAAGGTGCGCTTCCCCGAGGATCTCTCCAGCCTGCGCGAGGTGCGCGTCTTCCTTTGTTCGTGGAATGGCCATGGAGCTGACACGATCAGCATCAATGAAACCGCGATCGTTGCCGACATCGGGCGGAATCACGACCTCAGTTACGATGTGCTCACCGTACCGATCGGTGCCATCAAGCCCGGCGAAAATGAGTTCCTGGTAACGAGCAAGACGAAGGAGCACGGCATCGAGGTCCAGTGGCCAGGCTTCGTGGTGCTCGCGCGTTATGCTGAGGCGGAAGCGCCGGAGAGCGAGCCCTGAGCCTCCTGAGGTTTCCATTCGGGAAAGGTCAATTTCCATCCCGGTAAAAGACAGGTCTCCGCGCAACGGGTATGATGTGAGCCACTCCACCACCCTCTGACCGTTGCAAGGCACGACGTGTCTCAACCCGTTTCCCCCCCATGACGCATCATCACTTCTCCCGGTTGTCAGGAATCCTGATCGCAGTTTTTCTTTCATCCGCTGCCTTCATGCAGGCCCAAACGCCTGCTGCGGCATCGGGCGACACTTCAGAGACAATCCGGCTCAGTCCATTCAATGTCGAGGAAAGCAGTGACGTGGGCTACCTCGCTCCGAACTCCCTGGCGGGAAGCCGGCTCAACACGAATCTCGAGGATATCGCCGCATCCATCTCGGTCTTCACTGAGGAGTTCATTTCGGACCTGGGAGCGACCAACCTGACCGACGTTCTCGACTACGCCAATAATACCGTGCTCGAGCTCAATGATGCAACAAATGTCGCGGCGCCGAATAACAATGTGCTCGTCACCGGGTTTCAGGAGTTTCGCGTGCGGGGCCTCCCTGCCACCCGCGCACGCAATTTCTTCGAATATGAATTGCCGGCAGACACCTACAATGTGGGACGTATCGAGGATGCACGGGGCCCCAACGCAATCCTCTTCGGCATCGCCCAGGCCGGCGGCCTTATCAACACCTACACAAAACAGGCGATTCTCAACAAGAACTCCAACCAGATCACCACCCGCTTCGGTTCCCATGAATCCTACCGCGGCACCGTGGACCTCAACCGCACCCTCATCCGGGGCAAGCTGGCGCTGCGCCTGAATGCGCTCTACGATAAGTCCAAGAGTTACCGAAACTACATGTTTGATCTGGACCGTCGGGCTCATCTGGCGGCCAAGTGGAGCATCGGTCCGAATACCTCATTTCGAGCCGAAGGTGAGATCGGCACCATCAAGGCGAACCTTGCACGTCCTTTCAACCTCACCGACGCTTCCAACAACTGGATCGCCGCCGGTCGCCCGACTCTCAGCAAGCCTGTTCCAAATAATCAGGCCCCGACCGGCACGTCGCGCCTGCCAACCGCTGCGCGCGTCACCTACATAGGCAATACGGGACAACTGTTGAATATGGCTGCCCAGATGACGACCACCGGGAGCAGTACAATCATCACCGATCCTACGATGACGGATCGCTCTATCAATGTCGTCGGCCCGATCACTTCGCGGACCGTTGACTTCAATACCGTTTCCGCCTTTTTTGAACATCGATTCAGCAAGCGGACTGCTCTGGAAATCGGCTTCAACCACCAGTACATGAAGAACGACTCCCGCGATGCCACCGTGAGCTCAAGCAATCTGGTGGGCGACCCGAACAACTTTCTGCCGACTGGCGCCGCAAATCCCTACGCGGGCAAACTCTACCTCGAGGCGGGATGGTTCCGCACGATCAATGAGCAGAGAAGCGATGCCACGCGCGCAACCTTCACGACGGGCTTCGATGCCGGAAAATGGGGCGACTACCGTTTTGCCGGCATGGCGGAATACCAGGACAATCATACGAAACTAGACCAACTGGGTGAATTCTGGGAGGGGGCTCCCTTCAACAGCAATCCGGTGTCGGGTGCCAACCTGGTCTACCGACGCAACTACGTGGACGAGGGCGACTGGAGTACCTATTACGTAAACAGCGACCTTTCGGCCGGTCCGATCGTCGGCATGACGGATCCCGTCAGCAAACGCTCGCTGACTTCCACGTGGCTGACCCGCCAGAATCCTGCCGATGCGGGGAGTACGCTGCAATCCGGGATGATCGGCCTGCAGGCCAAGTACCTCAGCAATCGACTCGTCTTCAATCTTGGCTACCGGACGGATCGAATCCAGTACATCGACCCCATTGAATTCACTGATCCCATTACGTTGTTGCCAAGCGTCGACTACAAGAACGGATTGAAGGTGGATTTTCGTGGAAACACAAAATCCGCGGGCACCGTCTTCCATGTAACAAAGTCCCTATCGATCCTCGGCAACTACTCCACCAATATCGGCTTGCCTCCGCCTCGCGCCACGATTCTCGGCGGAGTTTCCGCACCTGAGCGCGAAGGTGAAGGTAAGGACGTGGGCATTTCGCTGTCCCTGTTCGGTGGACGTGTCTTTTCCAAGCTTGTTTACTACGAGACCGCCGGCCGAAACCAAACCGCCTCTCGACGCACACAGGCATTGGGAAGTGCAGCAGACCGAATCCTGGACGCCCTTGTAAGCCAGGGATTGATTACCCAGGCGGAGGCATCCTCTCCAGAGCGCACCACGAATGGGGCTACCACAACCATCTACGATGTCGATTCTAGTGGCTACGAATTTCAAGTTACCGCAAATGCCACCCGCAATCTGCGCTTCTTGGCCAATTTTTCGATCACCGACATCTCCGAACAGAACGTCAGCCCAGAGATCCGCGCCTATGTCGCTCATAACCTGCCGTTCTGGCAGAGCTTCAATCCGGAAATCCTGACCAGCAATGGCGTCCCCATTTCCAGCGAGATTGACATCATCACAGACACGCTGGCAGAAAATATTGCGCTCGAGGGCCTTACTGGCTTTGGCAATCGGAAATACAAGGCCAATGTTTTTGCGCGATACGGTTTCAGCGACGGTTTCCTAAAAGGGCTCTCCATAGGCCTTGGCTATCGTTACCAAAGTAAGAACGTAGTGGGAGTCACGGGCAGCACGCTCGTCTACGGCAATGCCTTCTGGCGGGCGGATGCGATGCTGGGATACGACATGCATGGCTTCCGTAAGGGCCACAAACTCCGCCTTCAGCTCAACATCCGCAATCTGTTCGACGACACGGATCCTCTCATTCTCCGATATCAAGGTACCGGCATCCGCCGCTACAAGCTCATGGACCCGCGCGAGTGGACGTTGTCAGCCAACTACATCTTTTGAGAACAGCGATGCTTCGGCTCGAGCATGATTGAGGGATCAGCACACGCCGCCCAGCAGGAATCGTAGCGATCAGCGCGGATCCGCCTGTGGGATTTCTCTTTGCTCTACAATCTCCCACCCAGGCCGGTAAGTGCCGTGCAGGATTTGCTCCGCACCTGGTACGCCCGATTGCACGGACATGCCAGCTGCATTCCATTCGATCCGCTTGCGCGTCCGTATCGCCAGCACTCCGAGGAGAACGAGTTCCGTCAGGCGGGCACCGTGTTCAAACGCGCTGCTTGCCGAAGGTCCACCTTTGCAGGCATTGATCCAATCGCGATGATGCCCTTTCACCCGCGGGATTTCCGCCGGTGGCGTCTTTGCCTTCAATCGAAGAGATCTCGGAAAAATGCGAGGTGCCCCTCCACCCCCGTCGCACTCGATTGCACCCTTTTCACCGAGGAAGAGCACGCCGCGCTGCGGCAGCGCAAATCCCTCAAGCTCCGGTTGCGAAGGTGGACGCAATCCGTTGTCGCGCCATGTGAGCATCAGCGGCGGACGCCCCTGCCTCTCCGGGAACCGATAGAAAACCGTCGTCGCTTGCGGAGCGACTTCGTCATCCCTCGGTCCCGCACCGAAGCCCTCGATGCTTGATGGCTCGTAGAGGTCCAGTCCCCAGGCGGCCGCATCCATGTCATGGCACCCCATGTCACCCAACCCCGCGCCGCCAAACGCCCAGAAATCCCTCCAGCCCATGGGATGATAGGCCGGATGGTAGGCATAGCCCTCCCGGGGACCCAGCCAGAGATCCCAATCGAATCCCGAGGGAACCGCGGGGCGTTCCTTGGGCACGGACATCACAGCGGGATTCACCCGTCGAGCCGGGGACCACACGTGCACTTCGCGCACGACGCCGATCGTGCCCGCTCGCAGATGTTCGACCGTTTCCCTGATGCCATTGGTGGAGTGACCGTGATTGCCCATCTGCGTCGCCACACCGGTCTCCTGCGCGACCCTCGCCACGAGTCTTGCTTCACGGATGTTGTGCGTCAGCGGTTTCTCGCAGTAGACATGTTTGCCCGCGCGCATGGCCATGATCGAGATCAACGCATGCAGGTGATCCGGAGTGGAACACACAATCGCATCGACCCCGCGTTCTCGCTCCATGAGAACCCTGAAATCCGCATAGTCGGTGCAGCGCGAGGCGGTTCCCACGGTCTCATCATGTTTCTTGATCAGCTCCAACGCCGCCTTCCGACCGCCAAATCCCTTGTAGTAGGTGTGCTCCAGGCTGTAGTGCTCCGCGGGATCAGCCACGGCCACGATCTTCACATCCCCCTCGGCAAGCAGGAATCCGGCATTCTGCAGTCCTCGGCCACCGACGCCGACAAGCGCCACGGTCAGCATCTCACTCGGCGGTGTGTGCCCCGGCCCGCCGAGCAATCTTCGCGGCAGGAATTGAATCCCTGCTGTCAACGCCACCGCCCCGGTCGTCTTGAGGAACCTCCGCCGTGTGGAGTCGTTGATCTTCATTGCCCAAACGGAAGCGATGACACGCGCTCGCGCAATGCCTTCCAGTCTGTATTGCCCTTCGGATCGCGTGGCGCAATGTGCAGCGACCACTCTTCGGTAAACGACGCCCGCTCTCCGGGACCCAGGTTCTCCACGGGTCCGATCGGCTCAATCTCCACAGCATTTGCTGAATCATACCAGATCGAAACGGAGTTGCCCGCGATCTCCCCGTAGGTCCTGTCCGCATACACCGGGAAACGCTTCGCAAACAACAGTCCACCCGGCTGGACGTAGGCCAGCCATCCCTCATTCGCATCGATCGCGAATTTCCGGAATCGGGGCTGCGATCGTATCAACAGCAGCCCCTCGCGCATTTCAACCGCGGCCTCCGGTTCCGGTCGGAAATCAATCGTATTCTTTCCTGAGAAGACAACGTACCCGAGTGGGTATCGGCTCTCGGGATTCAGCGGCACCACGCAGGTGCCACCGGGGGGAGCAAAGGTGCGACTCCAATGGAAGACACTACGCGGCTTTTCACCGCGATTGATCATTGTCTGCGTGCAGCGCAACCGGGTGCCATCGGGTGCAAGCACAAAATCGCGTTGCAGCTGCAGCCCTGTCGCCGGATCGATTTCGCTCGAAAGACGCCCAGCGCGATCCCCCGTGATCTCGGCCTTCCACTCTCCGCTCCATAGCACGGGATGCGGCGGCAACAGGTTTTCGGGGCCCACATCGAACCGCCCTCCGGGAAGCATCGATGCCCGCGTAAATCCTCGTTTCGGATCCGCGGGCGCCTGCTGCAGCGCTTCCTGCTCGTGAAAGCGATAACTGAGCACCCTCCCTCCCCGCAGGGGACCCAGGACCACGCGGGTCGTCGCATTGCTCAGCTCCAGGCATCCCTCTTCCCCTCCATGACGAACCCAGCGCACGCCCTCCTCCGCCCGCACGCCACAGGTGGCCAGCACGAATCCGATCACCCAAAATCTCAATAGAAGTGTCTTCATGGCACCTCATCCATCCATGCTTGCGGAAAAGGCGCAACGCCACTCCGATCCGCGCGACGTTTGGGAAACTGCTCTCCCAGATTCCGCCGCACGGGCATTTCTCCTCCGCCTGTCGCTTCAAGCATGTCGAACAGCTGCCGGTTGAGCGCTGCGGCGATTGATCGGCATTCGGGACGATTGATCAGATTCTGCTTTTCCAATGGGTCGGCCTGCAAATCGTAGAGTTCATCCAGATCCCACACACCATGAGGGTGAATGTACTTGTAGCGCTCTCCCCGGATTGCAAACAAGGTCGGCGTGTAGGGACCGTTCCACTCCCAATAGTATTCATAGAGGAAATACTCGCGCCACGGGACCTTTTCCCCTTTCGCCAGCTTGTAGAAGCTCCGACCGTCCATTGTATCCGGCGGATGGAGACCGGCAAACTCCAGAAGCGTCGGAGCGATATCGATATTTGCCACCATTTCCTCAATCCTCGTACCTGCCCGGAATTCCTCCGGGCAGCGCAAGAGCAATGGCACCTTGATCGAATCCTCGTAGGCCGTCCGTTTGTCGATCAGGCCGTGTTCTCCGAAATGAAATCCGTTGTCTCCCATGTAGACGACAAGGGTAGATTCGCCAAGCCCCCTCCGATCCAGCCAATCGAGAATCTTCCCGACGCTCTCATCGACCGCCAGCAGCGTTTCAAAATAGCGGCGCGCGTATTTTTCAACGGTGTAGTCGGGCACGTTATAACCGTATTCAATCCCATGACGGCTGTTTCGTTGATCACGCACCCAGCGCGGCTTGTCCTGTTCGGGGGTTGAAGGAGCGACCGTTTCCGGCAAGGGAATCACCGCATCGCGATAACGGCCGAGATGCCTGTCCGCGGCCACAAAATCCGAATGCACTGCCTTGTGACTCAGATAGAGAAGGAACGGTTTGTCCCCTTTTCTGCCGTTCAGCCATTCAAGCGCATAGTCAGTCAATTCATCTGTGATATAGCCCTTTTGTGGGACTCGCTTGCCATCCACATTGAAGCCGTCGTTCGTCGTCTGCGCCACCCGTCGCGTAACTCCCCTTCCATCCGCCCAATAGGTGCCCTGACCCTTGAAACTCACCCAATGGTCGAATCCCCTCTGGGGACTATCATCGTTGCCGCCCATGTGCCACTTTCCGATGAATGCGGTCTCGTATCCCGCCTCCTGCAGATACTGCGGAAAAAACACGAGCGAGGGATCAACGGGATTGTTGTTGTCGATCACCTTGTGATTATGCGCGTAAAGTCCCGTCAGGATTGAAGCGCGACTCGGCGAGCAGAGTGAGGTCGTCACCAACGCATTCGCGCAATATACCCCCTCGCGCGCGAGGCGATCGAGTTGCGGCGTCTTCAGGACTGGATGGCCGAGGAATCCCATCGCGTCCGCCCGATGGTCATCCGTGAGGATAAAGACAATGTTCCGCGGTCGCATTCCATCGATATGCGGAAGCTTGGTCTCTGCTCCCAAGGCCTGCGACGCAATCATGCCAAGGAGGAGGGCCTTGCCCGCAGCGACACACGCCAATCGTCGCAGGCGATCACACCACCCTTCTCTCTTCTTGGAGGACCACATGTCAGCGTGATCCATTCCCTTCTCAGTCAGTTCAGTTTTCATCACACAAGTGCTTTTCGGGATCCATCCACCACCAGCAAAGGCCGCCCGCAAAATACACCGCACCAGATATCCAGAACGTCAAAGCCCAGTCCCTCCCTGTGAAATCCAAAAGGAATCCGATCACGAGCGGCGACGCCGCGCCCCCAAAGGCGCTCATCATGTTCATGCCTCCAGAAATAGTTCCTGCAAACCGCCCGCCAACGTCCATGCATGTGCTCCAGCTTACAGGCATCGTCAGGTCGTTGCAGAAACTGGCCAATCCCATCATCAGGATCGCAATCACCGGATCATTCACATGCAGCGAACCCACCAGCATCACCGCCGCGCCTGTGAACCCCACCTGGGCCAACACCCGTCGCGCCATCGTCACACTCCGCAGCCACTTTGCCAACCGCGCAGCGATCAGCCCGGCCGCCAGGCAACCGAGCCCTCCCACAAACAGCGGGATGCCGGCAAAGATAGCCATGACCACCTTCTGCACGGTCTCCTGAGACATCCAGGTCGCAAACGCGCGCGTCAGGTTCTCCATGTGCATGTTCTGCTTGAGATCCACGCCGAGTGTCTCGCGGAGATAAGTCGGCAGCCAGGTCACATAGAACATCCATCCGTAGGCGAGGCAGAAATACTGAATCCAAAGCAGCCAGAGGCTTCTCGACCGCAGCAGCCGCCGCCAGGGCACCGGAGCGTTTTCCAGCCCCGCGGGCCTGGTCCCCTCGATGAGGAGCAGCTCCGCTGCGTTCACCTTTGGATGGTCCCGTGGACGATCGCGAAACACCCGATGAAACCACACCGCCCACACCACCCCCAGAAGGCCAAAGACGACGAAGGTATTTCGCCACGAAAGCCACGTCATCACCCAGATCACCATCAGCGGTGTCAGCGCACCTGCCCACCGCGCACTGAGCCACATGATCGCCTGGGCCCTTGTGCGCTCCCCAGCGGGCAGCCAGTTCATGAAGGCTCGGGTGAGATTCGGAAAACAACCTGCCTCCCCTGCGCCAAACAGAAAACGCAGAACCACCAACGAGACTGCGTTCCAGGCATAGCCGGTCGCAGCAGTGAAAGTCGACCAGGCGACGACGATGCGCATCAGAACCTTGCGCGGGCCGATCCGGTCGCCAAGCCATCCTCCTGGAATCTCGAAAAGGGCATACGCAAGCGCAAAGGCAGAGAACGCCATGCCCAGCTCCACCGAAGTGAGCCCAAGGTCCTTCTGGATGTGAGGTGCCGCCTGCGCGATGCAGACCCGGTCCACATACGTGATGCCCGCCAGCACCACCGCCAGCATCACGACGCCATGCCGCACACGGCTCGGTGCCTCCCCTCTCGCGAGGGACCTCACCGCTTGGACCGAGCCATCCCGGCTCATTCGATCCATCCCTCCCCGCCGGTAAGCTCTTTCACCGCGTCCTCGTCGAGAGAGATGCCCAACCCGGGGTGACTGGGGATCTTCAACATCCCATCGGCATCCAAACGCCACGACTCCGTCACGATTTCGTCAACGAACGGGCTGCCCGTCAGGTATTCGACGAAGTTTGAGGACGGAAGCGCCGACACCAGTTGCAGGTCAGCCGCGAGCCCCACCGCCGTGTTCCACCCATGCGGAATCAATCTCACCCCATGCGCCTGCGCTGCCCAGCCGATTCTCCGCGATTCGCTCAGCCCACCCACCTTCGTCGCGTCAGGCTGCACGATGTCAAACGCCCCGGCAGCAAACCATGGATCAAAGGACTGCCGTCGCGTCATCACCTCCCCGCCCGCCACAGGAACCCTGGCATGCTCACGCAGGCGAACATAGTCTTGCAGGGCGTCCGGCTGCAGAGGTTCCTCGAACCAGGTAACATCGTATTCGGCCAGCATGGCGGCAGTCTGAAGTGCCCACTTGTATCCATTGCTCCAGTAGGCATCACTGCCGCCGGCATCGACCATGAGTTGTGACTCCGGGCCGATCGCTTCGCGCGCTGCTGCCACAATGGATCGATCCAGCTGCGCGCTTTGCCGACCGAATGGGCCCCATCCAATCTTGAAGGCCCTGAATCCCTGCGCCTTTACCGCAAGAAGGTGATCATGCAGTCTGCCGGGTTCATCCATAAGCAGTGAGGCATACGGCTTCACCCTCTCCCTGCAGCGTCCCCCCAGCAGCCGCCCGACAGGCTGCCCGGTTGCCTTGCCAAGAAGATCCCACAACGCGATGTCGATACCGCTGATGGCGTGAGTCAGCGTCCCTCCCCTCCCTAGCCAGAAGGAGTGCTGGTGGAGTTTCTCGCTGACGCGTTCGGGCTCAAGCGCGCTTTCACCTCGCCAGAGCGGCTCGAGAACCTTGAGCGCAGCCCGCACCAGTGCGTCGTTCGTGAATACACTGCCGAAGCCCACCGCGCCCTCCTCTGTGCGCACCGCGACAAGCGTGTGCACACAGTCCTCCGGCTTCAACTCATTGCTCCATCCGCCTTCAGGTGTCCTTCCTCTCAAGCCAGCACATCTGATGTCCCGTATTTTCATGATCAATGATGTTTTCGGTGCTCACCTCCGTGCCGTGTGACGATCAAACAATCGTGCCCGGCGCTCATAAACGACCTGTGTATCGAGAGGAAAAATCGGCCGGGGGCAGCGCCTGTGTCCGAGGATCGGAAGGTTTGCGCTGGTCGCACCTGGCGCATCCACATCGACCATCCGTGTACACCACTCAGTAAACATGTGATGCTGGCAATACGGTGACTTGATCACCACCGCATCGAATTGCCTCGGATCCTGACCATGGGCCCAGAAAAACGACCGATCGTACAGGTTTACCGCCTGCGAACTCATTACGAACGTGAACGGACCCGACTCCAGCACCGCCGCGGGTCCGGCATACCACTCCTCCCCGAACGACTCGCTTCGAAAGGCTCGATCCGCCAGCAGTCTGACCTGTCCGGTTCGTTCCAGGGGTGAAAACCGCCCACGATCGAGCGATCCCCCGATTGGCACGGTGATCGTTGCCCCCACTCCCGCAGCGAAGGCTGCTCGGACCGCCGGAGCATCCACGACGGGCGCAAGGACCGTGCGTGTATGCCCTGCCTCGGCGAGTGCCCGAACTATCGCATTGCCATCGCCCGAAGCCCCGGAGCTTGTGGCATCGGCCGCATCCACCAGTCCGACCGTCGCAGGCGCCGCTGCCGCGATCCGTGTCATCTCCTCAAGGCTGACCAAGGGAACCCGCATGCGTTCATGATGCCTCCAGAACTCATCGGCGAGCTTCAGCGCCTCTCGCTCGGCCTTTGCGGGATCGCCATCCGTGGTCACGCACGCGTAGCTCTGCAACTCCGGCACGTCAGTAAAGGGGTTGCCGATGAACATCGCTGCAGAAAGTCCTCCGGGCTCGGACTCTATTTCCGCGGCACGTCGGGTGCATTTACCAAAGGTACCGGTGGCTGTGATCAATTCCTCCCCCCTCACGAGAGCCGGAATCGCCACCTTTGCCGTCACTGGTCGAACGCCTCCATCCAACAGGCGCAGCAGCAGTCGCGCACTGCGTTCTCCCGTGCTGAAAAAATCAACATGAGGATAGGTGTGAAACGCCACGATCGCATCGGCATGTTCGTACATCCGGTCTGTTGGAATCCCATGCAGATCCATCGAAACCACCAGGGGCACTTGGTCGCCCACGAGTTTTCGTGTTTCCGACAGCAGGTAGCCTTCGGGATCCATTTCCTCCTCCGCCATCATTGCCCCGTGCATGCAAAAGTAGAGGCCGTCCACCGCCCCGGCATCCCGAATGGCCTGCAGCAACTCACCTGAAAGGCGCTTCCAATCCGGACCCGCCAGCGGTCCGCCAGATGTGATGGATAGGGCACTGAGCGAGGGAACAATTTCCACATCCGGGCGCGCATCCAGCACGCGCAATGCGCCACCGACCTCGTTTCTCACATTCCTGTGATAATGCAGCAAAGCCTCGTCGCTTCGCACAGCGAACGCGTCATGGCGACTCAGATGTGGGTTGAAGGTCGAGACCTCCTGCTTGCATTCAGCGATCAGGATGCGGGGCATGGTCGAAGGCCTGCCCAAGCCTACCGCACCCAGCGCGCAAGGTCTTTGGGTGACATGGAAATCTGCATTGCGCCCACGGAATCTCCCTCCGGGGAAACAACCTCTTCCGCGAAGGCCATGAGTTTTTCCGTCACCGGCGAAGACTCGCCGACGTCATTGCACGTATCATGTTAGGGAACTTCATCGTCATGCGATTTCCTCCCCTTTGCGCGGCCCTGCTGGCCCTGTATGTCAGTGCTTCGGCATTCCTGTTGGCCGAAACGCCGCTGACGGTTGTGCTCCATCCGGTCGCCGATTCCACCATCCTCAACAATGAGGGCATCGATCTGAAACACGGCACGCAGACTTCGCTCGCTTTGCAGAAGGGCGGTGGTCGCGATTTTGAAGCGCTGCTCAAGTTCGAAATCACCAATCCGCGAACCGACATCGCCCGCGCCACGCTGCGTCTCTTCGTCTCAAAAATCGTCAAGGGCAATCCGACCACGCCCGTTGGCATTTGGACAACCACCCCGGCATGGTCCGAATCGGAGGTCACTTATCGAAATCGTCCGACCGTGGGTCCCCACGTCGCCGACTTCTCTGGCATTCCCACAATCGGACAATGGATGGAGGCCGACGTTACAAAGATCATCAAGGGTCCTGGGATCTACTCGTTTCGGCTCGCTGCCAGGGAGCGCTACAAGCTCGTGATCCCTTCACGCGAAGCAAAGGATGAGGCGGAAATCCCGGAGCTCTCGATTGCCTATGGTCCTCGCGATTCGGTCTCTTACGCAGACTCGGGACCCAAGCCGCCAGCCATCCAAAAGACGGTGACAATTCGTCCGACCGATGATGTCTGGCTTGATGCAAACGCCTCCGGTCCCACCGACCGGCAGCTCCACCTCGGCCAGGAAACGTCGCGTGAAGCGTTTCTGGCATTCGATCTTCCAGGCGTGAATGACGATGTCACAGGCGCCCGCCTCCGGATTCACCTCAGCCGCAGCGCCCCGGGTACACTCAGCGTCTATACGGCTGCGAACGGCTGGGACGAAAAAAGTCTGGCATGGGATCGGCGACCCGCCGCCTTGCCCAGCAAGCCGCTCGCTGAAATGAAGCTGCCAGGCAAGCCAGGCTGGATGGAGTTCGATGTCACTTCGCTCGTCACCGGCACAGGACGCTATTCGTTCATCCTGCGCACAGATGCCTCAGGCGAGGTTCTTGTCGATGCACGCGAGTCCGGCAACAACGCTCCGGAATTCATCGTTGTCCACCAGGCCGGACTCAACAAGCGAGTCCCAGACGTGCTCGCCTCGGGCGAACGCATCCTCGCACGCTACGGAGACCAGAGGCTGGCACGGGATGGAATCCTTGATGTCACCCAGGCGCCGTATTGCGCGGATCCGACCGGCCGAAGGGACTCCACACTGGCAATCCAGCGGGCCCTCAATGAAGGACGCGATGCCCGCTGCACCACCTACCTGCCAAGGGGCATTTATGTAGTCAGCGACACCCTTGAGGGTGTGAGCCCCAATTATCTCGGCGGAGGATACCCTGGGCTGCCGCTGCGGCGCGGAGAAATCGGCTGCGTGCTCCAAGGCTCGTCCGACCCCAAGGAACGCGCCATCATCAAGCTTGCTGCGAATGCCAGGGGCTTCGCCGATCCCGAACGCCCGAAGCCCGTCATCCATTTTTGGGCTGTCAACGGCGTTCCTCCGAATGTCTACGAGAAGAGCAATGCTCATTTCAGCCAGCAGATTCGCAATCTCTCTCTCGACCTCGGAGGAAATCCTGGCGCCATCGGCATCGAGTTCCTCGCATGCGAAGACTCCTCGCTCCAATCGGTTCATGTTGAAGCGACCGGTGCCTTTGCGGGGTTCAAGGATGGGCTGGGCTCGGGAGGCGGCATGCACAATCTTTCCGCGAACGGAGGTCGCTACGGTGCCTATCTCACCAGCACACAACCCACGTGCTCCCTCTCGCACGCAACTTTTGTCAACCAGACCATTGCCTGCGTGTACAACAACTCCCGCGGGCCGCTCGTCATGCCGGGTGCCGTGCTGTCTCCATCCTCTGGCGCAGCAGCCGTCATTCTTGCGGGATCAACAAGGGGAGATCCCTGGAATGCCTCGCTCTGCCTGGTCGACTCCCGGATTGAAATGCCGCCAGGATCCACCGCGCCTGCCATAAGAGGCAATCGCTCGATTTACCTGAATCAGGTATACTTCAGGAATGCCGCGAATCTGCTCAAGATCGAGGATGCCGGGCCTGGCATCACGCTCGCGGGAAGATCTGATGGATGGTGTCATGTCGCCGAATACGCGGCCGCGGCAACGGTCCTTGGCAATGCACTGCAGCGCGGAGCGAGTGCCCCGCCAGAAAAGGACGCCGTCTATGTCGACGGTCGGGCGCGCACCAGCCTTCCACCCGGATCGGCTTGGGAGCCTGTTGACGGATCGTCCATCCCGGCCGATCTCCAGAGCCGGCACACGTGGTCAGGCAGCTTTCCCGGTGTTGGCATGGGAGGAATGTTGAATGCACGCGATTTCGGAGCCACGGGCGACGGTGATCGTGAGGACTTTACCGATCAATCCCCCGCACTCCAACGCGCGATCGATGAGGCCAGCGCCCGCAACCAACCGCTTTTCGTTCCGCGTGGAATCTATCGCATCTCACGCACGCTCGATCTGCGCGCAAACACGACGCTGGTCGGGGTATCCCACATTTCCACATGCTTCGTTCCCATCATTGATCCGGCGCGGTATCCCGATGGCGACTTCCTCAACGGCAACGATCCACGTCCGCTCTTCCGCACTGCCGACGACGCCGCAGCGACCACGCGTCTGGGCTATGTCGGAATCCGCCTTCCCATGGCCACGCCCGATGGATTAAAGACACCGTTCTATCCCGCTTACGCCATTCTCTGGCGTGCGGGTCGAAATTCCGTCATCAACAGCATCCGCAGTGTGCACGTTGGAGGGCGCGGAGATGCCATACCTCTGAATTCCCCTCTGTTCATCTTCAGGGGAAATGGCGGCGGGCGTGCATACGGCTTCAAGGTCACGACCACCTCAGACTTCGAATCAATGACCTCCCGCTACACGAACTGCCTGATCGACGGCACGCACGAGCCGCTCGCTATCTATCATTTTCAGCCGCAGGGGGCGAACAAGGGCTACACGGGCGCGGAGATCCGTAACGCCAGCCACGTGGATGCCTTTGGTCTCAAGTATGAGGGTTCCCGCCCCGTGGTCACCATCCGCAATTCCGATCACATTCGGCTCTTCGGCGAAAGCGGTGGTGGAGCTCCCAAGGCGCTGATCGCAGTCGAAAAGAGCCGCGACTTCCTGCTCTCAAATCTCTATCCGCTGCGCGGCAAGAACAAGAGCGGCAACCAGGACATCGTTCACGATGACAGCATCGTTGTGGGTGACAGCCACCAGGTCCTGCTCTACAAACGGGGGAATCCCTAAGCGACTCCGCTGCTGGGATCATCCTTTCGCCTTCCGCAATCGTGATTCCAATTTCCGCTTTCGCCAAAGACGGCTTCTTCCCGCCCTGTTAATCTCACGACCGATCAACATGCCCTCCCAGTTGCCGCGATTCCTCGCTGTCGTTCGCCATTCCATCATCCTGCCCCTGCTCCTCGGTTGCACGGAAGTCGCGCTGCAAGCGGCCAGCGCATCCGACAAAATTGAGATAAGCGACTCGGACTACGAAGGCCTCCCGCATTTCCGCATCGTGACTCCCGGTGGCACATGGTACTATGACAAGGCTGGTGGAGGGTTTTCGCGTCTCATCGATCGCGACGGGCGCGACTGGATAGCGTTTCACGTCAATCCTTCACGCGGCCCGGGCGCCGCGGGTGCCGGTTACCGTGGAATCCCGAATGCGGTGTTCGGCAAGGGCAACCCCGACGCAGGGGTCGGGCATCCCGGCAAGGATCGCTGCATCAGTACGCGTGAAGGACCTGATGTGATTCGCACGGTCAGCAAGTCCGGCACCTGGGCATGGAGCTGGCGCTTCACGCCAACCCACGCCATCTTCAGAATGGAAAAGGCCGATCCCGAGCACCCCTGGTGGTTTCTCTACGAAGGTCCGCCGGCAGGACGATTTGCACCGCGTGAACAATACTGGGGCACTTCCGAAGGCGGACCGCGTCGCGATACCCCGGTGACTGGCGGAGTGACCGGGCAATGGAGCTGGGCGTATTTTGGCGACACCACCTCTCCGCGCGTGCTCGTTCTCGCACAGATGAGCACCGATTCACTCGGAGACAGCTTTCGCTACCTCGGTACCAACGAAGCTGGCGTTGACGCTCCGGACGGCATGGCGGTGTTCGGATTCGGTCGGGCACCGCGGCCCCTCCTGCGTGGCGCCAACCTGGAGTTTCGTGTTGGCTTCATGGAAATGCCCGTGCCCGACGCAGCCGCCCACGAACGCCTCACCCTCGAGATCCGGTCCATGCTGCAACCTTGAGATAGCTGATATTCCTTCGCCCAACTTCCATGTCACGACTCCATCGACTCACCCTCCTGCTCACCGGCGTCTTGTCCCTGGGCATTACCGGCCTCTCTGCTGCGACTTCGCGACCGAACATACTCTGGATCATTGTCGACGACATTTCCCCCAACTTTGGCTGCTACGGCGAGACTGATATCCGCACCCCCAATGTCGACGCCCTAGCAAAATCCGGCATCCGCTTCGATCAGGCACACACGACTGCACCCGTATGTTCAGCAAGTCGCTCAGCACTGATCACCGGCATGTACCAGACCACGATCGGAGCGCACAATCATCGCTCGAACCGCGGTGCAAACAAGGTAAGGCTTCCCGAAGGTGTTGAACTCGTCCCCGCGCTTTTTCAGAAGGCCGGCTATTACACCTGCATCAGCGACGGCAAACCCGATGCACGCACACTGGGAAAAACGGACTACAACTTTGAGTGGGATCGTTCCGTCTACAACGGACCCGATTGGTCCGGACGCAAGCCCGGCCAGCCTTTCTTCATGCAGGTCCAGCTCCTCGGAGGGAAGCACCGCGACCTCGGGCGCTGGAAGGAGCTCGATGCCTATTTCGGCGCAAACGCCACCGCACCCGACAGCGTTGCGAGTCTCCCGCCCTACTATCCCCGCGATCCGGTGATTCTCGCCGATTGGGCACACTATCTCGACAGTATGCGCATGACAGACATCGAGGTCGGGCGTGTCATCGACCGTCTCCGTGCTGAAGGCCTGCTCGAGAATACGCTGATCATTCTCATCGGCGATCACGGAGTCAGTCACGCCCGCGGCAAGCAGTTTCTCTATACGGAGGGAACACGCATTCCCTTCATCATATGTGGCCCCGGCATTCGTGCCGGACAGGTTCGAGGCGATCTGATCCAACAAATCGACATGGCAGCCATCTCGCTTGCTGCGGCCGGCATTCCGATTCCCAAGACCATGCAGGCGCGCAACGTGCTATCCAATTCGTACGTGAAACGCGATGCAGTTTTTTCCGCCCGCGACCGCTGCGACGAAACCGTCGACCGGATCCGCTCCGTGCGCACCGACCGATGGCTCTACATCCGCAACTACTATCCCCTGCGACCCCATCTCCAGCCCAACGCCTACAAGGATTCAAAGCCCATCCTGATCCGCCTGCGTGAACTCCATGCCGCGGGCACGCTCGATCTGCTGTCGGAGCGGCTCCTCTTCGCGCCAACTCGTGCCCCTGAAGAGCTCTATGAATGGGTGCACGATCGCTGGGAGATCAACAATCTCGCGGGTGAACCCTCGCGCTGGCCGGTGCTCGCCGAGCTCCGCCAACGACTCGACCAATGGATTGTGGAAACGAACGATCAGGGCCGCTTTCCCGAGTCCAAAGAAGTCTACGAAGGCAACGTCCGCACGCAGCGCCATCGCGACAACGCCGCCGCGGCGGCGGCCATCAACAGGAACATTGAGACCATGCTGAGCTGGCGAGCTGACGGCCGGTAGCGACGGCCAGAGATTCGCTTCCGGGCGGAAATTTCCCGTCGCATTGCTGCCCCCGTGTCGCTGACACGCTGGGCCTTGTTCCGCTCGCACCAGTCCGTGGCTCAACCAAGCCTTTGCTCGTTTCATCCGGCGACCGGAGGCGTGGCGGCTGGCTTTCATCAGCAGCTGCCCGCCGAGCCTTCGGGGCACCTGCCACATCCAAGCCATGAGCGCTTGTTGGACTTGCGGTGTGAGGGTCTTTTCCATGCTTTGACTCCATGGCTCGTGCAAAGTCTGCCCCCAAGGAATCCACCGCCAACATCGGCTTCGAGGCCAAACTCTGGCTCGCCGCCGACAAGCTCCGTAACAACATGGACGCGGCGGAATACAAGCACGTCGTCCTGGGGCTCATCTTCCTCAAGTACATCTCCGACAGTTTTGAGGAACACCACGCCAAGCTGACCGCCGGGAAGGGCGACTACGCCGGGGCCAATCCCGAAGACCCGGACGAATACCGCGCGGAAAACGTCTTCTGGGTGCCCGCCGACGCCCGCTGGTCCCATCTTCAGGCCAACGCCAAGCAGCCAACCATCGGCAAGACCGTGGACGACGCCATGGTCGCCATCGAGCGCCAGACTTTCGAGACACTCGACTGCATTTCCCCGCCTGCGAATCTGACCACCGCCTTTGACCGCGCGGTTGGGCCGCTCCTTTCCCAAATCCGAGCCAACCTCCACCAATCCCGCACCCTCGCCACCCTGCGCGACACGCTGCTGCCGAAGCTGCTAAGCGGGGAGTCGAGCGTGGCGGGTCTCGAATCCAAAGTGGAGGCCGCATCATGAGCGACGAGCCTTTGCCTCAATCCGAAATCATCCTCTACCAGACGGAGGATGGTCGCACGCGCATCCAGTGCCGGTTTGAGAACGAGACGCTGTGGCTGACGCAGGCGCAGATTGCCGAGCTGTTCCAGACCACGCCGCAGAACGTGACGCTGCATCTGAAGTCCATTTTTGCCGAGAGGGAGTTGGCGGAGGCGGCAACGTGTAAGGATTACTTACAAGTTCGCCTGGAAGGTGACCGGGCGGTCACGCGCAGCCTGCGGCATTACCGGTTGGAGGCGCTGCGCAAAGTGCTGCGCGTGGCGACGCCGTCCTTGGTGCAGACGAACCCGGCCTTTCACCGGCTGCTGCGCGAGGGTAATTTCCATTTCGAACCTGATTCTTTCCACTGACCATGGCCACGACTCCGCAGCAGATTGACCTTTGGCGCTCCGCTCCCTCGGAGCACCAGCGTTTGGAGTTCAAGGAAGCGAAGAACCAGTTCGATAACCGCAAACTTTGCGAATACTGCGTGGCGCTGGCGAACGAAGGCGGCGGTCATCTTCTGCTCGGGGTCGCGGACACGCCGCCGCGCGCGGTGGTGGGCACTGCGGCCTTCAACGATCCGGTGGCGATGGCGGAAAAACTGTTCGAGGCCGTGGGCTTTCGCGTGGACATCGAGGCGGTGGCGCATCCCGACGGACGGGTGCTGGTGTTTCACATTCCCTCCCGGCCGCGTGGCACAGCGTATCATCTGGATGGCAAGTATCTGATGCGGTCGGGCGAGGCGCTGGTGCCGATGTCGGAAGACCAGTTGCGGCGCATCTTTGCCGAGGGCGGGCCGGACTGGGTGGAGGAGCACAGCAAGACGAGGCTGGACGGCCAGCAGGTGGTGGAACTGCTGGACACTCAGACCTTCTTCGAACTCCTGAAACTGCCGTATCCCACTGACCGCGCCGGTGTGCTGGACCGACTGGTGACGGAGCGATTGATAGATGCGGAGGAAGGAGGCTACGCCATCCGCCGGATCGGGGCGCTGCTGCTGGCGAAGAAGCTGGGAGACTTCGACGATCTGGCCCGGAAGGCACCGCGTGTGGTGGTCTATAACGGAAACTCGAAGCTGGACACGAAGCTCGATCAAACTGGCACCAAGGGCTACGCAGTAGGATTTCAGGGATTGATCCGCTTCATCATGGGGCAGCTTCCGCAGAACGAAGTGATCGAGGATGCGCTGCGCAAGGAAGTGAAGCTGGTGCCGGAAGTGGCGATTCGCGAAGTCGTGGCGAACGCGCTGATTCATCAGGATTTCTCGATGACCGGGGCCTCGGTCATGGCGGAGATTTATGCGAACCGGGTGGAAATCTCGAATCCGGGGGAGCCGCTGGTGCCGGTGGACCGATTCATCGACGGCTATCAGTCGCGCAATGAACGGGTGGCCGACCTGATGCGGCGGATGCACATCTGCGAGGAGAAGAGCAGTGGCATTGACCGGCTGGTGCAGGCGGTGGAGGCATTTCAACTGCCCGCGCCTGCTTTCCGGGTCGGTTTGCGGCGCACGATCGTGGTAATCTTTGGTCCCAAGCCCTTTGAGGACATGGATCGGGATGATCGGGTGCGCGCCTGCTACCAGCACTGCTCGCTAAAATGGGTGATGTCGGAGCGGATGACGAATCAGACCCTCCGGGAGCGTTTCCACCTCCCCGAGGCCAAGGTAGCGAGCATTTCCCAGGTCATCTCGGCAGCGGCGGATGCCAACCTGATCAAGCTCGACGAAAAAGCCGGTGGCTCCCGAAAGTTCGCCCGCTACTTGCCTTTCTGGGCCTGATCTTATTAAATCGCAAACCGCCACCTCCCATGCCAATACAGCGCAACCATCGTATAACCAATGGATTATCTATTTAAGCCCATTTTATGGATCTGAGCGAATCCATTGTCGAAGACGCCGCCATGACGTGGTTCGGGGAGCTGGGCTACTCGTGCCTTGGGGAAGAAGCCCTCGCCCCAACCCTCTCCCACGGGGAGAGGACGTCTTACTCCGAGGTGGTGCTGGTCGGTCGGCTGCGCGAGGCCTTGCGCCGATTGAACCCAACCATCCCTGGGGCCGCGCAGGAGGAGGCGCTGAAGACCGTGCTCGCGCAGGCAGCCCTCCTTTGCGCCGACTGGGCCGCATGAGTCTCGAAGTATTCAGTTTTCGACAGTCTTTTCCGAAACGGGATTACATCATCGTCGTGCAATGAGGCGAGGTTTCTGCCTGCATCTAGTCCGCGCCCTCGCCGTCAAGAACCACCAGGCGGGCGGTGGGTGCTCTGCAATGCCTCGACACCGTTTGACAATGTAAACTTTGTCATACAGCTTCGCTTGCATGACAACCAATACCCGCACGTTCCTCAGGGATTTCGCCGCGTTCAAGGCGCAGGCGAGGAAGGGCGGCACGATTCGCGTCAAGGACAAGGAGGGCGAGTTCTTGTTTACGGCCGCCCGGATCCGTAAATCACTTCTGGGTGCGGCCAAGGGAAAGATCGTCTATCGTGACGACCTGACGGTTCCGACCCTGGCCCGCGACGGCTGGAAACCCTCTCTTTAGTGGCTCGACTCAAATATGTTCTCGATACCCACGCATTCCTGTGGGCAGCGACCGAAGAAGGCCGGCTGGGCGCGAAGGCGGCGCGCGCCATTGGCGTGACGCCCTATGGACAGTTGGCGATCTCGGACGTGTCGCTTCAGGAAATCGGGCTGTTGTTCCATACGGGAAGAATTGCCTTCAAAGGCGGCTCGCCCGCCACTATTCTCGGTGCGCTTCTCGACTATGTCGTCGTGCTGCCCATCAGCCTCGACATCGCCATCCTGGCTCCCTCGCTGAGTCTTCCGCACGGTGACCAGTTCGATCGCATCATAACCGCGACGGCCAAAGTGCATCAGGTACCCTTGATTACCAAGGACGCGAACATCACGGACGCCTCTGTCGTCCCGACTGTTTGGTAGTCCGGAATTTTATCAGTCTCATCGCCGTGCACGCGCCATGAGGAGGGGCGAGCTTCGTCGAGCCCGGCCTTAAGGCCGTTTCGATGTGGCTAACACGAAGAAGCAAAGACGCGACAAAAACACGAACGCAAAAGGGTGCGCGGGCTTCCTCGTTGGGCGTACAACGATTGTCTGGAGAATCGAATTCTGTTTGACAGATTTACCAGTTTACTTGGCTCGCCGTAGCCAACCTCTCGCACTCTCCATGGCCTTCGCGTTTTCCCCTTTTAAGTGTGCTGGCGGCACGGGATCAGCTGCCGCAGAGAAAGGTCAATGGCCTTGAGAAAATTGAAACCCGGCATTTCTCAACCCACAACCTCGCCGCGCTGCGGGGTATGCTGCTGCCGAAGCCGCTGAGGGGGGAGTTGGCGGGGCGGGGCCGCACTGGGATTCCAATCTGGCGAAAGCGCCTGCTTGGCGAAATGGAGAGGACGGACACAGTGGACATGCCGAAGCAGTCCAGCCAATCCTGACGCCATGCCGAAACCACGAAAAAACTCCGGCTCAGAGCCGCCTTTCAATCCTGCCGCGCTCCGGGCCTTGATGGAGCGCACGCTGGGCGGCCTCGGTCCCAGCAAGCGCAACGACGAGCAGCGGGCGCAGGATCTGGTCTCTATGACGCGATGGAGGCGCCCACTTGGGAGCAGCGGCTGCGGAGGGTGCGTCAGGCGCTAGAGCTGGACCCGGAGAATGTGGACGCGCTGTTGATGCTGGCGGAGGCAGCGGAATTGAAGAGCGAGGAACGCATCGCGACGCTGCAGGACATCGTGGCCGCCGGGGCGAAGTGGCGCGGTCGTGGCCTTTACTCACGGAAGCATCATGGACTTTTCACGAGGTGCTTCGGCAACGCGAAGGCCACGAGGCTCCCACCCGCGGGCCGGCCTGATTTCGCTCCGCCGGCTGAAATCACCACAAACTGGCGCCCCTCCGCCATGTAAACGCTCGGCGTGGCATTGCCTCCAAAGGGCAATCGTGCGCTCCAAAGAACCTTGCCGGTATCCTTATCAAACGCGCGGATCGTTTCGTCGGCCGTCGCTGCGATGAAGATTAAGCCGCCGGCCGTGACCACCGGTCCGCCATAGTTTTCAGTGCCTGTCGGAGGGATTCCCCGATCGGTAAGCTCCCGATATTCCCCGAGCGGCACCTGCCACTTGATCTCGCCTGAATTGAGATCAACCGCTGCAAGCGTGCCCCAGGGTGGCTTTACCGCGGGATAGCCTTCATTGTCCAGCCATCGCCTGAATCCTCCGAAGGCATACGGTGGTACCGCGCGGGAGCTCCCCATTGATTCACGCTCCACCTCGTCCGGTCGCCCCCCTGCATTCGATGCGTCGCCGAGCACATAAGCGAGGATCGCGTCACGCTGACTCTCGGGAATGCGGTCGAAGGCGGGCATGCGCCCAAACCCTTCCTTCGTGATCTTGCGGATTTCGTCGAGAGAACGTCGCTTTGCGATGTCGATCAGCGACGGGAACCCCGCTGCGGGCATCCCTTTTCGGTCGATGCCGTGACAGGCGGCGCAATTCACGAGATAGTCGCGCTCCCCGCGCGGCAACCGTGAGCCATCGGCGCGGCGGGTCTCCACCATCTGCAGGATCCAGGGCATCTCGTTCACGTTGACGTAGTACACGCCCTGCGGATCCACGGCGGCACCGCCCCATTCCATGCCTCCGTCAAATCCGGGAAACATGATGGTCTCTTTCAGGCTCGGTGCAGGAAAGGGTCCGAAGTTCGGCGAAACGCGGATTCGCGCAAGCGTTTGTTCGGCGGCAGCGGGTGATATCGTCGAAGCATCCGCCTCCGTGTAGTGCAGCCGCACCAGCGGCGCGGGTTTCGTGGGGAAGGGCTGCGTCGGGGATGCCTTCTCTCCCCGAAGTTCTGACGCAGGTACCGGCCTCTCCTCGATCGGCCACAGCGGTTCGCCCGTCACCCGATCGAATACGAACAACAGTCCTTGCTTTGTACCCTGAGCAACCGCGTCGATTCGTCGGCCTTCATGCGTCACCGTGAGCAGAACCGGTGCGCACGGCAGATCACGATCGAGCAGGTCGTGATGCACAAGTTGATAGTGCCAGAGCCGTCGTCCTGTCCGGGCATCGAGCGCTACAAGCGAATTGGCAAACAGGTTGTCACCGTGTCGCTCCGCCCCATAAAAATCTGGTCCCGCCGTCTTGGTGGCCACGTAGACAATACCGCGCGCTTCATCCAGCGCCTGTCCGGGCCATGGCATTGCGCCCGTCGCGGTCTTGTAGGCATCGGGCGGCCAGGTGTCGTAACCGACCTCGCCCGGCCGCGGAATGAGATGGAAAATCCAGCGTAATTTGCCCGTACGCACATCGAGCGCCCTCACCGCACCCGGCCCTCCAAAACCGCCGATAATCAGCATGTCCTGATAGGTGACTCCCGGCGTGTTGAGCCCGACCTTGGGAACATCGGCATCATCAAGTCCGATTCCGAGATGCACCAAGCCGTCTTCACCGAAACTCTTGATGATCATCCCGGTCGCCGGATCGAGTGCAAAGAGGTAATTGCCCGAGGCGGTGAAGAGCCTCTGCTCGCCACCCTGCGCATTCTGCCAAAAGACCAATCCCCGCTGCCGTCGTGCCCCTCTGCCTGCACGTGTCGTCGCCGGATCCCATGACCAGCGCTCGTGCCCCGTCGCCGCATCAAGGGCTATCACCCGGCGACTCGGTGTCGCGGTGTAGAGCACGCCGCCAACAATCAGATTGTTGGCCTGATATTCGCCTTTCTCACCGGTGTCATAGGTCCACGCCACCTCAAGCTGCGCGACATTCGAGCGATTGATCTGCCTCAACGGTGAGTGGAGCGTGCGCGCCTTGTCGCCAAGGTAGTCCGGCCACTCCGAGGGCACCTCGGCTCGCGACACAGAAAAAAGTACAACAAACTGCAGCAGGACGCGAAGAGAATGAGACATGTGCGTATGCCCATTCATTGGGGGAGAAAGCACGGCAACACCAGCCCGTAAACCTCCTCGAACTCGCGCCATTGGGAGGGGTGCGCTTCGTCGTGCCCGGGATCGCCCGGCGCATCCCGACGTTGGCCGTTTCGCCACTTCATCGGGATCGTGTTCGCATGGGACAACGACCCCGCATCAGGTCCTGATGCGCATCGCGCATCGATCCGGTCACGACGGAGCGTGACCCTCCCGTGCACCGCGTGAGGTCATGCCGGGCAGAACTCCATCATCGCCCATCGCGAGGTTGTTCGCTGATTCTGAACTGTCGCTGACTCCCAAGTAATCGCGCTAATTTCCGGCCCGCAGAAAAACGTAGCGATCCCGTCCGGTCAGATCCTGCACCGATTCGCAAACGGGAAAGCCGGCTTCCATCGCCAGCTTCTTCAACTCCGCGTGCTGCCCAATGCCAGTCTCCATGGCGAGAAGACCACCGGCGGACAAAAATTCCGGAGTGACACGCAAGATTCGTCGAAGATCGTCGAGCCCGTCGGCTCCCGACACCAATGCTGCGTGGGGCTCAAAATCGCGGACCTCAGCCGGCGTATCCATGAGCTCCTTTTCCGTGAGATAGGGCGGGTTGGAAACAATCAGCGCAAATTTGCTGCCTGCGGGCACGGCCGACAGCCAGTCCGATTTGAGAAACGCAACGCGGTCAGCCAATCCATTCGACGCAGCGTTTTCACCCGCAAGGGTCAGGGCATCCTCGCTTCGATCCACCGCAGTGATCCGCGCATCCGGAAACGCTCTGGCAAGCGCAAGCGCGAGCGCGCCGGTGCCTGTACCCAGATCGAGAATGGCCGCCGGCTGCGATTCCTTGCAGCGGTCGGTGATCAGCTCGACGAGGTACTCGGTCTCGGGACGCGGGATCAACGCCCGACGGTCGCATTTCAATCGCAACCCGGAGAATACGGTCTCCTCCAGGATGTACTGCAGCGGTTCATGAGCGGCACGCCGTCGCAACAGCGGCCGGATCTTTTCCAGTTCGGGTTCAAGAAGCATTCGCTCGAACTGCACGTACAACTGCATACGCTGCAGGCCGAGTGCGTGGCCAATCAGCCACTCGGCATTGAAGCGTGCGTTTTCCACTCCCTTGCTGGCAAGGTACTCGGTTGATTTCCTGACGATTTCCAGAAGGGAGGTCATGTGCCGGGTAGGTGCATCACCTGGCGACCTCAATCGTCATCGCGGTCGGAGCCACGCATTGGGGCGATGACCTGGCCGGTGAGGGCCGCGAGCTTTTCCTCGAAATCAACCCTCTGCAGCGCGCTTATGACGTCAGAGATGTCTCCCTCCATCACCTGGGGCAGGTTGTAGAGGGTGAGTCCAATCCGGTGATCCGTTACGCGGTTCTGAGGAAAGTTGTAGGTCCGAATGCGTTCGCTGCGATCGCCGGTGCCGATCTGACTTTTTCGCTGCGCCGCATACTTCGCCCGTTCCTCTTCCTCCTTCATCTTCAGCAGACGCGATCGCAACACCGCCATCGCACTCGCCTTGTTCTTCTGCTGGGAGCGGCCGTCCGCACAAAAGACAATCATGCCCGTTGGCTTGTGGATGATCCTGACCGCGGAGTCCGTGGTATTGACCCCCTGCCCACCCGGCCCGCTTGCCCGCTGCACCGTGATCTCGAGATCCTGGGGATCGATCTGCAGGTCCACCTCCTCCGCCTCGGGCAGCACGGCAACAGTCACAGTCGACGTGTGAATCCGCCCGTTTGCCTCCGTTGCAGGGATGCGCTGCACACGATGCACGCCACTCTCGAACTTGAGCTGCTTGTAGACGTCGCTTCCGGTGATGAGAAAGCTGACTTCACGAAATCCACCGCGCTCGCTCACGCTGCTGCCCATCGGCTCAATTTTCCATCCTGAGTTGTCCGCGAACTTCTGATACATGCGGCAGAGATCGGCTGCAAAAAGCGCAGCCTCCTCCCCGCCCGTGCCGGCGCGGATCTCCATCACGGTGTTGCGCGAATCCGTCGGTTCCGGAGGAATCATGGCCATCAGGACCTGCTGGCGGAGCTGCGCGAGACGCGATTGCAAATCCGGCAATTCCGCGGCGGCTAGTTCCTTCAATTCGGCGTCGCCCGCGGGGTCCCTGAGCAGGGCCTCGGCTTCCGATACCTCCTGCACGGTCCTTTCATAGACGCGATGGTCGGCCACCAACTGGCCCAGCTTCTGATGCTCGCGGGAGACCTCCGTGGCACGCCGGGCATTCGAGTAGAATGACGGTGACGCCATTTGGGCGTCGAGCTCCTCAAGGCGGCGCTGAAACGGAATGATCGAAGGAAGCTGGTCCATGCGTTTGTGTGAAAAGGGCCATCAGTGCCCGCTTATTTGCGAATTGCGTGGCAGGCCGTCCGCGGATTTGTTCGCGAACCGGCTCCGAAAGGCAATCCCTCCGCCTAACGGTGTTGATCTACGATGGCCACAACGCTTTTCACTCAGAACACCATCGCCTGCATCTGGGATTTCGACAAGACCTTAATCCCGGAATACATGCAGTCGCCTCTATTCCGCCGCTTCGGTATCGACGAGGCGAACTTCTGGAGTGAGACCAACAGCCTGGTCGAGCACTATCACCGTCGCGGTTACCAGCTCTCGGGCGAGATCGCCTACCTCAATCACTTGCTCACCTATGTGCTCGCCGGCAAGATGCCCAAGCTCGGTAATCGCCTGCTCCGGGAATGCGGGTCGGAGATACGATTCTATCCGGGATTGCCGCAGTTTTTTGAGTCTTCCAAGGCCTTTGTCCGTGAACGGGAATCCCATGCGAAGCATGAGATTCAGCTTGAGCACTATATCGTCAGCACCGGACTTGCAGAAATGATCCGCGGCAGCGCCATTGCCCGATTTGTCGACGGCATCTGGGGCTGCGAATTCATAGAAAATCCGCTGCAGCCCGGCTTTCTTCGTCAAAAGGAATTTGCGATCGATGCCGATGCGGTGATCGCGCAGATCGGCATGGTCATCGACAACACGACCAAGACGCGCGCGTTGTTCGAGATCAACAAGGGCACGAACAAGAACCCGGCCATTGATGTGAACGCGAACATAGCCCCGGAGGACCGGCGCATACCGTTCCAGAACATGATCTACATTGCGGACGGCCCAAGCGACATCCCCAGCTTTTCAGTCGTAAAGAAAGGCGGTGGCAAGGCCTACGCCGTCTACAATCCGGACCGGCCCGACGAGTTTGCCCAGAATGATCGCCTGCGTCAGGTCGGCCGCATAGACCATTACGGGCCGGCCGACTATTCCGAGGGCAGCAGCACCAGCCAATGGCTGAGGCTCCACATCCACTCGATCTGCGATCGCATCGTTGCCGACCGCGAAGCCGCCGTTGCAACCCGGGTGTCGCGCCCGCCCCGGCATCTGAATCATTCTCCCGAAGAGGAGGCTTCCCGCAAGCAGGCCAAGGCACCCAAACAGCAATCTTTTCTGGAATAGCGCAGTCGTCCGGGCAAGACGGTCAGCCCGATTGTGGCTACTGCCCCTCGTTCCGAGCAGTGCGCTGCTTGAGCGATTCGACGATATTGGCAACGCGCCGCGCGTACTGATGGGTCGCGGCCGGGATCCGTCCGCTCAAGGTCGCGGATAGACCGGCATTCCATGCGAGGGCAATGCGGTACGGCGTGACGGCGAGCCCAGCCCGCTCAAAACCGCGCTTCAGCCATTCGTAGTGCTTGATAGCCACGGCATCCGAATGGGCCCGCTCCCGGGCATACTCAAAAGGCACCGACGTATAGGTGTACCAAGTCGAACGGCGAAACTGATAGGCTCCCAGCTCTCCAAAGGGACCCGGAGCCGGGCTGTTCTCCGGATTCTCCACCCAGTGGATTGCCTCCAACGTCTCCCATCGATCGGACGCATGCAGATTTGCCGCAAGGATGAGCCCAAGGCACACCGCCAGAGTACCCACCCAACGGGGCAGACCCGCCCGCGGGAGACATCGTCCGCTCGCCACGCGGATCTCGTGAGTGGATTTCCTGACAACTGAATTCATCGATCCGCTTCTTGCGGACGTGTATTGACGCGATTTTTGGCTCCAGGTTCGAGCCAAACTACCGGCAATTCTACAACTAATTGCGTTTCAAGGCGAAGCGTTGGTTTTAGTTTGGGGGTTATCCCCTACCACGACGCCAAATCAGGCCAATGCGGTAGCCCTTCAAAGCCACCACGTGTTGGCCAAACCGCCCCCAATCACTTCAAAACTAGACAAGTTTCCTTAACAATGTCCCGAACGAAATGAGATTTCGGATCACTTTTTGTGCATGTCTTCATGCAATGCTGTCTGATTGCCCAAGGCAGGGTGGGAGCTCTTGGTTTTATTATCGTTTCTCCGCGCCTCGAGGTATCGAACCGCATCATCGAAGCGACAACCATGCCTGCCTCAGGCTGAGTACAGGAGCACCGCGCCGGGCATTCTCGGCCCCGATGTGGAAAGCCCACCTCCAGAGACTGCAGTACACGCGCCATCCTTCCCAAACCGACTGGCAGGCATCGCATAGATTCCTGGTGGAGGCGATACCCTGATCGAGCCCCACGACGGTGATTTTCCCACGCTGAAAGGCAGCGACCTCGCCCGCCTTTATGCGGAATCTCCCGAAATAAAATCCCGGCAGGGACCGCCCCAAGGTGTCGATTGAAGCCGTCAAAGCCGGGGTTAGAAGCGCCCTTCCATCAAGCTGCGTCGCACGCCGAATGCCCTTTCCGGTGCCCCGAAGGAGCACCCTCTCACCACGAGACGGAACATCATCCAAACGCGAGTTGAACTCATCAAGGATGGCCTCGACATTCGGGAGCATCCGGCGGTCTGCCAAAATGAGCTCTTCGAGCGAATGAGTGCCATCACCGGTCACCGAGAGGGGACGCCTGTCAACAATCGCAACCACTCGTCCCTGCACATCAACCGGATGCCTCAGGTAGAAGACATCAAAATGACATGACAGATCTTCGCTATCATTCTTGCCTCCAATAGCTTTTGCAGCGCCCGGCAGGATGGATGAGGTCGCTGAAGGCATTGAATTCGACGCCGAACTGTCCCCCCCGCCGTTCCCCGTCGTCCGGTTGGCCGCCGTAAAAAGCGTAAGGCCCCGATATCTGATGCCCAGACCAAGGACGAACAGGGCTATCGGCGGGTATTTCGCGATACGGGGCCAGAAAGCCCATCGGGTAAGCCGGAGGCAGCGAGAGCGAAGGATCCTGCGTCCCTTCCAGGAAGAAAGCCGGATCCCGAGTTTGAGTATGACCCAGATAACGATTCCCCCTGCGATCAGCAGCGGAACCGTGCGCTCCCAGGCATGGAACATCACAAGGAGCCTTTCCCCTGCCCATACAGTTCCACCGACAAGTAGCGGCGTCCAAATGACGCACCCCAGCGCGAACCAGCCAATGAACGGCGGCCATGGCACCCGGAGGATGCCCGCCGCGAGGTAGGCGGGCACACGTATTCCCGGCATGAAACGCGTCGCGAGCACCAATCGCCCGCCCTTTGTCTTGAACCACCTTTCCGCCCGCTCGATTCTCTCCGGTGATACCCGGGTTCGGACCAGCCGCATTTCCAGCATCGGTCTGCCAAGTGTGCGCCCGATGGCGACGAGGATAATATCGCCCATGAAAATTCCCACCATGCAGGCGGCCAGCACCGGCCAGAAAGGGGCCTTTCCACTGGCAATCAGCAGTCCGGCGCCAATGCACGTCAGGTCTTCGCTCAGAAGCGTCGCCAGCGCCAGCCCCACAAGTGCCAACCAGAGCGATCCGCTGGAAAACTGCGCGGCTACCGAATCGGAGATCATCAAACGGGATGCCTTGTCTGCCCTGGAGTCACGTTAACAGGACAAGCCCTCAACATGTCGGACACAAGTTCCAGTTTGGCTTTCCTACCCGACTGATTCCAGTACCAAGGCACCGTGGTCATCGACGCACACCTTCATCTCTATGCCGCCGAAGCTTCAGCGGAGCCTCGTGCGTGGGCAAGGGCGCAGGGGGAGTCCTGGTGGATGAATTGCGTCGCCCCGCAGGATCGCCCTTCCCTGCAGGGTTGGGCAGGAATTGATCGTCTCCTGCGGGACATGGACGCCGCAGGGATTGATCATGCCGTGTTGCTCGGCTGGTATTGGGAGAACCAGGCAACGGCGGACCTGCAAATTGACTGGTTCACTCGCTGGATTCGAACCCATCCTGACCGTTTGAGTGCATTCGTTCCGGTCGTGCCTTCACGGAATGGAAACGGGCTCGAAAAAACGCGGCGTGCACTGGACAGCGGTTTTCGAGGAATTGGTGAACTTCTTCCGCAGATTCAAGGATTCACCTTCAAGGACGAGGATTTCGCCGCGCTCATGGCACTTGCGCGCGAATATCGGGTCCCGACCAACCTCCACGTGACCGATCCCGTCGCCGCGGTGCGCAGCAGCGTTCAGGTGCCGACACCCCTTGAGTGCTTCGTGCAACTCTTCGCCGACTTCCCTGAAAATGTTTTTGTTCTCGCGCATTGGGGCGGTGGCCTTCCGTTCCATGAACTCACCCGCGGTTCCGGCGCGCTTTTCCGGAATGTCTACTACGACACTGCCGCTTCGCCTCTTGTCTACGATTCACGGATTTTTCGGCGCGTATGCGATGTCATTGGCTCCGATCGTGTCCTTTTCGGAACCGACTACCCTCTGCTCACCCACCCTCGGCTCTCGAACGAACCGGGTTTCATTCTCGATCTGAAGGATGCGCGTGCATCGGGGTTATCGGAGTCGGAGCTGCACCAAGTGCTCGGCGGAAACGCCCGTCGCCTCCTTCGACTTCCATAACCGCCACCACCAGGCGCAGCCTTCACTCGCGAAACCCGAACTTTCATCCTCCAGTCATCGCTTCCTCATGCGCCTTTGCAAAATCGCACTGCTCGCTGCGGCCGCTTTCCACCTGCTTCTGGTGGTTTTCAACAACGTCGTCGACTACCCCTCCAACTATCGTTTCGTGCAGCACGTTCTGGGGATGGACACGCTTTTTTCCGGCGAGGCGCAAACCTGGAGGGCCCTTCGTCCTCCAGCCGTCGCAGGCACCTCAAGCTGGCCGTTACACGCAGCCTATGTGGGAATCATCGTCTGGGAGGGCATTGCGTGCAGCCTCATCGCTCTGGGAGCAGTTCGACTCTGGAGCCTGCGCAATGCGCCCGCGAAGGACTTCAATGCCGCAAAAACACTCGGCACCGTGGGCCTGACCGCCTCCCTGCTCCTCTGGTTCTTCGCCTTCATCAGCATCGGAGCCGAATGGTTCCTCATGTGGCAATCGAAATCCTGGAACGGTCTCGACGCTGCATCCCGATTGTTCGCCTGCCAGGGCATCATCCTCCTCTTTCTCAACCAAAGGGACGAAGATTCCTGATCGCCCGTCAGGACATGAACGCCACTGTTCCCCGCAACCACTCGCCTGCTATCGAAAGCAAAGTCATGAGCGTTGGATTGATTGCACCGCTTCAAGCTCGCCACTTCAGGCACTGAGCCCTTGCCTCCAGCCGTGGTCCAGGAATCTGCAATCCTTCGTTTCCATTCGCTGCTGTCATCCGCATTTATTGAGGGAACGCTTGTCAAATTGACGTTCGGCAAGCCCACACCCCAATCGCAGGAGCCCGATCTCAAGAACGTCTATGTCCGGCCCGTGAACCTGAAGTCGGGACCTCACTTCACGTTTGTCTACCGGTATGCAACCCGGGATGTGACAAAGAACTTCCCTCCCGCGATTGCGCTGGAAACCGCACGCTCCTTGCTCGGAACCGCTTTCTGCGACGCCCACCTCTTTACTCCGCTGCAGTCCGCCCAACTGGAGATCGACGCGGAAGGCAAGGCTCGCCTGCGTCAAAAGGTTGCCGCCCATGCTCCCACGTCTCGCAGCGAAAGGCACGATCGGGAAAAGCGTCGCCCGGTTCCGTTGACAACCGGATGGCTGCATCGCCTCGGGGTGACCAACGCGGAAGGTCGACCGCGGGAGGGAATGGCGGCAAAGCTGCGTCAGATCCAGAAATTTGCCGAAATTCTCGACTCACTCCTCAAGGACGCCGGGCTGCTCCACGACACAAGATCCGAGCCGGGGAGCCGCACGCCTCGGAAACCCCTCACCGTCGTGGATATGGGTTCCGGCAAGGGCTACCTCACCTTTGCGGCAGCCGGCATGCTCCGCGACCGGGCTCACGTCGTCGGTGTCGAGGACAGGCAGGAACTCGTCACACTTTGCAACGAGGTCGCCCGAGAGGAGAAACTCGACTCACTGAATTTCATTCAGGGGAATATTGCCACCGCCACCTGGGCCGAAGACAGCAGGTGTGATGTCCTGATAGCGCTCCATGCCTGTGACACGGCAACGGATGACGCACTAGCGAGAGGAATCGCAGCAGGCGCCAAACTGCTCGTCGTCTCTCCCTGTTGCCAGAAAGAGCTTCGTCCGCTCATGCAGCCGCCAGCCATCCTTGGCGACGCGCTACTGCACGGCATCTTCCTGGAGAGGCAGGCCGAATTTGTCACCGACGCCCTGCGCGCCCAACTGCTGGAGTGGGCAGGCTATCGCACCAAGGTGTTTGAATTTGTTTCCACGGAGCACACCGCAAGGAATGTCATGATCGCCGGGATCAAGGATCGTCCACCACAGCAACAGGGCAGATTGGAACGCCTGTGTGCCTTTGCTCAATTTTATGGCGTCTCCACCCAAGCCTTGGCGCGCCACCTCGGCGTGGACCTGGCAAGCGGAGTGACGACGTGAACTGGAGTTCACTCGACTGGTCGGCCTTGGATCGGCTGCGCTCCCAGTTTCTGGGCGGCGTAACTCCTTCCGTGCCCTACTGGCAGTCGTCCGCCGACCTTGCCACCTACGACTTCACCTACGGGGAGCGCATCGGCTGGAAGTGGGATGCCGTTCTCGCCGAACTCCGCCTCCGCCGCTGGCTTCCCTCTGAAACTGGGAACTTGCGTGTGCTGGACTGGGGATGCGGCTCAGGTGTGGCCGGCAGGAGGGTTGTCAAATGGCTGGGTGTGGAGCGTGTGGCGTCCCTGTCGGTTTGGGACCATTCGCCGATCGCCCGCCGCTTCGCCGCAGACAAGGCGCAGGAAGCATTCCCCGGCCTTTCGATCCAAGAACCCCCGAAGTCCGAAGCGTTCTGCGATCTGCTCGTCATCAGTCATGTCCTGAACGAGTTGTCTGCCGAGGCGGAAGTCTCCCTCCTCGCAAGCATTGCGCAGGCTCATGCTGTTCTCTGGGTAGAGCCAGGAACTCATTCGGTCGCGCGCGCGCTGCAGCGCCATCGAAACAATCTCCGATCTCAATTTAGCATCATCGCGCCCTGCACACACCAAGCCGACTGCGGACTGCTGTCGGCAGGCAATGAGCGCCACTGGTGTCACCATTTCGCGGCTCCTCCCGCGGGTGTGCATGCCGACGGCAACTGGGTCAGATTCGCACAGCGTGCAGGGATCGATCTTCGCAGCCTCCCCTACTCCTTTCTCGTCCTTGATCGGCAGGCACCATTCACGGCACTCGACCCCGACCATGGGCCCACAGCACGCATCATCGGTAGGCCCGACGCCTTCAAGCCCTATGTGCGCCTGCTCGGCTGCGAGAGCGATGGTGCACATGAACTAACCGTCATGAAGCGGGAATGCCCCGTGCTTTACAAACAGCTTGAACGAGCCCGCGGGCCGCTTCTCTACCGGTGGCAAAGGAACGGAGACCGCATCGTAGCAGGTCAGCCATGCCAGCCATAGCGCGGCAAGCACGGAAAAAGTTCTCCGCATGACATGACTGGTATTGCATCCAACAAAGAAAGAGCCCATGATCTCCTCCCGCTGCATACGCGCGATTTATTCATGGCGAACAAGAAGACCGTTCTGCTCCGACTTCGACGGCACTCACTGCTGAGTGCCATCGGACTGACGTTTGTGATTGTTACAAACGCTTTTGGAGCAACGCCGCAAAAGGCACCCACTCCCGACAAGCCGGGACGTGTTGAGCGCCATACTCGTGAAGAAGTCGCCAACAAGCGCGCGGGCAGGACCGAAACGGCAGATAGCGAGCGGCGCTCGGCCCCCAAGAAGAAGTCGCCTGAAGGACCCAGCGCATCGCGGACGCGCGTCTGGCTCACCTGAGCCCATATCCTGCAGAAATTTCCAGCGCGTCGGCGTGCTTGAGTCGTGTGACTGTTCGGGCGACGCGAAATCTTGCCATGTGGCACCCGTTTCAAGGGCTTGACTCAGATGCCCGGATCAGAGAAACGTAAACGCTTATCACTTCCAACCATGGGTCGACAATCCAACAAGATCATCAAGAGAAAACGGCGTCTTGCACGCATCAAGCGCAGGAAAGAGGCTGCCAAGAAAACCGCGAAGGCCAAGAAGTAGCCCCCTTTACCGCGGCCCTGGTGCCGCGGTTTTTTTATCGTCCGATGTAGACGCCTGTTTTGCCTGGCGATACTGGGGCGACCCAATTTCCGGGCGATGCGTCCGGTTCTGAATCCATGATCAAGGTCAGTCTCATTTCCCTCGGTTGCGCCAAGAATCTCGTCGACAGCGAAATCATGGTCGGGCACCTGCACAAGGCCGGCATGACCGTCATTCCGGAAGCCGAGAAGGCGGATGTCGTCATCGTAAACACATGCTCCTTCATTGATTCCTCAAAGGAGGAATCGATCGGGCACATTCTCGAGGTCCACCAGAACCGGGGCCTGCGCAAACGTAGGAAGGAACAGAAGCTGATCGTCGCCGGCTGCATGTCGCAGCGCTTCTCCAAAGAGCTGTCCGGAGAACTTTCGCACGAAGTCGATGCCTTCATCGGCCTCGACCAGGTGACCAAGGTCGCGCCGATCATTGAGTCGATCTACGAAAAGGAGCGGACGGCAAATTCCAGTCCTGAAAATTTTGTCACGCGGCACTCGACCTACATCCCGGATTACGACACGCCGCGGTTCCGGCTTACACCCAAGCACTTTGCCTACATCAAGATTGCAGAAGGCTGCAATCATCCGTGCACCTTCTGCATCATCCCCCAGATCCGCGGCCGCCACCGCAGCCGAACGGTCGACAGTGTCGTGGCGGAGGCCAGGGGGCTCGTCGCCGAAGGCGTACGCGAACTCGATCTGATTTCGCAGGACACGACCTTCTTCGGGATGGATACCTGGGAGCAGCGACCGAATCCACGCACGCCCGTAGATTCCTCGCGCGGGACGGCACTGACCACGCTGCTGCGCCAGTTGAATTCCATTGAAGGGGATTTCTGGATACGCCTGCTGTACACGCACCCGGCACACTGGAGCGACGAGCTCATTCAAACGATTGCGGAATGCCCAAAGGTCGCACGCTACATCGACATTCCACTCCAGCACATCAGCAATCACATGCTCGGACTGATGCAGCGCGAGACGAGCGGAGAATACATACGCGATCTGATCCGGCGGATTCGGGCAGGCATTCCCGGCATAGCGATTCGCACCACCTTCATCGTGGGGTTCCCGGGAGAGACCGAGGCAGATGTCGATGAACTGTGCGAGTTCATCCGTGAAACGCGCTTTGAACGGCTTGGCGTGTTCCGCTATTCCCAAGAGGAGGGAACGCGGGCCGCCAGGATGGAGGGTCAGATTTCCGCCAAGGTGAAGGAGGCGCGCTGGCACCGCGTCATGGCGCTCCAGAAGGAGATCGCCGCACAGGTCAGCGCCTCCCAGGTCGGTCGCACACTCAAGGTCCTGGTCGAGGAGCCCGGAGTCGCCCGGGGGGAAGCCGATGCGCCCGACATCGATGGGCGTGTCTATGTCCCGCGTGAGATGCCCGTTGGCGAATTCGCCAGCGTAAAGATCAATGCCAGCAGGGACTATGATCTCCTGGCGCTGCCGATTGGGCAGCAGCCCGCAGCCTACAAGGTCGCGAAGCAGGCCCAATAGCTTTCGGGCCTTCGCACGATGCCTTCCGCACAGCTCAAGATCGGTTGGACAACGCTCGCGTCATCCGCGGAAGCGCAAGCCCTCGCCCGCGATCTTGTTTCCCGCGGCCTGGCTGTCTGCTGCCAGGTCGATGGACCTGTTCAATCCATCTATCATTGGCAGGGAAAGATCGAATCGGCGCCGGAGTTCCGACTTACCATTAAGTTCCTGTCCGACAGGCAGTCCCGCATGGAGGCGGTCCTGTTGGCTCAGCATCCCTACGACACCCCGGAGTGGGTGGTGGTCGAGGCCACGGCCGTCAGTGAAAAATACTTGTCATGGGCGCAGTCCGTGCCTCACTCTTGACCCTTTCATTCGAATCAGACCTCCCTTAACGTCATGTCACAGCACAAAAGTCTCCAAGGCGCCTCAGGTATCGTGGTGAAGCGCAATGTCCTCAAGCGCTTCGAGCGTGTGGACCTCCTCAAGAAGCGCGGCCAGTGGAAAGCGGGGGACCGCATTCTGGGTCTGAAAAAGACCAAGCCCGACGTCTAAGCTTCGTTCATCGTTTTTCATTCAATTAGGCAGGTCGACCACGACCTGCCTTTTTTTGTCCGCCTTCGAACCTCGCTCGCTCACCCTCACACAACAAAGCCCCATTGCAAGTCCCTGCATTTCACCACGCTTGACGAAAGGGAAGGAGCCCCTTTCCTTGGCCCTTCGTGCTGCGGGCGTAGCACAATGGATAGTGTAGCGGTCTCCGAAGCCGTTGATGTGGGTTCGATTCCCGCCGCTCGCACCAGCTTGGGGTGATTCGGGTCTACACCAAAATGACATTTCTGTCATTTTCGCGAAAGGAGCGCGAAAACTCCGTGTGGCATAGTGGGGCCATCTCGAACCCACTATGAATACCAATCCATCCCTCCGTCCGCTCCTGACTCGCCCCAAGGCCTTCATCGCTGCGGCAACACTTGCCCTTGCCGGCATAATCGTCGGCGTTCATGCCGCGTCAAACAACGCCAACGCCCGCATCGAGGTCAAACGCGACACCCAGCCGATCGACCGCACACAGCTTGAACCCGCGAGTTTCTCCAAGGTCGTCAAGCGCGTCTCTCCCAGTGTCGTGAAAATCACGACTGAAACGAAGGCCCGCCGCGTTGGAGTCACTGAAAGCGACGGACTCGATTTCGACAATCCCCTCTTCCGCCAGTTCTTCGGCGGCCGCATTCCTGAAATGCAACGCCCGCCCCAGAGCGGATTGGGCTCCGGTGTCATCATCAGCGAAGACGGCTACATCGCGACCAACAATCACGTCGTGCAGGATGCCGACACTCTGCGCGTGACGCTCGGCGATGGCCGTGAACTCACTGCCAAGGTGGTCGGCCGCGATCCGCAGACCGACATCGCAGTGATCAAGGTCGACGCCGACAACCTTCCCGCCATCACCTTCGCCGACAGCGACAAGGTCGAGGTGGGCGACCGGGTCCTTGCGCTCGGCAATCCCTTCGGCATCGGGGAAACCGTCACCACCGGTATTATCAGCGCCAAGGGACGCCGCCCAGGCCTCGGACTCGCCTATGAGGACTTCATCCAGACCGACGCGGCCATCAATCCAGGCAACTCTGGCGGCGCACTCGTCGACATCAACGGACGCCTCATCGGAATCAACACTGCCATTCTCAGCCGCAGCGGCGGATTCCAAGGGGTCGGACTCGCGGTGCCCGCGAAACTCGTCGCTCATGTTACACACAGCCTCGTCACGACCGGAAAGGTGGTACGCGGTTTCCTCGGCGTTGGCGCGCAGGACGTCACGCCTGCCCTCGCTGATTCGCTTGGCCTCAGCAGTCACTCCGGTGCCCTCGTTTCCGACGTGCAGCCAAACAGTCCTGCGGCGAAGGCCGGCCTTCTCAGCGGCGATGTCATCACGGCTGTAAACGGCCAGAACATAGACGATGCAAACAAGCTCACGTTTACCATCGGAGCCATCGCGCCCGGCACAAAGGTCACCCTCAGCGTGCTGCGCGATGGCAAGTCCCAGGAGATCAAGGTCACGACCGGCGAACGACCGAAGAACGGCCGCATCGGGCAAAGCTCCCGCTATGACAACGACAACGCCACCGGGTCAGACGTCGGCGTACTCAATGGTGTTGCCGTCAGCGACCTCGATCAGGAGTCTCGCCGCACCATGAACGTTCCGGGCCGTATCAAGGGAGCCTTGATTACGAACGTTGACCAGGATTCGGCCGCCGCCCGTGCGGGCCTTCGTCCCGGGGATGTCATCCTTGAAATCAACCGCCAGCCGGTGGCTTCGGCGGAGGAGGCTGTCGACCTCAGTGAAAAGGCCGAAGGGAAGAAGACCCTGGTCAAGCTCTGGTCGCGCGGCAACACGGTGTTTGTCGTCGTCGACGAAAGCGGAAACTGATCCGCCTCCCTTTTCTCCAGCGCAGCGGAGTCTGCTTAACCCGGCATCGCCTTCCCCGAGGGGAGCGGTGCCGGTTTTCTTTCCACTCTTTCCAACATGCTTCTGCTCGCCCACACTGGAATCCGATGAGAATTCTCGTCGTCGAAGATGATGCCAAGATCGCGTCGTTTGTGGTGCGCGGGCTGAAACAGGCGGCCTATGCGGTCGATCACGCACCCGACGGCGATACCGCACTCATGCTCGCTCAGTCCACAACCTACGATGCCGCGATCGTTGATGTGATGCTTCCCGGCCTTGACGGCCTGAGCCTCGTCCGTCGCCTGCGGGCCGCGCGGAATGTCCTGCCCGTGCTGTTTCTCAGCGCGCGGAGTTCGGTCGATGATCGTGTCAAGGGGCTGCAAAGCGGAGGAGACGACTATCTCACGAAACCCTTCGCGTTCTCCGAACTTCTTGCACGCGTGCAGGCGCTGATTCGGCGCGCGACCCAAGCGCCGGAAACGACACGCCTTGCAGCGGGCGATGTGACACTCGACCTCGTGAGCAGGGAGGTGACCTGCGCGGACCAGCGTGTGGAGCTTCAACCTCGCGAATTTGCGCTTCTCGCATTCCTGCTGCGCCACGCCGGGCGCACCGTTAGCAAGGCGATGATCCTCGAACATGTGTGGGACTACAGTTTCGATCCGCAAACGAACGTTGTGGATGTCGTCATGCACCGCCTCCGCTCGAAGATCGATCCCGATCACACGCGGATCGAAACCGTGCGGAATGTGGGCTATCAGTTTCGCGGCCATGCTTGACCGTCTCCGCCAATCCCTCGCGCTGCGGCTCGCAATCCAATATGCCCTGGTTTTTGCAATAGGCGCCGCGGTGCTTTTTTCCGCGCTTTACCTCCTTCTGGCAGATGCGCTCGAATCGCGAGAACGCGCAGCGGTTGAACGCAGGGCCGGCATTCTCGCGGGGACCTATGAAATGGGCGGCTTGTCCGCCCTGCGCGCTGATCTCACCCAGGACACCTCTCCGGAGGTCCGCTCCTATTTCGTGCGCCTTCTGGGACCCGAGAACGAAACCCTTTTTGCCTCCGTGCCGCCCGATTGGATTGAGACATCCATCCAACAGGTTCCCCTGCCCTCCGTTCCCGGTTTTACGGCCACCCAGGAGGTTCACACGATCCGCATCCCCCAGTCTGCGCTCCGCGACTATGCCATTGCATCGCGCCCGCTGCCTGCCGGGCGGCTGCTTCAAGTGGGCAGGAGCACCGACAGTCGCGCAGTGCTCCTCGCACCGCTGCGGCGCACGTTTCTGGGCCTCGGGTCCGGCGCAATCGTGCTGTCCCTGCTCGTCGGAACCCTCCTCGCATGGCGGGCGACGCGCCCCCTGCGCGCCGTTTCCGAAACGACGAGGCGCATCATCGAAACCGGTGATCTGGCGGCACGTGTACCCGGCGCCGGAGGACGAGGGGAACTCGCGGTGCTCGTGACCCAACTCAATGCCCTCCTCGCCAAGAACGCCACGCATGTCCAGGTCCTGCGCGATACGCTCGACAATCTCGCGCACGATCTCCGGACACCGCTCACCCGTCTGCGGGGCACCGCGGAGCTTGCCCTGCACGACGTTGGAAACCCCGAAGAGGCACAGGCTGCGCTCGCCGACTGCATCAACGAATCGGATCGGGTCCTGCACCTTCTGGAAGCCCTGCTCGACGTGTCGGCCGCGGAAGCCGGTGCGCTCAAACTCAATCGGGACACTCTGGACGCCCGCACCCTCCTCGAACGCGCGGCTGATCTCTACCGCGAGGTGGCCGAGGAGAAGAGAATCACGTTGACGCTCCAGTTTCCAGATACACCAGTTGAAATCGATGCCGACGCAGTCCGCCTCAATCAGGCATTCGGCAATCTGGTAGACAATGCGCTAAAATACACACCGGCCGGCGGCAAGGTTCTGCTTTCGATCGAAGAGAAGAATGGCCAGGTCGTCATCGCCGTGGACGATTCCGGGCCAGGCGTGCCGGAGGATGAACGGGAAGCCATATTCAGGCGCCTTTATCGAAGTGACGCCAGCCGCTCCCAGCGCGGGCTGGGGCTGGGCTTGAGCCTCGCGCGGGCAATGATCGAGGCCCACGGGGGCACGATTGAGGTTTCGCGCTCAATTCAGGGAGGAGCACGCTTCTCCGTTGCACTGCGCCGCGCGGTCCGACCATCTGCAGCCCTGACAGCAACCTGACATCCTTAGAAAAGGCTTGAAGGCCGCCTGCTTGTCGCCGCCGGAATTTCTGGTTGCGTTGGGAAAACCATGGTAAAGCGAAACACACGTCCATCCAAGCGACGCGAAAAGGTGCACGGACGAATCTCCACCCTATCTCCTTCGCCAAACACGGCACTGATCATTGTCGACGTTCAACGAGAATTTCCGATCCCGCCGGCCCTCGTCCGCAAGATAGAGGCATACAGCCGGTTGTTCGCCTGCAGGATCTTCACGCGCTTCGTAAATCCCGTCGGCTCCTTTTTTCGAAGAAAACTCAAGATCACGTGCTGCGCCCCAGGCTCAATGGGAACCGAACTCCTGATTGCGCCTTCAAAGGGTGACCTCGTCCTTGACAAGGAAACCTACGGGTTGGCGCCCCGGCAAATTCGGCAGATCAAGGCGCGCGGAATCACGCGGGTAGTTGTCTGCGGACTTGAGACGGACGCCTGCGTTTTGGGCATCATGTACTCGCTTTTCGACTCAAGGATCCATGCGCGGGTGGAGCCTTCACTGTGCTGGAGTTCGACAGGGCTTCACCAAGAGGCACTGGACATCATCGCGATGCAGTTTGAACCCAGTTGATCCGTGCGTGACTCTTTTGACAAAAACCGGCTCATTTGCGCGAAATCCGACATCCCATGGAAATTCGCCTGAGGCAGGCGACACCTGAAGACAGTGCCGCACTTGCAACCTTGTTTCTCGAGGTTCGCCGGGCGACCTTCGTGTGGAAGAATCCCGCTGAATTCAAACTGGGCGATTTTGAGGTACAGACCCTCGCTGAAACCATCACGATCGCTGAAAACGAACGTGGAGAATTGCTTGGGTTTGTTTCGGTATGGGAGCCTGATTCGTTTGTCCATCACCTGTTTGTGGCACAGGCGTTTCAAGGTCGGGGCGTCGGACAGCAGCTCCTGGAAAGCCTAACTTCGTGGCTACCCTTGCCGCATCGACTCAAGTGTGCCGCACGCAACCAACGGGCCGAAGCCTTTTATCGAAGTCACGGATGGGCGGAAATTGGACGCGGATTCTCCTCTGACGGACCTTACGTCATGCTCCAAAAGTGCACGCCTACGGACATCCATCCGCCAATCAGGACGATAAAATAGCCTTGAGATGAATCCTTCCGGAGTTGATCGGCGTTTTATGATAGAAGCCACTCTGAACAGAGGGGCTCTTTACAAACTCCATGAAAACAAGATCACTCTCTCTCATTCTACTCGGCCTGACAGTCGGCGCTCTCCCCCGCGTACAAGGCCAATCGATCGTGGCCGATGATGCGATTACCCAATACACCCTTCCTCCAGGCATCACTCGACTGCTCTTGGCAACCGACCTGCAGAACGGATTCGCCCCTCCGGAATCCCCCGGCCGCGTTCGTGTCCCTCCAGCCGAACAGGTCTGGTTTGTGGCTCCGCAGAACTGGCCGCATGCGATCCAATGGACCAAGGATGGCAAACCGATCGAGGGTGCTACGACGAGTCCCTTGATTCTGCGTCAGGTTACATTCTCCGACAGCGCCACCTATGGGTTGTCGTCACCCAAGCCAAGCAACGGAAACTTTCCCGTCATTTCAACAAAGGTGCAGCTCGACGTCGTACGCGACGGCCACTTTTGCAACATTTCCGCCCGCGTGAATCTCCGGCCCGACCGCGATGTTCAGATCGTCGGTTTTGTCGTCGACGGGCACTCCGGCAAGCGCCTCCTTATTCGTGCCATAGGACCGACGCTTGACCGTTTCGGCATTTCAAATCCCGCAAAGGAGCCACGCTTCCGACTATTCCGTGGCGATGGCACCGAGGTGATCATTGTCCGACCAGCTGTCGTGCTTCCTTTGACATACTGGACGGCAATTTTTGATCAAGCCGGTGCGTTCCCGCTGAAGGTGGAAGGCGCGGAGCGTCCGCATATCGCCTACGACACCTTCGATCTTCCGCCTGGAGCCTATACGGTTCATGTTTCGGATGACGCAGGTTTGGGCGGTCTGGCGTTGGTCGAAGTTTACGAGTTCGACTCCTACCCGCCCATTTCTGGCGAGAAGTGACAGGGATGTCAGGCCGCTCGAGAAATGCATCATGCAGTCAACCATGGGACCCTTCAGAGAAGTCCGATTGTGCTCGAGCGGCGCACATCCGCCAATACGTCCCGAGAAAATGCAATCCTTGAGGCCGATGCTCGCAGCATCCGTTTCAAAGTTTCCGCGGAGGCCGGTCCAGATGGGTGATGGCGCAAGGATTCCCGCGTTTCCAAAACCCCCGCCTCCGGCGGAAATCGCTGCCGGATTGAATTCCTCGCCGAAGGCCGGTACGGTGCGTCGAAACACAAACGTGCCCCTATTCGACGAACAGGCTCAAAAGCAGCACCGTCTCTGGATCGCGCAAATGGCCACGGGCGACACACAGGCTCTGACCGCCCTACACCGGGAATTCGCCCCTCTTCTCCACGGCATTGCGAGACGAATATTGGAGAACACGGAAGATGTTCGCGAGGTGGTTCAGGATTCCTTCGTCAAGGCGTGGCGCAGGGCCGCCGCCTATCGCCCCGAACGAGGTGAAGTCTACGGATGGATGGTTTTTATCACCCGCAATGAGGCTATTGATCGCCTAAGACGAAGCAACCGGCGCGCCGCAACTCTCGCACGACTGCAAATCGAAGAGTCTGATCGGGAAGGTGTGGAGCCCGATGAGGGATTTGAGCAAAAGGAGCTGCTCGACCACAACATGGCCCAATTGTCTGCCGCCCAGAGGCAGGCGCTCGAGCTCGCCTTTTTCACCGGCTGCTCGCAGGCGGAGATCGCGACCGCCATGCGCACGCCCGTAGGAAACGTCAAGAATCACCTGCGTCGCGGTCTCCTGAAGCTGCGCAAACTCGTCGATCGCCATGAATGAGGATTTCACAACCGATGCGCTCCAGTACCTGCTGGAGGAAATGGAGCCTGCCCGCCGCTCCGCTTTTGCCGAGCGGCTCTCCAGCGACCCCGTGGCTGCCGCTGCTTTCAAGACATGCGCCGACAGTTATGCGCAGTTTGCACTCGAGTCCGCACCGGCCGCGGTTCTGACAGAATCAGAACAGCGTGCCAGTCTTGCTGCCGTGCTGGCCCAGGCAAGCGCCGTATCGCCGGCACCTCGCTCCAGGATCTTCCACCTGCATCGCTGGTCATGGCCGATCGCCGCCGCACTTCTGCTTGGTTTCAACATTTTCCAGGGCGTCAGGCTCATGCGTCTGTCAAACATCATTTCAGACATGAGCCTTGCATCGGCAGACTCTGGTACGCCCTCTCAATCAACGGGACAATCCGGTCTCCACGTGGACAGCGGTGCAACACCCAACGGATCCAGCACTGCGGAGAACGATCCCGCACGAATGGCATCGGCGCAGGGAGACGCGAAAGGCGGGGGATCATCCACCGGTTCTTCATCCGACTCCGACAGCAGTTCGTCCGATCAGGTGGCAACGGACCTTGCCCATCTCAATGACCTGCGTCAGGAATATGCCCGACTCCAGCGCGCGAGAGAAGCCCTCAGCGAAGAGTACGACCTTGCGATTCACAAACTCGCGCGTCGCGCCTTGACCGAGCAGGGTGTCGGCCGCCTCGCGACGATGGAGCTTGTCGATGCCGACAGCTACGCGCGTGGAGATCGACGGGGTTTGATGAATCTCGCAAAGGGTCTGTTGACTGAAGCCGGCGTCGTTTCAACCGAGCCAATTGGGTCAACCAGACTGCCAGAAGTGAAATCCACTTCAGGCGACACGCCCAAGTTCGCATACGCTGATACCACGCCTTCCCTCACATTTCAGTCACTCGGCGTCGGCGACACTTCTGGAGGCGGTACCGGGGATTTCGGCATCGCTGCAAAGCCCTCAGCGTCCACCTACGCTTGGTCCGTGTTCGACGAAAAACAGAATCAGGGTTATCTGAATCTCTACAACCTACCCACGGTATCAGCCTCCGAACGCCTTCAAGTCTGGGTGAAGCCGGTTGATTCGTCCGACTTCCGTCCAGTGGCCGAGGTACCAGCGCAGTATTACGGGAAGTCAGGCAGTCTTAGCTACCAGCTTCCGTCCTCCGTTGCGACACCCTCAGAGATTCTCATCACACTCGAGCCACGCACATCCTCACCTCCAACAATCCCAACCGGCAAGGTGATCCTGCGAGGTCCCTGACACCCCTGCTGGCAAAGCCTCAGTGGAGCTCATAGACTTCCGCGAGCACAATCCCCGTACTCGAGCCATTCCCGCGAACAATGACCGTGTAGCCGCCGGAATTGAGCTTCAAGACAACCGCAGCATCTCGCGAACCCGGATGAAGCGCAAAGGCACCCGCCCGAGCAGCCGCCTCCGAAACATCAGTGGCTCCCATCCAATTGTCATTCTGGCGGATCAACATATTGCCCTGGTAGATCTCCAAGTAGGGATCCGCAATCACGCCAGCCACCCCATAGGCCGTGAGCGACGGGCCGACTCCGCGGATCAGGACTGTCCTGGGTCCGCCCGCGATCGTAAATCCCGCAATGAGGACATCATCTCCAGGCGATGAGCGGGCTCTCACGGAGAGATTGATCAAGCGGGAGCCTGCAGTTCCACCTGATGCTTGAGCGTCGTAGATCTCCGCAAGAACAACACCCGAATCCCCCACCACACCCTGCGACTTTCCCGCGGCTGAAATCTGTGCGGTATAGAGCCCTGGGGCGACCGAAGCCAACATCGCGGCGTCCTTCGAATCGCGAAGCAATGCAAACGCCCCCACGCCAGAGGCCGAATCCGCAATCGCGGCTCCTCCACCCCAATCATCGTTCAAGGCAAGCACACTCCCCTGTTCCGAGCGAAGGGTCAGTTCTGGGTCAGACATGATACCCGCAACGTTGAACCCCTGAAGCCCAGGCCCTACGCCACGCAACAGGAGGGTCTTGCCCTCTCCGCTTGCCCCCCCTGCGACAACAAACCCCATGATCAGGCTGGCCTCGCCCGTCGATGCCACGGCACGAACAGAAAGATTCGTCAGGCGACCCGTGCCGAAATCCGAATCGAGTACCACAGCGTTGTCGAACCCGTCCTCCGATCGCCCCGAGCGCCGCACATTGTGACGGAGCTGCGGCCAGGCTCCTGATTGTCCCGACGCTGCCCTGAGCCCGACGTCGTAGGCGTACAGCCGACCATCATTGTTTCCCACATAAATTCGCCGGCCCGCCAGCAGGACGGACGAGCGGAACCAATTTGCCCCGGCATACGTACGCCTTGGCGTTCCGTCGCTGTTCACCTGGTGTATGGTCTTGTCGTAGCTCCCGATGAATATCGATCCGTCCTGCGCAACCGCGGGCGACGATGCCCGCACTTCATCGTTCATCAGGTAGGTCCAGCGCACCAGACCTGAATCCATGTCCAGCGCATAGAGCTTATGGTCATAACTGCCAAAATACGCAGTGCCGTTTGCAAGTGCCAGCGAAGAGGAGACAAACCCTCCGGCACTGGCACGCCAACGTTGAACGCCACCCGATGACACCGAACTGATCGTCCCATTGATCGACGCGAAGTAGACATTGCCTGCCGTATCGATCGCCGGCGACGAATACACCTGGCCATCGGTGGCAAATCGCCATTTTCTGGAGCCCGCAGGCGTCACCGCATGTAGCGCGCTGTCTCCGCCCGCGACGTAGACGGTACCATCTGCCGCGATGCTGGGGGACGCGTAACTCGCTTCAGTCCCAAATGAGTAGCGCCATTTGATCGCTCCCGAAGCTCCGTCCAGCGCGACAAGCTGCGCCTCCGCATTTGTGGCGGAGGTCCCCTTATCGATGCGAATGTAGATTGTGCCATCGACGGCCAAAGCCGGCGCGTTTGTGATGGGACCGCCCAGCGCGGCGGACCACTTCAGGGTCGCACTGCTTCCGGCGTCAACAAGGGCATAGAGGATCCCGTTCGATGCTCCGAAATAGATGACTCCCTGCCCATCGATCGCGGCGACGCAGGTGTCAATGAGGCTCGCAGGCACAATCGAATACCGCCATTTGACGCTACCATCAGAACCGTTGAATGCATAAAAGCTCCCGTCGTTGGAGCCAACATAGACGGTCCCATCAGCGCCGATCACGGGTGAGCTGGTGATGCTGTCATTCGTAGCCGCGATCCACGCCGCATCGGTAAGCGTAAGCGTAAATTCGCCGTTTACCTCGGTAGTTCCGATGACCGCAGAATCGACGGCGATCAGATAGGTCGTACCGGCCAAGGCATCGAATCCTGCAATCGCATTGTTCACCTCTGCATCCGTCGCCGTGCTGACAGCCGATGCAACCGGGACCAGCGATGTCAGCGAACTTCCCGTGTAGATGGCCACCACCGGATTGAGTTGGGCACTCATGACCGCCGCCTGATATCGCGTGGAGGCGGGGGCCGTCCATCGATACCACAACGATCGCCGAGGCGAACGCCCCGAGTGGGCAGGTTCATTCGCCTGCGCCGACGCCTTCGCATTTGTCGCCGTCACCATCGGATTCATACCCGAAAGGATCGTGGCCGACGCAAAATCATCGTTCGCCGGCGATGCTCCCAAATTGAGAAGCAGAAGCCCTCCTGAGGACGATTTGCCCCCTGCGGCAATTTGATAGGTACTGCCCGCCTGCGCAGTGAACGTGACGCTGCTCGCGACACTGTTCGCTGCATTGTCGTTGGAGGCTACGGGGACGAGGTTCCCCAATTCGCTACCCGTATAGACGGCAAGGACACTATCGAAGGCGCTGCCCTGCGTGTCGATATTGACCAGACCGGAAACGGGGGCTGTCCAACTCCACCAAAGTGTCGCCTGCGGAACAAAGCCGGCATGGCCAGGTTCCCCTGCCTCTGCGCTCGCCCCGGCGGACGTCGATCGCACCTGAACGAGTTCACCCTGGAGCCGCGCCCGGGAGGCAAAATCATCGTTGAATGGCCGAGTGTCCGATCCCGACAGTGCATTTGCAAGATTGAGGCGACCTCCGGTCTGCACGCGTCCGCTGTATTTTGCCACAGGGTCCACCGAGCGCAGGATGCGATTGATCGCCTGTCTGTAGTTGAAATCCGGATACCGCGCCCGCACGAGGGCGATCGCACCGGTCACCTGCGGCGCGGCCATCGATGTTCCGCTCAGCACAACATAGGAGCTGTCGCTTGCCTGCGACAGCGACAGGATCTCACTGCCGGGTGCGAACAGGTCGACCGCTCCTGATCCGGTGTTGGACGATGTGGCAATGTCCTCTAGGCGGGTCGAATTTCCTACCGTGATGATGTTCTCCAGCGCATAGGTTGCCGGAAACGTGCGGGCCACATCCAGGTTCAATCCGTCATTTCCGGCAGCCGCGACAAAAACGATCCCGGCATCCCGCGCCCTCTGGATTGCGGCGATTTCCGTCTGTGACGGCCCCTGTCCCGTGCTGAGCGCGCCATAGCTCGCGTTGATGACCTTCGCCCCGTTCGCAATGGCATAGTCTATGCATTCGGCCGCGTCCGAAATGGATCCGCGCCCATCGCTCCCAAGAAACTTGAGTGCCATGATCTGGACCCGCCAGGCTACCCCGCTGACCCCGCGCCCGTTGTCGCCCACGGCGCCGATGATTCCCGCCACATGCGTGCCGTGCCCATTGTCGTCCGTGGGCGTACCACTGCCCGCGCTTCCGGATGCGACCATCGAATTGATGCCGTTCACATCGTCCACAAAACCGTTGCCATCGTCATCCCGACCGTTACCGGCAATCTCCCGCGAATTTCGCCACAGGTTGGCGGCGATGTCTTCGTGGGTCGCGCGCACGCCGCTGTCAATCACGGCTACAATTACTGCGGATGCGTCGGTGGTCGTGTCCCATGCCTCAGGAGCATCAATGTCCGCATCGGGCGTGCCCGAACTTTGACCCGTGTTGTTGAGCGCCCACTGTTCAGCCAGACGCGGGTCATTCGGCAGTGCCTGGGCCACACGGATGTAGTCCGGCTCAACGAACTCGTACAAACCGCTCGCGCGCAGGGAGAGGATCGCATCGCGGACGGATGCACCGGAATTCAATTCCATGACCTGCTGCCGTTCCAGATGTCGAAAAACCCGCTTTGAACGCACACCCGCCTGTAACTCAGCCTTTGCAAAGGCCCCATCGGGACTTGTGCCTGAAATGACCGCCCCATCGCGCGCCCTCGCAAGAACGCGATCGGATCGAAAGCCTTGGCGCAACTCCGTGTCTGAAAAGTGCGACGTCACGCCGACCTTGCCTTCTACGCCAGCGGCTGGAAGCACGATCGAAAGGAAGAGAAGAATGGCACAGGACGCTTGCTGCGATGGGATCACGGGGTAGAGCTGCACGCGGTTTGGATCGGACTTCGCCTACAAATGTTGCTGAAAATTATTGGATCACCCGCCACGATGATCGACAGCCTCATGGAATCCTCCCCGATCAACCTGCGCAAACTGGAAAAATCAGCCCGCAGCGCAGCTCGCCAAGCTTACGCACCCTACTCCCGATTTCGTGTCGGCGCCGCGGTGATCGCTACGTCCGGCCGGATGTACACCGGATGTAATATCGAAAACGCTTCCTACGGACTCTGCAATTGTGCCGAGAGAACCGCCATTTTTGCGGCGATCTCTGCCGGTGAAACCGCTATCAGCCACGTGGCGGTCTATACGCCAACGCCGAAGCCATCGTCCCCCTGCGGCGCGTGCCGCCAGGTCATCAATGAATTCGGACCCCATGCGCGCATCCTCTGCATTTGCGATTCGCGAGAGCGCATCGAGTCCACGTTGGATGCCCTGCTCCCCGATGCGTTCGGACCGAAGAACCTTGCACCCTCGGCTCGGAAATCGGGAAAATCCAGACGCAGGACTCAACCGCCAAAATAGCTGCGCACCTCCTCGAGCAACCCCGACTTGGCGACTTCCCGTTCACTGCGTTCCGTCAGATTGCGAATCTTCACAACCCCTTTTGCGAGTTCGTCACTGCCGTAAATCAGTGCCAGCCTTGCACCCGATTCGGCAGCGGCCTTGAACTGTTTGCCGAACGCGAGATCCCTCAGCGAAAATTCCACGCGATAACCCGCGGCACGCAGCGCGCGGATATCGCCGAGCGCTGACAGTCGCTCCCTTGGTCCCCCGATCACAACATAGACATCGGGTGCCTGCACGAGCGGAGGAGTGAGTCCCCGCTGTTCCAGGAGAAGCGCAAAGGTCATGTCGCCGATCGCGAATCCGACGGCCGGAAGTTCGGCGTATCCGAGCTTCCCCACAAGGTTGTCATACCGACCTCCCCCCGCGAGCGCACGCAACTCGCCTTTGCGATCAAAGGCCTCGAAGACAAAGCCCGTATAGTAGGCAAGGCCGCGCACCACCCCCAGATCCACACTCACAAATTCACCAATGCCCATCGCCTCCAGATTCGCGAGCAATCGACGCCACTCTTGAACTCGTGCTTTCAGTTTCTCTCCTCCGAGAGGAGCGAGCATTTGCTCCAGCGCCTGAAGCGAGCGGATGGATTGAAACGCAAGGACCTGGGATTTTACCGCGGGATCAAGCGGACCATACTGGGAGACATAGTCCTTGAATGCGTCGTCCCCGATTTTCTCGTATCGATCCACTGCGCCCAGGATCATCCGTGCTCGCGCATCATCCATCCCGATCGCTTCCAAGAAATAGAACCAGAGATTGCGATCGCTCAGCCTGACGGTAAAGTCTTCCGCACCCAGACCGAAACCGGTCATGCACTGAACCAGCAGGCTGATCAGCTCGGTTTCCGCCTCGATGCCGGGTTCTGCAAAGATGTCCGCATTGAACTGTGTAAAGCAGCGCCCGCGTCCTTTCTGCATGCGTTCGTACCGGTAGAACTCGGCGATGCTGAACCACTTGATGGGCCGCTTCAGAGCGTTGGCCTTTTCACCCACGAGTCGGCAGACGGTGGGAGTCATCTCCGGTCGCAAGGCCACCTCACGGCCGCCCTTGTCTACAAAGTTGAAGAGCTGTGTCTCGATCTCGTCTCCCGACTTTGCGCGGTACAGATCCAGCGGCTCAAGAACCGGTGCATCGTATTCCGCAAATCCATGGGCATGTGCCGCCTGACGCCAGAGTCGGAAGATGTGCGCACGCTGCGCGAACGCATCAGGATAAAATTCGCGAAAACCAGGAAGCGTCTGAAACGATGCCATGAAGCGCAGGAAATGGCCCGCCTGGCCTTTCGGTGCGACAAAAAACCCGCGGAAGGGAATGTCCGCGGGAGAAATTTCGCAAAGCTGCGGCGAGTCCGGAAACTCCAGCAGCGCGAGATCGGCAGCGCCGCTTCAAAGCGCTTGAATGTCGAGCTTCTTGAGAAGTTGCTTCAGGATCTTGCCGGACTTGAATTTGACGACCGCACGTTCCGGAATAACCACTTCGGTTTCAGGCTTGTTCGGATTCCGTCCAATGCGAGCCTTGCGCCTTTGAACTTCAAGAACACCGAAATTACGGAGCTCCACATTGCGTCCCTCAGCCAAGGCACGCATCACAATGTCCAATGTCATTTGAACCGTGTGCACGATCTCCTTTTGCGGAAAGCCGGTCTTCTCGTAGATTTCGAGAACGATTTCTCTCTTTGTGAGATTGGTGAGGGGCGTCGTCATGGGAGTTATCCTTTTGTTTGTCTTCCGGTTATGTGAGATGTCCTAAAGAATTTTCCGTTCCATCGATTCGTCAACAACTAACACGCCTTTTCAGGAATAATAATGAGCGAAGGAGAGCCGCAAAGTCCACTAGAACAACTGCCTAAGCAGATTCAGGATCTGCTCAAAGGTTCCCCTTTTCGTGCAGCTTTTACAAATTCTGCCCAATCGGGGGAACCGTCCCCTTCGGCGGGCAAGGCGGCCCACCCTGAGCCGGATTCGTCCGAAACCCTAGCGAAAATCCGAAATTTCAGTCTTCGACCAAAGGAAATCAGGGACCATCTGGATCGTTTTGTCATCCAGCAAAACGAAGCGAAAAAGGTGCTATCGGTATCCATTTGCGATCATTACAACCATGTTCGAGCCTGCCTCGAAAACCCGGAGCTCCGGGAAACCGATTACGCGAAGCAAAACATCCTTCTTCTTGGTCCAACCGGGGTCGGGAAAACCTACCTCATGCGATGCATCGCACGACTCATCGGCGTGCCCTTCGTGAAGGCGGACGCCACCAAGTTTTCGGAAACCGGCTATGTCGGCGGTGACGTCGAGGACCTCATCCGCGACCTGGTCAAGGCGGCCAACGGAGACGTCGAACTCGCACAGTACGGCATCGTCTACATCGATGAGATCGACAAGATCGCAACCAGCACGGGTTCAGCCACTGGCGGAAGCGGGCGCGATGTTTCCGGACGAGGCGTTCAAATAAATCTTCTGAAGCTCATGGAGGAGACGGACGTCAACCTCGCGAGCCAGACCGATTTTGCCGCGCAGATGCAGGCAATGATGGATTTCCAACGCTCCGGGAAACCCCGAAAGCGCACGATCAATACCCGGCACATCCTTTTCATTGTCAGCGGTGCATTCGACAAACTCGCCCTCTCCGTCAAACGTCGACTCCAAAGCAGCAATATCGGGTTCTCGGCGGCAAACTCCGCACTTGGCGCTCAAACCTATGAAAACGATTCCGACTACCTTCAGTTGGTGCAGTCGCGCGACATCATCGACTACGGCATGGAGCCGGAATTTGTGGGGCGCCTCCCAGTTCGCGTGGCATGCCAGGGACTCACTGCCGACGATCTGGAAAAGATTCTTCTGACGAGCGAGGGGAGCATCCTCTCGCAATACCGCGCGGATTTTTCGGGCTACGGAATTGATTTCGAAATCACTCCCGACGCGATCACTGAAGTCGCCGAACGCGCGAGCCGGGAAAACACCGGAGCGCGCGGATTGATGACCGTGCTTGAACGCGTGTTTCGCGACTTCAAATTCGAGCTGCCCTCGACTGCCATCAAGAGCTTCCGAATCGATGCGGCTACAGTGGCGAAGCCCATCGATACGCTGCGCCAGCTCCTGCGGGAAAACGCCGACCAGCAGCACGCGGTCTTCCGGGCCGAGGTCACGGCTTTTGCTGCACGGTTCAAGGAGGAATTTGGCTTCGAACTGGACTTCGACGAGTCTGCGGTGGCTGCATTGATCGACTTGAGCCTCAAGCAGGACAAAACCATCCGTGCCCTATGCGAAGAGGGCTTTCGTGATTTCCAGCATGGTCTCAAGCTTCTGACCAAGGAGGGGGAATCCCGACGGTTCTCCATATCCAGGGAAACCGTTCTCAATCCACAGGGCACCCTTTCAAGATGGGTCGTCGAGCACTTCAAGACCGCGTCATGATTTTGGAACTGCCGGAATACAGCCGGCAATGACGCGACAGCACGTTTTCTCCCATACAGCGCCAGGCACCATGCCAGATCCTGTTGCAGTCAATTCCATGTTTGGGCGAATCGCCCGACGATACGACGCCGCGAACCATCTTCTCAGTGGAGGAATCGATCGCTGGTGGCGCCGCCGACTCGTGCGCGTTGTTGGAAAGGGCATGCCCGCAAGGGTTCTGGACCTGGCAACAGGAAGCGGGGACGTCGCCTTTGCCCTCGCACGCGCGCTGCCCCGCTCAACTGCGATCACGGGAATGGATTTCTGCAAGCCCATGCTGGATGAGGCCGAACTCAAGAAAGCCTCTCTTCCCAAGGAGCATCAAAACGTCATCTTCCGACAGGGTGACGCCCTCAGCCTACCGTTGCCGGATGGCAGCGTGGATGCCGTGACCATCTCTTTCGGTCTTCGGAACATGGAGGACCGCCACCGCGCCCTAAGCGAAATGCGCCGGGTGCTGATTCAGGGAGGCCATGTCCACGTGCTTGAATTCTCCCAGCCCCAACGATGGTTTCGACCATTCTACAGGTTCTATCTGCGACACATCATGCCACGACTGGCGAAGGCAGTCACCGGTGACAAGGCCGCCTACGATTACCTTTGCGGCTCCGTTGAAACATTTCCCTCCCATTCCGAGCTCTCAACCGAGATCAAGGAAGCCGGATTTTTTTCAGTGAACGTTGTAAGAATGACATTCGGGATTGTCGCTCTTCACACCGCAACAAAGTAAATCCGGCGCACACCCGCGCCCCCTACCGGCACACACTTGGGTGATCAGGCGAAAGACTTGCCACACCCGCAGGTGCTCTGCGCATTCGGATTTCTGATCTCGAAGCCCTTGCCCTGAAGTCCGTCATCAAAGTCGATGCTGGAGCCGTCGAGATACGCCAGGCTTGTCGCATCAACCAGGAATGCAACCCCCTCGCTCTCAATAGTTTGGTCGCCAGGCTTCTCGTGATCAAATGACATGCCGTACTGAAATCCCGAGCACCCCCCTGATTCAACAAATACACGGAGCTTCTTTGACTCTGAATCAACCTGCTCTGAGTGCATCGCTGTTACCTGAGCCGCAGCCCGCGGCGTGAGAGTAATCATGCTAAAAGCCTATTAAAACGGGACGATGTGTCAACGTCGTCACCCGCTTGAAGCAGTTTTCATGCTAGAAACCGATTTCACCGCTTGCCTCAGACTTTCACGGCATCTTTCCTCACAAGACGTGCCTACCGCCTTCCTTCAATCCCTGCCCGCTTTGCATCCCCCTGATCGCGCCCACGACGCCCGACAGCATTCGCCCGCGGGCATCGCCTGATTGACGCACCATGGCCGGCCCCGGATTCAGTCAGGATCTTCGTCTCCGCCAGACCCAATCTCTGGTTCTTGCGCCGCAATTGCGGCAATCCTTGAAGATCCTGCAGGTTGCTGCGCTGGACCTGCGCTCCGTCATCCAGGAAGAATTGCAAAATAATCCGACCCTTGAGGAGTTGCCGATGGACGGCATCAGTCTCGAAAAGGCCGCGGAGGACCATGCGAACGAGGATCACGCGCAAAATGGTGACGGCGCGGGCGGCGAGCACACCACCTCTCCCAACGGGAACGAGCCGCCTGAGCGCGAACAAATGGATTTTTCAAAGGAGTATGAGATCCTGACAAAGCTCGATGATGACTGGCGTGACTTCATGGCCAACGCGGGCGGCGCCCAGCCTTTCACGAGCGATGACGCCGAAAGGCGCCAGCATTTCTTCGACTCCCTTGTCAGTGAGACATCCCTTCAGGAGCACCTGATGCGGCAGGCAGAGATGACAGACCTTGATAAACCTGCCATGACTGCCATGCAGCACCTGATTGGCAGCCTCGATGACCGCGGGTTTCTCACGGAGACTCCGGCGGATGTCGCCCTTCAAACCGAGCTTCCGCTCGAGACCGTGCAGATCGCCCTGCAGACGCTCAAGACCTTCGAGCCCGCAGGCATCGGCGCAAAGGATCTCGGGGAATGCCTGCTTCTCCAATTGAAGGCAAAGGGTCGGAGCGACTCTCTCGCGGCGCGCATCGTGCGCGATCATTTTGTCCTGCTCACCCGGCGCCGCATACCGGACATCGCACGGAAGCTTGGATCGGCGATGGAGGATGTGCAGGTGGCGATCGAGGAGATCGGCACACTCGATCCGGCCCCCGGACGTCGCTTCGCTGACGACAACAACCGGGTCGTGGTGCCCGATGTGACAGTGGAGGAGGACCATGGCGAGTGGAAGATCACCCTTAACAACGACTACATCCCGCGCCTGCGCATTTCCAATACCTACAAGGAAATGATCGCAAAGGGCTCGCTCTCGAAGGACGAGAGGGACTATGTGCGCGAACGCATGCGATCCGGGAAATTTCTGATCAACTCGATCGAGCAGCGCCAGCAGACGATCGAGCGCATCACCCGTGAGATCATCCGGGCACAGGAGGATTTCTTCAAGGAGGGCGTGTCAAAGTTGAAGCCCCTGACAATGACTCAGATTGCTGATGTCGTCGGCGTTCACGAGACGACTGTGAGTCGAGCGATCGCCAACAAATTCATCAAGACCCCGCATGGGGTCTTCGATTTCAAATTTTTCTTCACCTCCGGATATCAGGCTGACAGCGGCGACGCCGTCTCCAACACGAGTGTGAAGGAAATGATCGGCGAACTGATCAACCTCGAGGACAAGAGCCGTCCGCTCAGCGATCAGGAGATCGTCGCGAAACTCCAGGAAAAGGGAATCACCCTCGCTCGTCGAACCGTGGCCAAGTACCGCGAAGAACTCGGACTCCTCCCGAGTAACCTTCGCCGCGACTTCACCTGAGTCGCCACGCCGCCGTTCATCCCGTAAGCGGGAGGCTCGGTGCGATACCGAGCTCTGCGAATCCGACCGGCTTGGCGCTTGGGTCAATCCATGCGCCAAATGCGATCATGGCTGCGTTGTCGCCCGTGTGCGCAGGTAGCGCGGCGAGAAGGGGGACACGCACCCGTTTCGCTGAGGCCTCCATCTGCGACCTCAATGCGCGGTTGTTGGCCACTCCACCGGAGAGTCCAATGCTCTTGCAGTCTGACTGACGGAAAGCAGCCATGGTCTTCCTTACCAGCGCATCAATCACCGCCTGCTGATAACTCGCCGCGAGGTCAGGCAGTCGGGCGACAACCTCCTCAGGGGTCATCTTCTCGATGCGATATCTCAGGCTCGTCTTCAGTCCGGAGAAGCTGAAATCAAGATCGTCCCGAGGGCCAATGCCCCTCGGGAAATCAAAGGCGTCACTTCTGCCATCCTTCGCCACCTTTTCAATGAGCGGTCCTCCCGGGTACCCAAGCCCCAGGAGTTTCGCGCCCTTGTCAAGGGCCTCTCCCGCAGCATCGTCCCGTGTTGAGGAAAGCAGTGCCAGACGTCTCTCGCGATCGATTGTGAAGAGCAGCGTGTTTCCTCCTGAAACAATGAGTCCCAGATGAGGCAGCAGGGCGTTGAGCCGTTCATCAAACGATGCGGGCGACTTCTGATGTAGGGCAATAAACGGCGAGAATGCGTGCCCTCGAAGATGGTTGACGGCAACGAGCGGCAGCCCCCGTTCAAGGGCGAATGCCTTGGCGGCCGCCACACCAATCGCAAGGCAACCCGCAAGTCCCGGTCCATGGGTAACGGCCACCTGGGTGAGCTTTCGCCAGTCGTCCGAGGGAGACCTTGATTCCTGCAGGAGTGGACCCAGCGCCTGCAGGTGCTCGCGCGTGGCAAGATCCGGCACCACTCCGCCGTAGCGTTCATGCAGCGCGATCTGGCTGCGCACCCACTCCCCTCGCATGCCTGACCTGGGATCAAACAACGCAACGGCCGTCTCGTCGCAGGAACTCTCCACCGCGAGAATCATGCCGCAATCCCCCGTCTCAATTTCCTTCTCCCCGAGCTTCCCAGGCTCGCAATCCCTGTATGACTTCGAGAGCGGTATCGAGTTGGCGATCCTGAATGGGTTCGAAGCCAAAGCGCTCCTTGAAATCGACCGCATTCTGGACGTCGCTTCGCACGTGCTGGATCCTAAGCTGACGATCCTCCTCGGGGGACATCACCACCTCCACGTTGGGTTCGATGCCCTTCTCGTGAATCGTGACTCCGCTGGGTGTGTAGTAACGCGCCGTGGTCAGGCGCAGCCCCTCGCCGTTCTTCAGATTGAAGATGGTCTGAACGGATCCCTTGCCGAATGAGCGCTCACCCACAATCACTCCCTTGTGCGTGTCTCTCAGCGCGCCTGCCACGATTTCCGCGGCGCTGGCGCTGCCCGCATTGATCAGCACCGCCAGCGGCAACGCCAATGGCGGGTCATCGGACTCTCCCTTGAAATCCTCGCGATCCTTTGGATTACGGCCCTGCGTATAGACGATGAGTTCGCCGCGCTTGAAAAACGGCTCCGCCACCTCAACCGCGGCATCGAGGAGGCCACCGGGATTGTTGCGCAGGTCGATCACAAGCGCCTGCATGCCTTCTCCAATCAGCTTGTTCAGAGCATCGATGAACTCTTTCCCGGTTCGCTCGGAAAACTGGGTCAACTGAATGTACCCAACATCATTCTCGAGCAGGCGCACATCCCGCACGCTTTCGATCTTGATAACCTCGCGTACGAGACCGACCTCGAATTCCTTCTTTGTCGAGGGGCGAAAGAACTTGACCGTGACAAGCGTTTTCGGCTTTCCGCGAAGCCGGCCGATCACGTCATTCATCGGCACATTGTCCATGCCCTGCCCGTCGACGGACACGATTTCATCTCCGCGCAAAATACCCGCTCGATCGCTGGGCGTATTCGCAATCGGGGCAATCACGACCACACGTCCATTGCGCATTTCCACCTGGATGCCCACCCCACCGAACTCGGCGTTCATATCCTCCTCGAGTTCACTGAAATCCTTAGCCTCCATGAATTCCGAATGGGGATCCAACGACTGCACAAGCCCGTGCAGTGCCGATTTCGTCAACTGCCCGTACGAGGCACGTGAGGCATCAACATAGTTTTCTGATACCAACTGCATCACCTGCCGCACGTAGGCCGAAGACTTGTCGAGCTCACGATTCGGGAAGAGCCCCCAACCGGCGGCATAGTTCGCGGCCGAATAGGCAAGCAGTAAACCGGCAATGACCCCGCCAACGGTCGTCAGAAAACGATTGAGCATCGCCTCCAGCGTGGCCATCCGATGCGTTTTGTAAATGTCATCTCCCGCGCCCCCTCCTTCGCCGGTTTCATCCACGGTTGCCGCTGTCTTCAGGCGACGGGCGGGCGTCGGCCACGTAATGCGGTTCGATGAATTCGTCGAAATGGCGCTCTACGACGCCGAAATCGGCTACTACCGCACGGCCCGCAAGCGCGTCGGACGCGAGCCCGGAACCGATTTCCTCACTGCCAGCTCGATCGGACCGCTTTTCGGCCAACTTATTGTCGCAGCGAGTGTTTCGCTGCTGGGGCCGATGAATCCAGGAGCCACGACTTTCATCGAAATCGGTGCCGAACCCGGTGCCAGCGTGCTTGACCACGTCGACCACCCATTCGAGTCGGTCCGCACCTTGCGGCTTGGCACGCCTCTGGCCATCGACGGACAATGTGTTGTTTTCTCCAATGAGTTGTTCGACGCCCAGCCCTTCCGGCGGTTTCGTCGAAGGCGAGATGCCTGGATGGAAATCGGCGTGAAACTGACGGACGCCGGACTTTCCGAGGTTGAACTCGATGGCAGCAGCAAACCTTGGCTTCCTGAAACGGCGGAGGAAGGCTACTGCTTCGATGCGCCCAGGAGAGCGACCGAATTGGCACGCGAAATTGCGGGACAGCAGTGGTCAGGCCTCTTTCTGGCATTTGACTACGGCAAGTCCTTCGAAGAACTCGCCAATTCCACACCCGAGGGGACCTCCCGCGCCTACTCCGCCCATCGGCAATCCAATGACCTGCTTGCAGCGCCCGGAGAGAGAGACCTCACCTGCCACGTTTGCTGGGACTGGCTGAAAACTGCAATTGAACAGGAGGGATTTACCCACACTCAGGCGCAGTCTCTGGAGAGCTTCTTCGTCCACCATGCGGGCGAATTCCTTGCTCATAGGGTTGGCCCAAATTCGACGCTTCAGAGGAAGGACAAGCTGGCTCTGATGCAACTCCTGCACCCGGGGAATATGGGACAGAAATTTCAGGTGCTCCATGGCCTGCGCGCATGACAAACACAAGAATGGCCTTGCACTGGAGTACCCGTCCCATTTTATCGTCACCCTTTAACCACTTCGAATATGGCCCGCATTTGCGCAATCACTGGTCGTCGTCCCACGAAAGGCTCTAGCATCAACCGTAAAGGTCAGAGCAAGAAAAGCGGGGGCATCGGCACCCACGTGACAAGCATCACGCCCCGCAAATTCCGCCCGAACCTGCAACGCATCCGCATTCGTACGGCAAATGGCGGAACGAAGCGTGTTTGGGTGTCCGTCAAGGCCATCAAGGCCGGTCTGGTGCAGAAGGTCTGAACATCGCCGGTCACCTTTCGTTTTGAAACCACGGCTCTTGAGCCGTGGTTTTTTGTTGTCCGACACTGGGACCTCGCCCTCGCGGAGCTCCAACTCCTCAGATCGCGCGAAAAACCATTGCAGCGTTCTGTCCGCCGAAGCCAAGATTATTGCTCAGGACGGTGCGGATCCGCGCCTCGCGGGCATGGTTCGGAACATAGTCGAGGTCGCACTCAGGGTCTAATTCATGCAAATTGATGGTGGGAGGCATCAATCCCGTCTGAATCGCCTTCACGCACGCGACGCTCTCGATTCCCCCGGCGGCTCCCAGGAGGTGCCCCGTCATCGACTTGGTCGAGCTTACCGCAAGGCGACGTGCATGATCCCCAAATACGTGTTTGATCGCGAGGGTTTCAAACTTGTCATTGTACGGCGTACTCGTGCCGTGGGCGTTGATGTAGTCCACCTCGCCTGGCGCGATCTTCGCACTCGCGAGAGCCCGACGCATCGCCATGGAAAGTCCTTTGCCATCGGGATCGGGCTGAGTGATGTGGTACGCATCTGCTGTCGCCGCATACCCGAGCAGCTCGCAATAAATGCGTGCGCCTCGCTTCTGCGCATGCGAGAGCGACTCAATCACAAGCACACCCGCTCCCTCTCCCATGACGAAGCCATCCCGTCCCATCGAAAATGGCCGGCTCGCGGTCTCCGGATCGTCGTTGCGGGAACTCATTGCCTTCATCGAACAGAAACTCGCATAGGCGAAAGGCGTGATCGCCGCTTCAGCACCGCCGGCAACCATCACATCGGCATCACCGCGCCGAATCATGTGCATCGCCTCCCCAATGGCATGGGTCGCCGTGGCGCAGGCGGAAACCACACCGAAGTTGGGCCCCCGCGCTCCGATCTCAATCGCGACCAAGCCCGAGCACATGTTTCCAATAAGCGCCGGAATCGTGAACGGGGAGACCTTCCTCGGCCCCCCCTCCATCAGGCGCTTGTGCTGGGTCTCAAAGGTCGCCATCCCGCCGATACCCGAACCAATGACTACGCCGACGCGGTCCGCATTGCCCTCGTCGACGGTCAGCGCGGCGTCCTGCACCGCCTGCTTAGCCGCGACAAAACCAAAATGGGTGTAACGGTCATTGCGTCTCACTTCCTTCGGATCCATGTGCACTTCAGGCTCCCAATCGCGAACCTCTGCCCCAATCTGGCTACCGAAGGCGGATGGATCAAACTGAGTGACACGATGTATGCCACTCCGCCCCGCCACCAGGCTCGACCAGAAGGCCTCCACCTGGTGACCAAGGCCATGAACGACACCGAGGCCGGTGACGACCACACGTTGCGAGGCGGTAGGGGAATCCATAGAGGCTCGAAAGGAAACGGGTGACTGTGTCCAATTCAAGGCCGGGGTTGATCCATCCTGAAAGCAAAAAAGCGCCCCCCGGACATCGGAAGGGCGCTTCAAAGGGACAGAAGGGGATTACTTGCCGGCCTTCTTGTTGATGTATTCGATGACTTGGCCGACGGTCTGCAGCTTCTCCGCATCCGCCTCCGGGATCTCGCCCTTGATCTCATCCTTGAACTCTTCTTCGAACGCCATGATCAGCTCGACCGTGTCGAGGGAGTCCGCTCCGAGATCGTCGAGAAACGAGGCCTGAGGCGTGATCTGCTCCTCGTTAACATTGAGCTGGTTGACGATGATCTCTTTTACGCGTTGTTCGATGGTTTTTTGATCAGCCATATGGGTTAAATCGCAGGTTTGCAGGCTTCACATCGCCATCCCGCCGTCAACGGTAAAAACTTGGCCAGTTATATATCCCGCCTCTTCTGAGGCAAGGAACGCAGCCATGTGTGCAATGTCCGCGACTTCCCCGAAGCGCTGCATCGGGATCAGTTGCTGGGCTGCCTTCTGAACTTCCTCGGAGAGCGTGGCCGTCATGTCGGTCTTGATGAAACCGGGTGCAACGACATTGGCGGTCACAGATCGCCTTGCGAACTCCTTGGCGATCGACTTCGTAAACGAGATCATCCCCCCCTTTGCCGCCGCATAGTTGGCCTGGCCTGCATTGCCCACCAGGCCCACGACCGAGGCAATATTGACGATGCGTCCATAACGCGCCCGGCACATCGGCCAGCCGATCGCCTTCGTCCAGTGAAAGCAGCTGGTAAGGTTGGTCTGTATGACCAGATTCCAATCCTCCTCGGACATGCGCGCGAGCAGCCCATCGCGAGTGATGCCAGCATTGTTCACCAGAATATCGATCTTCCCAAACTCCTTGAGCAGGGTCTCGGCTGCTGTGGAAATGGCTGCGCCGTCGGAAACATCCACCGCCATCGCCCGAGCCCTGCCACCTGCCGCCGTTATGGCGGATGCGACCGCACCGCACGAAGACTCCGACTTCGAGATGCAAATGACGCTGACGCCATTGGCGGCCAGCACTTCGGCGATTCCCTTTCCGATACCTCTGCCCGCACCCGTCACAATTGCTGTTCGTTCCTTGAAGGTCATGTTTCCTTGATGAAATTCCTAGTACACGTCGCGCTGATACCTCTTGTCCTTTTTCATCTGCTTCACGTATTCCGCGGCAGCCTCAAGCGTCATGCCTCCCTTGTCGGCTATGATTGAATGGAGCATCTGATCCACATCCTTCGCCATGCGCTTGGCGTCTCCGCAGACATAGAAATAGGCTCCTGATTCGATCCATGCCCACAGCTCAGCCGCGTTTTCGCGCATGCGGTCCTGGACATAGATCTTTGTGGCCTGATCCCGAGACCAGGCAAGGTCGAGACGGTGGAGCTGCTTCCGATCCTTCCACTCCCTCCACTCCTCCTCATAGAGGAAATCCGTGGCCACATGCTGGTCGCCAAAGAAGATCCAGTTCCTCCCCACCCCCTTCTCCGCATACCGGTCCTGCACAAACGCACGGAAAGGTGCTATGCCCGTCCCTGGCCCGACCATGATGCAATCCTTGGAATGATCCTCGGGAGGGCGGAAATGTGAATGGGAAATGAACACAGGAATCTCCGTTCGGCCAACCTGCACGCGATCCGCAAGAAAGGTCGTGCACACACCGTGGCGCTCCCTGCGGTTGGTTTCATAGCGCACGACGGCTACCGTCAGATGGATTTCGGTCGGATGAACCTTTGGAGATGACGCAATTGAATAAAGGCGCGGCATCAGCCGGCGAAGCTGATCCACAAGTTCCTGGGGAGAAAGGCGCGCACTGGGAAACTCAATCAGGAGGTCGATGAATTCGCGCTCCCCGAGAAAGGCCGCGAGCAACTCCTTTGACTCGGGCGCAAGCAATCCTCCCAACCTCGCCCGTTCGTCCGCGTTTGTGGCCTTGCCGTGCAGGACCTCCACAATCTTTCTCGTCGGATCCGAAAGGGAGAGTCTCGCATGCAAGGCCTCGCGAAATGGCATCGGGTCCGTGGCCTTCGCGAGCATGATGGGCTCCTCGCCCGTCGCTCCCAGCGCCTTCAGTATCGCCTCCACCTCCGACGGGCGGTTGGTAGGATAGATACCGAGAGAGTCCCCCGCCTTGTAATGCAGGCCACTGCCAGCGAGGCTGACGACAAAATGGCGCGTTTCCTTGGACGATCCGGGTCGGCTCAGGAGTCTGTTCTCCGTGATCCGTGCAGGAAACGGATGGTCCTTGTTGTAAGTGGAGGTGACGGCGGCGGATGCGGACATGCGCGCACACAGTCAGTTGAGGGCAGGTTGGGCGCGCAAGGCCCAATTTCGGTCCCCAACCGGCTCCAGGAACCCCCGAGCTTCATTGACAAATGGCTTCGCGTGCCCGTCGTTTCGCATGCAAATGTCAATCAGGTCCGGTGAACGCATCCTTGTCGCCCTCTCCGGAGGCGTCGACAGCTCCGTTGCTGCCCTCCTGCTGAAGCAGCAAGGCCACGACGTGGTCGGCGCCTACATGAAGAACTGGATCAATGAGGACAACATTGTCGGGGACTGCCCATGGCAGCAGGATATTGCCGATGCGCGCTCCGTCGCCGACCGGATCGGCATTGAGTTTCACGTGGTCAACCTCATGCGCGACTACCGGGAGCGGGTCGTAAACTACCTGCTCGACGGATACTCGCGCGGCCTGACGCCAAATCCCGACGTCATGTGCAACCGCGAAATCAAGTTCGGCATTTTTCTCTCCTGGGCGAAGGACCATGGTTTTTCCGCAGTGGCTACGGGGCACTACGTGCAGCGGATTGCTGGCAACAACCCCATCGCATCCGGCGAACAGTTTGCCCTCCTCGAGGGAGCCGACCCGAACAAGGATCAGTCCTATTTTCTGGCGCTGCTAAACCAGGAGCAGGTCCGCGCTGCACGCTTTCCCATTGGTCATCTTCTCAAATCCGAACTCCGGGCTTTGGCGCGCGACGCGAGATTGGTAACCGCCGACAAGAAGGACAGCCAGGGAATCTGTTTTATCGGAGAAGTGAAAATGCATGATTTCCTGCGGGCCTATGTTCCAGAAAAACCTGGTCCCATTCTGCGCGCCTCGGATGAAAGGAAACTCGGCATGCACAAAGGGCTCCACTACTACACCATTGGCCAACGCAAGGGCATAGGAGTGCCTTCAAACACGGACCATCAGGCCTATGTTGTCGTGGGTAAACGCGCCGCAGACAACGCGCTGCTGGTGGCCTTCGACTCGCCATCCGCGCCCGGACTGTTCCAAAGCGAGTGCCGGGTTCACTCGCTTCAATGGAATACCGCCGCGCCGGGTGCACCTGTAGCGCTCGAAGGACGCGTGCGCTACCGGGATCCCAGGGTCCCGCTCGACTTCATCCCGGAGGGCAATGACGCAGCACTCGTGCGTTTTCATACTCCCCAGCGGGCACTGGCAAGCGGGCAGGTCCTTGCCTTCTATGACGGACATCGCCTGCTTGGCGGCGGAATCTTCGTGTAACCGTTGATCCCCTTTTCACTGGCGCAGGCCTATCCTCACAGGTAGGAGCTTGGTGATGATGAATCGGATATTTCTTGTTTCTTTCGTTGCCCTCACGCTCACCACGCTGCACGCTGCCCCGCCCCAGTTGACAGAAACGAGGCTGCTGCGTTTCCCCACCACCAATGGTGAGCAGATTGTGTTCTCCTACGCCGGTCAGCTCTACACGGTCGGCATGGCCGGGGGTACGGCGAGAAGGCTGACTGATGGCCCGGGCTACGCCATCTTCCCACGCTTCTCCAACGACGGTCGTCAGCTCGCCTTCACAGCACAATACGACGGCAACACCGAAGTCTACGTCATGCCCTCCACAGGCGGGGTCCCCCAGCGCCTCACCTACTCCGCGACACTCTCGCGCGACGACCTCGCCGACCGCATGGGACCAAACAATATTGTGATGACCTGGAAGAACAAGTCTTCGGAGGTCGTCTTTCGCTCACGCTGGCGCTCCTTCAATCCCTTTATCGGGGAACTCTTCTCGGTCAGGCTGGACGCGGACATTCCCACTCAGCTCCCGGTGCCGCGCGGGGGCTTCGTCTCCTTCTCACCGGATGACAGAAAAATCGCCTACAACCGCGTCTTCCGCGAATTTCGTACATGGAAAAACTACAAGGGTGGCATGGCCGACGACATCTGGATCTACGACCTCAAGTCGGGCGAGATCGAGAATATCACCCAGAACGAGGCCCAGGACCTGTTCCCCATGTGGGCGCCAAATGGAAAGATCTACTTCGTTTCCGAACGAACCGGACGCGGCAATATTTTTGCGTACGAGATCAACACCAAGAAAACCACCCAGATCACCCGATTTTCCGATTACGATGTGAAGTTCCCTTCACTCGGACGGGGTGGCATTGCTTTCGAGCAGGCCGGGCGCATCTGGCTCCTTGATCTTTCGACAGAACGCGTCACGCCTGTGCCCATTCTCATCCGCGAGGATTTTGTCGGTGCTCGCGACAGCCAGATCAACGTCGCTCGGATGCTTCAGGGGGTAGACCTCTCGCCCGATGCACAGCGGCTCGCCGTCACCGCCCGCGGCGACATCTTTACAGCACCGGCCAAGAACGGTCCCACCCGCAACCTGTCCCAAACGCCAGGCGTTCATGAACGGGGTGCAGCTTGGTCACCTGACGGCAAGTGGATCGCCTATGTTTCCGATGCTACCGGCGAGACTGAACTCTACATCCGTCCCCAGGATGGAAGCGGTACACCCACTCAATTGACCAACGGCGCCGACACCTATTACTACAACCCAAGCTGGTCACCCGACTCCCGCAAGCTTGCCTGGTCCGACCGAAAGCAACGGCTCCGCTCGGTGGATATCGAAACCAAGACGGTCACGCTTGTCGCCGAAAATCCCGATGCGCAAATCCGGGATTTCAAGTGGTCTCCGGATTCGAAATGGATCGCATGGACTCGATCGACGCGAAGCCACTTCGGCCGGATCATCCTCACCAACCTGGCTGATGGCAGCACACTGGAGGCAACGGATGCCTGGTTCGATGCCAATTCCCCTGAGTTCTCCTCCGACGGAAAGTGGCTCGCCTTCGCCTCTTCCCGTGATTTCAACCCCGTGTACTCCGCCACCGAATGGAATCACGCGTACATGAACATGGAGCGCGTTTACCTGTTGGCACTGGCCAAATCCACCACCTCGCCATTTGCACCCAAGAGCGATGAGGTGGCCATCGCAACCCAGGGGGAAAAGCCGGCATCGGAATCATCTGCGAAATCAAAAGCTGACAAGTCCGCCAACGGGAAAACACCCGCGGACGGAGACGAAGCCAGGAAGGAGCCACCCGCCCTTGTCATTGACGCTGACGGGCTGAAGCAGCGCGTCATCGGACTGCCGGTCGAACCGTCGAACTATGGATCGATCCGGATCGTAGGAGACAAGGTCTATTACCGCCGCGTCCCGTCCGGGCCCGTCACGGGTGGAGGCGGCGGGGAGGGATTCGGTGCAGGCAGCCACTCACGCTCCGTTGTGGCGATGTTCAATCTTAAGGACCGCAAGGAGACCGTTCTCGGCAATGCCGACGTTTTTGCCATCAGTCGGAACGAGAAGAAAATGCTCCTTCGTGTCGGCCAGGACTGGTCGTTGATCGACACGCCCACGGGTAAATGGGACTTGAAGCCCGAGAACCGGATCGATTTCAGCGGGCTCGAGGTGAAACTGGACCGGCACGCAGAATGGTCCCAGATCTTCAACGAAAGCTGGCGCCAGATGCGCGACTTTTTCTACGCACCCAACATGCACGGAGTCGATTGGCCGGCGCAACGCGAGAAATACGGTGCCCTGCTGCCCTACGTCTCCACACGGAACGATCTGACCTATATCATTGGAGAAATGATTTCCGAACTCCACGTGGGCCACGCCTACGTGGGCGGCGGTGATCGTGCGACCGCACCGCGCAAGCCCACGGGACTGCTCGGTGCCCAGGTTTCCCGCGATGCCCTGAGCCGGTCCTATCGTATCGATCGAATCCTCCCGGGTGAAAACTGGCAAAACTCGACTCGATCGCCACTGACGGAAATGGGCGTCAATGTGCATGAGGGTGACTACATTCTCGCCGTCAACGGTCAATCGACCCGAGACATGCCCAATCTCTATGCCGCCCTCACCGGCACGGTGGGGAAGCAAGTTGTCCTTGGCCCCGCTCTACTACGAAAGCTGGGTTCAGAGGAACATCGCCCACGTCACCGAAAGGAGCAACGGCAAGGTTGGTTACCTCCACATTCCGGACATGGGTGTCGAAGGGCTCAATGAATTCGTGCGGCGCTTCTATCCCCAGTTGCAACGCGAGGCGCTCATCGTTGATGTCCGCGGGAACGGAGGCGGAAATGTCTCACCGATGATCGCCGAGAGACTCAACCGCGAACTGGTCATGATCAGCATGTCACGAAACGGCAGCCCGTCGCCCAATCCGTCGGACCAACTTGTCGGTCCCAAGGTCACGCTGATGAATGAATACTCCGCCTCCGATGGCGATCTCTTCCCATACCGTTTCCGCAGCATGGGAATTGGCAAATTGATCGGCAAGCGCTCCTGGGGCGGAGTGGTCGGGATCAGCGGCTCGCTTCCCTTCGTCGACAACGGCACACTCATGCGCCCTGAGTTCGCACCGTATTCCAAAGACGGCAAGACATGGATCATTGAAGGACATGGCGTCGATCCCGACATCGTTGTCGACAATGATCCAGCCCGGGAATTCAAGGGTGAGGATCAGCAGCTGGACAAGGCGATCGACGTCATTCTCGAAGAACTCAAGTCAAAGGCCCAAACGCTCCCGCCACCGCCGCCCTTTCCCGTCAAGAATTGACGCGGCCAGAAATCCGGCCCGGAGCGCCCGACATGGAGCTCCATGCGCCGAGTTCAGCCAGCACGCGGTCGTTCTGTGGCCGCGTGCCCACCGTCACTCTCACCCATTCCGCGAGTCCATACGACTTCACCGGCCGTATTATGACACCCCGCCGCTGAAGGGCCTCAAAACACTCCGTACCGAGTCCGACCTTCACCAGGATGAAATTTGCCGTGCTCGGCACGCAGGAAAGGCCCAGCCGTTTGAACCCCTCCTCAAGTTGCGCAAGTCCCGCGCGGTTTTCGAGCACACATCGCGCCGCAAACTCATCATCCTCGAGGGCTCCCATCGCGGCCGCTTGGGCGATCGAGTTCACATTGAATGGCTGCCGCACGCGTCCCAACAGCGATGCAATCTCCGCACTGGAGTACGCGTATCCGATCCGCAATGACGCCAGTCCAAACACCTTTGAAAAGGTACGCAGGGCGATGATCTTCCTGCCTTTCCGGATCAGCGGTCGAACGTCCGGAGCGTCTGCCACAAAATCGGCGTAAGCCTCATCAAAAACCAGGATGACGTGATCCGGAAGCGATTCCGCAAATTCGAGGAATTCGCCCGAGGAATTCGCCACGCCGGTCGGATTGTTGGGACTGGCCACGAAGACAAGCTTGGTCCGCGGCGTGATCGCCGCCTTCATGGCATTGAGATCATGGCCGAAGTCGCGCGTAGGCACTTCGACCGCCTTTGCTCCAAACAGCAGTGTCACCAGCTTGTAGACCACAAATGCGGGAACACCCATCACCGCTTCGTCGCCGGGTCGCAGAAAGACATGCCCGATCAGCTCAAGCAGTTCATTGGAGCCGTTTCCCACCGAAAACTGTTCTGGAGCCAGCGACCATTTCTTCGCGAGCTTCTGACGCAGTGCAAAACAGCCCCCGTCCGGATAAAGTTCCGCATGAGAGAGGGCTGCCCGCGCCGCCGCGATTGCCTTGGGCGAGGGGCCATAGGGATTCTCGTTCGATGCGAGCTTGATGATTCCGGCCGGATCAAGGCCTAATTCGCGGGCGACCTCATCGATCGGCTTGCCAGGCTCATAAACGGGCTGTGACAGAACGGTGGGATTCACCAGATCCTTGAGTTGCATCCGGCCAGCGAACACCATTGGACACGCGCACAAAAGCCAGAAATCATCCCACATGCGCTCAATCCGGCTTGCACTCCTGTCGTTCAGCATCGCCCTTCTCGCCCTTCCTCCCCCGGGGCTCTGCTCGCAATCACTGACGCCATCAGTGCAGACCGGTGAAATCGGACAGGCAAAGTACCTGATCGCCCGCCCACGCGGCCCATGGAACGGACGCCTCCTTATTCACGCACATGGATACCGAAATCCCGATGAGCCGCTGATTGCAAATCTGTCCACTGAGCGTCTTGCCTATGCCACGCTGCTGAATGAAGGCTGGATGCTCGCAACCACAAGCTATCGGAGAAATGGAATGATTCTGACCGACGCTGTCGGCGACATCGATGCTTTGCGCGAGCACATCGCCACGCACTTCGGCGAGCCGACATGTGTCATTCTCGAAGGTGAATCCATGGGAGGCACCATCGTCACCCTCATCGCCGAACGTGGAAGCGGATCCTATCAGGGCGCAGTCGCAATCGACGCCGCACTTCAAGCCCGGGAGGACAACGGCACCGGGGGCGTCAGTCTTCAGCCGAGGATACCGATGGTTTTCCTGGCCAATCAAAGCGAATGGGAAGGCCCTCGAAACTACGTCATGCGCGCTTCAAACGAGGCGCGAATCAACCATGAGATCGTCGCTCCCGCACTCTTTCGGATATCGCGAAGCGGACACGTGAACGTCAATCAGGCGGAGCGGCTCGTAGCCCTTCATGCATTGGTCGCATGGATCGAAAAGGGACGCGATGCCCTGCCAAGGCCGCAACCGCAATCGATCGACGGACTATCCGTGCACGGCTCCGATGTGTTCTTCGACGCAACGGTCGTGCCACCAGTTCAGCCGTCGCGCGTCACCTTAGACTCCAACGGAGAAGGCTTTGCCGCAACTGTCACGGAAGTTTCCCTTGGTCATGGCAACCTCTTCATCGAGGTGCAGCCATCCGATTTTGAGAAAATCGGAGTGAAGCCGGGAGGCTACTTTAAGTTGAAGGCTGGAGAGAAAACCTACCGCGTCCGCTATGGACGGGACTTCAGCAGCGTGCCCGTCGGCCAATGGGTGATGTTTCCAAACGCTGACGGCTATTTCTGGCTCGCCAGAAATCATCAGAATGCAGCGCGGACCTCCGGTCTGTCGAAAGGACAATCCGTCCACATTTCCCGGTATCCCAGGGAGTGATCCGTTTCAGGGCACAACCGCCTGCGCGAACCGGATCCTCTTCCAGAATCCGGCTTTGGGACCGTTCTCAAAATCATGGGCGAATATCTCCACCCACAGATAGTCAGGCCCCATCTCCATATTGATCTTCTGCCAGAGGGCTAGCGTGTCCTGTTCCTGATACCAGAGCACATAGTCGATGCCGTTCGCGAGCAGCCACTCACCGGGCTTTGCCATCTCCCCATTGAAAAACTTGAAGAGCGCAGCTTGTCGCTGGGGCAGATCCTCCCGATAGCCGCGCCACAACTGCTCGTGGTTCAGCCAGCCCAGCCAGAGACTGTGTCCCGCAAAAAGCGGGAGGCATGCGGAGTTTGTGAACGCATCCTTGTTGGGCCGCTCGATGACAACTCCGCGCTTTTCCTGTTTGAGGCGATCCAACATGAGGCGGGGAAACATCTCCTTTGTGAGGAAGGCATGACCCTCCATCTTCCCCATCGCCTCCTTGGAACCATTCTTCCAGTTTACCGCAAGGTCCCAGGCGAAGCTGCACGGGTAGAGACAAAGAAACAGACCGAAATAGCGAACCCATCGACGCTCACTGCGGTCGATCACGATGGGGCCCAGCGTGACGAGAATTCCAGCTGCAATCCACGGCCACCATTTCAACGTCGTATTGAAACGGTTGAAATTTCCGCTGTAGATGTCGTCGACAAAGAAAAACTCGGAAAAGATGATCATCAGGATCCACAGGTGGGCAAGCCAGCGGCCCGCGCGCACACCCGAGAGGTAGCCCATGATGATAAATCCGAGACTCGGAAGCAGGAAGAGCAGCAGCAACAGTGGAGGAGTGTGCTCATCCCACCGGACCATCCGGATGGCGGTGCCATAGCCGCCCGCAGCGGTAGTGAACGCCGACAGGTAAACCCACGCGGCCATCCAGACAGCGGCGGCACCCGCGCCGATCCACAGAAGCGCGCGCGGCGATAGCCTGCCCAAATAGGCGAGCCATCCTGCAATAACCAGCGCCTGGAGCGGTAGGCTCCAGGTGTTTGCCAGAACCGTCCACGTCAGGGTCGCGCCCACGACAATCAAGTAACGACGGAGCGGTTCGCGATGCCAGAGGATAACGGAAATGGCCACAAGGCCTAGCAGGAGATAGCTTGCCAACGGAGCGTGGTAGTCACCAAGGAAAATGGAGTAGGAGAAGGGCTCGCCCGGCAGGTCGAGCTTGGGAAACTTGTCCTGATAGGTTTTGAGCATCACCCCCAGCGGGGCACGATCAAGTGGCGCGCTTCCAATGAAGCGCATGCTGCTCCATGGCGTGGGATTCTTGTCGACCAGGTGAATGACCCCCGACATGCCGGATCCTCCGATCACCAGCCCCGCAAGCACCGCGATCCGAACCCAGAGGCGACGACACACGAGCCAGATGACGCCGGCAAAGGTCAGGCCGCCCAATCCGATAAGCAGACAGAATCCAAGATTGTAGACGGTTCCGGGAGGCAGACCAAGCAACCGTCCCATAAGGGCCGCGGCGTAGTGCTGAAAGCTGTAGTATTGATTTGATGGATACGGATGAAGCCAGACGTCCGGCACCGGAAGGGTCTGGCCGCTCAGATAGCTGCAGATGTACGAAAAATCCGCCAGCTTTTCGGATGATCCGTCGACATTCGGATATGCGAAGCGCCAAAGCATCGCGTATCCAAACACCACCGCAAAAACGATACCGCAGCCGAGCATTCTGCGGGGCGAAAATTCCGCCCGCCATTCCTGAAGGCGACCCATTCCTGCCTCTCCCAACCAGGACGGTTTCCAGTCCGAAGAGCTCAACAGAATGAGTACCAGGGAGGTAATTGACCCTATGAATCCGACTCCTCGGAGACCCCCTAGTCCATGATAGCATTCGACCGCGTAAAATAGGGTCGTGAGAACCCAGGGGCCCAGTGCGCAGGCGAGCCAGCGGTTCCGCCAAATCCAGCCGGTCACCAAGGCGATGCCCCATAGATTGATGAAAATGAGCAGTAGCGTGAAGAGGAGTCCGAGGTGTTGCATTTAATTTTTTGCGGCGTGTGCCGTAGGTAGATTTCCCAAGAGCAGGCGTCAATCGACACACAGGAGCAGACATCGACACAAGATGTTTAAGTAGCGAATCACCCTAGAGTTGCGGAGTTCAGTCTTACAAAGTTTTGACCCCCTTTGACGTTGTAAGGGGTTTGGTCGCCACGCAATAAACCGATGGAAACAGCGAGCTCCCGTCCACGTTTGAACACCCATTCAAATTTTCCGAATTCCACTTCGATCGACTCCGGTCGCCTGCGGCGCGTTTCAACGCCGAGGGAGATGACATCACGCGGCTCAGGCGCCTTCACACTCGTCGAGGCCATGATCGCGATGCTTGTGCTCGCCCTAGTCTCGATGTCCATCCTCTCGGGCCTCATCCTCGCCTATCGTACCGCAGCAGCCACGCGCTACCGCGACCACGCCCGTTATGTTCTGAAGTCGGTTGGAGATCAGTTTCTCACGCGGCAGGCAGAGAGCGCCGGTGTCTTCAATCCTCTCTTCAAGGTCACCACTGCTCCAACGGGCGAGGGTTTGGTATGGCAGGGAGTTATCGGCACCTCGGCCAATGCAGCCGATGGCCTCACTGTGAGCCTTGGTGAAACGACCGGTTCCTTAATTTCCGACGCCGTAATCACACGCGAGGTCCGCCTACTCAACAGCACGGGCGATGTCGACAGCGTGGGCATGGCCTCATCAGCGGGAATCCTCCTCCGGGGAAAATTCAAGATCTCTTACACGTTCAACAACGTTCCGTATGAGCAGACCCTGAGCCTCGTCCGCCGAGTCCCATGAGCAAACTATTCAAGCATTGGAAGAAACGGCATACCCGGCGCAAGTCGGGTGCTGCTGCATTTACCCTCGGCGAAATCCTGGTGACGCTTGCCGTCGCCAGCATCGTGCTGCTTGCTGCCGGCTCAATTTTCATCAGCGGAAACGTCACTGCAAAAAAGATCACCACGCTCAACAAGGTAACCGTCACCGGCAGATTCTCGTTCGATCATCTCAGCAGGGAAATGTCGCTGGCCGATGACCTCAAGGCCGACAATTTTGTGAACGAAAGTTCCACAGAAGCCGGCACTTTCAGCCGTCTGACCTACCGCATCAACCTCGGTCTGCCTGGCGTCACCCAGTTCACAAGCACGGGCAGCAATATCCTCGTTGTCGACAATCTCCACCCGGACACCCATCCGCAGGTGGGCGACTTCGTTTCCGTGGGTTCCCCGCAGCTCAATGGAGGCTTGGGCGCACGCATCGTCAGCATCACCGACGAGCGTCCTTCGGGCCCGGTCACACTCACCTTTGCCAGCACGATCCAGGCGATGGCCGGCGCCGCAGTGGACATCCAGGCGTTGCAGATCGCCACATTTCAGCGCGAACGAGCCTATGAAGCCATGGAAATTGATGGAGAGCCATCGTTCGTCTGGTATGAATCCTATGATGCTAGCGCTCCAGGAACTCCCAAGGTTCTGGTGGCGCCGATTGTTGCGAACCAATTCCCATTCCGCCGCGTCGCCTCGGGATCAACCACGAATACAACCTTCTACGCCGACTTCAACCTGGCCCTGCATAGCCGTAAGGAGGATGAGGTCGCCATCCAGACAGGTCAGGCAGACTTCTATAACAACAATGTTGTGGCCGGATTGCTGGTAAACAAGTCGGGCGCTTCGTTTGCGCTTAATTACATCCCGACCCCAAGCCCAACACCAACGATTGCACCCACGGCGGAACCCTCGCCTACCCCAACGCCAACACCCACACCCACCGAAGAACCGACTCCTTCCCCCACGCCGTCACCCACGCCGAGCCCTACACCATCGCCCACACCGACACCCACTCCAACCTCGGTGCCGCCCACTCCGACACCCACACCGTCACCCACGCCGAGCCCCACACCGTCACCCACGCCGACGGCCCGCCCAACCCCGACTCCTACGCCAACTCCGTCGCCCACACCCTCGCCCACTCCAACGGCTCGGCCAACCCCGACTCCTACGCCAACTCCCACCCCCACGGCTCGGCCAACTCCCTCTCCAACTCCGTCACCAACACCGACACCTACGGCAAGGCCGACTCCTTCTCCCACTCCTTCACCAACACCGACGCCTACGGCAAGGCCGACTCCTTCTCCCACTCCTTCACCAACGCCAACTCCGACGCCCTCGCCCACGCCGACCGCTCGTCCCACACCTTCGCCAACTCCTTCTCCGACTCCAACGGCTCGGCCCACGGTGACGCCCACGCCGACGGCGCGGCCCACACCTTCGCCAACTCCTTCTCCGACTCCCACGCCAACCGCGCGGCCTACCGCGACCCCAACTCCATCACCGACACCAACGGCTCGGCCCACGCCTTCGCCAACACCGACGCCGACGCCCACGCCGACCGCTCGTCCCACACCGACTCCAACAGCCCGACCGACGCCTTCGCCAACACCGACACCAACGGCTCGGCCCACGCCTTCGCCAACTCCGACGCCGACGCCCACACCGACCGCTCGTCCCACACCGACTCCAACAGCCCGACCGACGCCTTCGCCGACACCCACGCCGACGGCTCGCCCCACGCCTACGCCAACTCCGACGCCGACACCCACGCCGACGGCACGCCCAACGCCTACACCAACTCCTTCGCCGACGCCCACACCGACACCAACTCCTACACCGTCGCCAACACCGACTCCGACTCCTTCGCCTACTCCAACACCGACACCGACTCCTTCGCCTACTCCGACGCCGTCGCCAACACCGACTCCCACGCCGTCACCAACACCGACTCCATCGCCCACACCGACTCCATCGCCCACACCGACGCCGTCGCCGACACCTACGCCTACGCCCACACCCACGCCGACTCCGACGAATCGTCCGACACCGACACCGACTCGCCCGCCTGATTCCTGATCCGAGCACCAACGATCAAAATAACTCATCTCCATGCGCTCGCCTCGTCCTCTTCCATCCAACAAGGGCAGCACGCTCATCGCCGTTGTCATTGTTGTGGTAGTCCTCTCGATCGTCCTAGGAAGCGTGTTGAAATTCAGTGCCAACACGCAACGCAACTCCGTGCGCCAAACCCGCATGGAGAAAGCCAAGTTGATCGCGGAAAGTGAAATGGAGTACCTGTTCTTCCGATGGATCGCCGAAATCAATCGCGGCACGAGTTCCAACAATATCGAAACCGAAATGATTGCGGACGGCATCGTGCAGAGCAGGCCCATCTCAACCCCTGCTGCTGTCCCGTTTTCAAAGGATCTGCAGTCAAACAACTGGTCCGTCGCCCGAACGATCGAATTCCACAAGGTCAATCCCGGCGGGGATGGAAGCGCCATCGGCCTCAAGCCAGGCACTACAGAACGCATCGGCCGCAACTACTATTTTATTGCCCGGATCCTTGTCAGGCGCACCGATCCCACATTCGGCACCATCGAATACCGCGCCGGACGACGTTTTGTTCGCTCAGAGACCTCATTGCTTCAATACGCGGTGTTCTATCAGGACGATCTCGAGATCGCAAACTCCCAGGAAATGATCATCAAGGGGCCCATTTCCACGAACGGCAGCGCCTATGTAGGGGCCCAGACAGGCAGCGGCAATAACCTCCTGATAACGGACAAACTCTACTTTGTGGACACGGTCAATGGTGCCACGGACAACACAGGCACCACCTACCGGAAACCCGGTGCCTGGGGTACCTCCACGCTCAAGCCACCCATTTTTGATCCCAATTTGGATGATGGATACGCCAACGATACCGAGTCGCTCGCCAACATGACCCAGCAGGCCAGAAAACTCGCGGCTCCGGAAAACTTTGTGGGTGGGGTCAATGTCACCAAGGCGGTCTCCGATTATCCCGATGCCTACCCGACGGCAAACGATGTCTATCGCTCGGTCATTGCTCCTCCTCCCGTCAAGGATGGATCACCGCTTGCGGACAACGAAATGGAACCGACCATCGAATCCCGTCGCATGTACAATCGCGCGGGCATCATTGTGACAATCAATGTGGATGGCGACGGCAATCCCGTCGTCAATGTCGGCACCAAGGACAACCCTAGTGCCTTCAACGCCGATATCGGAACGACCAAGATGTCGGAAATCTTTCCAGAGCAACGCAAACCTGTCTTTGATCGACGTGAAAAGACCAACATCAAGATGACGACGATGGATATTGCAAAACTGAAACAAACCTTGGAAAATACCCCTTCTCTTACGAACGCGTTCAACGGTGTGCTTTACATTCATGACAACACGAACGACACCGGACTCGGAAGTGGAATCCGCCTAACAAACGGTGCAAGCACCCCCCAGTTGAATGATGCGGACGGACATCCCAAGGGCTTTGCTGTCGTTTCAAACAATGGCGTCTATATTCAGGGCAATTACAACACCACGGAAATCTCCTCGGGTGTGACAAATCCCTGTGCGGTAATGGGAGATGCCGTGACGGTTCTTTCCGAAGGGTGGAACGATGACAATGCAGACAAGATCCTCGACGAGCGGCTTGCCTCAATGCCAAGCGACACGTCTCCGGACGCCGTGAAACTGATGAAGGTCAATTCCGCCATTCTTACCGGAAACACGGCTTCAACCTCTGATCCCGACCTGCCGATGGACAAGACCTCGCGCACGAACAGCGGTGGCGTGCAGAATCTTGTCCGCATGCTCGAGGATTGGGACTACGGTGCCGTCAATTTGGAAATCAAGGGTTCCCTCGTCCAGCTTTTCGAATCCGAGTACATGACCGGCGTCTTTCGCGACTACGATTACGAAGGCAACCGCACCTATTACCAACCTCAGATCCGAACTCTGGATTTCGATCAGCAACTCGCGAACAACCCGCCATCCTGGACACCATCAACCACGGAGTTCCACCGCGGAGACCTGTTCACCTGGTAGCGGTGGCGGGCCGCCGGTCCGGAAGCGTGAATTCCACAAGGACGGGGCGGTGATCTGACAGCACCGATTTGATCACCTCGGTTTGCACATCGTTGCACCCGGGCGGCAGAAAGACAAAGTCGAGCTGCCGGCTGGGAAGTGGCGAGGGAAAGGTACGTCCTTCTCGGGGAAAAAGTGTGTAATCGTCAAAATCATACAAATGGCTCAGCAGCGATGACGTTGCGTCCCCCCTGTTCGAACCCGGGTTATTGAAATCACCGCAGACGATCGGTGATACATCCCAGCGATCCGGACGGAGGCGTTCCTTCTCTCTGAGATAGGCGAGCAAGCGGTCCATTTGCCGGAAGCGTCGCAGCCGAGAGGCGTAGTGAAGGTGCAGGTTGACAATGGGCACGGCGTACCCGTTCACGTCAAATTCCGAAAAGAGAAAGCCCTTCTCGCCCACCCTGCTTCGCCCGAATACAACGGCCTCCGAATCTACGATCGGGTGCCGGGAGAGAAAGGCATTTCCATACGCGAGGTTGATCAGGCCCTCCCGTCGATTGTTGATGCCAAAAACGGCGTGGGGAAAGTCTGTGAAGTCCCTGAGGTAATCCAGATGGTCAAAGTTGCCCGCCCAACGCGAAAATTCATCGATCTCCTGGATGGCTACGATGTCCGGCTTCAATCCGGTTAGTAAATTAGCGATCTTGCGCAGGTTGGAGCGGATTTTCCTGGCAGTCGTCAATCCCTGTATAGGCATCAACCCGCGCCCATGGGCGATATTGAAGGTAACGAGCCTGATCCGCTGCATCGCCACACGGTGCACCCCAAGCCATCCGGAGAAAAGTAAAACCGCAGGACTTTCAGTTTTGGCTCAGATTCAATCCCCGCGATAGTCGTGAGAATTCAAAGGCAAACGCATTCCCAGCCTCTACCCGAGGCACGCATTGTCCGCTTACATCGTGGCTGCGCTAATTCATCTTTCGATTGACGCCTGTGCGCGCCGCCGCCTAGGTACTCCCCTTTCGTCGGTGCGTTTTCCTTGAAAGTCAGGTTGTTGCAGCCAACCCGCAGTTTTCGACATTTCTTGAAACTCAGGTTGCCATCCAGCCGCAATCGCTCACTCAATAGGTTTCAACTGACGCAAGTCAGGACAAGGCGCGGTAGCCAAGTGGTAAGGCCGAGCTCTGCAAAAGCTCTATGCGACGGTTCGATTCCGTCCCGCGCCTCCAGGATTTCTTCGAAACTCCAGCCTTCCCAAATCTGAGAGCTGATGTTGACTCTCAATCTCTTCCAGCAGGATTTCGTGCCTCCCGCCCTCGTTCGCGGTATTGGGTCGGCGTCAGGCCCACCGTGCGCGTGAAGGCTCGGATGAAGACGTCCGCAGTGTGGTAGCCCACCCGCGGCGCAATGGCATCAAGCTTGTCATCGGTTCCGTGCAGCAGCTCTTGCGCGCGCTGGACCCGCATGGAAGCGACCTGCGCCATCGGGGTCCGGCCCAATTCCTTCCGACACATGCGACGTAGATGCTCGGAGCTCACACCCGCCTCCGTAGCGAGCGAACTCAGCTTCCAATCCTCGGCAATAGCCATCGATACCCTCTCCCAAAGCGCTGACAGGCGAGATTTCGCCCGGGCAGGTTGAGCGACCCGCAGATTCAACCCATGCAGCAGACTGATCCAATGATGGATCATCGCAGCACTCCTGACGCCCTCCCACTCATCTTTGAGACCAGAGACCACCCGACCGATTTCTCGCGCTCCATCCGCGACTCGCAGAGGAGAACGTGAATGCACGAGCGGCTGGACAGCCAAGGGTTCTTCGTAGCGGATCCAGGCAAACGTCCACTTGCGGCGGGCCACCGCATGAAAGGCGTTGAGGATTCGCGGCGGCGCCAGGCAAAGCTGTCCCGGCCTCACCACCTGCCAACGTCCCTCCAGAAAGATGCGCCCCTCCCCCTCAAGACAGGCCAGTAGAAAACTCCCCGAGGGTGCCAGTCGCACCCGGCGATACGGCGCAGCCACGGTGTCCAGCCCAAGCCAGGCGATACGATGGGTTGCAAGTTCGGCACATTGCCCTCGATCCAGACTCCACCGATGGGTGCGTGGGCCATCAACCGTTGTCTCCTTCCACTCAGGGTTCATTTTGGGCTCGGGTGCAGAATCGTCGGTTGAATGTGTGATGCCTGCTCTTTTCCTTTTCGGGCATTCGCTGCAGGCTCACGTGCTCGCTGGGCTCCCGCAAGGTCAAACCGACAACCGAACCCAACCTCAAGTCTCGTCCCCTTTATCTCTCCTCCCACATGCCCAATCCCTGGACAGGCAAAGGTAATCCCTATACGCGCGACGAAGTGCGCTCCCGCCTCGATGCGGTTCTCAAACGCAGCGAAGCGATCATCGCTGCCGGTGCCGGCACCGGCATCAGCGCCAAGTTCATCGAGAAAGGCGGGGCCGACCTGATCATCATCTACAACAGCGGCCGCTTCCGGATGATGGGGCACGGCTCAACGTGCGGTCTGATGGCCTATGGCGATGCCAACGCCATAGCCATGGAAATCGGCGAACATGAGGTTCTCCCCGTTGTGGAAGAAGTGCCGGTCATCTGCGGCGTGCATGCATCGGATCCCCGACGTCGCATGTGGCACTGGCTCGGCAGAATCAAGGAAATGGGCTTTTCGGGAGTGAACAACTTTCCTACCCACACGATTGTCGATGGCCACTTTCGCCAAGTCCTCGAGGAAACGGGCATGAGCGTGAAGAAGGAATTTGAAATGGTGTCCCTCGCACGACGCATGGACCTTTTCTCCATCGTCTATGTCGCCACCCCGGAGGAGGCCGTTGAAATGGCCAAGGCCGGCGCCGACGCAATCATCGCCCACGTCGGCACAACCGTGGGCGGCAGCATCGGAGTCACAAACGCAGTCGTCAGTTGGGAGCACACGCTTGCCGTCACGCAGGACATCATCCGTGCGGCGAGACAGGTGAGAAATGACATCTATTTCCTGTGCCACGGCGGGCCTATCAACACCCCTCAGGACGCAGCGCGGGTCCTCCAGGGAACCGACTGCGTCGGCTTCGTCGGAGCCAGCAGCCTGGAGCGCATGGGTGTGGAGGCCTCGCTCACGGACCTGACGCGACGCTTCAAGTCAATCGCAGCCCCCGCGATCGGAAAGCGCTGAATCACTTCCATGTCAGCGAAGGTTCGACACTTTATCCAGAAATCGGATACGCCCCACGAGCCCAATGCGTGGACCGTGAACGAATGGCTCTGCAGGCCGGACCTTGTCGCAGCAGACAAACTGCTCCTGGTACGGGCCAACATGGACCCCATGCACTGCCACCCGTTCCACATTCATCCGTACCGGGAAGAGATCATCTATGTGGTGAGCGGGCGGGCTGAGCAATGGGTAGGCGGAGAATACCGTATGCTTCAGGCCGGCGAGATTGCGCACATCCCTCCGGGCACGGTGCATGCCACCTACAATCCCCATCCCGAGCCTCTCGTCTTCCTCGCCATCCTCTCCCCAGCCAATCTTCCGCCGGAATTGGGAGCTGCGCCCGATCCCCAGGACATCTCCTCGGAGGAACCCTGGCGCTCCCTGCGTCAAAAGCACGGCTTGCCGGCCTGCCGGTTGCGCGCCTGATGCCTTGAACCAAATCTTGAACGATTTATCCCTCATGCCACGTCCTGTCTCCCTTCTCTTCGCAGCTATCCTCACGCTCTTCGGCATTGTTTCCGCAGCAGCCGAGGCGCCGCTCCGCGTTTTCATCCGTTCCGGACCAAAAACCCATGGCCCGGGCGCACATGATTACCCGCGCTTCCTGAAGGAATGGGTTCCGCTGCTCAATGAACGCGGTGCGCGTGCAACCGGAGCCAATGCCTTCCCGACAGAGGCACAACTCGCCGAGACCGATGTGCTGATCCTCCACTCCCAAGAGGCAGGAACTATCGACGCTCCGGATCGTCGCAATCTTGATGCATTCCTGAAACGCGGCGGCGGATTGGTGGTGATCCACGCCGGCGTGGTTTCCAACGATCCAGATTGGTTCAAATCCATCGTCGGCGGCTCCTGGCGCAACGGCACCACTCGCTGGCTCGAGGGACCGATGAACCTGTACTTCATCGATCGCTTCGGCCCCATCACGCGCGATGTCTCCAACTGGGCGATGGACGATGAGCTCTACTACGATCTTGATCTCTCTCCCGATGTCCACGTGCTGGCAACAGCTTATACTCCCAAGCCGGGAACCAGCTCCAATCCCAGGGTGCAGCAGCGGGTCAGCGAGCTCACCGCCGGCGGAAAACGAGTCAGCATCTACGATATCCAGCCGCAAATGTGGACCTATGAACGCAAGGTCGAAGGAGGACTCAGGCCCTACCGCGCGTTCGTTTCCATTCCGGGTCACTACTACGAAAACTTCAACCGCACCAACTATCGTGCGATCTTGCTGCGCGGGATAGCCTGGGCGGGACAACGTTCCAACACGGACGAGCTTTGCCGTCCTGATGAATTGGGCGACGCCCTGCGCTATGTCGAAGGAGGTCCCACGCGTCCGGAAAAGGCTGCTGCAAAGATTGAGGTCCATCCCGATTTCAACCTCTCGCTCGTCGCCTCGGAGCCGCTGATCAACAAGGTGATGAATCTCGAATGGGACGAGAAAGGAAGGCTCTGGGTTTGCGAGACTCCGGAATATCCCAATGGCCGTCGCAACGTGAACACGGCTCCTTGGAAGGACAGCGGCTCACTTCATCCGGGAAACACCCAGCGCGACCCGGAAGATCGCATCTCGATCCTTACAGATACCGACGGAGATGGCGTCATGGACAAACGTCAGGTCTTCGCTGACAAATTGGAGCTCGCCACCAGCTTCGTGCTCTATCGCAACGGCGTAATTGTGTCCGCCGCCCCCAATATCTGGTATCTTCAGGACACCGACAATGACGGCGTTGCCGATCGACGCACCCGGCTCTATACGGGGCTCGGTACCTTCGACGCCCATGCGGTGATCAACAACCTGCGCTGGGGACTCGACGGCTGGATCTATGCAACGCATGGCTACAGCCGGGGCGAAGTAAAGAGCGACGATGGGAATCGCTCCTTTGGATTTATCGGAAGTGGTGTCGTGAGATTCAAGCCCGATGGCTCCGCGTTCGAGCAGGTCAGCAGTCGAGGCGGAAACACGTGGGGACTGGCCACAACCTGGGATGGTCAGATTTTCTGGACACAGCCGACCTCTGGAACCGTCCTCTTCCATACCGTCCTTCCGGAGAGGATTCTTGCGATGGGAAAAGTGCCACGGACCACTTCGGCCAAGGGCTTGATTGTCGGACAAAGGACCTATCCTGCGATTTCGTGGCCAGAGCAGGCCTATGTCCAGATCGACCTCGTTGGCCAATTCACAGCAGCCGCTGGCTGCGCGATCTACGAAGGCGGTGCGTGGCCTGAAAAATGGAACTACAGCTATTTCACGACCGAGCCCACGATCAACATCGTGCACCATGAGTTTCTCACGCCGGATGGTGTCAGCTATACGAGCGCCAAGGAGAAGGGCCGTGAGGAAACTGAGTTCATTCGAAGCACAGACCTGTGGTTTCGTCCGATCGACACGCGTATCGGACCCGACGGAGCTCTCTACGTGATCGACTTCTACAATCAGGCGGTCATCCACAACGACACGCGCGGCCCCACCCATGGGCCCACCAATGCCGCGGTTCGGCCGGATCGAGATCACTATTTCTCCCGCATCTGGCGCATCCAGCACAAGCAGGCCCGCAGTCTCACGCGACCCAACCTCGATCGCAATGACGTTGCTGGTCTCATGCGCATTATCCAGACCCACCCCAATTCCCAGGTGAAAAAGACCGCCTGGCGGCTTGCGCAGGAAACCGCCGAGGGAAGCACTGCCCTGACTGCACTCCATAAGCCGATCGGGAGCCGTGCCGAAGCCGAATTCTCAAGGGCAGAGGAAGCGACATCCAGTTCGGCGCGAAGGGAAATGCTCAAGACCTTCGTCCACGCTTCCGATGCGTGGACACAATCCGCCATCATCGCGGCGGCGACCCAACACGCGGCACCGTACCTGGTCGATGCCTTTGACTCTTCCGACAACAAGGGTCTCGATGTCTTCGTAACCGCAGTCGCCCCGTCACTTCACGCGGACGAGATTATCGGAGTGCTTTCCGCAGCATCCAGCGCCAAGACCACGGGCGCCCGGCAACTGAAGCTCGCTCTTCTACGATCGCTCGCACAGTCTCCGAAACTAAAGCCCAAGGCTGACCCCACCCTCATGGCAAGCCTGAGGATTTTCCTCGAGGATCCGGCCACTGCATCTGCTGCACTGCCACTGGCCGACCGTTGGGATTCTGCTGGTACCCTTGCCTCTGTCCGTGAACGGGTCAGCACCGCCCTTCAAAATGCACTTTCCGATTCCACCCAATCGGATGAGAAGCGGGCCGACGCGGCGATCAGCCTGCTCTCATTGCAGCAAAGCCAGGCTGAAACCCTGTCCCGCATACGCGATCTCCTCGCCACCGCCACGCTGTCGCCACAATTGCGCTCAGATTTCATCAATGCCATCGGCAATGCCTCGGGCGATAGCGCCGCTTCGGCGCTCGTCGAGGTGTTCTCAAAGACACATGCCCCAGAGGCTCTTGAACAGATTCTCAAGCGCCCGAAATTCGCACTGGCATTGCTCGCTGCCATCAAGTCGGGAATCGTCGATGCAGGCGTGCTTGGACCAATCAATGCCTCTCGGTTGCGCCGGCACCCCAATGCCCGTGTTTCCAGAGAGGCAACCAGCCTGCTTGCAACGCTGAACCCGGAAATCAAGGAAAAGAACCTCCTGATCGCCCGACTGGCTCCCGAAGTGGAAAAGCCCGGTGACCCCGCCAAGGGACGTGCCATCTTCACAGCAGCCTGCGCTGTGTGCCACGCGCACGGAGACATAGCCGGCCGCCCCGTCGGGCCGTCGCTCACGGGCATGGGTTCACACGGGCCTGCGGAGTTACTCACCCACATCATTGATCCCAATCGCGAGGTAGATCCTAGCTACCATCAATGGGACATCGTCACCAAGTCCGGTGAGACCTACGTCGGCGTCATTGTTTCGGAGAATTTCCGCTCAATCACCCTCCGCAACCAGGGTAGTGATCATGAAATTCTGAAGAGTGACATCAGCCGTCGCGAAAACACCCACCGATCCCTCATGCCTGAGGGATTCGAGGGCATCGGCGCCGAGGGGCTTCGCGATCTTCTCACCTACATGTGTGGTACTGACCGGAGTTTTCGCGTCCTTGACCTCCGCAATGCCTTCACCGCCGACAGTCGGCGGGGCATGTTCAAGAATGAAGATCTTGAGGACGACAGTGTCACGCTCTCGCGTTTCGGCGATGTGTCCGTAAGCGGTTTGCCCTTCTCCGTCGTCGATCCTGCCAAGTCGCCGAACGGACGCAATGTCATCGCCCTCAAGGGCGGAGCGACACCCGGGGATTTTTCCCAGGAGTTTCCACGGCGCGTGGAGATTCCCGCATCGGTTGAAGCGGGCATCCTGTATTTCCTTGGAGGGATTGGAGGAAATGCATGGCCCGCCGGTGGCGAAACCGCCCTCGGAATGCCCGTGATGAAGGTTACCGTAAAATTCGCCGATGGCGGCGACGAGGAATACATCCTCAGGAACGGCATTCAGTTTTCAGATGCAGTCTCCCGCGCCGAAGTTTCGGGAAGCATGGATGCGGGACCGTTCACCCGAAGAGGTCAGCTCCGCTGTTTTGGCATCACGCTCTCGAAAAAGGCACAGCTTCGGGGCATTGTCCTTGAGAGCTACGATAACAAGGTGGTCCCATGTACGGTCGCCATCACTGCGAGTACCGAGGCTGTGGCCTCCATTCCTTCCCTCAAGGAGAATGCCGTCACGTCCAAACCCGCGCTCGCCACCACATCCTGGATTGCCGGACCCAAGGAAGGCTGGAAGGGCGACGCGCCGCTTCCTCCATTGACCCCTGTGCAGTGGGAGGCGGGCAAGACGCGTGCCCTCCTGATCGGGGGAGGAAGTTCGCATGATTTCACGCGCTTCTTTGACAGGACCGACAGCGCCATCCTTCGCGCGGCAGGATTCACAACGCATTACACGGAGGATCGAGATCAGGCAGCGCAGGCACTTTCGTCCGCGGACGTCGCAATCATCAGTGTCAATCGCCGCTTCTTTGATTTTCCTGCCTATCGGGAGGCACTGTGGCGCTTTGCCGATGCCGGAAAGGGTATTGTCATGCTGCACCCCGGAACCTGGTACGGCTACCCGCAATGGCCTGAGTTGAATGCCACGATCGTAGGCGGAGGAGCACGTGGACATGACAAGATCGCGCGTTTCTCAGTCAATTCAATCCTGCGCGACCATCCCGTGATGAGATCCGTGCCCGCGACCTTCAGCGTGGAGGATGAACTCTACTACTTTAATGCGGACAGGATTCCGGCGGGCACCGCCTCCATAACGGTGCTGGCGGAAACCTCTCCATCAGTGAAATTCGGGAGGCCGCATCCCGCCGTTTGGATCACGGCGCATGACCATGCGCGCATCGTCGGAATCACCCTCGGCCACGATCAGCGAACCCACGATCATCCGGCATTTCAGCAGCTTCTCATCAACGCCGCTCGCTGGACCTCCGCAAAACAGTAGGTTTGCACAACTCCCCATGCCGACGATCGCAGTGCTTGGCACCTACGACACCAAGGGCCACGAATTGAACTTCCTGGCCGAGGAGATCCGTCGGCAGGGATTGTCGGTCATATCGATCGACGTCTCCACTCTGGCACACGACAGGCCTGGCGCTGACTTTTCATCCGATGCTGTTGCCGCCAGGTCGAGTGTCGCGGAATGGAGAAATGTCCTGGCCCGCAGGGATCGCGGCGCATCCATCGCCCTCATGGGCGAGGGAGCAGCCCGCTTGCTGTCAGAACTCGCTGCCTCAGGCAGGATTCAGGGAGCGATTTCCATGGGCGGCGGCGGTGGAACCTCAATCGGCTCCACTGCGATGCGCGCGCTTCCATTCGGCTTCCCAAAAATCATGGTGACCACGCTGGCGAGCGGAAATACCGCACCCTACATCGGCACATCAGACCTCGTGCTATTTCCCGCCGTCGTCGATATAGCCGGACTCAATCGCATCTCGCGAATCACTTTCGAGAATGCTGCGGGTGCAATCTGTGGCATGGTCAATAGCGTTGGGCGCAGAGGCAAGTCGACCACGACGGACAAGCCCATCGTGGTCGCAAGCATGTTCGGCAACACCACCGCCTGCATCAACGAGGCAAAACGAATCCTTGAGGAATCCGGTTACGAGGTGCTGGTCTTTCATGCAACAGGCACAGGTGGACGAAACATGGAAGCCCTTATCGATTCAGGACTGGTCTCAGGCGTGCTTGATCTGACGACCACCGAATGGGCTGACGAGCTTGTCGGAGGCATACTTTCCGCCGGCCCCACACGGCTCGACGCTGCGGCAAAGCGTGGAGTACCGACCATTCTTGCGCCGGGGTGCCTTGACATGGTGAATTTCGGAGAGCCCGCAACCGTGCCGTCCCGCTTTTCCGGAAGGCGATTTTATCAGCACAATCCCCAGGTCACCCTCCTTCGCACGAACGCCGAGGAATCCTCACGTCTCGGACGCATCCTCGCGGAGAAAGCAAACGCGCACAAAGGACCCGTCCGACTCTATCTTCCGTTGAAGGGCCTCAGCGCAATTGGAGCACCAGGTCAGCCCTTTCACGATGCCGAAGCCGACGCGGCACTGTTCTCAGCGATTCGCGAGCATCTCAGACCCGGCATAGCCTTGGTCGAACTGGACACAGACATCAACGATCGATCCTTCGCCCAGGCATGCACCCAAGGTCTTCTGGAAGTCCTGATAAAAACGTCATCTGCCTGAGTGAGGATCCCGTGAGTTCTCACGATTGATCGCCTTGTGCCAGGTGTTCGACCAGCACGTGCGCTGTCGCGAGGTTGGTTGCAAGCGGGACATCATAGACGTCACACACCTTCATCAACGCCGCGATATCGGGCTCATGGGGGTGGGCAGTGAGCGGGTCTCGAAGGAAAATCACCGCGCGCACCTCGCCCGTTGCAACAAGGGCACCAATCTGAAGATCGCCCCCGAGCGGACCTGAAAGCATGGCCGTCACGTTTATGCCCGTCTTCTCCTGTACGAGCGAGCCCGTGGTCCGTGTTCCGACGAGCCGCTGTCCCTCCAGAAAAGCACGGTGTCGCTCCACGAAGGCGACCATCGCCTCCTTCCTGGCATCGTGAGCAATGAGTGCGACGTAGCGTGACGGTTTGTCGGGCACGTTCATTGATCAGAAACGGATGGTCCCATGATTCCAAGGAAACGCCGGATGCGCCGTCCGGCACGTTCGGGGCCAATGACCCGCAAAACGCCGTAGAACGACGGACCGGCGCTGCCGCCGGAAAACGCGAGGCGACCGGGGTGAATGTAGTCGGAAGTGGTCATTCCCTTTGATGCAGCCAGACCTTGAAGCCAGGCCTCAAGCGAGGTATCCGATGAAAAATCTGCAGTCGGGAGCGCATCCAGAAACTCCTGCAGCCGGGCGCAGGGATCTCCCTTGGACCGGATCCGATCTGCGGACTTTGCATCGTAGGGGAAATCTTCCGTGAAAAAGCAGCCGATTGCAGCGGGTAATTCCTCAAGCGAACGCACCTTGACCTGACAGAGCGCAAGCACAGATCGCAAGTATTCCTCCTCCGGACGGTGAAGGGCAAGGAAACCTGTGCCACCGAGGTACTTTGCAGCCACGGCGTAATACTGGTCGGGCTTCATGGCGTGCAGATACGCCATGTTCATGTGCGCCATCTTCTTCTCATCAAATCGCGCATTCCCCTGGTGCACCGCAGGCAGATCGAAGAGGCGGATGATCTCTTCAATCGGCATCTTCTCCTGGTCATTCTTTGGAGACCAGCCCAGCAGACAGAGAAAATTCACCAGAGCCTCAGGTTGAAAGCCACGCCGCTGGTATTCTTCGATAAGGGCACCTTGATCGCGTTTCGACATCTTTCCCGGGCCGTGCTGCTTGAGGATCAGCGGAATGTGCGCGTACACCGGTACGGGCGCACCGAATGCCTGAAACAACTCCGTGTGTTTGCTCGTGTTCGAGAGATGGTCCTCCCCCCGGATCACGTGCGTGATTCTCATGGCGATATCGTCGACCACATTCACAAAATGGAAGACCGGATTGCCGTCGGATCGAATAATGACAAAGTCCTTCTCTTCGGTCCGCTCCACCCTCCCCCGGATCGCATCGTCGATGATCTGCGGTTTCCCTGAAATCCGGAAGAATGTAGCTCCTTCACTCTCGTAGGTACGCCCGGCTTCCCTGAGTTTCTCGAGATAGGCACGATAGATGTCGGCACGTTCGCTCTGGCGATAGGGACCGAATCCTCCGCCAACAAGGGGTCCCTCGTCCCAGTTCAACCCCAGCCAGCGCAGGCTGTCATAGATCACCTGGAGAAATTCATCACTGTTCCGCTCCTTGTCGGTATCCTCAATGCGCAGGACAAAGGTTCCCCCGGTGTGACGGGCATAGAGCCAGTTGAAAAGTGCAGTCCGGGCGCTGCCGATATGGAAGAATCCGGTAGGACTGGGTGCGAAACGAACACGGACAGATGACATGACGAGAGTTGCGCTTGAGATGCGGCGAAAGGAAGAGCAAGAAGCAGTCGATGGAAACTGTCAAAGCCGCACCGTTTGATCCCCAGGAGTTGGTCAATCGCTTCGCCGGAACCGCCAAACACCACGGATTTCGCGCTGAATCCATGATCGAGATCGACGGATGCCCCTTGATTGCACTGACAAAACGCACCGCCGGGCCACGACCACGGATCTACCTCTCCAGTGGAGTCCATGGCGATGAACCTGCTTCGCCCCTTGCGCTTCTTAGGCTGCTAGAGCGCGGCGTTTTTGATGCGAGGGCAGTCTGGTTTCTCGTTCCCATGCTCAATCCCAGTGGCTTCCTCAGGGGGGTTCGCGAGAATCGCGCAGGTATAGACTTGAACCGGGACTATCGCAATCCGGCCAGCCTCGAGGTTTCCGCCCACGTGAGGTGGCTCGAATATCAGCCGCCGTTCGACCTTTCTTTCTGCCTCCATGAGGATTGGGAATCCACGGGCTTTTATCTCTACGAGTTGAACCCGACCGCACGGGCATCCCTCGCTGGAATCATGATCGATGCGGTAGGATCCGCGCATCCGATCGATCACGCCTCGATGATCGATGGACGGACGGCCAGCAACGGCATCATTCGCCCCATTGACGATCCGGTTGCCCGCGAACGCTGGCCGGAAGCCATCTACCTGCGTGCCCACCATACGACGCTCTCCTATACGCTGGAGACGCCGTCAGGATTCCCCCTCGAACAACGCGTGGCCATGCACACGCTTGCCGTCGAGGCGGCGCTGAATGCTTTCCTGCAACAATCGGGTTCGACGAACTAGGCGGACCGATTGCGGTGATGGAGAGAATTGTCTCTTGCCGTAGCCTCCGCATTGATCAGCTTTCGCCGCGGCCCCACCTATGGAAGATCGCTTCAAGTACGCCGAACTGATCCGTCAAGAGTCCTTCGTAGCCGCACGGGCGATCATCCCAATAGCGCCAATCAACGCCGCTTTGATTCCCGCCAAATACCCGCGCGCCAGCCAGCCCATGGCAGAGTCTTGCGAGCATGTGGTCGGCTTCGCGCTTCATTCCACAGCGATAAAGCGCCATCACAAAATGACGCGTCTGGGAATGGGTGCGGCCGCCATTCTGATAGTACCCCAGAGGATAACCAAGAATGATGTCTGAAAGATCACAGTCAGGGATATGCCAGAGGTTACCCGGCAGCCCGAGTGAGGCATCGGGCATGCCGACCTTTCGCGACTCCTCCAGCAACCGCTCCAGAATCTCCCTCGCTTCAACGTCATCGATCAGGCCCTCCGCTATCGCTGCCCCGTTGACCGCGAGAAACGCGTAGTCATGCAGCTTGTCTTCCCGGCATCTCCAACCGGCAAGCCATCCTGTCTCCTTGTTCCAAAAGGCGTCCCGATAGTTCGACCGCAGGCGTCGTGCCCATTCGGAAAGCCGCGCGGCCTCCTCCTTCTCGCCGAATCTAACAAGCCCGCGCTCAAGTGCGATCAGGGCGCCATACATGATCGCATTGGAGAAGGCATCCTTCCATCCGAACGAAATGACGTCGAACCAGCACGTGCTCCATTGCTTGGTCCCGCTCTCGCCTGTGCGATGCAGGCTCTCAATCAGGCCGTCACCGTCGAGATCGCGCCCTCGGGCTGCATGAATTTTCTCCAGAATCCTTGATCGATACTTGCGCCACCAGGCCGGCGTCGCCCCATGACACAAATACTCACCCACTCCACGCAGCGCCGAAGCACCCGTCTGAAGGTATTCGTCATCGGCATCATGTGAGGTTCCGTCCTGAAGAAGCCGCCCGGCCGCGTAACCAGGCCCTCCAGTCAGCCAACGCTCAAGCGAGTAGCGCAGAAAATCCATCGCCGAAAGCCCTGGCAAAACATCCCCCTGCGGACGTATCACCGCCGCCCAGGTATCCATGCAAACCGGGCAATGCATCGATGCGCCATTGTTGCTGAGCGTGCCGGTGTCCGCACGGAAAGTCAGCGCCGTCCACTGCGTGCGTGCCAGCGCACGCTTTACGACCATCGGCGCATCCGGCCTCAGGGTCAGCCTCGGCCGCCTTGGTTTCAGGGTAAACGTCACCCGATGCCTGCCCGCGCGAAGGCGATGCAGCCCCTCTGCAGTGGGCTCCTCCCCTACTTTCAATTCGAGAATATTGAGATCCTGGGATCGGCGGCAGTCACTCCTGATCCATCCGAGCGATGAGGAACTTGCGATTTCCCAGCTTCCGAATGCCGGGATCGTCAAAAGTGCCGGTAGAATGACTCCTCCGGCCTCCCCCCTTTCGGAAAGGCGCCCGAGCACATGCGATGGCGATACGCTGTTTCTGAGTCCAATCATCCATGCGGCACTGTGCCACGCCAGTTCACTCCGCTTCGCGGAACGCTCAGCCTCAAGTGAAATTCCTTCGGGTGTAACCGTCCATTTCAGCCGATAGTGCTGGTTGCCGGCCGAGAAGGTGTACGTTACGCAATTTCCAATAACCGCGGTGGTGCCCTCAATGTCGCAACGGACCGAGGACGCCACAACTGGCGCAGCACCCACAGGATGGAGCTGAGGTCCCTGGGAAAAAACCGGTGGACGCGTTGACAGGATGCTTCTCCCCTCGTTTTTCCTGTCTTCGATATGCAGCCCAAGATGTGAAAAACCCGGGCGGCCCAGCGTGAATCCAACCTCGAAGTCCTTCGTTCGGTAGTGCACAGCCCCATCGTTTCGACGCGCTCTCACTCCCGAAGGCAGGCCATTGAGATCCACCTTGGATATCCGAAGAAGCTTCTCGTTTCTCGGAGCGATCGGATCCAGCAGCTCGCCTTCCAGAATGAACGCGGACATTGCCAGGTTCCATGGTGTCCAGCCGCCATCAATGCCTGACTTTCTGATCTCAAGGATCACTCCGGACACCGCGATGCGCGGAAGCCGAAACCAGCGGATCAGTGTAGGAATCTCCTGGGGCAGATTCTCCTTCTTCCAGATCACCTGCCACTTTCCGGCTGTCCACCCAAGCAGCCGAATGCTCGTGACCCAGTCGAGATCCTGACGGCTGCCACACTTGTGATATCCCTGACCGCGGCGTATGCCCAGTCGATGAAGCCGGGCACGGCCATGAAGCCTCACCACACGCTGGTGAATCAGGCGCTTGTCCGGTACGCCTCGCTCTCCCGCAAGCGGACGCGTCCACACCGCGCGTCCGGCATCCAACCGGGAGTTGGTAAACAGGTCCCCCATGGGAGGTTCATAGTCTGCTAGCGTCAGCAAATCCTGAATCATGAAAGGAAGGCGTTCGGTGGCGCATTTCATCAAAGCAATCCTGCCCCGCCGAGTGAACGCTGATGAATATTCTGGTATAATTTTGGTGCAGGCAGGGATCGCCAAAACATGGGGATGCTTCTGCGATGGCTCAGTTGACCAAAGGTGTCTGGGCGCCTCAATGGGGGGCCGCCGGACCGCGAATCACCTCTTGGTTGGCTGCTCTCACCAACCCTTCCGGATCTTCACAGTCGCATTCAGATGACGTTGGCGTATAGCTCCTCGTAGAGCGCAGCCGCACGGTTCCATCCGAAATCACGCCCCATTCCGCGTTTCTGAATCGCACGGAGTCTGGCCGGATTTCTGAAGAGTTCCATTGCGCGATCCAGCCCCTTGGCCAGTCCCTGGGCGGTCGGAGCAAACATGATTCCCGTGCCTCCAGCCGGATCGTTGTCAATGTCCACCACAGTGTCAATCAGACCGCCCACGCTGGAAACAATGGGGATCGTACCGTAGGCCTGCGAGTACATCTGATTCAGACCGCACGGTTCAAAGAGAGACGGCATTACAAAGAAATCGCTTCCAGCCTCGACCAGATGACTCATCGCCTCATCCAGCTGGAGTGAAAGCTTCACCTTGTCCGGTGCACCATCCGCCCATTCGGCGAGAGCCCTTACCAACGCTCCCTCACCTGTGCCCAGCACTACCAGCTTGACATCCTGGGTCAGGAAAAAACTCCGGTTGGCAAGAAGAAGTGAGATTCCCTTCTGCTCTGTGAGCCGCGCCACGACACCAAAAATCGGGCCCGCAAATGATGCCGGCCATTTCATGCGTTTCAGGAGCTCGCCCCGGCATGCAACTTTCCCGGAAAGATCATCAGCCGAATACCGCGCCGGCAGCAAGGGATCGATTGCGGGATTCCACACATGGGTATCGATCCCGTTGAGCAATCCCACCAGATCATCGGCCCGAGTATGCAGGACCCCCTCAAGTCCGCAGCCGAATTCCGAGGTCTGAATCTCCCGGGCATATTGCGGACTCACCGTCGTCACCTGGTCGGCAAACAGGATGCCTGCCTTCATGAAGCTGACCTGCCCATAAAACTCGAGGCCGTCGATGCTCATGAATTCCTCGGGAAGATTCATCCTGGAGAAGGCGGTTCGCGGAAACACCCCCTGGAATGCGAGGTTGTGGATCGTGAACACGGTTTTCAGTGCGAGCGTCACGCCATGACGTCGCTCCGCATAACGAAGGAAGATCGGCAGAAGGGCGGTCGGCCAGTCGTGCGCATGGAGGATGTCGGCACGGAGTTCCAGCACCCGCAGCGTCTCCACAACCGCCTTCGTGAAGAGGATGTAGCGGTTGTCGTTGTCTTCGTAGTCCCTCTCACCGTTTCCATAGATCCCGGCGCGATCGAAGAACTCCTCGCGCGAAACCAAGAATATGGACAAATTTTTCTTCGGTGAAAATTCGAGGATGTCGCATGAGGCGAATCGATCGCCCATCTCGATTTTCAGCCTCAGCCGGCGACGCGCCCTGCCTGCATCCGGGTGAGCCAGCGCCGCACGGTATCCGGGAAGGAAAACGATCACCTCATGCCCTCGATCCGCAAATGTCGATGCAAGGGCTCCTACGGCATCCGCCAGACCACCGGTCTTGACGTAGGGAAACAACTCGCTTGCGACATGTACGATCTTCATCGAGGTGGAGATTTGGAGCTGAGTACGCTGTTCAGGTACAATGCCTCCGGGCCTCGTCCTTCGCCAAGCCGTAAATCGACGGACCTCACGAACCCCTTGCTCATCGTGCCAATGCCCTGCGCTTCGCAAGGCAATACAAACCGCAGAAAAGTCCTCGAAGGCGTTTCCCCATCGATCCATCCCCGGCAAGATACGTCATTTTGTCGTTGCCGGGTATGGACAACGCAACCCGCGTGCCCGACAGTGCGGACCTTACTTTTTTCACGCTTTTCATGCGCACCCTCACTTTTACGATCGCCAATCAAAAGGGCGGAGTCGGCAAAACCACCACCGCCGTCAATCTCGCTGCAGCTCTGGCCGAAAAGAAAATCTCCACCCTGCTGATCGATCTTGACCCACAGGCAAATGCCACCAGCGCGCTGGGGGTCGAAAAGAAGGAGGGACTGAGCCTTTACGGCCCGCTTCGAGGGGAGGGCAAGGCAAGTGACATGGTGGTGGCCACCGCCTACACAAACCTGGAATTGATCCCGAGCGAGGAGGACCTCGCAGCGGCCGAGATCGAAATCGCCCAGTCTGAAAACTACCTGGATAAGCTGCGCGCTGTGCTGCAGCCGTTAAAGGATGCGGGGACCCACCGTGTCATCATCATCGACTGCCCGCCGTCCATGGGAATGCTTTCGATGAACAGTCTTGCAGCGGCAGACTACCTCCTGATCGCGCTGCAATGCGAGTACCTCGCTCTCGAGGGTCTCGGGCAGATCATGCGCAATGTGGAGCGCATTCGCGAAGCAGGGGTCAACCGTACGCTCGAGCTCGGGGGCGTCGTGATGACGATGTTTGACATCCGCACCAATCTCGCACGTCAGGTCGTGGAGGAGGTGAGAAAGCACCTGCCCGAAAAGCCTTTCGACACCGTGATCCCCCGCACCGTCCGCCTCAGCGAAGCCCCCAGCTTTGGAAAAACCATTTTCGCCTATGATCCGCTTTCACCGGGGGCAACCGCCTACAGGAATCTGGCGAAGGAAGTGATCGCCCGCTTCAAGCTCAAGGAGTCCGCCTAAGCCCGCATGTCACTTGCGAAGTATCGCCACGCCTTCCTAATCGGTCTTCAGAGCAACCTGGTGTACCGCTGGAATTTTGCGGTGCGCGCCAGCTTTTCGTTCATCCATCTCGCCTATGTCTTCATCCTCTGGGGCGCCGCCTTTCAGGGAAGAACGCAGGTAGGAGGATTCGACCTGAGTCAGACCCTGACCTATTTCGTCGTTGTCCTCATCCTGCAGTTTTTCATTAGCGCAATGCACGAGGACTACGAGATCTCCGAGGAGATTCGCAACGGCCTCATCAATCAGTTTCTCCTGAAGCCCATCAACTATTTCGCCTACCGCTTCAGCATCTTCACCGCCGCACGGATCGTCTCCGGAGGCCTCGCACTCATCCCGATCCTGATCGTCCTGCCGTTCCTATCCGGACATCTTGCGCTCCCGGAGTGGGGTTGGTCCTACGCCATGGCGCTGCCCGCGCTGATCCTTTCGGCCCTGATCCAATTTACAATCGCCTACTGCTTTGGCCTCCTCACCTTCTGGTTCCTCGAAATCCAGTCGTTCGTCATTCTCTCGCTCGCAATTGAATCCGTTCTGGGGGGCCAGGTCTTCCCGCTCGATCTCTTTCCTCGCTGGCTCTACGAACTTTCCACCTGGCTCCCCTACTACTACCAGATGTACTTCCCGGCGGCGATCCTGACCGGGCGTATCACGGATCCCGCCCTTGTGCTCCGGGGACTCGGCATCCAGCTGTTTTGGGCAATCGCACTGTATGGTATCGCCCACCTTCTCTGGGTGCGCGGACTGCGGCGCCACACCGCCGTTGGAGGATGAGGTATGAGTGGACTCCTGCACTACACAAAGCTCTGGCTGGCCTGCGTCCGCTACTCAGTCGTTCGAACGATGATGTTCCGAGGCGACTTTTTCATGTGGTCGCTCGTCGAACTCTTCTGGATGAGTGTGAATCTGCTGCTCATCGGCGTGATCTACCGACATACCGACAGCATCGCAGGTTGGAACCAGTGGGAGATGACCCTGCTGGTCGGCACGTCACTCCTTATCCAGCGGCTCTTGATGGGGTTCTTCTGGAGCAATCTCTTTGAAATGGGACGCAATGTCCGGTCTGGCGCATTCGACTTCTTCATTGCCCAGCCCGGTCACCTGCTGTTCATGGTCTCAACGCGAAAGATCGACCTGGATGGATTCCTGAATGTGCCCATTGCCATCGGCGTGATTGTCTACTCGCTGCGTCAGCTCGGGCTCGATCCGTCTGCGCTTCAGATCCTGACCTACGCGCTGTTCATCCTGTGCGGCCTCTTCATCCATTACGCAACCCTGCTCATCTTCATTTCATTGGTGTTCTGGCTGCAAAGCGCGAAGGGAGTCGAAGGCGGCTATTTCATGCTCAATGAATTCTCTCGCCTCCCACGCACTGCCCTGCGCGGCGTGGCTTCCATTGTATTCGTGTACACCCTGCCGGTGGCGGTCGTGACCAACATCCCCTCCCAGACCCTGCTCCATGGGATCGGTCTTGCAGAATCAGCCTGGCTGCTGGGTGTCACCGCCTTCTGGCTGACGGTGAGCATCACGGTTTTTCACTGCGGCATTCGTCGCTATACCAGCGCAAGCTCATGACCCGGGATCTTGAGCAGTTTCAACGTGACCTCGGCTACCGGTTTCGGTCACCTGCCCTGCTTGAGGAAGCGATGACGCACGCCTCCTTTCTGGCAGACAATCCTGAGGCAAAAACAAACAATCAGAGACTCGAATTTCTAGGCGATGCGGTCCTGCACTTTGTGTTGACCGATGCCCTTTTCAGACTCTTCCCGAATGACCGCGAGGGCCGGCTATCCCAACGCCGTGCCCTGCTTACGCAGGGAAGCTTCCTCGTCGAACTGGCGCGTCGTTTCAACATCGACCGTCATCTGAAGATGAGCGCGAGTGAGGAATCCACCGGAGGAAGACTCCGTGGAGCTGCCATAGAGGACGCATGGGAAGCTCTTCTCGGCGCGATCTACCTCGATTCGGACCTCCCCACCGTTCGCGAGCGGATACTGACCTGGTGGGGCGATCTCAACGCCCACATCGACTCAAGGGAAACGAGCGACAACCCGAAGGGCCGACTCCAGGAACTTGTCCAGCCCGTGCTGGGCAATGCGGCACTCCGATACGACGTTGCCGCAATCATCGGCAAAGATCATGCACGCACTTACAACGTGGCCGTCATTCTCAATGGAACGGTCATCGGGCGAGGTTCAGGTTCATCGAAGAAAAAGGCAGAGACCGCAGCGGCACGTGAGGGACTTGCCTGGTTGGAGAAATTTGGTCTGCCAAGGGAATCTCCAGGCTCACGTGCGTGAAGACTGGGGAACCAGGATTATCGAAGTTGCCGATACCAAGAGAGCCTGCATCCGTCGCGTTGATTGCCGCCCCGATTCACTTCAACTGACTGACCAGATTCAGGATCGCACCGATGTCCCCTTTCTGAAGTTTCCGGATGTCTTCAGAATTCAGTTTCATCGCAAGAACCTTCTCAAAAAGAGCGGCGACCAATTGTGAGATGTCAGGCTTTTCCGCAGTGCCGTCGATATTCACACCAAGCGACAGCGGGATATAGCCCAGACCGTCCTTGGCGTCACCCAGGAGATTCCCCTTCTTCATGATCTCGGCCGCCTTGCCACGCGCAGCGGCATTCAGCTTAATCGTCAATGCCTGCTTCCATAGGGGGACATCCGGTTGATACTTGAGTCCACCGGAACCGACGAAGCGAAGTTCGGGCGATGTGATGGTGAAGTCGCGCAGAATCGTATCCAGTGTCGTCGAACCGCCCGCGTCGAGTGTAAGCTGGTCAAACTTCACCTCGGCTATCAACTTCACGATCGCCTCAAGATCGGCGAGTCGCTCCGCCACGGCGTGTACCTTTGACGTCGTGCGTCCGAGATTGCCCGGAAGCTTTGCGCCAAAGGCGCCCGCGATCGAGGCAATCGCTCCCACTTCCTCGGTGCGGGTGAGCAGTTGTGACCGGGCAGCGCTGATAGCCTCGACATATTGCGATGGCAGCGGACGAAAAAGCCCGCCCTTGCTCGAAAGTCGAAGATCGCCCGATGCATGATCCATCAACGCTCCCAGACTCTTCCCGGAAGCGGATACGTCGCTCTTGATGTCAAACTTTCCCTCCACCAAAGGCAGTTTGCTCCCCGTATTGAATGCCTTGAGCGTCGCTCCCGAATCGAGATCCGTGACGGCCAAGTCAGCCTTCAATTGATAGGGAGCCGCAGTCGATGGGGCGAACGTCACTCCGCCGGATACGGTCATCTGACCACCTGGCCCAAGCAGCGCCTTGAGGTCCTTCAGGGTGACCGCGGTCTCAGCAATCGAAAGTGAGCCGCTGATGTCACTGACCGTAAGTTCAGAGGAATAGATCACTCGCTTGAGCGCAAAGCTCAACGAACCCGTGACTCCGGACCACGCCGGTGCATCGCCAGGCGGGGGAGTTGAGACAGGTGCGCCCTTTGCCTCCCCCCCCGCAAGAGGCGCAAGGAGAATCTTCATATCCTCCAAGTTGATCTCATTGCTGCTCACGCGGGCGTCAACATCCAGCCCCGCTTTTCCGCTCTGACCTTTGGCGTCAAGCTGTACGTCACTCCTTCTTCCCTGAATTTCCACGAGTACCGGAACCTGGGCAACTAACACTCCCGTAGGATCCAGACTCGCGCGAAGATCAATAGAGATTCTGGGCAGTTCTCCCTTCTCTACAGGGGAAGCGAGATCTGAAACCACAATTTGTGCCGCCACATCTTGGGAAGCCCCGCTCGCAGCCGAAAACTTTCCGGACAAGCTGCCCCGCGTCAGGCCCACCATGCCACTCGCAAGGGGTTGTGCCAGGACCCCTGGAAGATCGAGCGCAAACGTCCCTGTCGCCTTGACCGGCATATTCTCACCCACTTCCTGACCGACCTTCGCCGAAAGTGTGGCCAGAGCTACCGTACCATTTGCGACCGAGAAATTCGCAATATCTGCCTGCCAGCCTTGGGGTGTCATGCTGGCAGTAGCCGCCACGTTCACGGCGATATCCCGGACCATGGGCTTGCCCTCCTGTGCGATTGAAAAAGCGGATACGGTCAGCGGTCTCTGGGTTCCGATTGAGAACCCACCCGCTGTCGGGTTTATGACAAACACTCCCTTCACGTCGCCGCCTGTCACAGCCATTTTCCCTAGAAAGGGTTGTGCCCAGGCCAGCGGAAGGGATTCAAGCTTCAGGGCAATCAGATCCTTGCCCGCATCCGCAACGTTGAGTTCACGCTTCAGCATGTCATATTCAAACGCCTGCCTTACCTCGATTCCAGCAACCGGCGATTCGCCGTCCACGTTCGCACGGAGCGAGTTTATCCGGATGACACTCCTAGTGTTTTCGAATGAATAGTCTGCCTTGATTCGAAGCGGGCCGATGGGAGCCAGTTCCTTTTCAAGGACCTCGAGTTTGCTGAGCGCTATATCAAGGTGGCCGTTCGCCATGAATTGCTCAAATGATGTCGATACCCCGAAGGCTGCTCCAGCCTTGGCATAAAATTCAGGCACCGGGTGTCCGAGGGCAAATGGCGCCAAGTCTGAATTGCGGGCCTCAACGACAAGATTTCCGTTTAGCTTCGCAGCGCCTGATGGAAGTTCTGCAGTCACATTCACCAGTGACTTGCCCTGCGACTGAACGCCCAACGAATAGGACTCCTCACCGCCCCTCCCCCGCTCCGCTTTCACGTCCATGTCCAAAGAGGCACCATTGGGGACAGACTCTCCCCTCGCCGTGGCGCGATTGCGGAATGTCACGCGATCAATGGAGGACGGCGTGTCCATATGAACGCCGAGTTCCCCGCTCGAGTCCAGGTTCGAGACTGCACCGTTGAGTGCAGCCTCCGCTCGAATCGTGAACTTTCCCTCCCGCCCGGATGCGAGATTCCCACCGGCAAGGGTCACCTTGGCCCTGGCGGGCATTCCGCCTTCCGCGGGAAATATGACTTCGCCTTTCAGATCCGCGTCATCGATCGACAACTCAACCGGAAATTTCAGCTCACCAAATATCCCTTTGAATGCCTCCGATTTGGCTGCAGGCGCGGCACTGAGTGAGGAAAGAACGGCAAAGTAGCCAGCCAATCCCCGACGACCACTGCGCGCACTTCCGGCCAGTTTGTCCGGCGCAGTAAGATCAAGTGTCCAGCCGTGCGCCCGGAGTCGCTTGACGGCAATTTTTTTCCCAGCCGCCTTCAACACCGAAACATCGATCTCTGCGGAGGGTAGTTCCAGAATCATCCCGGGCCGCGCGATGCGAATTGAGGTCAACTCAATCCGATTCAATCCCACTGACACGCGGCCAATCTCGGCTTTCATGTCGGCCTGCCCGGAGACCGCGCGGCGTGCGACCCAGGTTTGAAAGCCGGAATTCAACCCCACTCCCACACCGATGATCAGGAGCACCACCAGCGCGATAACGACAACCAGCAGAATGCGCAGGAGCTTCATGGCCGTGATTCAACTCGAATTCCGATGAAATGCGAGTGAACCCGATGCACAAAGGATTAAAAAAACGCAGCCCCGCCGCATCACAGAGCGCGTCAGGGGGATGTCGCGAACGTATCCGACTGGCCGATTGCCTTGCGGAGATAGGCAAGGGCAACGAGATAGTTGTAGTTGGCCTGAAGCTGATTGTTGCGGGCCTGTGTCAAATCGACCTGGGAGGTGAGCACATCCAACTGTGTCGCCGTACCCGCAGACTGCCGCACATTTGCCAGTCTAAGGGCCTCAACCGCCTGGTCCACAACCTTGCGCGAGGCCTCTGCCAGTTCCCATGCCTCCTGAAGCGAGGACAATGCGCGACGCACCTCCACCTCAATCGACAGTTCGGTCTCTCCCCGGGTCAACTGAGCCTGGGCAAGGAGTGAACGCGCCTGGGCTACACGCCCGGCTGCGGCACGGCCGTCGAAGACATTCCATTGTGACTGTACGCCCACAAGCCAGCCGTCGGCCGCATCGCGAAAGCGATCGCTCATGCCGGTTTTGCGCCACTGGTAACCCGCGACGGCGTCCACCGATGGCAAGTAGCTTGAGCGAGCCACCCTGACACCCTGCTCACGCGCCTCCTCAAGCTTCGAGAGGCGAGCCAGTTCCGGACGATTGCTACGCGCGGTCTCCAGCGAGGACTTCAAATCGAAGGAGGTCGCCTCAGCCTTGAGCTCACCCACAAATTCAGGCACCTTCTTGAGGTTGTCGCCCTCTGTGTTCACAAAGCCAAGCGCCTGACGAAGTTCCTCGATCGCAAGTCGAAAGGCATTGCGCGCCTGAATCAGTGCCGGCTGGGCGTTGGCGAGCGCGACCTCGGCACGCAGCACCTCAAAGCTCGAGGAAGCTCCGGCCTCAAAACGATTCTTCGCATTCTGGAGCTGCTCCTGAAGCAGGGACACCGACTGTTCGCGCACCTTGATGCTCTCGCGCGCCAGCAACACATCGTAAAAGCGCGTGCGCACGGTCAGCAATGCATCGTTGATGACTCCCTGCAGCTCGAGAATTGCAGCTTCCCGCACAAGTTTCGAACTGGACACCGAGGCGTCAATCCCCCCTCCCGCATAGATCGCCTGCCGGGCTTGGATCTGGATATTCCAGGCAGAATCATCCTGCGGAAATGAGGTGGCAATATCCCGATCATTCCGCTGATACGCGGCACCTACGGAGACATTGGGAATGCGGCGGGACGAGACTTCAAGAACGACTCCCTCCTGCTGCTTGATACGCTCGCGCGCCTGCCGAATCGCGTAGTTGTTATCCAGCGCGTATTGAAGCGCGGTGACAAGATCCAGGGTCTCGGGTACGGGCTGGGAGGGCGCCGACTGGGCTGAAAGCTCAAGCATGCCAGTCAGGAATGCGCCGCATAGCGCAACTCGGGAAAGTACATTGTGCATGGTCATTTGATGGCGAGTTCTGGAATTTGAGGAGCTAGCAACGTCGACTCACGCTCAATGTGACGATCCTTTGAGTGGTCGCGTGCGATCAAGGCGTAAAAAGCGGGGACAATGAAGAGCGTGAAGAAGGATCCCACTGCCATGCCCACCACCAGCACCCAGCCAATGCTGTTACGGGCTGAGGCGCCGGGCCCCGTCACGAATATGAGCATCAGGTGACCGAACACCGTCGCCGCCGATGTCATGAGGACCGGACGAAGCCGTGTGGCGGCGGCACGTCGCGCCGCTTCGAGTTTTGCGACGCCCTGCTCCTGGAGTCCGTTCGCGAACTCCACAATCAGGATACCATTCTTCGCAACCAGACCGACCAGCGTGATCATGCCGATCTGTGAGTAAATGTTGAGCGAGGTTTTCCAGAGGAATATCGGCAAGGCCGCGCCAACAAGGGCCAGCGGCACGGATCCGAGAAGAATAATAAACGGATCCCGGAAGCTGTTGAACTGGGCGGCAAGCACGAGGAAGATTAGCACAAGCGCCAGCACACCCGACAGTATAAGCGCATTGCCTTCGTAGCGCAGTTGTCGCGACTGGCCGCCGTAGTCGATCGAGTATTCCGGCGGGAGGATTTCCGCGGCCTTTTTCTCCAGCTTTTTCAACGCCTGGTCGGGGCTTGGGCCAACTCCGATGATCTTGACCGAGTTAAGCTGCTGGAAGCGGTTGAGCGTGCGCGGCTGCACGGTTTCCCTAAGCGTGGCGATCGTGGAAAGGGGCACGAGCTGCCCCTTGGGCCCCCGGACGTGATAGTCCAGGATCTGATCCGCCGTAAGACGGTGCGAGCGCTCGACTTGCGGAATGACACGATAGCTCCGGCCATCGTTTACAAAACGGTTGACGTAACCTCCGCCCAACATGGATCCAAGGTCGCGCGCAATGTCGGTAAGGCTCAGTCCCATCGCCGCGACCTTGTCCTTGTCGATCTCAATCTCGTACTGCGGGAGGTCAAACTTGAGGTCGCTGTCGGCAAAATAGAAGGTCGGCGCCTTGTCGGGTGCATTGGCCTCTGTGTTGGCAAAAATCGTCAGTTGATTCGCAATGTCGAGCATCTGCCTGTGATCCGCAGTGGAGCGAATGACGAACTCAATGGGGTACTGCCCCCCTGAAGGCAGTGCATCCGGAGTATTTAGGACAACGTTCATGCCGGTTATTTTGGCTGTTTCGGCATGAAGCGATTGCTCGATTTCTACCGTCGTGCGCGTCCGCTCAGACCATGGCTTGGCTATGAGGCCGCCAAATCCGAAATTGGGCGTCGTCAACTGAAACGACGCCTTGTACTCGGGCACGCTTTCAAAGAGTTTCTGCACCTCCTCAGAGTACAGCGTGTTGTGTTCGATCGTCGAAGTCGGCGAAGCGATAAGAAAAGTGCCGATGAACCCCTGGTCCTCCTTCGGCGCGAGTTCATGCTGGGCAAACATGAAAAATAGCGGAAGCAGCAGGCACAGCATGACCGCCGCAGACATGACAAACTGAACCCTCTTGAAGCGTCGGCCGAATGCCAGGTCAAATACCGTGATCAGAAATGCAGGAAACAGTCCAAAGAGAACGGAGCCCAGGACGAGATTCCACACGTTCTTCTCGTTCATCGTCATTCCACCCGCCTTCATGGCAACGAACCCTCCGATGAAGAGCACAGCCGAAACAACCAGTCCGGCCAAAGGAACGCCCCAGCTCAGGTTTCTCCGCTCACGGGTTGCCAGCATTCCTCCGATGACCCTGTCGTAGGCCACCCGCAGCCGGTCAAACAGGCGGTTGGTAAAGCCCGACAAGCCTTGATCCTCATGTTCGTGATCCTTGAGCAGGCGCGCACTCATCATGGGCGAAAGCGTCAGCGCAACAAAGCCTGAAACCGCGACTGCACCCGCCAGCGTGAAGGCAAACTCGCGGAAGAGCGCGCCGGTCAATCCGCCCTGAAAGCCGATTGGCGCATAGACTGCAGCCAGCGTGATCGTCATGGAAATGACTGGCCCAACCAATTCGCGAGCACCGAGCACCGCCGCATCGAAGGGGCTTTTTCCTTCTCGGACGTGACGCTCGACGTTTTCCACAATGACAATCGCGTCATCCACAACGATACCGACGGCGAGCACAATCGCGAGCAGGGTCAGCAGGTTGATCGTGAATCCCAGCACCAGCATGACAAACATCGCCCCAATGAGCGACAGCGGCATCGCCACCAAGGGGATCAGCACGGATCGAACCGATCCAAGGAAGAGGAAAATCACAACCGCCACGATCATGAGTGTTTCACCTAGCGTCTTTACGATCTCCTTGAGCGCATCATCGATGTAGGCGGTGGCATCATAGCCCACGTTCATTTTCAGGTCAGAAGGCAGCCCGCTCTCAATGCCGGGGAGCGCATCCCTCACGCGCTTGATGACCTCCAGCGTCGATTCGGTCGGCATGACCCATATGCCCATGAACGTCGCCCGCTCACCGCTGAAGCGAACCTCCTCGTCGTAGCTCTCTGCACCCAGTGATACATCGGCGACATCCGACAGGCGAATGATCGCCCCCTTGCGCTCCGCCACGACGAGGTTCTTGAATTCGTCGACGTTTTTCAGATCCGTGTCAGCCACCAGGCTGACCGTGATCATCGAGCCCTTGGTCGCTCCGACTGCAGCCAAGGCATTGTTGTTGGCCAGCGCCTGACGAACCTCTGACGGGCTGAGCCCGTGTGCAGCCAGGGCGTCGGGCTTCAACCAGATGCGCATGGCAAAGACGCGACCGCCCAGAACATCCGCACGCTGGACTCCCTTGAGGGATGCGAGTTGCGGTTGCACGACGCGATTGAGGTAGTCCGTGACCTGGTTGGCCTCCATCTGCCTCGAATAGAAGCTGATGTACATGGACGCGAACTGGTTGTCGCTCGTCTCCACCGAGATCGATGGTGCCTCGGACTCAGGCGGCAGTTCGCTGCGTACCTGGTCAATCTTCGACCCGATCTGCGCAAGCGCCGCATTCGTATCGTAGTTCAGCCTTAGGAACACATTGATCGTGCTCATGCCCGCCCGGCTTTCCGACTCAATGTAGTCGATGCCATCCGCACTCGCAATGACCCGCTCCAGTTGCGTGGTGATGTACCCACGTACCGTCTCGGCACTCGCGCCGAAATAGATGGTGGTCACCTTCACGACCGCACTGTCACTCTTTGGGTACTGGCGGACATTCAGGGAAAAGTAAGAGACGATGCCCACGACCAGGATCACAATGTTCACCACGAGCGCGATGACGGGCTTGCGAATGAACAGATCGGTAAAACTCGATTTCATGGAGTATCCTTCACAACAAGATTTTTGGGCACAGGAGCTGCCGGACACATCGCCTTTGTGCGATGCGACACGCCCTGTGGCTTAGGTGTTGGCGGGTTTCGGATCGAGTTGGTTGCCGGGTCGCACGGTGTTGTTTACCTGCACTTCAAGACCGTTGCGGAGCTTGAAGACCCCTGAGGTCACCACTTCCTCCCCGGGCTTCACACCCTCCAGGATGGCAATCATGTCGCCTTTGGCGGCGCCCAGTTTCACGAAGGTCTGGCGGACTCCCAGGTACTCGGACCCATCGGGATGCTTCATCTTTTCGATGATGAACACCGAGTTGCCGTAGGATGCGTAGGAAATCGCGGTCGCGGGAAGCACGATCTCAGGCTTGCCGGTCTTCAGCTCGATCTCCGCTCGGGCGAACATTCCCGAGCGCAGGATCTCGTCGGGATTGCCGATGGTTGCCTGGACGGACACGTTGCGCGAGGCCGAGTCCACAGCGGGATTGATCGCGCTGATTTTCCCCTCGAACACGCGATCCGGAAATGCATCCACGCGCACGTTGACCCGCTGCCCTACGGCAACCTGGGGCAACTGCCGCTGGGGAATCTGCAGGTCGACATACATCGGATCCATTCGCTGCAGCGGCATCAAGGGCGCACCACGGGCCACAAACTGACCGAGATTGATCAACCGGATGCCCACGCGTCCGGAAAAGGGTGCACGCACGATCTTCTTTCCGAGAAGCGCGCGCACGGCGGCGGCATCCGCTTCGGTCTGTCTCAATTGTGCATCGGCAGCATCCAGTTCCGCCTGACTGATCGTGTTTTTCGCAAGCAGCTCTTCCGCGCGCTTCCGGTCAAGACTGGCGATACGGTGGCGCGCCTCGGCTGCGGCGAGTTGTGCGGTTTCAACTGTCGTGTCGAATTCGACAAGCACATCGCCCGCCTTGACCGCTGCGCCGTTCTCCACCGCGATGCGAGTAATGGTCCCCTCGGCATCCGCAGCGAGGAGCACCCCTTCAACCGGAGCGAGCGTCGCAATCGATTTCAGCGTGGGCTGCCAGGTGTCCTGCTCCGCCTTGGCGGAGGTGACAGATGCAGCCGGCATGACATGCGCCTGCGACGACATTTCCTTGATCTGGGCCGCCTTGAAGGCGCCCAGTGACAGGAACACGAGTGCCACGCCTCCGATGAGAATTAGAAACCTCTTTATCATGTTTGTATGGACAAAAATTTGTGACTACCAGTTTTGGCGGCTCAGGAAGGGACCACCTGCGACGCCCTTGCCTGCGGCGTTGCCGCAACCCCCAACGTGCCCTGCAGGACCTTACCGAGAAGCTGCACGAGGGTCCTTCTTTCGGCCTCGGTGAGCTTTGCCATCAAGGCTGCAGTCCTCCGGAAATGTTCCGGAAGGAATTTCTCGATGAAAGCCAACCCTTTCGGGGTCAGGTTGACCGACATCATGCGTCGATCACGGGGATCCGGTTCACGTTTTACGAAACCATCCCTCTCAAGCGTATCGATCAAACCTGTCATGGTGGCCCGGGTCACACCCGCCATATCCGCCAATTCCGCGGGTGTACGCTGAATTCCACAGGATTCATCCCGATTCATGAGCAGCATCAGGACAGTGAACCGCCCTTGTGAAATATTGTTCGCTGAAAGAAACGCATCTGTCACTCGAAACACCTCATCTCCCGTACGGAGCAGGTGGAGGTAAACTTCCAGCGCTGACGGATCCAGGTCAGGAAACCGCGTGGCGCCTTTCAAAAGGCACTCATATCGCGGCAGATCCTTTAGCATCAGCAGTGGCATACAAAATCGATTGGAACGCGAAATAGTTAGGAGCCTAATTAAAAAGGCAAGCCGACGATGGAATTTTCTGACTCCATCGTCGGCCACTCCGCCGATGTGGCGGTTCAAGAGAGCCAATTCTATCGGAATGCTCTCAATTGTAAATAATTACGAAATTAGTCGAGCTTGTTTGCCGCCGCGACAACCGCTTCTGGAGTGATGCCCAGCTCCTTGAAAACAGTGCCACCAGGCGCACTCATCCCAAAACGATCGATACCGATACAGGCTCCGTCGATGCCCACGTATTGGCGCCATGGTGAGGTGACTCCCGCCTCGATCGAGACGCGTCGGCGCACGGCCGCAGGCAATACCGAATCACGGTACTCCAGGGGCTGCCGGTTGAATCGTTCAAAACAGGGCACCGATACCACCCGGGTGCCGGGTCCGAGGATTTTTGCGGCCGCCACGGCGTGCTGCAGTTCCGAACCGCTCGCAAGCAGTATGGTGCTCAGCACCGATGTCTCGCGAATCGCCACATAGGCTCCCTTGAGCACTCCTGTCCTGCGCTGCTCCACCGGGATGTCGTTCAGCATGGGCACTGCCTGACGGGTCAGCGCAATCAAAGTGGGTCCATCCTTGCGCTCGAATGCCGCGGCAAACGCGCCGGCGGTTTCCTCCGGATCGGCGGGGCGGATCACGTCCAGGCCGGGGAATGTGCGGAGTGACGCAATCGTTTCCACAGGCTGGTGGGTCGGACCATCCTCACCTACGCCCACGGAGTCGTGGGTGTAGATATAGACGACGGGAAGACGGGAGAGCGCTGCAAGCCGCATCGATGGGCGGGAGTAGTCGGCAAAAACAAGGAATGTTGCAACCGAAGGACGGAACAGCCCGTCATAGGCGAGCCCGTTGGCCATGGCCGCCATCGCATGTTCACGGATGCCAAAGCGGATATTGCGCCCGGCACGATTTGAAGCGTCAAAGTCCGGCGCGTCCGCAATCTGATTAAGGGTTGAACCGTAGAGATCCGCACTCCCCCCAATGACCCAGGGCATCTCTGCAGCGATTGGCTGCAGCACCGCCTTGCCCGCCGCACGTGTCGCTAGCTTCGAGTCGGCAGCAAATGCGGGAATCTTTCCAAGGAGCTCCGCTGCCGTCACGGGTGCTTCGGCCTGCGCCTTATCCAGCAGAGCCGCCTTGTCCGGATTCGCCTCGCGCCAGGCCTTGTAGGTCTTGTGCCACTTGTTGCATGCACGAACGAGACGGGTCTTGTGCTGCGCGAAATAGGCGCGAACCTCGTCGCTGACAAAGAAGTGATTTTCAACCGGCAGCCCGAGCGCGGCCTTGGCGGCATCCACAAACTTCGCTCCGCCCTCGCCGTGGCCCTTCGGCGTTCCCTGCACCTCGGGAATGCCGCGACCGATGATGGTCTTCGCAATGATCAGCTGCGGTTTGCCGGACTTCGTCTTCTTGGCCCGATTGAACGCCTTGAGGAACGCAGCCATGTCGTGGCCATCAATCGTCTGCACGTCCCATTCAATCGCCTTGAAACGCGCAGCCGTGTTCTCGCTCTGCGTCTTGTCAGCCATCGCATCCAGCGTGACGTCGTTCGAGTCGTAAATGAGGATGAGATTGTCGAGCTTCTGGTGCCCCGCGAACGCGACGGCCTCCATCGCCACGCCTTCCTGCATGCAACCATCTCCCGCGAGCACGACGACATGATTGTCCAGAATGGTGTGCTCCGCGGTGTTGTAGCGGGCAGCAGCCATCTTTCCTGAGACCGCCATGCCGACGGCATTGCCGATTCCCTGCCCGAGCGGTCCGGTCGTCGCCTCGACGCCCGGAGTGTCATGGAACTCAGGATGCCCGGGTGTCCGGCTGTGCAACTTGCGGAACTTCTTCAGATCGTCCAGCGACAGGTCGTAGCCACTCAAATGGAGCCAAGCATAGAGGAACATCGATCCATGGCCCGCAGAGAGCACAAATCGGTCGCGATTGATCCACCGCGGACGCTCGGGGTTATGCTGCAGGGCATGGCCATAGAGCACTGCACCAATTTCAGCGGCACCGAGAGGCAGACCGAGATGGCCCGACTGGGCGGCATGAATGGCATCCATGGCGAGTCCACGGGCCTGATTGGCAGCTTTGGCGAGAAGGAGGGTCTGGAGGGTCATGTCGGACTTGAAAGTTATGATGGCGCCGCAATGGGCACGGGGGAGCAATACTCGTTTCCGGGCATAAAAAAGCGAGCCCAAGAAGGCTCGCCTTGATTAAAGTTAACGAACCGCGGAACGGCTTCGTGCCGCACCGCAGCTCGACCGCGCTTAGCTGGCTGCCGCAGGCGTCGCCTCAGAAGGAGCGGTCGCCTTGTCGTCGTAGGCCTTGCGCTTCACAGCCATGGCAGCCTTGCCCTCGCGATCACGAAGATAGTAGAGGCGCGCGCGCATGATTTCGGATTCTTTCTCGACCTCAATCTTCACCACATTTGGAGAGTTTACGGGAAATACCCGCTCAACCCCTTCACCGTAGCTGATCCGGCGAACGGTAAAGGTTTCGTGGATGCCGGAACCCTTGAGTGCAATCACGACGCCTGAAAAGATCTGCACGCGCTCCTTGTCGCCCTCGCGCACCTTGGTATGCACGCGAACGCCATCCCCCACCTTGAAGGGCGGACGGTCTGTTTTCACCTGGTTTGCGGTGATTTCTTTGATGATCGGGTTCATGGCTGAGCTTTCGTTACTTGAGTAAATCGGGTCGGACCTGACGTGTTTTTTCCACCTGCCTCGCGTGCCGCCACTTTTCTATCTCGGCATGATTGCCCGAAAGGAGAACTTCGGGAACGGACATGCCTCGGAATTCAGCGGGACGCGTGTACTGAGGAAAGTCGAGCAACTTGCGGGTGAACGATTCGTGCGTCAATGACTTTTCCTCCCCGAGCACCCCGGGAATAAGCCGAGCAACTGCATCCACAACAACCGCCGCCGCCAATGTGCCATTGGTGAGCACATAGTCACCAATCGAAATCTCCTCATCAATGACCCGGTCACGAATCCGCTGGTCGATTCCCTCGTAGTGCCCACTGAGAAGGATGATGTGCCGTTCTCCCGCAAGGCGTTCCGCCATCACCTGATCAAACGGCTTGCCATCGGGTGTAAGGTAAATTCGGCGCGATTCCGGGCGCATCAGCGCTTCCATGGCAGCAAAGACGGGATCCGGTTTCAGCACCATTCCCGCGCCCCCCCCAAACGGTCGATCATCCGCGGTCCGATGCCGGTCGGTCGTCCATCGCCGCAGATCATGCACACCCACCTGGATCAGCTTCCGCTCAATCGCCTTCCCCAGAATGCTTTCGGAAAGGAATCCATCGAGCATCCGCGGAAACAGGGTGAGGATGTCAATTGCGAGTGACATGCTGGTCAGGAAACGGTCAGTGGAATACGTTTCCTGAAAGCTCAATGCTTGCCGACAAAAAAGCCCCGGCGAACGAGGCTTTGTCTGGCTGCTTTAAGTAGCGGCCGATCTGTCGGCCAATGTACCTAGAAACTCAGGAAGCCGCAGTTGCAGCTGCCTTGCGAGCCTTCTTTACAAGGGAATGCACCGTGTCGGAAGCCTTGGCGCCCTTGCTGACCCAGTAGTCGACGCGGTCCACGTTGATCGACAATGCATCCGCTCCCTTTGAACGGGGGGAGTAGGTTCCAAGATTTTCGATGGCAGCGCCATCGCGACGGGAACGGGCCTCGGCTACCACAACGTGGTAGATGGGCTTATGAGTGGCCCCGATACGGGACAGGCGGATACTGAGTGCCATGATGCGAAAGATTAACCGATGATTTGCTTGAAAAGCCGACAAGTGCACGGCCCGACAAATGGCTTGTCAAGCACTGAGTCCCATCGCTCTGTTCTGCCTTTATGCTCAAAGCCGGAATCGTCGGACTCCCCAACGTGGGCAAGTCCACCCTCTTTAACGCTCTGACCCGCTCCCGCAAGGCGGAGGCGGCGAATTATCCGTTCTGCACGATCGACCCCAATGTCGGGGTTGTAACCGTGCCGGACGATCGCCTCGCCGCCCTGCAGAAGATCGCCAAGACCAACGTGATCATCCCCGCAGCTATCGAGTTTGTCGATATCGCTGGGCTGGTCGCCGGTGCAAGCAAGGGAGAGGGTCTGGGCAACCAATTTCTCGCCAATATCCGCGAAACGGACGCAATTGTGCACGTCGTGCGGTGTTTTGAGGACCCCGATGTCATCCACACCATGGGAACCGTCGATCCAGTGCGCGACATCGAGGTGATTACAACGGAATTGATTCTCGCGGACCTCGACGCTGTCACCAAACGCATCGAGAAATCCCAGAAGAAGGCAAAGAGTGGAGACAAGGAAGCTCAGGCGGAAATTCAACTGCTCGAGCGCCTGAGCCCACATCTCAATGCCAACAAGCCGGCCAACATCCTCCCGGCCAATGAAGAGGAGAAGAAGCTGCTCCAGCATTTCCAACTGCTGAGCGCGAAACCGGTTCTTTACGCCTGCAACGTTGCAGAAGGAGAACTCGCAACGGCTGAGGACAATCCGTTCGTCAAGCAGGTGGCTGAGTTCGTGCGCACGCATCACGACGCCGCTTATGTCCCGATAAGCGCCCGTATTGAGGCTGAATTGATCGATCTCGCACCGGACGAAGCAATGGAATTCCTCAAGGATCTCGGGGTGCAGGATTCCGGAGTTTCCCAGTTGATCCGCGGTACCTACGCCCTGCTCGGTCTCCAGACCTACTTCACCGCAGGTGAAAAGGAAGTCCGCGCCTGGACCATCAAGAAGGGCTGGAAGGCACCTCAGGCGGCCGGCGTGATCCACACCGATTTCGAAAAAGGCTTCATCAAGGCAGAAGTCGTGGCCTATGATGACCTCGTCCGCCTCGGCAGCACGGCCGCTGCCCGCGAAAACGGAAAGTACCGGCTCGAAGGCAAGGACTACGTCTTCGCCGACGGCGACGTCGCTCTTTTCCGGTTCAACAACTGATCAAGTTCGCGAATCGAGGTGAAGGGAACCTACCTCGGTTCAATCCTGAGCAAAGCAGCGCCAGTGTCAGTGTCGCTGGCAAGTTCCATGCGCTATGCGCTGCGCACTATTTTTCCCGCACCGCCTTGTCAGCTGGCAGGTCTTTGCCGGACCAAGCCTTTTCCCAGGTCGTCGGCACCTCTGGGGCTGACCAGAAGGGATCGGCAAGGTCAAGGCCAAGCGGTAGAAGCCCAGTGCTGCACAAGTAGAGACTGCCAGTGGAAATATATCTCTCAGCCAAGGCCGGCTGCGCGCCAGCGAGACCGATGCGTAGCCAACCTGCGGAATCGAACGTGCCCGGGGCCTCTAGCGTGCGATGCAACACGGCAGTAAGCGCGCGTCGTACTTGCGCTGGAGAGAGCGTAGAAGGCAGAAGTCGGCGAAGAGCAGCAAGTGCCAGGCCCTGGAAGGCACCTGCTCGGTATGTAATTGATCTGCCAAGAACAGGATATGAACCGTCCGGCGCAATCAACCGCTCCTGGACCTCGGCATACCTGGCAAGCCGGTCGAATGCCTTGGTGCGGAACTGCGCCCACTCTTCCGTCTCCGCAGCTATGAGATCGAGGATCTCCACCAGCATGGGGTGAATGACGTAGGAGTTGTAATAGTCGGTATGGAACTCCGGCCCGTCGCTGTACCAACCGTCGCCACAATACCTTTCCGCATGGCGCCGCAAACCGTACGTAAGTCGAGCCTCGTCTCTCGGTTCGCCCACACGGTGCAGGAATGCTTCCACCATGGACGCAAAAAGCACCCAATTGTTTTCCCACGGTTTGATGCCCCGAGTGGTCTTCAGGCACGCAATTACTTGTCCGCGCACACGCTCCGGAAGCGGCTTCCAAAGCGCCCCAGGGGCGCGAAGAAATGCCTGCGCTAGAAACGCTGAATCGACCAGCGGCTGCTTGCCCGTAGTAAAATTCAAGAAGTCCGGCGATTGCGGATCGGTGGCCGCATCTATGGCCTCACGCGCAACCGCTGGCCAGTCGCCACAGTCACGACCGAGTTCGAGCCATGGCGCAAGGCCGCACAGCAGGCGCGCGACACCCTCAAGATGCGTGAACGAACGGTTGTATTCCGGCTGCGCAGCCTCCACCGGCATCGTCGCCTTGAGTCGGCGTTCTGCCAAGGCAGGGAGAAGGGGCGACGCCAGGCGCTCAGCCCATCGACACCAGCGCTCACGCGCGGTTGAGTCAGCAGAACGCGCCGCACCCTGGATCTGCAGGTTGCCGGATGCGCCGGTGGCACCGGCGACAGCCATGATTTTTACGAAGTCGCGACGGGAAGGATTCTTGTTCATGGTTCAAACATATTCACCGGTTGGTCACTTGATTAGCCAATCGCCAAGCCTGCATCCTTCTTGCCGATCAGCGGATAGGTCGAAACGAGGATTGGAACATTGGGTGCAGCCTCACTCTTGAATTCCTAAAAAGTGTTGACCGCCGAGATCACTGCGTCGACTAGGGCATCCGTCAGTTCGGGAAAGATCGGGAGGCTGAGGCAGGTGGCCGCCGCCCTCTCTGCCACGGGCAGGCTGCCTGCCTTCAAGTTCAGATGCGCATAGCAGGGCTGCTGGTGCAGGCACTTGGGATAGATCAGATCGGTCCCGATCTCATGCTTCGCCAGGTGTTCCCGAAGCGCATCACGGCGGGGATGGCGTAGCGTGAATTGATGAAAGACGCACTCCCCATACTCGACCGAAGCCGGCAGGATTGTATCCGAAAGCCTGATACCTAACTTGTAACGCGCCGCGATCTCCCTGCGCCGTGCCGTCCACCGGGCAAGGTGGGGAAGTTTCACGCTCAGCGCAGCTCCCTGAAAACCGTCCATCCGGAAGTTGAACCCTACAAAATCGTGATGATAACGCCGAAGCGAGCCGTGCACGCGCAGCGCACGGGCATGTTCGAACACATCGTCGCGGCGCGACACAAACGCTCCGCCTTCTCCACATGCGCCCAGGTTCTTTGTCGGATAGAAACTGAACGTGCCGCAATCCCCGAGGATTCCAACGGGGGTGCCCCGGTACTGCGCCCCGACCGCCTGCGCACAGTCCTCGATCACAAAAAGGGAATGCCTGCGCGCAATCTCTAGGATCGGCGTCATCGCCGCGGGCTGCCCAAACAGGTGCACGACAATGATCGCCTTCGTCCGCGGCGTGATCGCCGCCTCGATCCGGGTCGGATCGATATTGAACGTCGACTCATCAATGTCGACGAACACCGGAGTCGCACCGACATAGCTGATGCCCCACGCACTCGACGCGAAGGTAAAGGGTGTCGTGATCACCTCGTCACCCACGCCCACTCCCGCGCAGACCATTGAAGCATGCAGTGGCGAAGTGCCGCTGTTCATGCCCAGCGCCCGCTTGTAACCCAAGGTCTCACTGAATGCGGCTTCAAATCCTTCGACATCTTTTCCAAGGCAGAATCGGTTACCGTCATAGGCAGACGCGATTGCTGCAAGGATTTCAGAGCGGAGTTCCCGGTGCTGGAGCGAAAGATCAAGAAAGGGGACTTTCATGCGTGGATGAACCGCAAGGCTGGAGTCACTTCCTTCGAGGTTCCAGTTTCTTCACCAGTTCCTCCACCAGGGAGGAAAGCCCAGGCTTTGTGGCTTCGAAGTCAACCGGTACTCCCCGTGCCTTCATCGTCGCTGAGGTGAGCGGTCCAATGCTTCCAGCCAGCGGACGACGCGCGTCCTTCTCCAGCCGAAGCGCGGCAGCCTGGGCGACAAACGATTCCACCGCACTGCTGCTAGCAAAGAGTATGGCATCCGCTCCTTGTGAGCGAAACGTCTCGGCGCGCGGGTCGTCCGCCAGATTCGTTTTCGTCGTTCGATATACAGGCAGGGTGTCCACAATTCCACGCGCCTCCTCCAGTTTCCTTACAAGGATATCCCGGTTGAGATTGCCGGTAACCACGAGAATCTTCGCGTTGTCCAGACTGCCCGTGGCAATCAACGCATCCGCAAGGGCCTCACCCGTCGCCGTGTCAGGCTGGCATTCGACCCTGAGAAACTGTTCCTTTACGGCACGCGCGGTCCCCTCCCCGACACAGGCAATGCGCATCAGGCCAAGGCTTCGAATGTCGTCGAAGACCCGGTGAAACTCCTCAAAGAAGAACCTGACGCCGTTGGGACTCGAGAAAACGAGCCAGTCATAGGACCCAAGCTCTGGAAAAACCTCCGCCAACCGCTCGTTGGACACGTCCTTCACCACGTCGATGAGCGGAAGTTCCAGTACCTCCGCACCGAGTTCTTCCAACTGTCCCCGCAGTTCGCTCGTCTGTGCCCTTGTTCGTGTGATCGCGACGCGTCGGCCAAATAGCGGAAGTTTCTCGAACCACCCCATGTGGTCGCGTTCACGCACGACCTCGCCGATAAAGATGATCGCCGGAGCACCCAACTGCGCCTCTGCGATCCTTTGCGCGAGATTCTCAATCTTGCCTGTCACAGTCCGCTGCCGCCCGAGCGAGGCCCATTGCACGACCGCTGCTGGTGTCTTGGGTGACATTCCCCCAGCGATTAAGCGCGAGAGGATTTCCGTGAGGTGCCCCATTCCCATGTAGATCGCGATTGTCGTGTTCGGAATCTGGGCAAACTTCGCCCAATCGGTCTGAAGCGTGTGTTTCGCCGGATCCTCGTGACCCGTGAGGAAGATGAGTGACGAACTCGTGTTGCGCTGTGTCAACGGAATGCCGGCATAGGCCCCGGCCGCCAGCGCTGCCGTCACACCGGGAACAACCTCAAACGGAATGCCATCATCTCTCAAGCGCCGCACCTCCTCGCCTCCCCGACCATAGACAAAGGGATCCCCGCCCTTGAGTCGCACAACCGTTGCACCGGCCTTGGCGTGCTTCACGAGAAGCGCTTCAATCTCCTCCTGCGGGAGCGCATGAATCCGCGCCTTCTTTCCAACATAGATCTTTTGCGCCTCCGGGCGACACCAGAGGAGAAGATCGGGATGAACGAGGTAATCGTAAACCAACACGTCCGCACTTTCGATCAACTCTCGCGCGCGAAATGTGACAAGTCCGGGATCCCCAGGACCGGCGCCAACCAAGTAAACCTTACCGAGTGGCATCGTCAAAAAAGGCAATTAGACACCCGGGGAGTGAACTCCGATCCTGCGCAACCAGTCACGCGCAAACGCGGCAGGTTCATCAAAATCCGCCGACCGCAAATCCGCCTCGTGCAGTCCTACCTGTTCGTGGAAGAAATGGAGACGGTCGCTCGTCGCATGAACTGCAACGGCAGTATGGCATCCCGCACCCAGCTCCCGCTGGAAGGCCCGCTCCAGATTGACCGCCCGCGCAGTCGCGGCATCGAGCACGTCGGCCCATTTCCGACCTTCCCCGGCGCGACACTGGACTGCAATCGCCGCCTGCCCAACGGCTGGCACCATCGTCGAAAGTTCGAGAAACCGGAAGACAAGTCCCGGCCATTGCCCAATGCCCAGACGCTTCAAACCAGCGGCCGCCAGCACGGTGGCATCGGCTACACCCATTTCCGCAATCTTGCGCAAGCGGGTATCCACATTTCCGCGAATCTCGCAGAAATCCACTCCGGGATGGAGTTTCGCCAATTGCAACCTTCGCCTTGGACTGCCCGTGGCCACGCTGTGCGGCGCTGAAACGCCTTCACGTACCACCAGGACATCACGTGCGTCCTCGCGCGGGAGATACCCGGCAATCTCCAGACCCGCAGCCATTTCTCCAGGCAGATCCTTCGTGCTATGAACGGCGAGATCCGCCTCCCCCCGGAGCAGCGCCTGCTCAAGCTCTGCGGTGAAGAGCCCCTTGCCCCCTTGCTTTTCAAGCGACCATCCAGCCTGCCTGTCACCGGTTGTCTGAATCTTCCTGAGCTCCGCCTCGATGCCAAAAGCCGCACGCAGGCAGTCGGCCACCTGCGAGGCCTGAGCAAGTGCAAGCGGACTCTTCCGTGTGGCGATGACAGGGCGGTTCACGACTAAACAGGTGAACGGTCGCTGATGGGGAGGAAGGCTCTTTGATCAACGGATATGCCGCTGATCAAAGAGTCGCAATCATCACGGACGCGATTAGTAGGAGGCCTGGACGCCCTTCAGGTTCTTCTTCGACATCCAGGGCATCATTCCACGCAGGTAGATACCGGTTTTCTCTATGGAGTGCTTTTCACCGGCCTTGAGCAGCCTGTTGTAGTTCTTCAGTCCACCCTTGTATTCCTTCACCCATTCCTTGGTGAACTTGCCCGATTGGATCTCCTTCAGGATCTTCCTCATCTCGGCCTTGGTCTTCGCGCCAACGATGCGCGGACCCCTCGTGATGTCGCCATACTTGGCGGTTTCCGAGACGGAGAAACGCATGCCTGCGATGCCGCTTTCGTACATCAAGTCGCAGATCAACTTGAGCTCGTGCAGACATTCAAAATAGGCCATTTCAGGCTGATAGCCCGCTTCGACCAGGGTTTCAAAACCGGCCTGCACCAATGCGCTCGCACCGCCGCACAGCACGGCCTGTTCGCCAAAGAGATCGGTTTCCGTTTCCTCCTTGAAGGTCGTTTGAAGCACGCCCGCACGGGTCGAACCGATTCCCTTTGCCCAGGCAAGAGCGGTTTTCTTGCCTTTCCTTGATTTGTCCTGCGCAACAGCAACGAGCGCGGGCATGCCCTTTCCTTCCGTGTAGAGCCTGCGAACCATGTGGCCAGGACCCTTCGGGGCAACCATGATGCAGTCGACGTCCTTCGGCAGCTTGATCAAACCGAAGTGGATGCTCAATCCGTGCGAGAAGAGCAGGGTCTTCCCCTTGGAAAGGTTCGGCAGGATGTCCTTTTCATAGATGTCGGCCTGCTTCATGTCGGGAAGGCCAACCATGATGACATCGGCGCGACGAACCGCCTCTGCGGTGTCAACCACCTCGAATCCGTGCTGCTCTGCAACGGCCCGCGACTTCGAGCCGGGGTACAGGCCGATGATGACCTTGCAGCCTGAGTCCTTGAGATTCAAGGCATGGGCATGGCCTTGGGACCCGTAGCCGAGAACGGCGAGGGTCTTGTTCTGGAAAACGCCGAGATCGGCATCCTTGTCGGTGTAGACTTTTGCGGGCATGGTAAAAAGGCTTGGAAATGGACTGATCAGCGCTTCAACGCGAGTTGACCCGTACGGGCGAGTTCAAGGATTCCGAAGTCGTCGACGAGCTTAAGAAAGGCAGCCGTCTTCGCCTCGTCACCCGTGACCTCAACGATCACTGCATCCTGCGCCACATTGACGATCTTCGCCCGGAAGATGTCGCAGATCTGCATGATCTCCGAACGCACCTTCGAATCGGCTTTGATCTTCACAAGGACAAGTTCACGGACGACGGCCTGGCCATCCTTGAAGTTCACCACATCGACCACGTTGATCAGCTTGCGCAGCTGCTTTGTGACCATGTCAAGCGAACCGTCGCCTCCCTTGATCACCACCGTGATGCGGGAAAGGGATGCGTCGTGGGTGGGGGCCACATTCAGCGAGTCAATGTTGAAACCGCGCCCGGAGAACATTCCGGACACGCGGGCCAGCACTCCGAACTTGTTTTCGACGAGGACCGATATCGTATGTCTCATGAGAAGGTTTGACTGTAGAGATGACGGCTGTGAGGCCGGGACACTTCCGGCGTGGCACCGCTCACGGCACGGTTCAGCGCCGGGAGCCAGCCTCACGTGCCGCCGGGCAGAATCCGCAAGACTGGTGGACGGCGAGGGACTCGAACCCCCGACACCCTCGGTGTAAGCGAGGTACTCTAACCAACTGAGCTAGCCGTCCGGACAGGAACGATCAGATAAGCCCGCAGGCGCGCTCGGAGGCAAGGGTTTATTCGGGATTGATGGCAGCCCGGGCCTATTGCGCTTCCGGAGCGACGAGTTCGCCAACCTCGCCCAGCACGCCATTTGCGGCCATCCATTCGGCATTTTGAATCGCGTTGAGAGCGGCACCCTTCCAAAGATTGTCGCCACTGACCCAGAACGAAAGCCCGTTTTCCAACGCGGTGTCGATGCGCAGTCGGCCAACCCCACACCGCACTTTCTCTGCAAAATCCAGCGGTGTCGGATACTTTGAAGCGGCGGGTTCGTCGACCAATAGAGCACCGGGAAACTCGGCAATTGCGGCCTTGGCCTTTTCCAAATTGACAGGACGCTCGAACTCGGCGCTCACCGCAATGGAATGAGCTCGAACCACAGGTACTCGCACACAGGTCGCTGAAACCTTCAGGTGCGGGAGCTTCATGATCTTTCGGCTTTCCTGCGCCATCTTGGTCTCCTCACCCGTATATCCGTCAGCCCCGAACGAATCAACCTGTGGAATACAGTTGAATGCAATTTGATGGGGATAAACCTTCCGCTGTAGAGGCTTGCCGGTCACATGTGCCTTGACCTGCGTCTCCAGTTCCTGAACCGCCTCCGCACCCGTACCGGATACCGATTGGAAAGTCGAAACAATGATCCGTTTGGCACCGAAAGCCAGGTGCAATGGCCAAAGTCCCATAAGCATGACCGCGGTCGAGCAATTGGGGTTGGCAATGATTCCCGCATGACGTCGCAGCTCTGAAGGATTGATTTCCGGAATTACCAGGGGAACCGTGGGATCCATTCGTAACGCCGAGCTCTTGTCGATGACTATGCAACCCGCCGTCACGGCATCAGCAGCAAGCGCGCGGGTGACAGATCCTCCAGCGGCAAAGAACACCAGATCCAATCCCGCAAACACACCCGGCTTGGCTTCTTCGACGCGATATTTGCCACCCCGGATTTCCACCACCTTGCCCGCCGAACGCGCCGATGCAAAAAGCCGCAGCGAGCTCATTGGAAAATTCCGTTCGTGCAAGAGCCGTACAAGCTCTTGACCGACCGCGCCTGTGGCGCCGACGATGCCGATTGCGTAGCGAGATTGATTCACGATGGAGTCTCCTGTTGAACAAGTAATAAAAACCGCAGACCGGCTGGGTATCAAGCCCTCAGACCGCATTCTCGCCGTGCGCATTGCCAGCCAGACGCTTCAGCTATTCTACCGCAATTCGCTGACAAGGAGCTTTGTTGTCTCCACCTCGCGCCGCCCTCCCTCGAACTTGGTCGACTCCTTGGGAACTCCCCGAGGACTGCACGAAATCGCCGAACGAATCGGTGGCGGCCAGCCGGCCGGCATGGTATTCAAGTCGCGATTGCCCACCGGCAGGCACTACTTAGAGTATGCCGTCGATGAACTCGTCACTGATGACCTGATTACCAGCCGCATTCTCTGGCTGCGGGGATTGGAACCAGGCATCAATGCTGGTGGCAACGTCGACACCTACCATCGCTACATTTACATTCACGGCACGCGCCACGAGGAGAAACTGGGCACCCCCGCGAGCGCGGGCTGCGTCCGCATGGCCAATCTGGACATCATTGCCCTCTACGACGAGGTTCGCACAGGCGATTGGGTTTGGATCGGAGACTGACCCACCGATATGATCGGTCTGCGCGACGATTCGGAGTTTTCCGCCATCCCTCCAACACGCCCCGGCCCGGTGTGCGCGTTGACGTCCACGCTTTTCACGGAAGGCGGCATCCTCCAGTCCGCGCTTCGACTCGAATATCGCCCGCAGCAGGCCCAAATGGCATCCGCAGTTGCGCGCGCAATGACCGAGGATCTTCCTCTGCTCTTCGAGGCCGGCACCGGCGTGGGCAAGTCCCTCGCCTATCTGCTCCCGGGTATCGTTCATGCCGTCGACCAGAAGCGGCAGATGATTGTGTCCACCCACACAATCTCCCTCCAGGAACAACTTCAAACCAAGGACCTTCCCCTTTGCCGACGCGTGCTTTCCGCGGCGCCCGGGCATGAAACCTACGCCGCATTCAAGAGCTGCGTGCTCCTCGGAAAGGGCAACTACCTTTGTACCACCCGGCTATCCCACGCCCTTGCGGATCGATCTTCGCTCCTTCCGGATGACGAATACGGGGAGCTGCAGCGGATCGCCGCCTGGGCGGAGAAATCAGAAACCGGATTGCGCCATGATCTGAAACCGCCCCCACGCCCCGAAGTCTGGGATCTGGTGAATGCAGACTCGTCCGCGTGCACGCGCAAACACTGCAATGGAAGCGAGTGTTTCTACCAACGTGCACGCGCGCGGCTGCGCGACGCTCATGTCATCATTGTCAACCACGCCCTGCTCTTTGCGCTGATCAACGCAGGCGGTGCTCGTGTTGCGGCCGGAAAGCGCGATGCACGCGGGGTGCTTTTCCCCGACGATTTTGTCGTCCTCGACGAAGCCCACACGGTGCCGGAAGTCGCCAGCGACAATTTTGGTCTTCACCTCAGCAGCTACGGCATTGAGCGCGCGCTAAAGTATCTCTTCAACCCAAGGACAAAGCGCGGATTGTTCCGCAAACACTCTCTTGATCCCGGTCCCCAGCTCGTCATCAATGCCCTCGAAGCTTCCCAGTTCTTTTTCAGCAGCCTGGCCGGCACCCTGCTTTCCCAGCGTGCGATTGCTCGTCTAAGAGAAGGCGGCAGCATTGAGCCTCTCCTCGAAGGCCCGCTGAGCGCACTGGATCGGCATCTCGCGAAGCTCGCAGACAAGCTAGACGAAGGTCTCGAACGCGACGAGTTGCTCGAACAACGAACACGGATCAAGGCCCTCCAAGCTGGCATTTCCGAGTGGTTGAACCTGGGGGACGCCGGCAGCGTTTACTGGGCCGAACGCAGTGGCAGGCGGCAAACAATTGTGACACTCCGAAGTGCACCGCTGGATGTCGCGCCCCACCTTCGCAAGCACCTGTTCGGATGCAGCACCAGCGTGATCTGCACCAGCGCGACACTCGAAATCGCCGGAAGCCTTGAATCGTTCGGCCGAAAGATTGGCGCTGAGGGCGCGGTCGCCACCGCCGTCGCCTCCCCGTTCGACTACAAGCGGAACATGCGCGTCTATATCGCCCAGGATGTGCCGCCGCCAACGCGCGATGACGCACGCCTTGCATTGGATGTCCTGACAGACTACGTGGGTTTTTGCGTGCGAAAGGTTCCAGGCGGCACACTCGTTCTTTTCACGAGCTATTCGGACATGCGCGCAGTTGCCCAGTCTCTCGGCGACGAACTTCGCGGGCAGGGACGCACTCTTTTGATGCAGGGAGAGTCACTCTCACGCACGGAACTCGCGAAGGAAATGCGCCGGGCGGGAGACGCCGTCCTCTTCGGCACCGAGAGTTTCTGGACCGGCGTCGATGTTCCGGGCAGCGCCCTATCCCAGGTCATCGTGACTCGACTGCCATTCGATCCACCCACGCATCCGCTGCTCGAGGCACAGTGCGACGCCATTCGCGAAGCCGGCGGAAATCCCTTCGCCGAACTGACGCTGCCTGCATCGATCATCAAGTTCAGGCAGGGCGTCGGGCGCCTCATTCGAACCGCCACGGATCGAGGGATCATCACCATCCTCGATTCGCGCGTTCTCGCGAAGACCTACGGCAGACTCTTTCTGAACGCCCTGCCTCAACCGCATTTCGTCAGAATCTCGCGAGAAGACCGGGACGAAAAATTCGTGGCACCGTGATCAGCGGCTCCATCGAAAGCGTTCCCGATCGGTCCCATTTCTCCCATGGACAGAATTGCCCACTTCTCAAAGCTCGTCGATCAACAGCCCGACAACATACTTTTCCGCTTCAGCCTCGCGCAGGCACTTGTGGCCGCTGGACGCTCGGCGGACGCTGAGCTCCATCTCCGCCGGTGTGCAGATGCGAAATCGGACTGGATGATTCCCCGCATTGAACTTGGGAAAATTCTCCTGTCCCGAGGCCAATTCGACGAAGCCAGATCGATCCTCACTGTCGCCCTCAAATTGGCCATCGAGCAAAATCACGAGAACCCGGCGGAAGAGGTGCGAAACCTGCTCGCGAGCCTTGAACACCGGACAGGCTGAGCCCCCAAAATCATGCGCCAAATCATGGTGAGACCATGGCGTTGAACTGCGAATCGCCTATGACCGGCGCCCACAGAGCACTCGATTCCTTCACGTTCCCGATATTCGGAAAAGAAAGAGCCCGCCGCGTACCCCTACACGGCGGGCATTGTTTTCTTAGTTACCCCAAATGTCCTCTGCTAAGCAGAGTGACGGTTCAAATAGTCGTCCGATCACCCAGATTCGCAACCCGAATGGATCGTTACTCCGCAGACAGTAGCGCCACAACTACCCATGATTAGGAGCGCGCCTTTCGAAAACAATTTGCCCCGCAATTATACTCATATCACATTATCTATCAGTCGCTTGCAAGCTAACTCTTAGAGTCGACCCTCCAACGAGTTTGCTCATCTTCCCGTCATTTCTGAATCCTGAGCGGCCATGGGCGGGTTATGATGCAAAGGCTTGTGAGCATTCGTGGCTCGTTGTTGCCTTGACGGTCCGCGGTCGGCGACAATCCCCTCCCATCCATGCCTTCGGTTCCTACCATCATTTACACAAAAACTGACGAGGCTCCCGCCCTCGCCACGCAGTCACTGCTGCCCATTGTTCAAGCGTTCACCAAACAGTGCGGCATTCGGGTTGAAACACGCGACATTTCGCTCGCAGGAAGAATCCTCGCCCAATTTCCAGAATGCCTGACCGAGGCACAGCGCGTCGGCGATCATCTCGCCGAACTCGGAGCACTGACGCTCAAACCGGAGGCTAACATCATCAAGCTTCCCAACATCAGCGCCTCGGTGCCACAGATGAAGGCTGCCATCGCCGAGCTTCAGGCCAAGGGATTCAAGATCCCCGACTTTCCTGAGAATCCGACAACCGACGCCGCCAAAGATGCTCGCTCGCGTTATGCGAAAGTGATGGGAAGCGCAGTGAATCCTGTGCTCCGCGAAGGCAATTCCGATCGTCGCGCACCCAAGGCCGTCAAGGAATACGCTCGCAAAAATCCACACCCGATGGGTGCGTGGTCGCCTCAATCCAAGACCAACGTGGCCACGATGGGACGCGATGACTTCTTCTCCAACGAAAAGTCGTTGACCGTGCCGGCAGCGACCAGCGTAAAGATTGAATTTGTCGCATCCGATGGCGCTGTGAAGGTCCTCAAGGAGAAGACTCCCCTCAAGGCCGGTGAAGTCCTCGATGCCACCGTTCTCAGCAAGAAGGCACTTCTTGCGTTCCTTGAGAAACAGATAGCACGTGCCAGGGAAGAGGGAGTACTGTTCTCCGTTCACCTCAAGGCCACGATGATGAAGGTGTCGGACCCCATCATCTTCGGTCATGTCGTGCGTGTCTTTTTCAAGGATCTCCTGGCCCGGCACGCAGCCACGTTTGCCGAACTCGGCGTCGACCTTAACAATGGTTTCGGCGATCTCGTGACAAAGATTCAGACCCTGCCGTCGGACAGGAAAGCGGCAATCGAGGCCGACATCCAAGCCACCTATTCAAGGGGACCCGCGCTCGCGATGGTGAATTCTGACAAGGGGATCACCAATCTCCATGTTCCCAGCGACGTCATTGTTGACGCGTCCATGCCCGCTATGATCCGCAGTTCGGGGCAGATGTGGAATGCCCAGGGGAAGCTACAGGACACCCTGGCGGTGATACCGGACAGCAGCTATGCGGGCGTCTATCAGACGACGATCGATTTCTGCAGGAAGCATGGCGCTTTCGACCCGCGAACCATGGGCTCCGTGCCGAATGTCGGATTGATGGCACAGGCGGCGGAGGAATACGGATCACACAACAAGACCTTCCAGATTTCTGGCAACGGAAAGGTTCGCGTGATTGATGAATCAGGCAGAGTTCTCCTTGAACACGCCGTCGAGGACGGAGACATCTGGCGCGCGTGCCAGACGAAAGACGCCGCAATTCAGGACTGGGTGAAGCTTGCAGTAAATCGCGCACGCGCCACTCACACGCCGGCGGTCTTCTGGCTCGACTCCCGGAGGGCGCACGACAGCCAATTGATCGCAAAGGTCAGGACCTATCTGGCAGCACACGACACCTCAGGCCTGGACATTCGAATCCTCCCACCTTCAGAGGCATGTCTGTTCAGCCTCGAGCGCATCAGGGACGGAAAGGACACGATTTCCGTGACCGGAAATGTTCTTCGTGATTACCTTACCGACCTCTTTCCAATCCTCGAACTCGGCACGAGCGCGAAAATGTTGTCGATCGTGCCCCTGATGAACGGCGGCGGCCTCTTTGAAACCGGCGCCGGCGGATCAGCCCCGAAACACGTTCAGCAGTTTGTGGAGGAGGGATTCCTCCGGTGGGATTCCCTCGGCGAATTTCTTGCGCTCGCAGTCTCCTTTGAACACCTGGCCGAGACGTTCGGTAACAAGCGCGCAAAAATCCTCGCGGATACGCTCGACGCGGCAACGGGACGCTTTCTGCTCAATGACAAGTCGCCTGCACGCAAGGTCGGTGCGGGAATCGATAATCGTGGCAGCCATTTCTATCTCGCGCTCTACTGGGCAAATGAACTGGCATCGCAGAACGCCGACGCGGAGCTCAAATCGGTATTTGCACCCGTCGCGAGGAAACTGACAGACGCGGAGCAAACCATCATCGCCGAACTGAATGCCGTGCAGGGAAAACCCTCGGATATCGGCGGATACTACCGGCCCGACGACACCAAGGCTTCCACCGCGATGCGCCCGAGCAGGACTTTCAACGCCATTCTCGCTTCGATCTAGTCCCATCTCCCAGGCAGTCGGGACGCCCAGGGCATATCTTGTCACCGGATGGTCCTTGCGTCGGTGACGTAAATCACCGTGTCCGGAGGCGTCCTGCGGGATTGCCATCGACAACACACGCGTGGGGCGTTGCAGTGCGGACGTATGGGGCAACTCGATCACTTGTTTTCCAGAAACCGGGACTGGTCGGAGACAATCAGACGGCATGATCCCACTTTCTTTGAGAAGCTTTCCCAGCAGCAGTCGCCTGAGTACCTGTGGATTGGATGCTCGGACAGTCGCGTTCCCGCCAACGAGATCGTCAATCTGCTCCCTGGAGAACTCTTCGTTCATCGGAATATTGCCAACCTGGTCATCCATACGGACCTGAACTGTCTTTCTGTGATGCAGTTCGCCGTCGATCTGCTCAAGGTCAGGCACATCATGGTGGTGGGACACTATGGCTGCAGTGGAGTACGCACGGCCCTGCGGTGCGACAGGATCGGACTCGCAGACAACTGGCTGCGCCATGTCCAGGACATCTGCGAACGTCACAAATCCTGCGTGCACGCGCAGTCCGGCGAAAAGGGACGCATCAACACGCTGTGTGAGCTCAATGTCGTCGAGCAGGTCGTGAATGTCTGTCAGACCACGATTGTGCGGGATGCCTGGGATCGCGGCCAGCCCCTGACAATTCACAGTTGGATTTACGCGCTCTCTGACGGCATCATTCGAAATCTGGGAATGAGCGTGTCTTCCTACGACCAGCTTGAAGCTCAGTACAAGGGCGCGCTTGCGGCCATCAATGCGGGAAAAATCCGCAACGTGACCGAAGGGCTGGACTGACGCCGTCTTGCGTCAGCCCATTCGCGCGCCTCCGGCAGAGGCCATGAATCACCGGGACGCGGAAAGATCGGAGCGCCAAGCTCTACATGTGCTCCTCGTAGGTGATGTCTATCTTGGAGGTAAATGCCTTTTTTTTGGCCGCACCCTGAAACCGTATGCTGTGCGTGCGCTCATCGTAGACAAATCCGTTCAGGGGATCCTCCGGTATTTCCACGCCATCCACCAGGACGCGGAAGCTCTTCCTGTAGAGGGTCGCCGTCACCGGGACGGGCTCCAACGCAACCGCAACGGTGTCGGCAATTCGGTCGCCAAGCGCCGCAAGCTGGGCCGAGAAATCCGACTCGATGTTGAGTACGGTACCGCCCGTAAGCTCAGCCGCACGCCGATGGGAGATGTTGTCAGGAGCAACCACGGCCTGCATTTCGACATTTCCGCGCTTGTTTCCCTTGGCGATGACGAATGGCCGCAGGACCCAGTCGTGAATGTAGCTGTCCAATGTCTGGCGCGCGGATGGGTTGCGGGCGTTGTACTGTCTGATGAGGTCCGGAAGTTTTCCGTCCTCAACCCACTCCGCACGACGGGTGCCATCCCGCAGGACCTTCCAGGTGGCCATGCGTGTCTCCTCTTCATCCATGAAAAACACCACGAATGTCGCCGCATCTGGCCTGAGGAATGTGTGCTGCTTGTTGTAGTAACCCGCGACAAAATTGTACACCGCAGTGAATGCAGTGCGATTGCTGTCGCCGTTTGTACCCACCTTGACGAGTTCGGAAAAGATTCCGTCCGGAGTCTCGCGGGTGACCCACGGCTGGGACATGACAGGCAGCGAAACCAGGAGGCCATTGCTCGCCACCCGCTTGGTGAGCGACTTCGGTCGGCCGCGCCGGTCAAGCACGGGATTACCCTTCGCATCCAGCTCGATTGAACGTACCTCCTTGTAATACCTCGCACCACTCCATCCTCCCCGTGAGTCCTTGTTTACAAAATCGGTGGTCAGCACGCCGATCCTGTAGTCGAGGTCGCGGGTATCAAACAATCGCCGGAAGCGGCTGAGGTTTTCCGCGAGCCTGGCCTGATGCGCGGCCATGGAAGGCGAGTTATTGATGACAAAAACGAGATCCACCTCCCGGCTGCGCGAGCGATCCGCCACAATGTGTTTCTTGATCCGTATCGGCTCGACATTGATGGTCACCGTGTTCTCCGCCCCAAGGTGGGGATTGTTTTCATCGGTTGTGTAGTACTTCAGATGATCCTCTCCTATGAACCCGGGGTTTGGGGAATAGGTCAGTTGCCCCGTGAGGCGATCGAGCTTCGCGGTACCGTTCTTCGGTCTGGCCGCGTCATCCAGCACGTACACAGGCCGCGCACCGACTATCGACAGGCGATCTGCTTCCGACATGAAGTCCTCGTGACTTGGCAGCTTCTGGCTGACCTGCGTGTTCGGCCGCGTGGTGAGCGTAACGCCGCTGACATTAAGAACGCGCCCCCGATCCGCACTCACTTCGAACTTCTGGAGTTCGACGGGCGGCGGCGGTTTCACCGTAACCAGAACCCTGTTCTTATAAACCAGCCCAGACGTCTCATTCCTGACGCTGTAACCGAAGGAATCCGGCCCTACATAGTCTTCCTGCGGGCGATAGGCAAAATAACCGAGACGCGACGTGGTGTTCTTGAATACGTCCGTGTCATCGCCCCCTGCCAATCCCACGCGTCCAAATTTCGGCGGATCCGTAATCGTGTACACCAGATCGCCGCTCGTATCCGGAGTGACCATTTCCTTCGACACGACAAACTGTCCGTGCACACCCGTCCCTTCCGCCTCAATTTCCATCGGCTGGTTCGAAACAATGGTGAGGTTGTCCTGCGACTTTCCCACATCCTGGGAGAACCCCGGCGCTGCCAACAGCAGCCATGCGAGAACAAATTCCCACAGCCGCGGTACGGGAAGAAACGGAGATGGCTTCGAAACGAGCAGATCAATGCAACGCATAGAAATAAACGGTCAACGCAACTCAGACTTGGTTCCCGACAGCGGGGTAAATCGCCCGCATTTAAGCCTACCTCCGTCTGTTGGAAAGACCAAACATTCTCCTCTCATGGTTCTGAAAGGTCAGGGGAAACCCGCAGCTTACCCCGGAAACGCGAACAGGAAAGAACCCGACGACAGGAGTGATCCTTCGAAGCGGACCCTAATGAGGGCTCATTCCTGCGCACCCGTCACCTGGCCTTCGCTGAGGCACCAGCCACCGTCGACTGCGAGCACCTGTCCGGTGACAAAGCGGGCGGCATCGGAGAGAAGAAAGACGGCAGCCCCATCACAATCATCCGGCCGCCCAATTCTTCCACCATCCAGGGGCTGCTTGGTCTTGATGAATGCGAGAATCTTTTCGTCGGTCGCAGCGCGGCGCGCCATAGGTGTCTCGACGAGGGCCGGCGCAATGACATTGAGGCGGATGTTGTTGCACGCATAGCGCGCGGCAACCGACTGCGTGAATCCGATGATGCCGGCCTTTGCAGCCGCATAAACATGGGTGGAAAAGTAGGCAGGCGAAGGGGACATGCCGAGCACGGAACTCATGTTGAGAACTGCTCCTCCTGTCCGTTGATCGATGAACTGACGCACAGCCGCCCGGTTCGAATAGATGAGCGATTGGAGATTCATCTCGAGAGTGGCTTTCACCCCGACATCGGTGATTTCATGGAGCGGCCCGTCGCCAAAACGACGCCCGCTGCCACCAGCGACGTGATACAGACCGTTGAAGGCTCCGAATTTTTCGATCGCTAGCGCGATGGCAGCCGGTGCATGTTCCGGATCGGCTGCATCGCCCGTATGAATCGCGGCACGGTCGCCAAGCGTATCCGCTGCAGCCCGCGCAGAATTTTCATCTCTTCCCGTCAGGACCACACCCCTCGCCCCGGCCCCCAGCATCGCCCCGGCTGCCGAAAGGCCAATCCCGGTGGTTCCGCCGATAACAACAATCACTTTTCCGGACAAAGGCGCCATGGACATGCCAGCATGTTCAAGGTTTTCTCCGCGAGATTCAATCATTGGAATATCGCTGGATAAAACAACTGGTATGATAGTGATCGCGGGACACGCCCCTCTCCCCGAACTTCCTTGAGTTCATGTCAGCGTTTATGGCGCGCCCCCTCACACGACACCGCTGGCGGGAGACAGGTATCCGTCGCTTCCCCAGGGCACAAAAAAGCGGGCGTTTGCGGTGAATTCAACCGCTCACAACGCCCGCTCCGATTTGAAATCCGCCTCCGCGGATCCCAGGAACCTGTTCAGGAAAATCCTAGGCCGTGGGAACCGTCTGGATTGTCCTGATGATTCTGCCAGCCACGAGATAGGGATCGGCTGCCGAATTTGGCCGGCGATCCTCGAGGTATCCGCGATAGCCATTGTTGATGAAGCTGTGCGGGATGCGGATCGATGCGCCTCGATCGGCCAGACCGTAGGAGAATTTGTCGATCGACTGGGTTTCATGAAGTCCGGTCAATCGAAGGTGGTTGTCCGGACCATAGACCGCGATGTGTTCGTCGCGATGCTTGTCAAAGGCGGCCATGAGCCTCTCGAAGTACGCCTTTCCGCCCACCTCGCGAAGATGTTTCGTCGAAAAATTGCAATGCATTCCGGAGCCATTCCAATCCAGCGGACGACCCCACTCTCCACGAACGGGTTTGCAGCCCCACTCGATGTCAATGCCGTAGCCCTCACACAGGCGGCTCAGGATATAACGGGCGACCCACATCTGGTCTGCTGCATTCTTTGAACCTTTTCCAAATATCTGAAACTCCCACTGGCCCTTGGCCACCTCCGCATTGATTCCCTCGATGTTGATCCCTGCCGCAATACACAGATCGATGTGTTCCTCGACAATCTTCCGCGCCACGTTGCCGACGTTGCGGTAGCCCACGCCCGTGTAATACGGCCCTTGCGGAGCCGGATAGCCATCGACGGGGAAACCCAGCGGACGTCCGTTCTGAAAGAAAAAGTACTCCTGCTCAAATCCGAACCAGGTATCCGGGTCGTCCGGGATGGTTGCCCGCGAATTTGAGGGGTGCGGTTCACCCTTGGGCATCAGGACCTCTGACATCACCAGAAATGCGTTCTTGCGCGTGACGTCCGGATAGAGCGCCACGGGCTTGAGCTGGCAGTCCGAGCTCTTTCCTTCAGCCTGCTGGGTAGAACTCCCGTCAAATCCCCAGATGGGGAGATCCCCGAGCTTGAGGGACGAGACATCGCCGTCGATTATCTTGGTCTTGCTGCGCAAGCCAGCCAACGGGGTATATCCGTCGAGCCAGATGTATTCCAGTTTGATTTTCGCCATGATGGGTGTGTTTCAGGAAGATGTGAAAGGACGTCCTAGTTGAAGCGCAAGAAGCACCGCAGACGCCAGCGCGAACAAGCAAAGCACCTTGCATGCCAAGGATCTTGCAAGATCCATTTCATCTCTTGTTTGAGAAAAATTGCTCAGAGTTGATGCCGGGTATGCCATTTTCCCCCCTTGCCTCGCTCTATTTCACCCTAAACTGTCCACTTTTGAGATGCACGAGGTCAAAGACACTCAGCGGGCAATTGTGAGAATCGGCTATGACGGCCGGGTGCACAAGACGTTCCGTGGCCCTCTGGCCAAGGAAAGGTTCGATAACGAGGTCATGGTGCTCAAGCACCTCGAAGACCGAGGCTGCAATTTCGTTCCTCGCCTCCTTGATGCAGACTCCGGGCAACTCAAGATAATCACAACCAATTGCGGCCGCATCGTCGAGCACTTGGATCCCAAGCGCATGGCAGAGCTGTTCGGCGAGCTCAAGGCCTACGGTGTTCGCCATGAGGACCCTTTCATGCGGAACATAACCTACCGGACATCCGACGGCCGGTTCTGCATCATCGACTTCGAGTTCGCCACCTTGCTCGACGACCAGGGCAATCCGGTAACGGTTTCTCCGACACCGCCTGCAGATGCCAACGCCTTGTGACACCCCTTCCGCAGCCGTGAAACAGGATCCACTCTTTCGTCCCACCTCCTCCCTGCCGATCGTACGATGGTCAGGCATCACCGACAGGGGACGTGTCCGAGAAAACAACGAAGATGCGTTCCTAGCCCTGGTCATAGACGCCCACGAAGTTCGCTATCTCGGTAAGACAGGTGAGGCGTCGCTTGCCACAAACGACTTCGTCTTTGCCGTCAGCGATGGAATGGGGGGCGCCAAGTCTGGAGAAATAGCAAGCAGGCTCGCCGTGGATCGAATCACGCAATTGCTTCCGCCCATTGTGCGCCGTTCACAGACTAGCCAGCCCGAAGCCCGCATCGAAGTGCTTGGAAAGCTGTTCGCGTCCATCCATCAGGACCTGACATATCTCGGCCGCAGCTACGAGGAATGCGCCGGTATGGGTGCAACCTTGAGCCTGTGTTGGGTCGCCCACGACCAGATCTATTTTGCACACGTTGGCGACAGCCGGATCTATCATTTTCCAGTCGCCGGAGGATGCATCCAACTCACCAATGATCACAACCATGTGGGCTGGCTTCGCCGCACGGGCCGGATCAATGAACGTGAAGCCCGGTCCCATCCGATGCGTCATACTCTGCACCAAGCCATGGGAGCAGGCATCCGAAATATCGATCCGCAACTTGGCGTGGCCCCCTATTCCCTCGGCGATCGGTTTCTGCTCTGCTCCGACGGTGTCACCGATGGACTCTGGGATCGGAATCTGGACGAGTTGATCCGGGAATCTCCGTCATCCTCGGGAAAATCAGTTGCCCAGCGCATTGTTGAGGAAGCGGTTGAAAAATCCGGCCGCGACAACGCGACGGCTCTGGTCGTCGAGTTTCTTCCGCCAGAATCTCCGGCCTCATGACACGGCTGTTCGTCTACGGAACGCTCAAACGTGGGTGCCGCTCTCACCCGTTGATCGCGAACCAGGTCTATATCGGGGAAACACGAACTGTTCCTGGCTTCCGCCTCTTTCACCTCGGGCAGTATCCCGGCATGGTACGCTCTCCAGACTCTTCGTCATCCGTGAGCGGCGAACTCTATCTCATCGACGGCGCCTGCCTTCAGGCACTCGATGCATTCGAGGGCATCCCCGAAGGGCTCTACTCAAGGGAATGGATCGAACTGGCCCCCCCGTCCGAGGCAGCATTTGCATACCTGTACCTGCTGACCACCGAGGGCAGGCAGCCACTCGATGGCACTTGGACGGAATAAGCGCGGCAACTTGAAGTTGCATTCACATCCGCGTTCCAACGTCGCTTCACTTCGCTCCGGAATCGTCATGCGCACGCGCATTCAACGCCGAACGTGGCACGCGCGTGACCTTGGTGAATCTTGCGCGAAAAAGTGTCTCCATGGTTTCACGAACTTCTGCCGGCAGGCGCGCAACGAGCGCATCCAATGATGGCAGAGGCTTCCCGTCAGTGATTTCATCCTCAATCGAGGATCCATCCGAATGGGACCGCTGTATTTCCGGGTCCGACGCACTGCCCGAACTCTCGTCCGCAAAGATGACGTCGAGCGGTGGTTCATCTCCATCGAAGGGCGCGGCCGTCGCCACATCCTTCCCGGAATCATCCGCCTCCATCTTCGGAACAACGCCCCCCGTTTCCGCGCTCCCCTGAGTCGGAAGCGAATCCGTTCGCAACGCGTTCACCATTCCCCGTTCATCGGTGGTGCGCGCCCCCCCTGCGCGCCGCTGCGAAAGCGCTTCCTCTTCGGCAGAAAAAATCCTCTCAACGATCCGGTCCAGCCGCGTCAGGGCTTTTTTTTTGAGCCGTATTCAGTTTCTCCGGAAGACTCCTCGGCAAGTGCAGTCAACTCCTTGATCAGGCTATCGATTGCCCGAGCACGGCTCGCCTCCACCGCCTTGAGGAGCGTGATCTCAAAATTGATGCGCTCCGCCAGCCCCAGCTTCACACTGCTCTCGCCTTCCCTAAGGGCGTCGAGAAGCCGGGTGATCTGCTCCGTGGTCAGCGCAACCCCTCCCAGGGTGGTCGATTTTCCGCCCTTGGAAATGGCATCCAGCAGCGCGTCGCGAACCAGAGCCTGCAAATCGCCCAGCAGTCTCACGAGGTCACGCCCATCCCGATCGCAGGCATCAACAATTTCGACTATCCGGGCATGATTGCCTGCGGCGAGTGCCTGGGCCAGCCCGGCAACCGTCTCCGCAGAAACAAGCCCGTAGACCTCCAGAACATCGTTCTCGGAAATCTCCGCTCCGCAGAAGGAGATCATCTGGTCGAGGATGGACTGCGCATCCCGCATGCCGCCCTCTGCCATTCTGGCGATACAGGATAGGGCCGCATCTGCCACCTTCACCTTCTCCTCCGCAGCAATCTTCTTCAACCGGGCCACGATCAGATCGCCCGGGATGGGCTTCAGATCAAAGCGCTGGCAGCGCGACAGGATTGTCGGCAGCACTTTCTGAACATCCGTGGTGGCAAAGATGAACTTCACATGGGGCGGCGGCTCCTCAAGCGTCTTCAGGAGCGCATTGAACGCCTGGTTGGAGAGCATGTGCACCTCATCAATGATGTAGATCTTGAATTTGCCCTGGGCAGGAGCGTAGCGCACGTCATCCCGCAAATCCCGGATCTGGTCGACCGAGTTGTTGGACGCTCCATCCACTTCGATCACATCCATGGAGGTGCCGTCTGCGATGGACTTTACAACGGGGTCATCTGGATCGAAATCCGCGCGGGGCCCACCCGGACAATTCAGTGCCTTGGCAAAAATCCTCGCCGTGGAGGTCTTTCCGGTGCCCCTCGGTCCGACCAGCAGGTAGGCATGTGCGATCCGGCCTTTCTCGATGGCGTTCCTCAGCGTGCGAACGACATGATCCTGCCCGACAACATCGTCGAATGTCTGCGGGCGCCACTTGCGGGCAATGACCTGATAGGCTGAAGACACAGAAGCTAGTCCACGCACGACAGCGACGCGCGCAACCGAAAACACTCACCTCGATCGGGAACGTGCGACGGCGTATGTTGATAGGCAGTCATCTGGAATCAAGGCACTCGAGCTGGTGGAAGATTCCAGATGTCCCGCGCATACTCAAGGATGGTGCGGTCGCTTGAGAACTTGCCTACCCGTGCGGTGTTCAACACAGCCATTCGTGCCCACCGGGTCGTATCGCGGTAGGCGAGATCAACCTTGGCATGCGCATCCGAGTACGATCGGAAGTCCGCAAGCACCAGGTAGGGGTCCCCGCCTTCCAGCAGGCTGTGATGCACGGCACCAAACGCGTTCTGTTCATCGGGTGTGAAGTAATTGGACCCGAGCCAGTCCACCACTGCGCGTAGCTCCTCATCCTTTTCGTAGATGCTCCAGGGATTGTATCCCTTTGACCGCAGGTCCGCAACCTCTTCAACCGTCAGTCCGAAGATGAAGATGTTGTCATCGCCGACCTCTTCGCGGATTTCAACGTTTGCGCCGTCAAGTGTGCCAATCGTCAGCGCCCCGTTGAGCGCCAGCTTCATGTTGCCGGTGCCTGACGCCTCCTTGCCTGCGGTGGAAATTTGCTCTGAAAGGTCCGCAGCGGGAATGATGCGCTCCGCCAGGGATACCCGGTAATTGGGAAGAAAGACCACCTTCAGCTTTCCGCCGATGCGATCGTCGCTGTTTATGCGCGCACCGACCACATTGATGGCACGTATGATGTTTTTCGCGAGATCGTACCCGGGTGCGGCCTTAGCCCCGAAAATGAAGACGCGTGGCACGATCGACAGGGAGGGATCACGCAGCAGTCTCCGGTACAGCGCAAGTATGTGGAGCAGGTTGAGGTGCTGGCGCTTGTACTCGTGAAGACGCTTGATCTGCACATCAAACAACGCGTCGGGCGACACCTCAACGCCGCACTCCGAATCGATGATCCCCGCGAGTTCCTTCTTGTTCTCCCGTTTTACGGCGAGGAAATCACGCTGGAATTTCTGATCGTCCGCTAGGGCTTCAAGCGCCCTCAGTTTGTCGAGATCCCTGACCCAGTCCTTGGACTTAAGCCTGTCCTCAATGAGGGCAGACAGACGCGGGTTGCAGTCCAGAAGCCAGCGGCGCGGTGTGATACCGTTGGTCTTGTTCTGGAACTTGCCGGGATAGAGCGAATCAAAATGCGGAAAAAGATCCTTCTTCAGCAGGCGCGTATGAAGCGCGGCAACGCCATTGACCGCATGGGATCCGGCAACGGCGAGGTTGGCCATGCGAATGTGTTTGGTGCCACCCTCCTCGATCAGGGAGCAATCCCGCTTCTTCGAATCGTCGCCCGGCCATTTCTTTTCAACAAGGCCCATCAGGCGTCCGTTGATCTCATAGATGATCTGAAGGTGCCGCGGCAGCACGCGCCCGAAGAGGGGTACGCCCCATTTCTCAAGCGCCTCCGGAAGCAGCGTGTGATTCGTATAGCCAAATGTGGCCGTCACGATGCTCCAGGCTGCATCCCATTCAAAGTCATGCTCGTCCAGCAGGAGCCGCATCAGCTCCGCAACCGCGACTGCGGGATGGGTGTCATTCAGCTGGATCGCTACCTTTTGGGGGAAGTTCTTCCATGAATTTCCGGGAGCGCGGACGTGGCGGCGGATGATGTCCCGAAGCGAACAGGCGACAAAAAAGTACTGCTGAACGAGGCGCAGCTCCTTCCCGTTCTCGGTCTTGTCGTTCGGGTAGAGGACCTTTGAAACGGTTTCGCCGACCGCCTTTTCCCTCACAGCTTCGACGTATCCTCCCGAATTGAAGGCCGCCAGATCGAACTCCTCGGTGGACTTTGAAGCCCAGAGTCGAAGGAAATTCACAGTCTTGGTTCCATAGCCCGCAATGGGAATGTCATAGGGCACACCCAGGATGGTCTTGGTATTGACCCAGCGAGGCCGGTAGTCGCCACGGTCATTGAACACATTCTCGACCTCACCGTAGACCTGTACCTCAGTCGTATACTCCGGTCGAATCACTTCCCATGGAGTGCCGAACATCATCCATCCGTCCGGATGCTCAATCTGATGGCCGTTGACGAACTCTTGCTTGAAAAGCCCGAACTCATAGTGAATGCCGTACCCGATCGCCGGCAGATCGAGTGTCGCCAGTGAATCCAGGAAGCACGCGGCAAGGCGTCCCAGTCCGCCATTGCCCAAACCCATGTCGACCTCCGCCTCACGAACCGCTTCAAAATCCACACCGAGCTCCTGCAGTGCCGTCTTCGCCGCATCCATGAGATCGGTGTTGTACAGGTTGTTCTCCAGAAGACGTCCCATCAGGTACTCCAGCGAAAGATAGTAGAGCCGACGTACATTCTGTTCGTTGTGCACACGCTGGGTCGCAATCAAACGCGCGAGAATCGCATCCCGCGTGGCCATGGCCGTTGCAATCCACCAATCACGAGGCACTGCAGTAACCCGGTCACGCGCCAGGGTCGACGTCAGATGTCTCAGGATCGACTGCTTGAAATGGATGCTCGTACTTTCTGCAACGCCCGGCTGATCGGGTAGATTCTTGGATGTCTTGGCAGAGGAAGCGGCAGGTTTTCGTGTGGCAGCAGACATGGTGAAAAAGTGCGAGATGTGACTTGAATAGGCGATTGTCAGACTGAATGAGCCGGATGGCAGTGCAAGCTGCGTCCGCAGATGTCACTCAGCGAATTACTGCACTCCGTAAGCGTCTATTTCTGAAACCGTCGGGCAAGCTCACCATGATTGAGCTCGATGTAGGTCGGTTTACCGGCAGGACTGGTCAACGGCGTTCGTGTGGCAAACAGTTGGCCAAGAAGGGATGTCATCTCATTCTCCGCTTGCACCTGCGGCAGGCGAATCGCCTTCGAGACTGCGAGCCTCGCAAGTTCATCGCGGGCAAGGTCGAGTTCCTTGGTATGAAGGCGTCCTTCTCGAAGCAAGCCGATGAGATCGCGGAGAAATGTCTCCGCATCACCCGGTTCCATCCATCCCGGTAGTCCCTCAATCCGAAAAAAATTTCTCCCAAATTCAACAATTTCGAAACCGTGCTGGTTCAGAAACTCCAAACTGTCAACCAGCAGCGCCGAGGAAACCGCATCAAGTTCAACGGGCACGGCGAGGAGCAAGCGCTGGCTGGGAACCTGGCCCGAGTGAAATTGGGCCTGCAATCGCTCGAACCAGATCCTCTCATGTGATGCCCGCCGATCGAGGAGCACGAGACCCGCAGCCGTCTCGAACAAGGCATAGGCACCGTGCGCCAATCCCACATACCGCCAGGCGGGTACGGTAGGCTTGGATCCGGACGCGTCGCTGGAGATCGCGCTGGCTTCACGCACAGGCGGACCCGGCATCTGCCTTGACGAGGATACAAGGGCCGGCGACTGGGTCGGGGTCGTATTCGCAAGTTGAGCTGAAACGGGAACAATCCGCGAGGGAGGGTGAACCGATCCATCTCCCGGTTGCCCCGGGAGTCTCGCAGTACCGACCGCTGCCGAGGTGTGAGTCTGGACGATTGGAAGTGGCAAGGCAGCAATCATCGCAGGCAGGTCTGCCAACGGCTGCCCTCCCAGTTCTCGCAGCCGCCGCAGCACACTCCTGATCATAAATCCGCGAACTGCCGTCTCACCTCGAAACCGGATCTCTCGCTTCGCAGGATGCACGTTCACATCCACGGCAGCGGGATCGACGTCCAGGAAAACAAAAGCCAGCGGGTAACGGCCCTTTGGAAGAGACTCCTGGTAGCTTTCAATCAACGAATAGTTCAGCGTCTTGCTGTCAACGGGTCTCTGGTTGACGAACGTTATCATCTCGTGACGCGTCGCCCGGCCAATACCGGGCCTGCCAATGAGACCCTGAAGGCGAAGTCCCCCCTCCTGCGCATCGATCGGCACAAGCGACTCGGCAATCTGTTTACCGAAGATCTCAGCGACCCGTTCCGACAGGCCCGTGCATTCCGGTGAACGAAAGATCGTGCGCCCGTCCTCCACCAGGACAAAGGCCACATCGGGGCGTGCCAAGGCATACAGCCGTACGCATTGCACAATGTGCGCTGCCTCGGTCTGGTCGCTCTTCAGGAATTTTCTTCTCGCAGGCACCGAATTGAAAAGCTGAGCCACTTCAATCCGGGTGCCGATCGGCCTTCCACAATCGCGGACGTGGACAAACCTGCCGCCATTGACGATCACTTCGGTGCCGATGTCATCGCCCTTCGCACGTGTCTGAAGGGTGAAACGGGAAACACTCGCAATCGAGGGAAGCGCCTCGCCGCGAAACCCATAGCTCGCCAGGTGATCCAGGTCATTTGCTTCCTTGATCTTGCTCGTTGCGTGTCGCTCCAGCGCGAGCATGGCGTCATCGCGATCCATGCCGGTGCCGTTGTCCTCAACGCACATCAACGCCCGTCCGCCAGTCCGGAACTCCACCTCCACCCTGGTGGCCCCCGCATCCAGCGCGTTCTCCACCAGCTCTTTGACCACGGCGGCCGGACGCTCGATCACCTCGCCAGCGGCGATCTGATTGGCTACGCGATCAGGAAGGATACGAACTTTGGCCATCTTGGAGGCTCGATAGGATCAGGCAGGAAGGCCTGGGTTAAAAGCGAAATTCGTCTTGAGGAAAATCCTCATCCTCGAACGGAATTCCCCACACCCGACTTGTAACTCCCAGCGCGGCTTTTCGCGCTAGGGCGTCAGTATACGCTTCCACCGCGCGAGCTGCTTTTTCACCTGGCCCGGACCGGGCATGCCCGTTCCCTTTCGCATCGCCATGGCCCGCTTCAAATCGAATACCTGAGCCCAATCGTTTCCAAATTTCGGGTGAACTTCACGCACGGATTCGGTCGAAAGCTGATCGAGGCGGATATTGTTTTCTTCCGCCAGTTTGACCACCGCGCCGACCGCATGATGCGCCTCCCTGAAGGGAACTCCCTGCATCACCAGATAATCCGCGAGATCTGTCGCGAGAAGCAACGGATCCCGCACCGCCTCTTCGCAGCGATGCCTGTTCACCTGCGTTCCTCCAAGCGTGCCTGCCAGCACGTCCGCACAAATCGCCATCTGGTCAAAGCTGTCGAAGACAGGAGGTTTGTCCTCCTGAAGGTCGCGATTGTAGGTCAGTGGCAATCCCTTCGCGAGTGTGAGCAGCGTATGAAGGTTGCCTTGAAGGCGCGCAGACTTTCCGCGAAGCAGTTCGCATGAATCGGGATTCTTCTTCTGCGGCATGAGCGATGACCCCGTGCAGAAGGCATCAGGCAGCTCAATGAATTTGAACTCCACGCTCGACCACAAGATCAGGTCTTCGGCGATCCGCGAGAAATGAACCCCCGCTGTGGCGCACGCGGTGGCAAAGGCGATAAACACATCCCGATCTGCCACCGTATCCATCGAGTTCTGCGTCACCCGAGCCCGACCCTTTTCATCGACGAACCCCAGCGCGCGGGCGGTGAATTCGCGGTCGATCGGAAGGGTCGTGCCCGCAATGGCACCCGATCCCAGGGGACACCAGTTTGCCTGATCGTGCACCGCTTCGAACCGATGAACATCACGATCAAGCATCTCCATCCATGCCAGAAGATGATGGGCAAGCGGCACGGGCTGGGCACGCTGCAGGTGCGTGTATCCCGGGATCAGAACTTCGCCTTCCCTCTCCGCCAGCGCGAGCAAAGCCCGCTGGGTACCACGTAGCTTGTCAGAGAGGATCCCGCAGGCGTGCTTGAACCAAAGACGCATGTCGGTCGCCACCTGGTCATTGCGACTGCGTGCGGTGTGAAGCTTTGCTGCGGCAGCCACCCGCCGGGTGAGCGCCTGCTCAATGTTCATGTGAACATCCTCAAGCTGCATGCTCCACGTGAATCGTCCGTCTGCGATTTCCTTCTCGATTTCAGAGAGTCCCCGATGAATCGCATCGCGCTCCGCTTCCGTGATCAGCCCGACATGGGCCAGCATGGCGGAGTGAGCCTTGCTTCCCGCGATGTCAAAAGGAGCGAGACGGGCGTCAAATGAGACGCTTTCGCTGAAACGGAGCATCAACTCCGCCGGTGCTGACGAAAACCTACCGCCCCAGGTCGCCTGAGATTGCTTGGCCATAAGCCGGAAAGCAGAAAATGGGAGCCTTCGCTTCGCAACGCGAAAGCGCGGATCTCAAGCCCATGCAGATGACATTTGCGAAGCGCTGGCAGGCCCCACAGCCTGCTTTCATGCTTTGCAAGCGCATAGTTCTCGTGTGGTTGGGTTGCACGCTGTCCCTCGGGCTGCCCATGCGTGTTGTCGGCTCGGAAGATGCCGCCTCGGTGCCCCCGGCTCCTGCCCCACCCGCCGATCCACGTGGCGTGACGGTCGAGCGGGCCCGTACATCAATCTATATCGGGATTGTGACGCTTACGCTGCCACCCCTGATTCGCGACGGATTGTCGTTTCGGGGGGCCTATACCACCAAGGTTTTCCCCTATTTTTTCTACAACGAGCATGGCGACCTGAGCATTGATTTTTCCGAAGATGCCTTTGCCAGGCTTGCCGCAGGGGAAACTGTCCCTTTCACCGGCAGCGCCAAGAATACCAAGGGCGAGCCCCGTCGCATTGAAGGTCGAGCGGTCCCTTCCAATGCCCAACAAGGCAAGATCAAGGTCAGGGTCTTCGTCACTCCCAAGATCGAATTGATCTTCAACACCACCTACCATTTCCAGTAGCCTGTGTACTCGGGCACTCCTTCGCCTCCCTTATAACAACCTCAGCTTGGCCTGCGACGGACTCAGGATGTGGACTCCGAACGCAGCGGCAGGCTGGAAGTCACGGGGATTGAGCGTCACCAGGATCTTGCTCTTCGTCGCAAGCGCGGCCGCGACAAAGGGCAAGACATCACGATCTGGCCAAACCGCGTCCGGCACGTCGCTCGGCTCAACGAAAATTCCTGAGCTGCGAAGTTTGAGGATCAAGCCTATCCTGTCCCCGGGAGTTATGATCTTGCCAAACTCCGGGCGCTCCAGGACTTCGGCGTATTCGGCCAGCACCGGACCTGTGTAGGCAAGGCATAGCTGATCGGCATAGAACGCGGAGACAAGGGCGCCAGCGGACTTTCGAGGTGAAGGCAACCCAGCGACAAAAACACTCGTGTCGAGGACGACCCCTTCAGCCATGGCGGGCGCGCCGGGTCGCTTTGACAAGCGCAGCAACCTGACCCTCCGTCAACCTGTCCCCACCCGTGTCCTTGGCACGTCGGCGAATGCGCTCCAGAGAAATCTGCCCCAAGGCATCGATGGCCATGCGCTCCAATTCCCGACCCAAGCCGCCGGGTGACACGCCCGCCGCCGATTCCGCTGCGTCGCGAAGGAAACGTGAAACCGGAAGCCCACGCTTCCGCGCCGCCGCACGAATCCTGCGGGAGGAAGTGGCGGGCGCATGGAAAGAAAGCGTCGGCATATCTGTAGGTTTCTATAGATTTCGTGAGGCGTCAAGGCTCACCCATTCCGACCACGAAAGCCTACGGGCTGTCGAAGCCATCAAGGCTCTATCCGCATCGGACCGCACAATCGTCGAAGCGATCGAGGCGGCGGCAAGGCAGCATGCTGCTTCTGTTGTGAGTTCTGTTGTGAGGTAACGCGGGCAATCGAGGTTTTACCTCTGAAGATTGGGAATATGGTGCGCCCGGCGGGATTCGAACCCACGACCACCAGCTTAGAAGGCAGGTGCTCTATCCAGCTGAGCTACAGGCGCAAACGTTGACAATCAATGACTTACGATCAATGACGTCTCTTGATGTCACGGTCGATGTCACGGTTGGAGGTATCCGTCAAGTTTGCAATAGGGGACCGCGGTTCCGATGCCAGCAATCAGCAACGGAGGTGTCTGCTCATAATGCCCGCCGCAGCCCGGGCTCTCTCGCTCGAGGATGAACAGCGCGAATAGTTGCCTAGAATCGAACCGTAAGGGAGACGTCGTATTGCTCCGGCATGATATAGGAATAGGTGTAGTCAACGGTGCCATCGAGTTTGTTCACGATTCCGGTTCGACGAGGGGTATCGCCATTCTTCAAGTCGAAGAGGTTTCGTGCACCGACACGCAAACGCACATCCCTACCCCAGATCTTCTGGTTCCGCATTACATAGGCGCCGACTATGTGTGTTGCTCCGCCGCGATATTCGACGCTGTCCCGGACTCCCAACAGGTAGTCCTGCCGCCAGACTCCGTTGATGCCGAGCCTTACCCCGCGCAATAGCGGCAGTGATTCACGCGCAAAACTATAGTCAATCACCCAGCTTCCTGACCAAGGCGAACCGCGCGGCCCGATGGGCTTGCCCGCCAAATCATTCGAATCAAGGATAAGCTGCGCGTCAGAGATGAGACCAGGATTTTCATCTCCACGCGCCTTTGCCTCATCGAGCAACGCACGAAACGTTCCAAAATCGGGGGTAGTCTTCAAACCTACCTTGGCCAGGGTCAGGCGAATCTGAAGTCCGGTCAATGGCCGGAAGTGCGTTGTGACGTCAAACCCCCGCGATGACTCGGTCGAACGAACCACGTTGACTGGAGACGATTGAAACGTCCTGTAACTTGGATCCGACGAACTGAGACCATTGGGATTGAAGAGGTCTTCGAGGAGCGCTGCTGAAACATTGTTGGGGGACCACCCATAAGCTGCGTTCTCTCGTGCAAGATCGAACACGCCTAGAGAAAAGGCCATACGGCGATTGAAGAACTCTCCCTTCACGCCAATCTCCTTGGAGAGGCCCGTGATGGGTCCGAGGATCTGATTGTCGAAGGTAATCGCGTCCTGGGCCTTGAATGATGTGGACCATACACCGTAAAGACTGACGTTCTTGTTAAGCGCGACCGTGACACCAGCCGAACCACTGTCGTGCCCGTAATCGAGATTGGGAATAGAGATGTAGTCACCCGGCTCGGCATCCTTGTAGCGTTTCGGGGGGAGTTGCTGGCCCACTTCGTCGGGATGCCTGCCCACATACGTGTAGCGGACGTTGTCGTCGTGCCGTATGCCCAAAACTGTCTGTATCCGCCCCTTGAAATAGCTGCCCGTGGCGGAAAGCGCCACTGCCCAGCTCTCCTCATGATAAGTGTCAGAGTTGTCGTAGGACCACCAACCAGGACGGAACAGTGGCGTGGTTGGAAGGTTCTCGGGGAGGAATTGCTCGAAGAACTTAGCCGAATAGAATAGAGGATCATCCAGATAGGCACGGTAACGGATCTGCTCGCTGTTTCGGAGCACCGTTTGGGTTCCGTTGTCGATGCCGGCGTAGTTCATCAGCCGTATGCGATACTGATCGTGGGACCACACACGATAATCGGCAGAAGCAACCAGTTGCTGCTTCATCCACTTGAACGGCTGCCAGGGCAATGCTGCCAGCAGGCGGAACGAATGAATCTCGTCGCCAATAAATTTCCGATTGATCGAGTTAACGTCCATATACGGACGACCGTTGACATCGACAGAAGTCGCCGCTGCGAAAGACCCGTCATTGCGGTCGGCATTCTGGTTTTGGAAGTTGTAAGCTAACTCGAGATCCAGCTTGCCGATACGCTGTTCTATAAATATTGAGTGCGTGTTATATGGCCGCGCAAACAAGTCAAAGGTTCCGCGCGTATTTGCGTTCATTGGAAGGCCATGGATGCGCTTGGTGCCGACGGTCGCGCCGCTGGCGTTGCGCTGGATTACATCGTAATACTGACCTTCGAGCAGGGTAACCGCGGCGCCAGCAGGGCCGTTGGCGGCACTGCGGTCGGCAGCAGGCAACGTGGTTGCATTGATGATTGTACCGTCGCTTGTGTAATACCAGAAGCCTGTTGTGAATCCGAGCGAACGCGCGGACACTTCACGCACCTGCAGCCCCGTGCGCCCCCGGTTGTTCTCATACTTCCCGCGGTCGGCCTCGAGCCGAACCTCGGTGTTCTTGAACGGGCGCCAGGTAAGGGCGAGGTGTCCGGCCTTCAGTGCGTATGTACTGAAATCCTGAAACGTCTTTTGCTCGCGGTCCACGAGATTGAGCCGGATCGCAAGTCGGTTGGTAATCTTTTGGTTGATATCGACCTGGGCACGATAGGCACCTGCAGTACCATATTGGAAATGGGCGGTACCAAAGTTTCGAACCGTCGCGCGCTTTGTCGAAACAGCAGCCTGGCCGCCTGGATCGGTGTCACCGAACACGAGCGAATTTGAGCCTTTCCCGAAATCCATTCGCTCGACGTTGTATGTGTCCGACGGGATCGGAGAGCGGAAATAGTTTCTAGAGGGATTGGTTGCAGCCGTGCCACCTGCAGATCGAATCCCGCGGAAGCTAAATGACTCCGCGTCGTTATCGTTCTCCATTTGAAAATCGGCCTGCACTCCGGCGACAAAGCGACCCACGTCCTCCGCAGTGGCCAAATCGAGGTCTTGAATGAAATCGGACGTGATTGCTTCAATCGAGAACGGCACGTCCTTGAGGGCCTGCCGAGTGCGATTGGCCATCAGGGTATCCGTTGCAACCCAAGCTCCCTCTTCCTCCTCACTGACAACGAATGGGCTAAGCGTGACGGTTTCATCGGCGTCGCGCGATGGCGAATTGTCCGCGCCAGCAGTGCTTTGGGCTGAGACTAACACCGTTAACGAACAGAAAAAGGCAATTGATGAGATTACGGTTACAGGGGTTTTCATAGCGAGATCGAGAGGAGGATGTGATTTTGGACTCACTGAAGTCGGGCAACAACGAATGCCTGTTATGCGAGATAGTGCATTTATGTCAACTTTGTTCTGGCAAATTTTTACCCTGCGGAAACACTCCATGATGTGCTCCATTCGGATTCGCATTCGACCTCGTACGGCTTCCCCGCGCTCTCACGTGCCCACAAACCCATTGTCATTGCGAACCAATACGCCTCTTGATCGATCTCATGTCACTATCCACTCCAAGTGCCCCCTCCCTCAGCCAGACCAAACTGGTCCGCGCGCCCGTGCGACCGCCTGCGATGGTCGAGATCCTGGTTGCGCGGCGGATGGCGGCGTTGCGCAAGGAAAACAGGCTCACGTTGCGTGAGGTCTCCGAACGCACGGGCATTTCCGCCACGTACCTGAATCGCGTAGAGCGACAGAAAACACCGATCAACATTGCCAATCTCGAGAAAGTAGCCGCCGCCTATGGCGTTTCGCTCGGCAGCTTCTTCGAGGCGGAGGATGCGGCACGTCCTCTCGTTGTAACCCGTGGTGGACAGGGCAAACGGGTGCGTTTCCGCGGGAAAGGCGGCTTTCGGGTCGAACTCCTGGCTGAACCGAAGAAGGGAAAGCTGATGGAGCCCCTGCTCGTCGACCTCTCCTCCGCCCAGATCCAAGTGCCGCTCCAGTCACACCCCGGGCAGGAATTCAACTACATTCTGGAGGGCCGCTGTATCTTTATTTATGGCAAGGACCACATCGAACTTAATGCCGGCGATTCGGTATATTTCGATGCAACCGTTCCTCATGTATGTCGGGCGATTCCGGAGGTTCCCAGTCGCATGTTGGCAATCGTCGCCTCTCCAGACTATCCCTTGCACGGCAATATCGCGGTGCTGCTGGATGCAAACTAGAACCTCCAGCTTCGTTGCGCCCGTCAGGCAGGTGCGAGGTTTCAAGTCAACCTGGCGCGATTGGTTCTATGGCTTGAGCATTGATCGGGACGTGTCGCCCAGCCCTAATACTGCGAATCCGACAATGTCATGGCGGACTCGCCATGCAAAGAACCTGATCGCTGTCCGTACGATCGGAAGCCCTCCATTGCTGAGCCGTTATTCTATTGAGCAGCTTGCCGGATTCATTTCCGGGGAAAGGTTTCTGGAGCTTTGTCTTCCGCGCTGCCTCTGACCGCTACATTCTACGACCTCCCAATAGGTAAACCATAGGCAAACGAGCCGAGACCGATGATTCCCCGGGCAAATTTTTGAAATATCCTGTATGAAGCACCATCTGACACTTCTGTTTGGTATCCTCGTATTGGCCGTCGGCACTTTCGCCGAACCCCTGCCTCCACTGCGAATCGCGTCCAACCAGCGTTTCTTTGTGGACGGCCAGGAGCGGCCCATCTTTATCCTTGGAGATACCGCATGGGCGCTCGTCATGCGACTCAAGCGGGAAGAGATCACAGCCTATCTCGAACATCGTCGCAGCCAGGGTTTCAATGCCATTGCCGTGGTCATCTACGCGCCGGCCAACACCGAGATCGTGCATTCAAGCCTCAATGCCTATGGGCACGCTCCCTTTGCTACCGTGGATGGCCATCTCGATCCGCTGCAGCCGCTCGTAACCCCTGGAGCCGATCCGGCCAGCAGGAGCGAATATGACTACTGGGATCATGTGGACTTCGCCGTCGCTGAGACGAAGCGCCTCGGATTTTATCTTTTTCTCCTGCCCTGCTGGGGCAATGAGGTGGTACGCGTCATCAACCCTACCTCCCCCAATGCCCGCGACGTCGGCCTGCGTCCCTTGAGCAATCCAGACAATGCACGCGCCTATGGTCGCTGGCTTGGGAAGCGATATGCACACGCCAGGCACGTCGCTTGGATGATGGGCGGAGATCGCTCCGCCGTCGATGCCAAGACGGGAACCGATTTCCGCCCTGCCTTCCGCGCGATGGCTGCGGGCCTGATGCAGGAAGCGCCCGAGGCATTGCTGAGCTATCATCCGCAGAAATCCGGCCTGCAGTCAGGTGACTGGTTTCACAACGATGACTGGCTCGCGTTCAACTCCATCCAACTTTGGCCCGACGCCCAGGTGGGGAAGATTACACGCGATTGGAATGCCAAGCCGACGAAACCAACATGGCTTTTCGAGGGCAGATATGAGGGATATTGGAAGGGCGGCTACAAACCCGAGCAATGGGGCGAATGGCAAATTCGTCAGCAGGCGTGGCAGACCGTGCTGGCTGGAGCATTTGGACATGTTTATGGTCATGAACGCATTTTCGCTTTCGGTGCGACTGGTTCAAACTGGCGTTCGTTTCTGGACACTCCCGGGGCGAGCAGCATGACCCATCTCGCGGCCTTCATGCGGAAGTTGGATTCGCGGGTCGCGCTTTCACGCGTGCCGGCCCCGGAACTGATCGTTGGTCCTGCTGGTCACGCTGAGCGCCTTAAATCCGACCTGCTGGTTGCCAGCCGGACTCCGGATGGACGTTTTGCCATGGTATACTCCGCCAATGGTCGCACCATATCCTTAAAACTCTCGCTGCTCGCGGGAACGTTGTCAGCGGCTTGGTTCAATCCACGCAACGGCCTATGGCATGCCAATGTGGCAGAAAGCACCGACCAAACGTTTTTCGCACATGGCATTGTCGCCGGCCCGGGCGCACCTGATCACGATTTTGATCCACCCGGCGAAGCGGGAGATGGCAACGATTGGGTGTTGGTGCTCAGCGCTGGCAACTGACGCCAAGTGATTCACGCGTCGCCATGAAACGCCTTTCCACGCTCGTCGCCATCGTAGCATTCGCGCCCGCGTTTTTCCCGCCTGAAGCGTCCGCCGCCACTGCTGCCCGCCCCAATATCGTGCTCCTCATGGGCGACGATCACGGTTGGGACGAGACTGCCTACAACGGCCACCCCTACTTGAAGACCCCGGTACTCGACGAAATCGCCCGCACGGGCCTGAGGCTCGACCGCTTCTATTCCGGCGGCTCCAGCTGTTCGCCCACGCGCGCGACGATCGTCACCGGCCGCCACGGCAACCGCTCCGGCGTTTTCAATCCCGGCTACTCGACCCGCCCGGAAGAAATCGGCATTGCCCGTCTCTTGCGCGACGCCGGCTATTCCACCGCCCATTTTGGCAAGTGGCACATCGGTCCGGTCAAGGCCGGCTCACCCACCAATCCCGGCGCAATGGGTTTCGACACCTGGCTCGCACACGACAACTTCTACGAACTCGATCCATGGTTTTCCCGCGACGGTGCGCCGCCTCGGCAGTTCAAAGGCGAGAGCTCCGAGATCGTTGTAGCCGAGGCCATTCGTTACATAGATCAGGTCAAGGCTGCCGGAAAGCCTTTCTTCATCATGGTATGGTTTGGCTCGCCGCACGAGCCCTACAGTGGCCTTCCCGCCGACCTCGCACTGTACGACAATCTCCCTGCAACCTTTGCCACGAAGAAAGTCAGGCTCACATCAAACGAGACCGGCAAGCCAATCCAGCGTGTTCAACGCGAGGTCCTGCGTGAACGCTTCGCTGAAATCACTGCGATGGATCGCTCCATTGGACAGCTTCGAGCATACCTCCGGAAGGTTGGTCTGCGCGACAATACGTTTCTCTGGTATTGTGGCGACAACGGCACATCCAGTGATGCCAACGCGACGGTGCCCTTCCGTGGTGACAAGGGTAAGATTTACGAGGGTGGGATACGCGTCCCCTGTGTCATTGAGTGGCCGGCCCGCATCGCCCACCCCCGCGCTACCGCAGTCAACGCTGTCAGCACCGACATGCTCCCCACCCTGTGCGAGCTTGCCGGCGCCCCTCTACCCCGGCGCCCGCTCGACGGCATAAGCCTCGTCCCACTTATTGACGGCAAGATGACGAGTCGCCCCAGCCCCATCTGTTTCTGGAATGGACACCCAAGCCGCCCTGACCCCAGGCCGTACATTGATCCCAAGCTTCAGGAAGGCACAACCCCACTGGTTAAGCTCGGGCCCGACGGCAAGGCCACCCGGAACTTCGTCAACAACGTGTATTCCAACATTCAGGAAAAGGATTTCGGCGGCGCCCGAGCAATCGTCGACAACCGCTTCAAGCTCGTCATCGACGGCAACAAAGGCAGCGGCACCGAACTCTTCGATCTCCGAGCAGATCCCTACGAAAAGAATAACATCCTTGCTGCCCATCTGGCGGAAGCGAGGCAGTTGGAGTCAAAGCTCCGCGCCTGGCAGCAATCCGTTCTGGAGAGCTTAACAGGGGCGGATTACCAATAGGATAGGAAATGGACGGTACACCTTGTCCGAAGCCCCTTGTGATGCCCAAGTTTGCTCTCCCAAACTAGGCCCTCTTCCATGGATGGAATCAAGAGCACTTCGGGCTATTGATTGAGATGCCTGGGGATGGCAACCTTCCACGGATTGACACGCGGCTCCACAGGAAAACCGGATCGTGGCCAAGCACACATTCACCGAGCAAATACCTGCTTCCGACGGAAAGCCTGTCGACGCGTCTGCTATCAAAGCTCAAACCGGAAATCGAATCTCGGCAATTCACAATCTCGCTGCTGCGCGACGCAGGCGGTCATTGAGCGATTCGCCTGCACCGGAGGGCGGCACCAACTCGGCGATCATGTGGCTGAAGCCTTTGCCGTCGATTCTTCGCAATGTGCGGAAAAGAGAACGGGCTGCTTCGGCGATTTTTCCGTCCGCGCTGAGCCAGAAGACATTTTCTCGCGGAATTCCGGGCGGTAGAGCGGCCGGTCTGGCAAAGTGGATCCATGCGACCGATTCCACATCCGTCGCGTGCTCCCGCCATGCCTTGGGACCGATCCTTTTCACAAGCAGCATCGGTGTCCGCGGGCTGTAGTGCCTGGTCATCAATCCCGGCGCCGGCATTGGGACGGCCCGTTGCTCAGTAATGCTGGCCTTTGCTTCGGAACGCCGCTTCGCCCTCAAGACTTTCAGTCCCGTTTCCCTTGCAATGGCTTCAGCGGTAATCCAGCCAGGTCGGAGAATTCGCGGTGCTTTCGGATCCCGCATGTCCACTATCGTCGACTCAAGCCCAACCCGGCAAGGCCCTCCATCGAGAATATAGGCAATTCGCCCTCCCAGATTGTCGCACACGTGCTGGGCAGTCGTCGGGCTGACATAGCCAAACGGATTTGCGCTGGGCGCGGCCAGCGGCAGTCGGGCGCGCGCGAGGAGGGAGCGAAAGGCCTTGTGGCGCGGCATCCGCACCGCAGCTGAATCCAGTCCCGAAGTTACGATGTCAGGTATGCAGGTTCGTTTTGGCAGAACCATCGTCAATGGCCCGGGCCAAAAGGCCTTCGCCAGCCGGCGCGCCTCGTCGTTCAAAACCGCGATCTCCTCCGCCGCCGCCAGTGAGGACACATGTACGATGAGAGGATCCGTCGAGGGTCTCCCCTTGATTTCAAAGATTCTCGCGCAGGCTGCCTCATTCAGCGCATTGGCCGCCAACCCGTAGACGGTTTCCGTCGGCACCGCCACGACTCCCCCGCGCCTCAATATGCGCGCGAGGCGTTCGATGTTCGCCTGCGTTGGCCGGACAATGCGAGTCCTCACGGCTTTCCTAGGAATTTCCTGATGTCGGGCAGATCGATCACTCTCGCCCCGTTTGCGCGGCGCTCAAAATAGGGCTCCGGTACCGGTCCACCATCAACATCATCGCCCGGCTCCTTCTCCCCATCCTCTTCATCATCGATGCCGAACTCGATCTCCGCATCCGGCGCCAGTTTCCGCGCAAGGCTCCAGTCCAGATCATTCTCATCAAACACCTGCGTCATCCGCCTTGCCTGCGGCTCAAGCACGAGCGCCGGATTCTTCACCCTGCCGTCTTTCACGAACTCAAACAACGCCGGAATAAACTTGCTCCGATAGTGCTCCTGAAAATCGCTGATCCATTTGTTTGGCACGCCCAGCCGATGGGAAAGGAGGACAACATCGCTGAAGTGCACGCAGGCATCCCACCACGGAGCCAACTGCGGGTGGCGATTTGCGAGCGTGCAGTTGATGAATGTGATCACCCGGGCAAACTCCACATCAAAGGGCGTGATCCACGCCTTGATGGCCTCGATCTGATCGATCGGGTTGCCCGCTCCCTCGGCGACAAAAAAGATATGACTGAAGCGCTGTTTGTCCGCCGCAGCATCCGACGCATCGGAAATGCTGGCAGGTATCTCGGCAGTAATACGTCCCTCTTCCCAATGCCACGTTCTCAATTCGCCCAAGGCACGATCGAATTCGCTGCCCGCTTCAGCCTCATGGAGAAAGGTCAAAGCACAATCGCCTTCACCCAGGCCATCCGCGATCAGGTCAACAAGCACGGATCGGCGCTCGGATCCCGGAGTGCCGAGTATGATGTAGAACAAGGGACGCTGCTGGGTCGTCATTCCGAAAAGGATCAATCGCGCAGGATCAGTCGGCAAGCCCTGGCAGGCGGCGGCACGTACGGCAACAAGTCAGCGCGCTCTGGGTTAGAATTCGAAGGAGCGCGTCTGCGCGAAATGACGCATCCAGTGGTCAACCAGGACCAACGCCGCCATTGCTTCAACGATCGGAACCGCTCGTGGTACGACACAGGGATCATGCCTTCCCTTGCCCATGAGCTCAACCGCCCGCCCGGCAACATCGACCGTTGCCTGCGGACGCAGAATGGTTGCCGTGGGTTTGAACGCGATACGGAAGACGAGTTCCTCGCCGTTGGAAATGCCCCCCTGAACGCCTCCACTGCGATTCGTTGCGGTTCGGATGCGACCTTCACGCGTCTCAAACACATCGTTGTGCTCAGAACCTCGAAATCGAGTTCCTCCGAAACCACTGCCGATCTCGAAGCCCTTGGTCGCAGGCAACGACAACATCGCCTTGGCCAAGTCAGCCTCCAGTCGATCAAATACCGGTTCCCCCAAGCCCACCGGCAAACCGCGCACACGGCATTCAATCACGCCTCCAACGGAGTCTCCCTCGCTCCGCATCGCCTTGATCCGCTCAATCATGGCTGCCGCCGTCGCCGGGTGCGGGCAGCGCACGGGAGTCGCCTCCACCTCGGCCATGCTCGGAAAAGTTTTCACCGCATCGGGGGGGGTAGAAATATCGTGAATTTGCGTTATAAAAGCCCGAATCTCCACCCCGGACGATTCCTTGCCTCCCAAACCTGCCAACAGCTTTTTTGCAATAGCACCTGCCGCCACGCGTCCAATGGTCTCTCGGGCCGAGCTGCGCCCCCCTCCGTTGGGATCGCGGATGCCAAACTTGACGTGATACGTATAGTCGGCGTGCGAGGGACGAAACTTGTCTGCCATCTCATCATAAGCACTGGGGCGCTGATCCGTATTCCGCACCCACAGGGCCAAGGGGGCTCCAGTCGTTCTGCCTTGGTAGACTCCCGAGAGGATTTCAACGAGGTCTGATTCCTTTCGCGGAGTCACAATCTCGCTCTGTCCTGGACGCCTTCGATCGAGTTCGGCCTGAATTTCCTGCGGTGAAATCGGAAGACGAGGCGGGCATCCGTCGATGACTACGCCGATACCGGGACCATGGCTCTCGCCCCAGGTTGAAATCGTAAAGAGTTTTCCAAAGCTATTGGGCATCGCAGTGCAAAACCGTGAATTTCGAAATTCCTCCCCGCAAGGGCTAACTCATGGCAACTTTCTCCGATCAGTCAGGATCTCACATAGATTCCGACAACGCGGTTTACAATTTGTGGAGTTTTCTTCAATCCCTTTACCTTTACTTTGCCATCGCTCGTCCGATGGCAGTTCAATACCCGCAAGCATGATCCTCCGCACGCTGCTCATCGTCATTTTTGCCGCCGCCGCGGTCGGATATGCCCAGGACGCCGCCTCCCCCCGGCCCGCGCAGTCTGAAGCCCTGAAGTCACTCGTCATCAATGACGAGCTGTTCGAATCGATGAAGGTACCGGACCTGACCATCGAGTCGGCGCTGCAACTCATTGAACAATGGACCGGGCGGACCGTCATCCGTCCGGCGGCGCTGCCGACGACGCAGATGTCCTTCTCCTTTTCGCGGCCGATGATGAAATCCGAGGCGTTTCTGGCACTCGAATCTATCCTCTCCATGAACCAGATCGGCCTGTCGCCGATGGGCGATCGGTTCATCAAGGTGGTTCCCCTGCCCAACGTACGCACTGAAGCGCCCAGGATGGTCGAGGGGCGTGCACAGGACCTTCCTGCGAGCGGGGTGATCATGACAAAGATCTTCAACCTTGAATTCCTGAGGGCCTCGGAATTCGGCCCCCAGATGACCCAATTCCTCAATCCTCAGCTCGGCGGACCGGTCATTTTCGACAAGTCGAATGCCGTCATGATCACCGATTCGGTATCCACGCTCCAACGCATCGAATCCCTGCTCGAAAAACTCGACAGACCGATCACGGATAACCTCAAACCAAAATTTTATCCCCTCCAGTACGCAAAGGCGTCCGTCCTGGTGAATCAACTCCGCACCATTCTGCAGGGTGCGGTCCAGAACCAGCTCGGCACGGCCACCACTTATTCTTCGGACGACAGGACCAATCAGGTGATCGTCATCTCCGACCCCCGCCAGCATCCGTTCTTTGACAGCCTGATCAAGAAGCTCGATGTCAAGGCCGACCCCACGACGCGAAATGAAGTGATCCATTTGAAGCATGCGAACGCGAAGGAAGTCGCTTCGCTGCTTAGTCAGCTCGTCAGTGGCCAGAACCAGGCAGCCTCAAAGGCGGGCCAGCAATCGGTACGTCCCAATCAGACGGGCCCAACCGCACCCATCGTTGGACCGGTCGCACCCGGAGCGCAGGGGCCAGGTGCAGCACTTGCCGCCGCGGGTCTGCCCGCCAATCTCCTCGAAGGATCAAATGAATTCAGCACCTTGGTGACGATTCTCCCCGACGAACGCTCCAATGCAGTCATCATCTCGGGAACGCTCAGCGACATCCAATTGATCTCCGATCTGGTCAGCAAGATCGACATCCTGCTGGCCCAGGTCCGGATCGAAGTCGTGATCGCAGAGGTCTCGAGCGAAAACTCCGACGCCACAGGGATCAATGCACTCGGACTCAAGTTTGAGGGAAACAAGCTCACCGGATTTGTAACCAATGGCCCGGGTGTCGCCATCGGCGGAGGCGAAGTCGATTCCAGCGGCAACCCGTCGGGCTTTGCCACCATCACTCGGGGAGACGGAGGATACAGCCTCGCCGGCATCCTCTCCCTCACGGCGCACAGCGTGAAATCAAAGGTCACCATCCTCGCCAACACGACGCTCGCCACGACCCACAACAAGAAGGCCGAAATCTTTGTGGGCGAATCACGTCCGGTCTTCGGTCAGATCCAGGCCCTCGACACCATTGGCACAAGCACTTCCGCCAACTCCGCGGCGCTGCGCTCAAGCATCACCCAGCAGGAGGCAGGCATCAAGATGGCAATCACTCCCCTCATCGGCGCGGATGGCACCGTACAGCTCGAAATTGAACAGACCTTCAATGCCTTCGGACTGGACGTTCCGCTGGGTGACGGATTGCAGCAGCCGTCCATCAACAAGCGTGAAGCAAAGTCCTTCCTCAATGTCGGCGACAAGGAGATCGTCGCTCTCGGCGGTTATCAGAACAGCACCGTGAGCAAATCGCGCAGTCGCCTCGGCCCAATTCCCATCCTCGGTGATCTCCTGGGTCCACGCTCTGGGTCCGTGAAACGCACGGAACTCATGGTATTCATTCGTCCCCATGTCATCCGCACGATCGAGGACACCACGGCGGACGCCATGGCCAAGATCCAGACCTCCAGTGATCCGCTTGCCGTGCAGCGTTCCCTCGACTTGCAGACAGCCGCACCCGCAACCGATTCCACGGCAGACAAAGAGGCTGGCAGGACGTCGATCGATCCGAATTTGCGTCGGCCATAGAAAGATTTCATCGCGCAACGGACATCATCAGCATCCCGTTGCCCCACCACGAAGCGTTCGACAGACATGCCCACGCTCACGACCTCCTCTGAATCCCTTCCTCAGTCCATTGCGGAGCGACTGTCACCCGAACAGTTGCAGGCCATCAATGAAGCTCCGCGCGGCCAACGGCTGATCCAGCTGGCAGCAAGCCTCGGCCTGAGTGAGTCCGACGCGCTCACCACACTCGCTACCGCCAGTGGGCTCACGATCGCCTCCAACCTGGAGACCGACCCCGGTGCCAGAGGACTTCTTCCCGCACGTCTGGTGCACGACTACCAGATCATCCCAATCCTGCTCGCACAGACTTCGCAGGCATCACAGGAAGGCGATCTGGCTGCGCAGGCCCCCTTGCACGTCGCCACCGCCTGGCTTCCTGACGAAACGATGATCGACTGGATGCGGACGTTCACGGCCCGGCCGCTTGTGTGGCATCTTGCCGTGCCCGAGCGCGTGCAGCAGCTCATCATTGAGAACTTCGGCGTGGGATCGGGTTCGCTTGATGATGGCGACGAGGGCTACCTTGCGCCAGAGGCCATCTCGCAGGCGCAGGCAGAGGAAACGGTGGATGAGGACGCAGCGGTTGTTCGCTTTGTGACGGACGTCATCTCCCAAGCCGTCTCGGACAGTGCAACCGACATTCACTTCGAGCCGCAGGAGGGCCAGCTTCGCATCCGCTATCGTGTCGACGGCCTGCTCGTTCCGGTGCCGGTTCCCGAAAATCTCCTCCGCTTCCAGGATGCGATCATTTCGAGGCTCAAGATCATGGCGCGGCTCAACATCTCCGAGAAGCGGCTTCCCCAGGACGGACGCATCAATTTCAAGGCTGCCGGATCAACGCTCGACATCCGCGTTTCCACCATTCCCACCATCTACGCCGAATCGATCTCGCTGCGCCTTCTGAATCAAAAGAAGGAGGCGTATACGATGGAACGTCTCGGCATGAGCGCAGACGAGCAGCGGCAGATAGCTCAGGTCCTCGACTATCCCCACGGAATTGTTCTCGTCACCGGTCCCACCGGCTCCGGCAAATCCACGTCGCTCAATGCATTCCTGCGCAAGATCAACTCCACGGACCTTCGCATCGTCACCATCGAGGACCCCATCGAATACGAAGTCCCGGGAGTGAACCAGATGCAGGTTCGCCCCGAGATCGGCCTCACCTTTGCGGGCGCCCTTCGCCACGTCCTTCGCCAGGATCCGGATGTCATCATGGTGGGAGAGATTCGCGACAGGGAAACCGCCGACATTGCCATCCGTGCGTCGCTGACCGGTCACCTCGTTTTCTCCACGCTTCACACTAACGATGCCCCGGGAGCGATCACACGCCTCGTCGACATGGGCATTGAACCCTTCCTCGTGGCATCTGCCATCGAACTGGTCATCGCCCAGCGCCTTGTGCGCCGCTTGTGCGGTGACTGTTGCAAACCGGCTCCAGTGACCACGGCAAAGCTGCGCGACACACTTTCCATTCTCGGTCTAGATCCCGCGGAGGCGGACCTGATCCAGACACTGAAGTCCCCTGTCGGATGCGACCGCTGCCGCGGCACCGGCTACCGCGGCCGCATCGGAATCTTTGAAATCCTGAAACCCAACGACGAACTCCACGACCTGATACTCAAGCGCGAAAGCACCCGATCCCTGACGCAATGCGCGCGGCGACAGGGCATGCGCACACTGGAGCAGAGCGGATGGGAGAAGGTGCGCGACGGTTACACCACGCTGGACGAAGTCCTGCGCGTCGTCACCGTCACGGAGAAATAGCAGGCGACACATGCCCCGCTACTCCTACACCGCACGCGATCGCACCGGAGCATCGTCGTCGTCAAACATAGAGGCATCGTCCCGCAAGGAGGCCCTGCGCCTTCTCTCCGCTCGCGGACTCACCCCACTACGCATTGATGAGGAAGCTGCACAGGGAAGCAAGGCATCCCGCGCTGAGAGGAAGCCGACAAATCCGTCCGAATCGCATTCCTCTACCCAGCCGCCCTCTCCACGGCGCAAAGGCGTGACCAAGGGGCCTTCCCGGCGCGAACGACTGCCCTTTCTCACGGCACTGGAGGATCTGACATCATCCGGACTCTCCGCGGGAGAAGCCATACGCCTCCTTTCGATCCGCATCAAGGAGCCCCAGTTACGCGCATTGAGCGGCGGGCTCTGGGAACGCATCGGAGAAGGGGCCTCCCTCTCGAGCGCAATGCTCGCCTTTCCGGACGTGTTTGACACCGCGTCCGTAAATCTCATCCAGGCCGGTGAGGCCACAGGCTCCCTCAATGACGTCCTCAAACGCATCATTGCTCACCTGACTGAACAGCGCGAACTGCGCAGGCAACTCGTTTCCGCCCTCGCCTATCCGGTGTTCATGATGTTCGTGGCTGTCGGCGTGATCCTTTTCTTCCTGTTTTACCTGTTGCCGAAGCTGCAGACGCTCCTGTCTGCATTGGGAGGTGAACTGCCCACATCGACAAGAATTCTGGTCGCAACATCCGACTTCCTGATTCACTACGGCGTGTTCCTGCTCATTGGCGGGGCGATGGCTGCCATCGCTTTCTGGCGTTGGTACAAGACCCGTCCTGGACGCGAGGCAATTGATGCCGCAATTCTCAAGCTCCCCCTGCTCGGCCCGTTTGCGGTTTCGCGGACCGTGTTATCCATTTCACAGACCCTGAGCGTGTTGCTGGAGAACGGGATCACGACCGTCGAAGCACTGCGAATGACCTCCAGACAAATCGTCAACACGGTCCATCACGGCGCTTTTGAGGAAGCCTCGAATCGCGTCCTCGAAGGTGAGGCACTTTCCCAGGCCCTCGGGCGGACATCCTGTTTTCCCGACCTCGTTCTCGACCAACTGTCGGTTGGAGAAAACACCGGGAATATCGTACCCGCCCTCAAGAAGGTTTCGGTGACCTACCAGCAGAAAATCACCCAACAGTTGAACGTCTTCACAAAGATCATCGCCAGTGGCGTCCTGATGAGCGTGTTCGTCTTTGTCGGATTCATCGCCTACGCGATCGTAAGCGCGGTCTTTCAGCTCAGCTCATCGTTCAAGATGTAGCACTGTGCCCCGTCTCGGAATTTCCGAGCCCTTCCTCCAGCGAGAGAAATTCCTGCGTCAGGGCAGCGTATACACCTCAAGGAGGACTGTTCCCGAATCTCCATCGGCACAGCGCACGTGAACCGTATAGCTACCCGGTTCAAGCGCGAGGAGGAGTGCTGCGTCCTTGCTTCCGGTATCGCCAATGCGAAAAGCGCCGACACGCACAGCGGCTGATGCAACATCGGGATCGCCATCCCAATTGTCGTTACCACCAAGCCGGTCGAAACCGCGATAAACATCCACCAAAGGATCGGCAGCACTCCCATTGATGCCCAGGGATGCCAGGCTCGGGCCGATCGCCCGTATCAACACCGAGCGGCCTGTTTCTCCAGTCAGATTGAATCCCCCAACAAGAACCTGCCCAGTCTGCAGACTGGCTCGAGCGGATAGATTGACCACTTCAGAGGAAGCCAAGTCGGATGCCTGATACACCTCAGCAAGCGCCTCACCCGTGGTCGACCCACCCCCCTTGACCTGAAGCGTATAGGCACCGGGCTCGAGTGCGGTCGAAATGACGGCATCTCTCGCGCCATCGTCGAGTACAAATGCCCCGATCGAGCGTCCATCGTCGGCCCCGGAGTAATTGTCGTTCGAACGCACGAGCATCTGCCTTGAATCGTAGAGTTCGATGAGCGGATCCGGGAGGATACCATTGACACCGAATCTGGCCAGACTGGGTCCGACTCCCCGCAGGACAAAGGGACTCGCTCCGGAGCCAGTGACCGAGAATCCCGCAATCAGGGTCTGATCACCGGTGCCAGCAAACGATCTCACGGAAAGATTGCTGAGGCGCCCCCTGGCCTTGCCTGGGCTGACTTGATCCGCAGCAACGCTACCCAGCGAACCATTCGCCGAGACCGTAAAGTTAAATGACGCGACAACCTCACTTCCCAGAACCTTCGCTTTGACGTCAATCACTGCAGTCCCCAGTCGTGCTCCGGGTTGAATGCTCAAGGTCGACCCCGAAACCGTCACCGCCGCAATTGCGGAGTCGGAACTCTGGGCGGCAAACTCAAGCAATCCCGCGCCGGCCCCAGGATAGACGCCTATCCGCTCCACACTTGAAACCACGATCGTGTTCGCAGCCGACATCGGTCGATCAAATTGGTAATCACGATACGGAAATTCCTGAAAGACACTCCCGATGTTCATGCGCGTCTGGTTCGCGAGCGCATCCACGGTCTCCATTCCGGCAACGACCTTGCCAAATACCGTATACGCTGGCGTAACGCTCACTTCATTTCCCGCATCATCCGTCACGATGGTGCCGAGCGACCTCGTGTTGTCGCTGACATTGAAATACCACTCCGTCGTCGCAGAATTCACATCGCTGCCCAGCCTTGCTGCCGCCAAGGTCCCACGTGTGTTGGGCAACACCGGCTCCAGGGCGACCGGCGTCAGCGCGGTAACAGGAAGCATGACGGGAGCAGGCAGTTTGTATCCCCCTCCCTGAACGATTGCTGCGGTCGTCGTGGTGCGATCGAAGACCGCAGCCCGGTGGATGACCGTATTCGTGTAGCTCCCGCTGTCGACATAGCCCAGAAAGTTGGCCACGTTGAGTGGCGCGACATCGGGCAGCATTTCAACCACCACGGTCCCGCTCGATGTTGCAAACCGAACCAGTTGCTGCGTGGGCACCTCAGAAACACTGAAATGGCCCGCCAAGTCGACCGTGACTGGCCCGCTCGACGGCAACGCGGCCAAAGGAGCAAATGGGGTGCTCGTCGTCGGTGAAACCTGTGCATAGGTTGAGAAGATGAGCGCACAAGAGAGTGCGAGACCGGATGCAAATCGGCAAGGAGATGTCATGCGAGGGATCAGGCTGGCTCCCAAAGACGCGGCCGCCAAGCCGCAAGTTCCACTGTTTTGGCATCATTCCGCGCGATGCTCTACCCGACAACAAAAGAGAACATGCTGATCCGCTGAATCCTTGCCGTGGATGAAACGTTCCTGCATGCCTTTGTCCCAAAATCGCTTCGATGACCGTTCCGTTCCTCGAACTCAAGGCCACCTACGACGAACTGAGGGCAGAAATGGACGCTGCCTATCGGCGGGTCATGGAATCCGGATGGTTTATCCTGGGCAGGGAGGTGGAGGCGTTCGAGAATGAATATGCAAGCAATGTGGGGGTACGGCATTGCATCGGAGTCGCAAATGGCCTTGAGGCTCTACAGCTCTCCCTTCAGGCCGCCGGTATCGGTGTGGGTGACGAGGTCATTGTGCCCTCGCACTCCTACATCGCCAGTTGGCTGGCCGTCTCCCAAGTCGGAGCCGCACTGGTTCCGTCCGAACCGCTGGAAGGCCACTATTCATTGGATCCCGCGAACGTCGAGGCATGCATCACGCCACGAACCCGCGCAATCATGCCGGTCCATCTCTACGGGCACGTCGGTGATATGGATGCCCTCCGAACGCTGGCGCAAAAACACAATCTGCTCCTGATCGAGGACGGTGCGCAATCCCACGGCGCTCTCTGCCGGGGCAGGCAGTCGGGCGCCCTGTCGGACATTGCAGGCATCAGTTTCTATCCCTCGAAAAATCTCGGGGCGTTTGGCGATGCCGGCGCTGTCCTGACATCGAATGACGCCTTCGCCGAAAAGATCCGACACCTTCGGAACTACGGATCCAAGGTGCGCTATCAGAACGAATACAAGGGAATGAATTCGCGCCTGAGCGAACTGCAAGCGGCGTTTCTGCGTGCAAAGCTTCCTCTGCTCGCAGAATGGAACCAGCGAAGGCAGCGGCTGGCGGCGCGCTATAACGCGGGTCTCACGGGCGTGGGCGACGTCGTCCTGCATCCCGTAGCACCGTGGTCGACACCCGTTTGGCACCTGTATGTCATCCGTACCCGGCGTCGGAATGCGTTGCAGTCCTTCCTCAATGAACGGGGCATCGGGACACAAATCCATTATCCGACCCCTCCCCATCTCTCGCGAGCCTATCAGGATCTGGGGTGGAAAAAGGGGGACTTCCCGGTTGCGGAGCGCTATGCCGACGAACTTCTCAGCCTGCCGATCAGTCCCCATCACACTGCGGCCCAGATTGATTACGTCATCGATGCAATCCGAACCTTCCATGCAAGGTAGGCTTGTCCGCCGGAAAAGGCCCCTTGCCTCATCCCCCTGGCGATACCTAGCCTTTGCGTTTTCATGAACAAAGCCGTCAAGATCTACGACACCACCCTGCGCGATGGTACACAGGGTGAAGGCATCAGCTTCTCGGTTACCGACAAACTCCTCATTGCCGAAAAGCTCGACCAGTTTGGCATCGACTACATTGAGGGCGGCTTTCCGGGCTCAAATCCGCGCGACATCACCTTCTTCCAGGAAGCGAAAAAGCTCCGCTTGAAGCATGCGCGACTGGCCGCATTCGGTTCAACCCGGCGCGCGAACACCAAACCCACGGAAGATGCGCAGTTAAGGACCCTGATCGAGAGCGGAATGCCCGTCTGCACGATCGTGGGAAAAACCTGGCTCCTGCATGTCACGGAAATCCTTCGCACGACACCCGAGGAAAACCTGGCGATGATCGAGGATTCCGTCCGCCATCTCGCGTCCAACGGACGCGAAGTCATCTACGACGCCGAACATTTCTTCGATGGCTTCAAGACAGATTCTGACTACGCACTGAAAACCCTCGCGGCTGCCCTCAAGGGCGGGGCAGGAAACCTAACTCTCTGCGACACCAATGGCGGAACCATGGTGAGCGAATTTGAGGCGATTGTGCAAAGGGTCGTGTCTGAATTCGGCGGGGACAAGGTCGGCGTGCACTGCCACAATGACTCCGGTCTCGGTGTCGCCCTATCCCTCGCGGGCGTGACAGCCGGCGCGCGATTGATTCAGGGCACGATCAATGGTTACGGTGAACGCACGGGCAATGCGAACCTGGTCACGATACTGCCCAATCTCTTTCTCAAGATGGGAATGAGAGCCCATTGCTCGGCAAACCTCGCCCAGCTTCGCGAACTCTCCCTTTTCCTTGACGAAATGGCCAATCTCCGGCCGGACACCAAGGCGCCCTATGTGGGTGCGTCCGCCTTCGCCCATAAAGGTGGCCTTCACGCCAATGCGGCACAGAAGGTGAAGAGCAGCTACGAGCACATCGAACCCTCGGCTGTTGGCAATCGGACTCGCGTCCTGGTTTCCGACATGGCTGGCCGTAGCAGCATCGCCCTGAAGGCCAAGGAACTGGGTTTCGATCTCGACGAGAAATCACCTGCGATCAAGAGCCTGATCGACGAATTGAAGGATCTGGAGTTTCGCGGCTACGAATTCGAGGCAGCCGACGCATCCCTGCAATTGCTCATTTCCCGTTCGCTGGGCAGGGACACCTCGTTCTTCACCGTCGAAGGGTATCGGGTGATCATGGAGCGCCATGGAGAAGAGCTCTGGGCCGAAGCCACCGTAAAAATTAAGGTGGGCAACCAATCCTATCACACCGTGGCGGAATCCACCGGACCCGTGGGGGCACTCGATCTCGCCCTCAGGCTCGCATTGAAAAATGATTTCCCCCAGCTCAATGAGATGGTGCTGCGCGATTTCAAAGTCCGCATCCTTGAGAGCAATCAGGCCGCGAACAGCCGGACGCGCGTGTTGATCGAGAGCGGTGACGATTCCGGCATCTGGGGCACCGTGGGCGTCAGCGAAAATATCATAGACGCAAGCTGGGAAGCGTTGCGCGGCGCTGTTGAATACAAGCTGCTCAAATCGAAAAAGGCCTGATTTCCACCGAATATCCATAACCGCCCTTCTCCCAATCCCAGTCATGTCTTTGTTCATTGGAGTAGATTCCGGCACCCAAAGCACAAAGGCCGTCGTGCTCGATCTCGAGTCACGGACGGTCATTGCCGAGGCACGTGCTCCGCACAGCCTGATTGACGGTCTGCCCGTCGGACACATGGAGCAGCACCCGTCCGATTGGACCAAGGCGCTGGACGCAGTTCTCCTTGAGGTCGTCGCAAAGATCGGTCCAGAAATGGCTGCACGGGTCCGCGGCATCGGTGTGTCGGGTCAGCAGCATGGCTTCGTGCCGCTGGACGAACGGCGTCAGGTGATCCGGCCCGCCAAACTCTGGTGCGACACGAGCACCTCGGAAGAATGTGAGATCATCACCCGCAAACTCGGCGGCTCCAAGGCTGCCATCCGGAAGACCGGCAACCTGATCCTTCCTGGTTTTACGGCACCCAAGATCCTCTGGTTGAAACGGAACGAGCCCACAAATTTCCGAAGGCTCAGGCACATCCTTCTGCCTCATGATTACCTCAATTTTCACCTGACCGGAAATCTCTTCATGGAATACGGTGATGCCTCGGGTACTGCGCTGATGGACGTACGACGCCGGCGCTGGAGCTCCGAAGCAATCAGCGCGATCGACAGAAAAATTGCCGGCTATTTGCCGCCACTTTCCGAGTCCAACCACGCGGCCGGCACGCTCCTGCCCGAAAGAGCAGCGACGCTGGGGCTCTCTGCCGACGTTGTCGTTTCCGCCGGCGGAGGTGACAACATGATGGGAGCAATTGGCACGGGCAACGTGGAGCCCGGCGTGGTGACCGCCAGTTTTGGCACCAGCGGTACCATCTATGCCTTCGCGAAGCAGCCGGTCATTGATCCCATGGGAGAAATCGCGGCATTCTGCTCCTCAACCGGCGCCTGGCTGCCGCTGCTCTGCACGATGAATGTCACCACCGTGACGGAACAGGTGCGCACGCTCTTCGGCCAGGACCATGCCTCGATGGCAAACGCAGTTGAAAGCGTCGCGCCCGGCGCCGATGGTTTGCTCCTCCTTCCCTACCTTGCAGGAGAGCGCACCCCGAATGTACCGTCCGGATCCGGAGTGCTTCTTGGCCTGACTCAAAAGACATTCACACCCGCCCACTTTGCGCGTGCTGCCATGGAGGGTGTCACGCTCGGCATGAACTACGGGCTCCGGCGCCTCGCCGCTCTGGGAGTCAAGGCGAAGGAAATCCGGCTGACCGGAGGCGGAGCGAAATCCGCGGTGTGGCGCCAGATCATGGCCGATGCCTTTGGAGTACCTGTGGTCGCGATGAGGGAAGATGAAGGCGCCGCGCTCGGCGGTGCGCTTCAGGCTGCCTGGTGCGTGGCCTTGCGTGATGGAAGGAAGCGCACGTCGCTGGCAGCCCTTGCCCGCGAGGTTGTCGCTGTAGATTCCTCAACACGCTGCAAGCCCAACCCCGCCAACGTCGCCCGTTACCAGCGCCTGCAGTCCCTCCAGGACTCCCTGAGCGTCCGATTGCGTGATGTGTTCACGCCTCATCGCGAATTCGCGCAGAACGGGTGACACCGATTGCCTGCCCATCGTGCGTGGGTCAGGTCAGATTCGCTGGATCCACGTCGAGCACCTGCGTGATGTCTTCCGGCCATGGGAACTCAAGACGGAGGCGGTTCAATTCAACAATGATCTTGGAAACCGCCGGCGTAAAATACCACAGCTGCCACCGGTAGAGATCCTTGATCTTCTCAATGGGCGAAGCCGACGGCCCGCGCAGTTCAATCCGATTCCCAAAGACAGCCTCCATCTTGCGCGCCCACTGTTCGCTGAAATACTTCAGCTTCTCCTCGCTGGGTCCGCGAAACAGGTGGTGAATCAGATGCCGGTAGGGCGGATACCTGTACTGTTCGCGCATGCGAAGCTCGGATTCGGCAAAACCCTCAAAGTCTGCCTGACGTGAAAATTGGATCGTTTCCGAATGAGGTACAAAGGTCTGGACCACCACCTCGCCAGCACGATCCCCGCGTCCGGCACGACCTGCAACCTGCACCAGCAGTTGAAACGTCCTCTCGTTGGCGCGAAAGTCGGGTACGTGCATGGATATGTCCGCATCAATCAGGCCGACCAGCGTGACATTCGGGAAATCAAGTCCCTTGCCGATCATCTGCGTGCCGATCAGGATGTCGATCTTGCCTGTGCGAAACTCCCCCAGGATCTGCCGGAACCGGTTCCTTCGGCCCATCGTATCCGCGTCCATCCGTTCAATGCGCGCCTTCGGCAACACCCGTCTCACCGCCTCCTCGACTCGCTGCGTTCCCAAACCTCTCCAGCGAATATCCGGGGCGCCACATTGCGGACACCTCACTGGCGCCGGGCGCGTATCGCCACACAAATGGCAGCGCAGCGTTTCATCCACACGATGATAGGTCACCGCCATGCTGCAGTGGGAGCACTCCTCCACGTGCCCGCATTTCCTGCACAGCATTGACGAGGAATATCCGCGACGATTGATGAACAGAATCGTCTGCTCCCGCTTTTCGAACCGGGAGTGCATGGCATCCACGAGGCGCCGTGAAAGCGCAGACAGACCGCGCTGACGCGCAACCTCGATCCTCATGTCAACCACGTCGATGAACGGCAGCTTGCGCGAATCAACCCGCTCGGTCAGGCGAAGCAGGCGATAGCGCCCCGCGCGGGCGTTTGAATAGCTTTCCAGCGAGGGTGTGGCGGATCCAAGCAGGCAGGCCGCCCGGTTGATCTTTGCGCGCATGACTGCGACATCCCGCCCCTGATAACGTGGTGTTTCATCCTGCTTGTAGGCCGGCTCGTGCTCCTCGTCGACGACAACCAGGCGAAGATCACGCACGGGAGCGAAAACCGCCGAGCGCGCTCCTACCACGACACGGGCTTCACCGGTCACCAGCGCGAGCCAGCCATCCAGGCGCTCTCCTTCACTCAAGTGACTATGCCACACCACACAGCGGTGATTGGGGGCAATGGCCTCCAGGCGAGACCTCAGGCGCGCCACGGTTTGCGGTGTCAGCGCGACCTCTGGCACCAGAAAGATCACGCCACCTCCGGCCTTGAGCGCACTGTCTATCGCATGAAGGTAAACCTCGGTTTTTCCTGAGCCCGTGACACCGTGAAGCAGCGAAACCTCGAAGCATTTTTCTGCCACGGTCGCGGCCATGGCTTCCGTTGCCGCGAGTTGCTCGCGATTCAGCGTCGGTGGAATGGCAGCCACTGCCTCTCCCCTGCCAACCTCATCGGCATATGCCACCCTTTCCAGCCGTTTTACCTCCTCTTTCAACAGCCCTCGCTTGACCAGTGCTGCAGCGACCGGGGATGTCACCCGAAGCCGCTGCAAGACGAGATTCTTCTTCAAGGGAAACATCTGCGTGAGAAAGAAGCGATAGAGTCGCGCCTGCTGGGGAGCCCGCCGCTCAAGCTGCGCCAGGTCCGCTTCAGGCAATTTTTCACCAAGGCTCAGCCATCGCTCTTCTTTCAAGGACGCACCAGTCCGAACCGGTGCAGGAATCATCGCCTCAATCACGCTTTCGAGTGGGCAGGCATAGTAGCTGGCCATCCATCTCGCCAATTCCAGCAAATCCGGAGGCAACACCGGAAAGGGATGGAGCACCTGAACAACACTCTTGAGCTTTTCAACGGGAAAGTCGGTCGGCGAACCCTCGCTGCCAACAACTCCAAGCGTCATCCTCCGTCCAACGGGGATTCGAACAAGGGAGCCAAGGTGAAGCGATGTCTGCAGACCTTCCGGCACCTTGTAGTGCAGAATCCTGTCGAAACCGGCCAACGGGTGGACGCCAACAATCATCGTAGGTTAAAAGTACAATGCCCGGAATCCGCGCAATCACGCAAATTTCCCGTTTGCAACGCATCACTCTCCGTTGGCGCGATTTGGCGCAGTCAGCGATCTCATGACGTTGACAGCTTGAAAAGAGCGGCAAACATGGCGTCAGTGAGCAACGACGCGACGAAGGACCAATTCAAATCCTACCTGGCCAGAAAGGGGCTGCGCGTCACCAACCAGCGCCTGGCTATCTTTGACGCCGCCTTCGCCCAGACAAAACACTTCACCGCCGAGGATCTACTGGACCAGGCGAGGCGGATCGACGACTCCGTATCCCGGGCGACGGTCTATCGGACCCTGCCGATCATGACAGAGAGCGCCCTGCTGCGGGAGGTCGATATCGGCACAGGCGAAAAATACTATGTGCGCAATCCCCAGGAAAACGCGCAAATGGCACAAGTCATCTGTCTTGACTGCGATCGCATTTTTGAAATCAGCGCGCCCTTCATGGAATGGTATGGCAACACCGTATCCTCCAAGCTCGGCCTCACGCCGGTCACTCAACGCCTCCAGGTCAGCGCCCGCTGCATTGCCCTGAGGGAAACGGGGGCCTGCAAGAATAAAGTTACCTGATCAATGTCGAAGAACAAGTCGTCCGATCCGGCTTTCGAAACCGCATTTTTTGAATCCGTTCTCCGTCGTAATCCTGACTTCAGTGATGTCGTCGAACTACTCGGAGGCCTCTATACAAAACAGGGAAGAATTGCCGATGGGCTGAAAATGGACCGCCGGCTGGTCAGGCTCCAGCCGCGGAATCCTACCGCGCACTACAATCTCGCCTGCAGTCTTGCGCTCTCGAAGCGGAAGAGCGAAGCGCTTCAGACGCTCAAGATCGCTGTTGAACTCGGATACAAGGACGCGGAGTGGCTCTCGCAGGATCCCGATCTGGAAGCGCTCCAAGGTCACCCCGAATTTCAAAAGCTGGTGAACCGTCTGCGCGCGCACTCCTAGGGGACAACCGCCTGATCGGGGGCGGATTCCGTCTGCCGCGTTGATCTGCCGCCGCCCGGTATGCGGTCCTCGTGGTTGCCTTCAGATTCAATTCACCTAGCGTTGATCCATGTCCGCCGTCCTCAACTACGAACCGTTCGTCGTTTCCCCGCGCCGGGGTCCGCCACGCCTGTCTCCGATCCAGGAGGAGGTCCTTGCGCTGAAAAAGGAGCGAAATGCCGTCATCCTCGCCCACAATTACCAGGTTGAGGCGATCCAGGATGTTGCGGATTTTGTGGGCGATTCGCTCGGGCTCTCCTATCGGGCTCAGGCGGTGAAAAGCGATGTCATCCTCTTCTGCGGCGTGCACTTCATGGCTGAAACAGCCAAGATTGTGAATCCCCAGCGGACCGTGCTGCTGCCCGACCGCAATGCGGGCTGCTCGCTTTCGGACTCCTGCCCCGCGGACCGGCTCGCCGCCTACAAGCGCGAAAACCCCGGACTCTACGTCGTGGCCTACATCAACTGCTCGGCAGGCGTAAAAGCGCTTAGCGACGTGATCTGCACAAGCGGCAATGCCGTAAAGATTGTGAGCCGCGTGCCGGAAGACCGTGAGATCCTGTTCGTTCCCGATCAGAATCTCGGCCAATGGGTTTCGAAGAAGGCAAACCGCCGGATGCGGCTATGGCCCGGCAGTTGTTATGCCCACGTCCAATTCACCGTCGAGGCAATCGAGAAGGTTCGAGTCCGCTTTCCCGGCGCTCCGGTTGTCGCCCATCCAGAATGTGTTCAGACGGTTCGCGACATGGCCGACGAGGTGTGCAGCACCGAGCTCATGATCAAGTTCTCGCGCGAACATCCGGCAAGCCACATCATCGTCGTCACCGAAAGCGGAATGCTTCACCGCCTCCGTCGGGAGGTCCCTGAGAAGACCTTTATTGCAGGTCCCACGGACTCGTGTGCATGCAACGATTGCCGCTTCATGAAATTGAACACGATCGAAAAGGTCCGGGATGCACTGAAGACCCTGTCGCCCAGCATCGAGGTTCCCGAACCGACGCGATCCGCGGCCCTGGTTCCGATCCAGCGCATGCTCGATTGGAGCAGGTAACCGGAGCGAAGGGAGGCGGCTTCGCTCAGCCCTGTTCGTTGATCCTCTGCAGCCGCCGGGCTTCCTCTGCGCGCAACTGTTCAATCAGCACCGGATCATCTCCTGCGATCGCCTCACGAAGCCGTCGCTCCCTCGCAAGCAGTTCCTCCTCCCATTGCTCGAGCCTGCTTTCGCGCTCCTGTTGATCCTGCACCTTTTCGAAAAGCCGGATCTCGCTCTCATCAAGAAACTTCTCCCGCTCCACCATGGCCGCCTTGGTTTCGCGAAGCGATGCCTCGCGTCGATCGAGTTCAATGCGGACACGATCAATGGCGACCTGTTCCTCGGGTGAGGCCACCCGACGCGATTGCGTCTGACTCCTCTTGTTGGCCGCGAGATATGCTTCGCGCGCGGCGAGAAGCGCCTCGTTCTCGGCGAGTTCGCGCATCCGCTCGGATACAAAATTCTCCTGTTCTGCGATCTCCCGCTCCCTTTCCGCCAGCTTCGCCTCCAGAGCACGCAGGCGGTTCTCCAGTTCAGCGGTCGATCGGGTAACGGCTTCCGGAATCTCGATCCCCCCCGCCAAGAGCTGCGAAGAATTGGGCGCACCCTCCGCACCATCCCCGTCGACGGCTGCAAGTGCCCGCGCCAGTTTCCCGCGCGGAAGCTTCAACGGCGTATCCCCGATCCGCCGCGCCGGAAATCGAATCTTCACGCATGAGGTCGGATCCGCCTCATTCATCGATGATTATTTTGAGAAGAGCCGACTGAACCAGCCCCGTTTCACGGGCGCCGCTTCGACCGGCGCGTCACTCTTGACGTGCGGAAGCAGCAAAGCCGCTACCAGCGATTCGATCGGCGGGTCGTTGATGATCACCAGCGAGCGGGAGAGTGCCACTCCCGAAGCGACCTGCGTGCGGATCGCCATGCGTTCGTTCGAAAAATACGTCGCGAGGCGTGATGTCGTTTCCCGGATCGACGGATTCACAAAGGCAGGCTTGGTGAGCAGTAATGTACGTTGATCAGCCGGGATGGATCTCGCCTGCTGAGCCAGCGCTTCGATCAGGTGGAGGCCCTTGTGTCCAGGCCGAAAGGGAAGGTACTTCGCAAGCGCGGCCTCATCGACATGAGAGAGTGCGTTCAGCAATCCGCGAAAATCTCCACCCACAATCACCGCCTGCGACAGGCCCTGCGCAAAAACCGCGAACTGGCCGAGCGTCGTGATCTTTTCAAGGCGACAAAAATCGAGGGTCGAACTCTGCAGGGCCGTAAATTCGATCGGAAAGCCTTCCGGAATCTCCAAGCGCGTCATGTTCTTCAGAAGCGGATTGTCGCGCTCCGAGGTTGCCGCGGCCTGCTCAACCATGTCGCCGAAAGGATTGTCGAACGCGAGAGTCTCCTTGAGAATGTCGACCAGTTGGTCGAAGCGCTCCATCGGCTGCCCCTTTGAGGCAAGAAGTTCCTGCGCCTCGCTGAAGGTGAGATCAATGTAGCCCGCCGGGGTCTCCCGCTTGTCCTTGATCGGCCAATCGGGGCCCTCAAGATTCTGGGCGAGACTGTGGATAGGGGTGTCGACCATGATCGACGTGGCGAACGAGCCGCGAATCTCGTCCCATTGTTTTGAAGTATACCTCATGGCAGAATGTGAAAAACGCTCATGCGCGAGCGCCAAAGTAATCGGTCAACCTGCGGCTTGATTAAGCAGCTCCAGAGTGAGTTTTCGGTAGTCGCTGACCACATTGTCCTGTCCGGAATCGTTTGCGTCCTGTCCCACAAGGAGGACCGGCAGGCCCAATGTCACCGCACGCCTCACCACCATCGCATCACGAATCTGAGTATCAAGGATCTTGGCATTCGGAGCGACCCGCTTTGCTGCGCGGAATTGATTCAGGCGCAATTGCATGCGCATTTTTGGCACTTCGATATCCACCCCCGTCTTGATCGCATTGAAGACGATGCTTGTCACCTGTGCCGGTGGTCCCATGGACGCGCGTCTGAAGCTCGCTGACAACATGTGAAACTTCTGTAATTTTTCGACGAGCAGGGTGAATCCGATGAGACTCAGCGCATCGGGATTGGCCGGGACACAGATTTCATTGGCGGAAAACACCCCGCATTGGGAGGCCCGCAGGATGTTGGGTGGGCAGTCGAAAAGGACGAAATCGTAGTCGGCCTCAAGGCTTGCCAACTGTTCCTGGAAAATCAAGTAGGGTGGCCGTTTGGGATCACCCGTGTATTCATTCTCCAGATCCACCAGATTAAAGGTAGTCGGAACAAGATCGAGGCCAGGAAGCAGTTTCTCCCCTCCCTTCCCTTCGACCACGTTGCGCACGATAAGATCACGAAGGTGCGCCTTGCTCTCAAAGATTGAATAGACCGATCCACCGTTGGCGGCATTGATGGTGTTCCAACGGTCAAGCTTGAGCAGCCAGATGCTCGCGTTCGACTGCGTGTCGAAATCGCACAGGAGCACCCGCTTGCCGGCCTTGACCAGCGCCGCCGCGGTATTGACGATCAACGACGTTTTACCGACGCCGCCCTTGTAGTTAAGGAAAGCAATTTTTCGCGCCATTACGGATGAGTTGTTCGGTTCGATTCGCCACAGACTTGAGCAACCTTACAAACGGTGCGTTCGACCAACGACGAGGCGCAAAGTTCAGGTCAGTCCGGTTTGACGGATTTTTTGCGCATGCTCCCCCATCGAGTGTCTGCGGCACATTGGTGAGTGCAAGTGGGGGGATTCAATATCATGGGAAGGTTTCCCTAGCTCGTGGCCACATGGCCGCGCATTTGAATTTCACACTGGAGTTACACTCGCCCACCGGAGGTCGCTCTGGTAGCGTCGGGAAATGGACTTGAACGCGATACGCGCCGCCATCCTCCGCCAGCTTGAGTCAGACCTCGCCATGCAATTGAAGGCCGCCCTGACCTCGCGCGACGAAGCCATCGACGAGGAGAGCAAGGCTGAGAACAAATACGACACGCATGCCCAGGAGGCAGCCTATCTCGCCGAAGGCCAGTCCCGCATCGTGGCCGAACTTAGGGAAAGCATAAGCCAGTTCGCCGCCTTGCCCCTGGGCAAAGGCCGCGAACCAAACCGCATCACCCTCGGCACCTTGGTTACCCTGCAGGATCCGAAGGGGAAGACGTCGCTTCTATTTCTTGGACCTCGTTCGGGCGGCCTCGAGGTGGAGCATTCGGGCAATCGGATCATGGTCATCACGCCCGCCTCTCCCCTCGGCCGCCAACTCCTCGGCGCCAAGGTGGGCGATACAATTGTCCCAACAGAAAACCGTTCGAAAAATATCCAGCGTATTGTCGCCGTGTGTTAGGGGCTTGCGCCCGCTTGCGCGCAGCGATCTCGTGACACTCCATGCACCGCGGTCAACCGCTCACCCTAATCTGCGCTATTACGCTACTTGTAGCAACCCTAGCGCGCAGCGCGCCCATTTCCTCTGAAATGAAGGATGCTTTGAAGTCGTTCCGTTCCGAGGGCAGTCCCGGCTGGGCGTTTACCCAAAGAACCGAGGGGGGAGGGAAAAGTCGCGTGGAGAGGTTCGACCCGCGCCTCGCAGAATTCCATCGCTGGGTGCTCATCGAATCCGACGGTCACCCGCCTTCAGCAGAGGAGACCACCCGCTACAATGAACTCCAGACCCGACGTTCATCCGGTCAGACCGCGCCCAACGTCAAGGATCAGATCGACGAAAATTCGGGAGAAATTCTTTCGGATGACGGTGTTCGCGTCACGTGGCGCTTCAAGCTGCTCACAACCGATGCTGCGGACCGATCCGCAGCCCATATGGCCGCCACGTTCACCCTGCATCGTCCAACCCGTACAATCGAACGCGTCGAATTGGCGAGCTTTGAACCTTTCAAACCCGTGCTGGGCGTTTCCATCACCGAGGCTCGAACTACAATCGAATATTCGCTTCCCGACGACTCTCGCCCCACCCTGCTCAAGAACGTCCGCATGACCGTCCGAGGAAAGGCCTGGTTCTTCAAGTCCATGGATGAAGACCTTCTTGTCACCTACTCCGACTACGAAAACGTGCGAATCAGAAAATAGGTGTTCTCGTTTTGCTCGCGCGGTTACTCCAGGACGCTAGAAATCATCGACATGAGCATGACATGGCTCGCCAACTGCGAAGTCACCACAGCGTGGGCAAACCACACCTGGGAGGAGTTTGCGTCGCTCAAGGACAAGCAACGCCATCTGGTGATTCTCCCCCTGCACGGCATCGCGGATCATGGCATGGGGCTACCGCTGGACGTCGAGGAACTCATCGGTGGCGAGTTGCTCCGCCGCGCCGTAGCCCTGTCGATACCGGAAATCCGGATTCGCGCACTCCCTCCCCTGCGTTTTGTGCTCGCCCCCATTCGCGCCAGCTTTTTTGGCATCGATCCCGAGACCGCGCACGACCTCATCCTTGAAATTGCATCCGGGGTGCACGCAGCCGGTTTTCGCAAGCTTGTATTTTGGAACACGAGCCCCTGGAACGCGGAATTCATGGATGTGATTGCCCGCGACGCGCGTGTCGCGTTCGGTCTTCATACCTACTATGTCAATCTCAGCGGCCTTGGCCTCGATTTTCATCCCGCTGCATCAGGTCGGGCTGCCCTTCAGGCTATGGGCGCCCTACTTTCTGGCAAAGCGCCATCGGGCGACACGCGGGCAGGCGACGTGAGCGATCGGTTCTTCCGTCCTGGTTCATGGCGACAGCCGGAGCCCGTCAAACCAGATGCTTCAATTGATCCGCTGACTCTTCTGGAAGAAACATCCTTCCACCTGGCACGACTGCTTTCCGACATCGACGCCAATGGGCAACCAGGAGCCGCAAGGCAAAACGATCCCAAGTCCCTGCAGGAATTGCGGCCGAAAACCAGTAACCAGGCGCTTCCGCCCGGAACTCCATGGCCTGCCCATCGTGCCCGTTACCTGCCTGCCCTGACCCGGGGAGAGCTGGATGCCTGGGCCAACAAGGACCGGACACTCGTGATCCTGCCAACCGCGGCCATTGAACAACATGGCTATCATCTTCCGGTTGGTGTCGACTCGATCCTCGGACAGGCATTCCTCGAAGCGGCGTTGCGAAAGCTGGACCCGGGCCTCCGCGTCCTTGTCGCCCCACCAATCACCTTTGGAAAGAGCAATGAGCACGAGGGATTTCCCGGCACGGTTTCCATTTCCGCAAAGTCGCTTCGTCGGCTGCTTTTCGCGATTGTCCGTCAATTGTACGATTTGGGTTTTCGTTTCTTTGCAGTTCTGAACACACACGGCGGAAACAGTGCCACGGTCGTGTACACGTTGCGCGAGATTCAATCCAGGTTCGGCGTGCGCGCGGGCATGCTCAGCAGTGGATTCACTCCGCCGCTTTCCGACATCGAACGCGAATTTGGATTTCATGCCGGAGAATGGGAAACTTCCCTGATGATGGCTGCAGCCCCGGCACTGGTCAGGTTTGACAGGGCGGTATGCGAGTACCCTGCGCGTCCGGACGACCCGGGTGAGCTTCGCCCGGAGAATGCGCCAGCCATCGCCTCATGGATCAGCAGCGATATCTCCCGGAGCGGCACTATGGGCGACGCCACAGTGGCCACCGCCGAGAAAGGCCGTCTCTGGATGGAGGAATGGTCCGCCGGACTCGCTCGACAGATTTCCGAGCTCGTCCGAAGCGCTGAGAGCTGAACTCACACCTCAGCCGACCATTTGAAGATGGTCGTGCTCAATGGGGGAAGCGTGAGGCACAGGCTCTGGCTCATGCCATCGGAAGCGACCTCCTCTGCAAGGCAGCCCCCGTCGTTTCCCAATCCGCTGCCTCCATAAAAATGGCTGTTGGTATTGAGGACCTCTTTCCAAAGTCCGCGACGCGGGACACCGATGCGGTAATTCCTGCGGATCACCGGTGTAAAGTGCCCGACCACCGCAAACAGGGTCTGTTCGAAAGGATCACTTCTGAGAAAGGCAAGTACACTGGATTCAGCATCCTGACAGGCCAGCCAGCGAAAGCCGTGGGGATTCAGATCATTGCAGCTCAGGACAGGCTCAGCCGAGTAGAGCCGGTTGAGATCGCGAACCAGCAGACGAATGCCTTCGTGGTCCATGTACTGGGTAAGATGCCAGTCAAGCGACCCCGCATAGGCCCATTCGGAGCTCTGGCCAAATTCACTGCCCATGAAGAGGAGTTTCTTGCCGGGCCATCCCCACATATGCGCGTACAGCGCGCGCAGGTTGGCTGCCTTTTCGGGAATGTGCCAGGCACCCATCTTCATCAGCATCGATCCCTTGCCGTGCACAACTTCATCATGCGAAAACACCGAAATGAAGTTCTCCGCGTACTGATACAGCATGCCAAAAGTCAGGTCGTTCTGATGCCACTTCCTGTGAATGGCGTCCTTGGAAAAGTATTTCAGCGTGTCGTGCATCCACCCCATGTTCCACTTGAAGTCGAAACCGATGCCGCCGTCCTTTGTGGGTTTCGAGATGCCCGCGAATGATGTGCTCTCCTCGGCAATGGTCAGCACGCCCGGGTAGTGCTTGTGGACGAGATCATTCGTGAGCTTCAGGAAGTCCATTGCCTCAAGATTCTCGCGACCACCGTAACGATTTGGTATCCATTCGCCCTCCTTGCGCGAATAATCGAGGTAGAGCATTGAAGCCACCGCATCCACCCTCAGCCCGTCGATATGATAACGGTCCAGCCAGGAGAGTGCATTGGCGATCAGGAAACAGCGAACCTCATTGCGACTGTAGTTGAAGATCAGAGTCCCCCAGTCCATGTGGGCGCCCTGACGAGGATCGGCATGCTCGTACAGGTGGGTTCCGTCAAACTCGGCGAGGGCAAAGCTGTCGCGCGGGAAATGCGCCGGCACCCAATCCAAAATGATCCCGATTCCCCGCTGGTGCAGGTAGTCGACAAACCAGGCGAAGTCATCCGGGTTGCCAAAACGGCGCGTCGGCGCGAAGAAACCCGTCACCTGGTACCCCCACGAGCCGTCGAAGGGATGCTCCGCGAGCGGCATCACCTCGATATGGGTAAATCCCATCGAGGTCACATAGTCAGCGAGTTCAGGCGCCAATTCACGGTAGCTCAGCGGGCGATTCCCGTCCTCAGGTTTGCGCTTCCATGAGCCGAGGTGGACCTCGTAAATCGAAATCGGCCGATCGAGTTGCGATGCTCCCGCTGCCCTGCGCGCAATCCAGTCGGCGTCTCCCCACACATGGGTTCGCACATCATGCACAATCGCCGCATTGCCGGGGGGCGCCTCAAAGTAGGTCCCAAAGGGGTCGGTCTTGATGCGGATGTGACCGCGGACATCCCAGAGTTCAAACTTGTAGAGTTCTCCATTCTGAAGCCCCGGAATGAATAGCTCCCAGACGCCGGATGCACCTAGCGGACGCATGGGATGGAAGCGACCGTCCCACCCGTTGAAATTGCCCACCACGGACACGCGCCTGGCGTTGGGAGCCCAGACTGCAAATGAAACTCCAGGCACTCCATCGATCGTGCGCCGATGGGCCCCCAGTTTTTCATAAAGCCTAAGCTCATTGCCCTCGTTGAAAAGATAGAGGTCCTGATCACTCAACGTGGGCAGAAAGGAATAGGGATCGAAAAACTGATGTGTTTCCCCACTTCCCCGCGTTACCCTCAGCCGGTATCGAAATACCCCGGGGCGCCTCGGTATGAACACTTCGAAAAAGCCTGCGGCATCCAGACGCGTCATGGGCCATGATTGATCTCCCGAGAATTCGGTTACCGCGCAATCCGCGGCATCCCGCAAAAATGCCCGGACCACCACGCCCTGGCTGCGGCCCTTCTTGTGCGGATGCATCCCAAGATAGTCATGGGGATGGCTGGCAGTTGCGTTAAGAAATTGGCCCAGCGTCTCTTTTTGGATGATCACACGTAAAGGGGATGGCAAAGTGTGCTTGACCAATCCGTGATATTCAAGCCCACGGAATTGCAGCCAAACCATCGGTCCGAACGCACGACTGACCTGCCTTTCCAGTGCCCACCTGCCATGTGCAGGACCCTTTGCAGGCAAGAGTCTGTCTTGCCTGCACCCCAGCCAATCGGTTCGATGCGGCGTGCGTGTCATTTTTCATCTGAAGCTCTGGGTGCTGTTCATTGCCGTCCTTGGCTGGACGCATGCGGCGAATGTGCCTCCCGACGCTTTCAGCGCCGAGAAGACGGAATTTGACCTCGATGCCAAGGAATGGATCGGATGGGGCCATGCCTCCCTCTCGTTCAGAGACGCCACAATGACGGCATCCGAAATTCGTTACAGGACCGCCGCAGGTGTCGCCATCGCCAGGGGAAACGTCATCATGCAGCAGGGCTCTCAACGCCTGCTCGCCGACGAAATCACCTACGATCTCGGCAAACGCAGCATCGACGTTCGAAACCTTCGCGTCGGATCCGACCCAATCTACGTCTCCGGCACGCACCTTTTCGGCAGTCGGGAAGAACTGACTGTGGAGAACGCCCACGCCACCTACCGCGAGCCAGGATTCTGGACACCCACCATCACAGCGGACCGGATGACCCTCTATGGTCAGGAAACCATCGCCGTTCAGCGGGGCCGCGTTGGCATAGGCCGCTTCCAGCCGATTCCGCTACCCAGTTTTCCCATTCCCGTGGATCAGATTTTCCTGCGCTACCTCACTGTCGGGGCGGGTTATCGGGCATCGCTTGGCGCCTTCCTTGAACTCGGCGTGCATGTCCCGGTTCTGCGTGGGGTTGAAGCAGGCATTGACACAGGATTCTACACCCAGCGGGGTATCCTGGCGGGTCCTTCGGGGGAGTACACTTTCAGCAAGGGAGAGCATCATGTGTCCGGATCACTGAAGTCCGGATTCATCCATGACAACGGGGACAAGTTGGGCGACATCATAGGTATCCCGATTCAGGAAGACCGCGGGTTCGTGCATTGGTCGCACCGCGAGTCATTCAACAGGCACTTCTCGCTGAATGCCGATCTGAACTTCTGGAGTGATTCCGACATCCTGCGTGACTTTCTCCCCGAGCAGTATTTTCCACTCCAGCAGCCCGACAACTTCGTCGAAGCAAACTACGTCAACGATGCCGTTGTTGTTGGCGCGTTCATCCGTCCCAACATCAACCGCTATTTCCGAGTGCAGGAGCGCCTGCCTGAGATTCGTGCCACGCTCCTGCCACGCCTCATATCAAATCCTGAACTCGGCATCTACCAGCGCGGTCATGCCAGTTTCGCCCGCCTTACCGAGGACGAACCCCTTCTCGGACCTACGCTGAAGTCTGATCGACTGGATGCCTACTTCGCGCTAACCCGTCCATTTGCTCCACGGGAATGGTTTGTCATCCGCCCGATCGCGGGCGGCGAAATTACCCACTATTCGCGCGTCAATCCCAGCGCAGACCAAGGCAGCTACACGCGCATCCTGGGCGAATTTGGCATCGACGCGGAAATGCGCGCCAGCGGGACCTACGCCTACAAGAACAAGACCTGGGAGGTCGACGGACTGCGTCACCTCATCACCCCACGCCTGGGTTACCGCTACATTCCGGGTGCCGACCACGGCCGGAGCCGCATACCACCGATCGATCGAAGATCATTTTCAACCTATCTCCAACCTCTCGGGCTGGGCGACAGACGCAACATTGATGAACTCGGCTCGGGTCATCTGCTGCGCATGGGAGTCGACAATACCCTGCAGACGCGCGATCCCCAATACGGTTCGCGAGACCTGATCCGCCTCAACCTTGCCGCAGATCTTCGATTTGATAGGGAAGACAATGCGTCCACCTTGTCCGACTTGCATGCCGATCTTGTGCTTTCCCCGGCCCGATGGCTGAACTTCAGTCTCTATCAACGCTTTTCCACCCAGGATCAAACGATCGAGGAGCTCAACACAAGCGTCATGGTCGCCAACTCAGAGTGGTGGTCATTGCGCTTGGGCACGCACTATCTACGGCACGACATCGAGGAATATGTCATGGATTCACGAGTGCGCTTGAATGAGGTGTTCGAGGCCTTTGGCCGTCTGCACTACGACGCACCGCGTTCACGATTCGTGCAACAAACCTACGGCATCCGCCAGACCCTGGACAATCTCTGGGTGTTGCAGTACGGAATAAATTTATATGAAGGCCGACGGAGGGAGAGTTCCTTCGGTTTCGTCATAGAACTCGAAACGGTCCGATTCTGACCGGTATCCTCCATGGCAGGTGAATCGCCAACGATCGCCGCAAACCAGGCGCGCACGTTTCTGGGACTTTGGACTTCTCTGGTCCCAGGTTTGACTGCGGACCGCGCTGTTCCTGACCGCCTCAATCAGCTCCTGAGTCGCAATCGTTCGTTTGGGTCAAGGGACCGTCGCATGTACCGCGAACTGGTCTACACCGGGTTCCGATATCACTCCTGGGTTGCCAACGCCTTGAGCGAATCAAATGAGGATGCCCTTCGTGCACTCGTCTGGCTATCGGCCGAGATTCCTGCCATGGGACGAATGAAGTCGTTCTGGTGCGATGGATGGCCGCCAACTCCCAATAGTGTCGATGAAAAGCAGTCGATCCTGAGATCAAGAACGGCGCGCTTGGATCTTGATGCCACGCTCCTTCCCGTCTGGTTGTCCCGGGAATGCCCGCAGGCCTGCCATCCTCCTCTCATCGACACGCTGCACAGCCGAAGTCCGCTGTGGATTCGCGTGCAAACGGACGATCATCAAAGACTCCGAGAGGAATTTCATGCCCGCGGATGGAAGGTCACCTCATCACCCTTGCTGCCGCAAGCCTGGCGCGTTGCGGCAGTGGATGAGGACCTGACCACCTCCCAGGCGTTCAAGTTGGGTCAGTTCGAAATCCAAGACCTGGGTTCACAGATCCTTGCTGCCGCCCCTCCCGTGCGCAAGGGAACCCATTGGCTCGATGCCTGCGCGGGAGCAGGCGGAAAAACGCTTCCGCTTGCCCAGAGAGTGGGACCCGGTGGGCGAATGACCGCGTGGGATGTGCGTGGAGCCGCTCTCGCCGAATTGCGAATCCGGGCACGGCGATCCCCGTTCAGCAACATTCGGATCGCCAGGCCCGCTCCCGGGGAAGTCTTTGACGGCGTATTTGTGGATGCACCCTGCACCGGATCGGGCACCTGGCGCCGTGCGCCTTACCTCAAACTCTCCACTCACGAGTCAACGATTCGCGAAGCCTCCCGCAATCAATTGCAACTCCTCAACAGACTGGCAACTCATGTGAAACCGGGTGGCGTGCTGGCGTATGCGACCTGCTCACTGTGCAAGAGCGAGAACCACCAGGTTACCTCTGAATTCCTCGATCAGAACCCTCAATTCCGTCGATATCCTCTGGAAAACACCTTCGGCTATCCTGATGCCCCTGACTCGGGTGAATTGACCCTCATGCCGCACGTCCATGACACCGATGGATTTTATCTTGCCTGCCTGATCCGGCAGGCCGGGCAGGCGCCGTCTCAATGACCAAAGATTGTCGCGTTTTTCGTTGCCGGGCAAGGCCCTGATTGAACCATTGCTTCGTCGTGCTTCCCGGAACCGAGTATCGCATCAAACTTCCTGCCTTTGAAGGCCCGCTGGACCTGCTTCTGTTCCTGATACGGAAGAGCGAACTCGACATCTACGACATACCAATCGCGGCGGTAACAGCCCAGTACATCGATGTCCTGCGCTCCATGCAGAACCTCGATCTCGAAATAGCCGGTGAATTTTTCGTGATGGCGGCAACGCTCATGGAAATCAAGAGCCGCATGCTTCTTCCCAAGGGTCAGGCAGCAGTGGGACTCGAGGACGACGATGATGCCATGGATCCGCGTTGGGAACTCGTGCATCAACTGTTGCAGTACAAGAAGTTCAAGGAAGCCGCGGCAACACTCAATTCGCTTGCACAATTTGAGCACGACAAGCTCCCCAGGTTGGTTTTTGAAACACGCCTTCGCGAGGAGGACCGCCCTCTTAGGAACGTCGATCGTATCGAACTCTGGAATGCCTTCAACATTGTGCTCCGCCGCCTGGCGGAAAAACTCGTCGTCGGCGAAATCAGGGACGAGCAGGTCACGGTGGCTGATCAGATGGAAGTGTTGCTTGCGCGCATCAGGACTGAAAAGTCATTCATCTTTTCCGATCTATTTCCCAGCAAGGTCACGCTACGCATGCTTGTTGCAACCTTCCTCGCAGTGCTGGAACTGACCCGCCTGCGGAAGCTCCGCGTGAGCCAGAACGAGGCCTACAGCGATATCGTTTGCACCGCGGTCGAGGATGTCGGACCGGCCACCGCAGCACCAAGCCAAATGCCCCTTGAAACCGGCGCGGAAGCCTACACCGTTACCGCGTGAGCAAAAAGCCATCCAAACGTCCAACCTCGCAAAAAGCCAAGGGGCGTGCCATTCACGGGATCCTGGGTGTGGGCCTTGACAACGATGATGGTCATCGGCGGATCACCTCTGGTGAACAATTCACCTTGGTAGGGGGCTCTGAAAGGACCCACGAACAGATGACCGAGACGATGATCAAGACGTTTGAGGAGATGAAGCGCCGCGACAAACGTCTTGAGAACATTGACCCCAAGGAGCTTGCTGAGATCGTCCACAAATCCACACCAGCCTGATAGGCGCCTTTTTGACTTTTCACCTCAAGTCCTTACGCTTCACAAATACTTCCGCCATGTCCGCCAACACCACCGAACTCACATCAAGCAATTTCAAGAGCGTCATCGATTCCCCCACCCCGGTGCTCGTCGACTTTTGGGCGCCGTGGTGCGGTCCCTGCAAGGCGATCGCTCCGATCCTTGATGAACTCGCGGTTGAGTTGAAGGGAAAGGTCACGATTGGGAAGCTGAACGTCGATGACAACGGCGCGATTTCCAGCGAGTACAACGTGCGGGCAATCCCCACACTCATCCTCTTCAAGGCTGGCAAAGTGGTCGACACCTATGTCGGCATGAAATCAAAGGCCTTCCTCAAGGAACAGCTCCTCGCGAAAGTCTGACATCCTGCATCGCCTGCGGCGTGACGCCGTGGGTTCGGCATGCGTTGTCAGCTGCAGACAATTCCGGCGCTCAAGAGAAGTGCGTAGGCGGCCAGGTACCGGCCGACATCGCCCAACAGCGTGATCAGCCCCATTGGCGAATCCAATTCTTTGAGTCGGAATACCTGCCTCATGGCCTCTGGCGTGAGCACGAGGGGGAGCAGGATCCAGTCAAACGCATCCCAGCGCACCGCGATCATGGCCGGCACCAACAGTGCAACGGCGTGTCCCAACGCAAACTGCCAGCGGGCAAATTTCCGACCGAATCGTACGACGCTGGTGCGTTTTCCGGCTCTGGCATCCGTCTCAGCATCGCGATAGTTGTTGACGACCAGGATATTTGCCGCGAGCAGTCCGATTGCGGCGGCTGCAAGCCATACGTCCATGCCAGGCCAGCCCGCCTGCAAGAAGTAAGTCGCGCCGACCGCCACGAGTCCAAAGAAGACAAACACAAAGACATCCCCCAATCCGATATAGGCGATCGGCCAGGGACCTCCGGTGTAGGCATATCCGCACAAGATGCTGGTGGCACCAATGACCAGCAGCGGCCAACCACCATAAGGCAACAGCGTCAATCCAACCAGAAACGCAGCAGCAAACACAAGCCATGCTGCCCGCTTCATTGCTGCCGCCGGAATCAGTCCAGCTGCAACCGCCCGCCTGGGCCCCACCCGCCCGGCGTTGTCAGCGCCTTTGACACAATCGCCATAGTCGTTGGCAAAATTTGTGCCCACCTGGACAAGCAAGGCAAACGCCAGGCAGGCGCCCGCAGCGTACCAAACGACAGAATCGTGTCGCAGTGCGAATGCCGTGCCGACGATCACCGGCGCGATGGCGGCCGGGAGCGTGCGCGGGCGTGTTGCTGACACCCAGATTGCAAATCGTGATTCAGCAGCCATGCGGCAGGCAGGTCAGGAAACAAGGACCTCTGCGTCGTTGTCCGCCGCGCACAATCCAGCATCAAAGGCCGCCGCAAAAACGTGCCAGGCGGGAGACACCCTTTGCGATGATCTCATCACTCGTCGCATAACTGAGACGAAGGTATCCTTCCGCGCCAAACGCACTGCCAGGCACAGCCGCCACCTTTTCCTTTTCCAGGAGGCGCGCGCAGAATTCCTGGTCACTCAGCCCGAATTTCGAGATGTTCGGAAACAGATAGAATGCTCCCTGGGCCAACAGGCACGTAACGCCCTTGATTTCATTCAGGGCGCGATGAAGCGCCCGACGCCTGCGATCAAAGGCCGTCAGCATCTGCGACAGCGCTGCTGCCGTCTTTTCTTTCTGCTCCAACGCGGCCAACGCGCCGTACTGCGCAAATGTCGTCACGTTCGAACTCGTCTGGCTCTGTATCTCGGAGATCGCCTTCGCAATCGGCGCAGGAGCAACCGTTGTCCCGATACGCCACCCGGTCATTGAATAGGTCTTTGAAAAGCCGGCAACCGTGATGGTGCGCGCCTCGGCTTCCTTGCTCAAGGTTGCCACGCAGGTCGGCCTGACCCCGTCATAAACCAAATGCTCATACATCTCGTCCGAGAGAATGTAGAGATTGTGCCGTACAGCGATCTCCACGAGCGCCGCCAGTTCCTCGCGTGAATAGACTGCGCCGGTCGGATTTGATGGGGAATTCAGGATCAGCATCCGCGTGCGCGGACCGATCGCCGCTTCAAGCTGTTCCGGTGTGAGCCGGAAACCGGTGCGGTCGTCAGCCAACACGAGCTTGGGAACCGCCCCGGCGAGCTTCACCATCTCCGGATAACTCACCCAAAAGGGTGCCGGAATGATGACCTCATCTCCCGGTGAACACGTGGCAAGCACACTCAGGTAGCAGGAGAATTTCCCACCTGGAGAAACGATAACCTGCGAGGGCACGACCTTGAATCCATAGTCAGTGCCATATCTGGCGGCAATAGCCTGGCGCAACGGTTCGATGCCTGGGGTGGGCGCGTACTTCGTCTTGCCGCCCTGGAGCGCCTGGATGCAGGCATCCTTGATGTGTTGCGGGGTGTCGAAATCCGGTTCGCCGGCGGCGAATCCACAGACATCTTCACCGGCTGCTTGAAGGGCTTTCGCCTTGGCGTCGATTGCAAGGGTCGGCGACGGCGAGATGTTTCTGGCCCAGACAGAGAGAGGCGCGGGAGTTTGGTTCATGGACAGTCCCTGCCACCCAAACCCGCCATGCCCTCAAACGCAAGGCCGCGCTTTGAAGCTCCTGAAACAGAATCCAGTCGCCCTCATGCCCGCCCTGGCGCGGCCCTCAATCCCTCGCATTTCGTATTCTTCCCGCAGGCATTGCCTCTATCGCCGCCCGGAGAATTTCACCTGCACTCACCCGCTTGATCCGGGCCTGCCGAAGGAGCGTTTTTTTGATCTCCTGTGGCAATCGAACTGAGATCTGCCGATGCTCAGGACGATCGGCCTGGAACTGACTGTAATCAAACGTTTCCAAGGCGGAGCGGATCACTTCGCTGACCGACCGGGCACCATTGCTGGAAAGAGTTGCTTCAATCTTCTCGATGAGGGTGAGGGGTAACTCAAATGTAACGGGATTGGCGACGGGGGAATTCTTGTTTGCCATGGGTGGACGTGCGGAAAATAACGCCAGCATCTGCTTGCCTGCCCAAGGTGTCTGCGGCAATGCAAATCTTCAGTTTCTCGGCTGGACCGTTTTTCGCGTCCTTGACGAAGGGTTCGATGATTTCAGTCTTCAGCCACCCCCACGAAGCAATGGCCCATGTCTCGATTGAAAACCTTGTCAAAGTGTACCCCGAGAAGCGTGGCGCGGGCGTAAAAGTACTCCATGGCATCAATCTCGAGATTCGAGATCGGGAGTTCCTTGTGCTGGTCGGTCCCTCCGGGTGCGGGAAATCCACGATCCTCCGAATGATCGCCGGTCTCGAAAGCATTTCCGGCGGATCGATCTCCATCGATGGCAGGATTGTGAACGAGGTTCCTCCGCGCGATCGGGATATCGCCATGGTGTTCCAGAACTATGCGCTGTATCCGCACATGTCGGTCTACGACAACATGGCGTTTGGCTTGAAGCTGCGTAAATTCTCCAAGGCGGAAATCGACGCGCGTGTGCGCGAAGCCGCCTCCATGCTCGGACTTGAGGCCTACCTTGACCGGAAGCCCAAGGCCCTGTCCGGCGGCCAGCGTCAGCGGGTAGCAGTCGGGCGCGCGATTGTGAGGAAGCCCAAGGTATTTCTATTCGACGAACCCCTGTCCAATCTCGATGCCAAGATGCGCGCCTCCACGCGTACCGATATCTGCAAGCTTCACTCACGTCTGGCCGCCACGATGATCTATGTCACCCATGACCAAGCTGAAGCCATGACCATGGGAGATCGCATTTGTGTGCTGAAGGATGGTCACATCCAGCAGCTGGCCGAGCCTCTCGAACTCTATAGCCGCCCCAACAACATGTTTGTGGCCGGATTCATCGGCAGCCCACCCATGAATCTGTTCAAGGGCACTGTTCGGAACAGCCATCAGGGACTCAATTTTGTCGAAACAAACACCTCGGGTACGCCGCTGGCAATTCCCCTCCCAAGAGACCTCGCGAGATGTGCAGCCGACCACATTGACAAGGAAGTCGCCTTCGGGATACGCCCAGAGAATATCCGCATCATGCCCACGAGCGCAAACAGCCCGACCGCAGGCGCAGCCTCCGTGCACGTCGAGATGTCCGAGCCCATGGGATCAGAAACCCTGCTTTACCTCTCGACTGCTGCCAACTCCTTCATCGCTCGCGTACCTCCGACTGACCACTACGCGCCCGGACAATCGCTTTCGGTGTCATTCGACACCTCCAAGGCTCACCTCTTCGACGGCATCACAGAAGCCGTGATCAGACCGGCCTAGCATCGTCGCCCGCAGGATCAGGCAACGCGCTCTCAGTTACCTATAGCAACAAATCCCCTCTCGGGACGCTGAATGGGATGCGGGAGCGCTTCTGGCGAAAAAAGGATAGGCGAAAAATCCTGGTCCATGGCAGCCCCCGTAACAATGAAGCGGGTCTTGTTTCGGGTGGTTTCGTCCTTGAGGTCGATGGACTTCACAATCCAGTGAACACCCACCTTCTTCAGGTCCAGGACGGACATCGTTTTTAGCAGTTTTCCCTCTTCGCCGATCTGATCCACCTGCACCAAGGCATTGAATTGTGTATCCAGAAAAACCCTCACCCCGGTAAGCGCCGCATGCCTGGACGCAAAGTCGGAGGGGGGATAGAAGAGATAGGTGTTCGCAGGGCGCCCACGAACCTTGCGCAGGCCTTCAAAGACGAGATCCTCCCACCACAGAAACGGCATCTGCAGGTCGAATGCCGTGAGATCGGTTTCTCCCAAGGGTTCAAACAGGGCATCGATTCCCAGAACCGTCGCCTCATTCTCTTTTCCTGCCTCCCAACGCCAGATCTCTGGCTTGTTTCCCCCCTTCAACAAGAGCCGGAGTGTCGAGCTGTGCCCATGAACCAAGGACCGCTCCCCTAGGAGTTCAATGCGACTTACCGGGCCGTCATCGAACAAATCATTCCACAATCTGCCCTCCCTTGACCATTCCGTACCCCTGCGAGGCATCACGCGCAGTTTGAACTCAAGATAGCCACGAAATCCCTTTTGCCTGAACTCCGCAAGAAACGCCCGGCCTTCCTCCTGATTCGGCTTGGAGAGCTGAACATAGTCGGCAGGCGGTCGATAGCGTTTCTGCTGGGCAGAAAGCAAAGGCACGACTGCCGCGAGTATCGCCAGGACGCAGGTCAGGCGTCCCGAACGCAACCACCCGACCCGCCACCGGTAGGTCATGGGCGGCATGACATTCACACCAGTCTAAGGATTGGATTTTGGCTGTTCCGTCTTTGACGCAGCCGGGGGCGTTTCGACCGGAGCGGCTGCCGGAGCACTGGCATCGGTGGCGGGAGACGCAGCAGGCGCCGCCGGTACGGCAATCGTCGGAAGGGCGCTTCCTGCAGCAGCGCTGTGCTTCCGCTGGTAAATGTGACCCAGGTACAAGGCGAAACTAAGTACAAAGAATGCAATCGCTGCATTGATGGTCGCCTTGGAAAGAACATTGTTTGTTTCCGCACCAAAGGCGGCTTCCGCAGCCCCGCCGCCCATGGCTGCCCCCACTCCGCCATCCTTCGACTTTTGCGCGAGGACTACGAGCGAGAGGAAAAGAGAAATCAGGATCAGAACAAATGTGAGAATACTGATGACGATGCCCATTTGAATCGTTCAGCAAAACCCTCAGGGAGGAGGGTTGTCAATGCCAGTCTCAGAAGTGCAAAGGCAGTACGAACCGTGTTCACAGTTCATCTGGAAAGCAACGAACCCGTTGGCCTCAGGAGGAATACCTCACAAGTCCACAACTGTCGTCTAACTCGCCTTGCGGCTCGCACTTGCGAGATAGCGCCCGATGCGGTCACAGGCCACACCGATCTGTTCGTAGCTGGTGGCAAAGCAGGCGCGCACGTGCCCGGTTCCATTCTCACCAAAAGCTGTCCCAGGCACCACCGCCACCTTTTCATTATTCAACAATCCAACCGCAAAATCCTTCTCGGACATTCCCGTCGAGCGGACATTCGGAAATGCATAGAAGGACCCCCTGGGCAAATGGCAGGCAAGCCCCAGTTCGTTGAAACGTCGCACAATCAGGTCCCTGCGACGATGATACTGTTCCCTCATGCGCAGCACATTCTCCCAACCATGCGTGAGCGCCTCAAGCGCGCCTTCCTGAGCAATGATCGAGGCGCACATCATGGCATACTGGTGCACCTTCATCATGGCATCGATCAGGACGGCAGGGCCGCAGGCATAACCAATTCGCCATCCGGTCATGGCAAAAGCCTTCGAAAAGCCATGCAGAAAAATGGTCCTTTCTGCCATGCCCGGGAAGCTGGCTATGCTGGTATGCTCACCTTCAAACGTGAGTTCCGAATAGATCTCATCGCTAAGGACAAGGAGGTCCTTCTCGCGACAGAAATCAGCAATCTTCTGCAATTGCTCGCGACTGCACGTGCCACCCGTCGGGTTGCACGGCAGGTTCAGCATCAGAATCTTCGCTCCCGGCTGCCACGCAGCGCGCAGCGCCTCCGCGGTAAGTGCAAAATTGTCCTTCGCGTAGGTGGGCACGGCGATGCCCACGCCGTGAACCAACGTGATGCTCGGATGATACGACACGTAGCAAGGCTGATGAAACATCACCTTGTCGCCCGGATTGCAGAACGCCCGGAATGCGAGATCGAGTGCCTCACTCACACCCACCGTGACGAGAATCTGGTCCTCTGGCCGGTAACCGACTGAAAAATGTTCTCCGACGTACTTCGAAATCGCCCGGCGAAGCTCAATCGTACCGAGATTGGACGTGTAGTAGGTCTTTCCCCGCTCCAGTGCGAAAATCGCCGCCTCACGAACATGCCAAGGCGTGACAAAGTCCGGTTCCCCCACCCCCAGCGAAATCACATCCTGGCCTTTCATCTTGGCCACCAACTCAAAGAAATCGCGAATGCCACTCTTGGGAAGCGTCGCAATATGATTTGCAATCCAGCGTCTGGAATTCTCGCTCATGGTCGGAGGAAAGCTAGGGAGTTACGGTCAGACGCGAAGCCTGCGATTCACCAGTATCGAGCAGGAAGCCCTGTTCCTTGTAGCATCGCAGCATGAAATGCGTTGAGGTCGACAGAACGCCCTCGATCGTTGACAGCTTTTCGGAAACGAAGGCTGCAACCTTCTGCAGCGAGCTACCTCGAACAAATACGAGCAAGTCATATCCGCCGGACATCAGGTACGCTGATTCAACCTCATCAAAGCGGCTGATGCGTTCCGCCAGGCGGTTGAAACCACCGCCACGTTCCGGCGTGATCTTGACCTCAATGACCGCACGCACGGCAGCAGCGGCTGCGGATTCGTTCGAGAGGTCGAGCACAGGACGCCAGCCAAGAAAGATCTTTTCCTTTCTCAACTGCTCCAATTGCCGATCAACCTCTTCCGTCGAAAGACCCAGGATCTGCGCCATCTGCGCAGTCGTGAGACTGCCGCCTTCCACCAAGAGCTTGAGAACCGGATTCATATGTCAGCTGACAGACTCGCAGAGTTTGAAAGGGAGAATCGACACAATTATTCGGATACCCCGCGTGTTTCACCACGTAACAGCCCCCCGCCCTGGGAAATCTCCCGTCAATCCATGCATTGACGCTAGCCAGTTCCCTGCATGAGGATGAAGTACTTTATTCGATGAGCTCTGGTTCCGCACCGGTCACGCCGTCCGCTTCTGCCATCAATCCGCCGTCTCCCGCTGCCGCGGCAGTCATCAAGCCGACCGACCTGCGCGGCATTCTCAAGTACGTCCCTCGATTCCAGGGACAGATCTTTGTCCTGGCACTCGATGGCTCCATCGTGGCGGATGACAATTTCGGCAATCTCCTGGTGGATGTCGCCGTCCTCCGCTCGCTCGGAATTCAAGTGGTGCTCGTCCACGGTATCGGGCAGCAACTGCGGGATCTGTCCGCACTCCGCGGCGTCACAATTTCAAACAATGACGGCACGGGCGTCACCGACGCGGCGACCCTTGATCTCGCGATCAGGGCCTCCGCGCGGGTCTCCCATCTCATTCTCGAGGGACTGACCCAGAACTCGCTCAAGGCAGCGATCACAAATTCCGTCCGAACACTCCCCGTAGGCATCATCCGGGGTGTCGACCATCAATTCACAGGCAAGGTAGAGCGGGTCGACCGCGATTTCATCACCCATCTCCTGAACGAGGGCATCGTCCCCATCATGCCTCCGATCGGTTATGGACCAGATGGAAAATCAATGCGCATCAACTCGGACCTGCTCGCCGCAGAATTGGCGGAAGCCCTCCAGGCTACCAAGATCATTTACCTGACGCCGGCTGCGGGACTTGAAATCGACAATGAGATTCGCCGCGAAATTGCCGTCGAGACACTGCGGGACATCCTGAAGGCCAAACCGGAACGGATTGATAATGCTGTTCTGAGCAAAGCCGCACATGCGGTGAAGGCCATCGAGACAGGCACCCCGCGCGTCCACATTGTGGATGGGCGTGTGTTCGATGCGCTTCTCAACGAGATCTTTTCCAGCGAGGGCGTCGGTTCACTCATCTACGGCAACGACTATCAGCAGATCCGGCGGGCGACGCGTCGCGACGTGCGCGCATTGTATTCGCTTATCCGTGGCGGTGTGAAACGGGAGGAACTGCTCCATCGCACCCAGCAGGCAATCGAGAAGAACATCGATCACTTCTTCGTTTTCGAGGTGGACGAAAATCTCGTCGCGTGCGTCACGCTCATTTTCTACCCCAATAACCCGACTCTGGCCGAAATCGGTTCACTCTATGTCCTGCCGTTCTATCACAATCGCGGCATAGGGAAGAAGATGGTCGAGTTCGCATGCATGCGTGCAAAGGAAAAGGGCGCAGAAAACGTCGTGGCGCTTTCGACCCAAAGCTTCAGCTTCTTCACTGGCGTCGCCGGCTTCGAAGAGACCGACAAGAGCATCCTTCCCGAGGCCAGGCTCAAGCTCTATGATGAAAGCGGACGCAATGCCCGCGTCCTCATCAAGAAACTCTAGGGCTTGACCTCAACGATCACCTGAATCTCTGTCGTCGAATCCTTGGGCAGGCCGGCTACCGCCACCGCCGCACGCGCGTGCTTTCCGGCATCCCCAAACAACGCGACAAAGAGATCGCTTGCGCCATTGATCACAGCAGGACTGTCCGCGAATCCGCTGACGGCATTGACGTAACCGCCGACATAGACAATACGTGCAACCCTGTCGAGCGACCCTAGAGCCGCCTTCACGTTGGTGAGTGTTGCGAGGGCACAGACCCTCGCGGACTCATAGCCGGATTGAACCGTTTGTTCCCTGCCAACCTGCCCCGTGTGGGTCATCTGGCCATTCATCGAACAAAGGGTTCCCGCGCAATACAGAAGACTGCCAGTTTGCACGGTCGGAACATAACTGCCGGCGGCAGGAGCCGGGTTCGGCAGGGTCAGCCCCATTTCCTTGAGTTTGGCTTCAATGCTCATTTCCGACGACTATCGCGCCATACAGGGCCCTATGCCAGCCATTTTGTCCGCTGACAATGTCCATTGCCGCACACGGAATCACCGCCAGGATGCTGGGTCATGTCGTTCTCAGATTGGACCCGGCTCAGTAACGAGAACCCGGAACACGCGGCCAGGGAGTTTCACCGTCGCCTCCATACCCTTCCGACCGATCAGCAAAGGGCCCTGATTTCCTGGGCGCCGTCGGTCGAGACACTCGCGACATCGTTTCGAAAGGCCAATTCCTCCGGAGGGGGTCTCGCTGGAGTTCCCTACCTCTTGAAGGACCTATATCCTGTGAGGGGCGTGCTCATGCGCGCGGGCTCAACACTTCTCCCGGAAGTGCGGAAAACATCCGAAAGCGACGGACTCCTCGTCAGGGTCCTGGAAATGTCGGGAGCCGTCCTTGCCGGTACTACTCACCTGAACGAGTTTGCCTGTGGGCTCACGGGTGAAAACCCGCACTTTGGCGATGTCCTTCATCCAAGGCATGCCGACCGCTTGAGTGGCGGTTCCAGCAGTGGCTCAGCGGCCGCAGTCGCCGCGGGACTCGTCCCCTTGGCAATTGGAACGGATACCGGAGGCTCGATCCGGGTTCCTGCAGCGTTCTGCGGCATCTTCGGCATGAGACTCACGCCTCATCATCCGTGGATCAATGACGCCTTTCCTCTATCGCGGAGTCTCGACGCGGCCGGCTGGTTCACTTCCACGGCCGAGGACATGTTGACCACACTCAGAACCCTGATTGGGAGCGGCACGAGCAAACGGGCGCTGAATGGCGTCTATCTCGGATTCGATGGCTGGGTGTCTGCGGATGAGGACTGTGTGCACGCAATCAACACCGCTGGACAGGCTCACGCACCCAAGGCCGATCGGCACACCCGGGATGAACTGCTCTCAGGATTTCGTGGATCCTCCCAGACTTATGCAGTCCTTCAGAGCATCGATGCCTTTGACGTTCATCGCGAATGGATCGACACGCACAAGAGCCGCTATGGTTCCGATGCGTGGAACCGGATCGACCGCGGTCGCATGTGGACCGATAGCGAGATCGAGGCCGCGCATGTCAAACTAGCCGCGCTGCAGCTTCTGTGGCGCAAGTTCTTTCTGACCTTCGACTACCTGGTCATGCCTGCTACGCCCTTCCCTGCACTCCGCAAGGACGCCTGCACCTTGGAGAGCCGCCAGCGCATGCTCGATCTGACATCGCCGGCGAGCCTCGGCGGCCTTCCCGTCCTGACTGTACCCGTGCGCCTGGGTTCGGGCCTGACGAGCGGGCTGCAAATCGTGGTCAGCACCCCGATCAGCCCGGCAATCTCGATGATCCTATCCCGGGAACAATCGGTCGCGTTTTCAGCGTGATTCCCTTTGCATCTCCCCCTTTCACGCGGCGAAATCCTTCCCAACGAAATGTCTACTCCTTCCCAAGACAGCCCTCCGCAACAATCGATGCCGGCACGCGACTTTGCCGACCTGGTCCGGCAGCTCCAGCATAAGGCAGGCTCAGCGATGTCCTTGGCGAATACCGAGGATCGCCCTCTCTACGGACGGACTCTCTACATCGCCAATTGCCCACTCGACACGCGCTTCGGTGAATTTCGTGCCTACATTTTCCAGGATATCATCGACAAACACTATATCGTCGCACTTGCGCACGGCGATATTGTCGCCGCAAAGACACTCTACACGAGGCTCCACTCCTCCTGCGTGACCAGTGAAACGCTTCGCGGTTGCGACTGCGACTGTGTTCAGCAACTCGAGGGCGCCTTTCAAGTCATTGCCAGGAAGGGCACCGGAATCCTGTTTTATCTGCTCCAAGAAGGCCGAGGAGTTGGTTACGTCGGCAAGGCCCGCGATCGCATGCTTGTCCAGGCTTCGCTGGATCAACTCTCGACCTTCGCCGCATATCACGCGATGGGCCTCGAGAAGGACCACCGGAACTACGACAACATCTCCCAAATCTGTTACCTCCTCGGCATCACCGCATCCTGGATCGTGCTGACCAACAATCCCGACAAGGTGGCCGCGCTCAAGTCCCAGGGCCTTGAGGTGGTCGGCACTGAACCCCTGGAATTCGAGCCTTCACCTTTCAACCTCGCCTACCTCACGTCAAAGGCGGCAGGTGGCCACATCCTGAAACGTCCGTCAGCAACAACCGTAAAGCGGGCCCTGCCGCCTGAACCGGTGATCCCCTTCAAGCCGCACGCCCTGCCGGAAGCACGCCGTTTCATCTATTCAGCGAGCTATTTTCTTCCGATGAAACCCGTGGACAACGATGTGCTTCTCACCGAAGCGCAGTTCACCGCCCTTTTTCAGAAAAAGACGATCGACCGTTACATGTCAGGACCACAACCGCTCGTTCGTGAATATCAATTGATCCGGGATAACCGGTTTTTCGTAAAGATCGATGTTGAGAACCTGACGGCGTTCCGCCGCGACAATGCCAACGATCCCATCGTGGACCTCCTGACAACGCCCTATTGGTTCCGCGTGCATGTCTACTACGACATCGTGACCAGCCAGGACATTGTCGTGCTGACCCACGGTCACGCGAAACCCACAGACATACCTGTCGTGCGGCTCCACTCGGAATCCCTCTTCAATCGATTCCCTCTGCGATCGGTCGACAACCGGGACAAATACAAGGCCTCGGTAAAACACATCGTCACCTATGGTGTTGGAGCAATCCAGCTTATCCACAATGACGGCCGCGGGGCGGGTTTTGGCGCTCATGCGATCGACCTGATGATGACCGAAACTGCTGAAGTGGCCTCCAGCGACGAGGCTTACCGAAAGCTGGGAGTCGACTACGATAGCCGAGATTATGATGCTGCTCTCCGCCTTCTTAGGCATCACATTCCAAACGAGAAGATCCAGATGATCATGAACTCGCCCGGCAGTCTGGTAAAAAAACCGGAGTATGCCCAGGCACTCAATGTGCAGCGAATGGACGTCGAAAAGTGGATATTCCTGGACGACCAAGCCTGAGGATCCCTGCGGCTCGCCATGACTGACACCCTTGGTCACAGCCTTCTCGAGAAGCGCATCTCACAGATCCCCGGGGTGCTGGAGGACATGATTTCGCGGGGGCCGTGCCGCCTGAAGCCGGCGAGTCTTCAATCGACCCGGTTTGTCATCACGGGAACGGGCAGCTCCGAGGCGCATGCACGGTACCTGTCGATGCTCCTCAACCTGTATTGCGACCGGGCAGCGACCTACCTGCCTCTCTCCGGATTCACCACAGCGAATCGACGAGCCTTTGAAGGCAAGACGCTCGTCGTTTTTTCACAGGGCGTCTCTCCCAATGCCCAGATTGCCATAAACCGGCGCGAGGATTTTCAACATACGATTCTCTTCACCGCAACAAGTCCGGAAACAGCATTGAAGGCGGGCAAGCCCGATCGCGCCAGATTGCTGCAGCTCCTGCTCGATGACGGAGGAGACCTGATCGAGTTCCCTCTCGCCGAAGAATACACTACATTGATTCGATTCGTCGGACCGATGGCAGGCTATCTAACGGCCCTCCAATTTGTGGCCCAGTTTCCCGCATGCCGGTTTCCGATGCCAACATCCGCGCAGATCCTTCCGCTCCTCGGGGCAAGTCCACCGTCGGATCTGGTCGAGGACATGCTGACGACTCCCGGCACGTTTTCGCAGGGATTCAATCTGGTCACCGCGGCGCCCATCTCGGATTTTGCGCAAAACCTCGCATGCAAGTTCATGGAAGGCCTCTACTGGCCATGCCCCCTCATTTCGGATTTTCTCCAGTTTGCACACGGTCCCTTCCAGCAGATGAACGCCCATCCCAAGCCGGTTGTGATCCTCCAGGGCAACAATCCCATGGAGGCGGAAATGGTGCAGCGGAGCGTTTCCATGCTCCGGGACGTCGGGCTCGGGGCATATGTGATACACACAGACGCACCGCCATTGTATTCAATTTTTGGATTCGAGGCGGCACTCAATCGTCTCATCCTGCCGGCCATGAAACGAATGCAGATCAACCAGGTGCAATGGCCTGGAAAGGGTCGAGATGACCTTCTCTACGGGTTCTGTCCCGACCCTGTGCGCCTGCCGGGCAACAGGCCCGCCGTCTAGTCTAGGCGGCGTCCTGCTTGGCTTCCGACTTTGATGCGCGACGCAGAATGGGTCGGCGCTTGCCGGCCACGACAGACGCGTCGATCAGCACCTCCGCCACGTCGTCGCGCTGCGGAAGGTCAAACATCACCTCGAGCATGATAGCCTCTATGATGGAGCGCAGCGCACGCGCCCCAGTCTTCAGGGCGATGGCCTTGCGCGCCACAGCCTTGACGGCGTCCGGGGTGAAGCGCAGTCGAACTCCGTCCATGGCGAACAGTTTCGAATACTGCTTTACGATCGCATTCTTGGTCTTGAGGAGAATGCGGACAAGATCCTCTTCGCTCAACTGATCAAGCACCGACACAATCGGCAGGCGCCCGATGAATTCAGGAATCATTCCGAAGCGGATGAGATCCTCTGGGGCAAGCTCACGCATCAGCACCTCGGGCCTGAGCGTGGCATCCTGCTGTTTGCTGATGGAATTGAACCCGAGACCGCGCTGCCCGCTGCGGCGCTGTACGATTCCGTCGAGTCCGACGAATGCGCCGCCACAAATAAACAGGATATTCTGCGTGTTGATCTGCACGTACTCCTGATTCGGATGCTTGCGGCCCCCTTGGGGAGGGACATTGCAGACCGTGCCTTCGAGAATCTTGAGAAGTGCCTGCTGAACTCCCTCGCCGGAAACGTCACGTGTGATTGACACGTTCTCGGTCTTGCGGCCGATCTTGTCGATTTCATCAATGTAGACGATTCCGCACTCGGCCCGTTTGACATCGTAATTGGCCGCCTGAAGCAGCCTCAGCACGACGTTTTCAACGTCCTCTCCAACGTAGCCCGCCTCCGTCAGCGTCGTTGCGTCGGAGATCGCGAAGGGCACGTCGAGAATCTTTGCGAGTGAACGGGCCAGGAGCGTCTTGCCGGAACCCGTGGGACCAACCAGGAGGATGTTACTCTTCTCCACCTCAACCCCATCAAACTCTGGAGAGAGCGCCGTTGAGTCCTTCATCGGCTGTCCGGAGTCGAACATCAGGCGCTTGTAGTGGTTATAGACCGCCACCGAGAGCACCTTCTTGGCATGATCCTGTCCGATCACAAAATCATCCAGTGTGCGCTTGATGTCAGAGGGCTTAACCAACCGAAAGGACGGTTTGGGCTCAGACGGCGGCTGCTTTACCTCACGGTCAATGATCGTCTTGCAGACGCTGACGCACGAATCGCAAATGTATACCCCAGGGCCGGCGATGATCTTCTTCACCTCTGCCTGTGACTTTCCGCAGAAAGAACAAAGGGTCATGCGGGAGGATTTTGCCATGATATTGCTTGAATGGATTGCCGGCAGATGGGTGGAAACGGCGCGATCGACCGTACATCGGCACAGCTAGTGTGCGGTTGATCACCTTGCAAATCCGAAGACAGGAAAAAGGAGCTTCTGAATGCTTCAGCCACAAAATTTGCTGAAGCCCATCCAATTACAAAACAAGCAATCAGACCGCCGCGGCAATCTTGCTCGCATCCCGCATGGATGCCTCAACATGATCCACCAGTCCATAGGCCTTTGCCTCTTCGGCAGTCATGTAATAATCGCGGTCCGAGTCCTTTTCCACCTGTTCCGGAGTCTTTCCGGTATGTTTGGCCAGGGTCTCATTCAGTGTCTTCTTCCACCGGAGGATTTCCCTCGCAGCAATGGCGATGTCAGCCGTTTGCCCGCCCGCCCCACCGCTGGGCTGGTGAATCATCACCCGACTGTTGGGAAGGGCGAATCGTTTGCCCTTCGTCCCCGCAGCCAGCAATACCGTGCTCATGCTGGCAGCCATTCCAATGCAATAGGTCACAATATCGCACTGGAGAAAATTCATGGTGTCGTAGATCGCCATTCCACCCGTAACGATGCCACCCGGCGAGTTGATGTAGATGTGGATGTCCTTCTTGGAATCCTCCATCTGCAGGAAGAGCAACTGTGCGATGACGCTGTTGGCGACACCGTCGTCGATCGGGGTGCCGATGAAGATGATGCGGTCCTTCAACAGGCGGCTGTAGATGTCCATCGACCGTTCACCACGGCCGGTGTTTTCAATGACGTAGGGGATGTAGTAGGAGCTCACAAGGAGGCGTACACGTGTGGATTATGCTTTGCTCACCACCTTAGCCTTGGAAACCAGGAATTCAACCGCCTTGTCGAAAATGATGTCCTGATGAACGGACCGCAGGTGATCACGGTCGCCGGAAAGCTGCTTCAGGAGCTTGTCGGGCGCGACGTGAGAACGCTGCGATTCCTGAATGATGTATTGGTTGATGTCATTCTCAGATACCTTGATGTCTTCCTTCTCGGCGATCTTCGAAAGGATCAACTGGCTCTTGACCCGTGAAGCAGCCGACCGGCGGGCGCCTTCATAGAGCTCCTTCTTGTCCTTTTCAAACTGCTCCTGGGTGACTCCCCGGCGCATGTTCTCCTCGATGAATCGCCGAAGCACGTTCTGAGTTTCGACGTCGACCAGGGACGCAGGAATTTCAAAGTCGGTTCTCTGCAGAAGCGCCTCGATCACCTGCCGGCGCTGATCGGTCCTGTTTTGATACTCCTTCTGCATCTTGAGATTCCCCTGAATGCCCGACCTGAATTGCTCTATACTCTCGGCCTGGTGCGTCTTCAGGAATTCCTCATCGACCTCCGGCAGCACGCGCTCACGGACTTCGAGGATCTCGATCGCATAAACCGCAGACTTTCCCGCAAGCGTGGGCGCTCCGTGAAACTCGGCAGGGAATTGCACGGTTATCTCCTTCTTGTCTCCTGTGCTCAGACCGGACAACTGCTTCCCAAGACCGGGAATCAATCCCTCCTGCTCCCCGTCCACCTCTTCCCAGGTTTGCGGCACCTTTCCGTAGATCTGCTTGTCGGGTACCAGTTCAAGGATCGGTTTGCCGTCAACAGACCCCTCATAGGACAGCTTGATGTAGTCGCCCTTTTGCGATGCCCGATCCGCAACCTTGAAGTCGGCCCGTTCACTGCGAAGCCTCTCGACGACCTGATCGATTTCGGCATCGCTTACCTCGGTGCTGCCCACTTCGGTCGTGAGCTCCGCGTAATCCGGAATCGAGAACTCCGGCCGCACATCGATTGAAAAGGTTACCTCCGCAGGCTTGCCATTTTCAATTGTGCCTGGATTGGCCTGAACCAGGTTGAGGACGTCGAGCTTACTCTTCTCAACCCCCTCCCGATAGGCCTCGGCGACGACCTTTTGCTTGAACTCATCTGCAATGTCCTTCTCAAACCGCTTGGCGATCACCGCCGCAGGAGCCTTGCCTGGGCGAAATCCCGGTATCTTGGCGTACCGGACAAATTCGGCAACGGTGGCCGCATGCTTGGAGGAAACCTCGGTGGCATCAAGTGATACGACAAGATTCTTGCGAGTAATGGATTGATCTTGGACTGCGGTGTTCACGGGAAAGGAACGAACTGAAGGGAATGTTTGATGAATCGTTGAAACTGCAAAACCGCCGAACCGCGGTCAATGCCGTATTCTGAACGCTTGCACGCCACAGCAGCGATCCGTTTGGTCCCATCTGACGCATGCATTCCCTCCAAAGCCTCAGATCTGCCCACCCTGCAATCCTTGTGCTGGACGCGGCATCATCAAGGATTCAGGCGGGCTTGCTGAGCGCTGATCAGAATGACCCGTGGGCGCAGTTCCAGGGTGATGCGGGTTTAGGAGTGTTTGCCTGCATCGAGCAACTGGGATGTGATTTGCGCACAGTGGATGCGTTTCTTTTCTGCGAGGGCCCCGGATCGATCCTTGGCATTCGAACGGTTGCCATGGCCATCCGCACATGGCAGTCCATCCGACCGCGTCCGGCTTACTCCTATCGAAGCCTAGAACTCGTCGCCCACGCCCTTGCCCCAGAGAAACGAAACCTGCGGGTTTTCGCTGATGCACGTCGGGAAACGTGGCATGTAGTGAATGTGGCAGCCGACGGAACTGTGAGTCCGCTCACCCGCATTCCTCACTCCGACCTCCATGGCGACATCGTGATGCCGGAGAACTTTCGCAATTGGACCGCAATCCCGTCGAACACACGCACCGTTCCGTACGACCTTGCGCCGCTTCTCGCTGCAACGGCATCGGTGCCGCTCTTCACGCACACGCCCGCACCGGATGCCTTCAGCTACGAAACACCTCAATACGTGACGTGGTCGCCGAAGATACATCGAGCGCCTGTATGAGTTCGACGACCGCATCCCACCTGCCCCTGCGTTGCTGGGCTGAAATCGATCTTGCCGCGCTCGAGCGAAATCTCCGCGCCATTCGGGCCTCGCTTCCTGCGCACATGCGTTATGTCGCCGTGGTCAAGGCTGATGCTTACGGACACGGACTCCATCATGCCGCTGCACGGCTGATGCACGCCGGTGCCGATCTCTTTGCAGTCGCCACTTTGAATGAAGCGATGTCTCTGCGTGAAATTGGCTCGGGCTGGCCGATTCTCCTGCTGAGTCCACTCCTGGTTGAAGAAGACCGGTATGTCGCTGAATTCGGACTCACAGCAACGGTGTCGAGTTCCGAGGAGGTCAAACGTCTCGCACGGGCAGGTCGAAAAGCGGGCAGGCCCGTCGAGGTTCATCTCAAGATCGACACAGGCACCGGGCGCCTTGGTGTATGGCATCCCGATGCATCGATCCTCTATGATGAGATTCGTGCAACTCCGGAACTGCGCCTTGCCGGAATTTTCACGCACTTCGCTGCATCCGATGACGATCCGGAGTTCACCGCCGAACAGCGCCGCCGTCTGGTGGCCGCTCTCGCGCGTTGTGGACCGATAAATACGTCATCGCTTTTCATTCATGCGGACAACAGCGCTGGCTTGGAAAGCATAGAGACCGCTGGACCTTTCAATGCCGTCCGTATCGGGCTTCTTCAATTCGGCGTGTTACCGTGTGCGGGATCGCTGCTGTCATCAGTCCACGCCGAACCCGTCTTCAGCCTGAAAACAAAGGTGGGGCTGGTGAAGCGCCTTCCGGCGGGAACAAGCATCAGCTACGGTCGTACCTGCACGCTTCAGCGGGACTCAACGGTTGCAATCCTCTGCGCGGGATACGCTGACGGCCTGTCGCGCTCTGCAAGCAATCGAGGCCAGGCACTCATAAGAGGTGCCCGATGCAGAATACTTGGCCGCGTTACGATGGACCAGACCGTGGTGGATGTCACGGACGTCCCCGGTGTCGCGTCGGGCGATGAAGCCGTGCTCGTGGGTAAACAGTTGTCGGGGGAAATCTCGCTCTCTGAATTCAGCCAATGGGCAGATACCATCCCGTGGGAAACCTTGACTTCCATTACCAAGCGTGTCCCCCGCGTGTACCGAACTCCTCTCGGGCTCTGATGGGGCGCGGACCCCGGCAAAGGCGCGCATTGCCGAGAAAAGGTCCCAAGGACGCATCTACTTGCCGATGGCGTAAACGCGAAATCCAAGCGCCTTGAGTGCGGCATGCGGCAGGATATTGCGCCCGTCAAAAATAAACGCGGGCTTCTGCATCGCCTCAAATAGCCTTCGAAAATCGAGCGTCTTGAACTCGTCCCACTCCGTCACCACGACAAGCGCGTGAGCCTTGTCCGCCGCGGCATAGGGTGAGTCGGCGATCGTCAGGCGGCTGCCTTCCGCTCCCGCCCCCGTCGATTCCCTGTGGATGACATCAGGTGGGACCTTCGGGTCGTACACGGCAACATGCGCCTGTTCAGCAAGAAGATCCTTCACGACACTGATGGCGGCCGATTCCCGTGTGTCGTTCGTGTCCTTCTTGAAGGCAAAACCGAGGACGGCAATCTTCTTCTCCGCCACCGAATTGTACAGGGTGCGAACGATCTTCGCTGCAAAGCGCCGCTTCTGCCAGTCGTTCATGCGCACGACGTGATCCCAGTAGGATGCGACTTCGGGCAATCCAAAGTGCTCGGACAGGTAGACAAGGTTTAGGATGTCCTTCTGGAAACAAGAGCCGCCAAACCCCACGCTCGCCTTGAGAAACTTTGGGCCGATGCGCGAATCCCGGCCAATTGCGTTCGCGACTTCATCGACATCGGCACCCGTCGCTTCGCACAGGGCCGAGATCGAGTTGATCGACGAAATGCGCTGCGCAAGGAAGGCATTGGCCACGAGCTTGGAAAGTTCCGATGACCAAAGGTTGCTCGTGATAATGCGATCCAGCGGGACCCAGCGCGCATAGATGTCCACCAGGGTCTTCACCGCGCGATCCCCCTCTGGAGTCTTCTCTCCTCCGATCAGCACACGGTCCGGCGAGAGCAGATCTGCAATGGCAGTTCCCTCTGCAAGAAACTCGGGATTCGAAAGCACCTGATGCACAATCCCGCGCCCATTCGCACCCAGAATGTCCTTGATCGTTTCAGCCGTCTTGACCGGAATGGTGGACTTTTCGACGATGATCTTGGGGGAGTCCGCAGCTTCAGCGATGGTGCGTGCGACGGATTCGATATAGCGAAGATCCGCCGCACGGCCCGCGCCGACACCATAGCTTTTTGTCGGAGTATTCACCGCGACAAAGATCAGATCGGACTGTTTGATGGTCGCCGTGACCTCGGTTGAGAAAAACAGGTTGCGACCTCGGCACTTGCTCACGACTTCGTCAAGTCCGGGTTCGTAGATCGGCAGCGATCCCGAATTCCATGCCGCGATGCGTGCAGCATTCATGTCGACCACGGTGACCGTCACATCCGGGGCCTTCAGGGCTATCATCGCCATTGTGGGTCCACCCACATATCCGGCGCCAATACAGCAGATTTTCATCGTTTCAAATCGAGGTCAGCACACTTTCGGTTTTTGCCATTTGGCCGTTTCCGATCAGACGCCACAAAAAGGCGGGCTTCAAGAAAGCCCGCCGGACGCGCCAACACAGTGGCACCTATGCGGGGTGAGGAGCAGGAGCCGCACCTCCCATGGGTTCAGGCAGCACCTTTTCCTGCGCCTTCTTTGCGCCCCGGTCTTCCGGCTTGGCAGGGGGCAGCGTGATTGCTTCCGGCACCACCGGTGATCGGATCTCTCCAAATTCGACGATCTCCTTAACATGACGCCCCTCGATCGTTTCATGCTCGAGAAGCGCTTCGGCGATCTTGTCCAACGCGACGCGATGATCCGTGATGATCTGCTTCGCATGGGCATAGGTTTCGTCCACGATCTTCTTGACCTCGGTGTCGATCAGATGCGCGGTCTCTTCAGAAACGTTATGTGACCTCGTGATTTCCCTGCCGAGAAACACGGTATCCTGATTCTCGCCATAGGAAATGGGGCCCAGGGGGCTCATTCCCCAATTGCACACCATGTGGCGCGCTAGCTTGGTGGCCTGTTCGATGTCACCAGATGCGCCACTCGTTATATCCTGCAAGGCGACCTCCTCCGCAATGCGTCCGCCAAACAGCGTGGCGAGTCGGTTGAGCATCTTTTTCTTGGCGTAATTGTAGGTATCCTTCGTCGGGATATACATCGTACTCCCCAAGGACCGCCCCCGCGGGATGATGGTCACCTTGTGAACGGGCATCGAATCGTCATCGATTACCACGCTCACGAGGGCATGACCCGCCTCATGATAGGCGACGACCTTCTTGTCGTCCGCATCCATGACCTTGCGACGCTCGCGCCCGAAGAGGACCTTGTTTCTCGCGTCGTCGACGTCCTGCATTTCCACCTTCTTCTTGTTGCGCCTGGCAGCAAGAAGCGCAGATTCGTTGAGAAGGTTGGCAAGTTCAGCTCCCGAAAGCCCGGGCGTTCCGCGGGCAATCACCGCAAGGTCGACATCCTCCGCCAAGGTGATCTTTCGTGCGTGGACACGCAGCACCTGCTCGCGGCCAACTAGGTCGGGCAGGTCGACATAGATCTGCCGGTCGAAGCGACCGGGGCGCAGAAGCGCAGAATCAAGCACGTCCGGCCGATTGGTTGCGGCAATGATGATGACTCCCTCGGTCGTGTCGAAGCCATCCATCTCAACCAGCATCGAATTCAAAGTCTGTTCACGTTCGTCATTTCCACCGCCCAGCCCCGCGCCCCGCTGGCGGCCCACTGCATCGATTTCATCGATGAAGATCAGGCAGGGCGCATTCTTTCGCCCCTGTTCAAACATGTCACGTACCCGGCTGGCGCCGACACCCACAAACATTTCAACAAAATCCGAACCGGAAATGCTGAAGAAGGGGACATCGGCCTCTCCAGCCACTGCCTTCGCGAGCAACGTCTTGCCCGTGCCCGGAGGGCCAACCATGAGGATTCCCTTGGGAATCTTTCCGCCCATACGTGTAAATTTTTTTGGATCTTTCAGAAATTCAACAACCTCAGAAACCTCTTCCTTGGCTTCATCGCATCCCGCAACATCCGCAAAGGTCACTTTCTCGCGATCGCGGGTCAGGAGCTTGGCCCGACTTTTTCCGAAATTCAGGGCACCGCGTCCCGCATTCCTCAATTGTCGGACAAACAGGAAATACAGCAGTCCGATGATGATGACGAATGGAATGATATTGGTCGCCAGCGTCGCCAGCAGCGTGGTTGAGGGCGGTTCGGTAAATTTTTGTGACTTCTGCAGCCGCTCCAAATTGGCGTCCGTCAACCGGCCGTAGGCTCGGAAATGCTGTGTCTTGCCGGTCTCTGTGTTGAGAATCGGCTCCATGGTTTCACCCCGGATGATGACGTAGTCGCCACCGCCTGCACCGTCCCGCTGGATAATTCCCTCTCGAATCTGACCGGATTCAGAAAGCTCCACGACTTTCTGTATGTTGATGGACGCGAACGACCTGCCGCTGCTGGGATTGAGGAAAAAGAGCGCGAGAACCGCCGCCACAATCGAAAGCCAGATGAGCATCACCTTCGGCTGAAGGCGTTCGGGAGGCAGGTTCTTGAGCGGGCGGCGCTTGTTTTTGTTTTCGGGTTCGGACATTTACAGGTTTTGGGACTAGAGAACCAAGCTACAGGTTCCAAGGGCGCAAGTCAATTGGTGCGAGTCGGTTTCGTTTGTGGAAACCGACCGTTCAAATTCCATTGCCTGCGCCTATGCACTAGCAGCGGCTTTTCGTCACTTTTTGACAATAGCTGAGCCGAAAATCACGAATTTGGGCAAAGCCATTTCGTCCCATGCTGAGACGTGTGGCTGTGCCCCGTTCAACCGCGTCCAGCAGCACCTCAAACCCCTGACGGGAAAGATCCCCTGCCCTATGCGCAAGTGAAGCCCGCCAGCGCTGTAGAACCCGGCGCACAACCGCACGTGGAGCGCCCTCCAGAGCCCGCAGGTTCACGGTCAATCCGCGCTGGGCCCTGATACGATCAACCCAAAGTTCAAGTGCATCATCATCCTCCTGAAGCAGTGACCGGCTCAGCCCGGCACCCGACAGGGCATCCCGGGGTTCGGCAGCCTTTATCCAGGTCGGCAGCACTTGGTTGCGCATGCGGTTCCTCAGAAAATCCAGTTTCGCGTTGGTTGAATCCACCCGCCACGGAACTGCGATCTCCCCGAGCGCGCTTTCAATCTCGAGCTTCGAGAGCCCGATTAGCGGGCGAACATGTAACCAGCCCTCCCGAAAACGCTGGATGGGACGCGGCGCTGCCAGGCCCGCCGTGCCGCTTCCCCGGGCCAATCGCATGAGCATGGTCTCGGCGATGTCATCCTTCTGGTGACCAAGCCATAGCGCTCTCGCCTCCAACCTGCCCTGTTCTTCCCTGAAGAATTCAAACCGTGCCTCGCGGGCCCTGGCCTCACTTATCTCGGCAGGCGCTTTCGCCCGTTTCCATGAACCCGCGCGAAACTCCACGTCCAGGGCAGCGCACACAGCCCGGCAAAATCGGACATCGTTGCCCGACTGCGCACCTCGCAGACGGTGATTGAAGTGCAGAGCAATGATCCGCGATCGATGATGCCCCCAATGTCCCCAGATCAGCAACAGCAGAGCCAGCGAGTCCGCACCACCTGAAAACGCAACGCACCAAGGCCCCCGTGCCGCCGGGCTGCGGCTGTTTGCCCAGCGTTCGACATCAGGATGGATACGGGACATCGGAATCGCTGCGGCTAGCGACTCTGCTGCGCCCTTCCAATTCAGACGGCGCGAGCGACTCCTCACCATTGCGAAAGAAATCCGAGGTTTCAGTCGAAGCTGAGAAACTCCCTGCCAAAATAAGGAACCAGCACCGAGGGAAGTTTCACGCGGCCATCTGGTTGAAGGTTGTTTTCGAGCAGAGCAGCAATGACGCGTGGAACAGCCAGCCCCGAGCCGTTCAGCGTATGAACCAGTTCAGGTTTACCCGACTCCTTCGAGCGGTAGCGGATCTGGGCCCGGCGGGCCTGGAAGCTTTCGAAGTTTGAACAGCTCGAAACTTCAAGCCAGCGCTTCTGACCTCCACCCCACACCTCCAGGTCAAACTTCTTGGCCTGCGCAAAACCCAGATCCCCACCGCACATCAGGAGGACGCGATAGGGCAACTCAAGCTTGCGCAGCAAACTCTCCGCATCATTCCGGAGCTTGTCGAGTTCGTCATAACTCGTGTCCGGATGCACCCACTTCAGAAGTTCGACCTTGTCGAACTGATGCAGCCGATTCAAACCGCGGACATCCTTGCCGTAGCTGCCTGCCTCCCTACGGAAACATGGCGTGTAGGCACACCGATAAACCGGCAGGATTTCCTCGGAAAGAATTTCATCCCGGAAGAAGTTCGTGAGCGGAACCTCGGCGGTCGGCACGGCATAGAGATGATCGGGCACCGTTTCGTACATCTGCCCTTCCTTGTCGGGCAACTGACCGGTCGCGGTCGCACTCGCCGCATTAACGAAAATCGGAGGAGCGACCTCAAGGTAACCGGCCTTCCCTGCCTCCTCCAAAAAAAACTGCAGAAGCGCGCGCATGAGTCGCGCACCGTCACCAACATAAAAGGGAAACCCTGCACCCGTGACTTTTGCGCCTCGCCCAAAATCGAAGAGCCGTTCGAAACCGGGAATCTCCCAATGCGGCCTTGCGACAGCCGAAACAGATGCAACATCACCCTGCGTCGAATAGACCTGATTCTCTTCCGGTAGTCGTCCTTCAGGCACACTGGCATGTGGAAGATTGGGGAGCGTCAGCATGGCCTGCCGCAATGCGGCCTCTGCCAAGGTCAGCTCGGACTCCTTCTCCTTGGCCCGGGCCGACACCGCCTTCATTTCCGCCACCTTGGCGATAAATTCGGGCGAACCCTTCCTCAACGCGACCATTTCCGCATTGGCTGCCTTTTGAAGGGAGCGCAGATGCTCCACTTCCTGAATCTGCGCGCGCCATGCAGTGTCGAGCGCAAGAACGGCATCGACGTCGACGTCCAGATGCTTCTTGGCAATGGCCGCGCGCACGCGCTCAGGCGATTCACGTAGTAGTTTGGGATCCAGCATGAGGATTAGGCGAAACCATGAAACGCAGCGGATGAACACTCTTTTCCGTCCGAGAAATGCAAAAATTGATCGTTTGCAGCGTGTAGAGTATTCCGGGAACCCGGTGATCGGCTGTTATTGAACCATTCCGAAGAAGGACGGATCAGCCTTTTTGAGAGCGTCCATCACCAAATCTGGAGTCAGCAGGCGCAGGTTCCGTTCTGGCGCGGAAATCGAAAAATTAGTGCCATTGTTCGGGGGATAGGGTCCAAACAGCGCGACGTCTGTCGGTCCGTATACTCCAAGCACCTTCCGGCCCTGTGCCGCCGCAAGATGAAGAGGGCCGCTGTCATTCGCGATCACCCACGACGCCGCCCCTATGATCTCAGTCAGTGCACCCAGCGCCGTCCTTCCGGTCAGATTCAGGAAGCGTGCGTCTCCCGCATGATTGCCCGAGTACACCAGAGGGCGGTCGCCCGCCCATGCGACACTGAAATTCCCAGGGGAGTCGAGGATCATATCGGTAGCCGCGGAAAATCCAGACCAGCACTTTTCCTCGCGGCGCGAATCAGGGAACATGACGATCAACCGTTCCTTCGGGAACGTTTCCCACTCCGTCGGCATTCGGATGCCGCTTGCCTGAAAATTCACGCCCTTCGGTAGACGGGCCTGGGCGCCAATCGAACAGCAGAATTGTAGGAGTAGCGCCACGGCATGGCTGTGTTTCCCCTCGGGGGGCAGGCCCACCCGCTCCGTATAGAACAGGCCCGCACCTTCGCTGCGATCCCGCCGCCCGATCTTGCGTGGAGCCCGCGCCCTCGCCGTGATGAATCCCGTGTAATACCGTCCCTGCATGTCCATCACGACGTCAAACGTGCGATCACTCAGATCCCGGAAGACCTGCCGCAGCCCCGAAATCAACGGGCGTCTCCTAAAGACAAGGGTCTCATCAACCGCCGTACAGTTCCTGACAATCGGGGCAAAAGCCTCGCGTGCAATCCAGGTGACGTGCAGACCCTGGATCTGCTCCTTGAGGGAAGCGGCTACGCGCAGACCCTGGATGATATCCCCAAGGGAAGAAGTCTTGACCACCAACAATCGCATAATGGCAGCGTCGCAGGCTTGGATTTAGCGAGGGCGCATCGCAATGCCAAATGCACCAGGAAAGCGTCCGATCGCGACGGGCGACAAAAAATCTGCCTTTACCTGCAGCCCGAATGCTTTGCTCTGGGGTGTTCAAAACACCTTCCACTGCGCGTTGCCAGACTTGTGCTCATTTACCTGATAAAGTTCTTCGGCTGGACGATCGCACACGTTCCCGAGGCGTGGCTGTACGCATTGTCCAAGGGGCTGGGTGACCTAATCTATTGGCTGCTTCCCAAAAGGCGACGAATCGTGCTGAGCAATCTGCACCATGCATTCCCCGAGAGAGACGAGCCGTGGCGTCGTTGGGTAGCGCGTCAATCAAGCAGGCGCATGATCGAGACAGGCCTCCTCGCCTGCGCCATCCCGTTCCTCAGCGAGCGCCGTCTCCTAACGATACTTTCATGTGGATCGGAACTGCATTCGATTCTCGAAACCCACGCCCGCAATCCCGCTCCGACCCTGATTTGCACGGCACACCTTGCCTATTGGGAGGTTCTTGCGGTGATTCCGCTCGGGTTGGGCGGAATGGTACCGGAGCTGGGTGTAATCTACAGGCCTCTCAAGAGCGCGGTGCTGAATGACTGGGTCAAACGATCGCGTGAGCGCTTTGGCGCACGTCTGCTTTCGCGACGGGACGGCATGTCTGAGGCGATGAAAATCCTCCGCAGGCGCAACTTCGTTGGATTGCTCTTCGATCAGAACGCGGGTGACAAGGGCGCGCTTACCACATTTCTGGGCCGCATCTGCTCCACCAGCGAACTCCCGGGCCTCTGGACCGAGAAATTCTCTGCCAACGTAGTGATCGCCTATCCGCGTCGCCTGGGTTTCTGGCGCACGGAGGTCCATGCGGACATGCTGCCGAAAAACACGGATTCGAAATTTATCACGCTGGCGCTGAACCAATGGCTCGAAACAAAACTCGAGGGTGACGATGACCTTTGCGCCTCCTGGCTCTGGATGCACAATCGCTGGCGAACCCAAAATCGACCCGACAATCGGCTTCGCCTCGAGGCAAAACGAAACCTGCTGGATGCCGAGATGTCATTCCGAGGCTGGCGCCGGCTGCCTCGCAAGACGCGCATCGTTGTGCGCCTGCCAAATTGGCTCGGCGATGTTGTGATGCTCATTCCGCTTCTTCGCGCCCTGCGTATCTCGCGACCCGATGCCGAACTCACCCTGATCGGGAAGGCGGTCTTCCAAACCGTGGCCGAAGCAGCCGGCGTGGCCGACCACTATGAGTCCCTTCCTGCACGTGGCCCCGCATACTGGCGACACTTTCGCCATCTGCGTTTCCGCCACCTCGATGTCTATCTGCTTTTCACGAATTCATTTCGAGGTGATCTGGAAGCCTGGCTTACCCGAACGCCCCAGAGATTTGGCATCAAGCGTCCGGGAAAACTCCGCTTTGGGCTCACCAGCGACTATCGGACTCCAAGCGGATACGACGAATCCCAGCATCATCAAATTGAGCTTTGGGAAGATTTCCTTCGGCACTTTGGTCTCAATGCCCAACCCGACTGTACACCACTCACCCCAGCCGCACGGTACGAGGGCGGCAGCATCGGCTTGATCGCCGGATCGGAAAACTTTCCAGGCAAACGCTGGCCCGTGCAGCACTGGCGCGCGTTGATTGAGGCGATGCCCGATCAATCCTTTGTTCTATTTGGAACTTCCGCAGACCGCAGCATCACGGATCAAATCGCAGAGGGCTATTCGGCACAGCGTGTCGAAAATCTCGCCGGCAAAACGAACATGGAGCAATTCATGAATCGCTTGGGAGGCTGCCGGCTCCTAGTTTCAAACGACACGGGGGGAATGCACCTCGCCAACGCCATGGGTGTGCCGGTAATCGGCCTTTTTGGCCCCACCAATCCCGTTCGCACAGGCCCCGTGTTCAACTCACCTGTGCTGACCCTGCAGCCTCCCGGCTGCCCGCGCACAGGAGGCGGCTCACTGACTGACCTCCTGCCGGCAACGGTTGTTGCCGGGATCCGGAAAATTGTCGGCGGCACCATTTCTTGAGATTTTCATTGCTGATCCTGCCATCGCTTCCCGTGCTTGTCTGAACTCCTTCGCCGACGTGCCACTCCTATCAGTCAAAGACCTCCGGACCTGGTTTCACACCCGCAACGGCACCTATCGCGCAGTCGACGGAGTGAGCTTCAACCTGGAGGCAGGTGAAACCCTGGGCATTGTCGGTGAATCCGGCTCGGGAAAGTCGGTCACGTGCTACTCGATCATGGGCCTTGTGCCACAGCCTCCGGGTCGCATTGAAAGCGGCACCGCTGTATTCGACGGCGTGGATCTCCTTCGATGCACGCCCAAGGAGGCCCGGCAGATCCGCGGAAAACGCATCGCGATGATCTTTCAGGATCCGATGACGTCGCTGAACCCCTACCTGCGCATCTCGGATCAATTGATCGAGCCTCTTCTGATCCACAACGAGATTTCGCGAAAACAGGCCCTCACCCGCGCAATGGAGATGCTCGACGCCGTCGGGATCAATGACGCTTCCAAGCGCATCCATTACTTTCCCCATGAGTTCTCGGGGGGAATGAGACAGCGTGTCATGATAGCCATGGCTCTCATCACACAGCCGGAGCTCCTGATTGCAGATGAGCCGACCACGGCCCTCGACGTCACCGTGCAGGCACAGATTCTCGAATTGATCAAACGCCTCCAGAAGGAGTTCAACATGGCCGTGATCTTCATCACTCATGACCTCGGTGTGGTCTCGGGCCTGTGCGACCGCGTTCAGGTCATGTATGCCGGCCGAATTGTCGAGACAACCGACACCCGGACGCTCTTCCATAAGCCGCGCCATCCGTACACGCGCGCACTTCAGCAATCGATTCCGTCCTTGCAGCCAAAGGGGGCCCGGCTTTTCACGATTCCCGGCATGCCGCCCGACCTCTCAAAGCCCATTTCCGGCTGCGCCTTCGCGCCGCGCTGTTCGTTTGCCCGGCCCAAATGCATGGAGCGCGACCCGCAACTCTCCGAGTGCGCAGTCGGACATATGCAGGCCTGCATCCGCGTCCAGGACGGGGAAATCTAAGCCTGGAAACCGTCTGTTCCATTTGATCCGCACCTGCCATGGCTGACACGATTCTCGAGCTCAACGACGTCAAAACCCATTTTCCCATCTACAAGGGATTCATCCTGCGCAAGAAGGCAGGCACGGTCAGGGCCGTCGATGGCGTATCGCTGAAAATCAGGAAGGGTGAGGTCGTGGGCCTCGTCGGTGAATCCGGCTGCGGCAAGTCCACGCTCGCCCGAACGATTCTGCAACTCGTTCCGACGACGGCAGGAGCCGTCATCCTGGGTGGACGGAATCTGTCATCCCTCTCGGCGAGGGAACTCGCAGAGGCGAGGAAGGGCCTGCAAATGGTCTTTCAGGATCCCTATGCCTCGCTGAATCCGCGCATGACCGTTTTCGATACTCTGGCCGAACCGCTGCGCGTTCACGGCGTCTGCCCTGCGGCAGAGGCACCTGGCCGGGTTGCCAGTCTCATGGAGAAGGTCGGACTCGCTCCCCGGTTCATGCAAAAGTATCCGCATGAGTTCTCCGGCGGCCAACGGCAGCGCATCGCGATCGCCCGTGCCCTCGCTCTTAGTCCGGCGGTCATCATCGCCGACGAGCCGGTCTCAGCACTCGACGTCTCAATACAGGCCCAGATTCTCAACCTCCTCGCGGAACTCGTACGCGAGATGGGGCTCACACTCGTGTTCATTGCCCACGATCTTTCCGTGGTGAAGCACATCTCGGACCGTGTCGCGGTCATGTACCTTGGAAAGATCGTCGAACTGGGCGACGCCTCCACCGTCATCGAACGCCCGCAGCATCCCTACACACGGGCGCTGGTGAGCGCCATTCCCACGCCAAATCCCGACATCGAGCGCTCGCGGCGCAGGATTGTGCTCCCCGGAGATCCTCCGTCGCCAATCCATCCTCCGGCGGGATGCACGTTTCACCCCCGCTGTCCCTACGTCCAGGAACGCTGCAAGCTCGCGTTCCCCCCGCTGGTGCACCACGACGGCCGCGAGGTCGCCTGCATCCGAGTCGGGGAAATCTAGAGATGGTATCACAGAAAATGATCGATCGCTGATTATGGACAATTCCCCGTTGAGGTGGAACGCGACCAACCGAGCAGACTCACCCTGATGTGGCCAACCAGATCATAGTATTCTACTTCAAAGAGTGCCCCCGGTGCCCGTTAACGCTGTTCCCCATCGGAAGGAAACTTTCGGTGCCAGTCGGTCGCCTCTTGGAAACCACGAGCGGCCGACAACACTGTTGAATCGGCATACGGCCGCCCCGCCAACTGCAGGCCGATAGGCAAACCATTCGAATCGAATCCAGCCGGAAGCGAAATCGCCGGACCTCCCGTCAAGTTGAAGAGCGAGAGGAAATTCACATCACCATTGGCAATGGGCTCATCGCCCGCTCGCGGCTGCGCAACGAAGGCCCCTCGCGCCGCGGTCACCGGTCGTGTAGGCAGCGCAATCACGTCGACTGTCTCGAAAGTCTTGGCCATTTCGCTCGCGATCAGGGTACGTGCCTGCTGTGCGCACAGATAATCCTCAGCAGTCAGCATTTCGCCCACTGCCAGGGCGCGATATGTGGATGGCGAAAACTTTTCCCGTTGCTCAAGGAGAGCCGATCGATGAACGTTGAACCCCTCGGCTCGAAGGATAGTCCAATTCACCGCTCGCGCGTGGCGCAAGTAGGCAATGTCAATCTCCGTCACCTTCGCACCTTCGTCCCGCATGATACCTAGCGCAAAGGCAAAGGCCTTCGCCACTTCTCCATTCATCCCACCGGCATCCAGAAATCGTGCGGGAACACCCATACGCAGGCCACGCAGGCCGCGCGACAATTCCGCATGGCTCACTTTCGGCGGTGTCCTAACACTCACCGGATCTTCCGAGTCGTAGCCTGCGATCGCATTGAACAACAAGGCACAATCGGTCGCCGACCGCGCGATCGGGCCGATCGTGTCAAACGAATGACTTAACGGGACTGTGCGTGTCCGGCTCACACAGCCGAACGTTGGCTTGAATCCGGTGACGCCGCACAGCGCAGCCGGATCGCGGATCGACCCGCCGGAATCCCCCGCGATGGAACCAAAGGCGAGCCCTGCGGCAACTCCTGCTGCTGATCCACTACTTGAAGCGCCGGCGAAATACCTAATGTTCCACGGATTCCTCGCATACATCGGTCCGATAAAACCGAGTTCCGAACACACTGCTTTGCCCAGGATCACGGCGCCCGCCGACTTCAGCCGTGTGATCACTCCGGCGTCTTGTTCAGGAACCCACCCATCGAACAGGCGAGACGAGGCAGTGGTGCGGATACCCGCACTTGCGATCGTGTCCTTTACGCTGACCGGAATGCCATGCAATGGCCCGCGATACTTGCCATCGGCGATCTCCTGCTCAGCGTGTTGCGCCTGGCCGATCGCCTGTTCGGCAGTTACTGTGGCGTAACTTTGCAACGTCCCATCCAACTGCGCAATCCGCTCCAAGATTGCTTGGGCAAGCGTCACCGGGCTCAGCCTCCGCGCCTTGATCTCGCGTGATGCATCCTCGAGCGACCACTCATGCAGCGCAGCCATATCAGCGGATCACCGGCACGAAGGCGGGTGCAGTTCCAGAGCATGGAAGCATCCGGAGCGAGTCTGCATCCGCACGAGCCGCCGCGACTGCGCGTTGCCACGCAGCATCCGCCTGCGACGTCAAAGGTATGGCGGACTGCGCACTCGCCACATTGGGCACCGTCCCCAAAGCAGCCAGCCCCAGCATCCGGGAGTGAAATTCGCGCCGGGATATGGAATCGGCGTGTAATATCGTTTGGTTCAATTCGAGATCTCTTTAAATTAGGGCGTCTAAGACGAGAGACAGGTCCTGCAAACGTGCATTATCACTACAGTCCAATCTCAGACTATTGAAAAATGGCAGATTGCCTGTGCACAGCTCATTTCTTGAGTACGATTCTGGATTCATTATCTCGGATGACTGAGACTCCGAGGCTAAGATTCAGAGCCCGCGAAAACGCGTCAGGATCATTTGTCCAAAAGACACCCGTAATGCGAATCGCTCCGGTATCTGAATCCGCGATTGCAAGCTGCAGCGTATTGCCGCGATTGAAGAGCGCTGTCACTTCTGCGAGCGACTTATCGCTGAATTCAACCCGCCTACTCCGCCAATTGAGTGCGGTTTCAACCTCCTCAACGGAAACCACTTGAGGCTCAACGGATACGAGCGCGGGGTCGACATCCGGCACCTTCAGTCTATTTCCCTCCTCCACCAGAATGGGGAGGGACCGGGAGTGCGAGAGTTCGGCGAGCGATGTTCCGGCGAACGCATCAGATGCCTGACTGGGAGGCTGCGATGCGTCACGCGGCCGTTCAACAGCAACCTTTCCATGGGTCACAAGCACATCAACCGCATCGGAATCGAGGCGAACGTTGAACGCTGTGCCAACCGCCCGCACGGAAACACCGCGTGCCTCAACGACAAATGGGCGGGAGCCATCCGGCATCACGTGGAAGAGCGCTTCTCCTCTTACAAGATGCACCCGGCGTACCTCGGCGGTATACTCAGAAACGATTGATGCCCCGGCATTCAGCTCAACAGACGAACCATCCGCCAGCGTCTCGTAATCCGGCCTTATCGCTATCCCACGAGCGGGACCATCCGTATTTTGGATCGGCCAGAGGCTGACAAACGCAACCGCGATCATCGTGGCGAGGGCAAAGCCCCCGATACCCACCGCATATCGAAACTTTCGTCGGCGTGAGACGGCAAAATGAACCCGGCGGCGCAAGTCCTCCGCATGGCCATTCAGGCGCGGTGCACTCAGGCGCGCCCAGCCGGGTTGGAGTTCGGCGATGGCTGCCTCATGCCGGGGATCGGCTCTCATCCATGAGAGGAACTCCGTTTCGAGCGCAGGTGCATTCCCGGCTGCACGCCGCGAAATCCAATCAATCGCAGTCGCCTTGATCCGGGCATCGTCTGGACTCTGGCGCTGTAAAATTCGACGGAGCAGCGTCTTCATCAATCCGTATTACCTCCCCGATTTCCCAGCTCCTTTACGCATCTCTCAATTCCACGCGCGAGCTGCGTTCGAACCGTGCTCTCGGCCAAACCGAGCCGTTCCGCAATTTCAGACGGCGATAGGCCATCCGTAAACTGCATCAATAGAATCTGCCGACAGCGAGTTGGAAGCCCGGCGATCACGTTGGCGAGACGTTCGTTTTCCAGATTGGCATTCGCGCTCGCCACGGTGTCACTTCTCTCATCCGTCAATAGCTCATCCGCCAATTCGCAATAAGGAGTCGCCGAAAAGAACCTTCGCTTGCGAAACAAATTCAATGCGGTATTCCGCGCGATCGTAAACAGATACCCCCGCGTCAGACCTCCTCCTTGCTGAGCCCTTAGGAGTTTGACATAGGAATCCTGTACAACGTCGTCCACATCAGCGTCACATGGGATACGGCGGCGCAAATAGCTTCTCAATGCATTCTCATGCGGCCGTACTTGTTCTTCAAACCAGCGGGCTTTATCCATTGCGCTGGCAGACTCAGCGGAATTTTGCGTAGGGGGCACGTTCGTAGCAAAGCCGCGAGCCGATTTCGCACGCTTCTCCTGCAAGATGCGCGCCCTCCGAGGAGAGGCAAGGTAAAATATCGGCTGTAAGCTGTGGCCCAAGTGCCCGATCGGGCAACAATGAATCGATTTCAGCGCAATTGCATTCCCGATCTCCGGAAGGCCTTCATCATCGCCTACCTGGACCTCAACGTCTAGCCACATTGTTTCGCGACTAATGCAATATTCGGGACCGCGAGGTGTCAGTCATTTCCTCGAAAAGACCGCAATTCATAGCGTGTCATGGACTCGAAGGACCAGCGCTGAAGAGAGATCAAGACCTGATGGGACTCCCACCCAGACTTTGGAAATGTGAGCAGAGCGTCGTCCGCATGCTCAGCCCAAGAACTTATTGCGCGTCACTTCCTGCCTGCTGCTCGACGCACGATCCTGCTCGCGTCGGCATTCGCCCTGGTTGTCTCAGCAACGAGTCGCTCATACAGCGTGCCGTCATACTGCACCAACCCCTGTTTGAGCGCACCACGGAACGCAGCGAAGCGATCAATATACTGACATCGCATATAACCGATCACGAATGGGTCTGCGAAAGCAGCGCGAATAAAACTTCCCGTTGCTACTGCCGCCTTTTTTTCGGTCTCACGTTGATGATACGGCCATATGACATGCGGATGAGCCCGTGTCGGAAAACTGATCTGATGATCGCAGATAAGGATCGGCTTTCCCGAAATCCGATGGAGTTCAGCCATTTCCTCGGCGGGGTAAAGATCACCAGGTGTGTAGATCGGCAGGTAGCCATCTCCCGGCTGCACCGCCACCGCATCCACATACGGCAACGCCGCCTCGAGCACCTGCGGCGGAATGTCTCCCATCAGGTATTTTTCCCCGAAGACCAAGTGATTTGGGTCGTGGCGCCGCGTCGCGGTCCCCACAATCTCGTAATAGCGTCGCGCGATCTCGCCCAGAAAGCGCTGATCGTCTCTCTCCACCTCGTAACGATCTAGATCCAAAGCTGGGAAGTTCACCTCCATGAGTTGTGCAAAGTCCACCGCACTCAATCCATAGGCCCGGTTGAATTGTCTAATGTCCCTGCGATAGGTTCTCTCGAGGAACGCCACATACTCACGCCGTCCAGGCGACGCCGCAGGAAGTCGGCGGATTTCTGATACCCAATCCGTCTGCCGAAATCGCCGCGTCTTGTGCAGATCCCAGGTGGGCGTGTCGGTCCACAGGTAGGCAATCAGATTCTTGTTCTCGCGATGCTCCCGACAGAAGGCCTCCACCTCTGCGGCAATCCGCGACGCCACCGCAGGATCGAAGACATCCGGAAATTCCCACGCATTGCTGCTTCCCGGCTTTCCATAGTACTTCGAGGTTCGCACTAGCCCGCGCGACGCAAAGTAGGGCCAATTGCGCTCCAGCACCTCCACGCCGTGATCGACCGTATTGAATCCCCAATGCGTATACTGGTGGCGTAGCTCTACAGCAAACTTCTCCCAATCCCCATCATAGCGGCTGCGAAACAGATCCAGCTCACCCTTGCCCGGAGTGCGCAGCGCACTTAAGTGGTTGATGCCAAGCGCGACGAATCCATGCCCGTCCGGCGTCACAAGCAGCGAGCGCCCCTCGACCGTGTCCAGGCGAAACCAACCTGTCGCCTTCGACACGATGTCCCGCCACCCACCATATGTATCGAGCCCAGTTGCCTCTGCTGCACGGCCACCCGCCATTGTGACCAGCGCGGCGATCGCCAGGACTCCGAGCTGCATGCACTGCCCGAACCGTCCTCGAATCACCGTCATGGAATTCCAAATCAAGTGTCGAGGTTCGACGGCTGCGTCGTGCGCGAAAGAATCATCTCTTCTAATCATTGCAGCGATTACCTTGCCCCCATCCCGGCAGTCTTCGTCAGGTACAATGAAACGTGGGGTCACGATTTGAAGTGCTCCCGGCTATTATCAATTCAGCTCAGCCTTCACTCCAGCCTCCTTCCTCCGATCCGCGAAATGCGGATTTGAGGGATGACATTCAAAACTCGAAAACGCATTTTCCCTGCTACAGCCCAGCAACAAATTTCTGAGAAACATGGGGCATGCGACTGCGTGGGCCATTTTTCGGACTATCTCGTCCGCTGAGCCGACAGAAGCAAGGCAAGACTCGGCTGAATAACGCCTCCGCTCATGACGCCACAATGGAGGCGCCGCCCAACGACTTCTGTCGCACAATCTCATCGAACAACGCCAGAACAAGATGGTCAGGACAGACAACCTTTCGCAAGCCGTCACCCAACCAGGCAAAAATGCGCTTGTCTGAGCCCACCCGTTCGAGGCAGTCACAAGGCATGCCTCGCTTAGGCTTTATATCCAATTTCCGAAACGCGATCAGTCAGAAACTCCTAGCGACGAAATTTCGCCCTCCAATGTCTGCCTTGCTTTGGGGCGCAATTGCGGGCGCAGCGGCAACATTGTGTTTCAATGATCCGCTTCATTCAGCGACAGATTCTGAGTCACGGGCCCATCTTCCCGAATTTCGATACCTTCCAGCAGCGCGAACAGAGGAACTGACTCCTGCCGCGGACGTGCCATCGGAACAATTTGCGCGCTGGGCGCGTTCGTTAGGTGACAATGGCGCCCGACGCTACTCCACACTCCATGAGATCAACAAAGAAAACGTGCAAAGTCTCGAAATGGCGTGGACATATCGCGCTGGCGATGGCGCGGCCAACATCCAATGCACGCCCATCGTGGTTGATGGTCTGTTGATAGCGCCAACACCCGGTCGCGCGATCGTCGGGCTTGATGCTGCCACGGGTGTGGAGCGCTGGCGGACAAAAATTCCGGATGTGCCCGGCAATCGGGCGCAGGACCAACCCGCAAGGCGCGGACTGGTCTACTGGCCAGGCGACACCTCCAACGCTCCGCGCATCCTTCTGGGCGCAGGCAATTCAATCTTTGCCCTCGATCCGAAGACCGGCGTAGCCGTATCGACCTTCGGTCAGGAAGGGCGCGTTCCCATTCCCACCGGCGCAACCGCCGCAGGCGCAGTTTATCAGCATGTTTTTGTAACCACAGGCATCAATGGTGATGTTTATGGCTACGACGTGCGGAACGGAGAACTCCTCTGGCGCTTTCGTTCCATCGCCCGAGGTGAAGACTTTGGAGCCGAGACCTGGGACGGTCCACAGGCAGGCGCCAATGGCTGGAGCGGGCTTTCGATCGACGACGCACGCGGTATCGCGTTTGTCGCGCTAGGTGCACCGCGACCAGACATGGTCGGAGTGATGCGCAAGGGGGACAATCTCTTCAGCAACTGCGTGCTTGCATTGGACGTGCTGACAGGAAATCGCATCTGGCATTTCCAGGATGTGCGACACGACATCTGGGATCTTGATGTATGCGTTCCACCGAATCTCGTGACGATTGAGCGTGAGGGGAAACGCGTCGATGTGGTCACATGCATTGCAAAATCCGGTCATCTCTTTGTTCTTGATCGGGTCACTGGAAAACCCGTCTTTCCCGTCCGGCTGCGTCGTGCGCCAGCCTCAACGCTGCCTGGTGAAGTTACAGCACCCTATCAGCCGGACCCGGAAACTCCCGAACCGGTCTCACGGAGTGAGTTCCATCCGAGCATGATCACCGATCGCACGCCCGAGGCGCACGAGTTTGTGAAAAAGATCGTCGCTCATTCCACCTATGGTTTTTTTGAACCGTTCACAGAAGGAAAGCCAAACCTCTTCATCGGTTCACGGGGCGGAGCAGAGTGGTCTGGCGCTGCCGTCGACATGCCGACAGGACGACTCTATGTGACATCGAATCGATGGGTGTCCAAGATAACTGTCGTCAGCAATACAGAGCAGGAACGCGATCCGAGTTACCCGCCATCCTCCGGAGAACAGGTCTATATGCAATTCTGCTCCGCGTGCCATGGGACAACACGCCTTGGCGTGGGCGTAGCACCGCCACTGGTTGGCCTAAAAGCCCGAATGACCGATGACCAAGTTCTGGAGGTGATGGCAAAGGGCAAGGGAGTCATGCCGCCAATGGCAATGGTGACGTCAGAGCAGACTCGTGACCTTCTCGATTTCCTTTTTCGGCGCAATCAACCGCCAAGTCGCAGCCTGCGCGCTGGCGCGTCCAACAATCGCCCATTTGTTTTCAACGGCTTTGATTTTCTCGTGGATCATGAGGGCTACCCCGGCATCAAGCCTCCTTGGGGATTGCTCAATTGCTACGATCTCAATACCGGCAAAGTACTCTGGCGCGTGCCCCTCGGTGAGCTTGAGGAATTGACGAAGCAGGGTGTTCCGAAAACGGGTTCACAGAATCTGGGCGGCGCAACAGTAACCGCCGGCGGGCTGGTTTTTGTGGCCGGCACTGAAGACGAGAGATTGCGCGCATTCGATGCCGATTCGGGAGCAGAACTCTGGTCGGCAAAACTCCCGTTTGCCGGCACGGCAGCACCCATGACCTACGAAGTGAATGGACGTCAATTCGTGGTTATCACGGCAACCGGCGGCGGACGGGTAGGTGGAAAATCGGGAGTCGGCGATGCCTACGTGGCCTTTGCGTTACAACGCCCCAAGCTGACGAGTCATTCGATTTCGAAATAGGAGTATCAGCAATTGCCAGGGATGTGGTGTTCAATCCGTAGAGAGCGACAGCACCTCTGCGCGACTGACCAGACCCGCATCCACCGCCGCCATTCCAACTTCGCTGAGGCTGTGCATCCCACCGCTGCGCGCCGCCTGCCGCAGCTCGGTCGTCGATGCGCCCTCTGCAATGAGCTCACGCATGCAGCGGTCAGGTCGAAACAGTTCAAACAGGCCGATACGCCCCTTGTACCCCGTATGCAGGCAATCCGCGCATCCGATGCCCGTGCCGGAACAGGCCTCACATTTGCGCCGCACCAGTCTTTGCGCAACCACACCGACAAGCGTCGAGACGATGAGATAGGGTTCGATGCCCAGATCTATCATTCTCGCAACCACACTCGTCGAATCCTGCGTGTGCAGCGTCGTGATGACAAGGTGTCCGGTCAGCGCGGCCTGGACCGCGATGCGTGCGGTCTCCGCGTCACGCATTTCACCCACGACGATGACATCTGGATCCTGCCTCAAGAACGATCGCAGCAGGCTTGGAAAGGTCACGCCCGCTTCTGGCTGGATGGCGGTCTGCATCACGCCTTCCAATTCATACTCAACCGGATCCTCGGCGGAAAGGATCTTCAGTTCCGGAGTGTTGAGTTCCTTCAATGCACCGTACAGCGTCGTCGTTTTTCCCGAGCCGGTGGGACCAGTGATGACAATCAGTCCATGAGGTGACTTCAGACATTCGCGGAATCCCTCCAGAATGTCCACGGGCATGCCCAGCGACTCCAGATTCCGAGGCGCGGCACGCTGGTCAAGCACACGCACCACAATGGACTCACCGGAGACGGTGCTGATGGTTGAGACGCGCAGGGTAACAGGATGTCCATCAACCGAAAATGCAATGCGTCCGTCCTGCGGCAACCGACACTCCGCAATGTCGAGATCCGCCATCACCTTGATTCGCGAAGCAATTGCCGCCATCCATGAAACCGGCTTCCGGACCAAGGGGATCATCATGCCATCCACCCGAATCCTGATGGACAGGTGCGACTCAAAGGGTTCAAAATGGATGTCCGAGACCCGTTTCCGCACCGAATCCTCAAGAACCTGCTGCAGCCAGGACGCGACTTCGGACGCCCCCTCGAAAACCGTATCCGGCCTTTGCTCCCTGGAGGCAGAGTTCCGAAACAACTCCGCGCCAGGAAAGTTATCGGAGACCTTCCCGGGCAATACAGCGCGCGACACGACTGTCGCATCAGATTGCCCGGGAATCATAACCAAAAGACCCGACCGGCCCTTACAGCGCGCGCAGTTTGAAGCCCAATTGGGTCAGCTTTTCCCGCATGACAAGGGGGTCCTGAGCCTTTTCCAAAGCCTCGTCTGGGGAAATCATTTCCCTGTTCACGAGGCTCATGAGATGCGTGTCCATCGTGATCATGCCCAAATTTGCACCCGTCTGAATATCCGAGGTGATGCGGAAGGTCTTGTTCTCGCGAATCAACGAGGCGATCGACGTGGTATTGATCATGATCTCGTAACCGGCAATGCGCCCGCCTCCCGTCTTCTTGCAGAGCACCTGGGAAATGACAGCCACGATGGATGAGGCGAGTTGGGTGCGGATCATTTCCTTCATGTTCGCGGGAAATGCATCGACGATACGGTCAATTGTCTTTGCCGCACTGTTTGTGTGGAGGGTTCCGAACACCAGGTGTCCCGTCTCGGCTGCGCTGATTGCCGCCTCGATCGTTTCAAGGTCGCGCATTTCACCGACAAGGATGATGTCGGGGTCCTGCCGCAGCGCACGCCGGATCGCCTCCGAAAATGAAGGCACGTCGACGCCTATCTCGCGCTGGGTCACGATGCATTGCTTGTGGGGATGATAGTATTCGATCGGATCCTCGATCGTGATGATGTGCCCGTCGCGATGCTCGTTGATGTAGTTGATCATCGAGGCGAGCGTCGTCGATTTTCCGGAACCCGTAGGTCCCGTCACCAAGATCAACCCGCGCGGCCGATAGAGCAGTTCCTTCACCCGGTCCGGAAGCCCGATATCCCTCAGCCCGAACATGCGATTCGGAATCTGCCGCAGCACAAGGCCGTAGCTCCCCTTCGCCTTGAGGATGGATACGCGGAATCGCGCCCTGTCCATATAGGCGAAGCCAAAATCGGATCCCCCATTGAGCTTCAGGTTCTGGACGTGGTTGTCAGGTGTGATGGAGAGGACGAGTTTCTCCGTGTCATCCGGATTGAGATTGGGGCCCTCAATCGGGACCATGCTTCCGCTGATGCGCAAGGTGGGCGGCTGTCCGACCTGGCAATGGAGATCAGACGCATTCTGATCCACCACCAGTTCGAGAAGATCATTCATTTCGTAGCTCATAAATTTGTAGAAATCATTCCTGGGTCGACACGCTGCCGAGCACCTCTCCTATCGTCGTAAGCCCTGCCCTCACTTTCCCGAATCCGTCCTCCACCAACAAACGCCCTCCAGCGTTCCGCCAAAGGTCTTTCAAGCGGGCTGTTGCTGCCCCGTCATGAATGGCGCGCTGCATCTGTGGGCTGATTGTCAGCAGCTCAAACAAGCCTGTCCTTCCTGAAAATCCGGTGCCCCCGCAAGCCTCGCAACCCTGCCCCATGTAGGCAGGGGCGAGTCCTTCCGCCTCACCGACCAATCCAGCGATCGCGCGCCGCTCCTGCGGCGACAATTCAGCGGGCACACGACAGCGCTGACAGATCCGCCTCACAAGCCGCTGCGCGAGTACTCCTTTGAGCGCGGTCGCGACCATGAAGGGCTTCACACCGAGATCACTCAAGCGCGTGATTGCGCTGCACGCATCATTGGTGTGCAGCGTCGACAGGACCAGATGACCGGTCATGGCGGCGTTCGCAGCCAGATCCGCAGTCTCACGATCGCGGACTTCACCGACCATCAGGATATCCGGCGCCTGCCTCAGAAGGGCACGCATGGCGCAGGCAAAGCTCATCCCAATTTCACGATGAACGGCCACCTGATTGATACCCTCAATCTGGCACTCAACGGGATCTTCAACCGTCACGATCTTGCGGCCAGGCGCATTCAGCGAATTCAACACGCTGTAGAGTGTCGTCGATTTTCCCGATCCTGTGGGACCTGTCACGAGGATCAGGCCGTCCGCACGGGAGGTCAGTTCCCGCCAGCCTGCTTCGGCCGTCGGATCGAATCCGAGCGCACCGAGCGACATCCTGGCACTGGCTCCGTCCAGCACCCGCATGACCACGCTCTCGCCATGCAGGGTTGGAACCACCGAGACTCGCAGGTCTACATCCCGCCCCCTGTCATTCAGTCGCAAACGTCCATCCTGGGGCCGCCGCCTTTCGGCAATCGATATCCGCGAAAGTATCTTGATCCGCGAGACGATGGACGAAAAGTGCCTCTTTGAGGCTCCTCCGACATCCCGCAGAACCCCGTCCACTCGATTCCGGACACGAACAGATCCCGCCAACGGTTCCAAATGGATATCCGAGGCGCGACGTTCCAAGGCGTCCGTGATGAGTTTGCGCACCATTTCGATTATCGGCTCATCTGGAGCCGGACTTAGCACTCGATCCCCCCGTTCTCCGCCACGAAGACTTGGGGCAGACGTCTGATTGGGAACGACTGCAACCCCAGGTCCCGGATCTTCCCCAACTTCTTCACCATCACTAACGTAGTATCGATCAATCGCACGATTGATTTCCTCGGCGGGGGCAAAACAGGGCTCCACCTCCAAGCCTTCGACCTGCCGCCGAACCGCATCGACTCGGATCGTATCGGATGGATCGCTTATCGCAAACGTTAGGACACCCCGATTCACCCCAAGCGGGAACACCTGATGCTCCCGAGCAAATCGCGCTGAAATCTGCTCCAGAACGGCTAATCCGCCCAAAGGCTGCAGCGGCAATGCCCCGAACGGGGCGCCCTGACAGAGAAACTCGCCGTCGCCATTCATGAGGTGAAGGCGACGGCGGGTTTCATGGTTCCCAGCTATCTGGCCAAGCTCATGAGGAACTCGGCGTTCGATTTTGTCTTCTTGAGACGCTGGATCAGCATCTCCATCGACTCTACCGGTCCGATTCCCTGCATCGTGCGTCGCAGGCCGTAGACGCGCTGCAATTCATCAGGATGATAGATGAGCTCTTCTTTTCGCGTACCGGAACGAAGCATGTTGATCGCCGGGAAAATCCGCTTGTCGGAAAGTCCCCGGTCGAGGTGGAGCTCCATATTGCCCGTTCCCTTGAATTCCTCAAAGATCACTTCATCCATGCGGCTTCCGGTATCGATCAAAGCGCTCGCAAGGATCGTAAGGCTGCCGCCTCCCTCGATGTTGCGCGCGGCGCCGAAGAAACGTTTGGGACGCTGCAGCGCGGTCGACTCCATGCCACCCGACATGATCTTCCCTGAATTCGAGGCAAGCGCGTTGTAGGCCCTCGCCAGACGGGTAATGGAATCGAGGAGGATCACGACGTGCTGCCCGCGCTCAACCATCCGGCGCGCAATTTCGCCGACCATCTCCGCGCAGTGCACGTGACTCTCGGGCGATTCGTCAAAGGTCGAGGAGACCACCTCTCCCTTTGTATGCCGCTTGAAATCCGTCACCTCCTCTGGCCGCTCATCGATGAGCAGCAGGATCAGCTTCACATCCGGGAAATTTTCGGAAACCGAGTTGGCAATGTTCTGGAGCAGGACTGTCTTTCCGGTCCGCGGAGGTGCCACAATCAGACCGCGCTGCCCAAAACCCACCGGGGTCAGGAGATCGACCGTGCGCATGGAGATGTCCTTCTGCACCTCGGGAGCCTCGAGCAAAATACGCTGCAGGGGATAGTAAGGCACGAGTTCCTCAAACGGAGTGACGTTGTTCGCATCCTGAGGCGCACCATTCATCACGCGTTCGATGCCCACCACTGCGGGACACCGGTCCTCGCCAACCGGAGCCTGGACAATCACCTCCAGCGCATGCCCGCGCTTGAGTCCGTAACGCTTGACCAGGGTTTCAGGCACGTAGGTGCTTTCCGGATACAATCGATAGCTGACGTTCGGGTGCACGACAAAGCCATGTCCCTTGTCAGTCAGGTCCAGAAAACCCCTGTCCCGGATGGGACGTTTCTTTTCCGAGACTGTCTTGAAGATTTCAGTCAGGAGAATGCGACGCGGTTGCTGGCCTTCGATGACAGCGCCCGCTCCTCGAGCAAACGCCGCAAGGTCGGCAAGCGACATCGCGTACAGCGCATCAAGAAACACAGTCTCGCCACCGCCTCCCGCTGAAAGCTCTGCAGCAAGTGAGTCAAGCGCAGCCAAGTCCGCAAAGCGGGCGGGATCCGGCAAGTCACCGAGCTTGGGCGCCAGGCTCGGCGGAGGAGGCTGCGCGGGATTTTGTGGCCCGCGATCATTGGGATTCTGCTGCCAGGGTTTCCCGTGCTTGTTCCGCTTTTCCTTTTTCAGCTGCTTCCAGTAGTCGCGCCCACGAAACTCGCGGTTCTGAAAGTTCGGCGGCTGGCGATGGCCATTGTCGGGAGGGATTTCAGTACCGGGAGCCACATCGCCACCTGACGGCGCCGGCACATCGGCCTCGGCGGAAACACCCCGGGAGTTTGACTCATTCGGGGCAACCGATGAGTGCGAGGCTTCATTTGTTCCTCGATCAGGCTCTATCGTAGGAGCGGGTTGATCGCCGTCTCCAGGTTTGCTTCCCCGCGAGAAACTATCAGGTACAAAAACCTCACGCGCCTCCCTGCGCGTTTCTGATTCGCGCTCGCCTCTGCTGGTGTCACTTGCCGGCGTTTCAACAGGTGTCACAGGTTCAGCCACTGCAACCACTGCATCTGCCGCGACAAGCGGTAGTTCATCCGTGGTCGCAGCTGCCTTCGCCCGCTTGCGGGGGCTGCTCTTGGGCGTGGCGGCGCGGGCGACTTTGGCGCGCGGACGTTTTGGCTTTGCAGCCTTTGACTCTGACGATCGAGCCTTGGAAGATTTTTCCATGGTAGGATGAAAAGTGGGATGGACGTGCTGTAGTGTCCCAAAGGCGCTCAGGCGGAGCAGGCAAACCGACCAGCCAACGCATCGACTTGAAGTCGCAGGAAGTCAGGCGTGCCATCATTGCCGATAACAAAGTCGGCGAGCTCCACTTTACGGGCCAAGGGCAATTGCTTGGAAATACGAAGTTCGGCATGCGCCCGGGTCATTCCGCGCTTCTCCAGCCGAACCAATTGGTTCTCGGCAGTAGTGGCGACACACACGGTGAAATCAAACCAATTTTCGAGATGTTTTTCGAACAACAAGGGAACCTCGAAAACCCAGTGTGTCCTAGCCCGTTCGGCCAAAGCCGATCGCCAGATCGAAAACAACCGGGGCAAAAGGTAATCCTCAAGCCATTGCCTTTCGCCATCGCAGGCAAAAATTCGCGAGGCCAAGTATCCTCTGTTCACCGCCCCCCCCTCAAGGAGGACTTGGTGCCCGAAGCGTTCCACAAGACCGGCAATCACCTCAGGATTTGTAAGCACTTGATTCCTAATGATCTCATCGGAATCCATGCGTAGGTAGCCGAGGGACTCGAAGTGTCCGGCTACCGTGGATTTTCCACACCCAATCCCGCCTGTGATACCAATAAGCATAGGACCCTACTATAATGCCAATAAAATGCGTATTTAGCTTGATGCTCAGCTAATGCAATCCTTTTAAATGATAATCACCCAATCAAAACCTCATTTCACATTGTCCGATGCTCGCCACCCTGAAATCCGCTGCCCTTCAAGGGATTGATGCTGAACTGGTGCATGTCGAGGTCAACACAGGGGAAGCAGGCGCACCGGACCTAATTCTCGTCGGACTACCGGATACGGGTGTCAAGGAATCACGGGACCGGGTTTCTTCAGCCGTGGTCAACAGCGGATTCAAGATGCCATGGTCCCGCACGACCATCAATCTCGCCCCCGGGAGTATCCGAAAGGAGGGTCCCTGCTACGACCTGCCCATCGCCATCGGACTCCTGATCGCCACTGGACAACTTTGTGCCGAATCCCTTCCTCAGTTCCTGATCGCGGGCGAACTCAGTCTGTCTGGTGCAACACGCCCCGTGCGGGGGCCCCTCGCAATGGGACGCCTCGCGCGACAACTTGGCTTCAAAGGTCTGCTGCTTCCCGCTGCTTCCGCGATCGAAGCTGCATTGGTCGACGGTATCGAGGTCTATCCCATTGCTTCGCTCGATCAGGCATTCCGGTTTCTCAAGGGCGAGGTTCATCTGACCCCTGTCGATCCGGCTTCGGCCATGATTTCCCTGTCGCAGGGCCTTGCTGAAAACACCGGCGACTTTGCCGAAATCAAGGGTCAGCACGTGCTGCGACGCGCCGTCGAAGTCGCCGTTGCCGGAAGCCACAACCTGCTGGTCCTTGGTCCTCCAGGATCAGGAAAATCGATGGTCGCAAAACGCATTCCATCGATCATGCCATCGCCGACGCAGGAGGAATCCCTGGAGATCCTGAGCATCCATTCGGCAGCAGGCCACACACTCGAAGGCGGTGGAATCGGCTTTGGCCGCCGCCCCGTTCGTTCCCCTCACCACACCGTTTCCGATGTTGCCCTTCTGGGAGGCGGCTCGATTCCCGGTCCGGGTGAAATCTCCCTGGCACACCACGGTGTGCTGTTTCTCGACGAACTTCCCGAGTTCAAGCGATCCGCTTTGGAAGTGCTTCGACAGCCACTCGAAGATGGTCAGGTGACAATTTCCAGAAGCGCCGGCAAGGTCACTTTCCCCTGCGCCTTCATGCTCGTCGCCGCCATGAACCCCTGCCCGTGCGGCTATCTCGGCGATCCGCGTCACGAATGCCGCTGCACCCCAAGCCAGGTCCAACGCTATCGGGCGCGAATCAGCGGTCCTCTGCTCGATCGAATCGACCTGCACATCGAGGCCCCTGCACTTTCGCTCGCAGAGCTGCGAAGCGACGCCTCCGGCGAAGCATCCTCACTGATCCGCAGCCGCACCGAGAGCGCCCGCGCCAACCAGAGAACTCGTTTTCAGGGCACGCGAACCACGTCGAATGCCCGGATGAGTCATAGCCAGATCCGCCAGCATTGCCGCCTCACACCGGGTCAGGGTGACTTGCTCCAGCGGGCAATGGAGGAACTCCGGCTGTCCGCCCGGGCTTACGATAGGATCCTCAAGGTCGCCCGCACGATTGCCGATCTGGCATCCAGCGAAAGCATAAAGGAAGCCCACCTCCTCGAGGCGATCCAGTACCGAAGCCTGGACCGGTCTCTGTTCTACTGACACGAATTCGAGCGATCATTCAGCGCTGAAAATCCGGCGCTGGCCTCGCCGCGTTCGATCTCGCAAATCCTCATTGCGCGCTGGCGGCAAGCGATCCCGCCGCCGTCACTGATCCTGAAAATTGCCTTCCGTTGCAGCGAGAATCCGATCGATTTCAGCAAAGTACCCTTTGCGCACCGCTGGTGGCACGTCAGCAACCTCCCACCCTGCCTTGGCCAGTCCCGCGAGTTCGCGCGCAGTAAAGCCTCCCTGCGACGCGAGGGCGAGATACTCATCCGAAAGCGCATTTCCAAATACCAGCGGATCATCGGTACTGATCGTGCAACGGACCCCCGACTGCACCAGGGCCCGCAGGGGATGCTCCCGGATCGATGGCACAACCTTCAGGTGCACATTGCTGATCGGGCAGACATCAAACGTGGTTCCCGTATCCCGCGCCAGCGTGACCACGTCCGCATCCTCGACCGCGCGCACGCCGTGCTGCACGCGACGCACGCCCAGCGCTTCAATCGCTTCACGCACCCGGTCAGCGCCATCGAATTCCCCGGCGTGACACTTTGTGATTTTCCCCGTAGCCCGCACGCGTTCCCAGATTCGGCGCGTCCACGGCTCGGTTGGCATCTGCTCGAAACCGTGCAGATCCACGCCCGCAAGCCCCTCCCAATTTTCAAGGTCTTCGATCACAGGCCTGAGCGGTCCCTCATAGTCGGATCGCAGCATGCCCACAAAGATGCGGACCTCCAGGCCTGAAGGAACCGCAGCACGAATTGCGGCAATGATATCAGGGCCCGAAACCCCAATGAGTTGGGTCACGCGAAGATGAAAACTGGTCTCCACGTAGCGCACGTTTCCGACGACGTGCTTCGCAAAGATCACCCGCATCGCCTCGTGATACCGCTCCGCGCTGGTGAACCAGGGCAGGGCGTGATTCAATAGCGTCTCCTCGAACTCCGGAAAGCTGGAGAATCGATGCTCGCGCGCATGAAACGGGGCCTCAGGTGGATAAACGTTCGGTTTCCAGGCGTGCAACAATTCATAGGGCAAGGCGCCTTCGACATGGAGATGGGTCTCCGTTTTCGGCAGCGACTGGACAAAAGCGCGAAGGCCGGTCCTCGAAGTGATCATGTACGAGATGCCTCCACCCCTGCAGCGGCAGAACGATCAGCCAGTCCCTCAGGCCAACAGGTATTCGGGATTCAGCTTGTAGAGCGATTTCGGCACAAAGAGGCCGTCCTTTCGGATCAGCTTTCCGTCGAACCAAATCTCGCCACCGCCATAGTCCGGACGCTGGATGCAGACCATGTCCCAATGCACCTGGGAACGATTGCCATTCCCTACCCCTTCATAGGCCTGCCCCGGCGTGAAATGGAACGATCCAGCGATCTTTTCGTCAAAGAGAATGTCACGCATCGGATGAAGAATGTGCGGATTGAAACCAAGCGCGAATTCGCCAATGTAGCGCGCACCGTCATCGCTATCCAGAATCTCGTTCAAACGCTTGGTATTGCTCGAAGTCGCCTCGACGACGCGTCCTTTCTTGAAAACCAGCCGGATATTGTCGAAGGAGGTTCCAAGATAGACGGTGGGAGCGTTGTACTGTAGGGTTCCCTCCACGGAATCCTTCACCGGACACGAGAAAACCTCACCATCTGGAATATTCCGCAATCCACCACACTCGCGGGAACCAATGCCCTTGATCGAAAAGCGAAGGTCGGTGCCCGGGCCCTTGATATGCACCTGATCCGTCCTGTCCATCAGCGCCTTCAGCGCCTTCATGCCGGGAGTCATGCGGGCGTAATCCAGCGTGCACACCTTGAAATAAAAGTCCTCAAACGCCTCGGTGCTCATGCCCGCCTGTTGGGCCATGGCAGACGTCGGCCAGCGCAACACAACCCATTTGGTCTCGTTCACCCGGTGATCAAGCACCGGTTTCATGATTCGACTCACGAGTTGCACCTTGTCCGCAGGGACATCCGATGACTCAAAGATATTGTCGGATCCACGTACGGCGATGTAGGCGTCCATTGCCTCCATGCGTTTGAGTTCAACCTCCGCATGGGGCTGGTATTGCGCCTCCTGGGCGCCAAGCATCAATTCGCGACCGATCCGTGCACGTTGGATCTGGACGTAAGGATGGGCTCCCCGCGCCCTAGCTGCGCGAATCAGGGCAATGACCATGGCATCGGGAATGTCGAAGGCGTCAATCAGCACCCGCTCTCCCTTGGAAAGATGGGTGGAAAATCCCGTCAAACCTGCTGCCAGCTTCTCGTAACGCGAATCAATGATCATGATGTAGCCTTCAGATAACCCCACGGCCTGCCGGAGTCGCAAGGTGAAACCCATGCAACAAGGGCCGCACCCCCGGGGATGCGGCCCTTGTGACAGGCAAATTATGCCAAACGGCCCAAACTCAGGACGAGTTGGACTCGGCGAGCGTCACAGGACGATACCCTCCCTTCGACTTGAAGTAGATCAGCAGGCACAGGTAGATCGCAGCCATCATTCCCGGAAGGAAGGAATCGGCGACCAAGGTACGACGGTCGCCTTTGGTGTCAGCACGGTGAACGGCCTTTTGAGCCTCCGTTGCCGTCTGCGCGGCGATCGCGGCCTTCGCTTCTCCGAGTTTCTTGCCATCCAACCCATGGGTTTCCGAGAAGAAGAGGAACTTGCTCGGGGTCGCGGCCTTGTACTCTGAATAGATCGCGGGGTTGTCCTTCTGGAGTTCCTCGCCGGCAAAACGGTCCTTCGCATAGCCGAGCCCGGTGGAACCCACAAGGCCGGCGGACATCATGCCCAGCCCTCCCATGATGGAGATCGCAACCGCGCCTGTGCGCGGAAAACGGTCGGATGCCACCGCAAGCATCGTCGGCCAAAGGAATGTTTTGCCGACGCCATAAACTGAGAGGGCAAGGATGGCGCCGCCGAAGGTGGCGATGCCGGAGGTCAGGTTGAGACCGAGGCAACCAAGCGCCGCACACGCAAGCAATATGCCAACGGGTGAAAGTCCCAATTTCCGTTCGATGAAATCCGCACAGAATCGCAGGACGAACATCGTCATCGAGGTGAAGACGAAGAGGATCTTGCCCTGTTCCGAACTCAGGATGTTGCCGGTGATGTTCTGAATCCAGCCATCCGTACCCAGCTCAACGGCACCGAGCAGAATGTGCGCAATGAAAAGGATGAAAAGGAGTCCTGAGCCGAGCGCCCAGCCGCTCGCTCCGCTGAAGGCAAAGAACACCACGGCGCCAATTGCTATTGCGACCCAGCTCCAGGCGGGGCTTGTGAAAAATGCAACTCCGGTCAGCCCACCGAGCATGGGTCCGAGCGCATCCTTCGAGAAGAGCCAGATGAACAGGGCAATCACTGCTGACCCGAGTATGCCCACATCCTTCAGCATACCACCGAGCTTGAGGCCCTTGGCGGATGCCTCCGACTTGGGCATATGCTGCCCAAGGAACATGAGGCCATAAGCCACGGTTGGAATCAGATAGATCGAGAGCTGCCATTTCCACGGAATCTGGAACCGGTCATCGAGGATCCACCCGCAGATGCCGCCGAGGACAAGACCAGCCGGCCAGCTTGCATGCAGGATGTTGAGGAAGTGCGTGCGCGCCGCCGGGAAGAGCGTGGCAACCAGAGGATTTGCCACGGCCTCCAACGTCCCGTTTGCGTAGGCGAATATGAACATGCCCCAATACAGGCTGTTATAGGCACCAGAGCCATCTGCCATGAAGGTGACAATGGCCGAGAGGACGTGGAGGATGAACGCGAGTCCGACCAGCTTTCCATATCCGATCCGGTCGCAGATCAGTCCACCAATGATGATGCCAAAACAGAAACCGGAAAAACCGGCACCACCGATGGCACCGATCTGTGCGGCGGTGAAACCGTACTCGGTCCCCCAGTTGTCGAAGATGCCGCCGCGGATTGCGAAACCGACACCAGCCGCAAGGATTGCCATGAAGCCGGCCCATAGGAGGCGTTTGGCGTTCGGAGCGATGGCTCCGCCGCTGTGATCATTTGAGCTCATTCTTTGATTTTAACGTGTTGCGAGGCTAATGAATACCCACACACGGCTTGGGATCGAATGAATCGCCAAGTGACGTGATGAATGCGGCGTTGAAGGTTCCGCAGACAGCTGGACGCGTGGAAACGAGGAACAATCAGAAAACGGCGCGACGATGATCAGACCTTTAAAAAGCGGCAAGGCGCATTTTCATGCGCCCTGCGATTCAATCCGCAATCAATCTGCCCAGCCCTACTGCTTGCCGAATACCTCGACCTCCACGTAGTGGTTGAGTTCGTCCGTCGTATTTCCCGCCGAACTCAGGCGCACGTACCGCCCTTTCGTCCCTTTGCCGTCGATCAACCGGCCTTCATTCGTCTCGATGTAGGCAGGATCCTTGCCCTTGCCGAGCTTGGAGGAGTCATCGTCGTCGTTGTTGAAGAGGGTGGTGACGCCCTTCTTGAATTCCGGATCATCGGACACCTGGACGACGACATCGTAGTAGACACGAGCCTGGGAGTGATAATGCCAGACGAGAATTGCCTCGATGGTGGAAACACTTCCAAGATCAATCTGAACCCATTGCACACCGGGTCCAAGCTCGACGAAGGTGCCATCAGCGCCGCTCTTTTCGCCATCTGTGACATAGTTAAGTTCGCCGATCACCGGAAAGGTGTCGGATGAGGTGACGGGTTTGCCCTTTGAAATGAGGGTGGTTCCTGCGGGAACCATCAACGCCGGTCGAGGGCCGGTGCGTGGTTTCTCAAGGTTGGGCAGGGAAATCGGCCTGGGCGTACCCACGAAGAGGGGCTTCGGCAGGTCAAGGGCCAGGGGAACCTTGTCCTGAGCATGGACGACCGCAGTGAGGGCACCTACGGTGAGAGTGGTGAGAACGAGTCGTGTGAGCATACAAAAACGTTTCGAATTCCTGGTTTATGGACGCACGCGCTAGACGATGAAATCATCCGGCTTCATGGTGAGCATTTTTCGCGCCTGAACCGCTTCATTGACCTTCAGCACTGTGACAGCGGATGCAAACCCTTGTTCACCCGGACAGGTAAGCGGCGTCCCCTTCCGGATGGCATCGAAAAAGTTCTCCAAGTGGGGCTGGTGAATCGCCTTGTCGAGCACGACCGGGATATTCCAGGCGGAGAGAGCCGCAGTTTCACGGACATCGACCACGGATGCTCGGGGAGGGGCAAGCGTAAACTTGGGTTTGAATTCCTTCTCCCAGGGAAGACTTGGCGCCGCTGCACCCTCCTCACCCGCGCCAGGTTTGGTGAGCACTCCCTCCTTCACAAAATGCTCCCACTCCGGAGCACGTGCTTCGCGGTAGACCTTGGTATACTTGGGGTTCTCCGACATCTTGAGTGTGCCTTCGTCCCCCATGAAACTCTCATGGTAGCCGCCCCCGGCACTGGTGGTTGTCAGCACCTCGTAGAAGGCGCGAACCGGTCCCGCAGCGGTGTGGAACTCATAGATCGCCATGACGTTATCGTACCATTCATGGTTCTTATAGTAGTCGACTCCCCCGCCAGCCATCACGTTCACTGGATTTGAACCCAACATCCAGTTGAAGACATCGATCTGGTGCGCACCGAGATCCGAGATCGGACCTCCAGAGTATTTCTTGAACCAGCGCCAGTTGCGGAACTGGTGCATGTCGTCATAGCCGTACTTCTCCAAGGTCGCCTTCGGTATTTCATTCCGCGCCGTCCATGTAAGATCGTCACTCACTGAGCGATTCCAGAGCGCATTGATATTCGTGATCCGTCCCAAGATCTTATAGTGACGGACCAGCTGATCCCTGGCGAAAAGGTAACGCGGATTGCTCCTCCGTTGATGTCCGATCTGCAAGAGTTTGCCCGTCTCGCGCGCCGTTTTCACCATCGAACGCGCCCCCTCGATCGTATTGGACATCAACTTCTCGCAGTAAACATGCTTTCCCGCCTTCAACGCCGCATTGGTATGCTCGGCGTGGTACCAGTCGGGTGTGGCAACAATGACAGCATCCAATTCAGGTACCGACGAGAGCATCTCGCGATAGTCTTCAAACGGCTTAACGTCGTGTCCAAATTTCTTCAGCAGACGCTCCCCGTAGGTCCGGTTCTCGTTCCAGATATCACAGACAGCCTTGAATCGGATATCGGGAATCTTGAGCGCCGCATTCAACAGGACGCGCCCCTGCGCACCCGTGCCGATGACACCGACATTCAACGCCTGCGTTCCACCGGTGCCCGCGGGTGCCTGAGCATTCGCTAGGTACGGAGAAGCAAGCACGACGGCACCCAGCCGGGTCCCGGAGGATAGAAAGGACCTGCGAGTAACGGACGATTGCGTGGTGGACTCACTCATTCTGAAGTCTCGGTAGAGTTGGATGAGTTTAGGAACGATCCGGCAGCAGGGCGAACCGGTTGTGCCGCACCAGCAAAAGGGCACCCACGGTCAGGCCAACGTAGGTACCAATCCAAACAGCTCCCTCGTCGGACTGGACCGCCATCAGGCCGAATCCAAGCCCCACCCAGACTAGCGCAAGGAGGATAAGCGCGCACCGCGTCTTGACTCCCAGAAGGAGCATGATGCCCAGTGCGAGGAAAATGTAGCCGAGCGGCATGGCAAACGCCTTGGTTGCCCACGATGGCAGAAAGGACGCACCCGTGATGCCGTTGGCAATGCGCGCCATCGTCTTTCCGTAGTTCTCGAAGGAATACGTTCCGCCTGACTCAAACTTCTCCAGTCCGGAGAGAAATGCCCTCAATCCAAGAAAGAGGCGCAGAATCAGAAAAGCCGCCGTGGCATTTGATGAGGCACAGCATGTGGCAGACGGGGAGGATTCAGACGGGTTCGACATGTGACAGCGGAGTTCGGATTTAACCAGTAATGAAAATTCAAAAGGCGCAATCTTGCAAGGAATGGGTTTGGGGAGACGGCGCCGATCATGGCAGCCGGAGATTAACGCCTGCCGCGATCCGACAACGCAAGCCCGGAGTTGCCCAAGGCTGGACCGCCTCGAGCAAGCCCTTTGCTGCGCGAAATAGCTCGCGCCGTCCTTTCAACCCGACACAGCCGCCCCGGGTCCCTAACCGGTTGCCTGCATCTTTCGGATCAGCCTAGCGCGTAGTCACGACGAACGTGAGCTTCGCCTTGGGATTCGTCCATTCAATCGCCTCGCCATCTTCCAGGACGCGCGCATCCGGATCATTTACCGACGCTATCTTGCGCCCATCCGGAAGACGTACATGCACCCTCAACGCCTCCGGCAGCTTTCCACCCGAAAGCGCAACAGTTCCGGAAACGCGCCCATCATCTCCCTGGGAGAGCGAATAGTTGACCGTTCCAAAATGGGATCTCAAACCCGAGCCTCCCACGGGCCCGCGCACGAGCCAGGAGCGATCCGCTCCCCTCGCAAGATGAAGGGTGTTGCCATCCTCGAAAATCAGGCAGTCCCGGATCAGGCGCACCACGGAAATTGGGGTCCAAAGGTGCTGACGATCGCCAATGGCCTTGGCCGCACCGGGCTCGGGACTGCGCTCCTCACACCAGGTGTAAAGCGGCGTGCCATGATTGAGCGCCGCATAGAGGTAGCGGACAGCGGCATCACCATCGCCACGCAAGAGGAGTGTCTCCGCCAGATTGTCCAGGCTGATCGCAACCCAAAGTCCATCTTCCATCCAGCCAAGGTGAATCGGAATGCCACCGGGGCTGATCTTCGACTCCATCTTTCGAATTGATCCCGTGACAAGCGGGTCGTCGGCAGCCAGCAAGCGCGCGGGAAATGCCGAATAAAGCGCACCCCAACGACTGCCGCTCGTCTTGCCCGCAGTACCGGGTATCCACTTGTAGCCATCTTCTTCAATGGCTCCACGACGGATCGTTTCGATGAGGTCGCGACGTGCCACGTCGTGATTTGCCCGGATCTCAGCCTCCTCATCGGATCTACCGAGTATCTTTGCCGCCTCAACGGTCAGGGCATCCGCGTAAACGGCCCAGATATTGTGAGGGATATACACGCCGTAAAAACTGTCGTCATTCTTGAGCCCGCCATCTCCCATGCCCCGCGGCAGCAGTCCATAGTTCACCGGTTTCTTCCCGTCCACGAGCTTCCGCGTCCGGCGACGCGCAAACTCCTGCCAGCGTGAGCTCGCCAGCATCTTCGGAAACGCGGTTTCCAAGTAACCCCGGTCCTGGGTCATCCGATAGTGCTCCATGATGAACCAGCTCTTGAAGCCTGAAGCCATCCACCCGGTGCGCACCCACCCGTTGGAAGCAGACCAGCAGCCGTCAAAATTCTGAAGATCAAGCGCGATCCGGTATCCGTCCGCCGCCTCCATTGAAAGCCCTGCCTGATCAAGGCAGATGCCCGCAATGGCCGGTTCGACAGGATTCGTTGATCGGTACAGTTCCGTGCCGGCAAGCGTGCCAATGTATTCACCGGGCAACGGTTCCCGCATGATGAAGATGTCCGCGAGTCCGGCGTAATAGGCCCGAAGCACGCCCTCATCGGCCAATTGGATGCGGGCCGCGCGACCGATCAGTTTTTCCCACACCGCCTTGGCCTCCTCGAACTCCATCGCCCAATCGCGACGGCGCAATTCAGGCAACATCGACTCATAGCTTCGATACGGCCGCACAAACCACATGACGCGTGATTCACCGGGACGAAGCGTGATTGTTGGCGAAAGGACATTTGCCGCGAGCGGATAGTCGTCCGCTCCCACCGCCGCAACGAGCACACGATCAGCACGCGCCATCCACCCGGCGATAAGCGCATCACGCGCATTTTCGACGAGGCCGGGATCAACAAATCCAGGCATGACTCCGCGCCAGTTGCCGGGCACGCCGCAATCCACCGCAACGCGATGCGACGCCTGAGTGTCCTGATTGGCAAACGTCACTCGAAGAATCGTCCCTCTCTGCCCGCCGATCACCTCGAGAACCGTCTGCACTGAGGCATGAGAAAACTCCGCTTTCAATCCCGGCAGCCATCCGTCCATCCGGCTCCACGTGGATTTCTCAGCCTTGTGTCCGTCAATCACCGGTTGAAACACGAGCTTCCACTGCGTCTGCGGACCAAAAAAGTTCGCAACGGGAAAGCTCATCAGCGTGTCGTTGCTCCATGAGAGCGTTACTTTCCCAGGTTCACAGTCCACAAGGGTCTTGTCCCCGCTGTCTGGCGGAGCCACGGTTATCCGGTGGGGTGTTCCAAAGGCATATCCAAAGTCCACGCGAGGCGTCGCTTCAGCCCCCCATGCCCAGGAAAAAACGCTCACAGCCAATGCAGAAATCAAGTAACGAGGTACCATAGGCCGGAGAGGGTTTGAACACCTCATTCGATGACAACTGAAAATAAACCCTCCGACTACTTTCAGTTTTTCCTGGCTGAAACAACTCGAGCCGTCCACTGCCTGCGTATGCGCGCAATGCGTGCGATTGTCCTGTTCCTGCTTGCTCCCGTGTACGTTTTCTCAGCCGTAACTTCCGTCTCAATCCTCTGGGATTCTGCGGCAGCACACGGGAAAATTCAGGTCGACCGTGGAAAGGTAATGGGCTCCCATCCGGCCCTCAAAACAGACGGCGGTTTTGCGCTCGATCCAGGACATGACGGATGCCGCCTCGATCTGTCCATTGAATCAAGACAACCGGAAGGCGCGCTGCCAACTCTGGTGACTGTCTCCACCTCGCCGCGCGGCTTTGCATTTCGCCTCAGCGACGTCAGCTCTGACTTCCCCATTTTTCTACCCGAGGAGCACATCGTCGTCACTTCAGGAGACGACACTCGCAGCTACGATAAAATCGTTGCCGCAATCCGGTCAGGCTCCCGCAGGACTGCTCTGCAGGAAATCGCGATCGCCCCCGAAGCCAGTTTCGCGACCGCAGCCGCAGGCACCAGAAGCATGACGGCGGCAACCTGGCTCGGGCTCAGTCGCGACATGCGCCTGTTCCGTGTCGATGCGCGCATGGAAACGCTCCAGCCAAAGAACGCAGGCTACGATGTGCGCCTGCCCGAAATGCCATCACAGCCCGCAACCTATGCCTTCGAATGCGGCCGTGGCTGGGGAGCACAGGATGCGATCCATCGCCAGCTTGACGACGGCAATCTGCCCATCCTTCGCGGACAAATCGACGATGGACCCATCCGCTATGAACTGACGCTCTTCACGTCGCCCGAACGTTCGCCGTTGAGCGCGACCACGCTGCGCGGCACGGACTATCTGGTCGCTGATGCTCACGGCCACGGGCACATGTTCACTCCGGCGCAGGCAGAGGAGCAGGAGCGACGTGCGGCGACGGAATTGAATCCGCCCGAGGAAGTGGTCCTTCATGTGCAAGTGACAGCCACCAACCGGGGTAGCACCCCGCGTCACGCCTTCTTTCGCACCGCAGTTCCGACGCTCGCCACGCCTGTCTCGCCAAAGCTCCCCGAGTGGACCTTCGACGCCACCAACGGGTTTGCCACGTTTGTATCGTCCGGACGTGTTTTCACGGTGAGTCGGCTGAATGGCGCGCCCCTGCCTGCCGCGGAAGTTTCGCTGATGCTCCAACCGGGAAAAGAGGCGGTATTTGAATTTGTCGTTCCCCACCGTCCGGTGAGCCGCGAACGTGCGGAGGCGCTGGCCACCCAATCTTTCGATAACCGCCTGGAGGAATGTCGCGTGTTTTGGCGGGCCAAGCTTGCCACCGCCGCAGAGGTGCACCTTCCGGATTCGCGCGTGCAGGACATGGTCCGCGCAGGACTGCTCCATCTCGATTTGATCTCTTACGGACGTGAGCCTGATGGCGCGCTGCTTCCGGCAATCGGGATCTACACCGCGATCGGTTCTGAGAGTGCCCCAATCATCCAGTTCATGGACAGCATGGGCTGGCACACCACCGCAACTCGCGCGATCGATTTCTTCCTGAAGAAACAGCACGACAACGGTTTCATGCAGAATTTCAACGGCTACATGCTAGAGACGGGCGCCGTGCTTTGGACAATGGGTGAGCACTACCGCTACACGCGCGACGACACCTGGCTGCGTCGCGTTCATCCTAACCTTACCCGAGCCTGGCATTTCCTGCGCGAATGGCGCCGGCGGAATCTGCAATCGGATCTGAAGGACAAGGGATACGGAATGCTCGATGGGAAAACGGCGGACCCCGATGATCCGTATCGGTCCTACATGCTCAACGGCTACGCCTACCTCGGACTCTCGCGCACCGCAGAAATGCTGGACATACTCGCACCCGCCGAAGCGGCCGAGTGCCGGTTCGAAGCCGATGATTTGAAGAAGGACATTCGCGCATCCTTCGTTGCCGGACTCGAGCGCTCGCCCGTGATGCCCTTGGGCGATGGCACGTGGATGCGCGCCTCTGCACCTTGGAGCAACTATCGCGGGCCTGTGATGTTGCACGCCGATGGAGGCAGTTGGTTCACCCACGGCACGAACACCGCGCGAGACTCGCTGCTCGGTCCACTCTACCTCGTCTTTCAGGAGGTGATTTCTCCCGATGATCCGCTTGCCACGGAGCTGCTCGCCACGCAGAGCGAATTGATGCTGCGCGATGAAGTCGCCTTCAGCCAGCCCTACTACAGCCGTCATCCCTGGGTCCACCTTCAGCGCGGCGAAACGAGAGCCTTCCTCAAATCCTGGTACGGCGCCATGGCCGCGCTCGCCGATCGGGAAACCTACACCTTCAATGAACACTTCTTCCCTGTAAGTGAACACAAGACGCACGAGGAAGCCTGGTTCCTGATGCAAACTCGCTGGATGCTTTATCTCGAGCACGGTGACACGCTCCGGCTCCTGGCCGGAATCCCTCGCGCCTACCTGAATCCCAGATCTGCCATTGAAGTAAAAAATGCCGCTTCGTATTTCGGACTCCTCTCCTTTCGGGTGGATTCCTTGCCCGACGGCCATCTTATACGTGCAAGAATCTCCTGCGATGGAAACCGGCACCCTCAACGTGTCGAACTGAGGCTGCCTCTCCCGGGCAAAGGGCGCGCAGTAACGGTGGCGGGCGGCAAATACATAGCCAATTCAGAAACCGTTGTCATCGAGCCATTCAACGGCCACGCGGAGATCTCACTGACCTACTGACCGCGAGCCCAGAGGCTCGCCTCGCCTGTTTCCAGTTGGTGCTCAGGAAGGGACTCGAACCCTTACGCCTTTCGGCACACGCCCCTCAAACGTGTGTGTCTACCAATTCCACCACCTGAGCGGTACTGACGGGAGGAAGGCGGACTAAGATAAAACCGGCCCCCCCTGTAAAGCCCCAATTTTCAGCCGCCAAATGGGTTTTGACGTTCAATCAAGAGCTGGGAGAATAACCAACCGGCCATGAATCTCGACGAGATAACCCGCGCCTTGCTTGCATCCTACGAAACCGATGGCGGCATCAATCACCTCGAAGGGACCAATCTTCCCTCCCAGGAGTCCCTTAACCGGCTCTGTGTCGAGTTGATGTACCTGCTCTTCCCCGGGTTTTTTGAGGATTCAGCCCTCACCAAACAGTCCCTGGCCGCAGTAACCTCCCGGCGGATCCAGCTTATCCGCGATCAGTTGGTGACGGAAATCGAAAAAAGCCTGCGATTCGAAAGGGTTTCGAATCCGACCGCGCAGGCAGAAGCACATGCCATGGGATTGCTGAAGGCATTGCCTGACCTTCGGCAGCGTGTGAAAACCGACGTGAGCGCCGCCTACGAGGGCGACCCAGCGGCAAGGAGCATTGAAGAAATCATCCTCTCCTACCCCTGCGTGCTGGTCATTTCACTCCAGCGTATCGCACACGTGCTTTACAACATGGGCGTTGCCCTGCTTCCCCGCATGATCACGGAGTTTGCTCACGAGCGTACGGGCGCCGATATCCATCCAGGCGCCCAGATCGGGACCCATTTCTTTATCGATCATTGCACCGGCGTCGTCATCGGTGAAACCGCCCGCATCGGCAATCACGTCAAGATCTACCAGGGTGTGACCCTGGGCGCGAAGTCCTTCGTCACGGATGAGCGCGGATTTCCCGTCAAGGGCGTTCAGCGGCATCCAAAGCTCGAGGACCATGTCATCGTTTATCCCGGTGCCACCATCCTCGGCGGCGACACGGTCATCGGACAGCATTCGATCGTCGGCTCGAATGTCTGGCTCATGCAATCGATGCCTCCCCACAGCATCGCCTACTACCAGGGCGACCAGGCCTCGATCATCCGGCCGCGCAAATCAAGGGAAGCGATTCTCGAAGATGTGGGCGATTGGGTGATCTGACAGACGTTACGCCTCAGCTTGACGTAGGTTCTTGCAATCCCGATCCGTGTCATTGCAGCGTTGGATGGATTTCAATCCGGATCGTCCTCTCGGTATCCTGCTCTAACGGATCGCAGTTCAGAATTTTGGCCACAGAACGCAGGAATGCGCAGCGTGCTCTCCGCACGAGAAATCCAGACCACGCGCCGTCCAACCAATTGACATCGTCCCCAAAACTGGAGGGGCAGAGGCTCGCAATCAATTTATCCCGCAAAGCCTCCCCAGTTGCCAACGCGGCTGACTCCACCAACCTGTGCCAACGTGCACAACAATGGCCGACAAGTGACGCTGGAGGACTGGGGGCGGACCCACTACGACGAGGCGCTTGCCCGCCAGTTGGCGATGCTCGAGCAACGTCTCACCGGCACACGCGGCGATACGCTCGTATTCACGGAACACGAACCCGTCTTCACGCTCGGACTTCGCGCGGGCGCGAGCGCCCATTTGTTATGGAGCGAGAGCCAGCTGCAGGCGGCCGGGGTCACGGTAAGGCAGACCAACCGAGGGGGTGACATCACTTATCACGGCCCGGGACAACTGGTCGCCTACCCCATTGTTTCGCTCGAGCCCCAAAGGGATCTGCATGCCTACCTGCGTTTCCTTGAGGATGTGCTGATCGATACCGTGGCCTCCTTTGGACTGACGGCGCACCGCCGCGAGGGCAAAACCGGCATCTGGATCGAACACCGAAAGGTCGCCGCCATCGGGGTGGCCGCACGGCGCTGGGTCGCGTATCACGGCATCGCACTCAATGTGTCTCCCGACCTCGGACACTTCGCCGGCATCATTCCCTGCGGTATCGACGCAACCGAGGGATCCGTCACTTCCCTGGTGCGCGAAGGAGTAACAGATGCCACGCTTGAACGTGCAAAGGCGGCATTTGCATCAGCCTTCAAGCAGCGTTGGGCCAGGTGATCGAGCCTCTCCACTCCGCCCATCCGCGGCCTACACTGACGGTGAGGATCTGAGTTTCAGCGGGCGCGCACCCGGAGAATGCCTTTCATAGTGGCGGAGTGGCCCGGGAAACTGCAGATATAATCGTACGCTCCCGGCTGATCAGGCGCTGTAAAGAAAATCCGGTCGGTGCTGTCTGGCTGGGTCAGTGCCGTGTGGTAGAGCACATCGTCGGATTGAGGCACATAGTTGTGCTCGGGACCATCAATGCCCATCGTCATAGCCGCAGCCCCCACTGCCTGACCTGTTCCGGGGCGGCAGATCACCACATTGTGCAACATGTCGTCGGAGTTGCGGAAAACAAACTGAACGGTCTCGCCCGCAGTCAGTACAAGCTCCTCCTGGTCAAACTTCATCCCGGGAAGCGTCCCCAGCAAGATCGTCCTCTCTCCCTCCTTGGGTTTCCATTCAAGCGGTGGTTGAGTCGGATGCTTTCTCGTCGACTTTGCGGCAGACGGAGGCACGAGCGGTACGCAAAACTCCTTTTCGTTCGTCTCGACCGGAATCAAACGATCGCCCCCAGGTATCTCATTCAACGTATAGTAAGCTACCGGATGCACCAGCGGCTCTGCTCCATCCGCCGAGCGCACTCCTGGCGCCTTGATCTCGTGCACATACCCCTCGCGAAGACAAATCGCTCCAATTCGCACGCTTTTCCGATCGGGAGCAACCTGAACCCGCCGGATCGGACAGGCCAGACGGTTCACGGGAGGGCTGCCATACTTGGAATGATAGCTGTAGGTGAAGCCTGCGACGGAATAGCTGGCCGGATTCTCTGCCGACACGAGATCCACCGGTTGCGTAAAGCGGAGAACAAACCCATCGGGCTGTGCCACGATTTCCTGGATTTCGAAGGGAACGTTCCCCGTCCACTCCACCCGCTCCAAGCCGTACTGCTTGGGACCCACCGATCCCCAACCCCGCGCGGTTTCGCCGGCAAACATCACTCCCTCCTCCCCCATCGACAGACGAAGCACACCACAATCAAACCCTTCCTTGAAACTGTACGCAGCTCCCTGCCACACCCCTTTCACCTTCTCCAAGGTAAGGCGCATCACTTTGCTCTGGCCTTGGTCGCCAACGAATATCTGTCCCGTGTAGGGCCCAAATTTTCCTCCCGAGCGATCTTCCACGAGGCCAGCGGTAGAGATACCCAGAATGGTCTGTGGCAGCCACACCGTCGGCCGCTTCAGTCCCGGCATGGAGCCAAGAACCTCCTGCATCGGCTGACCGGTCTGCGACACATCGTCTGGTCGCAAAGCAACCGTTGATCCCGGAAGTTTCGACCACGCGAGCGAGGCGGGGTGGCCCATGAAGTCGCCGGGTTGGATTTCCGTTACCCTACCTGACCCAGACCATTCCCCCTGATTCTCAGAGTAGAGCCATGGTCCTTTGGACGTGATCAAATGGTCCGCAGGCGAGCGCAGTCCCGCAGCGATTGGAATCATCTGACCGTCCGGGGTCACCTCCAACGCCCATCCACGCCAAGGCACCGCACTCTGCGTCGGACTGCCAAATCCCACATTCAATGTCACCCGAAGATTCCCGTTGGGCGCAATGACCGGTCCAAAGGCGTATTCGTGGTAGTTTCCACTGATGGGAAAGCTGCAGACCGTGTTGAATTCATCGGCGCGACCATCGTTGTCGCGGTCGATGATGTGAGTGATCTCCTGGCGCTGGGCAACATAGTAGCCCCCACCCGGAGCGGCCGTGATTCCAAGAGGCTCATGGAGCCCGGAGGCGAAGAGCGTGAATTTGGGTCGCGGATGGGCATCGTAGGCACCATCCACCCAGTAGATTTCTCCTCGGCGGGTCACAACAAGGAGACGATGACCGCGAACCTGGAGAATGCCGCTGACTTCGAGCACAATGTCGTCGGGCACCGGCAGCGAAGTTCGTTTCCAGTAACGCTCCTCCCTTTCAATGAGGGCTCTATTGGGCGGAGCGAAGCGCTCGGCTTCTGAAGGATTCTGGGCCATCGCGGAACGCATGCCACCCGCAACAAGGACAATGAAGAGCCACGTGAAGAAAATCAGGTGTTTCATGGTTCGGATTACCAGACGATCGAATAGGTAATGGACTGATCGAGGTTGGCCTTGGTCAGTTGCACCACCAGCCACTGCCGGTCACCGCGGGGCAAAACAAGCGGCGTGTGTACCGAGTCCTTGGGGAAATCCAGGTACCACTCCCGATCGCCCACGATAAATCCCGAACGATCCTTGCCCGCGGAGGTGATTCGATCCGACTCGGCAAGCAGAAGGAAGCAGCTCCATCCAGGCAGACTACCCTCAAATTTCACCGTGCGCGTCAGCCCCGTTCCCTCTTTCAATGGAGCAACACGATCCGTCAATTGTAGTTGGGCCAGACTGGCGCGAAATACGGGTGTCCCGTCGGCCTCCAGGTGATATCCCTGCGAGGAGAAAAGGGGACTGGGTTGAACTGGCCAGCCATCCGAGTCCGGTGTTTCCAGCAACGCAATACCCGGTGCGCCAGTCAGCGTCAATGAAGGCCCTGCAGGTTTGGCAAGCTGACTGAAGCCACGCTCCTGCCACATTTCAGTGGTGTCGATAAAGCCGCCTCTCCAGACACGGAGTAAAGAAAATGACGCAAGGTCGTAGGCATAGTTCACCCCTTCGGGCGTACCCACTGAACAGGCATAGAGCCGCTTGTATGGCTGAAAGGGAACAAAGCCGCGCTGAAGTCTCACGCGATCTCCAACGGTAAGGACAATCTGCTCCTGCGCCTTGCGCGCGGCTTTCTTGCCCACGTGAGCAGCAGGCTGTTCAGGCACGCTGCAGCGGAGCCTGCGTAAGGCCACGGCTCCATGGCTGCCCTGTATCATCAGGGGACCGAGTGGTGCCTCCGACTCGAAATGGCTCGAACGCGTCGGTCCGGTTGCGACCGTGTCGATTTGAACCGGATAACCATTTACCTCCACGCTGAGAAATCGCGCATCCTCCACCTTCTTTCCCTGCCCGTCAAAACGTGGAGCCCGGAACAACACATGAATGTGCTGCCAAAGTCCTGGCGCTCTCGCTGCATTCGCGCGCGGAGGGACTCCATCGAAACCCTCATGCCCCTTTCCCCGGGACGCATCCCATCGCTCGTAAAGCGCGCCAAGATCACGGACACCGGGAGTAGGAACTCCCGAGCTGTCAAACAACTGGATCTCATAGCGCCCCATAAAATAGATCCCCGAGTTTGATCCTTTCGGAAGCAGGAATTCACCTTCGAACTCCAGGTCGCCATGCTCCCATTCCGTGAACAGATCCGATTTGGCTCCTTCGCCCGGCTGATTTACGATCAGGCCTTTCCCTGTGCGAACCACAAGCCCGGTTTCATTCCGGGGATCACCTTCCAGATCGGCCGCCTCCTTCCAATTGGGTCCGGCGGTCTTGAAATCCGCCAGTTGCCCCAAGTCGATTTTCCCGACCAGCGCTACTGCCTCAGCGGAGACCTGCGCCACGAACAAACTGGCCGCAATCCACAACCCAACACGAAACATCGAAGGCATTTGCCAGACGTAGACATCGCCCCCTTGCAGGCGCGAGCGGAAAAAATCTGTGTTCAAGCCTGTTCAACTGTGGTTAGAGTGATTCCTTACTCGTGATGGACACTTCCCGAAAACCGGCATGGTTACGCGCCAAACTGCCCAGTGGACCCGGCTACAACGCCGTGCGCAAGCTCGTGGATGACAACAAACTCCACACCGTTTGCCAGAGCGCACAGTGTCCAAACCTGGGTGAATGCTGGTCCCGCGGAACAGCGACGGTGATGATCCTTGGAAACATCTGCACCCGATCCTGCAATTTTTGCGCGATACAAACCGGCCGGCCGACCGAACTTGATTTCGGCGAACCCGCGCGCGTCGCCGATGCCGTGGCAAAGATGGGACTCCGCCACTGTGTCATCACAAGCGTCTCCCGGGATGAGCTCACCGATGGCGGTGCCGGCATCTGGGCAGCCACCATCCGCGCCGTTCGCCACCGCAATCCGCAGACTGCCATTGAAGTTCTTGTTCCAGACTTCAAGGGGCGCCTCGAACTGGTCGACATGGTGCTCGGGGCAAGACCCGACATCTACAACCACAATCTCGAAACCGTCGAGCGACTCCAGAAGCCGGTGCGCGTGCAGGCGCGCTACGACCGCTCCCGTTCCGTGCTTCGTCATGCGAAGAGCAAGGGATTCACGACGAAAACGGGCATCATGCTTGGACTGGGCGAAACCTTGGAAGAAATCGAGCGCACCATCCGGGACGTCGCCTCCGACGGGACTGATATCCTTACCATCGGCCAATACCTGCAGCCGACTCCCCAACACTGGAAGATCGATCGCTGGGTGCATCCGGACGAATTTCTTCGCTGGAAGGAATTTGGCCTCTCCATCGGTATCGGTGTGGTCGAAAGCGGAGCGATGGTCCGTTCAAGCTACCACGCTGATGAGCAGTCGCAGAAATACACCGGCATCGAGCATCTCAACACAGGCAACTCGCTCGCAGAAGTCTGACTCGGGGATCAGCACCCTGCGGGCGCACCCGACGCCTGATTTACGATAATACCAATCTCACCTTGCGGGACGCCGAGCGCCGACGTCTGCCCGCTCCGAGCAAGCCATCGGTGTGTTTCCCGCAGCTCTCTCAAGACGTCGACCTGCACGATTGAATTCGCAAAGTCGCGAGACTGCACAGGTGTGCGCCCCATGACTTCCAAGGCTGCCTGGATCGCCTCGGCCGCCACTGCCTTGAATTCCTCTCGAAGCGTTCCCCGGCGGTCTTCTACATTCTCACGCACAAACGTATTGAGATCACGCGCATGATGGATGCGCAGAAAGTGACATCCGAGCCGAAACAGCCTGATCTCTAGGTCAGCAAAAGCCTCGCAGGACATCACTCTCCAATGACGAGCGAGGCCGAGCCCGCCTTCGATGGTCCCCCGGATCTCGCCTTCGAGCGCTTCCCGATTCCTTGGGTCAAGGTCGTGCCCGCACAGCGTGCCACCCAGGGCCACAATCAAGGCTCGGCGCGCCTTGAGATTCAATTCGGCAAATGTCACCTCTGCGTCCGTACGAGTATCCGTCAGTTGAATCGAGTAACGCGCCGCGTTTGCCGCGCGGAGGAGGCCCGCGTTCTCCGGGAAATCAAGGAGTGCATCGGCGAGATTCACAAAGGCGGCACTGAGATTCTTTCGGAACACTGAATCCCGATCGATCGGAAGTTTCGAGAAAACCTCTATCGCCCTTTCGTGAGACGAAACCGCAGCTTCAAGGTTTTCCGGACTGCGGGTCTTTTGCAAGGCAACGCCACGATTCATCCAAGCCGCACCAAGCGCATTCAACATGACTGGGTCGATTTGAGCCTGTGCATCAATCTGAAGCTTCCCGTAGGTATGAATGCCTTCACACCCGGAGGGAAATCCAAACGCGTGTTCAAACTCCGTGATGGTCGCATCGTAGCACCGTATCGCCTCGGCGAATCCGAATTCTACGCCCGTTCTCTGTGATGCATTTCCTCGGTTCATCCAAACGATGGCCCGCGCCTTCCGAGCGGAAGGATCTGCACCGTCCAAGAGTGCCAGGGCTCGATCATAGCGCTCAATCGCATTCCGACACGATACGGCGTCGCCGCACACCTCGAGGCCTTGTCCCTCGCGCAACCACGCACCTGCTTCTGCATTCACTGAAACAACGTAACGGGATGCCGCTGGGACCATGTTTGAACTTGTCCGACCAAGATCTACATCTCCGCCCAGAGTCGAATCAGGTTATGATAGACCCCCGTTAGCTTCACAATGCCCGGGTGACCAGGCTGCCCCTCGGAAAGTCTCTGAATTCCAACATCCATGTCGAACAGCAGCGCGCGTTTAACATCCTCACGAATCATGCTCTGAATCCAGAAAAACGAACAAAGGCGGGCACCGCGCGTCACGGGATTCACCTGGTGCAGGCTGGTAGCCGGATAAAGCACAAGGTGACCTGCCGGAAGCTTCACGCTCTTGGAACCATAAGTATCCTCAATGATCAGTTCCCCTCCGTCGTACTCCTCCGGGCCCGCAAAGAAGAATGTGCAGGACAGATCGGTGCGAAGTCGCTGGTTCGTACCTGGAATCTGCCGGATGGAGCCATCCACATGCATCCCGAACTGTTGCCCTCCGGAATACCGATTGAACATCGGTGGCAGCACGTGAAGCGGAAGTGCGGCGGAAAGAAACAGCGGATTCTGATGAAGCGCCTTGAGAAGGACTTCACCGACCTGCCGCGCAACGGGATGCGTCGCGGGGATCTGCTGATTGTCCTTCACCCGGGCGCCCTGATGTCCCGCTGTGACGCGTCCGTCCACCCACTCCGCGGAATCAAGCAATGCACGGCAGGAGGCGATCTGGTCCGGAGTGAGAATATTGGGAATCGTGATGACCATGGTGCCAGTTTCCAATGATTGCGCGTGCTCAGAACTTGAGCGACGCCGTGATCAGAAAGCTCCTTGGCGCGCCCGGAAGGTAGCGGCCGCCATTGTTGTTCAGACTTCGCGAGTAGACTTCATCCCCGATATTATTGACGTTCAGCCTCACCCCCACGAACGGATTGACGTCGTACTCCAGCATCGCATCGAATACCCAGTAGCTCGGCATCTCCGGGGCGGTCGCCGAAGGGGACTGCGTGGTCTGGCGCGCCACTGTGGACATGTAGCGCGCGCCTCCGCCGACTGTCAGACCAAAAGGCAAACGGTAGGTGCTCCAGAGGTTTCCCGAAACGTCGGGTGTCCATTGCAGTTCCGCGCCGTTTGATGCACCTGCAGCCGTCGATGAGGGCGCTGAATACTCACTGTCCATGAATGCCAGACCTCCATACACGAGCCACTTGTCATTGATCTGACCTGAAACGCCGAATTCAGCTCCCTCCACCTTCTGATCTACCGCCTGCACAACCAACCCGGTCGCCGTATCCGTTGTGGGCACATTCGAATTCTCGCTCTGGAAAAGTGCCGCTGTCAGCGACAGACGGCCGCGTGCAACATCCCACTTTACTCCAAGTTCACGATTCGTCGTTTCCTGCGGATCCATCAGCGGATTATCCGCGTTGGTTGCATTCGTTGAAAACGTCAGATTTGTGCCCGGAGGACGCGAAGAGGTACCAACGGAGGCATAGATGCTGCCGTTTGCTGCGGGCTTGTAGACGATGCCTGCCTTCCAGGTAACAACATCCTCATCGCGCTCAACGTGCAGCGGGGCGGTGGTGGATCCGGTAGCCGGCGTGCTCGAATAATCGATTCCATAGTGTTCAACGCGGAATCCCCCGGTCACCTGAAGCGCTGGTGAAACCTTCACGGTATCAAACGCAAAAACCGCAGCCGTGTCGATCCGCCCGTCGGTTGACGCCCCGTTCGGCACAGGTGCGTAGCCCGCGACAGGCATATCAGGATCTGGATTGTAGATGTTCGTCGCCGCAACCGTTCCAAGGCCAGTCCAGCTTGTGCTGACCGCCTTCTCACGCGTGAAATCGATCCCCGCACTGATCGCGTGCGAAATGGATCCGGTTATCGCCTCCGCAGATAGGAGCGTCTGGTTCGAAAGGATCGAGGTATCCCGGTCGTTCCGCTGGCGGGATCGGGCGACTTCCTGTGTCGTGGCATTGTATGCGGTGGGAGAAGTCACCACGGTGATCTCGGCAAGCCTTGAGGTTTCCGCCCAGCGGCTTTGATTGCTCAGCTTCACGCGATCATTGATCGCATGGGACAAACGTAACGTGGCACTCTCCTGCTCAACATCCTCGAAATCACGCTTGAGCCCGTAAAAATTGCGCTGTGACACACCGCCTGCGGGCATAGCTTGTTTCAGTCCGGGAAAAGCCGCTGTGGGAAGGCCGTAGTCAGGAAGGTTGTCCTGTTCGACGTATTGATAACCGACATCAAACGTGGTCTTCGTTCCAAGCCCAAGCGCGAGCGACGGCGCAACTCCCCATCGATTCTGTTCCGCCCAATCGCGACCGGCCACACCTCCCTCCTGATACAGAAGGTTGAGACGGTAAGCCGCTCCTTCAGCAAGTTGATCAGGGATCGGCGCATTGATGTCGGCCGTGACACGCCTGAGTTCTCCCGATCCGTAACTCACCTGCGCACGCTGGAACTCATCGGAACGCGGCGACTTGCTTGCGAGATTGATGTAGCCTGAAGTTGCACCCCGACCGCTGTCTGCACCCGCACTTCCCTTTGCGATCTCCACTTGCTCGAGATTGAAAACATCGCGAAAGACGGCGCCGCTATCTCTCACTCCGTCGACAAAGATGTTGTTTGAGGCATCAAAGCCACGCATGAAGAAGGCATCGCCCGCCGTTGACGATGCCCCGCCGCCTTCTCCCGCAAGGAATGTGATCCCGGGCGTATTGCGCAGCACGTCACTTAGATTCGTCGCGCCTTGTTGCTCGATGATAACTTGCGGAACGACGACAACTGTCTGGGGTGTGTCGCGCAAAGGCTCCGAAAACTTCGGCGAAGACAAATGTTTCGCGATTGATTCCTCGACAACAACCTGGTCCAGCCGTGTGGGCTCAGCCGCATCATCAGAGTCTCCCGAGTCCTCCGCAGCAGCGACCGCTGTGCCATGTGCAAAAAGCATCGCTGCAAGCGTGGCGGCGGCGGGAGGCATCGGGAGCTTCCGTGAAGCAAACACCGGTGCGCTTGAATTCGTCGTATGAGACAGGGATTCCAGTTGGGAAGTCGTCACAGGCTAGAGCTGATCATGAGACACAGTCTCATGTCAATATGCTATCAAGACTTATTCTCAATTAAGCCTGTTGCTTGTTATCCCCTGAAGATAAGCAGGATGAGACGATCCATACCGTCGTTCGACTCTTAGGCCTTCAGGCACATCGCTCAAGTGATCACCGTATTTGCCAGCCGACTTGTGATCCCAGTCAGAAGCTCCATGCTTGCGCATCCACTGCGTCAATCCACGCACTTCCCACATGAAAACCCGAAAAGCAATCGTCCGGAACTGGCTGCCGCGTTACACCGGTGTCGCCCTGAAGGATTTTGGGGACTATGTCCTGCTCACAAACTTCCAGAGGTATGTGGACCTGTTCGCGAGTCTCCACAAGGTGCCGGTAATCGGGCAGGACAAGCCCATGCCCAATGCGACAGCGGGTCGAATCACGATCATCAATTTCGGCATGGGAAGCGCGACTGCGGCCACGATTCTCGACCTGCTCAGTGCCATTTCGCCTAAGGCCGTTCTTTTTCTAGGGAAATGCGGAGGCATCAAACATCGTGCCGTTGTTGGCGACCTGATCCTGCCCATCGCCGCCATTCGTGGCGAGGGAACCAGCAACGACTACTATCCTCCTGAGGTCCCTGCCCTGCCTTCGTTTGCGCTTCAAAAGGCGATCTCCACAACAATCCGGGACCACAAGCGCGACTACTGGACCGGCACGGTCTACACGACCAATCGCCGCGTGTGGGAACATGACACCCAGTTCAAGGCCTACCTGAAACGCATCCGCGCGATGGCGATCGACATGGAAACGGCGACCATCTTCATGACTGGGTTTTTCAACGAAATCCCCACTGGCGCACTTCTGCTCGTAAGCGATCAGCCGATGTTTCCCGAAGGCGTAAAGACCGCTGCAAGCGACAAGGCCGTCGACGAGCGCTACGTCGGGGATCACCTGCGCATCGGAATCGATTCACTCAATCAACTCATCAATCAGGGCCTCACCGTGAAACACCTGAAGTTCTGAAATCAGGTCACATCGATCCAGAAGGGTACAAAACGTTCCCGCCCCTGGGTCGAAAACTGTGCCCAGATCACATAACGTCCCGCGCGAGGGATCGTGACCTTGAACGAGAGTGTCGGACGCGATCCAGTCAGCGGTTTGGAAATGTCTGTTTCATTCGGATGCAGATGAGCAAATCCTCCGCGTTCGGCATCGAATGCCACAAGATGGGCGAAGGCATCCATCACCGTATCGAGAGTGATATCCCGTCCGTCAGCCCGAGATACCGCCAGCGAAAGCTCCGCAACTGCGCCTGCCTTGATTGCACGGTCCTTAGAAGTGAGCTCGAAGCTCCATCCGTCTTTGTCAGAAACGACCGCGGGCAGCACTGGCGATACCGATGGGCGCTCCAACACCGCACCAGCCACCTCAAGATCCACATGCGCATACAGCCCCCGGCCCGTCGCCAACGGCGTGAAATCGGAGAAGATGCGATAGGTTCCACCGCCTTTCGGGGTGAATGAAAATGCCCATTCGCCCGGCGAGCCTGTCGGTTGCGGATGCACGTGATGATAGTCCGCGAGTGAGGGATCCACAATGAGGAGATGCAACTTCGCCGTATGTGCGACGACCATGTCCTCGGGACCGAGAGTCTTGCCCGTCGATGTCACAAGGCGTATTCTTGCGCTGACAACCCGGCCGGCCACCGGAGGTGAAGTCGACTCAACCGTCATGACAACGGGAGATCGCACAGCGACAACCGGGATGAACTGCGGATTCGAGGGATCACAAAACTCGATCGAATTGCCTCCCTTCACTGCAAAATCCATATGACTCAGATTCGTTCCCGTGGGGAGGAACCGAAAACCAATGTAGAGGGTGATGGCTGCAGCCGTAATCGCTGCCACCTGTCGCTTTTGTGAAGCCGTCAAAGCGTGTGTCATGACTAGTTCTGCTGCTTCTTGTCCATCTTTCCTACAAACTCGTCGACACTCCATGAGCTTCCATCCGCCCTCCAGACAATCATCCCTTTCTCATTCACCAGGATCGTTGCGAGCGTGTGATTGATCAGATCTCCCTTGAATTCCGCAATCACGCCAAACTGGGTCAGCAGTGCGCGGATCGCTGCCTCCGGTCCCGTAAGAAATGAGTAGTTCGACGTGTCGATGCCGCGCGCAGACGCATATTCTCGAAGGACACCCGGAGTATCATAGGTTGGATCAAGGGAAATGGAGAGCAGTTCAAGGTTTGAAATGCCTTCCTTTCTCGCCTTTGCCTGCACCTGCTGAAATTTTGATACGGCCAGAGGGCACATGTTGGCGACGGGGCAACGGGTAAAGATGAAATTGATCATTACCTGTCTCCCTCGGAAGCGCTCCGATTGCACCACTGCCCCGCTCTGGTCATAAAGCGAAAATGACGGTGTGGTTTCACCCACCTCACGATAAGCGTTGCGGCCGCGAATCGTCGTGTCCTGCAGCAGCGCCGCCGTGGCCGCCGCCACGTTTGAAGAAGCGGTCGGATCCGCAGGCCAGATCTTCTCCAAGAGATAATCATCGCCCTCGTTCGATACCATCACCGCGGAAATCTGTTGCCCTTCCCTGGCGTTCGCGAGGTCTCCCGGCGAGACAATGAACTCCATCGCCATTGCCGGCATGTATCCGGGTATTTCTTCGTGCTTCACGATGAGCCGCCCCCTGTCGCGCTCGATGCCGATGATTTCTCCTTTGATGGGAAATCGTTTCGGTTGTTTGCCCGAGGCTTCTGCTACGGGAGGAACAGCCGCGTCCGGTTTTCCGCATCCAGCAAGGACAACTAACGCAAGCGCAGTGAAAATCGCGCGCGCAACAAAGGGCGTGCGGCCGGCACGAGCTCGCGGCGGCAAGGAAGAATTCAACTCCATGGGACTACCGATCCGCCCAGAGGATTAAATTGTCAAAGCGATAGCCATCCCTACGATCTTCAGTTTCAACGTTAGCCGGACCGCATGTCACTCCTTCGTCCTCTCCACCGCACCAGGGCCTATCAGCCCATGCTAGCTTGGTCCGCCATCGCCGGCACCGCTTGGGTGTTTGTACTGATCACGCTTGGCGCCTTCACGACCAGCATCGGTGCGGGCATGGTCTTTCCAGATTGGCCGCTTTCAAATGGTTCGCTGAATCCCGATGGCTGGCTGCATGACCTGGCCATGTTTTCAGAACACTCCCACCGCCTGAGCGCGGGGCTGATCACAGCGGTGACCCTGGCCATTGCCATTGCCGTCTGGTTGAAGGACTCGCGCTCTTGGATGAGGAAGCTTGCGTGGATCGCGCTGGGCCTTGTCGTGGCACAGGCTGTCGTGGGTGGGCTGCGCGTGCTGATGGATCATCTGCATGTTGAAACGGTGGACACAAGCGTGGGTCGGCTCTTTGCGATGGCTCATGCAACTCTTGCCCAACTTTACATTTGCTCGCTCATCGCAACCTCAATTTCCCTCAGCCGCCCCTGGATGGAGCCCTCCTCGTATCGGCCTCGTGGCATCACCACCTGGCGGCGCACCGCAGTCTTCTGTTCCTGCCTGCTCGTCATCCAGTTGGCCGTTGCGGCTGTGATGCGGCATAGCTTCGCGGGAACCGCAATCACCACCTTTCCGTGGAGCACAGCCGATGGTGACCTCCTTCCAACGGTCTGGAATTTCCGGGTGGCGATTCATTTCACTCACCGAGTACTGGCGCTGTGCATCACCGTTGCCTTTATTGTCCTCGTTGCCCGCATTTCCCGCGATCCGACAACCTCCCTGCGCGTCAAGGCGCTCGCGTGGGGTCTGCTTGTCCTGCTCGCGATCCAGATAACGCTGGGTGCAGCCGCAGTTCTGACCTATCGGAATCCGTATTTCACCACCAGCCACGTGGTCGTCGGCGCGCAAACGCTCGCGCTGTGCTTCGGCCTCACCTGGTGGTCCTTCCGGTCCGCCGTACAAACCCTTCGGCAATCACCTTTACCCTCACGCGTCACAAGCCAGCAAACGACCTCTGTCGCATGAACGAACTGGCAACCTCCACGTCAGACTCGCGGGATACCAATGCCAAGGCTGGTTTTGGCGACTACTTCGAACTCACCAAGCCCCGCCTCAGTCTGCTTTCGATTCTCACCGCAGCCGTCGGCTATGTCTCCGCACGCTCCGAGTGGGATACCTCGCGCTTCCTCTTCGCCATGCTTGGCACATCGCTGTGCGCCGCGGGGGTCGCCGCGCTCAATCAGTGGATGGAAATCGATACGGACGCCAGGATGCAGCGCACAGCAGACCGGCCGCTGCCGTCGGGCAGGGTCGCCACTGGCTCAGCCTTCGTGCTCGGCTGGAGTCTCTGTGCTTCCGGACTCGCGGTGCTTTTCAAGCTGGTGAACGGGTCCAGCGCGCTTTTCGCGCTCCTCACCATCATCAGCTATCTCGCATTCTATACCCCGGCAAAGCGGTTCTCACGCTGGAGCACCGAGATCGGCGCAGTGGCAGGCGCGTTCCCTCCACTGATCGGTTGGGCTTCCGCCTCATCGACATCGCCGGTGCTGGGTTGGGTCCTTTTCGGCATCCTCCTCTTCTGGCAGATTCCCCATTTCATGGCCATCGCGTGGATTCATCGTCGCGACTATGCGGCGGTCAACTTTCCAATGTTGCCTGTGCGCGATGCGACTGGTCGTGCAACTGCGCTCTGGTCGCTCATAAACACATTCCTCGTCGTCCTCTGCTCTGCGCTTCCTTGGATTTTCGACCTCGCTTCGGTGTGGTACCTGGCCGCAACGACGCTCCTCGGAGCATGGTTTGTCTGTCGCGCGCTGCTTTTTCTGTCACCCAACGGACGTGAACCTGCTGCGAGACGCCTTTTCCTCGCCTCCATCCTCTGGCTTCCTCTGCAACTCGGGGCGCTTGTCGCCGACCGGATGATCTTTTTTTGACCGCGTGCTCACGATACAGGAAATTCCCGCGCTCAATGCGGCGCTCAACGCAACGGCGACAGTGCTGATGACTGCAGGTTTTGTCTTCATCCGAAGAAAGCGCATCGCGGCCCACCGTGCCTGCATGTTGTCAGCCGGATTTGTCTCCGCACTTTTTCTGGTCGGATACGTCGCTCACAAGATCCTCGTCCGAGGCGTGCACACACCCTTTGGCGGAGAAGGATGGATCCGGGGTATCTACTTCATCATGCTGATGACGCACATCGTGCTTGCAATGGCGATAGCCCTGCTTGTGCCGCGAACATTCTATCTGGCCTTGACGGGCCAGATCGACCGGCATCGCCGATGGGCGCGCTGGACGTTTCCCATCTGGCTGTACGTGAGCGTTACGGGAGTTCTTGTCTATTTCTTCCTGTACCACTGGTGGCCCGCAGCTTCCTGATCCGAATCATCGGGAAATCTCAGGGGAGTTGAGACAAAATGAGTCCCGGCGGGATGCGCCCGCGGGCACCAACAAAAAGACCGCGCTTCGCAGCGCGGTCTGAGAAAAGCGGAAATCTTGCTGGTCCTGGTTTCTTATTTGACCACCAACACACCCTTCATGCCCGACATGGCGTGCGCGGGGAAGGAGCAGACAAACGGATACTCGCCCGGCTCGGTGGGAGCCTTGAAACTTACCTCGTCAACCTGTTTCGGTCCGAGAAGCTTCGTGTGGACGATCACCTTGCTGGATTCAGCAGCCGGAATGTAATCGGTAGCCTTGGCAGCCACGGCAGCCGTGCAGAAAGCCAACGGATCGGTTCCTGCCTTGAGGAGCACCCAATTGTGGCCCATGGCCTCCTTGGGCAGGGTGCCCTTATTGTGCAACGCGACCTTCAGGCTCTCACCCGGCGTAGCTTCAATGCGCGTTACCGAGAACTTCATGGTATCGGATGCGTCAATGTTGATGACGCGAGCACCTTGAGCGGCAGCAGCTGCCGGGGCGGGCGCCGCTGAGGATGGAGCCGCAGGTGCTGCGGTTTCCTTCTTTGAACAGCCCACGATCAGGACCAGGGAACAAAGCGATGTGAGGAGGAATGATGATTTCATGTGCCCCGACATCCTACACGAACGCACGTCAAGTGCAACCCATAGATTTGCCCAGAATTTACATTACTGACGCTTCAGGCTATGCGGATGGCTGCCTCAAAAATGCACAACCCCCGTCTGCTCATGACAGACGGGGGTTGGCGGGTTGATGCCGTCGATTGACGGTACGAACTACTTTCTCGTTTAGCTCAGCAGACGGAGTGCGGTTTGCGAAGAACCGTTCGCCTGTGCGAGCATCGCAGTGCCGGCCTGCACAAGGGTGTTCCAGCGTGCGAGCTGGGTGGACTCCTGGGCTACGTCGACATCGATGATGCGGCTGTTTGCAGCTTCAAGGTTCGCCTTGTTGACGGTGACCAGTTCGGAAGCAAACCCGAGGCGGCTCTGTTCAGCGCCGTTGGCAGCACGGAACGTCGCCACGTTCTGCAGCGCGGTCGTGATGTCCGTCAGCGTGATATCGCCAAGATCGGCGACGCTGGAGGCGGTAATCGCTCCAACGCCGGTCGACGAACTAGTGAGGTCACGTGCTGCGATCGTCACGCTGGTTCCGCCGTCCTCAGTCACCTGCACGGCGAAAGTCGCGCTGGTGCCAAACATGGCGTTTCCATTGAACTTTTCGCTCGAAATGGCTGAAAGCTGAGCCTTCAGCGCGGTGAATTCCGAGTCATAGTTCGCGAGGTCGGTCGCATTCTTGGTCGGATCGGCATAGAGGGTCTTGAGTTCGCTGATGCGATCAAGAACCTTGCCCGCGACTTTGAGCGCGCCGTCCTGGGTCTGGAGCAGCGACACCGAGTTGCTGATGTTCGTCGCAACCGCACCTGAACGCTTGGCGGCAGCGCTCATCTTCATCGAGACGGCGAGGCCACCGGCGTCGTCAGCCGGGGAGACGATCTTCGAGCCGCTCGAGAGCCGGTTGAGGCTCTTCTGCAGCATGCTATTCGAGGCCGCGAGATTGTTGGAGGCAATCGTCGCGGAGTAGTTGGTGTTAATAACAACTGACATGGTAGTATCTTTCCTTGATGAGTGCGACGTCCGTCGTCGCCACGGGCCTGAAAAGGCGGCGCAGGCCGCGCCGATCGGAGCAGGCGCTCCAAAATGTCACCCTGCGAGGGCAAACCGGCTGATGTGGTCATCAAGGGAGATCCTGCTCACGCGCCCCCGCGTGAGCGTTATCAACACCCTGTCAAAGAACGAAGGATAGGGGACGGATTGCCATCAACCCGAAGCTTATCCAGGAAGGGGATCCATCATCCGCGATCCGGAACGACCGGCACGCGCTGCGAATCGTCCCTCACCGGATCAAGATCACTGCAACAGCCGCAACGCTGCCTGCGTGCTCTGGTTCGCCTGCGCCAGCATTGCCGTACCTGCCTGGACAAGCGTGTTCCAGCGCGCGAGCTGGGTGGATTCCTGGGCGACATCGACGTCAATGATGCGGCTGTTCGCTGCCTCGATATTGGTCTTGTTGACCACAAGGAGCTCGGTCGCGAACGTGAGACGACTCTGCTCAGCACCATTCTGCGCACGAAACGTAGCCACATTCTGAAGGGCCGCGGTCACGTCCGTGAGATTGAGCTGCCCGAGGTTGGTCACACTGGAGGCAACAAGCGATCCTATTCCGGTAGCCGTACTGCCGAGATCTCGCGCAGCGAGGGTCACCGAGGATGACGTATTGCCGTCTTCGGTGACCATGACAGTGAGAGTCGAGGTACCGAATACCGCCCGGCCATTGAAAGTCTCTGAAGAGAGGGCAGTCAGTTGCGCTTGGAGCGCATTGAATTCCGAGTCATAATTTGCCAGATCCGTGGCATTCTTTGTCGGATCCGCGTAAAGCGTTTTCAGCTCACCCAGGCGGTCCAGCACCTTGCCTGCCACCTTGAGCACTCCGTCCTGCGTTTGCAGAAACGAGATCGTATTGCTGATGTTGATCACAGCGGCTCCCGAACGACGGGCAGCAGCGCTGAGCTTCATTGAGACCGCCAATCCGCCGGCATCGTCGGCCGGGCTGACAATCTTGGAGCCACTGGAGAGTCGGTTCAGGCTCTTCTGCAGACTCGCATTTGAAGACGCGAGGTTATTTGCCGCGATGGTCGCGGCCGCATTGGTATTAATGACGACTGACATGGTATCTTCCTTGATTCTGAATACCCATCCGTAGGGTGACGTAACCGAAGGGGGAGTCGGTTCGCTCCGGCCGCACTCATCGCACAGTTGCCGGTACTAACGGAGCAATCGCCAAAGGACTTTAGCGCGATCGATCATTTTCTTCAGGTCGCCGCAATCTCAAGAAACACCGGTCGCGTGACGAATGAGTCCACAGAAAACGCAATCGGCAGAAACCATCGCAACTTCACGCCCAACATGGCCGGCCTACAGCTTTCAGGACTCGCTTCAGGATTCGACTGGAAATCCCTCGTGGACAGCCTGATGGAACTTGAGCGCGCCCCCATCACGCGCCTGCAGGCCGAAAAGACCGTGAATGACCGAAAAGTGAGTGCGCTTTCAGGCCTCAATACACGTCTGGCGGAACTCAAGACGGCTACGACGGCACTCAAGACTTCCGGACTTTTCAATGGCCGCTCAGCGGCTTCGACCACAACGAACTCCAATTGGCTGGCCACCGCGAGTTCAGGTACCGCAGCGGGAAACTACACGTTCAACATCCTGGAACTGGCAACAAACGCGCGCCGCGTGGGCGCGAATGACGTTGGCATGGGTATCGCACCGACCGCCGATGTCTCCGGAGTGACCCTCGCCACCCTCCCGACTTCAACCGCGGTCAAGGCGGGCACATTCACCGTGAATGGAAGTGCAATAACCGTGGACCTCACAGATTCACTTGCCGACGTATTTACAGAAATTTCCACCGCAACCGGTGGTACCGTTACAGCCGCCTACAATCCAGCAACCGACAGGATCGAACTCAATAGTGCGTCCGAAATTGTCCTGGGCGCGGCAAATGACACCTCAAACTTCCTCGCGGTCACACGCCTGGGAAACAACGGTACCGGCACCGTAAGCAGCACCACAGCGCTCGGCACCACGAGGTTGTCGACACCTCTCGTCGACGCCCGCCTGAAAAATGCAATTACAGCCGTCGACGGTTCCGGTGCAGGATCCTTTTCCATCAATGGCGTGAGCATCACTTACAACGTCAACACCGATTCGCTCTCCACAATCCTCGCAAGGATAAACTCCTCGTCGGCGGGAGTGAGTGCATCGTTTGACTCCATGAACGACCGTGTGGTCCTGACCAACAAGACAACCGGTGACGTCGGACTCTCCGTTTCCGAAGCCGCAGGTGGGTTCCTGGACGCCATCGGCCTCACGTCGTCCTCGACACTCGAGCGCGGCAAGAACGCACGGTACACGGTCAACGGGGGCCCGGAGCTTTCCAGTGCCAGCAACACCCTTGATGGCGGATCGCATGGCATCGAGGGGCTTTCTGTCACCGCCAGGAGCCAGACTTCGGAGACCATTGCGGTGACCGCGAACACGGCTGCAATGCGCACCGCGATCGACACGTTCATTACCAAGTTCAACGCCGTCCAAACCTACATTGATGAGCAAACAAAGGTGACCACCTCCAATGGCAAGGTCACCGCCGCACTGCTGAGCAGCAATCGTGAAATCCAGGAGTGGGCCCGAACACTTCGTACGTCGGCATTCGGCTCGATAGCTGGGCTCGATGGCACCATCAAGCGCCTGGACGATCTCGGAATCGATTTCACGTCAGGAACATCCAATCTCACAGTCAAGGATGCTTCCAAGCTTGACGCCGCACTGCTGAACAATGCCGGTGACATCGAACGCTTCTTCAACCTGGATTCCACAGGATTCTCCGCAAAATTTCTCACATTTATCGACAACACCACCGGCCTCACTGGAACCGGAGGCGCCCTGGGCTCACAGACCACGGCTCTGAACAACAGCTCCAAGAGCATCGACGAGCAAATTGCCGCGATTGAGCGACAACTCGTGCAGCGTCGTTCGCAAATGGAAGCCGGGTTCATCGCAATGGAGACCGCTCAGGCACAATTGCAACAGATGCAGGCACAGCTCACCAACGCGTTTGGCCAAACCACCACAAAATGATGTGCTGGAAAAACACGGGATCGCTGCTGCTCGGAATCGTCTGCCTGGCTTTCGCCGGCTGCGAATCGGTCCCGAGAGTCGATCACGCCCGCACAGGGCCATTCTACATTCCGACAAACGTGCGAGGCGTCGATCGCTTTCCGGCGACTGTAAGACGCATCGCCATTCTCCCCGTCGCCGGACTGCCAGAAATCCCCGAGGAAAATCTCGCACGCCTCGACAGTTCGTTCTCCTCGGAATTCAATCGTTCGGCGCGCGCCGAGGCGGTCCTTGTTTCACGCGATCTGTTGGCCAGGCTCGCCGGTGCACGACAGCTTACCTCCGTGGAAGCCCTGCCCCACGACCTCCTGTCCAGGATGAAGGGATCAACCTCCGCCGATGCACTCCTCTTCATCGACCTTACAGCCTATTCGCCCTATCCGCCCCTGAAACTCGGCATTCGATCCAAGCTCGTCGATATTGCCTCCGGTGAAATCCTCTGGGCCTTTGACAACCTCTTTGATGCGAATGAACCCGCAGTCGCAAACGCTGCCCGCCGGCATTATCTTGATTCTAACGCTTCGGAGTTCGTAAAGGGCGACTTGAGCTCAACCGTTTTGCAGAACCCAACCCGCTTTGGCAGCTATGTGGCGTTTTCCACGTTCGTAACATTACCCAAACGGTAAAATTTTGACGCTCTTTTCTCAACCCGACCGGAAACGGACCGATTTATCCAATGCAGATAACCATAAGACGGCGTTCCCTGACACTTCTATAGAGGGCTGACCGTAACACCCACGGAATCCAAAAATGATACATCCCACGTCCCAGAGCCTCGGCTCACATCGCGCTGGCGCCTTGCCGGCCACAAACGGACACGTCGCAAATCACAACAAGGTCGAGTCTTCCCGCCCGGACTCCCTCTCGACGTCGCATGCAGAGGCACTGCAGCGGGCGCTCGAAACGACTCCCGAAATCCGACCTGAAATGGTGGAGCTGGGTCGCAAGCTCGCCAGTGATCCCAATTATCCGCCGCTAGAGATCATTGAACAGCTTTCCAAGCTGATCATCAACTCAGCAGATCTTTCGGAGTCTGCATAAGTTTATCTCCATGGCCCCCCCCTTCGGCTACGCACGCGCGTACCAAGCCCAGTCCATACTGACAGCCAGCCCTGGCCAGCTCGTGCTGATGCTTTTCGACGGCACCCTGAGGTTCCTCAATGTTGCGAGGGAGGCCTTCGCGCAGGAGGAGGACAGTCCACGTCGCATTGAAAACATCAATACGGCTCTCGTTCGCGCGCAGAACATCATCATTGAGCTGCGGGCGACCTTGAACCTTTCGGAGGGGGGCGAATATGCGGCCAATCTTGATCGCCTTTACGAATACTACCTTCGCCGCCTGATCGAGGCCAACATCAGGAAACAGGTGGAGCCTGTGATTGAGGTTTACCAATTGATCCAGCAGCTTCGCGACGGCTGGGCGGAAATGTTGAGAAAAGAGGAATCCTGCCGCTTTGGCGCCGCTCAGGGCGTCGCTTGATGACCATGGAACGTCCCATTCAGACTGTAGAGCGTCTCATCGAGGCCTTGGAAGTCCTCGCTGGTCAGGAGGCCATCCAGCTGGCCGGTGAATCCTGGACCGAACTCGCTGCAACCCAGGAGCGGGCGGCTGCGATCGTTGATCGCCTCTCCATTCTCATGTCTGACAAGAAGGTCAGGTTCGGGCTTCCGCCCGACATTTTCAACCGAGCACACGCCATCACCCGTGCCCAGGGCATCAAGATCGCAATGCTGAACCTGTGGATGCAGGAAACCGATGAGGAGTTGAAGGCCTTGTGTTCTTCGCAGCAGCGTCTGCGAACCTTGAAGCCCGCCTATCGAAATCGACTGGGCGAAAACTCTCCTGGTTCATTTCACGCCCAAGGCTGAAATATCCCGGTTCGGAGATTCCGAGATGCCTTTGTCCGGCCTATTCGGCCAGCAGGCACTCCCCTTCCAGCGCCGATCACTTGACCCTGCCACCAAAACAATCAGCGCCGCAAGGAATCGCGAACATCATCCCACCACAGTGGCAAGCCGCTCCGCTCCAATTTCGTCCCGCGAAATGATTTCTGCCTGATTCGGAACCGCACCCTGGGTTGCCGCCACCCACGCAAGCGCAATGCCTTCTGCCGATGCACGCCAATCATGAGTCGACCCACGAGGATAGATCGAATGAATCACAGCATCCGTCCGACCGGGCAACATGAGCGCGGCTTTGACGCAAATCTGTCCATCAGCCAGGGAATAGGTCTGGAGGGAAATGCTTCCACCTGCCTCAAGCATCATGCGGGCCAATCCCTTGTGGTAACTCACAGAGCGTTGGATCGGGTGTTGTGCACCTGCGACTCCTTGTTCAATCAGGGCATTCTGGACTTGAGAGAGGATCGACAACAGGCGAGGCGCCATACAGCGAGGGAGTTGAACCCCTTTCGACTCGTTTGCCCGAAATCTTAAATGCGGAACTTCAATTCTGCCCGGTTTTCACTCCTCTATCCTGACATGAAACCAACCCGTTTGTTATCCTCTTCAAGCGATGGGCCATGATGAATTGCAACCTTTCCTCGCTACTGGCGGAAAGTTCGCATTGAAAAGAGGTCCCATGCTTAAGTCCCTCGCAGAATCGTCGGATGGGATCGCAATCCTGGACCCAAAAATAGGGGGTCGGATCGTCGACGTGAATCCCGCCTTCGAACGGCTGACTCACATCCCACGATCAGAGGCGCTTGGCCAGCATTTGAATGCTCTGCTGCCCTCTGAACTCTGGGATAATTTCAGCCAATGCCTCGAGTTGTCGCAACTCTGTCGAGGCAGGATCCGGGTCAATCGGAACAACACGCCAGCGATTCATTTCGATGCTACCACGTTCCCGGCTTCTGGGTCGCAGGGTGATGATGGTCTTTGGGCGGTAGCTCTTCGAGATGTGTCAGATGCTGCCGAAAGGGAGCATGCGCTGCAGCGTAGCGAGGAGCATCATCGCCTTCTGGCCGAATCCATACGAGATCTCGTCGTGGTTCATCCCCCCTGGGAGGGACACTGTCTGTATGCCTCACCAGCTTCGAGAGCCATTCTCGGCTACGAACCGCAGGAGATTGTTGCGCGATCTCTTCATGACCTGATTCATCCTGATAGCCTTTCGCTCGCCCGCCGGGTCTTCGGCGCCCATGCCAATGGTCCTTCAGAAACCACATTCATTCACCAGATGCGTCGCAAGGATGGCCGCCCTGTCTGGGTTGAAACGACCAGCAAGACCCGCTTGAATCAGGAGGGCGTCGCAGAAATTGTATCGACGATGCGCGACATCAGCAGGCGGAAGGCTGCAGAGGCCTCTCTCACCGCCATGCACGGGTTGCTGAATGCAGTCTACGATGCAGTCCCGTTGGGGCTCTGCCTCCTCGACAGTCGCAATCAAGTCCAGCTCTGCAATCGTGCATTTTCCAGGCATTTTTCTGCCGACCCCTCCGAACTGGCCGGTCGTCCGATCTCGCCAGTGATCTCCCTCTCCATTATCGAATCCGCCACTGCTCAGCCGGGATCACTTCATGCTTTTGACCTCGCTCGTCCTGACGGCAGCAATTTTCCGGCGGAACTTTCCGTCACCTCCGTCCGATTCACCGAGGAAACCTGGCGCCTTCTGACGCTGAGCGACCTCTCCGAACGGCGGCGTATTGAAGCACGTCTTCATGAAGCGAGCAAACTTGAGAGCCTTGCAACTCTCGCTGGCGGGGTGGCCCACGACTTCAACAACCTTCTCACCATCATTCTGGGATACGCTGGCCTGCTCTGCGACGGATCCGACGACCCTGGGGGACTCCGGCGAGCCGCCGATGCGATCATCGACGCCGGCCGTCGCGGCGCCGATGTCGTTCATCAGCTTCAGCTCTTTGCCAGCCAGCACGAGGCGGAGTTCGCAACCACGGACATGCAGGCTCTGATCGAGGATACTATCGAAAGCACGTGTGCGGACTGGACATCCCAGATACACATTTCGTGCACATTCAATCACACGAGCGCCAGTGTATTTGTCGACCCCGCACAGGTGGCTCTAGGATTGAGACAACTCCTGCAGAATGCATGTGACGCCATGCCCCAGGGCGGCACAATCCATATCCGCACTTCCGATTCACCCGCGGAAGGTCTTGCGTCACGAGATCATCCCGATGCGCTTTGGGTGACGATTGAGGACAACGGAAGCGGGATGAATGACTCGACACGGGCTCGCATTTTTGAGCCATTTTTTGCGAAGGACAGGGGACCGTCCGTTCGCGGGCTCGGGCTTGCAGTTGTCTATGGAATCATGCGCGCGCACCGGGGAACAATTGAAATCGAGAGCAAGCCTGGAAAGGGGACGCGTGTGGACCTGGCGTTTCCCCGATCCGCACCGGCAAACGGAATTGCCTCTCGCCATCCCTCTACTCAAGGCCATGATGGGGAGGCTCCACCTCCGAGGAAGTACGTGCTGGTGGTCGAAGACGAGACCGAGATCGGGCGCCTCTGGGAGAAGATATTCAGCTCGGAAGCAATACCGATGCTCTGGGCCAGAGATGCAGAGGAGGCGCTGCGTCTGTTCTTCGATCACCGCAATGAAATCGGCCTGCTGTTTTCTGACATTGGACTGCCTGGGATGAATGGCTGGCAGTTGGCCCAACGCATCCGGGAGGAAAATCCTGGCATCCCCCTGATCCTTGCGAGCGGAGCTTTCAAACCTGGCGATCGGGCCCAGGCAAACCTGGATGAGCCCATTCTATGTTTCCCCAAACCTTTTCCGCCCTCGGAAATTGTCTCTCATATTCGAACCTTCCTTCCACCCCATAAACATTCCCGCCTCATTCCGGGCTTTCCTGCTACAAGGGAAGCGGATTGATTCCCTTTCGCTTCGGCCCTACGGAAAAGACCCAGCCCATGTCCCTTGAACGAATCCTGGTCCTCGACGACGAACCCATCATCCAAAAAGTCCTGGAGGAACTGTTTCGCCGCAAAAAGTACACGGTCAGCATCGCGGGCACCATCGCTCAGGCTGAGGTCCTGCTCGCTCGCGAGAGTTTCGACCTCGTAATGCTTGATGTCCGCCTGCCCGATGGCGATGGGCAGCAACTGCTCGAACGCCTCGCAACATTGCCCGACCGGCCGCTCGTGGTCATGATGACCGGGCATGGTACGATAGAGAGTGCGGTCGCTTGCATGCGCGGTGGGGCCTTCGATTACCTGATCAAGCCATTCTCGCCTTCCCAGATCGAGATCGTCCTCAAGAAGGCCGACGCCTTCCGGCAACTCGTCAAGGTCAACCGCTATTTCAGCGAACAGGATGGCGGCGACGGCGATCTGCTGGGCAGGACCCCGCCGATCCAGCGCCTGCGCCAGCTCATCGAGCGCGTCGCACCCACAGACGCGACGGTGCTGATCACGGGCGAGAACGGTACCGGCAAGGAAATGGTGGCCCGCGAACTCTGGAAAAATTCACCCCGACGATCCGAGCCCTACATCAAGGTCAACTGCGCCGCCCTCTCGGAGCAGTTGATTGAAAGTGAATTGTTCGGACATGAAAAGGGTGCATTCACCGGTGCCACAGACCGCCGTGAGGGTCGCTTTGAACTCGCAAACCGGGGCACACTGCTTCTCGACGAGGTGTCGGAGATCCCCGCAAACCTCCAGGCAAAGCTGCTGCGCGTCCTCCAGGAACGTGAGTTCGAGCGCGTAGGCGGCACCAAGACCATAAAGGTCAATGTGCGTATCCTCGCCACTTCGAACCGCGACCTCATGCAATTTGTGGAACGCGGCTCATTCCGCTCTGATCTGTACTATCGCTTGAATGTGTTCCCCATTCATGTCCCCGCCCTTCGCGAGCGCCCAGACGATATTCTCCTCCTTGCGGAATCCTTTCTGCGCCGCTTTGCGCGCAAGCACGGTGTAAAGATCCCTGGCTTCACCGACAACGCAGCCAACGCATTGATCAACTATCCGTGGCCGGGCAACGTGCGGGAACTTCAAAACACGCTCGAACGCGCGGTCATTCTTTCAGAAGATGGTCGTCCCGTCACGACGGCAGCGCTCGGTCTGCCCTCGCTTGCGCGTTCCTCTGGACTCGTCGGCATGCAGCATCCCACGGTCACCTCACCCGCTCAGGCACCCGCATCTTTACCGTCCTCGGTCACCACCGCTCCTGCTCCATCCCCAGTTACAGGCACCTGGACTGCTGTCTCAACCCCTGCAGCGGCAATCACAGCAGCATCCTCCAACTTCTCCGGTGGCTTCGCGGAAGTCACGCCGCAGGAAGAAATCGCCCCAGATCCGAATCCCACCCCACCCTCTCCGCAATCGGAGATTCCTGAAGTCATCCCGTTGAACGAACTCGAAAAACGAGCCATCCTTGCGGCATTGAAGAGCACTGGTGGCAACCGAACCCGCACAGCCGAGCTGCTCAACATTTCCATCCGAACGCTGCGAAACAAGATCCAGGAATATCGTGCGGATGGAACCGTGATCGAACCGAGCGGTGATTGAACGAGCAGCCAGCACCGGACGTCAGGCCGTGGCTATTCGACGTTCGCGATCTGTTCACGGATCTTCTCCAGCTCATTCTTCAATTCGATCACGGCGCGGGAGATTGCATGGTCATTGGACTTGCTACCCATCGTGTTTGCCTCGCGCCCCATCTCCTGGAGAATGAATTCCGCCTTGCGGCCCATTTCTCCATCGGTATTGAGGAGAGCCTTCAGTTGATCCAGGTGACTACCGAACCGGGTCAGCTCCTCTGAAAGGTCGCAGCGGTCCGCAAACAACGCGATTTCGCGCAGCACGCGTTCGTCATTCAATTCGAGTTCGAGCCCCGCCTGTCGGAGCCGTTGCAGCAGTTGCTCCCGGTAGTGGGATGTCACCTTTGGCGCTCTCACGGCAATCTCACCGACATGATTCGCAAGGCTGCCGATTCGCTCCATCAGATCCACAAGCAGTGTTGATCCTTCCCGCGCCCGCATCGCGACAAAGTCCGCCAGAGCGGTATCAAGCGCCGCGATCACTTGTTCGCGGACCTGTTCCACCGGTGGAGCCTCCTCTATTCTGCGCTGCGCGTTGGCTATGCTCCAGAGCAGCTCCGGGCTTGGCGTAAAAGGAATGCCGCGCTGCGCAGCCAGGTTCGACAGTCGATCCAGGGCATCTCCAATTGCAGCGTCATCCCAGACCGGCATTGCGGTGCCCGAGCCGCTGCTCAGCTCGAAGTCCACCTGAACCTTGCCTCGCGCCGTGCACCCCCGGACGCGCTCTGAAATTGCGGTTTCGAGTTCCTCCCATTCGCTCGGAAGCTTGATCGCGAGATCAAGCATCTTCCGGTTCACGGACCGCACCTGAACAGTGAGCGTGCGAATCCCGATGCCGGCAATTGCCCGGCCATAGCCCGTCATGCTTCGCATGAAAATATCCTCGGTTCGGGGCTATGACCACTCACAGCTTCACGTTGAGCAATCGCGCCACCTGATTGACGTCCTTGTCTCCTCGTCCGGAAAGATTGATGAGAACAATCTGATCGCTCCGCAGGGCACGCGCCCGCTTCATCCCATGAACCAGCGCATGTGTAGATTCCAGTGCCGGCAGTATGCCCTCCAATCGGGATACAAGCTGGAAGGTGGAGATGACCTCATCATCACAGGCATGGGCATACTCAATGCGCCCCTGATCCCGATAGTAGGCATGCTCAGGACCGATCGCAGCATAGTCCAGACCCGCGCTCACCGAATGCGTCAATTCAATCTGTCCATCCTCATTCTGCAGGATGTAGGTCTTGCTCCCCTGCAGGACCCCGAGTCTCCCTCCTTCAAATCGCGCTGCGTGCTCGCCGCGTCGGATGCCGCGACCACCCGCTTCAACACCGATGAGCTTCACACCCCGATCCGGCAGAAAATCATAGAAGAAGCCTATCGCATTTGAGCCACCTCCAACACAGGCCACCATCTCATCGGGGAGTCGTCCTTCACGAGCAAGCAATTGAGCCTTTGCCTCCTTCCCAATCACCCGATGAAAATCCCGAACCATCATGGGATAGGGGTGCGCCCCCAACGCCGACCCCAGGATGTAGTGCGTTCCGCGCACATTCGTGACCCAGTCGCGCATGGCTTCGTTGACTGCATCCTTCAGGGTTTTCTGGCCGGCCTCGACGCCACGGACCTCAGCCCCCATCAGGCGCATGCGAAAAACATTCAGTGCCTGCCGATCCATGTCGACAGCACCCATATAGACAACGCACTCGAGGCCGAACTTCGCGCACACCGCCGCTGTTGCGACACCGTGCTGGCCCGCCCCTGTTTCTGCAATGATGCGTTTCTTGCCCATCCGGCGCGCGAGCAGAGCCTGCCCGAGGGCATTGTTGATCTTGTGCGCCCCCGTGTGAAGGAGATCCTCCCGCTTCAGGTAGATCCGGGCGCCCCCGCAATGCTCCGTGAGACGACGGGCAAAGTACAATTCAGTCGGACGGCCCGCAAATTCCTTCAGGTGTTCCGTCAATTCCTGCACGAAGGCAGGATCGTTGCGGGCCGAGTCGTACACATCCCCCAATTCGGCAAGCGCCGTCATCAACGTTTCCGGAACAAAGACGCCTCCATATCTTCCGAAGTGGCCGGACGAATCGGGCAGTGTCATGGTTTCGCTGGGAAGGGCGGCAGGCATGGGGTCAAACTAGTCCGTTTTACAGCACGGGAGAAGTGCGAAAACGCATGATTCTCGGCCAGACCCTCGCCAGATATGGACGATATTTGCACTTTGCCTACCGCTTCTCCTCTTCAACGCGACGCCGGAGAAAATGCAGGACGTCCTCGAATTTGCTGCGATTGGACTCTTCCGCCTCGACGAGGTTCTCGTGCGCCTGCAACGCAACTTTCGCGTTCTCCAGTTCGCTTCGATCAGAGCAGGGTATCGCCTGCGAGGACATGGCAGCCGGCGGAGGCTCCGCGCCTGAATCGATGGTCAGGAGGCGATGCAGACCCAGGTTGCGCACGAGTTCGAGGTTGCGGCTCTCGAGCCGCGAGAGCACCAGGTGCCCTGGAGGTGAGAGCTTCCGGACCTGCAGGGCTATTCCCGCCAGCACACCGAGGAACGTGCTGTCCATCCCCGTGCATGCATTGAAGTCGATTGAGAAGCGACTCCTCCCCTGTGCAAGCAACGCCTTGATAAAGTCCTGCAGACACGCGCTGTTCTGAAACGAGGCACGGCCCTCGATCCGTATGGCAACGGGATCCGCTGATACATCAGCCTGAAAGACGGATTTGTTGGTGTCGGACATGACAACGCTGCTTCACCTGCGACGGCGTATGATTGCAGAAAGGAAAGCTGCGCCCTTCTGGCTGCCCGGCCTTACGACTTTGCCATGATCTGGCGCAGGACGTAGGGAAGGATTCCGCCGTGCTGATAGTAGTCGATCTCGATCGGAGTGTCGATCCGGCACCTCACACTCACTGTCTCTACCGAACCATCCTTTCGAGTGATGCGAAGCGTAAGGTCCTGCTGCGGCTTGAGCGTCGTGCCCAATCCGACGACATCATAGGTCTCCGTGCCATCCAGGCGCAGTGTCTGCGCATTGACGCCTTCCTTGAATTGCAGGGGAAGCACACCCATGCCCACGAGGTTCGATCGATGGATACGTTCGAAGCTCTGGGCAACCACAACTCTCACACCGAGCAGCGCTGTGCCCTTGGCCGCCCAATCTCGGGAGGAACCCGTACCATACTCCTGACCGGCGATGACAATGAGCGGAGTCCCGCTCTGCGCGTATTTTACCGCGGCATCGTAAATCGACAATTTCTCCCCCGTGGGCTGAAACAGGGTGTTGCCACCCTCTTCGCCCCCCAGCATCAGATTCTTGATCCGCACATTCGCGAAAGTACCCCGCGTCATGATGCGATCGTTGCCGCGCCGTGAGCCATAGCTGTTAAAATCCTCAAACGAAACGCCGTGTTCGAGCAGGAAGCGACCCGCGGGAGAGCTCTTCTTGATGGCGCCCGCAGGCGAGATGTGATCGGTTGTCACCGAGTCGCCAAACACGCCCAACGCCCGTGCGCCCTTGATCTCCCGGATCGCTCCGGGAGTCATTGAAAAGTTCGCGAAGAAGGGCGGTTCCTGGATATAGGTCGACGCCGCTTCAAACTGATAGACATTACCCGTAGTCGACGGGATCTCGTTCCACTTGGGGTTCTGCGAAGCAAAATCGGTGTAAAGCTTGCGGAAGACTTCCGGCTTGAGCGCCGCCTTGAGATGATCCCGCACCTCCTGCAGGGTCGGCCAGAGATCCTTGAGATAGACCGGTTTACCGTGGGTGTCATTCCCGATCGGTTCACGGGAAAGATCGATGTCAACCCGCCCGGCCAAGGCAAACGCCACAACGAGCGGAGGCGACATCAGGAAGTTCGCCTTGATGTTCTGGTGAATGCGCGCCTCGAAGTTGCGGTTTCCCGAAAGAACGGATGCCGTGACAAAGTCGTGCTTGACCACGGTATCCTCAATCGCCGCGGAAAGCGGACCGGAATTCCCGATGCAGGTGGTGCATCCGTAACCGACCGTCTGGAACCCAAGCCGATCCAGGTAGGGCTGAAGTCCCGTCTTCTCCAGGTAGTCCGTCACCACACGGGAACCGGGGGCAAGCGAGGATTTGACCATCGGATTGACCTGGAGACCGCGCTCCACCGCCCGTTTGGCCACAAGGCCAGCGGCGAGCATGACCGATGGGTTCGAGGTGTTTGTACAACTCGTGATGGCCGCAATGAGGACGCTGCCGTGCCCCACATCACCCGCTTTCTTGATGACGCTCGGCAGCATCGGATCCGGCGTCGGTGTCGGCCGGTTGTTTGCCATTTCCAGTTCAGTGAGCGGATTGGTGTTCTGTGCAACCGACTTTGCAACCTTCACGGGCTCCTGGCTTCCGCCGCCCGACGCCTTGTGGACGATTCCGCCATCCACATGGGCTCGGACAGCAATTTCCTCGGGCTTCTTCCCAAATCCGTTTTCAGCAACCGGCCTGGAGAAGGCCGCCACAAACTCCTGTTTGAGGCGGGGCAATTCAATGCGATCCTGCGGGCGCTTCGGGCCCGCAACGCTCGGCACTACCGACCCAAGATCAAATTCGAGCTCGCTCGAATATTCAATATCGCCCTTCTGCGGCATTCCCCACAAGCCCTGCGCACGGTAGTAGGCCTCATAGAGCGCCACCGCTGTTTCATCACGTCCGGTCGCCCTCAAATAGTTGGAGCACTCGGCGTCGATCGGGAAGAAGCCCATCGTAGCACCATACTCCGGAGCCATGTTGCCGATTGTCGCGCGATCAACCACCGGAAGGGCCGCGGCGCCAGGACCGTAGAATTCGACAAACTTGCCCACCACCTTTGCCTTCCGCAGAAGCTGCGTAAGCGTGAGCGCGAGATCGGTCGCGGTGACGCCCTCCCGCAGTGAGCCCGTGAGATGAACGCCCACCACGTCCGGGGTAAGGAAGTAGACAGGCTGCCCGAGCATGCCCGCTTCGGCTTCGATGCCACCCACCCCCCAGCCAACGATGCCAAGACCATTGATCATCGTCGTGTGGGAATCGGTCCCGACCAACGTATCAGGATAGTGAATACCGTTGGCATCGCACAGGACGCCCTTGGCGAGATACTCCAGGTTCACCTGGTGGACGATACCGATGCCGGGCGGAACGACCTTGAACGTGTCAAACGCCTGCATTCCCCATTTCAGAAACTGGTAACGTTCCCGGTTGCGGGAGAATTCCATCTCCAGGTTCTTCCTCATCGCGTCAGGGGAACCGGCAAAATCGACCTGGACAGAGTGGTCGACCACCAGATCCACCGGAACAAGCGGCTCGATGATCTTCGGATCCCTTCCAAGTCGCGCAGCCGCCGCACGCATTGCAGCAAGATCAACGAGGAGCGGAACACCCGTGAAATCCTGCAGGACGATGCGCGCAACCACAAAAGGAATCTCCTCGGTGCGCACAGCCACAGGCTTCCAATCCGCCAGATCACGAACAGCCTGCTCGGTGACACGCTTGCCGTCACAATTGCGGAGCAGCGACTCCAGCACGAGGCGGATGGACACCGGCAGTTTCGAAAGCCGGGGATGTCCCGCAGCTGCAAGAGCCGGCAGGGAATGATAGGCGTGCGTGGTACCACCCGAGGAAAACTCGGTCAGCGTATTGAACGGATTGGAAAGCGACATTGAGGGAAATTCAGCAACTAACCCTATGGGCTCGAGCCTCGGCGGGAATTTAAATCGGCTTCAACTCACTGCGCCAAGGCAGCCTTCACGGCATCAAATTTCGGCAGATCGTGCGGTGTTGGAGTCTGTTCCGCGTACTTGATAAGACCGTCCTTGCCCACGACGAAGGCCGCACGAGCGGCCGTGTCTCCAATGCCCAGCAATCCGGGAAAGAGTACCTGGTATGCCTTCGCAACCTCCTTGTTGAGATCACTTAGAAGCGGAATCCCGATATTGTTTGCCTTGGCCCAGGCTTCCTGGGCAAACGGGCTGTCAACACTGATGCCCAGCACCACTGCACCCAGTTTTTCGTACTCGTTCAGTCCTGCTGAAACCTCACACATCTCGGTCGTGCAGGGTCCACTGTAGGCAAGCGGAAAGAAAAGAAGCACGACAGGTTTCCGACCCGCAAAATCCCCCAAGGAGACATCCTTGAGGCCTTCGGCGGCTTTGGTTTTCAGAGTAAAAGTGGGAGCTTTGGTACCGATGGCAAGTGGCATGAGATACAAGAGACAAGGTTAACGGTTGAAATCGACGCATTTAATCCGCCGAAAGAGAACCGCAGCCTAACCAAGTTCACCCGTGCGGCAATCCCGATCTGCCACGAGAAGCCGGCTTTCTGTTTTCCGATTGCATCCCATAAGAATCGCTCTTGCCGACGGGAAACCCAGTGTTGTTACTCACCTCCCGGCCCAGATATGACTCTCATTGAAGACCTCCAGTGGCGCGGCCTCCTGGCCGACTGCACCGATCTCCCTGCGCTCAACAAGCGCCTGAATGAGGGGCCCATCACCCTGTATTGCGGATTTGATCCCACCGGAGATTCGCTTCACGTCGGCCACCTCGTCCCACAACTTCTGCTCCGACGCTTTCAATTGGCAGGCCATCATCCCCTACCGCTTGCCGGTGGCGCAACCGGCATGATCGGTGATCCAGGCGGCAAGTCGGTCGAACGGAATCTGCTTAGCCGGGAACAGCTGAATCACAACGTCCGCCAGATCAAGAAACAGTTGGAGCGCCTGCTTGACTTCACCACACCGATCAATCCCGCGCGGCTCGTCGACAATGCGGACTGGACCGCATCGGTCTCCTTCCTCGATTTCCTGCGGGATGTCGGGAAACACTTCTCACTCAGCTCGATGCTCGCCAAGGACAGCGTAAAGTCCCGCCTCGAAAGCGAGTCGGGCATCAGCTTCACCGAATTCAGCTATCAACTGCTGCAGGCCAATGATTTCGCGCATCTGCGACAATCGATGAACTGCGAACTGCAGATCGGTGGAGCCGATCAATGGGGAAACATCACCGCAGGCACCGACCTCATCCGAAAGAAACTCGGCGTCCCCGCATATGGTCTGACCTTTCCCCTCATCACAAAATCGGACGGCACAAAGTTCGGCAAATCCGAGGGCGGTGCCGTCTGGCTCGATCCGGAACGTACGAGTCCCTACCGTTTCTACCAGTTTTTCATCAATACCGAGGACAGCATGGTCGTCGGGTATCTGAAAAAATTCACCTTCCTCAGTCATGCGGAAATCAACGCGCTGGAGGAAAAACATACAGTCAATCCCGGTGCACGTGATGCGCACCGGGCACTCGCGAAAGAGGTGACGACCATTGTCCACGGGACCGCGGCCTGCGCCGATGCCATTCGTGCCAGTGAGATCATGTTCGGTGGCGGGCTCGAGGGCGTCTCCACAAATCTCTTCCGCGATGTTGTCGGCGAACTGCCCACGGTTCAGGTGCCGGCGGACAGGCTTGCCTCCCGCTTTTCCCTCATCGAGGCCTTGGTTGCGGCTGGGCTTTCACCCTCGAAGGGTCAGGCCCGCAAGGACATCGAGGGGGGCGGCATCTACATCAACAACATCAAATGCACAGACGTTGCCCGCAGCTTGGGCGCGAGCGATGTCGTGTTCGAGCGATTTATCCTCCTGCGCAAAGGCAAACGCACGTACGCCGTGCTGGCGCTGGCAGACTGAACCACGGAAACAACCTCACGCGAAGCCACGAAGTGCGCGAAGACTGGCTGCTTGTCTTTCTTTGCGCGTTCGCGTGACTTCCGGGACTGAGTCGCAGCCTCGTTAGTCGTCCCTGCGACCTAGGATCAGCATCACAATGTGCAAGAGCGAACCCAATGACGCCAAGAATGCAGCGACATAGGTCAACGCCGCAGCATCCAAGGTTTCATTCACCCCGGGCATTTCATCGCGACCAAGAATTCCAAGGCTGACCAATTGCTGTTTCGCACGACGGCTCGCGTCGAACTCCACGGGAAGTGTCACGAGTTGAAACAGGCAGATGACCGCCAGAGCGAGTGCACCCAGCACAAGCAGCTTTCCACCGATAGCGCTGGAAATCAGCAGGATTCCGGCGATCAGCACGAAGTTGGCGACTCCAGCCGCAATCTTTGTGGCGGGCACCAATGTCTGTCGAACGGTCATCATCGCGTAGCCCACCTTGTGCTGGATCGCATGACCCGCTTCGTGGGCAGCAACACCAAGCGCGGCCAGGCTCGTTCCACGATAGTTGTACTGGGACAAAGCCAGCCGTTTGTTGATGGGATCATAGTGATCCGTGAGCTGTCCCGGCACCTCGACAATCTCTACACCGGAAACGCCAGCTGCACGCATGACCGCTTCCGCCGCCTCGGCTCCGGTTATGTGGCCACGGGAAGGCACACGGACGTTCTTGTTGTAGGCGCTAGAAATCCGGAACTGCGCGTACATGCCGAACAGCATCGGTACAATAACGAGGATAATCCAGATCATCATGGTAAAAAGGGAGTTGAGCCAAGAATGCCTCAAACCTGCAAGAGTGCAAGCCGTGAGGCGTTCTTAGGATTACCGCAGAAGCCATGCGTATCCGCGGGGTTTGCAAGGGCAAGTGGCATGGATTGGAAACGATGTCCCAAATTGGAACACTCACCTCTGCGCGAGACGCATGCCATGCCCTGCGGTGCTGCGGGTTGTGCCAACCTGCAGCACACTGATCATCGCCGAAGGAGTAGCCCACATTTCAGCCAATTGCGGGAACATCCACCCAGCGGCGTTCCGCCCAGGACTTGAGTCCGAGTTCAGCCAACTGCACGCCTTTGGCCCCCTGAAGCAAATTCCATGGGAACGGCGTATCCTTCACCACATGGCGAAGGAAAAGCTCCCATTGAACCTTGAAGGCATTGTCGTAGGTGTCATTCGACGGCACCCGCGTCCAGCCATCGAAGAATTTGATGGGGCTGTCGATGTCGGGATTCCACACGCAGCGGGGAGTCGCTGAAAGGTGCTGCGCCGTGCAATCGCGCAATCCTGCGACCGCTGAGCCGTGCGTACCGTCGACCTGAAGTGTCAGCAAGTCATCGCGACGGACACGCACCGCCCACGAGGAATTGAAGTGGCAGATCACACCGTTCACCAATTCGAAGGTCGCGTAGGCAGAATCGTCTGCCGTGCAAGCGTAGGGTTTGCCCGCCTCATCCCAGCGCGTGGGTACGTGGGTTGCACCGAGGCAGGAGAGTGACTTCACCTCGCCGAATAGATTCTGGATCACGTACTGCCAGTGACAGAGCATATCCACGATGATGCCGCCGTCATCCTCCTTGCGGTAGTTCCATGAAGGACGCTGCAGTTTTTCATGCTCCCCGGTGAATACCCAGTAGCCGAATTCACCACGGACCGACAGGATTCGTCCGAAATAACCCGTGTCTATCAGGTACTTGAGCTTGAGCAGCCCCGGCAGCCAGAGCTTGTCCTGCACCACGCCGTTCTTGAGTCCGGCGGCCGACACTTCCCGATAGAGCGCCAGTGCCTCCGCAGAGGTTGTTGCCGTCGGCTTCTCACAATAAATGTGCTTTCTGGCGGCAATTGCCTTGCGCACGCCCACGGGGCGCTGACCGGTCAGCGTCGCGTCGAAATACACCTGATTGCCGGCGTCGGCGAGCGCCGCATCGAGATTGGTCGAGTACCGCTTGACGCCCGCCCGCGCTGCAAGCGCAGCCAGCTTGGCCTCGCTTCGCCCGATAAGGATCGGGTCGGGCATGATCGTTTCAGAATCGGACAGCTTGATGCCGCCCTGATCGATGATCGCCTTGATGGAGCGCAGCAGATGCTGGTTGGTGCCCATGCGTCCGGTGACGCCGTTCATGATGATACCGACTTTGTGCGTGGTCATTGGATCGATCCTTTCGTTGGGGATGGGAGAAATGCGGTCGCGATCATAAACCGAAACGCCCGCTTGCGGTTAGAACGCAACCGTCCAATTCTAGCACGCAACCGTCATGCTGGCCTGGAGCCCAATACTCATTCAACGGATCGAGATTCATGCTCTGGGGTTCGTGCTGAGAAAGCTGCAGTTGAACCGTCATCGCGCTCAGGAGGTGGCCATGCACACCCATCCCTATTCGCAGCTCATCCTATACCTCGCGGGGGAAGGCAACCAGCACATCCGACAAGGCGTTGTCGAAGCCCGGGGGGGCGATCTCTTCATCATTCCACCCAATGTTCCCCACGGATTTTCCAATTCCGGCCAGAGCCGACCGCTATGCCTCGTGCTCGACTATCGTACTCAGAAGAAACGGACGCGTGCAGTCCACCGTCGTCTGCCCCAACACACGCTCGGCGAACTTCACAGCCTTCTCGCCCAGGTTCCGACCAAGGGTCGTCCTAGATTGTCCGACTACCCCGCAATCATCGCAGTCATTGCGCGCCTCCTTGAGCCGAAGTTTGAACTCGCCGCGCCGCAAACCGCACCACGCAGCCTGTTTGACCGGGTGAAGGCGCGCCTTCGTGAAACGAACTCATTGGGCGAGGTTGCCAAGGAAGCGGGTTATGCGCGCGACGCCTTGAGCCGACGACTCAAACGCGACCACGGTCTCGGTCTGCGGGGCGTGCGCGATCTGGTCAGACTGGAAGCTGCCCAATCTGCACTAAAATCCAGAATGCAGGTGGCTGAAGCCGCGAGTCACGCAGGTTTCGACGACCCCAACTATTTCGCGCGCTGGTTTCGACGCAGAACCGGCATGACCCCCAGCCGCTGGAAAGATAAGGCGTAGATCCGCGTCGTTATTTCAGGATCAATCGGGCTTTTTCGTGCACTGTGGCGCCGCGCCTGCCGGAAGCGGAGGCGTTGCTCCGACACCAGCCGGCGGAAGCGAACCGTCAAGCTCCTGCCGCCAATGGGCGACGTCCCCGCCCGGGCAATAGATGTACATCATGTGCAGAGGCTCCTCGCCGGTATTCGTGAGCTGGTGAAATACCGTCGGCGGAAGGAAAACTGCCTGCCCCGCGGATATCTCCTGCCTCTCGGTTCCGACACAGATTTCCCCCCTTCCTTCGAGAATCATGTACACTTCTTCCTGCTCCTGATTGTGCCATGGAACCTGGCCACCGCGCGGTTCAAGCACCACGTAACCCATGGCGAATCCCTTTGCGGCGATGGGCTGCCCCGCCTGCCCCACCATCCCTCGCGTCCACCGGCGCGCAGGAAAGGTGCGGCCGGGTATCTTGGCAATGTCTGCGATGATCATAGTAAATCGACACCGTCACACATTCGCCCATGAGGCACGCACAAAATGCAAACGCCGCAATAAGCACGGCACTTGCGTCGGCTCAAATCACTGGATCGTGAGCTGATTGAGGCGTTTCGGACCCCGTTCCGGTAGAGACTTCTTCCATCGCCGGGGGCGGCGGCACAGGACCGGACGTGGAATTCCCCTCCTCAGGTCTTGTTGTCGTGCCTGCACCAGTGCCGGTTGCCTCTGGCGAGGGATTCGCTTCGACCTGTGGATTGCCGGGCACAGTCGCTTCCACTGGCACGGAAGCAGGCGCTTCAGGAAAATTCTCCGGATCGTGCTCCGCGCTTTCGATTTCCTTCTTGCGCGCTTCCACCATTGCCGGGGGAGCAAAGAGCCGGCCGTCCAGAAATTCCGTCACATAGCCTTCCGTCACAAGCCAGCGGAGATCGCCCTGCATGCGGGAGAGGCGGTTCTGATCTTCAGCGGACAGGAGCGGTGCCGAGACGGTCGCACCTTCCGTCTGTGGCGCAACCGGGGCGGACGGAGGAGTGACGATCGCAAGTCCGAGCAACTTTCTGGGGAGGTCTCCCGCTTTCACCATTGGATTTGCCTCAATGTAGGCAATGAGATTGCCAATGCTTTCGGAGAAGGTCTGCCCGGGGATCCTGAACTTGCGCTTTACCGCACAGACATAGCTTATGCCCTTCGAGCCCTTCTTAAAGATGGTAAATCCCTCGCGACGAAGGCGACCTCGAAGCGCATTTGCCGTGTCCAGCGGAAATCTGCGCTGACGTTCAAGCGCGCCATCAATGGATCGCCGGATTTCCCCGGGAGGAATTGCACCGACAAGGACTCCGTGAAAACGAGCGTTGTCCACCAGCTTTACAACCTTGTCCCGCGCCTGGCTCAGAAGATGGGTCCGGGCCTCCTCAAAGGAGTCAAACGCCACCACCGGAGACGGCTGCTGTCCATCAGCGAGCGGCGCAGCGCCTTGTTTCCAGGTATAGCGCGTCGCCTTCTTCATCTTTTCCAGCCACTGGTTTACGACCTCCGGATCGCGCACGGATTCCACACGCGAGCGAAACGCCTCCAAGGACATGCCCTTGATGCGCGACGCGAAATGCTGCTGCAGAATCTGGTTGTATCGATGGTAATTGGGCGGACCCAGCAGTTCACCGGTTATGCCACAGCGATTGACGATCAGGAAATTACCCTTGGGCGGATCGACCTCAACCTCGGCCACGTCAAAAAATGACCCGAGGTGCTTGTCGAGTGCGTGGGCAATCGCGCTTTCTTCATTCTCAAAGGGTATGCCATCCGGCACCGAAATTGCCATCGGGCCGGGCTTGCCACCAGAAGTTGGTGCCGCCGCCGGCTGGCCCGCAGCGGATGCTGAATCCGGCAACTTTCGCGTCAGCACGACTACAAATCTTTCCGGCTTTCCAATCACCGTCTTTGCGATGTCAAAAAGCTCAAAGGTGCGACAGGAGCTGCGGATTGTTTTCGCCAATGCCGCAAAACTGGCATCCTCGGGATAAAATGTGACGGTAAAATGGGGACTGATGTACGGCCCGCGATCTTCGTGACGGGAACCTCCATGGCCGCCTTCACGTCCACCAAAGCGTGAGCCTCGTTCCCCACCCCGCTCACCGTGGCCACCACGTCTTTCTGCACGTAGGTTGCCTGGCCCGCCAGCCTCGCGACGCGGACCGCCACGAAATTCTCTCGAATCCCGCGCATGCCCGTCCTCACGGTGGCCATGCCCCGAGCCCCTGGTCGCATCCTCGCCTGAACCTTCCTGGCTGACGCTGCCTGGCCCGCCTCCTCCAGCAGGCTTACGGAAGCTCCTGCGATCGCGACTGGGGATACCACCGGGATGCGCTCCATGCGGTTCGCGCTCCCGGCGCTCAGGATTGCGCCGCGGCGCCCCTTCCCGCCCATCCGCGCGTCCATGCGGCTCGGGTTTTTCCTGTGCCCATTGAGTTCCGAAACTGAACCCTTGGAGCTGGCTCAGATCGAGTTTGTTGAAATCCTTTTTGACAGGATTCTCGGTGGATGGCTTTTCGTCCATGACGGCGGTCTGGCGGGGATAGGTCCGCGTGGTTGCGTATAGAGGGAACAGTCTCCACGCACCCGAGGGTGTGGCAAGCGCTTTCCCGTAAATCAGCTTCTAACAGGCCAAAAGTCGGCAATCCGCCATACCCGGAGCTGCACCCGATCATGTGCCTGGGGCTGCGGGCTCCTGTCCGTCTGATTGCATCGGTGGGATCATCAGCGCCATGAGATCCCGTTCCGCGGTTGCACAGATCGATACCAAGGGGAGATCATTCTTGTCCTCGCCGAACGGGTTTTCGATCTCAACGCCAATTTCATCGATCCCCATGAGGATATAGGCGCTAAGAAGCGTATAGAGAACGGTAAGCCATCCAAAGCTCTCAACCAGGGCGAAGGGAAGAGTGACCAGATAGAGGACCAGGGCGCGGCGAAGGTGAACCACATAGGCAAATGGCAGCGGGGTATTCTGGATCCGCTCGCATTCTCCGATGTGCTCAACCAGCCCGCGAACCATGCCGTCGATCGCGATCACTGCACGTTCCGCAAACGTGCCCGATGGGCGATGTTCAACAAGGGGAGCGGTGATTCGCATCGCGACTGCGGTGGGAACATGTGGTGAGGCCAGCACCTCGCCCACCTCGCCTTTGGGCAGACGCGCCTCGAGCGGACCAAGTCCCCGGCCGCCGCGCAGCGAGTTCATGCAGGCATAAGGATACGCGGCGGTCCAAAGAATCACCGGATTGCTCAACGCAGGATGGCCGGCCAGAAGCGTACGGGAGGAACGTGCAATGTTGCGGCATTCGTTCAGTATCCTTGCCCATGCCTTTCGACCCTCCCAATAGCGATCGTACGAGGAATTTGTCCGAAACACGAGCAGCAGGCCCAGCGCCACGCCGATAAGGCCGTGCACCGTCGGCGGTATCTCAATGTGCCTGACGTACCGATGCAGGGAAACCACACATACCGCCCAAAGGACAACCAAGCCAACACGCAGGAACACCTTTGGGGCGATCGAACCGCGAACCGCGAGCAGCTGCGATGACCAGCGTTTCGGATTATAGTCGATCATGCCATGGATTCAGCGATGTTCCATTTCATCCTGATTCCCGCCCCGGGGTAAAGTCCGAAGTGGACCCATCCGACCGCTTCTTCCTCAATGGCATCGGGTTGCGTCCACGATCTGCGACTCCTGTGGACGGTACCGACTACCGCCACTCATGGCGGGGATAGCAGCGGGACAGCTCCGCCTTTACCTTGGGATACATTTCGCTCCAAAACCGGGTGAGGTCATCCGTCACCTGGATCGGTCTGTGATTCGGTGCGAGCACTTCGATTTTCACCGGCACGCGGCCATTGCCGAGGGTAAAGGTGCCTTCAACGCCATAGAGCTCCTGTATTCGGGCACTCAATACGGGCGGTCCCTCCTGCCGGTAGGTCAGCCTGGACTTTCGACCATTGGCCATGACGAGTCTTTCGGGGAGGTAGTGATCGAGAACCGCCAGTTGCTCCGCCGTCAACCACTCCCGCAGCACAGGCATGACCTGCTTGTCTTTCACGGCGCGGGCTCCACGCTCTCCATAACATATCTGCTCGATCAACGTTGCCCTGTCCTCCGCCCGGATGGGATTCACCTCCAATTCGGGAAACCATTCGGCCAGGCGATTGACGCGGGTGATCCATTGCTCCACGTGATCGTCCCACGCATCAATGGTTATCCGCCCTTCGAGCACTTCACGCGTCAGGAGCGCCGCCGATTCCGTCAATGGCGCGTCCTCGGTGCTCACTTTCGCTTCGATGACCAAATCTCGAAACCGCCGTTCCTTCCGAGAAACCACACGCTTCAATTCGGGATCATAGACAACGCCGCGTGTCTCCCGGTAATCATCCGGAAAGAGCTCCGGCAACCAGGACTCCTCCACGGCTGTGGCCATGGAGAGCAGCACATTCACGTCCCCACCCCGACCCTCAATCTCCCCGACCTCGGCAGCCACAAGCAAGGGAGATCGCTGTATGGCGCTCTCACGCGCCAGGAGCCCTTTCCGCGCGTGCACGAGTTCGCAGCGGAGCGTGCCAGCATCGAGGCGCCGGGCAATTTGGTCCGAAAATCCGGTCAGCACACATTTGCGCACGGCATCGCCGTCGAAGGCACGCTCTGCCAAATCCAGTCCTTCCTTCTCTGCAATCTCAAGAAACTGACCAAACAGGGGACCAACCTGACGCGCCGACTGCGCATGAATGCCAAAGCGGCGACAGACATCCAGGTTGAAGCCGGCCCGCTCGGCATGGCGCCAGGCGCGCATCAGGAAAAAGAAGTCGCTCTCCGTCTCCTCGCCCAGTGCATCCTCCCTCGCGTCCTCAACCTCCCTGCTGACTCCGCGCAGAAGCAGACTTCTGACCTGCGTCAACGCGGCAAGGAGTGCAACAGGGCGAACACACCCCCGACGATCAGCTTCCAGAAACATGCGCGCGTAACGGGGATGAACGGGAAATACCAGCATCTTGCGCCCGATTTCCGTGATGCGCCCTGGAACAATTGAATCATCTCGACTCGCACTCTCAGAGGCTCGCAGTGCACCGAGGTCCTGCAGCAGGATCTCCGCCCTCATGAGCGACTTTGCGTCGGGCTTTTCCAACCAGGGGAAATGCTCTACATCGTCCACTCCCGCCGCCTTCAGGGTCAGGACAACTTCGGCAAGATCGAGGCGTTTCACCTCCGGCAGTTCCTGCAGCGGACGCTGGGCATGTTCGCGCTCCGTCCAGAGGCGCACGCACCTGCCTGGCGCAACCCGGCCCGCACGACCTGCACGTTGATCCGCGCTGGCCACTGAAATCTTCTCAATCAGCAGGGTGTTGATCCCCCGGTGAGGATCATAACGGGCCATACGCGCCAAGCCGCTGTCGATCACCACCGTAACGCCTTCAATGGTCAGCGATGTCTCCGCCACGTTGGTCGATACAATGATTTTCCGCGAAGCGGATCGCTCCACAGCGCGATCCTGTGCCTCCGGCGACAACTCTCCATGAAGAGGAAGGGCGACAAACTCACGCAGCTCCCGCGAATTGCCGATTGCCTGGATCGTGCGGTTGATTTCGTAGGCACCGGGCATGAACACGAGAAGGTCACCCGTCGTCATGCCAGCGACCCGTTCGCACTGCTCCACTGCGACGTCCCAGACGGGTCGCTGCTCGAAGTTCACTGACTTCGGCAGGTATTCAACCGTCACCGGAAAACTCCTGCCTTCGGAGGCCAGGATCTCGCAGGGAGCGAGGTAGGATCGCAGCGCCCCCGCATCAAGCGTGGCGGACATGACGATGATCTTCAGGTCAGGGCGCGACTCCGCCTGAATCTGAAGCGCACGCGCCAGGGAGATATCGCCATGCAGGTGCCTCTCGTGAAACTCGTCGAAGACGATCACGGCAACGCCCGGCAACATCGGATCAAAGGACATCTGTCGAAGCAGCACGCCCTCCGTCACGAAACGGATCCGCGTGCGCGCACTCACCCGGGCATCCAGTCGTATCTGGTATCCCACGACATCACCCAGACGTCCACCGAGTTCATGGGCCACGCGCGCGGCGAGCATGCGCGTCGCCAATCGACGAGGCTGCAGGACAACAATCTCGCTGCGATCATCCGCGAACCCGTGCCGAAGAAGCATCTGCGGAATCTGTGTCGACTTTCCAGACCCGGTTGGAGCCTGAACAATGAGCCTGCTGCCTCCGCGCAACGCGGCCACGAGCGAAGACTCAAGTTCGTAGATCGGAAGATCGGATGCAGGCATGCGGACGGAAAGCGAAGCGTATCGACTCCACGTGGCAAGCGGGGGATTCTGCGAGGCCAACGCACCGTCCCATGTTTGCTCTCAAGAAGTTCATCGCCTCGCTCCTTATGCCACTTTCAATCGCCCTCATTGTTCTTTGGTCGGGCTTGTGGCTGACACGCAAGCCGACAAGGAATGCCTTCGGAAGGGTGCTCCTTCTCCTTGGTATCCTGACACTGACACTCGGCGCAAACAAGGGCATCGGCATCCTGCTCATTCGCCCACTTGAGAACCAATATCGCGCACAACCTGACTTTGAGGCAAACGCCGACCTTCCACCAGCCATCAAAGATTGCAAAGCAATCCTCGTCCTCGGCGGCGGTCACACAGACACTCCGGGGCTTCCGTCAACCAGCCGACTCAGCGCCTCCGCCCTCGCGCGTATTGTTGAGGGCTGCCGGCTCGCTTCGGCGCTTCCCCATGCGGAACTGTGGACCAGCGGTCCGGGCGTTTCCTCCCAGGGAGCGACCCATGCAGCCATCCTCGCCGAGGTGGCCGTCCAACTTGGCATATCGAAAGAAAGAATCCGGCTGATCGAATCGGGCTACGACACTGAAGGCGAGGCCCGTGCCGCCGCTGAGGTCCTTGCTGCGGAAAGCCCCATCGCCTTGGTAACCTCTGCGTGGCACATGCCGCGGGCCGTAAGACTCTTCAGCCATGCAGGAGTCAGAGTCGTCCCCTGCCCCACCGACTTCGCCGTGCGCCTGAACCCTGGATTTAATGTCTCTGACTACCTCGGTTGCGACCTGACCGGACTTGAACGCTCCCAAAAGGCCATCTACGAATACCTCGGCCTCGCCTGGGCAAAAATGCGCGGCAAGATCTGATCGGTCAGCGAACGGCGGCCGACCGGGCCTTCTTCACTTCGCTGCTATGCCTTACATCCCGACCCTTTGTCAGGTAGATCATCTCCTCCGCGATGTTGGTGGCATGGTCGGCAATGCGCTCTATCGACTTGGAAATGAATGTCAGTTCCAGTGCCCGACCTATGCTTCCGGGGTTCTCGATCATCAATCGCGTGAGATCCCGGAAGAGCTGTCGGTTGAGCTGGTCGACCGCGGCATCCCGATGGCACACCGACAAAGCCTTTTCCGAGTTGTCGTGCGTGAAGCAATCGAGCGCATCCCCCAACATCTCCAGCGCAACGGTCACCATGATTGGAAGATCAACCAAGGGCTTGAGGGGCGGCTCAGCCGCCAGCCGAATCACCCGCTTGGCAATGCTCGTGGCTTCATCGCCCACACGCTCGAGATCGTGTGAAGCCTTCATCCCAACGATCACGAGCCGCAGCTCAGTCGCCACAGGCGCCCGCAGGCTCATGTACCGCACAGCCTCGTCGTCGATCTTCATCTCCAGGAGATCAAGCTCATCGTCGGCTGCGATGACGCGGTCAGCAAGTCCTGCATCCGCCAAAGCCAGCGCCTGCATCGCATCGTGAACCTGGCGGGTCGCCTTCTCTCCCATCAGAAGCAGCAGCGAGCGGAAGTTTTCGAGCTCTGCGTCAAAGAATCGTTTCATTGAAATGAATTAAAGATTTCCTGGGAACCCTCACCCGAATCGACCCGACACATAGGCTTCCGTCTGGGGATTCGCCGGATTCATGAAGATCGTTCGCGTAGGAGAGAACTCCACGAGCCTCCCTAGGTAGAAAAACGCCGTGAGGTCCGAACAACGCGCGGCCTGCTGCATGTTGTGGGTCACAATCACGATTGTGAACCTCGACCTCAGCTCCTTGATGAGCTCCTCTATTCTCGCGGTGGCGATGGGATCGAGTGCCGAGCAGGGTTCGTCCATCAGGATAATCTCAGGCTCCACCGCGATCGTGCGCGCGATGCAGAGTCGCTGTTGCTGTCCACCCGAGAGCCCGAGACCCGACGTATGCAGGCGATCCTTGACTTCGTCCCACAATCCTGCGCCCAGCAGCGACCGCTCCACGGCTTCATCCAGACGTGACCGGTCCCTGACACCCTGGATGCGCAATCCGTAGGCCACGTTCTCATAAATCGATTTTGGGAAAGGATTGGATTTCTGAAAGACCATGCCGACGCGCTTGCGAAGTTCGATCACATCCACATCGCTGCGATGGATGTCGATTCCCCGGATTGATATGCGCCCCCCTCCTACCCTTGCACCATCGATCAGGTCGTTCATGCGGTTCAGGCAGCGCAACAGTGTCGATTTTCCGCATCCCGAGGGACCGATGAATGCGGTGACCTGCCTCTCGGGAATCTGAAGCGAGATCTCGTGAAGCACCTGATGCGGACCGTAGTGAAAATCCAGACTCTCGATATCAATCAATGCGCCCGCCGACCTATCGATTCCCGCAGTCGACGCGAGTGCAGGCATGGATGATTGAATGCGGAGATCGGTGTTGGACGAATCCATGACAGGCATAGCGATAGGAGTGCGACGTGAATGGAGAGAAGGGTTTACCATGTTTGCCGTTGACGCAGCTTGCCTCGGAGAATGATCGAACTCGCTGCGATGAGCCCGACAATCAGGAGAAACACAAACGCGGCGCCGTACTGCGTACGTTGCGTGTAGTCGTTCTGGGGGATCTTGGAACTGACGACGTAGATGTGATAAGGAAGCGCCATCACGCCCTGGAAGAAGAAGTCACCAAAATGCTCCAGATCCTGCCAGGGCAGCTTGTCTCGCACGGCATACGCGGCGGTGAACATGATCGGTGCCGTCTCTCCCGCAACGCGAGCGACACAGAGAATCGACGAGGTCAGCATTCCTGAAAGCGCATGGGGAAGAACCGCCTTGCGGATGGTTTGCCAAGGCGTCGCACCGAGCGCCAAGGAAGCCTCCCTGAACCCCCTGGGCACCGCCTTGAGGGCCTCCTCGGATGCTGTGATGACGAGGGGAAGCACCGTGAATGCAAGTGTGAACCAGCCCGCAAGGAGCGACACATTCCACTTGAGATAGATCACGAATAGACCCATGCCAAACAGGCCAAACACAATCGATGGGACGCCAGCGAGATTGACAATGGCCAGCCGCATGAAGCGGAGCATCGGTCCTTGTCTCGCATACTCGTTGATGTAAATCGCGCTGGATATGCCGAGCAGAAGCGCGATGACTGTTGCCCCAACTGTCAGCAAGACCGTGCCGACAATGCACGGCAGGATCCCGCCCGCAGAATAGACGTAACTCTGACTCTCAATCGGCAATGGCTCACGATTCTCTGTGGCTGCCTTGTGTGCCTCACCACGGAGAAAGGCGCGAAACTCCCTGTCGCCCATTTCCATCTTCTGACCTTGGTAATCGAAAACGTGGAGTGACTCAGGCGCCTCAGTAAAAAATGTCACGTTAACAAACGGGAACTCGGATCGAAACACCGCGCGTGCACCCTTGAAAACCACATCGGAGAGAACGAACACCCCGCTTGCCAGGACTGCGTAGGTACAAACACGGAATATCCAGAACGCGATGCGTTCCCCTGCCCGACGAACTCCGGGCCTGGTCTGGTAGGGATGAGTTGATGATTTGGACATCGCAGTGCTCTGTTCAGGTCGACAGCAGGCGGTACCTGCCGAGGATTCTCTGGGCGACAAAGTTGATCATCAGCGACAGGCAGAACAGTAGAATGCCCACGGCAAAGAGGGCACGATAGTGAATACCACCCTGGACAACCTCGCCCATCTCCTGAGCAATGATGCCGGTCATCGTGTGCACCGGTTGGCTCACGACACCCGGCCCAGCACTGAAATCCGGGATTGCAATGCGATTGCCCGCGCAGAGCAGCACCACCATCGTTTCTCCGATGACGCGGCCCAGGCCGAGCAACACAGCGGAGATGATTCCGGAAATGCCCGCGGGGAGGATAATGCGAAAGACAGTTTGAAGTCGCGAAGCCCCCAGGGCAAGCGATGCCTCCTTGAATGACTTCGGGACATTCTGGAGGGCGTCCTCCGCAAGGGAAAATATGATTGGAACCGCGATTAGACCCAAGAGACATCCCGCCGTGAGAGCATTGAGCCGTTCAGCGATGGGAAAGCCGGGGATCCACTCCAGGCAGGCGATATGGGAAACCTTGCGCAGAGCCTCACCGAGGACCGCGATTCCAAAAAATCCAAGAACAACCGATGGGATGGCCGAAATGAACTCGATGCACGGCTTGATCACACTTCGCTCCGATGGCCGCGCGATCTGGTTGACATAGACCGCCGCCCCGACCCCAAGCGGCACGGCCAACGCCAGTGCGATGAGCGAGATCAGGAAGGAGCCCGTTACAAGCGGCAACACGCCATACCAGTCCTGCCAGAAGCTTGCCGTGAGCCATTCCCGTCCGAACAGAAAAGCCGTGATCGCACTCGGCATGGAAACCTCTCGATCGTGACGCCATTCTGCGAGTTCCCGCTCAATCCTTGGAAAACTTGCGACATAGTCGCGAAGCTGCTCTCCAAATTCTTCAAGCAAGACTTGAAGTTCCGGGGCCGACATCGAGGGCATGCGGTCAGAAAGTTCTACGAGTGATTTGGCGAGCGACCCGCTGATTGCGGAGTGCCGTGCGCGCGATTCCAGCAATGGTCGCAGTTCCGCCTCAATATCGATGGATTCGATGCGGATCGCCCCCGCCTCCGACTGCCTATCCGTGGCGAGAAGGTGCTGACGCTCCGCCAATCTATCCTCGTTCATCACAAGCTTCGTCTTGATGGCCGAAGCCGTCTCAACGAGCTCGCCAAGTATCTCCCTCAATGGACCCGCCGCATCGCCGAATTTCGATGCATACGCATCGAATGCCTCGAGTTCCGCCGTTGTCGCCATTGGGTGCCCCGGCTCTGTCTCCCTGCCAGCAACCAGGCGGACTTCAAAAAGGGCTCGGTTCAAAGCTCCAAATCCCTCCTCCTGTCTTTTCAGAATATCGACAAACTCCAAACCAGCAGCGCGATAGATTTCCAGGTTGCGTCGGTTCTGCCCAAAAAATTCATAACCCTCGCGGAACAGGAACAACGTGATCAGCCCAAGAACAACGACCGAAACGATCGCGTTGCCTCCAAAAAAGCTCCGGACAACCTGATTGCCAGTCAGGCCTGCATACCGTCCGCGTCGGAAGGTGACCGGAAATGCGGCCGCGGAATTGATCCTCTCTGAAGGCATGAGATCGGGCAGCAGCTTCCTATTTCAGCGGAACAAATCCCACCTTGCGTACAATCTCCTGCCCTTCCGCGCTCAGCGCAAAGGCGATGAAACGCGCGGCCTCCCCTGTGGGTTCTCCATTGGTGTAGAAGAATGTGGGGCGGGCGTACGGATATTTCTTGCTACGCACTCCCTCCTCAGTCGGCGCCTGGCCATCTATTGACATGGACTTGATGCCCTTCGCATTCAAGTACGCCAAGCCGACGTATCCAATGCCGTTCGGATTCCGGGCCACCTCCGAAACAATCTGCTCATTTCCAGCCATCTTTTGCGCCGAACGCGCATAATCGCGGCGCTTCATCGCCAATTCCTTCCAGTCGGAGTAGGTTCCCGATGACGTATTGCGTGTATAGATCGAGATTTTTCCCTGTCGCCCCCCCACCGCAGACCAATCAATGACATCACCCGTAAAGATCTGCTCCACCTGACGCGCGGTGAGACCGGCAATGGGATTGTTCTCATTGACCACCACAGCCATTCCGTCGAATGCGACGATGATCGGCTTAAAGGTCACACCCTTGCTCTGCGCAGCAGAAACTTCGGTGGGCTTCACGCGGCGGGAGGACATGCCAATGTTGGCCGTACCGTCGACAATTGCGGAAATGCCCGTGCTGGAGCCTTCAGCCGCGATTTCAAAGGAGACGGCAGGATTTTCTGCCGAATACGCCTCCTTGAGCATGGGCACGAGTTTCGCTCCCAGAGTATCCGACCCCTTGATGACGAGCTTTTGGGCCGCCGCAGTGAGTGTGACGGAGGCCGCCAGAGCCAAAATGAGAGTGAGCTTGTTCATGATGTATGATGGATGAAAGAGACGGCTAGAACTTGACGACGACGTCGAATTGGAGCGTCTGCGAGCGGTCGAGCTTCGCCACGGAGCTTTGGAAGAGCGTCTCGCGGATGTCCTTCGTATAGAAATAGGTAACGTTAAGATTCGCGAAATCAGTCAGGTTGTAGGAGCCAGCCAACTTGATCCCTTGCTGGTTCAAATTGCCGAATGCGAAGTCGGAATCGCTGGTGTTGGGATCGATGGCCCCAAGTCCGATCCGTCGATAGTCGAGGCGAAGGCTGTAGTCGCCCTGAACCTTGCCGGAGCCGTAGGCATAACCCATGCCCACGAGCCAGGCATAGGCATCCTTGTTGGCACCCGACAAACCGTAGACCTGACGCACGCGCCGCTGCGCCTCAAAATTGTAGGAACCATCCCAATAGACTTTGAACTGGGTGCCAGCTCCGGCGACGTTTGCCCAGTTCACCTCGCCAGCAAACGTCAGCAAACTCAGCCCACGTGTGGATCCGTTGAAGGCCGTTTCGTTGTCCAGTCCGTCCAGCAGCGACTGGTTGTAAATGGAATACCCGGGAGCGAGTATGAAGCTGTTACTCTGATTGCCGATCGCATCCCCTCCAAACCAGCGCGTGTAGACCACCTGCTGAAGGAATTGCCAGGCATCACGGCTGCCAGGTCCGAAGCCGGACTCCGCGCGGTCGTCCACAATACTCTGCAGGGCGCGGAACTCCAGCGTATCCTTGCCTGCTAGGAAGTGACGGAAAACTTCGGACACGCCCTGTGGGTTGATGTCGCTGTCCCATGCCAGATCCGTCGTGTAGATCGGATTGCGCTGCTTGCCGCCAACAAACATCCAGTTGGCGTTTGGCTGGTATGAGAGATAGGCGCGAGAGAGATAGAGTCCGTAGTCGCTGCCTCCATCCTGAAACGTCTGGTTGCCGGAATCCGAGGCGGGTGCGGTCTCAAAGGCAAAGCCCGCGCCCCAGCCCTTTTGAAGCACGGCATCTCCATTGAAACGGAAACGGAAGCGCTCGCGCACGCGTTCATTGGAGACCGCGCCGTTCTGTGGCGCCTGGGTTTCCACCTGGTGGCGCAAACGGATGTCGCCTGACAACTTGAACTCGCTCAACGCCGAGTTGAGATTGAGCTTACCTGCCGGAACATTGGAGGTAAACTCCTTGACCAGTTCAGCACGAATTTCCTCCGCCTCCTGATCGTTGATCAGGCCCTTGCGGACAAGAAGATCAACCAATGGGCCGCTCTCTTGGGCCATGAGCACGGCAGGCATGCACAGCAAGACGGTAAGCACCGCAAGTCCAAGGGACCTAAATTGGAAGATTGGAGGAAACATGGTTCGCATCATTGCGCAGCCATGTTCTCAGGGAATTGTTACGAATTGATGACCAGCCGGTGACAACCGCGCAAAAAGTTCAAATGGGCAAACTCCCGAACACTCTTCACTTCTTCAGCAGCCACACTCTAATTCATTCGATCTCTCCACAGGATGACGATTTTCCAAACTCAGCGCGCCAATGCAGGAAGGCCATGATGATTCAGAACCTTGTGGAAACAAACTCCTCCTTGAACGGAACGGGCCGGGACGTCACGCTGACAACTGTCTGAACATCGCATCAAGTCCTGCGACAGACCCAGAACCCACACTCTCGAAGCACTCACCCCTTTCCCCTGTCCTAAGTCAGAGTCCGATTCTCAAACGATCCTGCCCTTGAATCTCGCCCAAACCCAAATCACTCGCCCATGCATCGTTCTAGCCGCACATTCCTGATTCTCGCGTTCCTGGTCGCCTTCCTGAAATCCATCGCTTCCGGCGCCTCGCGCCCGAACATCATCGTGATCTACGCCGACGACCTGGGATACGGTGACGTATCCTGCTACGGTGCCACGCGCGTTCAGACGCCCAATATCGACCGCATCGCACGGGAAGGCATACGCTTTACCGACGCCCATTCAACATCCGCCACGTGCACGCCATCGAGATTTTCTCTTCTCACTGGCGAATATGCATGGCGCTACCCAAATACGGGAATCGCCCCCGGCGACGCCACGGCTTTGATCAAGCCAGGCCGCTCGACCCTGCCGGGCCTTCTCAAGGCAGCAGGCTATGCAACTGCCGCAGTCGGGAAGTGGCACCTGGGGCTCGGTGAAGGAAAACCTGACTGGAATGGCGAGCTCAAGCCTGGTCCGTTGGAAATAGGTTTCGACTATTGCTTCCTGATGCCGGCGACAGCCGACCGTGTTCCCTGCGTATTCGTAGAAAACCACCGCGTCGTTGGCTTGGATCCAAAGGATCCCATCACCGTCAGCTTTGCGGGGCCGATCGGGAATGAACCGACAGGCAAGGAGCATCCGGAGCTTCTGCGCCTTCACCCGAGTCACGGCCATGACATGACCATCGTCAATGGCATCAGCCGCATTGGATATATGTCGGGCGGACATTCCGCACGCTGGGTAGATGAGGACCTTGCAAAAACCTTTGTCCGGAAGAGCACCGACTTCATCAAGAAGAACAAGAACCGTCCCTTCTTCCTCTATCTGGCCACACATGACATTCACGTTCCACGGCCGCCCAATGCAAAATTTGCCGGCAAGAGTCCGATGGGCGCGCGTGGCGACGTGATCCTTCAACTCGACTGGACCGTCGGTGAAATCCTCAAGACGCTCGACCGGCTCAAGCTTGCTGAAAATACCCTTCTTATCTTTTCGAGCGATAACGGTCCGGTTGTCGACGACGGTTATGCGGATCGTGCGGTCGAACTCTTGGGGAATCATCGCCCCAGCGGCCCATGGCGAGGGGGAAAATACAGCAGCTTCGAAGCCGGCACGCGTGTTCCGATGCTGCTTCGGTGGCCGGCACGCGTAAAACCCGGGGTTTCCGATGCAGTCGTGTGCCAGATCGATTTTGCCGCCTCCTTTGCCGCACTCGCGGGAAAAACGCTCGGACCGGGAGACGTCCCCGACAGCACAAATCAATTGCCCGCTCTGTTGGGCGAAACCAAGGATGGTCGCAAAGAGTTGATCGAACAGGGACCCGTGCTCTCCCTTAGACAGGGTAACTGGAAGTATCTCACGCCTGGCAAGGGCCCAGCGATGAGTCCCTACACAAAAATTGAACTGGGCAGCCTGCCCAAACCCCAACTCTATGATCTCTCCTCTGATCCCGGTGAAACCCACAACGTCGCGGAACAACACCCGGAAATCGTTTCTCGCCTCCGAGACCGGTTGGCCGAACTCCGCCAATCAAGCGAGCCAAGGATCCATTGAGTCGCGATTTTTGGTGCTGATCCCTGCCTTGGGTCGGCATGATGAAATCTCCAGGAACGACTTGCCGGCAGGCTTCCGCCGACATCACGTTTAACAACTGTTAAAGGAACCCAGTCATCTGGCGTGCCTGCCGTGCTACATCAACAGGCGGCACACACATGACATGCATTGCTGAAAAAAGGCGGCGATGCAGCAGCGCACTGTCATGGTGGCAGAGTTCCAACGGCCCCGAATCCGAGGCCACCAACGCATGGGCTTGTCGACTCCGATTGCTAGATCTCTAGGTCTTACTCCTCGTTGGATTCTTCCGTTTCGGAGGCGGCTGGTTCACTGAGGACGACGCGATGGTCGGTGTTTGAATACAGGGCATCGTCGCCGCGCTTAAGGACTAGGGAAACATCAAACTCCTGGGGCGGAAGGTCGGTTTTTGGAATGACAAAATAGAACCCGCTGTCCTCCACATCCGTCCGTTTCATAGCCGCCACCAGATCCGGGCGGTATTCCTTCCTCCCGCGAAAAAAGTAGGTCCTTCCCTCTGAGCGCAACATCAGATACGGGTCGAAATCATAGGAACCCTGCCCTTCGGGAAACATCCAGCCCTTCAGGTGAACGCTCATTGGCCCAACCGTGATCCGGTCGAGAAAATAGGAAAGACGCGCCTCCTTGAGCGGGACATCCATCTCCACTTCCGCACTACCCCGCGGCTTCAAGCGGAAAACCCCCTCCTTGGCAGCAGTCGTAAGAATCGCATCCGCACGACTGGCCTCGGGAAAAATCCGTCGATTGTTTCCTTCCATGGTCCGTGCAACATCATAGTAGCGCATCGCATCAACGCGACGCTGCACAAATTCGCGAGCCGCTACTTCAAATCGCGAGTCCCCCAGCGAATTGATCGCCACGGCCAGCGAAAGCGCGGCAATCGCGCTCCTCCGAAACAGTACGGGAGAGTCAATTGCCTTGAGAAACATCATCAGGACCGCGCTCCACGCAATTGCACTTTGCACCATGTAACGCGACGACAAGGGCGACACCGCCATTGAGCCCGCCCTGCCATACGCAATCAATGCGGCAGACAGTACCGCTGTCACGGCCATTCCCATCAGGAAGGGTTCGCGCTGCCATATCCTCCTGCTCCAGGCCAGCGCGAGCGCAAGCATCAGAACAAGTCCAAGGGCGGGAGCGAGCGTAGCATGACCAATCGCTGGTACACCGCCGATCAATGAAAGCATGTAACCGGCAATCTTTCCCGCACCTGCAGGTGTCGCCTGTGGTGCCATTTTCATCGGTGTTTCCGCGAGCCTCGAACCGTAGAGCACACACAGCGCGCCTGAAAACAACAGCCATCCGATCAACTGGCGCGAACGTGACTGTACGGCCAGCAGAATTGCCACACTCACCAGCACCGCCAAACCATGCGCAAGTGTAAAGGCTGCCAACACGGCAGCAGCTCCCGAAAGCAACAACGCGCCCAATCCGCCTCGCTGAGCAAGCACCAGCGTCACTGTGGTAAGCAGCACGACCAGAAAATGGTCGATCGAAGCATAGGAGGAAAAGAGATTCTCATGATGTTGGAGCTGGAAGATGAGAAGGCTGATCATCGCAAGTGCAACCAGCCGCGCCTGCAGCGTTTTTTGCTGCAGCGTGAACAGGACCACCACGCCAACAATGAACAAGTCACCAATGATCGCCAGATGGATGAAATTTGCCTGACCCGTGATTTCGTAGAGAAGCACAAAGATCACCCGGCTTGTCACCATGCAGTGCTCATTCGCCATCGCAAAGAATGGCTTCAGTGCTTCGCCCAGACTGTCAGCAGCACGATATCGCACAAGAAACTGAAGGACGGTTTCAAACTCGTCCCACATCGGAATGTTGCGCAGCAGCCCCGATGCATACCAGGCGACGAGCACCATCGGAGTCACAGCAAGTGCCAGAAGAAAAACCTTTGGCAAAAGAGGGAAAATGTGTGCGCGCGCGGGGGGAGGAGATGATCCTCGCCACAATCGCCTCAATGCGGGGTGTGAAATCAATTGCATGCCGACGTAAATGGGAGTGCGGCAGACACTTTGAGAAGCCTGACTCCGCCTGCAGGCAAGCGGATTTTCTGCACTACGCAAAAACACTAATTCCTTGCGCCAAACAGGATGCGAAGCGGGATGAGAGTCGTCGGCCGCTTGGGAATAGGTATCCCTGCGCATCAAGTGATTTTTCGCGTAACGCTCAAGGCATGCGTAAATGTGCCGATTGGACGCCCGGGTTTCCACGGAGAACGCAGCCTGCAGTTACAACATCCATGAAATTGCTCCTTTTCCTCTTTCTCCTTCTGGTGGCGGGTATCCAGCAGACGCAGGCGCAAAGCGACCTCATTGCCATCAGCTACAAGGGTCGCATTGAGTACTATTGGGTGCTTTACACTTCCCCCGATGGACGCCACACGAAGATCACCAACTACAATTCGGCGATCAGCTTTTACATCGACACCGGTTTTCTCAACTCGATAACCATCAGCCGACCGCCGGAGAGGCGAACCCGGGTTGTACGGATCTCGAGATAGCATCCATGCGGATGCTCCTACGTGGAAACCCCGAGTAACCCGCGGGTAAGCTGAAAGTGGGTGAGCCCGAGTGAATCCGACACGGTGGAATACGTTCCCGCCGTTATTCCTGATATGCGATCCGCAATCAAGGTCAGGTCATGCATGGCGTCGCCAGTAAGCAATCCATCCGATTGAATTGATGCGCAAACCCGGGAGCTGCCAGCACCCTCAAACTGGAGCACGGGGACCAGGGGGTGACCCTCACGCAGATGTCTCGAAACAGCCGATACAACCAGATGCGCCCCACCGGCACACAGTCCCGTGAGGTTCTCGGACCAATCTGTCGTCTCCGTGCGGACAACGTGCAGGCCGGAATGCAAACTCACCTCGCCGTAGACCAGACTCGGCTCAATGCGCTCGCTAAATACCCTCCGCAGGCACGGCGCACCCATCCACAGTGGATCCGAGTCGGCGATCAGAACCGTACCTCCCTTAGCCACAGCTCCGAGCATCAGAAGTGCAATGCTTTCGTAGCACTCAGGCAAAAGTCCTTCCACGGTCTGAATCGCCACTGAAAGTGAACCAATGTCGCGCAATTGCACCTCCGATTGCCTCCGGTTCAACTGTCTGTTCTCGAACCAGTCTTCGATCTTCAGCAGGGCACGGTCGATGCCTCCGTCAAGCTGCACGCTTGCCCAGCCAAAACGATCCGTAGGGATTGAGGCCGACTCAAGGTGCCGGCGCATCACGTCGTTCGGAATCTTTTCGCATCCATGCTCAAGAAAAAGCGCGGCAGCCACATTCGGATGCGTGGCATAACCGCGATAGGTGCGAAGCAGCAATTCATGCATCGTCGAACCGCCATACCCGCAGCCCTCCGTGTGCACCGGGGCCGCAAAACGTCCAAGGCCATGTGCCCGTCCAAGCATGCCCTGGTTCATCCGTTCCGCCGCCATGCGAGCGATCTGCGTGGAGCACAGGCTCGTGGGAAAAACGAGCCCCACCCTCTCGCTCGCCCAACGCCCATCCCCTAGCGCAAGCACCGTTGCCGGGATCGGCGGGATTTTCACTGACATCTCCTCCAATGCCGCATGAGCGGCGTCGCGATCCAGAACCGGCACGCCATCCGGTTTGGATCTCGACCGCAGCTGGCTCAACTGGGAACCATCGGTTTGCCTCCAGTTCCGCCAGATCGATACCTGCGAATGCCCCGCAAGCTCCCCCTTGGTGACCTGTCCGGATGCAGTCGCAATGACGAGTTCAAGCGTTTCCGCCGTCAGGGCATCCATGGACTCGCCATCGAGGTAGCGGCCCGCATTTACGTCCATCTCGCGATCGAGCAAGCGATGCCTTTGTGTTGTCGTTGTGATCTTGAGCGTTGGAACAAAGGGAAAATTTGTGATCGACCCGTTCCCAGTGACAAAGAGGAACAGGTTGCAGCCCGACGCCACCTGGCCCGCGATTCCTTCAAGGTCATTGCCAGGGCTGTTCATGAAGTGAAAGCCAGGTCCTCGCACCGGTTCGCCATACTCAATGACCCGCTCCACCCGTGACCTCGGATCCTTCTTGTGCGCGGCGCCCAGCGACTTCAGTACAATGTTATATAATCCACGGAGGTTGTTACCCGCAGAAGGATTGGCCTCTGGCGTGACACCGTGCCACATCAACCGCTCCTTGAAGCGCTCGATCGTTCGCAGGAGCGCTCGAGCAGTAGGAAGATCACGCGCCGATTTGAGAATGTAGCTTTCCGCACCAACCAATTCATCTGTCTCGCAGAGCACGCCTGCTCCTCCATGCCTGAGAACCTCGTGAACAACTGCGCCCGCAAGCGGGTTTCCCGAGATTCCGGAAAACGCATCACTCCCACCGCATTGAAGTCCGATGACAAGGCCGTCCAGACGCTCTGGTGTTCGACGGATTGCCGCAGCTTTCGCGATGTTTTCCCTTACCCACTCCTCCACACGCGAGAACTCGTCACCAATTGGATCACGAAGGGTGAAAAAACCGTGGGGCACATGATCCAGGTTGTCGTTTGCCTCACGCATAAAGGCCTCAAGCGTACGGTTGTTTACTGGCTCGGCTCCGTAATCAAGCGCCACAACCGCCGCCACGTTTGGATGAAGCATGAATCCTGAAAGCGCACGGTGGATTTCCAGCACATTGTTTGGAACCTGGGGGCCTCCTCCCTCTGTGTGCGAAATGGCCACAATACCATCGATTCCAGGAAACACGGCGGCAAGGGGCTGCAGACGAGCGGCCATTTCCCTGGCCACACTCGCGGTCCGCGACGTCGTGCCGAGAATGACAACGGTGTTTCTTGTACCCACTCCACGAGAGCCTCCACGACGATAGCCCATGAAGCTTCGCCTTTCAGGCGAAAGATCGACGGCTGGTCCTGGAACAAAGCTCCTTTCATCGAGCACGAAGGGTTCGATGCGATCCTCAAAATTGGCTTGAGACGGGATCGCCACTGCCAAGTCCCGGCATTTGAGCGCGCGGATCATGAGATCGTTGCAAACATATTCCCCGGGACTAATTGCCCGTATTGCACGTCCGAAGGGCAGCCCCCATGAGAGGAGGTCCTCGCCGGCCGCGATAGATTTTGTGGCAAAACGATGCCCTTCCAGAACAGCATGTGGCAGCACCAACTTGCCTCCGCCGAACACAATCAGGCTCCCCGCATCAATGGGACGTGTTGCAATCGCAACATTGTCTTTTGCCGATGCAAGTCGGGCGAGTGCGTGGAAAGGGAATGGACCGGTGCTCATTAGGTGCTCACAGGTGGCAAAGGCTCGATATTCGTCCCGTCGATGGCTGTTGGCATCCCGAAGGAATTCGAGTTGTCGACTATCGTCGGGAGCCTGAATGACCTGTGGATTCTCTCAGACTTTCATTGAAATTGAGTTCGATCAGCCTCTCTCCGAACTCAGGAGTCCAAAGTCGGCGGATAAGAATATCCGCCGCAGACACGGCGAGTTCGCGGTGCGACGCTCCCACGCAGGAAAGTGGGGGATTGAAAAAGCGGGAAATCGCATAGTCTCCCACTCCAATGACCGCGACGTCACTCGGTATCGATCGCCCATTGCGCGCAAGGGAGTGATAGGCGCCCAAGGCCTCACCGTCCGTGACGGCGTAGAGCGCATCAAAATCATGCCCCTGGGCAAGGCAGCCGTCGACCGCCGCAGCGGCGGCCTCCTCGGAAAGCGCCTTGGCGACAATTTCAATGGCGCGCCGTCCTGTCAGTCGCTCCGAGGTCTCCATAAACTCATTCACCCGCATTCGAGTGATCTGCGTGAGCGGGCTGCCGTGCAGCACGGCGAGGCGTCGACGGCCTATCTGGTGAAACACTTCAGCCGCCCGCGTACCGCTGCCCGGTCGCTCAGATACGCCGGAATAGCTGGCGATTGAACGGTTTACCAGCACTGCGGGATAGGGAAGCTGAGTGCGAGCGAGAAAATCGTCGTCCTTAGTCGTGGTATTCGTGATGAGCGCGGCGTTGAAATGATCGCCGCTCAACAATCCCGGCAGTTCAGCCAGTTTGCCGGCCTCAAACATTCCGATCTGAAGAAGGTAGGACACGTTCACGCGGGCACCTGCCTTCGCAGCCGCTTCCCTCAGCCCATCCACAAAATGATTCACCAGCAGCAGGGGAGCCTGATGGCTGGTGATCAGGGCAAGCACGACAGTTTGTCGGCGCTGCCCTCCCATGCGAAGTCGGCGCGCACCGATATTCGGGAGGTAGCCCAATTTGGCTGCAGCCGCCTTGACCCGAGCAACGGTCTTTTCAGAAATGCGCCGTTCTTCCTGGCGATTGTTAAGGACAGAAGATACCGCACCGACGGAAACCCCAGCCGCTTTCGCGATGTTCCAGACCGTGACAGGAGCCTTTTCCCGGGTTTTCGCCTTCATGAGGTAGATTGAGGATTGCCGAACAGCGAAACCACGTCATCCCGATTTGGCGAGAATATGGTAGTTGGCCATCGAAATGCCGCTCAGCATTGCACCGATGATTCCGAGAAACCCCTGGTCCGTCCCGCAGAGATAGAGATTCGAATAATCCGTCCGGCCCGTGCGAATCTTTTCGGGAGCCCCGTAGATCGCCCCTTCCACATGGCCGGTAAAACGACGCACGGTGAGCGGGGTAAACATGTCGGTCGTGACAACTATATCCTTCAATTGGGGCACCGTCGGCTGCGGCAGAAACCTTTTTGCGCTTCGCTGCATCGCCGCGAACCAGCGGCCCTTTGCCTCACGATATTCCTCGGGCAGCAGTCGTTCCCAGGCGCAAAAATTTGCGAGGCAGGTCACCCGAAAGATGCCCTCTTCCAAGTATTGATTATATGGATACTGGAAATTGTTCGGAAAACAGACGACCCCGCTCCGCAGATCAACGGCCTCCTCCGGGCGATTGTAGTCCAGCCTGGAAGTGTCATTAAAAAACACGATGGTATCCATGTCCCATCCAATCTGCGCGGGCTGCCTGTCCATTATCGTAATGGTCTCTGCAAAGGACAGCCGCACCGAACCCGGTTTCGAGACGGTACTATCAGAATTGGCAACGCCGCTTCCATCAATCAACGCCCGGGTTTCAATGAGGCCTATCGAGCTGATCACATGGTCAGCCGTGATTTCCTCACCCGAATCGAGCTGCAATGCAACAACCCTGTCCCCACGCGTTCTCAGACGGCTTACACCGCACTTCATACGACGTTCGCCTCCAGCCTCTCTATACTTTTCCAAGAGCACCCGGAGGATTACGCGAACCCCTTCCAAGGGTCGCGCAAACCCCTCCAGAAAGATCGCCTTGAACATGATCACAAACTGCCCGAATTCCATGTCCCCCGGCTGCGAGCTGCCGTAGTACATCAGGGGACACAAAAGCATGTCCTCAAGCAGCGGGTCGGTGATATGTTCGCGAAGCACTGCACGCGCGGAGAGCGGTGTCGCTTCAAGCGAAACGTCATCATGGGTCCGCACGAGCGCGACCAATCGGCGAAATCCATCAATCTGGCCCGGAAACTTCGCGGCAATCTCCGATTCCAGGACGACAAAATCATTCGTGAATCTGAGCGACACCTCCCCCTGCGGACCAAACGCAATACGTGACTGTTTCTGTTCGCAGAGCGCGAATTCCTCACGATCAATCCGAAGCTGACGAAACAGCTTGCCGAGGGGAGTGCCCTTGACGCCGGGGCGGACATAATTCGTCACCGCATGCAAGCCGACATCGAATTTCCTCCCGGCAATGCTGTAGAACCCGTTCAACCCGCCCACTGCATTGTGCCGCTCGAAGATGCACACCCGTCTTCCAAAGTGGGCCAGGCGGATTCCCGCGGCCAGTCCCGACATGCCAGCTCCAAGGATGACCACATCGTAGTGGGATCGGGAATTCATCTCAAGGCGGCTGCATGACGCACATCACCACGAAGGGCAAAGGTAGCGGGCCAGGCAATGACCGAAGCCGCAGCAACAATATCCGGCGCGGTGATTTCAGCTCTTCGATGCCAGCGCGTTGAACTTCGGCGTGAGATAATCACCACAACTGTCCAAGGTGGCGAGTTGTGGATAGTCCTTTTCAGGAACCTCAATCCCGTGGCGCTTGCGGAGTTCCATGACGATATCGAGGAAGTCCATCGAATCCAACTGCATCTGGTCGCGAAGACGCACGTCAGGTTTGAGCGTCGAGAGATCTTCGTCGGGAGCGATGTCGGCTATGATACCGAGCACCACCTGCTTTACTTCGTCTTTTGTCATAGGCGTGAGGGGACGTACTATCGTTCGAATCGCCGCACAATCAACGTGGAATTTATTCCGAGCATTCCGAACGAGTTATTGAGGATGGCATCCACGCGCTCGGCCTTCCTGGGCTGATTCAGAACCAGGCCCGGAAGCGCGCAAGCGGGATCCAGGTCGTCGACATTGATGGTCGGATGGACCACACAATCCTCAAAGGACGGCAGGTTCCCCGCAAGTTCCAGCGCTCCGGCGGCCCCCATTGCATGGCCGATAAAACTCTTGGTGTTGTTAATGTGCGTATCCGGACAGCCTTCTCCAAATACCGCGCGGATTGCCTCACATTCCTGAATGTCTCCCATCGGGGTAGCCGTCGCATGCGTATTGATGATATGGATATCGCGGGGAAGCAGCCCCGATCTCGCCACGGCTTCCCGCACGCATTCCGCCTGCCTGCCAGGATTGGGCAATACATAGTCACTGGCATCGCTATTGACACAATAGCCCGCAATTTCCCCGTAGATCTTTGCACCACGTCGCACCGCATCCTCCAGCCGCTCGAGCGTATAGAGCGCGCCACCCTCGGATATCACGATTCCATTGCGCGCCTTGTCAAAGGGGCGCGAGGCACGATTCGGATCCTCGTGATGAGCCAGCGCATTCTGCGATTTGAATCCTGCAAAGATGCCAAAGGTGTGGATGCTTTCGCTGACGCCGCCGCAGATCGCAAGATCGACCTCGCCCAGCCTCAGCATCTGCGTCGCATGGATCAAACCAAGGTTACCAGCCGCGCAGGCGGCTCCAATCGTATAGGCAGGACCCGTCGTGCCGATGTTCAGTGAGATTTCCCCGGCGGGGTTGTTCGCAACCGTCCGGGGATTGTGGTAGTGTGACCAGAATTTTGTATCATATCCAAATTTGGAGATCGCGTAGATCTCATTCTCCGTTTCGACATTCCCATGCTCGGTGATGCCCACAAAAATTCCAGTTCGATCCCTCCTGATCGAGTCAGTCGACAACCGGGCATCCGCCAGCGCCTCTCGCGCACAGTAAATTCCAATTGAACCGGCACGTGTCCCCACACGGACTTCCTTCCTTTTTTGATGCCTGAGCGGGTCAAAGTTGCAGACCCCTGCCAGGTGGGGGCCCATATACCGGATCTCCATCCGGGCGATCCTCGCAACTCCCGACAGAAGATTGCCCCGGAACTCCGCAAGACTGTTGCCGTTTGGGGCGGTCAATCCCACTCCTGTTATGACAATACGCGAAAGACTCATGTCGGAATTTGATAAACAGCTAGCCAACCGGGCTCCGGGCGCAATACAAGCCTCAGGTCCATTTCACCAAATGCCATGAATGTTCTTGTTGTCGGAGGCGCGGGTTACATCGGAAGCCATTGTGTCCGTCAATTGCTGGCTGCCGGGCATCGCCCTGTGGTGTTGGACAACCTCGTATTCGGGCATGCCAAGGCTTTGCCCACCACGGTGCCTCTCCATCGCATTGATCTCGGGGATGAAGACGCGGTCGGCCGCATTCTTCGTGACGACCGCATCGAGGTCGTGATGCATTTTGCCGCATTTGCCTACGTGGGCGAATCCGTGACAGATCCACTGAAGTACTACTTCAACAATGTGGTGGCAACACTTCGGCTCCTCAGGGCCATGCTTGCCGCCAATGTGAAGCAATTTGTCTTTTCGTCGACTTGTGCCACCTACGGCGTGCCCGCTTCGATGCCGATCACGGAGTCGCTTCCGCAAGCTCCTATCAACCCCTACGGTCAGACAAAGCTGGATGTCGAAAATGCACTGAAAGCTCTGAGTCATGCCCATGGACTGAGTTTCGCAGCTTTTCGGTATTTCAACGCCGCAGGAGCAGCGGAGGATGGCTCCATTGGAGAATGCCATAACCCAGAAACCCATCTCATACCGCTCGCAATTGATGCCGCTGTCGGCCGAAAAAGCGCATTGCACGTGTTCGGCGACGACTACCCCACTCCAGATGGAACCTGCCTTCGTGACTATGTTCACGTCGACGACCTGAGCCGCGCACATATCGCAGTCTTCGACAAACTCTCAAGACCAGGTGCCGCGCATTTCTACAATCTCGGTACAGGCAATCCTACCTCCGTCCTCGAAGTGATAAGGGCCGTTGAAAAAGCCACGGGCAGAAAAGTGCCCTACTCGGTCGTTGCCCGGCGCGCGGGCGATCCACCAGCGTTGTATGCCGACAGTTCCAAGGCGGTGCGCGAACTTGAATGGCGCATTCAATACAAGGACATTAACTCCATCGTGGCCTCGGCCTGGCGCTGGCACTCACGCTCGCCCAACGGGTACGGTTGATCTTCACCCCTCAGCGGGATCCGTCATACTTTCAGGCCCCACTCGTCGATGCGTTTGCGCAACGTCGCACGGGTGATACCGAGTTTTTCGGCTGCACGGAGTTGATTTCCGCCTTCTGATACAAGGACGCGTTCGATCATCTCGCGCTCCAGGCGTTCCAGAATCGGTGTAGGCCCGCGGGACAATTCAGCCTGAAGAAAATCCAGTGCACGCGAAACTGTAAGTGCGGGTTCGGCCACGGTATGCGTCACTGCAGCCGCCTGCACGTGATCTGTGACTACGGGACTGCTGTTGGGTAATGCCTCCTTCGGCGCCACGTCGTTTGATGATGGAGGAACCGCCATCGCCAACGGCGGAGGCGACACCGCGCCCACTGCCTCACGAACCTCGGTCGGCAGGTGTTTCAGAAGGATCGTATCCCCCTGCGCAAGCACCGCGCTGCGATAGATCACGTTCTCGAGTTCGCGCACGTTGCCAGGCCACCGATAGCGCACGAGTACGGCCATCGCCTCAGGCGATACTTTGCTCACGCGTGCCTTCTTCTGCTTGACGAGGTTCTGAAGGCTGAAATCAACGATTGGCGGAATGTCCTCACTGCGATCCCGGAGGGCAGGCATGCGAATCCGCACGACATTGAGGCGGTAGTACAAGTCCTCGCGAAACGTCTTGGCCTTGACCATCTCCTCGAGGTCCTTGTTGGTCGCAGCAAGGATGCGTACATCCACTGCGATCGTGTCGACACCGCCCACGCGCTGAACCTCCCCCTGCTGAAGGACTCGCAGGATCTTCGTTTGCGTGGCCAAGGCCATGTCGCCGATTTCGTCGAGAAAGATCGTGCCACCATCGCACAACTCGAACTTGCCGATCCGTTGGGCGGTCGCCCCAGTGAACGAGCCTTTCTCGTGGCCGAACAATTCACTCTCAATCAGATTGTCGGGAATGGCCGCGCAATTGACGGCAATGAACGGCTTGGATGACCGATGGCTGTGTTTCCAAATTGAGCGCGCGACGAGTTCCTTGCCTGTACCACTTTCACCCGTGATCATGACGGTCACATCACTGGCGGTGACCTGACCGATGACCTTGAAGACATCCTGCATCACGAGCGAGGAGCCCACAATGCCTTCCTTGTAGTCCTCACTGTTCAGCACCGATTTGTAACCGCTGGCCGCCCGAATGTCAGCGCGCGCCTGGAGAGCCGTCTCTGCGATTGTCAGCACCTTCTGCGAATCGAACGGCTTCATGATGTAGTCAAATGCGCCGTACTTCATCGCCTCGATCGCTGTCTGGGCGGTTCCAAAGGCGGTCATGAGCACCACCATCTGTTTGGGGTTCGCCGAGCGAATGTGCTGAAGCGTCTCGATCCCGCTCATCCCTCCCATGCGCAGATCCAGAAAGATAAGGTCAGGTGGATCGTTCTTCACAATCGAGATGCCCTGTTCGCCGCTGGGGGCCTCTACCACCCGCCATTTTCGCGATGAAAGCACTCGTGTCAGGGAATAGCGGATTTCCGCATCATCGTCGATGATGAGGATGACGGGCTCGTTCGTAGAAGGGACAATGGCCGGATCAGGCATTTGTACCCCATCCTATGCCGAAGAGCACTCCGTTGGCGAGCCCGCGCGCGTCTCCCCGCTTCAAATTGCTCAGGTGCGAATAAAAATGCCTTTCAGGTTCATCTCCAGCTGGGCGGGATTCGGCGAGAACCTCAGCGCATCCCCCCGCGCGATCTTCCCGGCTTTTACAAGGCGGAGCAGATCCTTGTTGAACGCAAATGTTCCCGCCTCTGCACCGCTGTCGAGGAGAACCTGGATCTTCTCAAACTGCCCCTCGAGGATCAGATTCCTCACCGTCGCATCCGCCTGAAGAATTTCGTTTGCCGGATACCGCCCGCCCCCTTCGATCGCAGGAATAAGTTTCTGGCAGATGAATCCTCTCAGTGAGCCCGCAATCTGGCGACGAGCCTGCAGTTGCTGCTCTGGGGGAAAGAACTCGAACAGGCGCGTGAGGGATTGCGCCACAGTCGCCGCATGCATCGTGGAAAAGACAAGGTGTCCGGTTTCGGCTGCGCTGATGGCGGTTTCGAAGGTCTCCCGATCGCGCATCTCACCGATCAGGATGATATCAGGGTTCTGGCGAAGCACCGATTTGATCGCCAACTGGAAGCTCTGCACGTCGAGTCCAATCTCCCGTTGCTGGAAAACGGATTTGTCATCCTGAAACGTGTACTCGATCGGGTCCTCAATGGTCACAATATGGCGGTCATGGTTGTGATTGATCCAGTCCAGCATTGCAGCCATGGTCGAACTCTTGCCGGACCCGGTTGCTCCGCAAACCAGGAGAATACCATCCTTTGCCTGTGCCAGCTTGAGCAAGGGTTCAGACAGGAGGTTCAATTCCTCAAACGTGGGAACCCGACTCTTGATGTGACGGAAAACGATGCTGACAAGTCCCCGCTGATGAAAACCATTGACGCGAAACCGACCCACGTCCGCCACAGAATAGGCGAAATCGATTTGCCCTTCGTCTTCCCAACGCTGCCGGAAAACCTTTGGGACATTCTCATCGACGAAGGTTTGCGCCTCGAAAGCGCTGATCGGATCCATGTCCACCGGCTTCAACCTGCCCGACAGCCGAACATACCCCGGTTTGTTGGATTTTACGACAACGTCGCTGGCTCCGCTTTCGACGGCGAGGCGCAGCAAATCGGTGAATATTTCCGTGTTCGGTGACATTGGGGCAGTTAAAATAACGTTGCGATCTCGGTATAGTGCTCTGGTTTTCTGGGCAAGGTATCTCTCCATGAAGCTCCGACCTCTCACCGGTGCCATCACCGCTCTCGTAACTCCATTTCGTAACCAGCAAGTTTCGGATGCTGATCTGAAAAAATTAGTGGAATTTCAGATCAAAGGGGGGATCAATGGGCTGGTTCCTGTGGGAACCACGGGAGAGTCCCCTACCTTGGACCACCAAGAGCACCTGGCTGTGATTGAAAAGGTTATCACATTCACGCGGGGGCGCGTCCCAGTGATTGCAGGAACCGGCTCGAACTCCACCAAGGAGGCTGTCGAATTGACAGAACTTTCACATCGTGCCGGTGCAGACGCCATGCTGGTTGTGGCCCCTTACTATAACAAACCGAGCCAGGAAGGCCTGTTTCAGCATTTTTGTGCCATCGCCGACTCCACCGATCGTCCGGTCATTCTCTACTCCATCCCTTCGCGTTGTGGCATCGAAATCAGCGTAGGCGTGGTTGCGAGGCTCGCATCCAGATACCGTCATGTCCGGTGGATCAAGGAAGCAGGCGGTTCGGTCGATCGTGTCGATCAACTGAAACAGGCCATGGGCAAGGACATCACCGTACTCAGCGGAGACGACAGCTTGACCCTTCCGTTCATGGCAGTTGGCGCTGAAGGCGTGATCAGCGTCGCTTCGAATGCCCTTCCGAAGGAAGTTGTGCAACTTACACAGGCTGCGCTTTCCAACGACTATGCCCGGGCGGGCAAGCTGCACCGCAAACTCTATCCAACCTTCAAGGCACTCTTCCTCGAGCCCAATCCCGTTCCCGTGAAGGCAGCACTCGCCCGCGCGGGTATCATCTCCTCAGCCGAGGTTCGTGCCCCACTGAGCAACATCACAGCCGCAAACGAAAAGATCCTTTTCGACGCGTTGGCCGAAATCGGAAAATAGTCTGCCCATGCCACTCTCAATCGGAATCATCGGTTCACGCGGCCGCATGGGCCAGGCGGTCGCCGCCGCAGCACGCGAAACAGGCATCGTTGTCACCGCACAGGGTGACGCCGGCGATGATCTTTCTGCAGTTGTTGCCGCGTGTTCCGTGGTGATCGACTTCTCGGCACACAGTGCCACAAGCGATGTCATCCGACTTGCCGATGCCCATCGGAAAGCCTTGGTCATCGGCACCACCGGTCATTCCACCGAGGAAAAAAAACGCCTGCTCGCGCTCGCCGGCACGGTTCCCTGCGTCTGGTCGGGCAATTATTCCGTTGGCGTCAACCTGCTTTATGCACTCACCCAACGCGCAGCCGCGGTGCTGGGTCCCGACTACGATGCGGAAGTCGTCGAAATGCACCACCGCTTCAAGAAGGACGCTCCCAGCGGGACCGCAGAGCGCTTGCTCGAAATCATCCTGAAGGAGCGGCACCTCGATGCGAATGCGCTTCGTCACGGACGCCATGGAATCACTGGAGAGCGTACCCGCACTGAAGTTGGTATTCACGCGCTTCGGGGCGGCGATGTCGTCGGCGACCATACTGTAATGTTTGCCGCCCTCGGAGAACGCCTTGAGCTGACACACAAGGCTTCTGATAGAAGCATTTTCGCACGCGGAGCAATTCGCGCAGCGGCTTGGGTGTCAGAACGCCCGGCAGGCGTCTACGACATGCAGGACGTATTGGGCCTCCGCTAATATCATTCCTCTCCGGCACTCTGCCCATGATCACGTCTCTCCAGGGTGTCCTTGCCGCAGCCACGCCGCTGACTGCGGTGATCGAAATCAATGGTATCGCCTACGAGGCCAACATCCCGGTCACGACCGCGGAAAAGCTTCCCGCCGTAGGCGCAACCGTCAAACTCCACACCGTAGTCATCTATCGTGAGGACGCGCAAACGCTCTATGGTTTTGCGTCCACGGCTGACAGGGATTTTTTCCGCTTGATGATCGAACACGTGACCGGTGTGGGCCCCAAGATGGCATTGTCGATCATGAGCAAACTTTCGCTCTCCTCACTCGAAGCCGCTATCAGTCAGGGCGATGTCGCATTGCTCGCAAGATGTCCTGGCATCGGAAAGAAGACTGCTGAGCGACTGGTGGTCGAACTTCGAAGCAAAGTCGGTTCCGCTTCCGCCACTGTTGTGCCGGCAACTGCCGGCGCGTCATCACTCCCCACGACCGTTGTCTCTGGCGATACCACTCGCGCGGCGGACGCAGTAAAGGCACTCATCGCCCTTGGGTACCGGGCCCCAGACGCCGACGAGGCGGTGCGACGCGCATCATTGTCACTGGGTCCCGGGGCATCAACCGAGGAGCTCATCAAGAAGGCCTTCGCGTAAGCCGAGCCCCGCGCTCACCGAGATCAACCACGCGCTTATCCAGTATTCAACCCCACGGGTTCAACTCAACCAGAGGAGCAAAGTCCCGGCCTCAGCGCTGGAACTGGAATGAGATCATCTCCACATTCCCCTGCAGAGGCTGACGACCGCGGTAGACGCGTGTCTCCGGCTGGGTGAGCATTGGCCTGCTATCAAAGGCAGCCGCGTCATCCGAGAGCGGATTGATTGGTGGCAATTTCACATCATTAAGCCAGTTCCAGTCGAGGCGGGATGCACTCGACAGTTCGTTTCCAGTGGTGCGGCCAAGCGCAGTCGTCGCACTCACGAGAAATGATCTGAAAGAGGGACGGTGTGCAGCCTGAACGCCGTAGTCGGGGAAAGGCTGTGGCATGATGACCGTGCTTTCAGCCTGAGCAGCGTTGGCCAGCGAAAATGTGGCCCCCACACCCCGGCCTCCGGTAGCGGTCCTCGCTGCAGGCGATTCTTTCGCATCCCCACCCACGAGCGCCACCTCCGCATTCGTTTCACTCCTGGGAGCGAGCACCTCCGAATTTGCATACCAGCGCAACCCAACCACGGCGACCAAGGCGATCGCGGCGGCAAGGCCCACTGCGGGAACAAGTGCCCACCGCCAAAACGGAGTAGATCGCGTGACTCGGCGATCAGCGTCAAATGACGACAACACTGCCGCGGTTTTTGGTGCGTGCGATCGTTCCGCATCAAAAATCAGCGTACACGCCTTTTGTATCCGGCAGTACTGCGAGTAGATCTTCCGCCGTCGAGGGTTGCTCTGAACCTCGGCCTCCAGCTCGGCCGCTTCCGCCGGTGTCAGACGATGGTCAATATAGAGGTTAAGCAATTCGATATACCGTGACTCTTTCATTTGAAATCTTCTCCCATGCGTTGCCGAAGGCTTTCACGCGCGCGCGCAATCCGGCTTTTCACGGTGCCGACCGAGATTCCGAGGATGACTGCAATCTCCTCATAGGACAGGTTCTTGATATTGCGCAGGACAAGGATTTCGCGGTGCTTGGGTGAGAGCTTTTCCATTCCGACCGCAATGCGGTCGATCAGTTCCTGGGTGACGGTTACATCGTCCGGCGTTTCCTGTTCTGCAGCAAAAACCTCGGCCAGAGGCGTGGAGTTGTCCGGGCCCACGGGCTGATCAAAGGAAACGGTCTGATCCCGCTTACGCCGCCACCAGTACCAGTAGCGATTCCGGGCCAAATTGGTTGCAATTTGATACAGCCAAGTGGAAAAAGCCGAATCCCCACGGAAGTTCACCAACCCTTTGTGGGCACGTATGAACGCGTCCTGCGTCACCTCTTCAGCATCCTGCTGATTCCTAAGCAATTGATGCACCATCGCATAGATTCTGTCCCAATGCCGCCTCACCATCTCATCGAAAGCTGATTGATCCCCGGATTTGAACCGGTCGACCAAAATCCTGTCGAAGGCAACGTCCTGCGCTTTGGTGCTCATACGCTCAGCAGCAGTGTGATGGGCGTATTTTTGAATTGTTCCCACAGATTGAAGCCGGCCAACGGAAAGATTAAGTTTGGCGGAGAGGGAGGGATTCGAACCCCCGGGAGCTTGCGCCCCAACGGTTTTCAAGACCGTCGCGATAGACCACTCTGCCACCTCTCCGGCTGAGCTGCGCTTTTCAACCATCAAAGTGAACCGAAATGAACCAGGCATTGGCGGAACCCGATGCAGCCAAGTATGAAACCGTTCGCTGCGCTCGCTCAGCGGCGATCTTACCGCCCATGATTCACCGTGGCTCGAGCGTGAAATGGAATGAATTCGGTGCACCCAAAGCCCCTGCATTGCACAATTGTCGTTCGTTCGCATTTTCTCAATCCCATTGCGGTTTTGGCCTTCCGCGCCTATCTGACCGTGTGGCCAATTCCCTCTCGCTAACCTCCATCTTGTACTTTCTTGCCGCGGTGGCGCCCGTACCATGCATGTCAGGTTCAGAAGGCGACCATGCATCAGCAAGTAACTTGGGCGTATCGCTTTGCCGAGTACCGATGTCCACCGACAAAGCCGAATTACCCGCTCGGCACCCCATAAAGGGAGTGATAGTGAGCGTGCGCACCGACAAACAGGCGTTGCTCGTCAAGCATGAGGAAATTCCCGGGGTTATGCGCGCCATGACCATGTTACTAAAAACCGACGCCGCCACACTGCAAAGGGTCACAAAGGGACAGAAAATCACCGGTCTTCTTGTGCGGAAGAACGACGGATGGTGGATTGAATCGGTGACAGTGATCCCCTAGCCAATGGAAGAAGCGGTGTGACGTGCCTGTTTTTGGCGCTAAGGTCGCCGGCGCCGCGCATTCCCCAACTTGCCCAGAAATTTGCCCGGAAAGTACCGCAATAGGTGACCTTTCGTTCTTGGCGCACTTCAGCCATGCTTCGTAAAAATACGGAGGGCATTAGAGAGGGAAAACCCCTTTGCCGGCTGGACAAATTACCCCAAGGGAGGCACAATCACCATCGTCCTGATCCGCACCCACTCAGTTGCGGAGACCCGTCGTGCCCCGTATCATCGTCATCGCGATTGCTCTTTGTCTCGCGCTTTTTTCGTTCAGCGCGTGTACAACTGCGCCGCGTACCGCGGAGCAGCCCAAACCTGCGGTGGTAGCCGCACCGGAATCGCCCGCGACCAGTTTGGCTGACCAAATTCAGGAGAGCATCACCTCGATCGATCAGATTCTGCTCCGCTATGACGCTCTCCTGACGACGGTCGAACGACTGCCTGAGGGCAAGCCAGCCGAAAAAATCTTCGAGGAGATTGGGACCTATATCGGTGGTGATCTTTTTGAATCCGAGAAAGAACCGACCTCGGATGACATGCTCGCGGAAATCGCACGGACGTTCTCGTTTCCAACCCAGGTCGTAATGATAGAATCAGGCGTCCAGGCAGATCTGGTTGCACTCTCAGAACGTATTGTTAATTTGAATACACGCACTGCAGACCTCGCAAGCCGGTACGACCGCGGGCGGACCGTACGGGAATATGCAAGGCGTGTACGACGCGAGCTGATGCCGTTGATGGCACAGATCCGCTCAATGGCGAGGGCCGACAAAAGCGACCGAGAGGGCATCGCCCGCTTGGAGGCTGAGACGAACAAGATCATCGGCACAAGTCGGCAGTCTCTTATGGCTCTTGAACGCGAAACCCGCAGTATCGAGAGCGAACTGGGGGCAAAGCCATGACCCGGAAGGCAATCGTTGTACTCGGTTCGTCTGTCAGTGCCCTGCTTGCCATGGGCGCAGGTGTGACTTCGTACCAGCAGATGCAGCGGGAGCAGCGCGAGGCTCTCAAGGCAACTGTGGTCGCCATGGAATTTTTTGACGGCACGATGGAGCGCGTAAAGTCGACGATTGTACAATCAACTGACCTGCGCGAGGACCTTATCCGGCGAACAGATGCCCTGCTGCAGGGCACCGTGACCAGCGAACGCGAATTGCTCGACCACAGCGCACGCGTCGCGGAATTGGGCCGCCGACGTGCAGAACTGAGCGCAGAGGCATCCCGCATCCTGGCCGAAGCCCGCACGGGCCTCGGCCAGGCCTCGGAAGCCATGGGTAAATGCGAAAAGATCATTCGGGAAGACAAGCTGAAGGCCAGTCAGTCGGCCCGCCTTGCAGAACAGATCCGCGAAAAGACCGGGCAAATGAAGAACCTTCAGGATGACCTTGCCCGATTCGAAAGCCTGGTCGCACGGTGTGAAGCCCTCAATTCAAGCCTTGAAACCTATTCCGAACAGAACCGTCAGGCACTCGAACGTATCCAGGCGATCAAGAAACAGGCGGAAGAACGACAGGCTGTTCAACGCGTGAGGCAGGAAGCTTCTAAAGCCGCAACGGAACGACTCTCAAAGCTCCAGGCGGAGCTTCAGCAGGATCTGGACTCGCTTCGTCCGAAGAATTGACGCAGGTGCAACTCCGCATAGAGGTCGGTTTTCAAACGAGGATTGAGTCCTGCGGTCGGACTGACTGATCTGGCCGGCATGCCAGAAAATATCCAGTCCTTGGTGGATGATGCGACTCTCGATTTCACATTGGGTGAAGTCGACGCCGCGCTGTCCAAGCTTGCCCGAGCCACGTCAATCTCCCCCGAATCATTCGAAGCCTGGCATGCCACTGCAGAAATCAACTTTTCCCTTCGGCGCCTCAACGAGGCACTTGTCGCGGCGGAAAAGGCGCATGCCCTTCGACCTGGCGATCTATTCATAAACACGACTCTCTCCCGGATCTGGATGGAGCGTGGCGAAAAGGCCAGAGCCGAGCATTTCGGTGCACAGGCCAGGATACTCAGCTGGAAAGATCAACTCGCTAATCCGGAGCAGCACAAGGATGAACTCGATTGATCGATGGCGTTGAATATACGGCATGAGTGCCGGACCGGGTTCAGGGCATCAAAAATTGCGGATCCACATCCGACCAAGCCGGTCGCACAGATTCATACACCCATGCGACTCCCGCTACTCTCCATTACTCTGCAAACCGCCGTTGCCGTCGCCACTCTCACTTTCATCATCGGATGTTCCTCCCCACATGAAAGACGCGAAGCATTTCGCGAAAAAGCGGGGCCGCCTCAGCCGACCTTGGTTGCAACCCAACTTTTTCTAAAAGGCCGCATCGTTGTCACAGCCAAGCTCAGCGCTTCTCTTCCGCCGCGACCGGCGGGCGGGAACAGCATTGCAGGTGAAGAAGCTGGCCGTGCCGGGAGCCGTCCTGCGGGCGGTGGGCGCCGGGAGGGCGGTGGAGAAGATGATGGTTCCCGCATGGGTGGTAGGATGGGCATGGGCGGAGGCGGGGGCAGACCTCCCGGAGCTGGTGGAATGGGCGGGTCGATGCCTCGTCAGGCTCTCAGCATCATTCTTGCGAACACCTCAGCGGAATCGATAACGGTCCGTATCCAGGAAGTCGTATCTATTCTTGGAAATTTCGTACCCTTTCCTGAAAGAGCCACGCTTGCATCCGGCGAAAGTGTCGCCTTGGAACCCATGCGTGGATCGCTAGCCAACCTCGATGGGCTCGAACTTACCATCGCCTTGGCTGTCGGCGATGACAGGGACCGGCAAACCATCATACTTAAACGCGAATAGCCACGCACGTCGGAACCCTTTTCGTCTACCTTCTGCGTGTTCTTCCCTGCGCCTCGGACTCGTTACTGGCGGATCCGCAAAGGAAAATCGTGGACAACTTTTGGATGCTCCCCCTAAATCGTTTCCATGTCTTCGCCGGCCGCCAAATCCTCTGTTACTGCCGTGAGTCTGGTTGTGGATGCCATTCTCGTCATCGGATTTTTCCTGCTGATGTTGTGGATCGTTGAATCCCATGTCCCGTCAACCGACCCGAAAATGATCCTGCTTTGGGGCGCATTGGGCTCGGCCTGTTTGACCGGAGTATTCTGGCTGGCGTTGCAGATGTTTCGCGTTGTTTTAAGGGCCCAGTTGGAAGCGAAGAGGAAGTAACGGTTGACTCAGGCGATCGGCCCAACCGATTTTTCCTGAGTGCCAGACAATCCCACATCCGATACCGCCACGCCGCGAACCACGGCGGCGGTTGAAGACTATCTCGAACGGATTAGAGATCTGATCCGCAGCAAAGGATATGCTCGCGTGGTCGACATTGCTGCCGAGCTCAAGATCTCACAGGCAAGCGTGACCACCATGATTCAGCGCCTCGATGCGGAGGGTCTGGTCAAATACGAAAAATACCGGGGTATGGTCCTGACGCGCGCAGGTGAGGCTGTCGCCACACGGATTGCCCACAGACACGAACTTCTCACCACCTTCCTTCGGCAGCTTAACCTGCCCGAGGCTGTCATTGAGCATGATGTTGAGGGCCTCGAGCACCACGTCAGTCAAGAGACGTTCTCTGCCATTGAGGCTCTTTCACGCTATCTCGCCGAAAATCCCGATATCTCTCGGCATTTGAGGCAATTTCGTCCAGATACCTGATCACACCCCACTTCCTCTTGATGAGGATTTCAAGTGGTGATCAGGCCGTGACAAAGGACTTCGATCCGCCCATCGGGTCCGTCACGATTCCATCTCGGCATCTCGTCGCTTTGCAATACGCGAGCCAGCCAGAATCGCGAGTTCATAGAGTGCATACAACGGCAATGCAAACATCGCCTGGGTGAATGGATCCGGGGTCGGCGTGACCACGGCAGCGAGAACAAAGATAGCGACCACTGCATGCCGTCTGTACTTTCGCAGTGTCGCCACTTCAAGGAGCCCCATATAAACCGCCAGCACAATGATCAGGGGAAACTCAAACGAAGCCCCCACACCGGCAACAAGCCAAGTCAGGAGACTATAGTAAGCCGCCGGCGTCCAACGAAGCACAAATCCGAACAACTGATTCAACTCAATCGAGACCCGGATCGTACTTGGGACCAACAGCCAAAAGCTGAATGCGCACCCCACTACAAAAAGGATTATCGCTGAAATCCCGACGGGGGCCACCATTCTTAACTCTTTCTTGGTCAAGGCGGGAGATACAAACTGACCGAAAAAAAATACGATGAAAGGCGAAGCGATGAGCAGTCCTCCAACAGTGCACATCTGGATGACGACGGAAAAACCCTCCATGATGGAGGTGGTCCCCAATTCAAGCTTAACATCGGGGTAATCCGCTGCGATGCGTGTCAGCGGTTGCAGAAGCACATGATTGAACTCCTTGAGGAAGATGCCGACGAGACATGCGCATACAACAAACGCGATTGCGCTCTTGACCAAGGTCCATCGGAGCTCCTCCAAGTGCTCAAAAAAACCCATGGGTTTCTCGCGCGGATCAATGGGCGCTTCGGAGTCGTCGTCGGAGTCGGAAGAGGAATCGTAAGGCTGGGTCACCGTGTATGGGAACCAGCCAGCTTGAACATTTTCTTCAGGATGGCTAGCCCGTAGCACAGGTGCTCCAGGGTGCGAACGGATTGCCCGAGGGAAGGCCAACCAGTCCCCTGCATCGTTGACACCCTGCCTCCTCGGGGTATTGGCTCAACTCTCCTCGTGCTCACGTACGCAGGTCATTTTCCTTTCAATCAGTCCTCTCAATTCTATGGCCGCAAAATCCAACGCGAAAAAATCAGCCCAACGGGGCAAATCAGGCGCCAAAGCAGCGTCCTCGAAGAACACAAAGTACGTCTATACCTGGGGCGCCGGCAAAGCCGATGGCAACGGTACGATGAAGAACCTTCTGGGAGGCAAGGGCGCAAACCTCGCCGAAATGACCCGCATCGGCCTGCCCGTGCCTCCAGGCTTCACGATCACCACGGAAGTCTGCACCTATTTCTACGCGAACAAGAAGTCCTATCCGCCTTCCCTCCAGGGTCAGATCGAAGCTGGAGTGCGGAACATGGAGCGGATCATGGGCTACAAGTTCGGCGACTCCAAGGGATTCCCGCTCCTCGTGGCCGTCCGCTCAGGCGCACGCGATTCCATGCCCGGCATGATGGACACAATCCTCAACCTTGGTCTCAATGATGACACCGTCCTGGCCCTCGCGGCTGCCACAAAGAATGACCGTTTCGCCTGGGACTGCTACAGACGCTTTATCCAGATGTACGGTGATGTCGTTCTCGGCGTCCAAAAGAAGGAGGGAGAAGATCACGAGCCGTTCGAAACCGTCATCCACGCCTACAAGCACGAGAAGTATAACAGCGACATCGAGGATTCAAAGTTGACTGCTGAGGATCAGCAGGAACTCGTCACCCGCTTCAAGGCACTCGTCAAGGACCGCACCGGGAAGGGATTCCCAAATAATCCCTGGGATCAATTGCGCGGTGCGGCGGGTGCGGTGTTCGGCTCGTGGATGAACGACCGCGCCATCGTGTACCGCCGCAAGTACAATATCCCTTCTGAATGGGGAACTGCCGTGAATGTGCAGGCCATGGTCTATGGAAATACCGGCGACACTTCAGGATCCGGTGTTGCGTTTACCCGCAATCCCGCAAACGGCGTCAATGAATTTTACGGCGAGTTCCTGATCAATGCACAAGGAGAGGACGTCGTGGCAGGAGTACGCACTCCCGAGCCCGTGATCAACCTGAAGAAGGAAATGCCGAAGTCCTACGCGGAACTTCTCAAGGTTCGCACCATTCTCGAAAAGCACTTCAAGGACGTTCAGGACATCGAGTTCACCATCCAGGAAGGCAAGCTGTTCATGCTGCAGACTCGAAACGGCAAGCGCACCGCTGCAGCCGCGCTCAAGTTCTCCATCGATATGGTCAAGGAAAAGCTGATCGATTGGAAGACCGCCATTTTGCGCAATCCGGCCGACCAGCTCGAACAATTGCTGGCTCCGATCTTTGACCTCGGCGAAATCAAGAAAGCTCGCGCCATTGCGACCGGCCTTCCCGCCGGTCCTGGAGCGGCCACAGGCAGGATCTATTTCAACGCGGAGCGGGCTGTCGCTGCAGCCGGTCGCGGCGAAAAGGTGCTTCTCGTCCGTGTCGAAACATCCCCGGAGGATCTCCGTGGCATGATCGCCGCCGAAGGCATCCTCACCGCGCGAGGTGGAGTCTCTTCCCACGCCGCCCTCGTTGCCCGGCAGATGGGCAAGGTCTGCGTTTGTGGTGCCGCCGCGCTGGAGCTCGACTATGACAAGAAGACCGTATCGGTCGCGGGCCAGGTTTTTGCTGAAGGGGATTTTCTCTCCATCGACGGCACGTCGGGCACCGTCTACGCCGGTCAGATCAAGACCGCCCCTTCCGAGATCATCGCCGGCCTCCTGCACAACGACGCTGCATCCAGAGCCACCGAAAAATTCAAGAACTACAGCCAGTTGATGAAATGGTGCTCCCAAGCCACCAGGCTCTCGGTCCGCACCAATGCCGACACACCGGAGCAGACCCAGAATGCAATTGCATTTGGCGCGGTCGGAATCGGCCTCACTCGCACGGAACACATGTTCTTCGAGGGCAACCGAATCGATGCCATGCGCGAAATGATTCTCGCCGAGAGCCTCGAAGCCCGCAAGGCAGCCCTCGACAAGCTCCTTCCCTACCAGCGCGAGGACTTCCTTGGAATCTTCAAGGCACTCAAGGGATTCCCGGCAACCATCCGTTTCCTCGACCCCCCCTTGCACGAATTCCTGCCGCAGACCAAGGAGCAGCAGATGGATCTCGCTCGCAAGCTCGGCATTCCCGTCGAAAAGATCATGCATCGGGTTCACGAACTCCACGAGTTCAATCCCATGCTCGGATTCCGCGGCTGCCGCCTCGGCATCAAGTTCCCGGAAATCACCGCGATGCAGGCGAGGGCCGTTTTTGAAGCGGCGGCTGCTGCGAACAAGGCAGGTTTCAAGGCCAAGCCTGAAATCATGATCCCCCTCGTCGGCTTCAAGCGTGAGCTCGACCTGCAGGTTGCACTCGTGCACGACGTGGCGGCAGAAGTGCAGAAGGAAACCAAGACCAAGATCAACTACTCGGTCGGCACGATGATCGAGATCCCGCGTGGCGCCCTCACGGCCGATGAGATCGCCTCCACCGCGGAATTTTTCAGCTTCGGAACCAATGACCTCACACAGACCACGCTGGGGATGTCGCGGGACGATTCAGGCTCCTTCCTCGGTGCCTACCAGGAAGCCGAGATCATGAAGAAGAATCCGTTCGCAAGCATCGATCAGACGGGTGTCGGTCAGCTCATGAAGATCGCTATAGAGAAGGGCCGCCAGACCCGCCCCGACATCAAGCTTGGCATCTGCGGAGAACACGGAGGAGATCCGGATTCGGTAAAGTTCTGTCACCGGCTGGGACTTAACTACGTATCCTGCTCGCCCTACCGCGTGCCTGTTGCCCGACTGGCAGCAGCCCAGGCTGCCGTTGCTGACATGAAAAAATAGGCCGGTGTTCGGCGGCAGAGCCCGTAGCAGGATTCCCTAGGCCCCGCGCCCCAAAAGGCGCGGGGCCTTTCATTTCCCTATGGCCAAAACACTGCAAATGCACAGCTCGTCTGTGCTTAATGGGTTAATGCAGGGTAAAAGCGGCCGATAAGGTACCGACACAGGTAATTCCCAATTCTCTAACCGCATGCCCACGATCGACGGAATCAGTGACATGGTGTTTCGCACCACCATGACCCACGCCATCCAGGAGGTCATGCGAACCATGCTCAACCAGCGTGCCGATTTTCACAGCGAAATCGATGCACGAAAACCGGGCGACACCACGCCAGAATCCACAGGATCCCAGATCGTTGGAACGGTTGGATTCGTCGGCGACATTGATGGACTGATCTACCTCTACCTCGACACTGAATTTGCCGCAGCATCGGCAGCCCACCTCCTGGGCATGACCGACGATGAACTTGAACAGGCGGGCGACGAAGCGATCAACGACGCAATTGGAGAACTGACCAACATGACCGTTGGCACCTTCAAGAACCAGCTCTGCGACCGTGGCTATCACTGCAAATTGACAATCCCCTCCATCCTGCGGGGCAGCAATTTCAGCATAGAGCCAACCAGTTCCGTGACGCGAAGGACCTACCGTTTTGAAGTCGGAAACCACCGGATTGTCACAGACCTCCTGATGAAGATCGATCGCTAGCCCGTATCGACCAGCTACTCTCAAAAGCACGGCCATCCCATGCGCTACAAAATCCTGACCGTAGACGACTCCAAGACCGTACGAATCATCGTCAAGAAAGCCTTCCGGACTTTCGATTGCGACATTATCGAGGCCTCCAACGGAGTCGAAGGTCTCGCTGGCGCTGCCAAGGAAAGACCTGATGTCATTCTGCTCGACGTGACCATGCCCGTCATGGATGGCGTTGAGATGTTGACCAAGCTCAAGGCTGATCCCGCTCTACGGTCGATTCCCGTCATCATGCTGACTGCCGAAGGTGGCCGCGAAAGCGTGATCAAGATAGCCAGGATCGGAGTGCGCGACTACATTGTGAAGCCCTTCCGCGAAGAAGTGCTCGTCGACAAGGTTGGGCGCGTCATTGACCTCAAGCCTCTCAGCGAAAATCCGGTGAAGGCCAAGAGTATCCTCGACAGCGCGACGATTCTCGTCGTCGAGGACAAACCGGCCATCGTTCAGCAGATTCAGGACGGCTTGAAGCACACACCGTGGAAGATTCATGGCGTGGCCACGATCAATGAAGCCGTAGATTTCTGCACCCGGAATCAGCCGGACATTGTCCTTGTTTCGCTTTCGTTGCCAGACGACGCGGCGTTCACGCTCTTCGGCCTCATCTGCACAAATGTAAAGACCAAGTACACACCCGTTTTCGGTCTCGTGGTTAAAACCGAAATTCAGGTACAACAGCAGGCACAACAGATCGGCTTCACGTCAATCGTCACCAAGCCCCTGGACATACCCGACCTTGAGGCAAAGATCTCCAAGGCGATGAATCTGGATACCTCGCAGCGCTATTTCACAACCGACCAGGAAGTCTTTGTTATCAAGATGCCGGAAATCGCGTCGCAGTCCTCGGTCAATGAAATGCTGACCTACCTCAAGCCCAAGATGGCCGAAGCCGTGGATGCTGGCATCTGCAAAGTGATCCTCGATCTCCATGAACTGAAGCGGCTCGACGTGATCGCCATCAAGGCGCTTCTCCAAGCGCTTCAACTCTGCCGTGAACTCGGCTTGCAGCATGTACTTGTCGGGAACCCACAGATCGCGAGCGAGAGCCAGGGCTTTGAGGACACAAAGTCGTGGACATTCGCAAGCTCATTGGAGGAGGCCAAAGGCAGTCTGGCCCGACCCAGCCCGTCACTTTCGGCACAGCCCGTTGCTGCCGGCGCCTGATTGCAAATTTGCCGCGTCCCTGACGCGGCTCCCTGCGAGCCCCGTGCCTTCAGTGGCACGGGGTTTTTTCCTGCACCCGTTGGCAAATGAAGGGCAATAGACCGTCTTCCAAGGTAATTAAACCTCTAGAACAAGCGGAAAATGCCGATGCTGGAGATGGGTTTAGATGCCGTCTTTCCGTGCGAACGGAAGGTCTCTGTCTCATATGAATCTCCACTCCTCTTCGCTTCACGCGAAAGGTTTTCTCCTTTCGCGTTGCGCCGCGCTGTTGCTGCTTTCCTACCTCGCGTCCGGGAGTGCAGCCATCGCACAATCCCGGGGCGGATCAGCCCGCATATATGCCTGTTCAGACGCGGCCGGAAAGGGCTCCGCGTTCGGCACACCCTACCTGGCAGTCGTTCTTTCGCCGGCGCTCACCTTTCAGCCAATAACTCCACCCGTCGATCCGGCAGTTCGCCTTGCGGCAGGTGCACCGCTTAGGCCCGTCGTGGCAATCGAAGATATTGCTCCAGAAAACAACGAAACCGCTGTAGCAATTGCACCCGCGCTTCAATCGATACCTGCTCCGACAGACAGCCAGCGTTCACCGGAACCCGTCACTTCTGAAAGTTCCAATCCGTCCAAGAAGCTGCCACCCGTGGCCATCCTTCATGACGACATGCTTCGTGAGGTTCGCCCCGAGGATCTCCTGCCCTACTTTCAATTTCCGGGCTCAGTTCTTTCTGCACCTCAACCCGCACCCATACCCGCGAGTTCCGCTACCTACCGTCAACGATGAGCCACAAGTGTCCCATCCTCTTCGCATCCGTCCTGATGGCCATTTCCATGCGTGCGGATCCGCAGGCTGCCGGTCATGCGTCGGAGGTTTCGGCACCTGCAGTCTCCGATTCGATCGACGGCATTCCGACCTCAGCTGCGGCGCCCTACCTAAGCATAGGCACAACAAAGTCGGCTGAAATCACGGAAGCCGAAATCAAGAGCTTCCTGCGCATCGGCGATGCTAAAACTTCCCAAGGCGACTACGATTCCGCAGAGATCGCGTATCGGCAGGTTCTTGCCGCAAAGGCAACACCGGAACAGGATAGGGACGCCCTGCTCGGACTCGCGCGCATGTATCGACGAAGCAACCAGCTAACCAAGTCGGCTGCTGTCTACGAGAAGCTGCTCAAGGAATTCCCGGCCGACAATGCGCTCCCCATCGTTTACTTGGAACTGGGACGCGTTCACCGGGCTCTTGGCGCCTACCGGCTAGCGATAGCGCGCTTCTACAGCGTCATCAACTCCACACTCAAGCTGCCGGCCAATGGTCAGGATCTCTATCGTCAACTGGCCAGAACTGCCCAGTTTGAGGTGGCGGAAACCCATTTTCTGGCCGGCGAATTCCAGGAAAGTGCACAATACTTTTCTCGCTTGAAATTGCTGGACTTGACTCCTGCTGATCAGGCACGCGCACACTTCAAATCGGCCTTCTCTCTGCACCGTGCAGGAGATTTTGAAAATGCGGCTGCAAGTCTTCGCTCTTTCCTGGAGCAATACCCATCGGATGAAAACATGCCCGAGGCCCGCTACCTGCTGTCCATTTCCCTTCGTCGCCTAGGCCGGGACAAGGAATCACTGGCCGCCGCACTCGAACTCCTAAAAGCTGAGCACAGCCGCACGGCAGAGGATCCAAAACGCTGGGCCTATTGGCAGCGAAAGACCGGCAATCAGCTCGCCAACGAATTTTATGAGCAGGGTGACGCAAACAGTGCCCTGACCATTTACTTAAGCCTCGCAGCATTGAGCAGCGAGCCGCTGTGGCGTCTTCCCGTTCTCTATCAAGTGGCCCTCTGCTACGAACGCCTACGCTCCGGAAGCCAGGCTCGCGAATACCTTCAGACCGTTGCCAGGGAGGCGGGCGCATCTCCGGCAGACTCAGCGTCAAAAAGCGAACTTGATGAACTCGCCAATATGGCCGCCTGGCGCCTCCAACAACTTGACTGGGAGGACGGTGCAGATCGCCAACTTAACACCTTTTTCCAAACCTCCGGCTCGCCTAACGAGGCAGTGATGGCCACTACTTCTGTTGCCACACCGCCAACATGAGTTCGACCGACGCGCTTCAAACCCATCTGCAGCTCTGCGAGGAGCTTCACCAACTTGCCCTTGAGGAAAATCGATACTTGAAGGAGCGTCAGCATGCTCCCGATGCCCAGTTGGTGGAACGCCGGAAGATACTCCTGGAGCGACTTGGAGATAGCCTACTCCAAATCAAGGCTCCTGAATCCAGCGTGGTTCCTGAAGAGCCCAACGCGCGCCGCCACCGCCATGAAGTCGTTGAAAAGGCCCGCACGCGAATCCTCCAGATTCTGCATGTACAAAAGGAAAATGAACAATTGATTCTGCGCCACAGTCTCGGCATCCAACGTCCTCAGGCATCCGCGTCCATCCCTTCCGTTTCAACACTGCAGAAAATCTACGAACGCCATCGTTGACGCTTCACCTGAATGCGTCGCCTGTTTGTCCGGCACATCCGCAGCCGGCAGGTCACGCGACACGCTGCCAGACGCCGTCATACTTCACTCATGCCCTTGGCGCAAATTCTCGTTCACGAAAACTCCACGCTGAATCTGGCGTCCATTGAAGCCGCCCTGAGGAAGGCAGGCTGCAAGACTGCCTTCACCCGGAGTCAATCAAGGCTCGAATTCATCGAGACCCTCGAACGCACAAATCCCGCCCTGGTGCTGTGCGACCATGAATTCGGAGGACTACATTCGTTCGAGGCCATCGAGCGAGTCCAGAGAATCCTTCCCCATACAGACTTCATCGTTCTCTTGGATTCCCAGGGAGAGGATCAAGCGATCGAGTGCATCAAGCGAGGTGCCACCGACTGCGTTGACAGGAACAGCTCCGAGCGGCTGTTTGCGGTCATTCGCTCATCCCTGGAGCGGCAGCGACTACGACGCGAACATCATCGGCTCGAGCGCCAGAATGACCTCCTCTTCCAACTGCTCCCAAATTTCCTGTGCGTGTTGACGAGGGACGGTCATCTCGTTCAAGCCAATCCGTCCTGGGGCGAACGCCTCGGCCTCACCCGTGAGGATTGGATGGGGCGGCCACTTTCCGGCTTCGTGGATCCAAACGATCGTCCCAGCTTCCTTGCATGGTGGCACGAACTCTCCTCCTCGCAGGAAGTCTCGGAATCTGCTGCACGCGATTGCGAGGTGCGCATGATTGGCCCTGACTTTCCATCCCGCTACGTCACATGGACGGCACGCCTTCATGGGGGAGAAAATCTCATCTATGCATCCGGGCACGACACGAACGACCGCCATGTTGCCGAAATCTCCCTGCGGAACAGCGAAGCGCGATTCAGAGCCATGGCGGATTCGGCGCCAACATTCATCTGGATCTCAGAAATCGACCAGTCTCGCACGTACTGCAATCGACCCTGGCTCGATTTCACCGGACGCTCTCTTGATGATGTGAAGCGCCAAGGATGGGACGAGTCGGTTCATCCTGAGGATCGGGCTCACGTTCTCTCGATATTCAAGAACAGCTTCAACGCCCGCCGTTCTTTCAGGGTCGAATACCGCCTGCGTCGATTCGATGGTCATTACCGGTGGGTCCTCGACAGCGGATCGCCAAATTATGACCATGAGGGAAAGCTTGTCGGCTTCATCGGTTCATCCATTGACATCAATGACCAGCACGAGGCCGAGATGCGCCTCACGCAACGCGCCATCAAGCAGGCCGCTCTTGCGGGATTCGGTCGTTTCGCACTCGCGCAACATTCCTTTGAGGAAGGAGTCCGCGAGGCGGCGCGTCTGGTAAGCGAAACATTGCGAACTGAAATCAGCCAGGTTCTTGGGCTTTCACCAGACGATCTTTCGCTTCAATTGATAGCGGGACACGGATTCGATCCATCAGCGATTCCGCTCCCGGCAGGTGAGATCACTCCAGACGCGCTCACGGCCAACAGTTTTTTCCTGAGCGAAAATCCACGCCTGTTCCCGGGTCGATCGACTCATCGAGTCCTGGGAGTCGTGTCAGGCTGCGCCGTCCCCATTTCGAGCACCAAGCGCCCCTTCGGGTTCCTGTCGGCCCTAAGCACCAGCGAAACGGTGTTTGCCAGGGACACGGTCGACTTTCTCCAGGGTGTTGCCAACATTCTCGGCAGCGTACATCAGCGGGAGTTCGCCCAGGCTGCATTGGAGGAGAGTGAACAGAAACTGCTTCAATCGCAGAAAATGGAGGCGGTCGGCATCCTCGCCGGTGGTGTCGCACATGATTTCAACAACCTTCTGACGGCCATTCGATGCTACGGAGATCTGCTTCATGAGGACCTGGCCGAGATGCCCGAACTGCAATCCAGGGCATCTGAAATCCTCAAGGCAACTGCGCGTGCCAGTTCCTTGACGGGACAGCTTCTCGCGTTCAGCCGGAAGCAGATCGTTCAACCCGAGGTGCTTGATCTCAACAACATCATAACCGACCTCAGGGACCTCGTGCGTTCCCTACTCAGTGAAAACATCAACCTGGTGGTGAATCACGCAAAGGATCCTGCGCATTTCGAGGCTGATCGAAATCAATTCGATCAGGTTGTCCTCAACCTCTGCATCAACGCCCGCGATGCCATGCCGCAAGGAGGCACGATCACGATCGACATTGGGTCGCGATGCATGAAGGAAGGGAATGCGCATGGACTGCCCGCGGGCGACTATGTTGAATTGCGGATAACCGACACAGGGACAGGCATCACGTCGGACCTGCAGCCACGTCTGTTCCAACCCTTCGTCACGACCAAACCAAAGGGTCGTGGTACAGGCCTAGGGCTCGCCACCTGCGCCGTCATCATCAAGAGCTGCCAGGGGGCAATTTCCTTCGAAAGCGAAGTTGGAAAGGGCACAACCTTTCTAGTCCTGCTTCCCCAGCTTCCTGCCCTGGCGAATAATCTCGTTTCGAACGAGGAGACGTTTGCGGGTGAAGGCACAGAGCGCATTCTCCTGGTCGAGGATGACGAGGCCATTCGAACGGTCACGACGGCCATTCTCGAAAGCCTAGGCTACGAGGTCCATCCGGTGTCTGGTGGGGCTGATGCGCTCGAACTTTGCGAGAATCCAAACACCGCGCCATTTGATCTGCTCCTCACAGACGTAATCATGCCGAACATGAGTGGCCGAGAGCTGGCCGAGCGGTTCTCCAAGCTCTTTCCCAGGATCAGCATCCTATTCATGTCCGGATACGTCGGCGATGCCAAGATCCTGCAGGCCGTACAGGACGCAGGAGCACGTTTTCTGGAAAAGCCCTTCACGCGAGCGACGCTGGCTCGCAAGGTTCGCGAGTCGCTGGACCATTCGCCGCGTCAACCCTCACAAGCCTAGATCGCCTGTCTCGTGCCGCTGGAAACAACGCGGCTCGGTACCCGAACATAGTGCATACCGGCAGCCATCGCCCCCTGGATGCCTGGCTCGGCATCCTCGAAAACAAGGCATTTCCCGGGAGCTATACCCATGCGCTTCGCGGCGAGCAGGAACATATCCGGTGCAGGTTTTCCGCGGCCGGGCGCCACATCAAGAGGCGTAATGACGATCGGAAACAGCTCCCGGAGGCCCGCGGCCTGCAACGAGGGGAATGCCACCTCAGGAGTTCCGCCGGTCGCAATCGCCATGGGCTTCGTGCCCGCAGCGCGCCTGGCAATTTCCGCGACAGGCTCGATGACCCGAAGATTTGTCATTAACTCCAGGTACAGAGACTCCTTCAAGTCAGTCACCTTGTCAGGATCTAGCGTCAATCCGTAGCGCTTACCGAAAAGCTCCGCGACGCGACGCGAATGCACACCGCCGAGTTCATAGAAATAATCCTCATCGAGCGGTTCATTCAATCCATGGCGGCGCATCGCGGCATCCCAAGCCAGGTAATGAACGGGCATGGAATCAACCAGCGTGCCATCGAGATCAAAGATGTATCCGGCAAATTCCCCGGGCGGAATTGAGATCTGCATGTCAATGGTCAATCCTTCACCCAACCTCGTTCTTCAGCGATCGTAAACTGATTTCGACCAACACACGTGCTGCAACAAGGCGCCCCTCACGGCTGGTAGTCGCTTAGCGCATGAGCGCGGATTTCCGCAAGTTTTCGCTCCCATTGGGCAGCCATGCTTCTCACTCGATCGGGCTCCGCAGCTGCAAGATTATGCGACTCGCTCCGATCGTTCGCCAGATTGTAAAGTTCCCACGGTCCGTTGCGGACAGCCACGATCTTCCAGTCTCCCTCACGAAGCGCGCGATTGCCTTCATGTTCCCACCACAGGTCCTCATGGACGCCAGGAAGATCCCGGTCAAAGAGCTTCACGAAACTTCTCCCAGGCGATGGAGGAACCGGCAGTCCCTTCCAAGAATCCGGCTTCTCTCCCCCTGCGACCTCAAGAAGTGTGGGAACCACATCGACAAAATGCAAAGGCGCGGTCCGCAGCTCCCCCCGCCCATGAATCCTGGCCGGCCAGCGAACAATGAACGGCGTCGAAATACCTCCTTCATGGACCCACGTCTTGTGACGCCGGAACGGAGTATTGGATGAACTCGACCACCCGGGTCCGAGGCAAAGGAATGTTCGTTCAGAACCCGGCGCAGCAGAAGGATCATGTCCTCCGCCGCGCACCATAATCTCTGCGCTCGCGCCGTTGTCGGACGCAAACATGACAATGGTATTGTCTTCGCCGCCCATGGCTCTGATCTGCGCTAGGACTCGACCGATTTCCTGATCCATTCGGTCCACCATCGCCGCATGGATGGACATTTTTGTCGCCTGTAAATCGCGTTGCACGTTCGTCAACTCGGACCACGGCAGCGGCCGATTGATCTCTCCCGGCCCTATTTTGGCAACATCGGCAGGAAAGTCATAGGGTGGTCCGACATCCCGCTCCATCATCGGATCAGGATTGTTCGCCAGTCCCATGCGGACCAATCGGGCGTATCGTTCCGCTGCAATGACATTCCAACCCACGCGGTACCTGTCCCGATATCTGGCAATATCTGCGGCAGGAGCCTGGAGGGGAAAGTGGGGTGCTATAAAGCAAAGATACAAGAAGAACGGCTGGTCGCTGTGTTCCTTCTCATGCTCGCGCAACTGATCGATCGCCCGTGTGGCAATTTCCGTGGTGACGTAGTAGTCCTTAGTCTGGGGAATCTGCTTCCCATCATAGGTATGACGATTGGCGCTGAAATTGTCGTTCGTGTTGTTGTTGACATCGAAACTATGGTCAAAGCCGCTGGTCAACGGCTTGCCATCGATATGCCACTTTCCTGAGTGGTAGTTCCGATAACCGAGCGGTCTCAGGTATTCGGACAGAAGCGCGGCCCACCGCGGACGTATTCCTTTTGTCCCGCTGACTACCCCTTCAACAATGTCGCGCCTCACTTCCTGCGCGTAGTATCCCGTCATGATCGATGCCCGCGAAGACCAACAGCGCGCGGTGTTGTACATCTGGGTAAATCGCAGCCCGCCGGCAGCCAGCGAATCCAGGTTTGGCGTTGCAATCTCACCTCCGTAGCAACCCAAATCGGAGTATCCCATGTCATCCGCCAGGATGACGACAATATTGGGTCGGCGCGCTGCAAATGCTGAAACAGTCAACAAAGCAGCAATTAAAGGAATACGAAGGGATTTCATGTTTGACTGAACTTTACGCAGCACCCGCGGCTTTATCACATCCGAGCTGCGCGCTGAGGAGTTCAAACTACGACCGCCAGCAGCGGGTGCAACCTTTCAAATCGGCGTTCCTCGAAACGAGGCATCAGTAACGCCCCCATGCGAAACGCGCGCGATGGCCTCCATCTGCGGTCCTCGACAAACCTTGGCAATTCGCGGCCTTGCCTTGCTCGCTTGTTTTCCGTCACGATGGTTGGCAAATGTCCGAAACCATTCCAATGCGTGTGCAGAAGTTCCTTGCCGATGCAGGAGTCTGCTCGCGCCGCACAGCGGAAGCGCTGATCGCGGAGGGGGAGGTCTGGATCAATGGACAACCGGCAACACTTGGACAAAAAATCGATCCGGATCGCGACAAGGTGATTGTCAAGGGCAAGCAGGTGCGGACGACTCCCCAACCGCGGATAACGTTGGCGGTCCACAAGCCAAGGGGGCTGGTGTGCTCCAACGATGACCCCATGAATCCCGACACCATCTTCGACCTGCTTCCGCGGGAGCTGGCACGGTACCGCTTTTTCTGCGCGGGGCGGCTGGACAAGGATAGTGAGGGCTTGGTCATTCTGACCACCGACGGAGATCTGGCCAATCGCCTCATGCACCCGCGGAACACCGTGGTCAAACGATACCAGGTGCGGCTCGCCGAGCCTTTCCCATCCAGGCGCCTTGCCACCCTCCGAAAGGGTGTGATGATTGAGGGAGAACGCCACCGCGTCGAATATGCCGCCCTTGTCAATCCGTCGCGAGACGACACGTCCGAAAACCTCGATGTGTGGATGCATCACGGAAAGAAGCGGGAGATTCGCCTTCTCTTCATGGCGCTGGGGTTTGAGGTAAAACGACTCCGACGCTACCAGATTGGCGCCCTTCCCCTCCGCGGTATTCCCCTTCGAGCCGGCAAGAAGCTGTCCCCCAAGGAAATCGAGTCCCTTTTCGCTGTTTCAACCGCACCCACGACATGGTCCGCTGTCAAATTTGCCGCCGTCACCCACCCATGAAATCCATGAAGATTCGTTCCTTCGCACAGATCGCCATCATTGCTTTGGCCACTTCCACACTTGCCGCTGCTTCCCTCGGCGAAAACACGATTGCATTCGTCAAGCCCGATGCATCCTCCGCCAAACTCGCCACGATTGCAGCCGGAACCGAATTGAAGCCGGTCGCGGGTGCCTCCTCCGCTGCCGGTTGGTTGGCGATTGAGTTACCAGGTCCTCATGAAGTTTTTGTCCAGAACAAGGAAATCACAAAATCACTCGATGTCCGCCCGGGAGCGGAACTCCGGCTGGAGCCATCCGCAACGGCTCCGGTGATTGCAACCGCTGTCGCAGGTGAGGCGCTGGACATCACCGGTCTCCATGGCCGCTGGACCAAACTCAGGATGAATCGGGTGATCACCGGTTATATCAAGTTGCCGACCTCTCCGCTCCCCCATGCCTCGGTTCCCACTGGTGCCCGCGCTGCAGCTCCGGGTGCAGCCATACCCGCCCCAGTCGCCCCTCCCCCTGCGGTGCCCGCTGCTTACGGCACGGCCTCACCCGGGCAGCCCGCAGCAGCCGTGAGTCTATCCGACAGCGGAGCCGGCGCACTTCCCCGATCTTTCGAGGGGCGCTTCGTGTCGACACGCAGCCCGTTCAAACCAAGGCGTCCCTATGATTGGGCATTGACCGATGAATCGGGCACCCGCTTTGCCTACCTTGATGTGTCTCGTCTTCTCCAGACGGAACAAATTGAAAAATATGTCGATCGCTTCATTTCAGTTTTTGGCACTGCCAGACCGCTCGCCAACAGCAAGGACTTCGTAATCACGGTCGAGAGCCTGCAGTTGAAATAACTTCGTATCGTATCCATGGAAATCATCGACGGAAATCAGGTCGCAACCGCACTTATTGAGGAACTCAAGGCCGAGGTTTCCACCATTTCAGGACGCAAGCCCTGTCTTGCGCTTGTGCGCGTCGGTGAGGATCCGGCTTCCGTTTCGTACGTTCGCAAAAAGGAAAAGACCGCGGCAGAAATCGGAATTTCCAGTCGGGTCATCCTTCCCCCCGTTTCCATTAGCCAGTCCGAACTTGTTGCGTTGATCGACGGGTTGAACGCCGATCATAGCGTGGACGGTATCCTCGTCCAATCGCCCCTGCCCAAACAGATCGACGAACTCGCAATCTTCCGGCGCGTCCGACCGGAAAAGGATGTCGACGGCTTCCATACCTTGAACCTCGGCAAGATCGCACAGGAGGACGAATCCGGCTTCGTATCCTGCACCCCGGCTGGCATCCTAGAATTGCTCCGGCGAAGCCAGGTAGATCTGAACGGGAAACATGTTGTTGTCCTTGGTCGCTCATTGATCGTGGGCAAACCTGTTGCCTTGCTCGCGCTGCAAAAGAAGGCGGGCGCCAACGGAACGGTTACAATCTGTCACTCAGGCACGCGTAATCTCGCCGAAATCACCCGGCAGGCCGATGTGCTGATCGCCGCGATCGGACGCCCCGAGTTTGTCACTGCCGATATGGTGAAGCCCGGGGTCGTCGTCATTGATGTCGGAGTCAACCGGGTCTCTGATCCGACCAGGAAAACGGGCTACCGTCTGACTGGAGATGTTCATTTTCCAGGTGTCAGCCCGCTGGCTTCAAAAATCACGCCAGTCCCGGGTGGAGTGGGCCCCATGACGGTTGCCATGCTCATGAAGAACACCGTCAAGGCGCATCGCCTTGGAAATTTGGCCCGGTCGGGATAGTACTCCCCTACCGATTGCAGGTCATAGGCTTAAAAAAACGTAAAGCTTCGGTATCTGGGGTGCTCAACCCATCCCCTGTCTTGCGCGAAGAGCGGTTTTCGCTCCTTCTCGCGACAGCAATCGATGTCAGCCCCAAAAATTCTGGTTGTCGACGACCAGCCGATCAACGTCCAGGTGCTCAAGCGCAAGCTAGAGCGCGAACAACTCCAGGTGTTGACGGCCTTTTCCGGAGCCGAGGCACTGGAATTGATCGCTGCTCAAAAGCCGGATCTGATCCTCTTGGATGTCATGATGCCGGACATGGATGGCATCGAAGTCTGCGAGCGTCTGCAGGCCTCGGAGGAAACTAGATCGATTCCGGTCATCTTCATAACCGCACGCGCATCGAAGGAGTCCAAGCTTGAGGGCCTGGGTGTGGGAGCCGTCGATTACATAACCAAGCCGATCGATCTGGATGAGACCTTCGCGCGCATTCAGACCCAGCTTCGATTTGTTGCCATCAACCGGGAAATGGCGGAACTCCAGCACCGCCTCCTGGAATCGCGCAGGACAGCTACGATCGGAGCCGTAACGCAGGGAATCGCCCACAATCTCAACAATCTTCTGGGCATTGTCCTGGGTTATCTGGATCTCATCAAGGCGCATCCCGACCGCCCGGAAAGCGTCAAGCGCAATGCAGCCCAGGTCGAAAGCGCGGTGCATCGCATCGTCACGATCATCAAGCAGCTGAGCACATTGATGGTGAAGTCACGCTTCCCAACCATGAAGCGCCCCATCAGCCAATTGATCGCCGGCGCCCTTGAGCGGTATCAAATCGAAAACCGGATTCCTGAACGCGTCTTTGTCGAAAATCCCCTGGTTGACCAGACGATCGAAACACACGTCGAGGTGTTTGAAGACCTGCTTGCCAAGCTTCTGATCAACGCATGGGAGTCCTACGGATCTGCGGCACCGCAATCCAACCGCCCGATCTGGCTTCGAACAGAGTTGATACACCATCCGGGCGGAGCCTTCGTTCACTTCCGAATCGAGGATGCGGGCAACGGCATTGATGACGGCATCCGCGACCACATGTTCGAACCCTTTGTCAGTTCCAAACAGACCGTTGGAGTGGGCATGGGGCTGACCGTTGCGCGCCATGCCATGCGCAGTCTGGGGGGAGAGGTTATTCTGGCAGACCGCCCTGGGGGAGGAACGATCGCGGAGATCCGACACCCCGTGGAACAAAAGAAACAGAAATCCGACGCCTGATCGGTTTGCATGTCGGCGGGACATGTCTAGGCATGAGGTGTCCCTATGCCCAAACTCGCATTCATCGGTGCAGGCCGCATGGCCTCAGCCATTGTCGACGGATTGATTGCACAGAAGGCTTACGAGCCGAATGACATCGGCTGCTTCACTGCCTCCGGAAACTCGGCCGCAGGATTGGCCCGGCGCACAGGCATCCGGCATTGTTTTACCCTCGATTCATGCCTGGAGGATGCATCGATCGTAGTCATTGCGTTCAAACCCCAGCACCTTGCCTCGGCTGATCCACGGCTCGCAACGCTTACGTCTGGCAAGCTTGTCCTTTCCGTTCTTGCTGCCAAGACACTCGCCCGCCTGCGCACTTCATTCCCCGAAGCCCGTGCAATTGTGCGATCAATGCCCAACACCCCCGCGGCAATCGGTGCAGGCATCACTGGCTGGTGCAGCGACATCCCGCTGAACGCGGACGATCGGATGCTCCTGATCCGTCTCCTGCGCGCGATTGGCTCCGAAATGGAAGTGCCCGAAAAGCAGATCGACGCGCTGATGGCCGTTAGCGGCTGCGGGCCCGCTTTCGTTTTTGAGTTTACCGCCGCCCTGCGAGAGGCCGGAGTCGCGGTGGGTTTGGAACGCGATCAGGCACAGCGGTTGGCCGTGGAAACCGTGCTTGGGTCGGGTCGGCTTATGGCACGTACCCAGGCCGAGCCGGAAATGCTTCGCAATCAAGTTACCTCCCCAAACGGCACCACCTTTGCCGGGCTCCAGGTGATGGCAGCGCGTGATTTTCGCGGCACAATACTGGCAACTGTCATGGCTGCAAAGGCTCGCTCCGAGGAACTGAGCCGCGATGCCTGAAACAGAGCTCTGCCTCCACGCACTGGCCTAAAATCCATCGTCGACCAAATCACTCAACACACCCCAAACGATGAACTCACTTCAGGGACGCATCCTGGTTACAGGCGGGGCCGGTTTTATCGGCAGCGCACTTGTCTGGGCACTCAATCAGCGCGGCATCACAAATATCGTTATCTCGGACACTCTCGGCTCCGATGAGAAATGGAAGAACCTCGTTCCGCTGCGATTCGCCGACTACATTGAGGCCGACGTCTTCCGCCGCAGGTTGCACGAGAGCCGCGAGGCATTCGGCCAGTTCAGCACCCTGTTCCATCTGGGAGCATGCTCCGCCACGACCGAGCGAAACGCCTCCTACCTGGCCGACAACAATTTCGGCTACACCAAGGAACTCGCCATGTGGGCATTGGATCGTGGCATGCGATTCATCTATGCCTCCTCGGCGGCGACCTACGGCGACGGATCCCAAGGAATGGATGACCGGGAGGCCAGGCTCCATCTTCTCCGGCCCCTGAACATGTACGGTTATTCCAAGCACCTCTTCGACCTTTGGGCCCAATCGCATGGGTACCTCGATAGGCTTGTCGGCTTGAAATACTTCAACGTCTTTGGTCCGAATGAGGATCACAAGGGCGACATGCGTTCGCTGGTCAACAAGGCCTTCCAGCAAATTCAGGCGACGGGAAAAGTGCAGTTGTTCCGGAGTTACAAGGCCGACTTCAAGGACGGCGAACAGATGCGCGATTTTCTCTATGTGAAGGATGCCGTGGAAATGACTCTGCACTTCGCAGACTCGGGAAATTCCACGGGAGGCCTTTACAACCTCGGCTCAGGTGAAGCAAACACATGGATCACCCTGGCATCGAACATTTTCGCAGCGCTGGGGCGAAAGCCTGAGATCGAATTTATCGACATGCCCGAATCCCTGCGCGGGAAGTATCAATACCACACCCGAGCGGACATCGGTAAACTCAGGGAGCATGGATACGATCGTCCGATGACGCCCTTGTCGGATGCGGTTCGGGACTACGTACAAAACTATCTTGTGCCCAATCGGAAGTTGGGCGCTTAGGCAAATAGGTCCGCCCGCCGGATACCCGCCGGGCACGCTCATGCTGACGGTCGATCACTCTCAGGCGATCGACCTCAGAATAGGCGCATCTACTTCATCGCCTCGAGTTCAGCGACTGTCCAAGACTTGGAACCTCGGGCGGCTTCCTTTGTGCGAATCTCAGTAACCTTGGCTGCTTCCACGGGAGCAGCCTTGTTGCCCCACTCCTGGCGAATGTACGTCAGCACATGGGCAATACGGTCATCGCTCCAATTGAAACCGCCGGCACCTTGTCCAAAGGCAGGCATGACGCCGTTGAAGGTTCCACCGTGAACCTTCAATTCGCCCGTCAATCCATGGAGAAGGATGCGAATTACGCGCTCTTCCGTTCCGTTTACCCATTCGGAACCCGCCAACGGAGGAAATGCACCCGGCACGCCCTGCCCGGTTGCCTGGTGGCAGGTCACGCACATGCCCGGCGTATTGTACAGACGTTTTCCTGCCGCCACGGGATCGACAGCCACGGGTAGTGCTTTGCTGGCCATGGCCAGATCGAATCGTTCGTCCTGCACGAGCGGACTAAAATTTCCCCGGTAGTGCACAATGTAGATGGCACAGACGAAAACCAGGGACGAAAGCAGCGCCAGGAGAAACAGCGAAGTCATTGATGACCCATCCTTTGAGTCAGACTTCTTTCGAAGCAACTCGGCATGGACTTGCTGAATTGATTCATCCGAATTGTCACGCAATTCGGGTCTTGGTGAAGAGGAGGATGGAGCGCTCATTTGTGTCCTCCCTCTGCGCCGGCTTCACTCGCCGGCTTGGCGACGAAAACATTCGCCGCTTCGGGATAGGCGTGGGTGTCTTTCAGACTCAGCAAATAGGCAACCAAGGCCTCAGCCCGGTCCGTCGGAACGATCTCATAGCCCGGGGCAGGCTGTGCTTCAGGAGGCAGGAGCTGCTGGATCGCCCGGTGAGAGCGCTCGCCCAGGATTTTTTTCGTCTCGAAGAGAAACCGGTAGGAAGGCATCATCGAACCCGGAGAGGTAAGCTGCGAGTCGTACAAATGGCGAATGTGCCAATCACGGCCGTCCTGGCCTTCCTTGCGCGCACCGATGTAGCGAAGATCCGGCCCGAGCCGCTGGCTGCCAAGCATCACAACCGGATCATTCACATACTCCCGTGCCACACTCTGCCGATCGCCCCAGCCGTGCTTGTCATCAATTCCATATCCCGGGCGCCGGATCTGCTGGGTGTGACAGGTGGCACAGCCCAGATCTCGATAAACCTTCCTCCCCTGCTCGGCGATTCCGGAGATCGGAATCGGATAGGAAACTCCGTCATTGGAATCCAATTCAGGTGTCATTCTCCCGTAGGAAATCTGATTCACCATCACGACCCCAATCCACGAAAGGGCCAGGGCTGCAAAAACTCCCAAGTAGAAGAAAAGCGAACGATTCATCGAATAACGGCCTCCTTCGAGCCTGTAAATCCAGTGGAGGCAGAGGAACGAGAGATGCAGCAACAGCAGCATCCAGCCTTGCGAAACGTGAGCATCAGATTAACGGCAAACAACAGGTGCCCAACCAGGAGAAGGGTCGCCGCCAATGTCTGCGACGACAGATAGGGCAGCAATTGTTGCATGACGGACAGGAGGGATGCCGGCGCTTCCTGCCCCCCGCCCAGTGCATTGGTTTGAAAGCCTTGCTTAATCCCACCGACGGTCAGCGCGGCAACGCCGATCACAAGTCCGACTACCGACAGCCAGAAGTGGGCGCTGATCAACGCACGCGAATTCCACTCCGTACCGAGAATCCGGGGAACAAGATGATAGAGTCCACCCAATGCGACAAAACTGAAGACGCCCAGGAAGAATAACTGGGATTGCGCCGGCAGCACCAGGGTGAACTGTGTGATCTCCGCAACCGAGCGAAGGCTCAGAATTACCGTCGATGCCGCCCAAAGGAACAAGGCGAGGATCGCGACCGAAAAGAAACGCAATGAACCCGAGGAATCGTTCGACGAACGCCCGCTCAGTCGCGTGGGCACAAGATTGATCGCAGTCACCACCCACGTCACAATGAGCATCAAGGTCCCGCTGACACCTGCCGACACCACCCACGCGGGAACAGGAGCCCCCGACAAGCGGGCAAGACCGGCCCAGCCTCCAAATACCGCGAGCATCCAGAATCCGTAGACGCCGATCGGATAGTTGTTGATGGGACGATTCAAGAGCTTCGGCAGAAAATAATAGAGGCCGCCGAGTGCAATCGGGAGGAACCACAGGTGGCTGAGCCCTTGGGCATACCAGGCATGCACAATCGACTGAACGGTTCCTCGAACCGGATCGATGAACAGCATGATTTCCGCAAGTGAGAACAGCCAAGGGAACCAAAAGAGTGCCGCGAGAATGTACCACTGCGAAAGATAGACCGGCTTGATCCTGCCGAATTGGTAAACCTGGAAAATCCAGATTCCTATGAAAGCATAGGCCACAAACAAAATAGGTGCCGCGTACGAGGGAAGTTCGAGTGCTTCAAGCGACGTACCATCACCCCACAGAACACCGACCGTTCCGATCGCCACTCCCAGATTCCAAAAGAAGATGGCGATCATGAGCAGTGCAGGCTGGGGCAACGAACCGCGTGAGAGTCGCGCCAACAACCACACCGACAGCGCAAATGCTGCGTTGAATCCCCAGCCGTAAAGGAGCGCGACGTTGCCTGCTCCCGTTGTGCGTCCGTAGGTCAGGCACTCGAGGTCGCCAAGAAATTGTGGAGCGTGCAGCTTGACGGACGAAATGACCGCCAGCACGGCACCCACCAGCAGCCAACCCGCGCCAGATGCGGCAAAGTAGGAGACAGGAGCCCTCAGCGATGCATCAATTGACTCATCACTGGATGGGGATGTCCCGCTTGGATTCGATTGGGAAGCCATTCTAAAAGGGGATGCTATTTCCTCGATGCATTCATTTCGGCGATCGTCAGCTCCATCGCCCGATCGATCGGCAGGCGAACCTTGCCCGCCTGCTGATCCACCCAGCCGTAAGTGGTCGCGTCCGTCATTTCCTTCTCGTGAAGCTCGGCCAGCTTGGCACTGCGGCCCGCGGGCGTGTCCTTCCATTTCTCGTCCTCCGTGCCGCCGGAGTAACTCCGAGCGGAAACTGGGTCCTGCCGGACGAGCACGTAGATCACGATGAATATCGCGAAAACGGCGGCAATCACGAGCGCCGAGAAGACCGATAGTCGCGGGCGCAAGGCGTCAGGATTAGTCTGGGGATGACTCATGGTAGGTGAGGCACTCTCCGATCCGTGGATCACGGATTGGAATCAACTTTGTCGTGGAAAAACTCTTCAGGTACGCCCAGATGCAGATGCCGCCAATTCCAACAACGGCGGTCAGGGTCCAGATCTGATGAACGGCGAGGAAAGGCAGCGGATCACCGAGCGCATTCTTCTTGGAAGGCCAGACGTTATAAATCATGTCCAGCAGGATGATCGCCGCGATCGTCACCGCGAGCCTCGGCAGGGCCACTTTGTTCAGCTTGCGCTTGTAGCTGAGAAGCATGCAGAAGGGCCAGAAGAAGTGACCAAAGAGCAGCGTCATTCCCACCCATTTCCACTGGTTAGGCTGACCGTCGCTATTGTTGATCTCACGCAGATTGTACCAAAAGGTCTCCTCGGGCACATTCGCATTCCAGATCAGGAAATACTGCGAGAATGTGACGTATCCCCAGAACACCGTGAACGTCAGCATCAGCATGCCGATGCAGTAGAGGTGGTTGTCGTTGAGGATGCCCTTGAGGTCACCGCGATACCATAGCCAGACCATCATGATAACCCCAGCGGAAAGGGCGGCACGCGCGCAGTTCGCGAAGTACCACACCCCGTACATGGTGGAAAACCAGTGATAGTCTAGGGACTTGACCCAGAGAATGATGGCCAGCGTGAGCGTGATGGCGGTCACCGGTATGCCGAATGCCGAGGTGATCCGATTCTGGCGCGTCCACTTCACGTCACCATCCGCATCCTGTGCAAAGGAAGCCCTGCGAAGGCGCGCAGACAGCCACACCCAGATCGCAAACGATGCTATCGTGACGATGATAAACATCGTGGGATTGAGCAATCCGGACTTCTTCACCCACAGCTCGTCGCTTCCGACCGTTCCATGCCCGCCCACCTGTGATAGATCGTAGTGGGGGTCCATCCATTTCCAGACCGAACCGGGATAGAGAACGACGGAAACCAGCAGCGGCAGGAACAGAATGCCAAGCCACTTGAAGGAAACCAATCCGTGCTCGAACTGGCGGCGGAGCACCACTGACCACGATGCATCAAAAATGTGATGGATCATCACCAAGAGAAGCATACCCAAGGCGATACCACCCCAGAAGGTGATACCCACAAGCCATGAGAACGCGATCTTGGAAGGATCGGTAAAGAGCATGCCGAGGGCGGTCAGCACGATGCCGGCGACACCAATGGTCAGTGCCCTGCCTGCCGCAGGAGCGCCGGTGGCTGAGGCCGAGGCCGAAAAGGCGGGAATACCCGAGGATGGGGAGGCAGCGTGTGTACTCATTGGATGCCAAGCTCCGCGCGATGAGATGCAGGAACGTCTTCCACCTTGCCACGCTGTGCACGTTGCAGTGCGCGCACATAGGCCACCACCGCCCAACGGTCCGACGGCTCAAGCTTGTCCGCGTAGGACATCATGGTGTTCTTGCCATGGGTGATCGTGTTGAACAATTCGCCATCCGCCATCTTGACCAGACGATCGTCATTGTAGGTGGGCGTTGCACCCATGCCATAAAGTTTCGTAATGCCATGTCCATCACCCAACGCTCCATGACAGGGCGTACAATAAATCTGATAGCGATCCCTGCCCCGCTTCATGAATTGGGCGTCGACAGTGATCCCTTCCGGCATGCCAATAACCCAGCCGCCGTTCGCTGTCTTGCCTTCGTAAAACGACGCATTCGCCCGCAACTCCCCGCGGGCAACCACGCCCGGAGGCAGGGGCCTATCCGCCCGCCCATCAGCAAAGAAGGGTGACGCTCCCTGGGCCAGGTAGTGTGGCTGGCGATCCATGTCGGGAAACACCTCCAGCGGCGGACGCTGGGAAGTACAGCCACGGAATCCGAGAATCCCAACAGCGAGCGCCGTCAGAAGGAATGTTGCAAAGTAGACGTAGCGCATGGTCAGGCTTCCAGCTCCGTTATCTCCTTGCCTCCGATATTTTCCAGCAGTGCCCGAGTGGCATTGAGGTTGAATTTCGGATCCCGTGCTTCGATGACAACCAAGAACTTGTCATCAAGCCCACGCAAAATGTGATTGGACTTGAGCACCGGATGGTAATGCATCGGCAGGCCGTTCAGGATGAACATGCCACCAATGGTCGCGAACGCCGTGAAAAGGATCGTCAGTTCATAGGAAACCGGGAATGCAAACATCGGGCTGAAAAACGGCTTCCCGCCAACGATCAAAGGATAGTCGTACGCATCCGTAAAATAGATCAGGAGCATGCCGGTCGTGAACCCCAGGATGCCACCCATGAGCGAAATCCGAGGAACGCGAGACCGACGAACACCCATCGCCCGATCAAGGCCATGGACGGGACAAGGGGTGATACAATCCCAGAACTTGTAACCGGCATCCCGGACTCTTTCCGCGGCATGGTAGATGTCGGGAGCCGTATCGAAAACGGCAACGAGACCATAAGGTTGAGCAGCCATCACTTGAAAGGGTTGGAGGTTGGGAGCGCGTCCAAAATTTTAGTGTGCACCGTGGTTACCATGACCGGAGGCAGACGCGGGGTGCCCGTGAGGATCCCCCTGAGGCATCACCGCCTTGATTTCAGCCATGGGCATGACTGGCAGAAAGCGAATGAACAAAAGAAACAGGACGCTAAAAACTCCAAAGGTCCCAAAGAAGGTGAATATCTCGACTACAGATGGGCTGTAGTACCCCCAGCTTGAAGGAACGAAATCGCGAGCCAGCGAGGTTACGATGATCACAAATCGCTCAAACCACATGCCCACATTCACAAAGATTGAAAGCACCCACACCAAGGCGGTGTTCCGGCGGATTGACTTGAACCAGAAGAACTGAGGGGTAAGGACGTTGCACGTAATCATGATCCAGTAAGCCCACGCATACTGGCCAAACGCACGGTTGATGAACGCAAAGCCTTCATAGGGATTTGCTCCATACCAGGCGATGAAGAACTCCATGCCATACGCATATCCCACAATGGTACCGGTCGCGAGGGTGATCTTGCACATGCAGTCGATGTGGTACTGTGTGATCAGATCCTCGAGTCCGTAAATTGCCCTAAGGGGCAGCATCAGGGTAAGCACCATTCCGAAGCCGGAGAAAATGGCCCCGGCGACAAAATATGGCGGGAAGATCGTGGTATGCCACCCGGGGATAAGTGAGACTGCGAAGTCAAACGACACGATCGTGTGCACGGAGAGAACTAGCGGCGTGGCAATGCCGGCGAGGATCAGGTACGCCATCTCGTAGTTGCTCCAGTGGCGGTTGGAACCGCGCCAGCCCATCGCGAAGATGCCATAGAGGAATCCGCGAAGACGGTTGCCGGCAGCGGTGAAACGATCACGCAGAATCGCGAGATCGGGAATCAGGCCCACATACCAAAACAAGACGGATACCGTTCCATACGTGGAGACCGCAAAGACGTCCCATTCGAGTGGGGAGCGGAAATTCTGCCAGATGGAATTGGCCGATGGAATCGGGAAGAGATACCAGGCAAACCAGACGCGCCCCACGTGAAACACGGGAAAGATCGCAGCGCAAACGACCGCAAAGATCGTCATTGCTTCCGCAGCGCGGTTGATCGATGTGCGCCATTTCTGGCGCAGGAGGCAGAGGATCGCGGAAATCAGCGTGCCGGCATGCCCGATGCCGATCCAAAACACGAAGTTGACGATGTCCCAAGCCCAATTGACCGGATTGGCATGCCCCCAGACGCCAACCCCAGTGGCGACGAGATAGATCAATCCCGCAATCGTAAACGAGGCGACCATCGCCGCCAGGACGAAGCAGACCCACCACCACGTGGGGGTCTTGCCCTCAATGATGCCGCAAATCTTGTCGGTAACCCAGCCAAAGCTGCGGTTATTCTCGACGAGCGTTGCACGGGGAAGCACTGCCGGCTTCACCTCCTGAAGGATTGCGGGCGTAGGATAGTTGGATTCAGCCGCGTGTGCCATTAGCTAAGTCCTCCGGAGGAGTGCTTGAAACCCGTGTTGCCATGTTTCTGGCCCGATTTGCCGCCTTCGGAAGGTTGTGTGCCGTGGTCGTGACTGTGTCCATGATCCCCCGGTCCGTGCTCATCATGGCCAGGGTGGTTCTTGGCGTTATACTCCTTGCGGCTGAGCGGGAGCGATGCGTAGTCTGGCATGTCAGGATTCGGATTCCGGAAGCGTCCGAGGTAGGTCGTGCGCGGCCGAACGTTGAGATAGCCCAGAACCGCATAGTCTTGATTCCGCGCCTTGGCCTTTGAAACCTCGCTGTTGGGATCCTTGATGTTGCCGAAAAGGATACCGTCAACAGGGCATACCTGCTGGCAAGCGGTCTTGATCGTACCATCGGGAATTTCGACCTTTGCGGACGCACCGGCCTTCACCTTCTGGTGAATCTTTGCGTGCTCGATGCGCTGGACGCAATAGGTGCACTTTTCCATGACACCCCGCATGCGAACGGAGACTTCGGGATTCTTCACCATCTTGACGAGTTCCGGCATGCCGGAGCTGCCAAGCGGTCCCATGTAAAGCTCGTCGATCGAGCGCTTGTTCCAATCGAAGAAATTGAAGCGGCGGACCTTGTACGGACAGTTGTTCGCACAATAACGGGTGCCGATGCAACGATTGTAGGCCATGACATTGAGGCCTTCGTCATCGTGAACCGTCGCGTTCACTGGGCACACGGTTTCGCACGGCGCAAGTTCGCAATGCTGGCATGCCACCGGCTGGACCACAACCTGGGGATCCTCGGGGATCTCCCGGTTGCCCTCTCCACCAAATGCCGCGGCATCCGCGCGTCCGTCCGAGTAATAACGATCCAGGCGGATCCAATGCATCTCACGGCCGCGAAGCACCTGCTGCTTGCCCACGATCGGAATGTTGTTCTCAGCCTGACAGGCGATCACACACGCATTGCAGCCAATGCACGTGTTAAGATCGATCGACATGCCCCACTGGTGCACGCCCTTGTAGTCGGGAGACTCGTAGAGTGAATTACCCCGGGGCGTGCTCGATGCAATCGCCGCAAGCGGGAGATTCTTGTCCTTGCCCAGATTCGCAGGCGCGTGGGACTCCATGCCGATGGAATTCACCCAGTCCGGATTGCGCGTGAACTCATCGAGATTCGCTTCACGAACAATATCCCTGCCCTCCATCGACCAGTGTTCCTGGGTGTTCGCCAATGCATAGCGGCGGGAGGTAACCTCAATCTTTCCCCCCAAGGCAATATTGGGCGCACCTGACGTGCGAAGCGGATAAAAATCGTGCCCCGTCTTGTTGCCGATCCGCCCCGAAGTGGTGCGTCCGTACCCAAGCGGCAGGATGATCGTGTAGTCGGAAAGACCAGGCTGGATGTGCATCGGGCCCTCGACAGTGCGACCATCGACGGTCACCTTGCCGATGAAGGCCATTTCCTTGCCCTGTTGGAAATCGGCAGCCTGCTTGCGCGCGACCTGCATCGGCGCGTTGCCCGGCTCAATGCCGAGTTCGCGGCCGAGCTTGGGACTGACGAGGATCGCATTGTCCCACGCAATCTTGGTGATCGTCTCGGGACACTCCTGCAGCCAGCCATTGTTGGAATAGCGTCCGTCATCAACCTTGCCATCGGCGACGAACCTGACTTCCAGCGAATCCTTCGAAAATACCGGAGGGTTGTACCCCGCCGCATTCAGCATGTTGCGCAAGCCTGACGTGCTCAGCCGGACCGTTGTCTTCGAATAGGCGGAATCCGACAGGAGACCATCATGGAGGAACTTTCGAAACGCTGCTTCGCCGTTTCTCAAGCGGGAAATCGTTGCCTGAACAATCGCGTGAGGATCCGTGACGGTTTCATTGGCGAGCCGGGCAAACAGTTCCAGTTCCGTCATGCCTCCGAAAAGCGGTAGGATCTGCGGCTGGATCGGAACGATGGTTCCGTCCGCCGTGCGCGCATCGCCCCAGGACTCAAGATAGTGCGTCGCGGCGATGTGAGTGGAGGACGCATGCGACGTTTCGTCGGCATAGTATCCGTATCGAACGACGTTCGCGACACCCTTCAGCGCCTCCGCAAAGCCGAGATTTGCGGGAGCATTGTAGACCGGATTGCCATTGACGATGACGAGCGTGCGAATCGATCCGCCCTTCATCGCTGAAACGAGCTCGGTGATGGACACCGGAGCATTCTCAGGAGCCGGGACCGAAACAAAATCGATCGTGGAGCCGATGTTGCCCAACGCGGCATTCAATGCATGAACGACCGCATGAACCGCCGCGGGAAGGTGCGGGCCGGCAACCACGATTGAGGATCCACGGTTGTCTTTCAGATCCTTCGCGACCGCGGAAAGCCACTTCTCTTTTTCCTTGAAGTCGATGCCCGCTGCAAGCGGCGCAAACGTTGAGTCTCCCGTAACTGCCTGGGCAAGCGCCGCAGCAAAACCAAGCATGTGGCTGCTGGCCAGACGGAGGCGGTGATCGGCCATGGAACCCGTCACAGTGAGATTGCTCTCAACCGCATAGAGGCGGTTCATCGGATCTGTCGGGCCGTTTACCTTCCGGGCCTTTGAAAAGGCGCGCGCGTAGGCGAGCGAATGCGATTCGTTATGGAGAAAATCGGAATCGATGGCGACGACTCGCTTTGCGCGGTCGAAGCGATAGATCGGCTTGACCTCCGCGCCAAACACCGAGCGCGCAGCCTGGGTCGGGGCCTCGTTCGACGTCGGTTCATAGACCGCCCAGAGCGCACGAGGATACCGAGCGCGAAGCCTTGCGGTCAATGCCGCCCGACTGGGCGACGTCGACTCGTCAACAAGAAAGGCCAGTCCGCCCCCGCCGTTGGTTCCGTATGAACGGGAAATGCCTGCTAGGACATCATTGATGGCGGCGTTGTCGACAGCGCCGCCCTTTATGGTGTGGGTTGTCGAACGGTCGGGATCGTACAAGTCGAGCACCGAGGCCTGCGCATGAATCGTCGTCCCTCCGCCGTAGGGTGCGTAGCTCGGATTTCCCTCAAGTTTTGTCGGACGACCCTGATGGGTTTCCGCGAGCAGGGGTATGGCTCCGCCTTTCGCCGGCATGGCCGTGGCGAAATAGAGGGGCAGACCAGGGATTACACCCTCAACGGATTTCCCGTAGGGAAGAATTTTCTCCTCGGGACGTCGGCACCCGGAAGCGAGGCCCATGCCACCCAGCGCGAAGGAGGCGGCCATGATCTTGAAAAAATGGCGCCGATCGACGCCATCCAGTTCGGAGGCGCCGGCCGGAAACTCACGCGCAACCTGTTCCTTAAAGCCAGGCGTGGCTGCGAGTTCGTCAAGGCTGCGCCAGTAGCGGGGACCGCTCAATTCACGTTCCGAGGGTGCGGGATGCTGAAATTCGCGTTTCATCGATGGCAGCCGGAGCAGCTTTGCGGAGGTTTGACGTTCCAGTCGTGCACAAATTTTTTGCCGTCCTCAATCTGGCCCTGCATCCCCTTCGGATGCACCCAGTCCAGCTTGGTAACGAGTTCAGGCGAGCGCAGCACTTTTTCGGGAGCACGATGGCAGTCCAGACAGAAACCCATGGAAAGGGGCTTCTCGTGTCGGACCACTTCCATCTGATCAACGCGCCCGTGGCACTCCACACAGGAAACGCCCCGGGCCACGTGAACCGAGTGGTTGAAATAAACGTAATTGGGCATCACATGGACATTCACCCATGGAACGGGATCGCCCGACGCGAAGCTTTCACGAATCGGCTCCAGTTGCGGGCTGTTCGCCTTGATGATGCTGTGGCAGTTCATGCACGTCTGCGATGTCGGCACATTGGAATGTCCGGATTTCTCAACGTTGCTGTGACAGTACCGGCAGTCGATCCCGAGGTTACCGGCGTGCAGGGCGTGGCTAAACTCAACAGGCTGTACCGGCGCGTATCCCACGCGAATGTATTTCGGTGTCGCGTAATACGTCGTAGCAGCGGTCACAATCCCGCCCAGGACCACCAGATAAATCACAATCTGAAGGGGCAGCCGATTGGCCGACTTCGGAAACAGTTTCGACATGGTCGGAATTTCTCCTCTTGGGTGGATTTTCGGCGCTAGACCGAGTCCGCCTTCCGTGCGACCGCCCGTGAATCGGGCTTGATCAAAAAGGGCATCGCCTTGTTGCGCTCAGCCACCGACTGGGAGGAAGCGGGAGAGGTCGGGGACAAACGTGCCAGAAGCGCGGGGGTGGTTCCTGCGGCAGCCAGGAGCGCGACAAGCTTGCCAAAGAATGTTTTTCGCGAGGAAGGTTTAGTCACAGGGCGTCAGCGAATTGGTAAAGAGCTGCGAATCGAAGGAAGCAGCGAGTGGAATGTAAACCAAAAATTCCCCATCTCTTCGAAGAAAGCGCAAGACATAAGCTGAGCCAGGGGCTTCATCCGCCGCCACTAATTCAATTCCGAGCACGCCAAATACGCCCTCCGTCATACGGTGGCTACGTGCCAGCACGTGGCTATCCAAACTCAGGCGACGAACTGTCCATCACGCATCGAGAGAATATGATCACATCGATTTGCAATTTCAGGGTTGTGCGTAACAAGCACGATCGCCTGTCCATTTTCCTTTGCGAGGCGTGTAAGCAGGTCGAAAACGACGGCTGAATTTTTTACGTCCAGATTCCCCGTCGGTTCATCAGCAAGAATAATTGCCGGCTCATTTGCGAGTGCGCGGGCAATTGCCACGCGCTGCTGCTCCCCTCCGGAAAGCTGGGTGCCGAGGCGATGGGTCTTTTCGCCCAGCCCGACCGACTCAAGGAGAAACTGGGCCCGTTCCGCCATCTTGGCAGGCGTCAGCCTTCCCAGTTTTCTCATCGGCATCATTACGTTCTCCAAGGCCGAAAACTCGAGCATCAGAAAGTGAAACTGAAAAACGAATCCGATGTGCTCGCCTCGCGCCGCCGTCCTGGCTTCATCCAAGGTGTTCGACATCAACCGACCGTTTATCCATATCTCGCCCTTGTCAGGTCGATCCAACAGACCGAGCAGGTACAACAGCGTGGATTTTCCGCATCCCGACGGTCCGACCACTGCATAAACTTCGCCGCGACGGGCCTCGAAAGAGACTCCTCTGAGCACATGCACCCTGCCCTCGCCCTGCCCAAGATGGCGGTGCAGGCCGGTGCAGCGAAGGACAATGTCGTCGGTTGTTGGTGATGCCATGGCGCTACGGATCAGTTACTGGGCAGTTCCGCGAATGACATCGCCCGGTTCAAGTCGCGCCGCTCTCCGCGCCGGAACCAGGCTGGCCACCATCACCATGACGATGGAAATCCCCGTTGCGGAAACGTAGTGCCACACGGACCTCGACACCACAAAATGATCCGACGTGAAAATGCCCCGAATCCGTATCGGCATTCTGGATACCGCTTCCGTCACTCCCCAACCAAGGCCGCTTCCGAGAATCGCCCCGATCGTCAACACGATCGCCGCCTGCCAAAGGAATATGCGCGTAATGTCCCTGCGGGTATATCCCATCGACCGAAGGATCGCGATGTCCTTCGTCTTCTCCATGACAATCAAGGCAAGCGTGTTGTACATGGCCAATCCGGCAATCAGGGTGAAAACCGAGACGGTGATGCCCGTCGAAATTCGCAGTGCACGAAAAACATCCAGCCAGGTCTTTTCGCGCTGTTGCCAGGACGTCACGCTGTGCTCCAGGACCGACTGCATCCGCGCCGCGTCCTGAGGCGCGCGTTCGCGATCGTAGAGATCAACCTGGATGAAAGATGCCCCTGTCGCCTTCCTGAGAAGGGACCTCGCCTCCCCCATGTGCATGAAGACGCGAACCTTGTCGATGTCGCCGATTCCAGTTTCATACACCCCGGATACCCGGTATCGCCGCAGTTCCGTGCCGGCTCTTAACAGCACTGAGTCGCCAACTTGTACCTGGAGGCGATCCGCCAGACGCACGCCCAGAAGGAGTCCGGTGGGGTTGTCACGAAACCCGGCCAGATCCCCACGCACGATCTGCCTGGCGAGATCCGACACGGAAAGATGATCGGCAAGATGGATGCCATAAACCCTCGCCTCGTCGGACTTGAAACTGGATCGAATGTCTGCGGATCCATAAACGACCTCGGAAATTCCTGCTACGTTGGCAAACTGCCTCAGCGCCTTGATGACCTGTTCGGGTTCTTCAATGCCTTCAATGTACCTCACGCCATCCTTGAGTTCGATGGTATAACCCGCAGTTTCACTGCCATTGCCCACTTCCATCGTCCGGATCGTCGGCTGAATGCGATCCTCCACACGAATCGCTCCATTGGTGCCAAGCACCGTGCGAATAAAAAACTCCTCGAATCCGGTCGTTGTCGACTGCGTGACAATGAACAGTCCCACCCCGAGAACAATGCATGCGAGGCTCATGAGCATCGCACGGCGGCGCGCGGTAAGAAATCTCAGCGCGATACGAAACGTCGTCGACATGCCTGGGAGAGCGGGGTCCAGAATCCTCTGTTGTACGAGATCAGTGTCGCTGCCCGTGGAAAGACTCAATCTGGACACGCACCTTGTCGCCCGCTCGCACCGTATCGAGTTGTTCGACCAGTACGAGTTCACCCTCCTTCAAACCCGACACGATTTCCACCTGGTTCAGGTCCGTGAATCCTGCCTGCACAGGGCGCAGCTCAACCGTGCCTCCATCGACTACAAAAACCTTTCCGTCAAAAAGTGCGCGACGCGGGATCACCAGTGCATTCGAATGGGAGTCTATCACGATGCTCACATCTCCAGTCAGCCCCGGCACGAGTTTTTCCTGGTCGATATCAACCGCGAGATGCACGACGTAGCGCTGGGTGGCGGGATCCGCGGTAGGCAGCACCTTCATCACATGTCCCTGAAATAGCTGCTGGCCATATCCCAGAAATCGGATGGTTGCCTTGTCCCCTTCCCTGATCCCCGAAAAATTTTCTTCGCTGATCCGCGCCTCTACCGTGCGCGCGTTGGAGATCAAGGTCGCAACAACCGATTCGCCACTGATGATATCGCCGGGAAATGCCATGACCTCCGATATCTGGCCATCCGCGGGCGATTTCACCGTCATTCGCTCCAGTCGGAGCTTGCGAAGCTCGAGGGTGTTCTCGAGCGCCGCGATCGCGGATTCCGTCTCCACCTTTTCGATGGCGAGACGGCGCTCAATGCCCCGTACATTTCCCGCCGCCCGCTCGAGCGCCTGCCTGGAAATCGTGCCGTCCTTGCTCGCCCTCTCCGCATTGCTCAGATCAACGCGGGCATTTTCAAGTTCCAGTTCGATGAGCGATCCCACCGCCTGCCGCTCCTTTGCAGTTCTCAGCGAGTTTTCATTCGCGCTGATGTCCAGTTCGAGATCCCGCGTCTCAAGTTTGATCAGGAAGTCCCCCTTGCTGACCCGTTGCCCGATCTTCAGATCACCCTTCTCCACCAGCCCTCCAACTGCAGAACGAACCACAATCACCCGCTCCGCGCTCACGGTCACGCTCCCCGGAACGGCATTCGCTGCCACCGATCGAACAACCGGTGCCACAATGACAATGGGGCGGGCCCGAAGCCACAGCCAGTATCCGAGGCCGGCCAGGATCGCAGCCGCCGCCAGAATCTTGATGAACGTGAAAACGCCTTTGCGCTGGCTCATGGTAAAGTGGGCAAGACCGATGCCAATGCCGGGTCGCGCCCGATCGTGGAGAGAAATTCAGCCATGCGGACCATCAGATCGGAACGTTGAATCATCGCCTGGATCAACACCGCATCGCGCGCAATCGTGATCCCGTCGAGCTCCGACGGTGCTGATGCACCAAAGGCGATGTCGTCCGCCTTTTTTTTCACGAAGAGATTGTACTGATCGAGGTTGGATTCGCTCAGCGCCATGCTTCGCGCCGAGAAGTTGATCTGCCGCATTTGTGACTGCACGGCTTCTGAGATCTCCCTGCGACGGTCATCCCTTTCCTCCTCGAGCTGCCGCTGGCGCAGGCGCGATGCCCGGCGCTGGGCCGGTGTCGAGAAACCGTCGAAAATGTTCCAGGTGATATTGAGCCCGCCGTAAAGAGACTGCGTGCGGGCGCGGTCAGCCGGGCTTCCCGTATAGCTGACCTCATCCTGCATCACTCCTGTCACCGCGTTGAATTTCGGGCGCAGCGTCTTGTCGATGATCTGGTAGTTGAGCCTCTCCTGATCCAGCCGAAGCTGCGTCGATGCGAGGCGGTAATTGCCTTTTTCCGGATCTGACCTGAAGAGCCCTGCGAGCAATTGGATCTGCTCCTCCGAGTAATCGACCCGCGGAATGAGGAGCGGAATGGCTTCGTCTGGAATCGCGTCGCTCCCCGCAAGCCGCTCGACGGAAACCTTCGCAAATCGGAATTCTTCCTCGGCCCTGTCCAGATCAAGCCGGGCCTGCTTCACCTTGTTCCCGGCCTCGAGAATTGTGGCTGGGGGAAGGGACCCTGCCTTGATCTGATCCTGCACACGCCGTTCCTCCTCTTCTGCAAGTCTGAAGGCGTAAGCTGCCCGCTCCTTCGATGCCTTCAGCACGATCAGACGCAGGTATGATGCCCTGATTTCCAGCACCAGCAGGCGGCATACCTCCGCGAAATTGTTCTCGGACGCCCGGGCTGCCATCTCGCTGAGCTGCGTACCCGCCTTCAACGCTCTGTCCGCCAGAAGCGCATCCGGCCTGTCCACCCGGCGGTCGCGGGCATAACTGTAGGTCAGGTAGCCACCCGCCTGCGGAAGCGTGCGGGCCCGGGCCATCTGCACGTTTTCGCGCGCAATCAGGAATTCGAGATTCGCTGCCATTCCCCTGGGCGACTGCTCGATCGCCTTCTGAAGGAGCGGCGCAAGTTGGGGAAACACCTTCTCCGCAAGAGGAATCGAGCCGGGTGCTGGTTGTGAGGGCTCCTGTGCGGCCGCCTCAAAAAATATCAGAAGGCACAGCACGCCCCGTACTACATAGGGAGGAACATGGACTCTGATGAATGCATCAACCATCGGCGCGAGACAATAGGAACGGGCAGACGGCAGAACCTTGCAAGCGATTGCAATCTTGAAAATCAATGGCTTGCCGCATCACCGCTGCATTGGCCCTGTGAACGCATTCACGGCCCTGGGGTTCCGCCAATTCGGTTTATAGGGAACAGCATCGCCCGTCAGGGCAGTGGCCGCACCTTGATATTGCGATAAATGACACGGCTTTCGGGATCGTGACCCTGAATCGCAAAGGTGCCGTGATCAATCAACCTGCCAGCCATCGCGGCAGGGCGCTCCGGACGTTCCTCTTCGGTGTAGTCCGAGACGGGGCGATCATTCACGAACGTTTCAATGCGTTTGCCCTGAACCTTGATCCGCAGGGTGAACCACTCACCATCCTTGGCAGGAGCCGCATAATTGTCCTGGATCGCATAAATCCCGGCCGTGCGCTTCGGATCCTTGTGCGAATTGTTCACCTGGACTTCATAGCCCTTCGACGGCCAGCCCTTGGCCTGCCATTGCGTGTGAAAGTAAACTCCGGAATTGGCTTTCGGAAATGTCTTCACATCAAGCGTCAGCTCGAAATTGCGGAAATCGTGCTTCTGCAACGGACCATCATAGAAAAGGTGCGATCGCGGGCCAAAAACAACCAGTTCGCCATCCTTGACGGAAAAAGTCGACGGACTCTCCTCGGACGCCTTCCAGCCGGTAAGTGAAACTCCATCAAAAAGCAATTGCCACCCGGCTTTCTTTTCAACCGGAGACAAAGTGTTGTGAGCCGCCGCCATTGATATGGGCATGCATGCGAACACCGCGATCAGACCGTAGAGGCGCATGAAGTTCACTAAACGGATGGTATGGGGAGTGTACATGAAAGGGGAATTTCTTGATTCTCAGATCTATGACAAACCTGCCTCAGGCCCTGGCAGGCACCTGCGCGGTATACGGCTCTTCGTGCAGAACCGATTGCTTGCGGCCACTGAGGAGCAGCAGCCACTGCCGCGCACAGGTAATCACAACCAACAAGACGAGAACAAGAAACACCCCCGTCACCGCGACATTGATGTACTGGTTCATGAGTTGATTCTTCCAGACTGCCATGGCCTCCGGCGCACCTCCATGAGCCAGTTGTGCACGCAGCTTTTCAGCGGCACTCAAGAATCCAAGCCGGGGATCCGACGCAAAAATCTTCTGCCAACCTGCCGTCATGGTGACGGACAACAGCCACCCCAATGGCAGCAGCGAAACCCAAATATACCGCTGCCTGCCCATCTTGATCAGGACCGTGGTTCCAAGCGAGAGGGCGATGACCGCCAGAAGCTGGTTGGCAACGCCAAAAATGGGCCAGAGGGAATTGATGCCGCCCTGCGGATCGATTGTCCCTTGGTAAAGGAACCATCCCCAGCATAGGACAAATCCACCGCTCGCGAGCCAGTTGCCCACAGCCGAATGTGTGTGCGCTAACGGCTTCCAAACGTAGCCGAGCAGGTCCTGGACAAGAAACCGCCCCACCCTCGTCCCGGCGTCAATCGTGGTAAGGATGAAGAGCGCTTCAAACATGATGGCGAAATGATACCAGAGCGCCAAGGCCTCCTTGCTGCCGACCACGCCGGCAAACATGTGTGCCATACCCACGGCAAACGTCGGCGCCCCCCCGGCGCGTCCCACCATGGTCTTCTCTCCAACATCAGCCGCAAGCGCGTCCATTTGGGCAACACTCACCGGGAAGCCGAGCTCGGTGACTTTTGCGGTCACAGCGGCCGGCTCGCCGACCATGTTGATCGCAAAATATTCGCCGGGTTCCATCACGCTGGCTGCGATCAACGCGATCACGCCGACGAGCATTTCGGTCACCATCGCCCCATAGCCCACGATGCGTATGTCACGTTCACTTGAAATCAGTTTCGGTGTCGTGCCCGAGGCGATGATGGAGTGAAATCCTGACACTGCCGCACAAGCGATCGTAATAAAGCAGAAGGGAAATACCTTGCCGGCAAAGACCGGTCCCGTGCCGTCCACGAACTTAGTGAATGCCGGCATCTTGAGCATCGGCGCAACGATGATGATGGCGATCCCGAGCAGTGCCACCGCGCCGATTTTCATGAAGGTGCTCAAATAATCCCGGGGTGCCAGCAGAAGCCATACCGGCAGCACGCTCGCGAGAAATCCGTAGACCATGATCCAGATGGCGAGCGTGTCCTTCTCAACCGTGAGAATCCGTTCAAGCGCGGTGCCGTGAATCCATTGCCCGCCCACCACCGCCAGAAGCAGACCGATGACCCCCATGATGCTCACGAGGCCCACGCTCAATTTTCCGTAGCGGAGGCTGACGCCCATCACGAGCGCTATGGGTATGGTCGCAACAATCGTAAAGAGTCCCCACGGACTCTCCGCCAACGCCCTCACAACCACCAGTCCGAGGACCGCCAAAATAATGATCATGATGGCCACGATACTGATCAGCGCCAGCAGCCCGGCAAATGGGCCCACCTCGTCCTTCACCATCTGCCCCAGCGACTTTCCTCCGCGGCGCGTCGAACAGAAGAGAATGATCGAATCGTGCACCGCCCCGCCCAGCGTGGCTCCAATGAGGATCCACAGGAGGCCGGGCATGAATCCAAATTGTGCCGCCAGTACCGGCCCCACTAGTGGACCGGGTCCGGCGATCGCCGCAAAGTGATGTCCAAACACCACCCACTTGTTCGTCTTGACGAAATCCTTCCCGTCATCCTTCACCACCGCCGGCGTCAGTCGCTGGTCATCCAAGGTCAACACTTTCGCCATCAACCACGCGGAGTGAAAGCGATACGCGATTGCAAAGACACACACCGACGCAACCACCATCCACAAAGCGCTCACAGGCTCATTTCGCGACCACGCGAGGACCCCCATCGCCAAGGCGCCTGTCAATGCAACCGCAGTCCATCCAAGAACTCGGAGTGTCTTCCCAACCGTCGATCTCGTTCTTGTTGGTGCAACGGCTTTCATGCGCAAATCCCCGGGATTGGGCAACAGGTCATCCCCTAGGTCAGCGCAAAAACCCCCGGCATGTCAATCGCACCCGCCCAAATCCGAGTTCGATGTTCGCCTCGCAGCGATCCCTCGTGCTCCCGAATCGGGCGAGCACGGACATTTTTCCGGCCCATCAAGTCTGAGTCTCACCCAAGCACGCGCAGTCCCGTGTTGTCCGCCGTCAAGACACGCGCCTCGGATTCAATTCCTGCCGCCGAAAATGCCCCACGCATCGCTGTCGCAACCGCCGGCGCGGACTGCGCACGAGCGACGCAAAGCACGCTGGATCCGCTGCCGCTCAGCCAGCCCGTAAGCGCCCCGGCACCGATGCCGGCTGCAATTGCGGCCGCACCACCCTTGATGCCCGGTAGCCGGTGCGGCTCGTGCATGAAATCCGTCACCGACCCTCGAAGTTTTTCGTAGTCACCCGACGCAATCGCCGCCACCAGATAAGTCGCGCTGTTGATACTCTTCACGGCGTCAAAAAAGGGAAGCGTGGTCGGAAGAACCCCGCGCGACGCCTTGGTGAGAAGCTCCACTGCCGGGGAAGCCACGACAAATTTGAGGGAGTCGGGCAGCTCAAAGCGCACGGTGTCCACATATTTCCCCGAAACCGGCTCACACCTTGAAACACAGAACCCACCCAGGATTCCCGCGCTCGCATTGTCGGGATGCCCCTCAAGCGCCGTGGCGATCTCTACCAGGCGGTGCCTTGTAAGCCCGGCTTCCAGCATCCTGTTCAACCCCGCAAGCACACCCGCGATCACCGTGATGCTCGACCCAAGTCCCCTCGCAGGCGGCACATCTCCCTCGATGCGAAAGGAAAATCCCACAGGCTTCCTTTCACAGGCCGCGAAAAAGGCAGTCGCAGTCTCTGCAACCATTTCCAGGGCGAGCGCATCGGACACCCTTTCCGCGACAGGCTGCACGCCCTCAGCCGGCGTTACCGTTACCCGATTGTAGATCGACAGTGCGAGCCCCAGCGTGTCGAATCCGGCTCCGCAATTGGAGGTGCTGGCGGGAACCTGCACCGTGACAGGGGGGGGACTCATCAGCGGCGATATTTGAAGGCTTTTTTCATCTCAAGCGTCTCGGCCTTCTTCTTGAGATCCTCACGCTTGTCGAAGAGTTTTTTGCCTGTGCAGAGCGCAACCTCGACCTTGACGAGGGCCTCCTTGAAATAAAGCCGCAGCGGAATCAGGGCCTGCCCACCCGCTTCAAGCGCCTGCCCGATCTTCCGGATCTGGTGACGGTGCAGCAGCAGTTTTCTCACCCTGCGGGCATCGTGATTGAAACGATTGCCAAAGGCGTACTCTTCAATGTGCGCACCATACAGCCAGAGTTCGCCCTTCTCGAACCGGCCAAAGGCATCATTGATCTGCGCACGTCCCGCACGGATCGACTTTACCTCGGTCCCACGCAGTTGCAGCCCCGCCTCAAAGCGCTCGCCGACCGTGTAGTCGCGGAACACCTTGGAATTGCGGATCTCGGTGAACCGCGCAGAATCCGAGGACTTTTTGCCGGCTGCAGCCATGGAATCAAAACGTACAGCAAAACGGCGGCACCGCAAAGTACGGAGCCGCCGGAAGGTTAAAGGTGTTCGGTTTGAGGGTCAGATCACATTTCGCTCAGGCGGCGGTAGCGTCGGCCAGTTCAAAACTGATCTTGCCCTCAATGATCTCGCGCAGCGCGATGTCTTCGGGCGACAGTTTTTCAAGGGACTCAACCAAGGGCCTGTTGCCGCGTTTCAGTTGCTTGACCCGGCGGGATACCACGTTGATCAGAACATTGGGATCTGAAATGATGCCGAGTGCCTCTTTGATGTAGTCGTCTCTCATATGCGGATGGAATTCGCGGGAAACCCGCTATTACGCTCCTGCGCGGAGGCAAGGTCAAGGGCGATCTTCCCATCCGACAAGACGACGTTTTGCAAATCAATCGGCAGTTTTGGCCGGTCTCGAACCGGGGATCAGTCCCCGCCAAGAATCGCGCGAGTCCGGCGACACGGAAATTCAGAGTACCCACCTACGCCGTCGGCACCAGCCTGAGTGCAGCCGCCTGGGCCTTCAGCGACAGTTCCGCTGCCTTGAAGGCATGGGCCTGGGTCATGGCCTTTTCAGTGCGATTCAGGCAGTCGAGAATGAATTGACCAAAGAACGGTGCTCCGACCTTTCCGTCGACGGGGATGTGATACTCTCCCTTCTGGTCGACCAAATACACATGATCGGGCGTCTTCTCCCGGCCAACATCGATGTACTTCCGCAGTTCGATGTAGCCACGGGTTCCAAGAATGAAGGTGCGTCCGTCGCCCCAGGTGCCGAGTCCGTCCGGCGTGAGCCAGTCCACCCGAAAGGAATGGGTCGATCCATTGTTCCCCACAAAGCTGGCTTCTCCAAAATCCTCGAGCTCCGGGGTGTCGGGGTTTGCAAAATTTCCAGCCGCTGCATGAGTGACCTTCGCATCCGTTGCGCTGGCGTAGGTGAGAAACTGCTCACATTGGTGGCTGCCGATGTCGCACAGAATGCCGCCGTATTTCTCGCGCTGAAAAAACCACTTTGGACGCGATGCCTTGTTCAGGCGATGAGGACCGAGTCCTATCACCTGAACCACCCGACCAATGACGCCGTCGCGGACCAGTTCTGTTGCGAACATGCCCGCCTCGGAGGTCAGTCGTTCACCATAATAGACCATGTACTTCCTGCCAGTCCTCGCCGTCACTTCCCTCGCCTGCTCGAGTTGCTCCAGGCTTGTGAACGGTGCCTTGTCCGTGAAGTAATCCTTGCCCGCTTCCATGACCCTGCAGCCAAGCGGTCCACGCTCCGAGGTCACTGCCGCAGCCGTCAGCAAGCTCACCTCCTTGTCAGACAGGATCTCCTCAAGCGCACGTGCAGCCCTCGCTTCAGGATATCGTTTCCTGAAAGCCTCCACCTTGGCTGGGTCGGGATCGTAGACCCATTTGAGTGTCGCCCCCGCCTCCTTCAGCGCGGAACACTGACCCGTAATGTGATTGTGATCCAGGTGAGCGGCGGCGAATACGAATTCACCTGCCTTGACAACAGGCACAGGTTTCGGACCCGGAACGTATGTCGTGTTCACGGGAACCCGCGCTGAGCCGCCTCCTGACTGCGCACCCACAATTTGCGGCAGCAATCCGCCGACTGCCATGGCGCCCGCCGTGCGGGTCACAAATTCGCGACGTTTCATAGAGGGGCAAACAATGACGATCGCCGTGCCGCTGCACCAGAAAAACTCGGCATGCCCGCAGGGAGTCGGCACAGCGCACCCTTGTGGTCCAGCCGTCAAATCAGGTTGGCGGCCAAATTCCTGTCACGAGCCCGTTTGAATCCGTCATCGCCGCGAACTGCTTAGCGGTACTCCATATGGTACACCCAATAGCGTGACGTGGTCAGGACGAGCGGGAACGTCCATCCGGGGGTTGCACTTCGGCTGCGCTTCCCATGCAGTGAGCCCAGCGATGAACATTCCCACCGAGAGTGTGGAGCACGTTGTATCCACGAGCATTGTCACCCACCTGCTCACGGTGGGGGGATTCCTGCTCGCTGTTTTTGCCATCGCCCGCCTCATGAGTGAGAAGCGCCCGCCGAGCAACACGGTGGCCTGGCTTCTGGTGATCGTTCTGATTCCGTATCTTGGAGTCCCCCTCTTTCTTCTCCTCGGGGGGCGAAAGCTGCGCCGCATCATGAAGCGCAAGACCCGCCTGCAGCCGGAGGGAGCGGAGCGCCCACACACGGTTTCTCCGCTCACGCATACGGCCACGGCGCTCACGATCACGCGCTCCGGCGGCAATCCTCCCGTCGCGGGCAACTCCGTGCGGCTGCTCACCCAGGGGCACGAGGCATTTGGCGTGTTCATGGACCACATCCGCGCCGCCCGGAACTCGATTCATGTCATGACCTTCATCCTCGGGCGCGATGAAACCGGTCATGCGCTGATCGAACTCCTGGCGCAGCGTGCGAGGGAGGGAGTCAAGGTTCGCCTGCTCCTCGACGCCGTAGGCTGCATGTTTTCCAGCTATGGATTCTGCAACCCCTTGCGCGAGGCCGGCGGCGAGGTCGTACGCTTTCTCCCGGTCCTTCCGCTAGCCTCGCGCGGTACGGCCAATCTCCGGAATCACCGGAAAATCGCCGTGTTCGATCACACCACCGCGATTGTCGGGGGACACAATCTCGCCCGCGACTACATGGGGCCCACGCCCTGGAAGAAGCGTTTCGCGGATTTCGGTGCCGTCATTTCGGGTCCCGCCGCCGCCGAGTTGGATGATGTTTTTCTGGCAGATTGGAGTTTTGCGTCCCGTCAACCCGCACACCAACTCACCCGCGAAATCTCTCGCGAACCCGAGGCCTATCCCGGCACCGGCGTGATGCAGGTGGTCGCCAGCGGCCCGGATCTCGCGGGAGACACCCTGTACGAAGGAATCCTCGCGATGATCCAAGACGCGGAGTCCAGCATCTGGATCGTGACGCCTTATTTTATCCCCGACGAGGTGCTGCTCAGGTCCCTGATCGTCAAGGCCAGGGCCGGCCGCGATGTCACCCTCGTGCTTCCGGCTAGGTCCAACCATCGCATCACCGATTTTGCACGCCGACACTACCTGCGACAACTCCAGCGCGCCGGCGCGCGAGTCCTCCTCTACACCCCCGGCATGCTTCACAGCAAGGCGGTCATTGTCGACGGAAAGGTCGGTCTCCTCGGCAGCGCCAACTTCGACCTGCGAAGCCTGTTCGTCAATTTTGAGATAGGCGTGGTCCTCTATTCGCCCACCGACGTCGAAGCGATGCGCATGTGGGCACACAGCCTCTTCGAGCACTGCAAACCACCCGCCCCCGAGCGCCGCCGCCGCGAACGCCTCCTCGGCGATCTCGCCGAAGACATCAGCCGACTTCTCGCGCCGCTGCTTTAGCGAAAGCCGGCGCAACTGGCTTCCCGGGTCAAGGCATGAGTCAAAAGGCCCGCGTGCTGGTTTTTGACCGGGACATCCTGGCAGCCTCGGCACATTGGGTGGCTGCGAATCGAAAGCTTGCATTGAAGATCCTGCAGCCTGTCGAAGCCGTTCATCGCGATCCTTTCAGCGGTCTGGGCAAACCCGAGCCCTTGTGCCACGTCGGCCCAGGTGCCTGGTCGCGCCGTATTACCCAGGAGCATCGTCTGGTATATATCGTGAAAGAGGACCGCCTACTTTTAGCACAAGCCCGCTATCACTATGCGTGAATCACGAAATTGGGCTTTCAATCGAGGTCGGGAATGATTCTCGGTTCTCAAACCCGCCTTTCTGCCCATGGGTTGATGAATTCAGCTCGGCACACAACCCCGCAAAGAACCAATCTGCGCAAATCCTGAAATCTGCGGATAAGCATGCTTCCGCGAGTCCGCGCTTTCTCCAAGCCCGGGCACGACGAAGCGTGCCCCTCCAGTTTTGCCGGGTTGTCAATTGTTGGTTCGGAAACAGTTTCATTCGGCTGTCTGGCAATCGATCTGATTTTCAATTCTGCCTATCCGCGAATTTCGCTGATGGACGCAGATTCCGGAACGAGACCGCCAATCTGATCGCCGGTCTACAGGCCGCCCATGTCCATGAAATCTCCCGCCGGCAGGTCTGCGTGACCCGTGCCCACGATCATGCCTGCGGCGAGCGTGGCATTGCTGAATTCGTCAATGAGGATGAAACTGCCGGTCGCCCGGTTTCGCCGATAGGTGTCGCACATCAAGACCTGGGACGTGCGGAGATGGATGCGGCCAATGTCATTCATGCCGATGCTCGTGTCGCCCGCGACACGATGCAGCGTATTGATGTCCACCTTGTATCTCACGGTTTTTACCACGCACTTCGCCTCGCGCGTCGTGTGACGGATCAGGTACTTTCCACCCGGTTGCAAGCGAGTCTCGGAAAACCAGCAGATCATCGCCTCGATGTCCTGCGACCCCTGCGGCGCATTGTTTGCCTTCACCAGCATGTCCCCGCGCGAGAGATCGATCTCGTCTTCGAGTGTCATCGCCACCGACATCGGAGCGAAGGCTTCCTCAACAATACCGCCCGGGCCGTGAATCGATGCGATCCGCGAGGTCCGCCCGCTCGGCAACGCGACCACCGAGTCCCCCGGCTTGAACACTCCTCCAGCAATTCTTCCCGCAAAACCGCGGTAGTCGTGATGCTCGTTCGAATTGGGACGGATCACCGTTTGAACCGGAAACCGGGCGTCAACGTGATTGAGATCGCTGCCGATGTAGACGGTCTCCAGCGCATACAGCAGCGGACTGCCCTGATACCAGGGCATGTTCGTCGAGCGCTCGACAACATTGTCGCCATGAAGCGCAGAAATTGGAATAAAGCAGATGTCGGGAATCTCCAGGCGTGAGGCGAATTCCTTGTACTGGCTGACGATCTCGTTAAATCGCTCCTCGGACCAGCCGACCAGATCCATCTTGTTCACCGCAACAATCAGGTGCTGGATGCGGAGCAGCGCTGCCACGAAGGAATGGCGACAGGTCTGCTCGACAATGCCCTTGCGCGCATCCACGAGCACGATGGCAAGATTCGCCGTCGATGCGCCCGTGATCATGTTGCGCGTGTACTGGATGTGCCCGGGCGTGTCCGCGATGATGAACTTCCTGCGCGGCGTCGCAAAATAACGGTAGGCCACATCGATGGTGATCCCCTGCTCCCGCTCGGCCCGCAGGCCATCGGTGAGCAGCGAAAGATTCAGGTGGTCCTCGCCCCGCTGTTCGGTGGCGCGTTCGATGGCCTCAAGCTGATCGTCGAATATCGCCTTCGAATCGTAGAGCAGACGCCCGATAAGCGTGGATTTCCCGTCGTCGACGCTTCCCGCCGTGGTAAAGCGGAGCAGGTCCATGGAAAGGTAGTGCGTGTCAGCAGACATGATGCAGGTCAGAAATATCCGGCCTTCTTGCGATCCTCCATGGCCGTTTCGGAGCGCTTGTCGTCCGCCCGGGCGCCGCGCTCAGTGACGCGCGCCGAGGCCACTTCCTGGATGATGTCCTCAAGCGTTGCGGCCGTGCTTTCCACGGCGCCCGTGCACGTAGCGTCGCCCACGGTTCGAAACCGGACCACCCGCTCAAGATAGTGTTCACCGTCCAGCAGCGTGATGAACGGAGATTCGGCGAGGAGGACACCCGCGCGCTTCACCGTGCGCCGCCGGTGGGAAAAATAGATGGAAGGGATGGCGAGGCGCTCACGCGCGATGTATTGCCAGACGTCCATCTCGGTCCAATTCGACAGCGGAAAGACCCGAAAATGCTCACCGGGATGCTTGCGCCCATTGAACAGGTTCCACAGTTCGGGACGCTGATTCTTCGGATCCCATTGGCCAAACTCATCCCGATGGGAAAAGAAGCGCTCCTTCGCCCGGGCCTTCTCCTCGTCGCGCCGCGCACCACCCAGGCAGGCGTCAAATTTGAACTCCTCGATCGTGTCCAGCAACGTGACGATCTGAAGCGCGTTTCGAGAGGGATTCGGCCCCTTTTCTTCCTTTGCACGCCCGGCTCTGATGGAATCAGCCACGTAACGGACGACCAGACGCGCACCCGTCTCCTTCACCAGCTTGTCCCTGAATTCCAGCGTCTCCGGGAAATTGTGCCCCGTGTCGACATGCACGAGAGGAAACGGAATCTTAGCGGGTGCGAACGCCTTCTGCGCGAGTCGGACCATGACGATCGAGTCCTTGCCTCCCGAAAAGAGGAGCGCGGGGCGTTCAAACTGCGCCGCAACTTCGCGCATCACGAAAATCGCCTCGTGTTCGAGCTGCGCCAGGTGCGATAGGTGATAGGAACTCATGACTTGAAGGCAAAACCGGATCGTGGCGACTCGCTCACTCCGGCTGGATTCGCGGATAAACATGCGCGAGCAATCGCGACAGCGATGCTTCAGGCGTTTCCACTTCGGTATCGATCACAAAGACAGACTCCTCAGCCAGCGGCTCCTCGAATGCAGAATCGCGACCGGTAAACTGCGCGACCTCACCCTTCGCCGCCCGGGCATACAATCCCTTCGGATCCCTTTTCGCGCACGTTTCGAAGGAGGCCTTCACATACACCGGCAGGAAATCCTGATTCCCAAGTATCTTTCGTGCCGTCTCACGCTGGCTGCGAAGGGGGGTGATGAAGGAACTAAGGGTGACAATTCCTGCCTGCACAAAGAGGCCAGCCACCTCCGCGGCGCGGCGAAGCCCCTCCGATCGATCAGCATCGCTAAAACCCAATCCGCGATTCAAGCCGGTCCTCAGATTGTCGCCATCGAGCAGGTGGGTATGCACACCCCGCTCCGCCAACGCGCGCTCAAGCAGGTTTGCCAGCGTGGATTTTCCTGATCCGCTCAGTCCAAAGAACCATATGACCCGCGCCCGCTGTTTGAACTGCCGTTCCTTTTCAGCACGCGAAAGCACCCTATCAAAGATCGGATGCAGGTTTGTGCGGTTTTCGGTCATTTGTTTACTTAGTTGATGAACTTACAAATCATTAAACCTCACTCAACATCTTTTTCTGATCTTTCCCCCGACTCTTCTGTAAAATCCCTATAGCCAGCAGCATCCATATCCATTTTCAGGGATAGAAGACGGGACTCAAGCACTTCCCGTTCGCTGGAATACCGGTCCTGATCAAAAGACACGCCTGAGACTTTGAGTTCCCTCAGCCTCTTTTCAAGCAGCGTCCGGGCCGCCAGGAGCTCACCTCCGTCACGGAACAATTCCGCTGCAATTCGCGATGCATAATCCGGAGCATCCCGGCAGTCTGCCGCACGTGCAAATGCCTCGGCCGCACCTCTGGAATCGTGTAAACAGCGCAACCTGACCTGAGCCAGTTCAATCAAGGGAAGGGCTTTGCCAGGAAATCGGAGGATGCCTGCCTCCAAGAAACGCACTGCCTCCCACCCCTGTTCCCGAGCAATCCTTTCCTTTTCCGCTTCAGGCACATGCCCAACCGATTCTGCTTCCTGTATCCGCCATGCCGCGAAGTCATAGGCAAGGATTCGCGCTCCATTCAGACAGAAATAGAGCGACCCGGGATTGAGCGCCGTTGCCAGCCGTAGCCCGCGAAGGGTCCCTACCGGATCACATTCCTCCCAGCAGTGGGACATCCCAATCCAGGCCACATCGCCAAGCGCAACGCGAAAATCCCCCAGCAGCCCAATCGCGGCCTGAGGTCCTGACCCCGGAAACGACGGACCTCGCCGCTCGCCACGCAAAACGCGCGCGGAAGCTCCAACCCCAAAATCCGCCCGAACCCATTCCCCACCCCAACCCACGGCGACAAGCACCGCTGCACCGAGAATCACCGTGGCGGTCCGATTCAGCCGAAGGTGCATGCTACAATTCCCTTCGCCGAAGAATAAGACCACCCACAAGCAGCAGTCCCACAAGGTAAACAATCCCATACGCCGTCGCCACCGCAACCGCGGGCAGGGCGGCTGAAATTGCGCCAGACTCACCCCAGTCCAAATCAAGGAACCGGAAGTCTGGAACCATCCTGACCAGCGCCTTGATCGCCATCCGTAGAAGGGATGAACCAATCCTGGCCACAGCCTCATCCAACAAGGGCCTGACATGGCAAAGGACCAAGACAACCAGCCCGGTCAGTGTCGCCAGCACCCTGGTTCGAAGAAACGCCGCCACGCACTGTACCGCAGCACACAACAAACCGCATTTTATCCATTCCAAGATGCACCCTGCGAAAATTTCCAACCGCAAGTGGCGCATCCCCTCACCCCGAGCCGCCACTCCGGTCAAGTGAAGTTGGAGAACGAGCACAACCGCCACCCAGCCAAAGAATCCACCCAACAACACGGTTGTCCCGAACCACTTGCCCAATACGTAGTCAAACCGCGTCACGGGCTTGGTAAAAAGCACCAGCGCAGCGCCGTCCTCAAATTCTCCCAGAAAAAAATGGATGGTCAGCACAATCGTACACAGCGCCCCCGCGAGAGACGCCCCTGCCAGCCCTACCCGGGTCACAAACTCCAACTGCTCGTGTCCAAAATGAAGCGTGCGCAGGATGCCGGTTCCCCCGACAAAGAGCGCGTACGCAACACAGAACCCAACAACAACGTGCTGCCGCATCCCCTCGCGCACCACCTGCCGCGCGAGTGCAGGAATCGTGCGCATCCGGCCCCTTGATCCAGGACAGGCCATCGGTTTCATCTCCTATGCGCCAGGTCGCTCCCCGTGCGCAGATCCCACCACCGAACGATAGACCGTCAGGAGTCCGGCGCCGCTCGCCCGTCGGCACCCCGTGTGCGCCAATCCCTCGTCACATCCGGAAGGCCCTGCGATCAAACCCCTCGTGGAAGAGCACCAACCGTCTTCCGCGTAGGCGGCGCACCTCGCCTGCCCACGCCGCAATTCGCCAAGCGATTCGAGATGACTCAATCGACCGCCAACCATGATGGCGATTCGATCGCAGGCATCCTCCATCTGCGAAATCAAGTGGGACGCCACAAGCACGGTCCGCCCGCGCACCCTCGCTTGATCCAACATCGTTGCCACAAAATCGATGCCTTCCGGATCCAGTCCATTGCCCGGTTCATCGAGAACCAAGAGCTGGGGATCGTGCAGGATCGCCTGGGCGAATCCCAACCGTTGGAGCATGCCCTTGGAATATCCCCCGATTCGCCGGTCAGCCGCATGGATCAATCCCGTTTCCGCCAGAACCTCCGCAATGCGCAAACGACTCGCCCGGTCATTCAAACCATACAGTCTCGCATAAAATTTCAGCAGCTCCTGCGCGGAGAGATGACGAGGAAAACTCGGTGAGTCCGGCAGAAAGCCCACTGCCCTCCGGCTCGCCATGGAATCCGCCGCGCCCCCGAACACGCGTACGGCACCCGTTGTCGGCCGCACGAGGCCGACTACGATCTTCAGCAGCGTGCTTTTCCCCGAGCCATTCGGCCCCAATATTCCGAGGATTTCTCCTTCTTCGATTGTGAGCGTGACATCACTCAATGCTCGGAGCGCCCTCCTCCTGCCCAACACAGGATAGACCCGATCGACACAAATCAATTCAACCACCGGCCCCATACTCCCTATCCGATCTCAAAATCCCTGTGCTCAGGCGCCCCAGCCAGCACCCGACGCTCCATTTTGCGAATATGGGAAAACATGCGCTCCTCCACTGAGGCGATAAACGCATCCACCTCACCTCGGGAACCTTCAGCAACCAAATGCACCCGACCATCCGCAAGATTTGTCACTCGTCCGGTGACCTCGTATTCCTTTGCCACTTGGCGCGTCGAATACCGAAAGCCAACCCCTTGAACCCGGCCGGAGAAAAAGACTTCTTCGCGATGGATCTGCTTCATGTTGCCGGCAAGCTGTAAGGATAATTAAAACAAATCAATAGCATTTGTTGCACAAATCTATTTCATTCACGCATTCCCCTGCATCAGCAGAGCCCAGTCGCGCGGTCCTATCACCCCTCTTCCTCTCAGGAAAATAGGCGGTAGCGCAGACCGCGATTCCTTGAAGAAGGCTCCCCATGGTCAGTCGGCCGTCAGCACGAAGCACGGCCATCCTGCTGGTGAGGCCATGCTCCCATGCTCAATTTTCGCATCCGGGTTTTCTCATTGCGTTTCAGCGGCCCGGACGCACGTTGCTCATCGCGACTCCTCGTCGTGCCTCGCAATGAGCAAACCTGATTCTGACGGATCCTCTGAGAACGAATGGGACGACCGCGGTGAACTCGCATGGAACGAGTTCGATTGGGAAAACTACCTGCGTACCCAAGAGGGACTCGTAGCCAAGTACCTGAAATTCTACGAAAAATCTGCTTCAAAGCAGGACCGTATCGATGTGGTGGCGCAACAGATGGGGTGGGATCAGGACTCGTGGAGCAGCGACGACGATGACGAGGCGCCTTCGGAAAACGACACTTCGGACGAAAGCGACGAGACGGACGATTCGGAGCCCTACACGGTCCAAAAGAACCCGATCTTTATCGCAACCAAAGCCATCTACCTGAGCCTCAAGTGCGTCTGGGAGAAGCATGCGGCCGATCCGGCAAAGATCCGGCAACCGCTCGCATTGGCATTCCTTGCCTCGCTTCATCGTGGCGAGGAGCAATCCACACTGGCCATCCATGCGCTGGACTTTGGCGACTACGCCATGGCAATCAGTCTGTTCAAACGGGCGCTTCGCGAGATCAACAAGACCTTTTCGCTCGTGATCGACCCTCGCCTTGATGGCAATCGCACGCTGGTCGCTCTCAGGGAAGAGATCTATCCGAAGCTGTTTGACCTGCGGGAAATCTGGTTCCGGGTGATAAGCGAATGTCGCGAGGAGTTGGATCGTCCGTCGGACGACGACGACGAATCCGACGAATAGCCTGCAGCATTCTCTGCAGCGACGTCGACCGGCAGAGAAACTTGCCTCCCCGTGAGCGGACTTCAGCGCCTGTGCTCAGGTCTGACCGCTGGCGAGGATCTTTTCGATGCGCGCGAGTTCTTCCGCGGAGAACTTCAAATTGGAAAGCGCCCCAAGATTGTCGTCCAGTTGCGCAGTCTTGCTTGCCCCAATCAACACCGAGGTCACTGCCGGTTGTCGCAGCACCCACGCCAGCGCGAGCTGCGCAAGCGTCTGGCCGCGCTCGCGCGCAACGCCGTCGAGCGCACGAATCCTCGCCATGACCGCAGGCGTCAGGGCATCCGGCTGGAGGAACTTGTAGTCGCTCCTGCCCGCCCTTGAATCGCTTGGTATTCCGTTTAGGTACCGGTTGGTCAGCAGCCCCTGCGCAAGCGGACTGAAAACAATGCAGCCGACTCCCTCGCGTTGCAGCAGGTCAAACAGCCCGGCTTCCGGCCAGCGGGCAAACATGCTGTACTTGGGCTGGTGGATGAGGCACGGCGTTCCCATGGCTCGAAGCAGGGCAACCGCTTTTTCTGCCTCGGCCGGCTTGTAGTTCGAGAGCCCCACATACAGCGCCTTGCCGCTTTTCACCGCATGCGACAGGGCACCCATGCTCTCTTCCAGCGGCGTGTCGGGATCCGGCCGATGGTGATAGAAGATGTCCACATAATCCAGACGGAGGCGCCGAAGGCTCTGATCAAGCGACGACAAAAGATACTTTCTGGATCCCCATTCGCCATAGGGACCGGGCCACATGTAATACCCCGCCTTCGTCGAGATGATGAGTTCATCCCGGTGATTCGAAAAATCCTCGCGCAGCAGGCGCCCGCAATTCTCTTCGGCCGACCCGGGAGGCGGACCGTAGTTGTTCGCCAGATCGAAATGGGTGATTCCCAGATCGAATGCGTGGCGCAGAAGCGCCCTCTGGTTTTCAAGAGGATCAACCCCACCGAAGTTGTGCCACAATCCCAGCGACAAACGCGGTATCATCAGCCCGGTGCGGCCACTGCGCGCATAGGGAACACGGTCGTATCGGGAGGGATCAGGGTGATAGGATGTCATGCACAGGGTCTCTGCGCCAGAGTCCATGCCAGCGCGGAGAAGGGGATCATTGAGTCAATTCCCGGCCGTCTTGCCAGAAAACATTCTCGCGATCACGAAGCGGCGCTTGCGCTCCCCCGGGGACACAGCGTTCGTCCTTGCACACGCTCAGCTCACTTCTCCTGAAACATCTTTTTCAGGTAGGTGACATTGGCGGAAAAGTTGTACCTGACATCCTTCGCTCTTCTCGCATCCCGGGATCGTTCAACAACCAGCCAGCCCCGCCAGCCGATGTCATCCAGCGTCGCCTTGATCTGCTTCATGTTCACCTGCGGATCCTTCTCAAGCCACACGCCGTCCGTGTTCGTGGCATGTATCTGTACAATCCGCTTTCTGCCCAGCTTCCTGATCTCAGCCGTCACATCACGATCGTTCTGAAGCGCGTTGGAAATGTTGAAATAACTCTTCACCGCGGGTGACCCCACCTCGTCGAGCAGCTTTGCCTCCCCGGCGGCATCCAAGGAGGTCTCGATGCCAACAATCACGCCGTAGTCCTGCGCCATCCGACCGGCGAGTTTCAGGCGCTCCACGATCGCGGGGCGGATCTGGGGACGCTTGACCAGGTCCCCTGCCACACCCAAGGGCAGAAAAGCCACACGGACTCCCATCGCCTTCATCGTTTCGAAGCAGCCCTTCAGCATCGCATCGATGTTCTCCCGCTCCGCAAAGGACTGCTGGTAGAATGCCGACATCGCGATTGAGGCTATCTCAACTTTGTTGTTGCGCGCGGCATCCAGGAACGTCTGGCGGACCGCCGGATCCACAAGCTTGTTGTCAAAATTCGCCCGGTTTCCCAATCCGCCGATATCGACCTCGACGCCGTCCGCTCCGATCTCTCTGGAGAGCGGAAAGGCGCCCACGTTCTGGCGCTTCAAGATCATCCAGTCGCACACCGCCACCCGATAGCGGAGTCCAGTCTCAGCCGCAGCAGATACCTGTTCGATTTCATCGCCGCTCGCGGTCGATGCCCCAGCGTGCAACCTGAAATACACGACCGTCGCCACCACGAGGCCCGCAGCGACAACAAGTATTCTTACTGCGGCAGGATGCCGCGGAATTGAGCTCAGGATTGCTCGCGGGGCGAACATGGGGGCGGAGCAAACGTTAGAAAAAATGCGTCACCATGCCATTTCAAAAACTCAATCGCAAAATCCGCACGCATATCGCTGAAGCCGAATCGATCCCCTCCTGATTCCATCCGTTCTCCGCCCTCACTGCTGCAGCGAGCGCAGCGCCTTCTCCACATCGACAATCGACATCAGCGCACGGGTTGGACGCGGATGATCCCCGTCGAACACACGCATCTGCCGATGCGTTTCGATCGCGATCGTTGCTTCTTCCCTGACAAGGGCGTCGCCCGATTTTCCGGCCACACCGAGACCAAAGTGCCGCGATACGAAGTCATAAAAAGCCGCCCGCTTCGACGGCCCGTAGTCGTGCTTTTCGGCCGGGAGGTGCACATTCTCCACCTGGTCACGAGCTCCAAACAGCCCATAGACGTGCCGGAGAAAAGGGTACTCGCTCACCGCCGTGAATTTCGTCCAGTCATCGCCATCGGAAACGAGAAGCAACGGCCGCGGTGACGCCAGGCCTGCGATGAAAACATTGCTGGCATAATGATTTTCATTCCGGTGGATCGGCAATCCGCTCTCGCAGGGACAGCCCCCGAAGAAATAGGATGACACCATCACCACCGGCGCACTCAGGGTAACGCGCGCATCCAGCGCCGTGAGCAGAATCGTCTGAGTCCCCCCACCCGATTCGCCGCTGACGGCGACGCGTGACCTGTCAACACCATCGAGTGAAAGCAGGAAGTCGAGCGCGCGCACCGCATTCCAGGTCTGAAGCGTCAAAGTAAAGGGACGCTTGTGCACCTCCTGCGTGACCTGGTCGATCGACTCCCCATAACCGACCATTTCAATGGAAAGTACCACCGCCCCCAGACGAGCCAGCGTCGCACATCTTGCCTGCATCCAGGGAGTGAACCGCCCCTGGCGCGCATAGTCGTCCTCGGAGGCAATCGGTTTTCCGTGACCGTGGAGCGACAAGACCACCGGCAAGTTTCCGCCAGTCGGCACCCGGGGAAGGTAGAGGTTTCCGCAGACAAAATATCCCGGCACCGACTCAAACGCGACATTCTCCACGGTGTATCCGTCATGTAGGCGCTTCTGTCTGCGGATGGCATTGAGCGGAGTCCTGCGTGGGAACGGTTTCAATCCCGCGCCGGCCTGAATCTGATCGCGCGCATGGCTGGCATAGCGCACCCAAGTACCGCGATCCTGGAAATAGCGCCGACCTTCCTCGAGTGTGGCTGCACCTTGCTCCGGAGTGAGGTACGGACCAGGACAGAGCGTCGGACCCTCTGCAGCCAGAGGTGGAAGCCCGGACGGGATCCATGTTTCGGGGGATGCAAACACTGGCATGGCCAGGACGAGGAGCAAGGGGATGCGCAGCACGTCAAACACTGTGAGCATCGCAGCCCGAATGACAATGCCTTTACAGGAGATTCCAACAGGGCATTGAGCAGCACGAGCCTTGACGGAAAACCATGCTGTCATACACTCCTGCCATATGCGTACGACACTGAGCATTCGACTCGGTCCGGAATTGGCCGACTGGCTGAAGGAGCAGGCGCGTATCACCGGGCGTTCCCAGGGAAGCCTGGTCAAGGAGGCATTGGACAAGGCCCGCCAAACCGGCCAAACCAAGCCATTCATGAATCTGGCTGGTTCCCTGGAGGGCCCGGCGAACCTTTCCCGGCGCAAAGGCTTTTCCAGGAAATGACGGGCATTGCAGATACCGGCTTCATCGTTGCCTTCCTCAACCGACGGGATGCTCACCATGCATGGGCCGTGGAACTCGCCCGCCAGGTGGATGAACCCTTGGTGACATGCGAGTCCGTCCTGGCTGAGGCAGTATTTCAAACCGGTTCCGCGGAGCGTGTGCTCGCATTGGTAAACACGGGATTGCTGCGCGTGGACTTTCAAGCTGCTGCTCACCAAACCCGTTTGGAATCACTGGCCAAACGCTACGCAGATCGCTCGCCCGACCTGGCAGACCTGTGCCTCATCTGCCTGAGCGAGCGCTTTCCCTCCCTCTCCGTGCTCACCGTTGACCGAGACTTCCACGGGTATCGTCGCCTGCAGCGGGGGGTGATTCCTGTGATCATGCCGTCCAAATAGGCGGTCGGATTCCCATGACCTTTCCTATCGTCGACACGCATCAGCACCTCTGGGATCCCTTCCGCTTCAGCTACTCCTGGATGAAGGATTTGCCCTCGATCCGGAAACGAAGCATGATCGCCGAGTACCGGGAGGCGACGCAGGGGTTCAATATCATCCGGACTGTCTATGTGGACACCGACGTGGATGAGCAGGACCTCGCCGCCGAGGCAAAGGTCATCTTCGCCCTGGCAGACGAGCCATCCCATCGCATCGACGGTGCCGTCATGGGCGCCAGGATGGAAAAGGCAGATCCGCTCGCCCACCTGACTCCGTTTCTCACGCATCCCAAGCTCAAGGGCATCCGTCGTGTGCTTCACACCCAGCCCGACGATATTTTCCAGCAGCCCCAATTCATCGCGAACGTCCAGGCGCTGGCCGGTCTCAACCTCTCGTTTGACCTGTGCGTTCTCTCGCGCCAATTGCCGCTCGCGGTGACTCTCGTGCGCCAGTGTCCGAAAGTGACATTCATCCTGGATCACTGCGGGATCCCCGACATCAAGGGCGACGCCCTCGACCCTTGGCGGGCTCACATCGAAACCTTCGCGCGCGAATCCAATGTCACTTGCAAGATCAGCGGGATCGTCGCGTATGCTGATTCACATTCCTGGACCGCGGAAACCCTCCGTCCCTACTTTGACCACGTCATCACCAGTTTTGGTTGGGATCGCGTGATGTGGGGTGGCGACTGGCCCGTCTGCACGATAACCTGCCCGTTGGCGGACTGGATTCACGCCGCTGTCAAGTTGACTGCCTCAGCCGACGCCGATCAGCGCGATCGCCTGTTTCGCCGCAACGCCGAACGGATATACCGCCTTTGCCAACCTCGCAAAGCTGGCGCCACCGACCCGCTCCTTGAAGTCGTCCCCGATCGTTAGACAGCGGATCGTGACAGCCGGTGGCGTTGGCTCTAGCGCCTTGTTAGCTCTTTGTTCGTCAACGCTGCGAATTTCTCCTCGATACCTTGCTCGATCCGCTGGCGTTTAATGTCGGCCTTTTTCTCCTTCAACATCGAAACAAGCTTTCCCATTCCATCAGCGAGATCTGTGTTCGCAGACTTCCACTCGCCCTTCTTCTTGAAGGTCACCCCGGGGTAAGACGCATCCATGTCCGGTATCTTCCGACCTTCCTTCTGCACCTTCTCGATGATCTTCACGAGCTCATCTGGATCACCAAACGCGTAACCATTGATGTAGGGACCAACCAACTGATAAAACGCGTTCTGTGCCTGGAGTAGCTCGAAACCAGCGCTTCCGATGCTCCCCATCTGCGTCTGATCGATGAGCATTCCAAACTGACGCCCGCGATACTGCGCGGAATAAAACCAGTAAATGGATTCTTTGCGATAACCAAAGTCATACAGCCTTATCGCGGCGACGTAGAGTTCGGGAAACGTAAGCCGGTCCCAGTCCTTCTGCATCGCGGCGATCGTCGCCAATACATCATCCTCCTTCACGGAGGCTAATCCTTTGCTGAAGCGTCCGACCTGAACCGCTGGCCCGTCCGCATTGTAGAATGGCGTAATGTAAGCGTCTATATGAGAGTAGTCGATAGCGGGTTGTGCGGCGAGCGACAGGACCAGAGCACCCATGGCAAAGAGCAGGATAAGCGGTTCTTTCATATTTTAAGGTAACGTCAAAGATGAGCCACGACGGTACTTGGCACGAGGCGTGCCTTTCGTGACAAGATCACTTCAAAAGCCATTTCTGTACGACCCGTGCCAAGTCCCGGCGTTCGCTCTCGCGCCTTGTTCGGCTTTTTTGCCGTCGCTCGCTCGTCTACTGCATGTATGCATCGAGGTGGATCTCGCCGATAGCCAGATTTGCGGTTCCAATCGCCCAGATTTGTCGCGTGTGGACCCAGGCGTACTTTTCTGCCGCCGTCGTCAGAATGACATTCTCACATAGGTCGGCGACAGGCTGTGTAACACGTAGCGTCGCCACTCCATCGGCTGACAGTGCAATCTTGTGACCGTCCTCCGTCTCAATTACTGCGTGGACGTCAAGATCCATGCGGCCGTCGGCGCGTATCTTGACGTAGTCGACACCGCTGACACGGCCAGTCAACCGCCCCATGGCTCGACCTTCAAACGCAACATCGATCCGGGCACCTTGCGGGGGAACTGGGGACCCACCTGAGATGATAGATTGAAGCGAAAGACCATATTCCGTCATTCCGGTTATCTTGAGGTCGTATTCGTATATTTTTTCGCCCTTCATGGTGAACCCTATTTTCTCGCTTTGATTTGCTGGTTTCATCCGTCGCGAGAAGCGGGCGGCCAGCAGTTTGTTTTGCCGAACAGTGTAATTGAGACCAACTGACTTAAGCTTTTGCATGCATCGCATGCGAGACTACAATCCACGATTTTATTCCTAACTGTTTTATCGATAATTAGTTATAAAATATAAAATCCAGAAATGCTGCAGCCATCTTCGTGCAAAGGCCCAACCCATGCTCCTGAATGTTCGCAAAAGCTCAAGCCAGTACAGCTTTCGCTTTTGGAGCCTCAAATGCCCTCATTTGGAGTGTAATCATAACATCGGTTCGATCCGGAGAGATAGCTAACACTCTATCCAGAGTGATAGGTGACACATCTGGCAGGGATGCCGTGGAAGAATGTCACTCAGATGGAAGAGATCATTCGTTTTGGGAGTCTGGCGCAGACTGATCCATTCACGAACACGGAACTGTGTGAGCAATCCAAAGTCAGCCGGACACCGCCACCTGCCTCGAACAAAATCCATGTGGGCAAGAGGTTGCCAGGGGGCCTTAACACCGGACATGAACCTTGTCCAGAATAGGGTGTCTGCATGACAAACGTCTCCCATACCGAAGCCCAGGAAAAGCTGGCCTCCTTTTGGGATGCAACCATTTCCACCCGTGAGCCCATCGTGCTGGAGAGGCGGGGTCATGAATCCGTGATCATGCTGCCTCTGGACGAATGGCGCGGCATCGTGGAAACGGCTCACCTTCTGCGGTCTCCCGCCAATGCCAGACATCTGCTCGGTGCCCTCCGGCGCTTAGAATCCGGCAAGGGGCTGAAACTGACGCCGAAGCAACTGGCTTCTCGGGTCAAGGCATGAGTCAAACGGCCCGCGTGCTGGTTTTTGACTGGGACTTCCTGGCAGACTTGGCGCATTGGGTGGCTTCGGATTGCAAGGTTGCGTTGAGGATCCTCCAGCTTGTCGAAGCCGTTCATCGCGATCCTTTCAGCGGTCTGGGTAAACCCGAGCCCTTGCACGACCTCGGCTCAGGTGTCTGGTCGCGTCGTATCACCCAGGAGCACCGTCTGGTCTATATCGTGAAAGAGGACCGCCTCCTTTTCGCACAGGCACGCTATCACTATGCGTGAATCACGAAACTGGGCTTTTACTCGAGGTCGGGAATGATTCTCGGTCCTCAGCCGCGCCCGCCGGGTCTTTCCCAATTGGTCCGGCGCGGCTGCGATGGATCTGCGACCATGCAAGGAGAGATACGAAGGGTGCGCCGCTTTCGCTCGGTCGGCGTAATTGGACCAGTCCGAGTTTCACAGGTCGATCAGCACGAGCTGCGCCTTTCTCCAGGACTGAGGCTCTGCAAGAAGTTGGACATCACATCGTTGCCACAGAGGCGCCCTGCCCCGGATTTCGATGGATTTTCCCCTTGTCCGGTGCCGCGGTGACCGGCACAAGGAAGCCTCGTGTGCGCCGCGCAATCACTCACCGCCGCAGAAATTCATGCCGCCGTCGACCGGCTGGTTCGGGCCATTTCCGAGCGGCACCGCGGTGAGAACAAGGTCATCCTGCTTGGAATCGCCAACGGCGGCGTCACCTTGGCCCGCCGACTCGGTGCCCGTCTCAACTGGAAACACGTCGGCACTCTCGACATCTCCTTCCATCGCGACGACATCGGGCGCAATCCCATCCCCAAGGAATTTGCACCGACCATCATTCCCGCCGACGTCAACGGCGCGGTCGTTCTCCTGGTCGACGATGTGCTCTTCTCCGGGCGCACCGTAAAGGCGGCCTTGGATGAACTCTTCGATCACGGACGCCCGGCTCGGGTTGAACTCGCCGTGTTGATCGACCGCGGCAGTCGCAAGCTTCCCATCGCGGCGGACTTCGTCGGGCTAAGCCTCCACGTCGGTGACGAAGAAAAGATCAATGTGATCCTCGACCCCGCGCGCCCGGCCAATGACGCGGTTCACATCACGGCAAAAAAGCCGGACGCACGTTAGCCCATTCCTTTCATGCCCTGGACCCGCCGCCACCTGATCACGCTCGAAGAGCTGAGCCTCGCCGAAATCGAGCAAATCCATGCGACTGCAACGGCTTTCAAGAAAATCCTCCAGCGCAGCGTCAAGCGGGTCCCCGCCCTGCGCGGCAAGACAATCGTCAACCTGTTCCTCGAGCCCAGCACCCGCACCCGAATGGCATTTGACATGGCCGCCAAGCGCCTGAGCGCGGACGTGATTTCGCTCGACGGCGCGAGTTCCTCCACAACCAAGGGCGAAACGCTGCGCGACACCGCACAGAACATTCAGGCGCTGAACGCCGACATGATTGTCCTGCGGCACGCCGCATCCGGCTCGCCGCTCTACCTTTCGCGCATTCTCGACATCCCGGTCATCAACGCCGGCGACGGAGCCCACGAACATCCGACGCAGGGCCTGCTCGACACGTTCACCATGAAGGAGCACCTCGGCAGCCTCAAGGGCCGCAAGGTCGTGATCCTGGGAGACATCCTCTTCAGCCGTGTCGCGCGCTCCAACATCCATGCCCTCGCAAAAATGGGCGCCGCCGTCACCCTCTGCGGTCCCTCCACGCTGGTGCCGCATTGGTTCTCGCATCTCGGTGTCCAGGTCTCCCACGACCTCAAGTCCGCCCTCGCCGATGCCGAGGTTGTCATGCTTCTGCGGATACAGCACGAACGCCAGTCCTCCGGTCATTTTCCTTCGATCGGCGAATACACGAGCAGCTTTGGCCTGAACAAGACCCGCGCATCCTGGCTGCATCCCAAGGCCATCGTCATGCACCCGGGTCCGATCAACCGCGGGGTGGAAATTGACAGCGATCTCGCCGACGGCGAACGCAGCGTCATCCTCCAACAGGTCACCAACGGCATCGCCGTGCGCATGGCCGTGCTCTTCCTGTGTGCCGGCGGCCAGCCGGAATCCGTCATGAGCAGCGACTGAACGACCGACTCTTTCCATGCCAGCCCTCTGGATTCAAAACGCCCGCGTCATTGATCCCGCCTCCAAGCGCGATTCCATCGGCGACTTGTTTGCCGAAAATGGCGTCATCGTCGGTTCCCTCTCTTCAACGGCACGAAAGCGTGCGCGCAGGATTGACGGCACGGGACTCGTCGCCTGCCCCGGTCTGGTCGACATTCATGTCCACTTCCGCGAACCCGGCCAAACCCACAAGGAAACCATCGCAACCGGATCACGTGCCGCTGCGGCGGGTGGATTCACCACCGTGGTCTGCATGCCCAACACATCGCCGCCGGCCGACAACGCCGGGACGATCCAGTTCATCAAGGATGCCGTCGCACGCGACGCGGTGATCAAGGTCTACCCGACAGGCTGCATCACCTCGGGAATGAAGGGGCAGGCGCTCGCGCCGATCGGATCGCTCAAGCGTGCCGGTGTCGTCGCCATCACCGATGACGGCGACTGCGTGCAATCGAATGAACTGATGCGGCGCGCCCTTGAGTACGCAAAGATGTTCGGCCTCCCCATCATGGACCATTGTCAGGACGCCTCCATGACGCAAGGCGCCGTCATGAACGAAGGGGCGGTCTCCACCCGACTGGGATTGCGCGGTTGGCCGAACGCGGCGGAGGACCTGATCGTCGCGCGCAACGCCATCCTCTCGGAATACACCGGCGCCCATGTGCACATGCAGCACATCTCTTCCCGTTTCTCCGTCGACATTCTCCGCCGCGCGAAAGCCCGCGGAGTAAGGGTCACGGCAGAGGCGACACCCCATCATTTTGCACTCACCGACGAGGCACTCACCGGCTACGATACCCATTTCAAGATGAATCCCCCGCTGCGAACGGAGGAGGATCGCCGCGCCCTGATCGCCGGTCTTCGTGACGGCACGCTCGACTGCATCGCCACGGATCACGCGCCGCACACCGACTACGAAAAGGACAAGGAGTTCGATTACGCACCGAACGGCATCCTCGGCCTGGAAACCGCGCTGCCCGTCTCACTGGAAATCCTGGTGAGACAGAACAAATTCAAGCTGCCATTCGTCATCGATCTGCTCACCCGAAAACCGGCCGGAATTCTCGGTCTGTCGGCCGGAACGCTCGCCGAAGGCACCGCTGCGGATATCTGTCTTTTCGATCCGGATGAAAGCTGGCGCTACGACGCCAAGGCGGGTTTCAGCAAGTCGAGCAATTCACCGTGGAGTGGCGAAACCCTGCGCGGCCGCATCCGTTTCACCGTCGTCAACGGCAACGTCGTCCACGAATTGAAAACCCCGTCCGTTCGGAAGTAGCGGCCCCTTTGGATCAGGTCGCCCACGCCTTGGTCGTTGCATCCGCGGGAACGCTGCCGTGGTAGGTTCCTGGGACAGGGTCGTATCGCAATGCTTGGGTCGCGCCGGGCTCAGAAGTGAAATAGCCCGTCAGCACGAGGCGTTTCACCACCTTGAATCCGTTCGCCCAACCTGTCCCAACGGCAGCGATTTTCACGCGACGCTCAAATTTAACCAGTAGCTTCTCCCGTTCTTCTGCGCCGATTTGAACAAAGCGTGCCCTATCATTCAATCCGATGTGCCTCTCAAACTCCGAAAGGAATGATCGCACGTCGTCGGAATCGGTCGGCGGATGACACTCGGTGAGCATCATCACGACAAACCTGCCGATGTGAATCGCCCCGGCTCCCGGCGAACCGGGCGTGGCAGGCAGGATCGTGTCGCCGATCGCGGTGAGTTGCACCACATCACTCTCCTTCCAGCCCTCAATCTCCCGCAGCGCCGCCCACGACGGGATCGGCAAAGAGCGCCAGATCAGAAGGGCTCCCGCCGCATGTCCAAATTGACGAAGGGCTTCGCGTCGATTCACAGGTTTCCCTTCCTCATTTCCTTGACGGCATGATTCGCCGCGCGCGCCGTGAGCGCCATGTAGGTCAGCGACGGATTCTGCGTACCGGTTGATGGCATGCACGCACCGTCCGTCACAAAAACATTCGCGCACGCATACAGTTGGTTCGCGCCGTTGAGCATCGACCTCCTGGGATCGCGTCCCATTCGCACGCCACCCATCTCATGGATGTCCAGCCCAGGCGCCTGGCGGGAGTCCCGCTTCTCAATATCCTTCACCCCAGCCGCACTCAGCATTGCCTCACCCTGCTCGAGAAAATCCGCCGTGAGTCGGTCATCGTTGTCCGTGTAGCCGACGGAAACCACCAGTTGGGGAATACCCCAGGCATCCCGCGCATCGCGCGAGAGTCGGACGTGATTCTCATGCCTTGGAATGGTTTCGCCCTGCATCATCATGTGGACACGCCACGGCCCGGGACGCGTCAGCGACTCCTTAAATGCCGCGCCGGCCCCTTCAAGGGAGGCCCCCCGAGACCACCCCTCTCGCGATGCACCGAAGAAAGTCATGTATCCTCGCTGGAATGACATCTCCTGTCGGCGAACATTGCGAAAATTGGGCATCATCACCTGGGTCGGCCGACGCCCCGAATAGTAGGACGATTCAAATCCATCGATCCGCCCGGACAACGTGCCGCGATAGTTGTGGAAAGCCACGTAGCGGCCAAGCAGTCCGTGATCATTTCCCAGACCTCCCGGAAAACGTGGTGATGTGGAATTCAGCAGTATGAGATTCGTATTCAGGCACCCTGCATTGAGAAAAATCACGCGTGCAAAAAACTCCGTGGTCTGCCGTGTCCGCGCATCAATGACACGCACGCCCCGGGCTCGTCGTTGTGAGGTTTCATCGAGCAGGATTGACTCCACCACCGAAAACGGTCGCACCGTCAGTTTTCCCGTGCGCAGTGCCCATGGCAGCGTTGAGGAATTCGAACTGAAGTAGCCGCCGAACGGACACCCCCGCGCACAAAGATTCCTCGCCTGGCATCGGGTACGGTTTTGCGCCGCATGCTGGGAATGCATTGCCGTGAGATGCGCGCATCTCCCTTGGATGACATAACGCTCCGGAAAAGCAGAGGTGATTCCTGTCTGCATGTGTCTCTCCACATCATTCATCTCCCACGCGGGAAGAAACTCGCCGTCCGGCAGCTCCTCGAGTCCGTCACGGTTTCCGCTGATTCCTGCGAAGCGCTCCACGTGGGAATACCAGGGCGCCAGTTCATCGTATCCGATGGGCCACTCCGCAAATCCGTCCCTTGCCGGTCCTTCAAATTCGAACCGGCTCCAGCGCTGCACCTGCCGCGCCCAGGTCAGCGACTTCCCGCCCACTTGATAACCTCGAATCCAGTCAAACGGCTTTTCCTGAATGTAGGGATGCTCCCTGTCCTTCACGAAGAAATGCTCCGTGGACTCCGAAAACGCATAGCACCGCGCAACGATCGGATTTGCCTCAACAACGCCGTGCTGAAGCCGTCCGCGATGAGACAGGGTCCACGGATCGGCCAGCGCAGTCGGGTAATCCTTGATGTGTTCCACAGGCCGTCCGCGCTCCAGGACCAGCGTCCGAAGCCCCTTCTCGCAGAGTTCCTTTGCCGCCCATCCCCCACTGATCCCGGATCCGATTACAATCGCATCAAACGTGTGCGCCTGAGCGCCGGTGGTGGTCGGGTGATTGGCCATGGTAACCGCGTCGTAGGGCGCCGAGCAGTTGCCATCACACATTCCGTACGCCATGCGTCAACTCCGCAAAGCTACTCCGGTATTGCTTCCGTGCTGCAGACAGCCACCTTCCATCCTCCTATTCTTCCCTCCATGAAAACACGTTTTCTTTCCCTCTCGCTCCTATCTGCCGCGCTGCTTGTCGTGCCAGTACGGGCCGACGAAGTCGTCGACAACCTGAAGACCGGCATCAGCGCGTATGAATCCAACAACTTTACCGAGGCCCTCCAGGCCATCGACTACGCTGGTCAGTTGATCCGACAGAAGAAAGGCGCCGCGGTTGCAGCGATCCTTCCCAACGCACCTTCAGGGTGGACTGCTGAGGAGGCTGAGACCGATGCTACTGCCGGCGCATTTATGGGCGGCATGGTCAGCGCCAAGCGCAGCTACAACAAGGGCGATGCCCATGTCACCATCCAGATCCAGTCCGATTCCCCGCTGCTCCAATCCATGAGCTTGATGTTCTCAAATCCCGCAATGATCGCCGGTTCGGGCGCAAAGCTCGAAACCATCAAGGGACAGCGCGTGGCCGTCACCTTCCGAAATGCCGACAAGTCCGGCGACATCAAGGCGGTCGTCGACGGCCGCTATATGGTCTCAATCGAGGGCAACGGACTGAGCCGCGAAGACCTGGTTTCCTTCGCGGGTGCGATGGATTTCTCCAAGCTCGCGAAACTCAAGTAATCCCCAAACCCCGCTGTCCCGATCCTCTCATGGACGGCAGGGAAAATTCCGCCTGCCACGCGGAGCTCATTCCCATGCACCTTTGGTGCGATTAGGATCCGCTCACGATTCGCTGCTCTGCCTCAAGGCATCTTCAAGCGCGCGAAACTTCAGCTCAGTCTCCGAAAATTCCTGTTCGGGCACCGACCCCGCCACGATGCCGGCACCGGCAAATATCCGGGCGGTTCGTCCGTCGACCAGCGCACTCCGGATTCCGACAAAAAACTCACCACCGCCACGGGCATTCACCCACCCCAACGCGCCCGCATAGAGCCCGCGGGGAGTCGCCTCGATCTCCGCAATCCGCGCCACAGCCCGCTCACGCGGCGTGCCTCCGACGGCCGGCGTCGGATGGAGCACCGCCACCACATCGAGCAGCCGGCAGCCGGCGGGCATCGGTGAACGCACCGGTGTACAGAGGTGCTGGACGTTCGCCAGCTTCTTCAGCCCGGGGCGCATTCCGGTATCAACCTTTACTCCGAGTGGCGCCAGTCGGCGGGCCATCGAATCCAGCACGAGCGCATGCTCGCGCAGATCCTTTTCGCTGCGCAAAAGCGAAGCCCCCAGGGCCGCATCCTCGCTCGCTCCTGAACCTCGCCGGATTGAACCCGCCAGCGCCTCGGTCTCCAGGCTGCCACGGCTCACCCGCACCAGTCGTTCCGGACTCGCACCGATGAAACTGCGTCCGCAACCATCTCCGATAGAAAACGCATAACAGTCGGGAAAACGCTGGCGCAGGTCGTTCAGCAGCTTGAGCGGATGTATCCGATTTTCCGTGACAACCTCCTTGGCGCGCGCAAGCACGATCTTTCGCATTTCGCCGGACGCGATCAGCTCCAGTCCCTTTCGGACCGCGTCTCGATAGTATCCAACTTCGCGCATCGAGGTCCGATGTGAAGGTTGTTCCTTTCGTTTCTCGCCCTCGGCGAGCGACGGCACTGCCGCCTCCGGCGTGGCTCCGCGGCGCTCCCTCTCTGCGTCCGGCGCGGCCGGGTACTCGAACGCGGCAAACTTCCGATGAGCCCGCCAGACGCGATCGGTCAGTGCCGCGGCATCGCTCTCCGGCCCGACCATGACATTGGCCACGGCTGTCGTGATCTCGCCCGCCCTCGACACCTGCCAGCGGGGCACAAAGACGCGAGCGGCCGGGAAGGGTTCCCCTGGCATGACCGAATCCTGGAACGCAAAGGTGGTGAAAAAATGCGGCCCGCCAAAGGAAGCGGAAACCTCCCCCACCGCGAGGGTATGCTCCAATGTCCGGTCGATGAACCTCTGTACTTCTGCGAATCGTCCTGCGCCCGAAGCCTCCAGCGAGGCTACCGCATCCGCGCCCGCGATCGCCGTCTCCATGCGGGGATTCTCCGCATAGAAATGCAGTTCTCCCGGCTCATAGATGGACTCGAGAACCGCAAGCGGATCGAGTGCGTCCACCGTCACAGAAATGCTCACGAGTTGCGCACACCCACTTGCGCGCGCAGCGTCGCGGCACTGTGAGAAGAATCCCGTCAGCGCTTCCGGAGTGGCGTTCTCCGTGGGATTGAGCGGCAGGATTGTCACACCTCGGAAGGATGAACCCTGGCGATTGTCACTTCACCTCGGGCTTGGATTCCACGGGTCGCGGGAACAGGATCGCCGTCGTGGCAACCGAGTTTCCGGTAAGCTGCTTCCCCCAGGTGAGTTCGTCGCGCCAACCGGGTGCCGCGGAATGCGCAAGCACCCCATGGATCTTTCCCGTGGTTTCGGGCATCACGGCCGCCAGAGAGGAAGCAGCCAGGCGCAGCGCCTCCGCCATCGTGGCAAGCGCAGTCCGAAGAAGCGCCTGGTCACGTGCCTCGGCGGACTTGCCCAGCTTCCAGGGAGCGCGCAACTCAATGTAGGCGTTGGTCGCAGTGACAAACGAAAGGATTCGTTCGAGCGCAGTGTGAAATTGGTAGCCCTCGTGCAGGTTGATGACCTCATCGCGCGTGCGATCCCAGAGGGTTTTCAATTCCGCCTCCGCAGTCTCCTCCACCTCGGCAGCCGGCACTTTGCCGTCGGCAAATCGATTGGTCATGTTCAGCGTGCGGTTGACCAGATTGCCGAGGTTGTTTGCCAGCTCCGAGGTATAGCGGACCAGGAACTGCGCGTGTGAAAAATCGCTGTCCTGTCCCACGCTCATCTCCCGAATCAGAAAATAGCGAAGGGCATCGGCGCCATACTTCTCGGCATACTCGGCCGCATCCACGAAGTTGCCCGTGCTTTTCGACATCTTTGCCCCGTTGATCGACCACCATCCGTGAGCCAGGATCGACTTCGGCGGAGGAATCCCGGCTGCCTTCAGCATGATCGGCCAGTAAACGGCGTGCGGAGGAACAAGGATATCCTTTCCGATCACATGCACCGCGGCAGGCCACACACCCGGCTTGTCGGCAACCGCCGAATAGTAGTTCAGCAACGCATCGAACCAGACATAGGTGACATAGCCCGGATCGAAAGGCAGCGGTATTCCCCATTCGAGGCGTTCGCGCGGGCGCGAAATGCACAGGTCGTTCAACGGTTCCTTCAAAAATTCGAGCACCTGCTTGGCTCGATACTTCGGAAAAATGAACGCCTCGTTCTCCTGAATGTATTGCACCAGCCAGTCCTGATATTGCCTCAGTTTGAAGAAATAGTTGATCTCGGTGATCTCCGTCACCTCTCCGAAAATCTCCGGCCAGGAGCCATCGGGATTGCGATCCTTGTCCTGCAGGAACTGCTCCTGCCGCGTCGAATAGAAGCCCTTGTACTCCCCTTTGTAGATCTCACCCTTCTCAAATAGCTTCTGCAAAACCTCGGCGACCACCTTCTTGTGACGCGGCTCGGTGGTACGGATGAAATCATCGTTGGAGATGTTGAGCTTCGCACACAGTTCAACAAACTCGGCACTGACCTTGTCCACAAATTCCTGAGGATCAACTCCTTGCTTCCTTGCGGTTTGCTGAACCTTCTGTCCGTGCTCGTCGGTGCCGGTCAGGAACCAGACGCTGTCCCCCATCAAACGACGGAAACGCGCAATGACATCGGAAAGCACCTTCTCATAGGCATGGCCGAGATGGGGCGACCCGTTCACGTAATCGATGGCGGTCGTCAGATAGAAGTTTTTCATGGACTGAGCCGGGCAATTGAAGGCAGGACCGGCAGATTGTCGAAGATTTTGCTAAAAAGCCCGCCTTAAGGCTTTGCGGTTGTGTCCCGATACTACGTGGGACCACTTTGTCGTCGTCTAGCATTTACTGCGCGCCACCGCACCCCTTCCGTGATACACTTACGCCCAACGTTCAATTATCGCGCCACACCTACACCGGCATTTCCCCGGCGTGATTTCAAGCCGTCGCAGTCAAGTGCAAGAAAAGAGGTGCCTGATTCCCCTCCAGAACTCGTCGTCGTGATCCCCGTGTACAACGAGGAATCCGTGATTGTCGACGTGCTCGCTGAATGGAGAAAGGAGCTCGCCCGCACCGCGCCGCGCTACCTCATGCTCGTCATCAACGACGGCTCCAAGGACGGCACACTCGATGCACTCATGGCACTCAACTGGCCCGACCTGCGCATCCACAACCAGGAGAACCGCGGACACGGACAGAGCTGTCTTGTCGGCTATCAAGAAGCTGCAAAATTGGGTGCTGACTATGTTTTCCAGATCGACTCCGACGGCCAGTGCGACCCTTCCGCGTTCCGCTCAATCTGGGAACGCCGCAAGGATGCGCCCGCCGTGTATGGCAGACGTGTTCGTCGCGACGACGGATTCGGCCGCCGCATCGTCACCACGATCCTGCGCTGGTCGCTCAAAATGAAGCGGCGCACCAAACTGAACGACACCAACGTCCCGTACCGTCTCTACCACACCCACGTCGCCTCCGAAGCGGCAGCACAGGTTCCTTCGAATTTCGACCTCGCCAACATCGCCGTCGCCCTGCTCCTCGAACCCAAGGGCTACATCGAGGTGCCCATCCACTTTCGCGACCGCGTCGGCGGACATGCATCCGTGCGCTATTGGGGCTTCGCCCGCAAGGCACGCAAACTTTTCCAGGATCTCGACACCCTCTGATTCATGGCGGAATCCTATGATTACGTCATAGTTGGTGCCGGATTTTCAGGACTCGTCCTGGCCGAGCGGCTCGGTGCCGCGGGCCATCGCTGCCTCGTGGTGGAAAAGCGCGACCACATTGGTGGCAATTGCCACGATCGCACCGACCGGAACGGACTGCTCTACCATGTCTACGGTCCGCACTATTTTCGCACCAACGCCCCGCACGTGCGGGACTACCTGGGAAGGTTCACCGAGTGGAGGGAGGTGCAGTACCGCGTCCAGGTTCTTGCTCGGGAACGCTACTGGAGCTTTCCTGTCAACCTGAATACCTACCGGCAGCTTTCCGGGAATCCCGGTGCCACCGAGAGCGATTTCAAGCAGTACCTCGCCAAGGCAGCGCTTCCGATCGCAAACCCAGCAAACTCTCGCGAGGCCATTCTGGCCACCGTGGGCGAGGAACTATACGAACTGTTCTTCCGGGGCTACACTGCCAAACAATGGGGGCGCCCCGCCGAGAGCCTCGATCCTTCCGTCTGCCGTCGCATTCCCTGGCGCAGCACCATTGATGAACGCTACTTCACCGACGAATTTCAGGCGCTTCCGCGACATGGATACCACAGCCTGTTTGACTCACTTTTTGAACAGTCCCGCGCCGACCTTCGGCTCAACACCGACTACCGCGAGATCCTGCCCCACCTGAAATACCGGCACCTGATCTATACCGGGCCGATCGACGAGTTCTTCAATCACTGCCACGGCCACCTGCCTTACCGGACCGTGCGATTCAACCTGGAAGAGGAATCCACCGAGCATCTGCCCGGCGGCCTGTTGCAGCCCGCGCTTCAGGTCAACTACCCGGGTCCGGAGCCCTTCACGCGGACCGTCGAATTGAAACACATCACGGGACAGGCGAGTCGCTTCACCAACATCGTCCGCGAATTCTCGGAAGAATACCGCTTTGGACACAATGACCCGTACTATCCCGTGCCCGGGAATGAAAGCCAGTCGCTTATCGAGAAGTATCGCGAACTCGCCGACCGCCAAACCCATGTCACATTCATCGGTCGTCTCGCACAGTATCGCTATCTGAACATGGATCAGGTCGTGGCCGCGGCACTGCACACCGCCGACAAACTGATCGCCTCCGGTCCCTCACCTTCCGGTCCGGTCCGCACCACGGTCGGCTACGAGAAATCGCTAGCCGGCGCCTGACAGCCCGCCCCGCTTGAGAGGATCACGGCCCCGGCGTCGACTTGAAATACCCCATTGGGCACGGCGATGCGTACCTCCGCAGCTCCGGAACTACTGGTTTGCACTCCACTTCAATTGCGTCCGATTCGCCGACTCGTGCTATTCCGTCTGGCGTCTCATCCATACTTACAACTTCCCCTACCACGTGGAGGGGCACGCGTCGTCGTGACCAGGACCGCCCGTTGCACAACACCGCCGCTCCATTCTCATTTGCCGCGCCGCTGCGCCATAACAACACTGCATACGCACGTGCAGTGTCCGATTTTCAATCCGGTCACGACGACGCGTGCCCCTCCATCAGAACGCGGATGCGCCACGGGGTAAGGATCCGCACGATCAGAAATTGTAGTCGTCGATGTTGGTCTTGTTGAAGAGGAACGGCGTCCCTAGGAGGATCTGATCCTTGTCGACAGCAAATTCTCCGAGGCTGCCGGCCTTGAAGGAGGTCGCACCGGGCTTGAGCGTGCCGTTTACGAGGGCATTCGCTGCATAGACCGTGAGATATCCCAGGTCTTCGGTTTTCCATAGCACGACAGTCTGGGTGACTCCCTCCTTCACATACCGCCGATTCTCATTCGGCAGTCCGAGGCCGATGACTTTCACGCTTCCGACTCGCCCCGCCTGTTTCACAGCCTCCGCAGCGCCTGGAACCGCCGGCGAGCAGATTGCCATGAGCAGCTTGAGTTCGGGATTGGCACTCATCAGCGCGGTCGCCTCCGACTGGGCGCGGTCCTTCAGATCATCACACGGGCGCACGGCCACGAGGGTCATCTGCGGATACTTTTCCGCCAGCCTCTTCTCGATATACATCTGCCACTCCCGCTGATTCCCGGCTGTGAGGCTCGCACTGAGGATTGCAAACTGACCGGTACTGTTGCACAGGCGCGCAGCCTCGTCCATCAGGGCATTTGCGATCCCTTCCGGTGTGGCTTGGTTGACGAAAAAGCTGCGCGCATCGGGAAGCGAATCGGCGTCATAGGTCAGCACCTTGATTCCCTGCTTCTGCGCCTTGCGGAGCACCGTCGAGATGCCTTCCTTGTTCTCGGCCGCTACCGCGATCGCATCGACCCCAAGCGTGATCCAATTTTCGACAATCTCGTTCTGCCTCGCAGCATTCGCATCAACCGGCCCATCGAAGAGCAACTCCACCCCAAGCTCCTTCGCAGCCTTGTCGGCCCCTGCCTTGCAGGAAATGAAATAGGCATTGCCCTTCGACTTCGGCATCAGGGCAATCATGGCCTTGCCCTGTGCGAGGACCGTCGATGCAGACGCCGCCAGAAACACGGGAACGAGAATTGAAAGGAAGAATCCTGTTCGGAATCGGAATGTCATGATGCGGGAGAAAATTCGGGACCAATCCCCTACCTTCGAATGCACACGGCGGAAAGAAGTTTCGGAAGCATCCCGATTACCAAGGCAAACAGCAGGAGTCCGCCCGTGAGCAACCCCGAGAGCTCCTCCGCGGAATTCATTCGAATGACAACCGGCAGCGTCGCAAGGCCGTTCTTGAGCACGGCAATGACCGCAACTCCAAGTAGCGTTCCGGTCACGCTGCCTTTTCCGCCAAAGATGCTGGTACCTCCAAGCACCACAGCGGTGATCGCATACAATTCATAACCCACCGCGGCGTCCGCCTTCGCCTGTCCGAGTCGTGCGGTGTAGACGAGCGCCGCAGCGGCAGACACAAGGCCTGCGAGAACGTAGACAAAAGTCAGGCATTTCCCCACACGCACACCCGCATACTGGGCGCCCTCGGGTGCGAAACCAATCACACGAATAAATCGCCCCGCAACACTCCGGTGCACCAGCATCCACATGCCAACCGCCACACCCACGAAGATCCACGCCTGCGCGGGAACTCCCAGCCATCGCCCCTGACCGAGCGCAAGAAACCCGGATGGAAACTGCGTGTACGTCACCGCACCGCCTGTCATTGCCTCCGCCAGGCCGCGAAAGAGGGAGTAGGTCCCCAGCGTCACGATCAGCGGTGGCAGCCGCAATCCGGCAATCAGACCGGCATTGACCGCGCCCCCTAGCCCACCGGCCAGAAGCGTGAGGGGAATCGCAAGCGACAGCGGCAATCCAACGTCGTGCGTGAGCTGGCCAAATACGATCGCGCACAGTCCGAGAAGCGACGCCACGGAAAGGTCAATCCCTGCCGTCAGGATGATCGGCGTGAGGGCCAGCGCCAGCAGTCCGATCTCACACGAATGCCTGAGGATGTCGAACTGGCGGTCAAGCGTTCCAAAGCCAACCGTAACTCCCCGGCGATTCGTCATCGTGCCAAAATGAAGGAACAGCAGCCACTCAACAATCAGCACCACGAGAAGAAGCATCTCATGCCTGAACAGGATGCGCCGCCAAGCGGAACCAGCGGAAAATTTCATCGGCGCTCTTGTCATGAAAAATCTGTGCGATGCCTGCGCGCGCTTCGTGCCCGCAGGCCCTCGGCAAGGACGGCAACGAGGATGATCGCCCCCTGAAAGGCCTTCTCCCAATAGGCTTCCATGTGCAGGTAGACCAGGGCCGGGGAAATGCAGGCCAGCAGAAGCAGTCCGACTGCCGCACCCCAGAGATAGCCACGGCCGCCCGAAATCGCCACACCCCCAACGACCACCGCGGCGATGACCTTGAGCTCCATGCCATACCCTGAGAGCGGTTGAACCTGCGGTGACTGCACGACGTTCACCATCGCTGCGATTCCCGTCAGGGCCCCCAGGAAAACAAAAGCAAGAAACGTAACCCGCCGCGGCTTCAATCCCGCCAGTCGTGAAGCTTCCGCATCGCTGCCGACCGCATAAAAGTGACGCCCAAGGGATATGCGCTGCAGGCCATAAGCCAGCAGCGCCACCAACACCCCCGTTGCACACAAAACGACGATCTGGCCATGAACCTGGCTCATGCCGAACCATTGGACGCCATCAGGCAGCGTCACGAATTCCCCCTGCCTGAAGAGATTCAACCCCTGACGCAGTGCCACCAACATCGCCAGTGTCACCACAATCGAGGGCAAACCAAGCCCCGCGATAAACACACCATTCACAGCGCCCATGGCGCCGCCGATCACCACACCCGCCGGAAGCAACGACCAAACGGGCCACCCGCTGGCAGCCAGCAGGCCGCAGACCACGCCGCAGACCGAAAACATTGAACCGACCGAAATATCGATCTGCCGGGTCAGGATCACAATCACCATGCCGCAGGTGACAATCAACGAGGGGGCCTCACGCGTCGCGAGCGACAACAGCGGTTGCGCCTGATAAAACGCAGGCGCCCAGATGGCCAGTCCGAGAAGGATGCATCCGAGGAGTGCTGCAACGGCAAGTTCCCGACGATAGCGCCAGTCCTTCACGCAATATCCTTTCCCGGGGTCCCCGACTGTCCGAGAGCGACTGCCATGACATCAGCCGCTGCGCTGCCCGACGGAAGAATGCCAATGAGTTTTCCCCCGCCCATCACCGCGATGCGATCGCTCATCCCCAAGATCTCCGGAAGATCGCTGGAAATCAGGATCACGGCCATGCCTGCCTCGGCAAACCGTCGGATCAACGCATGAATTTCGCTCTTCGCTCCAACATCCACGCCCTGGGTCGGCTCATCCAGGATCAGAAGTTTCGGCTCGGTTGCGAGCCACCGCGAAAGCGACACCTTTTGCTGGTTTCCCCCGCTCAGACTCGAAACCGGCGCATCAATCCCCGCTGTCTTGATCGCCAGGCGTTCCACGGCATCCCGAGCCGCACCGGCTTCGATCCGATCCCGCAGCCAGCCTCCTGGAAAGTATCTCCGATGGGCGGCGAGAGTAACATTTTCAGCCACGGACATGTCGAGCACGACGCCATGCCGACGTCGATCTTCAGGCACGTAAGCGATGCCTTCGTCTATCGCCTCCGATGGTGATCGAACCGTGACAATCCTGCCATCCATGGATATCGTACCGGCATCTGCCGGTGTAATTCCGAATAGGATACGCGCGAGTTCCGTCCGCCCTGCCCCAACAAGTCCTGCCATTCCGAGAATCTCACCGGCCCGCACCTCAAATGAAACAGCCTCCACGCCGGAAGCATGGCAGCACAAATGATCCACCTTCAGCCTCACCTCACCAGGCGATCCCAGCGGCGGAGGATAGAGATGCGTCACCTCCCGTCCAACCATCAGCCGGATGAGTTCCCCTTCGTTGATGTCACACACGTCAAAGGTTCCCGCGCTTGAACCATCCCTCAATACCGTGACGCGATCTGCCAGCGCGAAGATCTCTTCCAGCCGATGGGAGATGTAGATGATGCCGATGCCCTCTGATTTCAGCGCGCGGACAATTCCATAGAGTCGCTCCTGTTCGCGGCGCGTCAGCGAGGCGGTTGGTTCGTCCATGATGACAATTCGGGCCTCCGCTCCGACCGCGCCGGCAATCTCGACCAGTTGCTGCTCTGGCATCGACAATTCATTGACGGTGGAATCGGGCAGGATTTCAGCGCCAACCTTCGCCAAGAGTTCCATCGCCCGCTTCCTTCGATCCGTCCATCGCACGCGCGCGAACGACGCTGGTTTCTCCAGTCGGAGGGCCAGATTCTCCATCACGGTCAGGTCGGGAAAGAGCGCCGGTTGTTGATAGATGCAGGCAATGCCAAGGTCATGCGCCAGCGCAGGTGTGAGCCCGTCGTGGACTTCGCCATCCACCATCAGCGTGCCCCCATCTGGGGTGTGGGCACCCGTGGCCACCTTGATCAAGGTGGACTTGCCCGCCCCATTCTCGCCCAGCAGCGCATGAACCTCCCCGGGCCGGAGTTCGAAATCCACCCCACGCAACGCGCGCACTGCTCCAAATGACTTGCTGATGCGCTGAAAAACAAGAAGAGGGGTCATCGTGGCGCCGTCCAAGGAAAGAAGGGATCCTTCAGCGCCAAACAAAAAGTGTGACCTTCCAGGCGACTTGATCCGAGCCGACCTTTCCTGCCCACCGTTAGCCATGTCCAGATAGCGCCAGGGCCTTTGGCAAATCCCGAAATCATTGTGCATCCAGATTCAGCTGGGCAGGCGCCGACAATTCCAGAACATCCCGATCCCATAACACTCATTACAATGCCCAACATAAAGTTATGCAATTTCACTCCAGCCGGGCCACAGGGATCCGATAACGTCCTTTACCAATGAAATTACCCGTCCACGGCCCGAGCCTTGCCGGAGCAGCTCCCTAACGGGCGGCTCGCGCATGCCAGAGATTCCCGATGCAGTCACGATTTCGCCAGAATCCCACGCTCCTAGCCCTGGTCGGAGTCGCCAGCATACTGGCAGCCCACTTCATTGCCAATTCGGTTGCTCAGCTATTACCTTCAAGTTCGGCATCGGAATTGCACTTCCGATCATTGATCCTTTTTGCGCTGCTCGTGGGGCCAGTAATCTGGCTCGCCGTCCGAAGATCCCTCAACCACCGGGTCAAGGCAGAGCAGGAACTCGCGACACTGAATAGGGATCTCGCGTCCGCACTGCGTCGCTCCCGACAGATTCGCAAGGCAATCGATGAACATGCGGCTGTGGCCATCACCAATCCCGATGGTACTATCACCGAGATAAACGAGGCCTTCTGCCGTGCATGCGGCTATTCAGCCGAAGAACTCATCGGTCAGAATCACCGCATTCTAAACTCCGGCTATCACTCCGCCGAGTTCTTTGCTGAGATGTGGAGAACAATCGGCAAGGGCGAAACCTGGCACGGCCAGATTCGCAATCGCCGGAAAGACGGGACGTATTACTGGGACAATTCTACGATTGTACCCTTCTTCGACGAGAATGGAAGAGTCGAAACCTACATCGCGATTCGGTACGATATCACCAGCCGACTGAAAGCCGAGCACGCCGTGAAGCAGGAGCGCGCATTGCTGCTAAAGGTCTTCGATTCTTCGTTTGCGGGATACTGGGATTGGAACCTGGACAGCAACACCCTGTTCTACAGCCAGAGCTACAAGCGCATGCTCGGCTACACCGACGAGGAGTTCCCCAACACTCCTGACGAATGGAAGCGACACTTGTTCCAGGAGGAAATCCTGCCCGCAGAAGCCAGGTACAAGGAACTCGTGCGAACACGCGGCGCCACGCCCTATCGCACAACCCTGCGCTTCAAGCATAAGGATGGACACACCGTCTGGGTGCTGGCTTCCGTCATCATTGCCGAATGGGGCAGCACGGGGCAGCCGCTCCGAGTGGTCGGGTGCAACATCGACATTACCGACCTCCACGCTGCCGAAGAAACCATCCGGCAACGCAACCTGGAATTGAAGGCAGCCAGTGCTCGCGCCGAGAAGTTTGCGCGCGACGCCCATGCGGCCGCCATGGCCAAGGCGGAGTTTCTGGCCAACATGAGCCATGAAATTCGCACGCCGATGAATGCCGTCATCGGCATGACGGACCTCCTTCTCGACACTAAACTCGATGCGTCCCAGCGGGAATTCACCGAGACGATCCGGACGAGCGGTGAAGCGCTCCTCGCAATCATCAATGACATCCTCGACTATTCAAAGATCGAGTCGGGCCATCTCGAACTGGAACGGCTGCCCGTCAATCTGCGAGACTGCATCGAAAGTGCCCTGGACCTCGCTGCCGGTCCCGCTTCGGCCAAGCGTCTCGACCTGCTCTATTGGATCGAGGATGACGTGCCTCCCTGCGTTGTCGGTGATCTCACACGGCTGCGTCAGATCCTGATCAATCTGATCGGCAACGCAGTGAAGTTCACCGAGCGCGGCGAAATCGTGATCAACGTCAGTCAGCGCTCCAATGAAAACGGCCAGCCTCGATTGAAAGTGTCGGTGAGGGACACCGGCATCGGCATCCCCGCCGACCGACTGGACAGGCTCTTCCGATCTTTCAGCCAGGTCGATGCTTCCACCACGCGGAAGTACGGCGGCACCGGCCTCGGGCTCGCAATTTCCCAGCGGCTTGTGGATCTCATGTGCGGACGCATCTGGGTGGAGTCCGTCGTCGGTCAGGGAACCACGTTTATCTTTGAACTCCCACTCGAGGCTGCACCCTACACTCCTGGCCCTCGCGACCAGAGCAATGTCCCCGCCTTGAAAGACCGACGAATGCTCATCGTGGATGACAACGCCACCAATCGCCGCATTCTCAGCCTCCAGGGCAAACGCTGGGGCATGATCACGGAATCAGTCAGCTCGGGCGCCCAAGCCCTCCAATGGATTGACGAAGGCAGGAATTTCGATCTGGCCGTTATTGATGTCCAGATGCCGGAAATGGACGGCTACGATCTCGCGCGTGCACTGCGCAAGCGTCGATCTCGGAAGGAACTTCCGATTGTTGCGCTCACCTCACTCGGTGACTCCGGTGCAGGCTTCAAGGACCTTGCTATCGAACGTGTCCTGACGAAGCCCGCGAAGTCCTCCACCCTGTGCAACGCCCTGACAGAGATCTTTGACCGCAACGCTGAAGGAAACGGCAGCGACGCGAATAAACCAGCCAGCACGACTCTCGCCCATGAGTACCCCTTGCGCATCCTGCTCGCCGAAGACAATGCAGTAAACCAGCGCGTGGCATCCTTGCTGCTTGGTCGATTGGGCTATAAGATCGAGCGTGTCTCAAATGGCATAGAAGTTCTGGCGGCACTTTCTCGCCAGGCTTTTGATGTGATTTTCCTCGATGTACAGATGCCTGAAATGGACGGGCTGGAATGTTCGCAACGGCTATCTTCCTTGTATCCGATTGGCGCCCGCCCCTGGATCATCGCCATGACCGCAAATGCAATGCAAGGCGACCGAGAGCGTTGCATCGAAGCAGGAATGGACGACTACGTCAGCAAACCCATCCGCTCCGAAGCGGTCTCCAAGGCTCTCGCCCACGCTTTCGCACAGCTCCAGAAGCGACGCTCGAATTGCGAACCGTGCGCGTCATCCCCTTCTCTCAGCGCCGTGTGAGGTTCTGCAGCCAGATTGAGCAAAGTCGAAAAAAGACTTGCGCCCCATCTCTGCAGACATGAACTAGCCCCTCCTCATTCGGTAGGATACTCAAGTGGCCAACGAGGAGAGACTGTAAATCTCTTGGGCTTTGCCCTTCCCTGGTTCGAATCCAGGTCCTACCACCACCTTGGGTTGGGATGATCAACGCGACTCCCACAGATTCCCCCGTCAAGATCAGGATCCAGCTATCTACGACTATTTTGACTACCGAAGGACTCGGTCCAGCCAGCGGTACGCTATCTCTCGCTGTTCGTCGGGGAAATCATGTGCACAATCAGGGTGGTCAACCCGCAGGAGATTCGGAACATCATAGAGCCGGTAAATTTGACCTGCGGCCGCGGCAATTCGATCAACGCTCTGCCATTTGAAATTGGAGTCGTTGACCGGGGCAATGACATAGACCGGACGCGGAGCGAGCGCGCCAAGGAGCTCATGAAAATCAAACGGGATCTCGCTGCGCGCATAGTCCAGTAATTGGGGCATGTAACGCGTCTGCGCCCACCCTTTTCCCGGCTGCCAGACGTCATAGCTGCCGCCATAGTAGTCCAGGTACGAATCAAATCCGCAACTGGAGACAATGACTCGGATCCGCTCATCGAGAACCGCGGTAAAAATGGCATTATGTCCTCCAAGCGAATGGCCGATCGCACCAAATCCACCGCGGCGGACATAGGGCAGTGACTCCAGCAGGTCGAGGGCGCGCATATTGTCCCAAATCGCCTTCATCGTGCCGCTGCGATACCCTAAAGCCACAATATCCGGCTGATAATCGGCGAGTAGAGGATAGGCGGGCGCGATGGCCACATAACCTTGCTCGGCGAGTTCGGCAGCGTAGGCTCGACCTGGCCTTCCTTCGAAGATGCCGACGGTCTGCTTGTTGCCACGCTGATTGTCTGTCGACATAAGACAGAGCACGCCCGGTGCGGATTTTGCACCTGAAAGTGCCGACTTGGGAATGAGCAGATAGGCCTTCGCTCGAGAACCCGGTTCCGACTGAAAGGTGATTCGCCGGCGGAAATAGCTGCCCGCGTCATGCTCCTCTTCGATCGCCACATCAAGAGGAAGACGCTTGGTGCTGTCAGGAATCGGACCCATTACAGCCAACATTCCCCGAACGATCTCTTCGCGTCGTTTCTGCCAGTCCTCAATCGACCGCACCGGGCGGGCCGTGCCGTCTTCCGCGCGGTAGGCAAGAAGATTGGCTCGGTCAAGCCGCCGCGGGAGAGAGACGGAAGGCGTTCCCCAGCCCATCGCCACCATGCAAGAACCCAAGGCAAGCGCGAACAGGGTTCGCCTCGAACCCCAATCGGGAATCAACGGCTTTCGCGACCCGATGCCCAGGTCACGCATGATCCCATCGACTTTCAAACCAGGTCGGTGATTTTGCAGGCAATCCCAATCAGATTCGTCCTTTGTCCTCGATTGCCTTCGATCACTCGTCATTGGAGGCGTGTACAATCCAAGCAGGAAGCGAACCCTCACCCTCAAAGCAACCCCGGCTTTCCAAATTCCACACGAACCGTTTCAAGGTCGATGCGGAATCAATGTTGCGGCATGATTCCGAACCGAAAGTGCCCACCCAATGGGCAAAGAAGTTTCCCCGCAACCTTTGGGAGCAAATCCTAATCGTTCATACTACACCCCTGCTTGGATGGGTCGCCAAGGGACGTCGTTCAACCGACAACAACGTCGAACATGTTTACACTTTGTCCCAGGTGCGGACTGCGCGCCTCTCCTCTCCTAACGACATAAAGCTCTATATACCCGCATCTTGTAAGTACCGCATGCCCATCCCAATCGCCGCGGCGCAATTTATGCTAATCACCTGTGTCTGTGTAAGAAGTTGGTCTTCAAAACACCCCCACCATGATATCAATCGCTCTGCTGATCGCGACGGCCACTCCGACCCAAAATGTCCCTGACTCCAACCTGGCAACTGCGTTGCTGCTTGGCGCCGGTGCACTGGGCCTGGGTCTCTTCGCACGCTTTATAAAGAACCGGCGCAAGTAACATCGGGCGCGGTTAGCCACCAATCCAAAGCCATCCTGGAGAAATCCTGGGTGGCTTTTTTCTCAGCCCGCTTCAAACTACTTTTCTAGCCCGGCTCCTTCGTTTGATCCGCGGGGTAGCGATTTTCCGACCTTCCGCTTCCGAAAATATCGCGGGAAAAAGGGTTCCCACATGCGGGCCCAGATTCCGCGGGGATAGGACGCCCCGTCCTTTAAACCGTATTCCTTAGGAAATGCCATGTCATTGGGCCAATGCGCCGTCCTGAAAATCCAGTCCCACAACACCAAAGTTACCCCAAAGTTCTGCCCATTCTTGCCGTGGAGTTCAACGTCGTGATGCCATGCATGAAACCTGGGCGAACTGAGAACGTACCGGAATATTCCCCAATCCCAGCTGAGATTTGCGTGGCTCAGTTCGCTGATCAGAAGCGAGAAAACAAGTATCCAAAAAATGACTAAATCATTCACGCCCAGAACGACGAGGGGGAGGTAGATGATTACCTTGTATATTATGATTTCAAACCAGTGCGACCGGAAGGTCGCAGCCCAGTCCAGGACCTCGATGCTGTGGTGCAGTTTGTGAAATCTCCACATCCATCGGTAACTGTGAAGAGCCCTGTGAATGTTCCATTCCAGGAAGTCCTTGATGAGAAAAAATGTGACGAACTGGGCCCAGAGCGGCCAACTCGCAATGAGCTTGAGCGATTCCGGATCAGGCAGACCTACATGGAAAAATGCACGATTGACCCAGGCGGCTGCGTGGACAGCGAGGATTGCTAGCATCCAGCTCACATACTGCACATTGAAGATCATCCAGAACAGGTCCTGAACAAAACCCGGCCTGAGCACCTCCTGCGCAGGCGAGCGAGGCACCAGTCGTTCCAGCACCAACACGACGCCTGAAACCAGCAGGAGCCAGAAATAGTACTGGAGGTAGATGGGCATGCTGGAGGTACGAAATGAACGGCAGGTGATTTTCAATCTGGCTTGGTGGCACAAATCAACAGTTTGCCGATCCAATCCGATTTTTGACTGTCTTGAGAGCATTGCTGCTACCGTTCTCGTCCCCCGTCTCTCGACGACCTCATGCAGCACGATGAAAAATGATTGTGGCCGTTCCTTAAGGGATAGATGAGTCCCCTGCGGAACTCGGACGCCAGACGCAATCCGATGCAGGTGTTTGAGATTTCCTTCACCGGATTTCTACGCGAATCAGACGAAGGCGCCCGCTACCTATGAATCATGGAATACTTCCAGATCTTCTCCCTTGGACCATCAATTCGAACGGCCTCACGGCTATTGCTTCGATGCAAGACTGGGCACAAAGGGCTGTTGCCCGGGGGCGCAAAACTCTGTTGCAACACGTGAGGTCCCGCGTGCGCCCAGGATCGAAGGTGGGACACTCATCTGGCTCGCGGTCGCATCAGCGCGGATCGGCGTGGGAATTCCGCGCGTCAGACCAAATCCTCCTGCGGCACCGGCATTCATCGCGACCACCAAGGCCAGCATGGGCCAGCCCAAGCCGCGTGTGAATTTCTGGGCAGCGTAGATCGCGAGCACACTGCAGATCGCGATGCCCAGATGATCCAGGACATGGAGCCATGAATGAGTCATCAGGTAGGCATACTTTGTCGGCCACATCAGGAACAGGCTCAGCGCAGGCGCCAGCGTCGCCGGCCACACCCACCCGCCTTGCTCTCCCGTGCTTGCAGGCTGATTCCAGGTCAATGCCAACGCAAGCAGGCCCGCACCCACTGCCATCCCGGTGTGGAGCAGGTGGTGGACGGGTATGGTGGTCATGGCATTCGAGCGAAGCGGCATCGTCACACCGTCAAGCATGATGAGCGTGCCGATGCTTCCCAGGACGATCCAGATCGTTCGTTTGATGGAATGTGACTTATCCATGAATGGCCTCCTTGGTCCCCGCCGGAAGACCTGCCTTGCTTCGCCACAGTCGCCAGGCCTCGATGCCGGCGAGCAGCATTCCGACAATCATGACAGCGGCGCCGAGGGTCGCGATTTGCGCAAGCACGGGACCCGGCGCGGGTTCTATCGAATAACGACGGGGCACGCCGTATGCCCCGCTGACATAAAACGACAGCAGGAAAACAAGCATGCCTCCGAACATCAGGATCGAGATCAGCCAGGTCATGGACTTGCGCGTCGCGCTTGCGGCACGCGACTCCAGAAGCAGGAACACCCAGCCCAATACGAACAGGAGGCATCCGCCCAGCAGGTAGGTGTGAAAGTGGGCCGGCACCCAGAGCGTATTGTGAAGGTGCACATTGAACGGCACGCTCGCGTCAATTTCCGCACCGATGCCGCCCACAACCCAGCCCAGCATGCCCAAGTAGAAAAAGAGTGCGCCGAGGGTCCATCGCATGCCGGAACGCCAGACAAGCATCAGCGCTCCAAACACCGTCACAACGGTCACCGGCAACGCCGAGAGATAGGATGAGAGCTGTCCAATGTACTGCAGGATCTCGGGCTGCGCAAAATCCATGTACAGATGGTGAAAGTAGTTCGTCAGCGTCAGCGTCATGGAGGTCCACCACGCCACGACGAAGACCTTCGACACGTGGTATTCGCGTCGGGTGGCAAACGGCAGGGCAACATAGATCACCCCTGCCAGCATGTAGATGATGAGGTTGGCGACCGTATGCGCCCAGAAGTAAGTCAGGTTCTTTGCCCACAGGGGATCAATCTGCACCTCCGGATCAATCCAGTGAACGACAAGGGCCACTCCCAGAAGCGTGGCTGCCATGCCGGCAATCAATCCATCCAGCCCGACCATGAAAGCGGGGAAGGATTCAGGGGGTGGAGGATGACGTCCGGAAGCGACAAAAGATTTTGAATGCCAGACATAGTCCCATCCGATCGCACCGCGATATCCGCCGTGCGCGCGCAGTACTCCGGAAAGCATCTGGCAGCACCAGATCATCCAACCCGCATTGACAAAAACCAAGCCGATCAGGAATACGCCGGTCGACCAGTTGGGCCAGGTGCCGCGGAAGGGCATGGGATAGAGAAAAGTATAGAGGCTGCCGTAGCGGCCCACGAGGGTTGCCACGAGCACACCCACCACGCCCACCATGATCAACGCCCAGGCCGCCACTGCGAGCTTCGCACTCATGTTCACCTGCTGCCGCGTCAGGAACCAGATCGCACCCATCGCGCACACCATCATCGCCACAATCATGCCCGCGCCATGCAGCGTAAGGAGGGAATAAAAACCGTCCGGCGGCAGGGGAAGCCAACCCGCCTGCGAAGCGCGCATCGCAAGCCCTGCCAACAAGAGGAGACCCACCACCGCCAAGCCAGAGACCAGGTACAGTTTCATCACGCCGCGACCGGGCGCAGCCTTGTCCGTAAGCAAGTCATTCATGAGTAACCACCCCGTTTGAGCCGATTGCCGCGAGCGAGGGCAACCCGCTGCCGGCGCCTGCCTCGCCGACCGTGATTTCCTTCTGCATAATGGGGTGCCCCATGCCGCAGAATTCCAGGCACCGCACGAAGTAGCGGCCGGGTTTTTGGAAGGTGACATCCAGATAGTTCACGTAATCCGGCATCGCCTGGGTCTGCGCAATGAGCTGGCCATCCGGTGCGTAAATGCCGAATCCGTGTGTCACATCGGGTGTTTTCACCTCGAAGATGATCCGCTGATTCACCGGAAACTGATCCGGCATGATGAAGAGAAACTGCCACGCCTCCACCGGCACACGCAGCGCGGGCTGCAAGGCCGCCGCCGTCCGCATGTAGGGAAAGAAGGGAAGTGATGCGAGAAACGTGCCCAGCAAACCTAAAAGAAGAAAAGCGAACCAGCGTCCGTGGATCGCATAGCCAAAGCGCGAGGCCTCCGCCTGCGGCTGCACAGTCAGCAGTGTGGATCGCGCAACAACGAAAAAGACCAGCGCGACAAACGCGGACAGGACAAAGAAGGCGATGAGCAGTTTTTCAGCGGCGTCCATGCGTAGAGGATTCCTCTCTTACTCGCGCCGTTCTGGCCGCGGTGCGGGCAAGCGTACCTAGACAGCTTCAGCGGACGGGGTCAACACTTCCGACAAGATCTAAGTGGATTTTTTCGTTGCACAAATAACGTATGGACGACGGAAAACGCGTTTGGCCGAATCACCTTTCTCGCACGTCCCTCTCACAATCGGCTGTGGATTGTCAGCGTTGATAACCGGAACCCTGTGTCACGGGTGTAACACATGACTACCACGACCAAGTCCATCCGGCTCACTGCCCAGGAGAAAAGCGGATTGATGCACTCGCGCGCAAACGCGGTATGCGCCCAGCCACGTATATCAAGGCCGCCGCTCTGGCCGGTCCTCCCGCGTCCGACCTTGCCCGCCTTTCCCGACTGGAGAAGGTCACAGTCGCAGTGCTGAAGGCCGTCGAGGACGAGATGGATGCACGCTTGGGAGACACCGCCTGGGCTCGACATCTCAAGAGCGGCTCACGGCTGCTCAAGCCTGAGGAAATCTGGCGTGAACCGGGAGTATAGAATAAGCGCCGAAGCAGCGGTGCAGGAAACACCCCGGGTCCCTTCAAGGTTGGCACTCCCGAGAGTCCGGGAAATGGAATCGGCAGGATTGTCCAGGAAGCCATCGCCTGCAACCGGGCGGGACTGAAGCTTCGCGTCATCATCGCGCACAAATTCACGAGCCTGCTGACATTCCTCACTGCTAACGACTGGAAGTATGCCACGGGCAAAGGCGGAGAAACCTCGAACATCAAATTGGACCAGGATGTCGTTCTCGGTTTTCTTCAATCCCTGTACCAGAAAGTCATCTCGGAACTTCAGAAGTCCCCCGAGGCTGTCAACGGATCACAGGGACCCGCGAGGGGTGCCTTGTACAGATGCTATGTGGAAACAAGGAAAGTGCGAAACATCCTTCCGATGTCACTGCATGTCTACCATCTGAATTACTGGACCCCTACGTTCATGCGGCCAAGAACAACGTGGACATGTCGCAGATGAATCCGCGCGACATGGATCCCTTGATCCGCCCACAGCCCATCTGGGGCAGGCATCCGGAGGCACCGTCGGTCAGTGGAAGCGCCACGCCTTCGTTGGCCGGGTGGTCGTGGCACGCAGGACTGGCGTATCACAAGCTCCCACATGAGCCAGTTGCCCGGTTTCAACAACCCAACGCTGCTCGACAGGGATACCTTCGATTTCGTGAAACATCTCTATGCCGGAGACACCGCCACCATTCGTGACAAGTTCAATGTCCAGGAGGTGACGCTTGAGCAGCAGTTCCTCCGACATTCGTTCGGGTTCGAGCTCACAGCCAACCGTCAGAAAATGGACAGCTACCGGTACGCACCCTACAATACAGGCTTTGCCCGCGCTGTGAGTATCGACATCTCCGAGGCTTTGCCGGTCTCGGTAGTCATGCCCTCCACCGGCAATAATCCGGCAATGCTCGCCAACCCAAATCTTGGCCGCCCCGTTGTTACCGCGACAACTTACAGCCAGTCGGACACAATCAATCGTCGGGAGAATTTTCGTGCAACGGGTTTTGCCATGCACGATTTCAACAAGAGTCTTGGAGAAACGTGGGGTCGCTGGCTCGGACATCACACTCTCAGTGGCCTCTTTCAAGAGACGAGCACCAACGTCCGCAGGTATCAGGAAACCCTCAACTGGCAGAGTGACCTTGTGGACCTCTCCTCCCAGGCGACATTTGGACAACTCCTCAATGATGGTCGAAGGACCGTCAATTCCTACATCTATGTTGGCGACAGCATGCTCAACACGACGAGCGCAGATCAGGTACGTATCACCCAGTTTCCGCTCTCACGCGTCTCTCTTCCTGTGCCGAACAAGAAAGTTCGTCTAACGTATTGGGATAACACTGCCAGGCAGATCCGGGAAACGGAGGCCTATGCCATGTGGGTGCCACACCACGGCTCCAACATTAGCGAGCAACAGGTGGATTCCACCGCGATCATTCTCCAAAGCCGCATGCTCGATGGCCATCTTGTCACCATTTTCGCCGAGCGTTCAGACGATGTGCGCAACTATGAGATCATCCCCGAAGGCAACGTCCGCCTGCCTAGCGGAGCCTTTGACCCGGCTACTTTGGTTCTTCAGAATATGCCCTCCTCTACGCAGAAAGGGCGCACGCGCACGACGAGCGTTGTCGCACGCTTCCCAGAGAAATACCTCTTCGAGCTGCCGTTTGGTGCCGACCTGCGCATCCACTATTTCGAATCGCAAACCTTCGAGCCAGCCGGAATCGCCCGTACTCTCTACAATGAAATAATCCCTAATCCCTCGGGAGTGACGAAGGAGCATGGCTTTGGCCTCGATCTTCTCAATCGTCGCCTCTCCATCAACGCAACCTGGTACGAGACCAGCAGTACCGGCGCCCGCAACAATACTGGAATGGGCATGATCAATACGTGGATTGGAGTTGGCGCAAACAACTACCTGGCTCGCGCCGCGCAATGGGAGCAGGCGGGACGCAAGGTGACTGAAATCCCAGGTGCGGCTGCCGCAGGATTCACCGACGACTGGAACAAGTACTATGATGCCATCATCGGGCTGGCACCTGAACCCTTCCGAAGTGCGATCGGCATGGAGTTCAACCGCACCACTGGGGCAGTTTCCGGCCCGGGAATCGAGGGACTCAATTCCACCTTCGACTTTGTTGCCAAGGGCATGGAGCTGGAACTGGCGGGATCCATAACGGACCGGTGGAACGTCATCCTCAACCTTGCCCAGCAGCGAACGGTCCAAAGCAACACACTTCCTGGCGTGCTCGATTTCGTCCGCAAGGTTGAGGAAAACATCATAGCATCTGGTCTTGCCAACGTATCCGATGCACCTGGTTTGGCCGAAGGGGATACATTTCTCACGCGCTGGCGCAAGGTTGCCATCAGCCCGATCCAAAACGAAATTGCGAAGGATGGAAAGCAGTCCCAGGAGCAGCGCGAGTGGCGTATGAATCTCGTCTCGAGCTACCGTTTCACCTCAGGCCGACTCAAGGGCGTCACAGTTGGTGCAGTTGGCCGCTGGCAGAGCAAAGCAGCTATTGGCTATGCCATACGGGAAGGAGAGGGCGATGCTCTCATCAACGATCTTGAACATCCCTTCTTTGCTCCGTCGGAATTCAATGCCGACGCCTTCGCCTCCTATCGCCGCCGGATCTGGAAGAACAAGGTCGACTGGACGCTTCAACTCAATGCCCGCAATCTGGTCGGCGGCGGCAACAATGATTTCATCCCCGTCTCCATCGATCCCCTCGGCCATGTCAATGCGATCCGGACCTCACCAGAACGCCAATTCCTCCTCACCAGCACATTCCGATTCTGAACCCAAGACGCAGTGTGTTCTTTGAATCATCGACTCCCGATGTGCGTGCTGACATCGCAGAGCAGGTAACAAGCACGGGCACTCTTCATCCAAAACACAATCGAAAGGGCCCGCTCATCGTACCACGCGGGTCAGACACCTGACATCCAGGCATTGGCAGCGCTGCTCCACGATTTAGCCGGTCGCGACAGCCGGGTCATTTCTACCGAGGCACGAGGCGAAAGCCTTGAGCCTCAAGTGCGCAAAGCCCTTGGGCTCTGAACGGTCCTTTCGGTTTGGCCTCGCTCCAACTCATCACGCGGCCTTTCCATGCGCACAGGACTCGCACGGTAGGCCCTTCAGCTGAGCCACAAGTTCCACAATGCCATAGACTCACGATTGCCAGATGGCGGGTGACAACCGTCGGGTTTGTCATAGCGTGAGAATCCTTCCTCATTCTTTCCACGCATGAAACCCTTAATTCTCGGATCCCTGATTGTCGCGCTCTCGCTCCCGGTCATGCTACCGGCCCAATCGGCGGAGGCCGACAAGGCGTTCGCCGCCTTTGAGGCCTCCAAGCGGCCCACTCCTCCGAGCGGGCTCGACACATCCGACCGCGCTGCCCAACTGCGCTGGGCCGATTCCGCCCAGCAGGAGCTCGGCAAACGCGGCCTCGATCTCATCGCTGCCTACCCCAACGATCCGCGCCGTTGGGAGGTCGTCCAGTTCATCAGCTCCGGCATCCGACCCTATTTCGTGAAGGAGATCGGCCCGGATTTCGCCACCGTTGGTATGAAGGCTGTGGTCATCGACGAGACGGCCAAGGCCAAGTGGACAGCCAAGCTGGCGGAACTCCGGCAGGCAATGGCCACCGCCACCGACGTCCCGCCCGGCCCGCGTGAGGAGATGGATTGGAGTGACTTCGCCAAGGACTTTCGCGCCACGACACAGGCGAAAACCAACGGCCAGCCCTATGACTACTCGGTTTTTCTCCCGCGCTTTGAAGCCCACGCGGCAAAATTCGCCGATCTCACCGATACAATCATCCGGCGCGCGGATGACTACCTGGGAGCCTTGGCTCGCTACGATGAACCCGCCGCCGCCGCGGCCTGGGTCAGGTTGGCTGCCAAGAGCCCAAGCGATGCCCTGCGTGCCCACGCGAAACAGAAAGTGGAATTCGCCGAGGTGATGTCCCGTCCGCTTGATATCGCCTTCACCGCCGCGGACGGGCGCAAGGTCGATCTGAAGGATCTGCGCGGCAAGGTCGTGCTGATTGATTTCTGGGCCACCTGGTGCGGTCCTTGCATCGCCGAGCTACCCAACGTGAAGAAGGTCTACTCCGAATACCACGACAAAGGTTTCGAGATCGTGGGAATAGCCCTGGAGAACGCCAAACTCACGCCGAAGGACACACCGGAACAGAAGGAAAAGAAACTTGCAGCTGCGAGAAAGGTGCTCACTGATTTCACAACGAAGGAGGCCATGAGCTGGCCGCAATACTTCGACGGCAAGTGGTGGAACAATGACATCTCCACCAAGTATTTCATCCAAGGAATCCCCGCCATGTTCCTGCTCGACCAGCAAGGCAAGGTCGTAACCACCAACGCCCGTGGCGAAAAGCTCGAATCCGAGGTAAGACGCCTGCTGGGGCTTTGATGAACCGACTCACGGGGCGCCGACCGATCTGCCGCCTTTGGACACAGGATTGAAATCCGGATTGATAGCGGGAATGCAACAGGACTGAACTTTCACCTGCCGGTCTTGCTTCTCTGTGCTCGATTTTCGCACGAAAGCAGGCGAGCCTGCCGGAGTGCCTCCCCTGGAAGCTGAACACGCGCAATGGTTCGCGACCGAGGTGCAGCCGCATGGCGGCGCACTTCGGTCGTGGCTTCTTGCCCGGTTCCCCACCCTGCCGGATGTCGACGATCTTGTGCAGGAGAGCATGGTGCGGCTGATCCGGGCACGCGAGGCCGGCCCGGTCGGCTCCGCCCGCGCACTGCTGTTCACCGCCGCGCGCAATCTGGCGCTCGACGCCGTACGCCGTCAGCGCGTCGTGAACTTCGAGCCGATTACGGAAGATACGCCGTCGTTCGTCTTAGCGGACAGTACCGATGTCGTCGAAACCGTCAGCAAACAGCAGGAGCTCGAACTCTTGACGCGGGCCATCCAGTCCCTCCCAGGCCGCTGCCGCGAGGTCTTCACCCTGCGCACTGCCTACGGGCTGACGCAGCGGCAGATTGCGGACAAGCTGGGCGTTTCCCTGAGCACGGTTGAAAAGCAGTTCGCCCAGGGCATCCGGCTGTGCGCAATCTTCTTCGCAAATGGAGGGCGATGATACGATGAAATCCAAGCCTCCCTCCCACCCCAACGACGCGATCCCCGACACGATCGCGGAAGCCGCTGCAATCTGGCTCGCGCGCCGTGATAGAGGTCTGAACGCGGCCGAGCAGGACGCTTACCTGCAGTGGCTGCACGCCGATCCTCGGCACTCCCAGGCTGTTGCCCAACACGCCGCCGCCCTCGGACGCATGATGCAGCTTCAGGAATGGCAACCCGGTCATGACACCGAGCCTAACCCGCATCTCTTCGCCCCTTCACGCCGCCCCCGCCTGTGGCTGTGGTCACTCGGCCTGGCAGCAGCCGCTGCTCTGGCCGTGGGCCTCTTCCTGCGGACACCCGCGCCGATACCTGCACCGGCGGTTGCACCGAGGAACTATCTCCACGTCAACGAGAGACTGGCATTGCCCGACGGCTCCCGGGTCGAACTGAAAGACGGCAGCCATCTGGTTGTCCAGTATTCCGATGCCGAACGTCGCGTGAAACTCATGGGCGGCGAAGCCCATTTCAGCGTCTGGAAGGACGCTGCGAGGCCGTTTGTCGTCGAAGTCTCAGGCATAGAGGTCCGCGCCGTAGGCACCGCCTTCAACGTGCGCCTCAGTGACCAGGCTGTGGAGGTTCTTGTGACAGAGGGTCGCGTAAAAGTGGCACAAGGATCCGATACGATTACGCCTCTGTTGGTGTCCGTCAGGGAGCGCGCCGTCGTACCGCTTGCGGCTACGGAAACTCCGGTAGTCGCTCCGGTGACGAATGATGAAATTGTCAGTGAACTGGCCTGGCAGGCTCCGAGGCTGCAGTTTCACGAGACACCTCTGATTGAGGCCGTTGCGGAGTTCAATCGGCTGAACAGGCACCAACTCGTGATTGGCGACCCTGAGCTGAACAACCTGCGCATTGGTGGCACTTTCCGCCCCGACAATGTCGAGGCATTTGTCCGGCTCCTGGGCACCACGCTGGGTGTGCGCGCGGAGGCGGCGGGTGAGGATTGCACCGAACTGCGCCAAGGCCGCTGACCATCCGCGTCAGGAATTTCGACGGGCTCGTTACGGCTTTTCCGGGCCGGCTCGTCTACAGTGCTGCACACCGGTCATACACCATGCTAACACTCCTGTCCCAAACCTTCCTCCGCGGCATCGCACTCGGCGCATTGCTCATCCTTCCCGCCCTTGCAGCCACAGAAGCCAAGAAAGCCTACGATTTGCCTTCCGGTGACGCCGCCAGGATGCTTAAGCGATTCTCGGAAATCTCCGGCCGCGAAACCCTGTTCGCCGCTGAGACCGTGCGCGGCGTGCGCACCCAGGCCGTCAAGGGTGAATTTGGAACGCTGGCAGCCCTTGAGCAGATGCTCGCCGGCACTGGCTTGGTCGTCATGCAGGATGACAAGACGGGGGCTTTGGCAATCCGGAGGGAGCCGGGCCCAAACGGTCAGGGGGTGGCGGTCGAAACGAACAGCCACCCGGGAAGGACAACAAGAAGTGAATCCGGTGCTGTCGAATTGGAAAGATTCGAGGTACTCGGCAGTCGCATCGTCGGTCTTGCAAACCAGACCATCCTGCGCACCGACGAGGCTGGTGCTCTGGCCTATGACGTCATCAGTCGCACCGATATCGACCGGCTTGGAGTCACCTCGATGGAAGAACTTTTCCGCGTTGTCAGCCAGACAAGCGACTACGGCAGTCAATCGCTCCAGGGCTCGGCTTTGAATCCCGCTTTCGCCGGCGGTGCGACCTACCAGAATTCGGAAGTGAAGCTCCGAGGCTTCTCGTCACTGCAGACCACAATCCTCCTGAATGGGCGTCGCCTGCAGCGAGGCAATCTCACCGCAGGTCCCGACCTGAACCGTATCCCGGTCGCCGCCATCGAACGCATCGAAATCCTGCCGTCCTCTGCCTCCGCGATCTACGGCGGCGGCGCCATCGGAGGCGCGATCAACATCATCCTGCGTCGCGATTACACCGGCCGCGATCTTACGATCAGCGGCGGCACGAGCACCGATGGCGGCGCGGAACGCTACCAGGCCACCTACTTCGAAGGGCGCACCTTCAATGGAGGCAAGACGCAGTTCTCCTTCACCGTCGACTATCAGCATAGTTCGCCGCTCTATAACAGCGACCGCAACTTTCTCGACAACCTCCTTGCCCGTTATCCCGCGAACACGACGTCGCTCGTCAGCGGCCGTTCGGCATACGAGCAATATATTCTCCAGGCCTTCAACGGCATGCCCGGCACGATCCTCGTCAACTCCGCCACCGGCACACTTCCGATTCCGGGAACGACAGGCGTTCGTTATGCGGGGATCCCGAGCAATCAGGACGGAACTGCACTCACCCCTTCGTCATTTGTGGCCAGCGCCGGCCGGGCCAATCTCGGAGAACGCTACAACCGTTCGATCATTTACCGTCCGGAAGACCGCTACAGTTTCACTTCGCAGCTGGAACACGAATTCATGAAGGACCGGCTTTCGATGTATGCCGAGGCAGGCGTGACCTACTTCCGCTCGGATATGACCTTCCCGATGAATCTGGCTTCAATGAGTCTGTCGGCCACCGATCCCTTGAACCCGTTTCGCACCAATGTGACCCCTGGGTTCATCGGCGTACCCGTCCTCGTTTACTATGATCCCGTCGACCTGCCCGATCCGTCGCTCTTCCAGGAGCGCCAGGGAGCACGGGCGCTGCTCGGTTTCAAGGGTAGATTCAGCGACCGCTGGGAATGGTCGCTCGATGGCACGGGTGAATACGGCCGCAGCCACTCGACGGGCATCAACACCAACCAGAATCTCAACACCTTCGTCTCCAGCACTGCGGTCGGTACGCTGAACCAAGCCCAGCGCCGCGCGCTCTACAATCCGCTCGCGGACCACCGGGTTTATCCGAAGGGCGACGTGATGGCGCAATATCTCGAATACCGCCGCGACTACACGTACTACAACTGGCTTTCACAGGTCAACCTGCGCGCGGTCGGCGAGGTCTTCGATCTCCCTGCCGGAAAATTCGTTGTCTCTCCGGGTGCCGAGGTCATCTGGGGCAAGTACCGCACGAATTCCACGGTCAATGTGAGCGAGGCAATCCGGCAGGCCATTCCCACCGGCATCATCGGGCCGAGCAACACCACAGCCAATCAGAGTCGGCGTACCGAATCCGTCTTTCTCGAAAGCGTGATCCCACTCATCAGTCCGCAGTGGCGTCCTCTTCCTATTGAGTCGGCAGAACTCAACGCGGCCATTCGCTGGGAAAATACCGACGATTCCACCGCCGCGACGAGTCCCGTCGTCGGGTTGCGTGTTGCCCCGGTCAAGGACGTCGCCTTCCGCGTTTCCTATGCTGAGGGATTTTTCCCGCCCGACCAATCAAACTACGAGAACCCGCGCATCAACCCGGCGGCGATCACTCCCTTCACCGATCCGGCACGCGGCAACCTTCTCTACAACTACGTCCACGAGGAAATCTCCGGTGGAAATCCTGACCTCAGACCCGAGCTGTCGACCTCGTGGAATTATGGCGTCATCCTCACGCCCCGGGCCTTGTCAGGGCTGACACTCACGGTCGATTTCTGGAATATCGAAAAGATCGACGCGATCCTCATTCCAACGGGACCATCGGCGATTCTCGCCTCGCCGGATTCCTATCCGGGCCGCGTCGTCCGCAATCCCCAGACAGCAGATGACATCGCCAAAGGATGGCTTGGCGAAGTGAAGTCGATCGATTACCGCCCCGTGAACGTGGGCTTCACCAAGACTTCGGGCGTCGATGCCAAGCTCCGTTACACTCACGACATTGCTGCCAATACCAAGCTCACGACACTGGCCGCCTTGACCTGGACCGATTCGTTCCGCGACCAGATCCTCCCGGTCAATCCGATCATCGAGCGCGTCGGTACCACGGGTACCACCGCCAGCAGTCCGCTCGAATGGCGTGGCAATGGCTCGGTTTTTCTCGAGCGCAACCGATGGACCGCCGGAGTGACTGTCACCTACATCGATTCCTACAGCACCCCGACAACGACCCCCACCGTGGTCTACCCGACCGCCACGGGACTCGATGGCGCAAAGATCCCCTCGGCCACGCTTTGGGATCTGCAGGTTTCGTACGATGTCCCCGCCGCCCGCGGCAGGAGCGGTTGGCTGCGCTGGTTTGATTCAACGAAATGGACGCTGAGCGTACGCAACGTCTTCAACAAGGAGCCGGCCTTCCGCACCGATGTCTATAGTCCCTACAGTCGCTTCGAAGATCCCCGTCAGCGCTACATCACGCTGGCAGTCAAGAAACACCTGTAACTCCTTTCTCCCTCGGGGCGATAGTCCGTCGGCGTCACCTATCCCGCTCAATCCATGAAACATTTCATTGCTCTTGCCCTCCTTGCCGCCCTCACCGGCGGCGTCCTGTCTGCGCAGGACGCACGCCCGGTGCTCGATCCCGTCGCAACCGCCATCTGGTCCGAGCACGCGAGGGGCATGGGTAACCGCGGTGATGGGCGCAGCGGAGTGGATTTCGGGCTCGTTACGGGTAAGGCGTTTGAGTTCTTCGAAAAGTTTCCGGAAGAGCGGCGCGTGGGGGGAATTCTCTTCAACCTTGCCAGCTTTGGAGGCTGGGTTGCGGAAGATCCCCGGAGCGCTGCTCTACGCCCCGAATGGCAGGTGCACCTTCGCGGTGCGATTGCTGATGCGCTCAAACAGAAGGCATGGCCCGACAATGTCTGGGCCGGCCTCCAATGGGTCGGCGCCAAGAACGACATCGCAATCCAGGTCGACGGCACGGGTCATGCCGACCTCGGTGCGCTACGCCAACGCATCGATCTCATCGCAGCACGCGTGCCGACTTCGGCCTACCGGACATTTCTAGAACAGGAGTATGTGCGTTGGCTCGAGAAATTGGAGCCAGGCGCCGTGGAAGCACACCTCAGGAAGCTGGCTGCGAGCGACAGCGAAGACCTTGCCAAGTATGGCCAGGGCCAGTTGGAGATCCACCATATCCGATCCACTCCCATGGAGTTGGCCTTCACCGCAACCGATGGAACGAAGGTCAATCTGGCGGACTACCGCGGCAAAGTCGTGTTGATCGACTGTTGGGCCACGTGGTGCGTCCCGTGTATCAAGGAACTCCCCTATGTGAAGGCCGCGCTCGCGAAATGGGGCGACCGAGGCTTTGCGGTCATCGGCATCTCGTTCGACCGAGCACCCGATCGTGCCAAGCTGGAGAAATTCATCGCCGACGAAAAACTCAACTGGCCACACTGGTTCTACGAGGGCCCCGGAAAGAATCCGCTCGGACTCAAATACAACATCCGCAGCATCCCCGCTACATTCCTCCTCGGCCGGGACGGACGTCTCGTTACAACGGAGACGCACGGTGACAAGCTTGAAGCCGAGCTTCAGCGTCTCCTGGGGCCTTGATTCCTGCCAGTTTCAGGCGATGGCCCGTCCATGACCTGCATGGCCCGGGCTACGACGTCATTTCTTGGACGAGCAATTGATCATCCACTGCACGCCAAACCGGTCGCGGAATGAACCAAAATAGTCGCCCCAGAACATGTCCTGCATCGCCGTTTCGACCTTTCCACCCGCCGACAGTGCTGCGAAGAGGCGGTCGGACTCCGCGCGGGTGTCGGGCGCGAGGGCAATGTAGACATTGTTGCCCTGATTGAGCTTGAAGCCCATGGACTCCGATGCATCGGTGCCCATCAGCAAATGCCCACCGAGAATGGGCAAGCAGACGTGCATGACCAGATTCTTGTCCGCTTCCGGCAGCGGAGGCTGATCCGGTCCACATGCAGGTGCATTTCCCATGCGCATGATCGGACCTGAAAACTCCGTTCCAAAAACCGACTTGTAGAAAAGAAACGCCTCTTCGGTATTGCGCGCGAAGTTGAGATAGGTGCAGACGCTGGCCATATTTATTGGGGTTTGAATGTCGAGTCCGCCAGGATCGGCGGGCCGTCACAACATTGAGCCCACCTACCCAAACCGCAAGTTCGGCGCGTCTTTGAGCATCAGCCTGCATCCCGCTTCATGGCTCTGTTTAGCAGAAATCAGAACGATCACACGTGCCCTGAATGGCGGAGAGAGGGGGATTCGAACCCCCGGTACGCTGTTACACGTACAACGCTTTAGCAAAGCGCCGCTATCGACCACTCAGCCATCTCTCCAATCCAGTCAGGCTTCAGAAGCAAAGAGGCTCTTCGCAAAGTGCAAGGGCATTTCTCGGTCCGGTGCAAATCCGGGCGGCCTTCGCAGACGAATCGCTTTTATGCCTTGGTGCCGACCGAGTGGAACGTGGCATCCTTCGGCAGGATGACCCGGTCACACCAGTCGCCAAACCGTTCGCCGGCTTCCCTCTCGAGCGCATAGCGTTTGATGATCGGTGTCAGTTGGGCCAATGCATCATCGATCGTCAGGCTCGCCGCAAACAGGCGGTTCAAGCGCGTGCCCTCGTACTTGGCGCCGAGATAGATGGCATATTTTCCCGGGGCCTTGCCCACAAATCCGATCTCGGCCAGGTACGGTCGCGCGCAGCCGTTCGGGCAGCCCGTGATGCGGAGGCTGATGGCATCGTCGCGGAGCCCCGCCTCCTCGAGAATCGTCTCAAATCGCGCGAGCAGGTCAGGCAGCGCCCGTTCGCTCTCCGCCAGCGCAAGTCCGCAACTGGGCAGCGCCACGCAGGACAATGCGTTCAGCCGGATGCCGGAGCGGGCATTCTCCGCGGCAAGATTGTACCGCGCGAGCACCTCCTCAATGCGGGCCTTGGCCTCGGGGGTGACGCCTGAAATCGTGAGGTTCTGCGATGGCGTCAGCCTGAAATCGCCCGTGTGAAATCCGGCAATCTCGCGCAGCGCCTTCTTCATCTCCCATCCCGGGGCATCCTTGATGCGCCCGCTGAGGATGTGCAGGCCATAGAACCAGGTGCCATCGTCGCACGCATGCCAGCCGAACGGATCCTGAACGGTCGTGAAGTGATAGGGGCGCGCCGGAGCGAGCGTCACGCCGGACCGCCGCTCAATCTCGGCCTTGAACCAGTCGAGCCCGCGATCATCGATCGTATACTTCAACCGCGCATGCTTGCGGTTGGTGCGGTCGCCATGGTCGCGTTGCGTGGTCAGCACGGCAACGCCGATGGCTTTGACCTGGTCAGGCGTGATGAAGCCCACAACGTCCGCGAGCCGCGAATACGTTTCGACATTGCCATGGCTCATTCCCTGCCCACCGCCAATCGCCACGTTGTAGCCGACCAGTCGGTCGTTCTCGACAATCGCAATGAACCCGAGGTCCTGGGAGAAAAGATCGATATCGTTTGACGGAGGAACCGCGAAACCGGTCTTGAATTTGCGCGGCAGGTAGGTGGCCCCGTAAAACGGCTCCACTTCCGGCTCTCCGCCGGCGACCTTCTCCTCGTCGAGCCAGATCTCATGATAGGCCCGCGTCTTCGGCAGGACGTGCTCACTCCACGCCTTTGCCTGCTCGTACACCTGTTGCAGCACAGGGCTTCGCTCGGGATTGGGTGGCGCCATCACATTCCGGTTCACATCGCCGCACGCCGCGATCGAATCCAAAAGCACGGAGTTCAGTCCCTTGATCAATGGCTTCAGATTGCCCTTCAGCACGCCGTGAAATTGAAACGTCTGGCGCGTCGTCAACCGGAGCGACTGGATGCCAAACCGGTCGGCCAGCGAGTCGAGCACCTGCCACTGCTGCGGCGTGCATCGTCCTCCGGGAAGGCGCACACGAAGCATGAAGGAAAAGGCCTTTTCCTTGCCCGCGCGTTTCAGCGCGATCCGCTGATCCCGGTCGTCCTGAAGGTAGAGCCCGTGAAACTTGGTGAGCAGACTGCTGTTGTCGGAAATCGCGCCGGTGGAGGAGTCCTTGAGATCGTCCGCGATGGTCCCGCGGAGGAGGTTTGAAGCAAGTTTTGCGGCCTCATTGGCAGTGAACGGCTTTGCAGCAGGTACTGCAGGCGAAGAGGGAGCGGTTGGCTCAACGGTCGAGATCACAACGGCATCTTCTGTCGCATCCTCACACGGCGCAAGATTAATTTGGTATGTTAGGTTATAAACTAATGTATCGATTTAGACTCGATGCATTGGCTATGTTATAGTCTGGAAATCAGTCATTTCCGAATCTCAATCCCTGAAAATCACCTCAAGTGAGACGAAAGGTCAGGAATTTACATAGGTAGGCCCTTGCGGGCTTTCCCTGTTACACCACCGGACATGCGGGTCCGCATCCGGCGGTTCGGTGAAGGTGTGTCAGGCGGAGGCATGGAAGGCAGGAAGGCCGTGGGAGGCGAACCAGTGCTTGGAAAAGATCTGAGCAAGCAGGGGAGCGCGGCTAAGACGCCAGGGACCGGCGGAAGAGCCGGCGAGCTGGGCCGCCGCGACCTTGCTGGCCCCGCGTTTCACAAGTTCGAAGAACCGTGTGCGACCGCGTTTCCAGTGGCGCCAGATCAGGTTTCGCAGGCGCCGTCGCGTCCAGGCTTCCAAAGCGTTGAGGACGCTCGGAGTCTGGCAAAAGCGGAAGTAACCAAGCCAGCCAATCAGGTAGCGTCTCAGCGCGGTCATGGTGGACTCGAAGTTGAGACGGCCTTTCTTGGTCAGTTCCCGGATACGTTCTTTGGCCTTGGCCAGAGCCTTGGGGGCGATGCGCCGTTTGGCGTTGTCACCTGAACCGAAGCTGAACCCGAGGAACTTTCGCTCCCAGGGCCGTGCCACCGCACTTTTGGCGCGATTCACCTTCAGCTTCAGCTTTCCCTCGATGAACTCGACGATGTTTTCGAACACGTTCAGGGCGGCCCGTTCGCTGCGCACGTAGATGTTGGCATCGTCGGCGTAGCGCACATACCGCAATCCTCGGCGTTCGAGTTCCTTGTCCAGCTCGTCCAGCACGAAGTTCGCCAGCAAAGGAGAGATCGGGCCTCCTTGCGGAGTCCCCTCCGTTGTTGGCTTCAGCAAGCCCTCCTCCATCACGCCTGCCTGCAGGAAGCGACGGATGATCCACAGCAGGCGCCGGTCGGCGATGCGCTGGCCCAATCGACTCATGAGGCGGTCGTGATTGACCCGGTCAAAGAACGCTTCCAAGTCGAGATCCACCGTCCAATTGTAGCCTTGCTGGACGTACGCTTGGGCGGCGGCCACGGCTTGATGCGCGCTCCTGGTTGGTCGGAAGCCGTAGCTGTGTTCGCTGAACGTGGGATCGAGTATCGGTTGCAGCACTTGGAGGATCGCTTGTTCGACGATTCGATCCTGCACTGTCGGGATGCCGAGCTTGCGCTCGCCTCCCGGCGGCGGTTTGGGAATCGTCTTTCGCCGCAGCGGACTGGGGCGGTAGCTTCCCTCCAGCAATTGCTGGCGCAGGGCCTCAATGCGGGGTCGGGCGTGTTCCGGGAATGCTTCGATGGTAACTCCATCGATTCCTGGTGCTCCGCCGTTTTTCCGCACACGCTGCCATGCGGCGTTGAGGTTGGCCGGATCGGCCACTTTCTCCATTAACCTTTCCGTCTGACCTGGGCTTTCCTTCTGTTCGCTCGCCTTTATGGACAGGACACCCTGCGGTTTGGATTTCACGGCTTCACCGCTATCCCTCGGCGCGGGCGACCCTTTGTCGGAGTCTGTCTGTCCTCTCGTCGTCATGGCAACGTCCAGCTTACTTGCCCTCTTCTTGCCTGTGCCCGCTTGGGCACACCGTTTGGGCCTTCGCTCCGGCCGCTTTCACGGCCTTCGTCGCTACTATGCCCGCTGCTGACTTCTGCATCGCGTTCTGCCCCCCTCGCGGTCGGGCTCAGCCACGGATTGCTCCTAGGCACGGTGCAGATCTCCCCAGATATCCCACTCGTCTTTCCTCGCACGATCGCCGACTTTACGCTGCCGGGCTTTGATCGGTTTGGACTTTGCGGCCATTTGCCCGCTCGTCCGCCCTTGGCGCCTCTTAGCCGGTTCTTGTTCATCGACCCGCGATTTTGCTCCTCGCTTCTTTCAGACGTTGCCTCACGGCTTCGCCCTTGCGTTTCGCTACCCTTCGCCCCGATCAGGCTGGGTGAGGAACTTTCATCCTCATAGGTTGGTGGTTTGCTGGGCATACAAAAAAGAAAACCGCACCCCGGGAGGTGCGGTTCGTTCAAGACCGTCCGGCTCGATCGCCTCAGTAGCGATAGTGCTCGGGCTTGTAGGGCCCCTGCACCGGCACTCCGAGATAGGCTGCCTGCTCCTTGGTGAGGGTCGTCAGCTTGGCGCCGATCTTCTCGAGGTGGAGGCGTGCCACCTCCTCATCGAGATGCTTCGGCAGGCGATAAACCCCGACCTTGTAAGAGTCGCGTTTTTCCCAGAGATCGAGCTGAGCCAGCGTCTGGTTGGTAAAGGAATTTGACATCACGAACGACGGATGCCCGGTCGCGCACCCGAGGTTCACCAGCCTGCCCTCGGCGAGAAGGTAGATGCTGCGGCCGTTGGGGAGGACGAACTGATCGTATTGCGGTTTGATGGTGATGCGGCGCGTGCCGGAGGACTTGTACAGGCGGTCGACCTGGATCTCGTTGTCGAAATGGCCGATGTTGCAGATGATCGCCTGGTCCTTCATCCGCTGAATATGCTCGAGCGTGATCACGTCGCGATTGCCCGTCGTGGTCACGTAGATGTCCGCAGTGCCCAGCGTGCTCTCGACGGTATTGACCTCAAACCCTTCCATCGCGGCCTGCAGCGCGTTGATGGGATCGACCTCCGTCACGATGACGCGGGCGCCGAAGCCACGGAGGGAATGCGCCGAGCCCTTGCCGACGTCGCCGTAACCGCACACGCACGCGACCTTGCCCGCAATCATAACGTCCGTCGCGCGCTTGAGTCCGTCAGCCAGTGACTCACGACATCCGTAGAGATTGTCGAACTTTGACTTGGTCACCGAGTCGTTGACGTTGATCGCGGGCACGAGAAGTTTTTCCTTCTCGTGAAGCTGATAGAGCCGGTGCACTCCCGTTGTCGTCTCCTCCGAGACACCGCGCCAGTCCTTCACCATTCGCGAAAAGACGAGAGGATCCTCTGAATGGATTCGTTTGAGCAGATCCTTGATGACCTGCTCTTCGTGCGAGCCGGATGGCGTCGTCACCCAGTCCGATCCGTTCTCGAGTTCGTAGCCCTTGTGGAGCAGGAGCGTGACGTCGCCGCCGTCATCGACAACGAGCTGAGGACCCTTGCCTTCCGGATGGCCGAGCGCCCTCCACGTGAGATCCCAGTACTCTTCGAGCGTTTCGCCCTTCCATGCGAAGACCGGCACACCGGCCTTCGCGATCGCCGCGGCGGCATGATCCTGAGTGGAGAAAATGTTGCACGAAGCCCAGCGTACCGAGGCACCCAGTTCCACGAGCGTCTCGATGAGTACCGCAGTCTGGATCGTCATGTGCAGCGATCCGGTGATGCGCACACCCTTGAGCGGCTTCCGGGCCCCATGTTTTTTTCGGAGGGCAATCAGTCCCGGCATCTCATGCTCGGCAACGCTGATTTCCTTTCTCCCCCAATCGGCCAACGAGAGGTCTTTGACTTTGAAATCCTGACCTGAAGGGGATCCGGCAAGAACAGATGACATGATGAATAAGGGAGGTGCTATGATCGGTTAAAGATTGGAATGGGAAACTCACGCGCGGCGCTTGACCGCTGCGACCAACGCACTTGCCCGGTCGGTGACTTCCCACGGGAGACCCTTCTTTCCGAAATGGCCGTAGTTGGTGGTCTGCCTGTAGATCGGACGCAGCAGATTGAGCTGTTTGACGATATCCGCAGGCTTGAAACTGAAGACATCCTGAACTGCCTGCGCGATCACCTCATCGTCCGCCGTGCCGGTGCCGAATGTGTCGACAAACACACTGACCGGTTTCGGATGGCCGATGGCATACGCGAGTTGAAGCTCTGCAATCTCCGAAAGGCCCGAGGCCACGATCGTCTTGGCAACCCAGCGCGCCATATAAGCAGCCGAACGGTCAACCTTCGACGGATCCTTGCCGGAAAAGGCACCGCCACCATGGCGCCCCCATCCACCATACGTATCCACAATGATCTTACGGCCTGTGAGGCCGCTGTCTCCCTGCGGGCCTCCCACCACAAACCGTCCCGTGGGGTTGATGAGAAACTGCGTCTTTGAGTTCAGCAGTTTCGCAGGAATCACTTTTTGGATCACGTTCCGGATCAAGTAGGACTCAATCGCCGCATGATCCACATCATCGGTGTGCTGCGTGGAAATCACCACGTTGACGACTTCGATGGGCTTGCCGTCCTGATAGCGGACCGAAACCTGTGATTTTGCATCGGGCCGGAGCCAGCGGACCTTGCCAGATTTACGAATGGCGGTGAGTTCACGCCCCAACCGGTGCGCAAACATGATCGGCGTCGGCATCAGTTCCGGCGTTTCATTGCAGGCATAGCCAAACATCAGCCCCTGGTCGCCCGCGCCCTGCTCGGCGGTCCGCTTGCCCTTCACTTTGCGCGCATCCACCCCCTGCGCTATGTCAGGCGACTGCGTGGTCAGCAGGTTGTGGATGAAAACCTTGTCGGCATGGAAAACGTCGTCGTTGTTGACGTAGCCGATTTCGCGAATCGCATCTCGCACAATGCGGTCAATATTGATGACCGCGTCGATCGGTTTGCTGCCAAGCTTCGGTATGGTGATCTCACCTGCCAGGACTACCGCGTTTGACTTCACCAGCGTTTCGCAGGCAACGCGACTCGTCTTGTCCACCGCGAGGCAGGCATCGAGAACACTGTCTGAAATCAGGTCCGCAACCTTGTCAGGATGACCTTCACCAACCGACTCGGAGGAAAAAACAAAAGAATTGGCCATGGGTGCAATTGCCTCAAAAAATCCCTCCAGACGGTCTGCATCAAGTCTAATATCAACATATCCGTATATTTTGATATGTTACAGTACGGCTCTCTTTTCAGATTGCCGCCTCTGGGCAAACCAACCAATTTGACCCTTCAAATGCTCACAATTCTCCGGCCATCTGCCGATTAACCACCCCATGGTTCCGGCAAGTTCCCCATCCCTCTCTCCCCAACTGTTTGGTCGCAGGATCCTTATCGTCGAAGACGATCGGCTCAATGTCCGGATCCTGAGTGGTATCCTCAGAGATGAGGGGTACGAATTGACCGACGTCGACTCAGGGGAGCGTGCCTTGGAAGTTTACCCGCAAGTCCAGCCCGATTTGATCCTGATGGATGTCATGATGAAGGGCATCAATGGCTTCGAAACCTGCCGCAAGGTGAAGGAGCTTTACGGTGAAAATGCAGCTTCGGTCATTTTCATAACGGCAAAGTCAGATTCTGAAGACGTGGTCGAAGGCTTTCGCGCCGGTGGCGTCGACTACCTGCCCAAACCCTTTCGGTCCAACGAGGCCGTTGCACGGATCCGCCTGCACCTGGCGAATCGGCTGCTGAATGAGCAGCAGCGGAGCCTCGTCAATCAATTGACCCGGGCAAATGCGGCTAAAAACCGCTTCCTGGGCATGGCCGCCCACGATCTTCGCAATCCCCTCGCATCAATCCGCGGCCTCGCCGAGTTCCTCCAGGACCCCATGCTGGGAAAACTCAACGAAGAGCAACTCGACTTGGTGCAGACGATCCGTTCCACTAGCCATCAGATGCTCGAAATGGTCAACGAGCTCCTCGATATCGCCACCATCGAGTCGGGCGAACTGAAGTTGCGCCGCGAACCCACCGCGCTCGGGGAACTCGTCGAAAAGGCCGTGCACCTGATGGCCATGGAAGCCGCCCGGAAAACCACCAAGCTGTCTCTTCTGCCCCTCCCGACGCTTCCGGCGCTCCGGCTCGACTCCGGCAAGGTTCGCCAGGTCGTCAACAACCTGCTCACCAATGCGGTGAAGTATTCGCCCCCCGGCTCCACGATCACGATCGAGCTCTCCCTGTCCGAAAAGGGTATCAGCCTGGCCGTGTTGGATCAGGGCCCGGGAATCCCGGAAGGTGAACGGGAAAAACTCTTCAAGGACTTTGGAAGATTATCCGTTAAACCGACAGGAGGAGAAACCAGCACAGGACTCGGCCTTGCCATTTGCAGAAACATCGTCGATGCACACAACGGCACCATCGCAGCAGAAAACCTGCCCCAAGGCGGCTGCAAGTTCATCGTAACCTTTCCCATTGAAACGTGAAATTTGACGGCAAGATCCTCCTCGTCGACGACGAGGCACATGTGAGAAAATTTGTGGGTCTCATCGCCCGCACCTTGGGAAGTCCGACGCTGATCGAGGCCTCGAACGGGGCGGAGGCCTTGGAGGTCTACCAGCGGGAACGCCCAGACTTGGTGCTGCTCGATGTGAACATGCCCATCCTCGACGGCATTGGCACCCTGCGCGAGTTGAAGAAAATCGATCCCGATGCGGTGGTCATCATGCTGACATCGCTCGCCAACCGCCAGACGGTTGAGGAGTCGCTCGAACTCGGCGCATCCAACTACCTGCGGAAGGACACCCCGAAGGATGAGATTGTCACGCGTCTGCACGACACCCTTCAGACCATTTTTGGCCACGAAGGCGAAAATGGACCGCAAGCGTGACAAACTCAATATTCCGCCAATCACTCCATCCGCAGCCCCCGCCCCGACCATGAGTCAATCCCCCCCTACGCCGCAATCCAGCCCGCAGGACGGACCGCCCGATATCATGGCACTCGCCGAAGTGCGCTATTCCCTGCCGGAACTGCTTGCTGAATTGCGCCTCGAACGCACGACGGGTTCGTTCGCCATGGAGCGACTCAATCAGTTCGAGATCGGAAAACTTTTCCAAGACAGACAGAAACGCCGTGCTAAACCCAAACGTTAGCCAGTTTGCCCAGCAGGTTCGCGCGCTGCCGCACTTCGACAGCGGAGGCGAACTTGATGCGCTGTTGAAGCATCACGGCGGAAGCGTGAACCTGCTTCAGGCGTTGATTGACAACAAGGTCGTATCCAAGGAGGACGCCTGCCGGCTCTGGGCAGATTCGCTCGGTGTCGCCTACGTCGATCCCTTCGCCTCGGTCATCACCGACGAGGCCGTGCAAAAGCTTCCGGTCGAAATCGCACGCAAGGCCCGCGCACTCGGCCTGTATGTCATCAATGGCGTACTGACCACGGCCATGGCGCATCCGAACGACGCCGACATGGTCAAGCGCCTGGGCCAGATCGCGCAAATGCCGGTATCCCCGGTCTTCGCCCTGCCGCGGGACATCGAGGACTCCGTGCTGATCCAGTATTCAAGCGAAAAGAACCTCGAGGAGAGCCTGAACGAACTCGAGCGCTCCTCCATCTTCGATCAACCGGACCTCGCAGCCGACAAGCTTGCCGCACTCGCCGACTCCGAATCGCTCGTGCGCATCCTCGACGAGGTCATCTACTATGCGCTGCGGGAACGCGCGACCGACATCCATATCGAGCCCCAGGAGACTCAATCGCGCATTCGTTTCCGCATCGATGGAAATCTCCGCGAGGCCCTGACCTATTCTCGCAAGCTTCACCGCGCCATCATCTCGAGACTCAAGATCCTCGCCCAACTGAACATCGCCGAATCGCGCTTTCCCCAGGACGGCCGTTTCTCCCTTCCCATCGGCAGCGCCACGGCGAATTTCCGGCTCTCCTCGGTGCCCACCCAGTACGGAGAGAAAATCGTGCTTCGCATCCTCGCGATGAGCGGCAAGAAAACGATGCTGACCCTTGAGAAGATGATGATCTCCCAGACGATCCTGCGGCCGTTCAAGCGGCTGATTCAGAATCCCAACGGAATCATTTTTGTGACGGGCCCCACCGGTTCGGGAAAGACAACCACACTTTACGCGGCGCTGCACGAGATCAACAAGCCGGACATCAATATCTCGACCATCGAGGATCCCGTCGAAATCCAGCTCGCCGGAGTCACGCAATCCCAGGTCAACAACCACATCGACCTCAAGTTCTCGACGATCCTTCGCTCGCTCCTGCGCCAGGATCCCGATGTCATCCTCATCGGCGAGATCCGGGATCTTGAGACGGCCAAAATCGCCACCGAAGCGGCGCTGACAGGCCATATTGTTTTCGCCACGCTGCACACCAACACAGCTGCGCAGGCGATCATCCGTCTGCTCGAGATCGGCGTCGAGCCCTACATGGTGGCCCCCTCCGTCATCGGCGTCCTCGCGCAACGCCTCGCCGCACGCATTTGTGAGAACTGCAAGGAACCCTACCAGCCTTCACGCGACGTGCTGCGAAAGTATTTTCGCGACGAAGGCCTCACCGATGTGCCGTTCTACCGGGGACGCGGTTGCGCGGTGTGCCGGGGAACGGGATACAAGGGCCGCATCGCCTTCCATGAATTGGTGCTGGTGACGGAAGAAATGCGCACCCTCATCTCCGAGGGGAAAAGTGTGCAGGAGATCCAGAAGGCGGCCACCAAGGTGGGATTCAAACCTCTCCGCTACGACGGTCTCAAGAAGGTTCTCCTTGGCCTTACGACCATCGACGAAATTGAAGCCAACACCTCTTTCGAGTGGGCTTCCTGAGCCAACTGACCTAGAAATCGGACCATGTCCTCCAATTCGAGTTCAAGCGAGCCCGTGATCGATGCCGAAGCGATCGATAACCTCCGGGCGATCAATCCCGATGACAATTCCTTCCTCAAGGAGATCATTGGAATCTTCATCGAGGACACACCCGCACGCATCGCAGAGCTGCGCGCGGCGATGACAAGCGGCGATGTCACCGCCTTCTCGCGCGCCGCACACAGTATCAAGGGCAGTTCCAGCAATCTCGGCGCCGCCCGCCTTCGCGCCCAGGCAGAACGCCTCGAGCACGATTCGAAGAGTCAGCCGCTGGCTAGCTTCGTCCAGGGCATTGCCCAACTGGAGGCTGTCTTCGCCGAGACAAAGGCGGAACTGGAACGGTTGGGATAGGCATCACGGCTGACGTTGCAGAACGTAAAGCGAAATCGCCCTGAGTTTCTCCAACTAAGAAAACGGGACGACGCAAAGACAGGGCTGGTACAGAGGAGCCAACCGGACTAGAGTGATGGTTCACCCACACTCATCATGAAATGGTCATTGAAACTCGGCACCTACGCAGGCATCGGCGTCTATCTTCACTGGACATTCGCGTTGCTGCTCGGCTGGGTCTTTGTCTCCCAACTGGGCTCGGGACAATCGCCGGCCCAGGCCCTTGTCGGCGTTCTCTTTGTCCTGACACTCTTCGCCTGTGTCGTCCTGCATGAATTCGGCCACGCGCTTGCTGCCAGGAGATACGGGGTCGCCACCCGCGACATCACCCTGCTGCCCATCGGCGGGGTCGCCAGGCTGGAAAGGATTCCGGAGAAACCGGCGCAGGAACTCGTCGTCGCCCTGGCCGGCCCGGCCGTTAACGTGCTCATCGCAGCGGTGCTCTTCGTCTGGCTCATCGCCACCGGCCGGGTTGTCGGAATCGATACCGCCGAAATGCTGACGAACGGCTCGATCGTACAACGCCTGATGGTTGTGAATGTTTCACTCGTGGTGTTCAACATGCTCCCCGCGTTTCCGATGGACGGAGGCCGCGCGCTGCGGGCCCTGCTGGCCTTTCGTCTGGGACGTCGCCGGGCGACCACGATTGCGGCTAGCATTGGTCAGGCCATGGCCATTGTCTTTGGTTTTCTCGGACTCTGGCTCGGGCATCCTCTCCTGGTTCTCATCGCCATTTTTGTCTTCCTGGGCGCCCAGGCGGAAGCGGGCCAGGTGGAAATGCAATCCGCTTTGGAAGGCCTGCGGGTCGGGGACGCCATGATGACGTACTTTCGCACCCTAGAGCCGCAGACCAGCCTGATCCAAGCCGTTAAGGAGCTGCTGGCCGGATCCCAGCAGGACTTTCCCGTCGTGGAAAACGGAGTGCCCATCGGCATTCTGCGGAGAAACGACCTCGTCAAGGCCCTGGCCGAAAACCGGGGAGACACGGCAGTGACCGAAATCATGTGGCGCGAATGCCAACCCGTCGATGAGGCCGCTCCGCTACGATCTACGGTCGAAAAAATGCAGGCCGGTCACTGCGGCACGGTACCGGTCATACGCGCGGGCCGGCTGGTCGGATTGCTTACCATGGAGAACATCGGTGAACTGATCATGGTCCAGAACGCCGCCGAGCGCAGAGCGGGCCCGGGCCACTCACGCGCCTCGGTCTAGTGCAGCGCAATCCTATTTCCATCCGATCCAGCCAGTGGATGCGCATCCAATCCAAGCCCCCCACAGAGTCGTTTCGCTGGCGATCGGAAGTAACAAGGCCGTACGGGTTGGCTGAGCCTGCCGACATGGAAAGCGATTACCGGCTTCGCGGGATCACGAGGATCTTGTGCAGGAGGCCAACTTAAACCTGCGTCGATTCAATGACGACCGGCGCCCAACCTACATGAAGACTTTCCTGTTCACCGCGACGCGAAGAATGAACTGACTGCGAACGTTCCTCTGTCTGCGTGACTAAGGTCTGGCTTCGAGGATCAGATTGAAGGGCGTCTCCGTCGCGCGTCGGAAGCGCGTGAATCCCCCTTGCTGCACCACTTCCTTCAGTTTCGTCTCGCCGGCCTGCGCTCCCAAGGCGAGTCCAACCTCCTGAGCCCGTGACGCCGGAGTACAGATCATGGTCGACGCGGCATAGAACACCCTTCCCACCGGATTCAGGTTCTGCTCGATCCGATCGCCTGCAAACGGCTCGACGATCATCCAGTTTCCGTCCGGCTTGAGCGACGAGCGGACGTGCCGGGCTACACCGGCGGGATCGCCCATATCATGAAGGCAATCAAAGAATGCCACCAGATCATAGGTCTTCCCGGGATAGTCCTTCGCGCCCGCGACGGAAAAGCGCACCCGGTCGGAAACGCCTGCGGCATGCGCCGCTTCGCGCGCGCGATTGATGGAAGGTTCGTGATAGTCGAAGCCCGTAAATCGGGACTTGGGATAGGCCTGGGCCATCAGGATGGTCGACGCCCCATGGCCACAGCCCACGTCCGCCACCTGCGCGCCTGCCTTGAGCTTCGCCTCGGCGCCATCGAGCGACGGGATCCATGAGTTGATAAGATTCGCGGCATAGCTCGGCCTGAAAAAGCGTTCGGTGCCCTCGAAGAGTCCCGCATCGTGCTGGTGCCAACCAAATCCAAATCCCGTCCGGAAAGTTTCACGGAGCTGGGGCTCATCCACGACCGTCGAGGCAATAATCTGATAGGCTCCGGGCAGGTATGCCGGACCGGTGTCCACCGCGAGGAGAAGTGCCTGCTCATCGGGCAGCGTGAATCGATCCGTAGCTGGATCGTACGTCACATAGTTGCTTGCAGCCTGTGCGCAGAGCCACTCGCGGACGTAACGCTTGTCGGTCTGCGTCTTCGCCGCGAGTTCGGCGGGAGTCAGCGGGCCCGCGCCCGCCATTGCCTTGTACAGGCCCAGGCGTTCCCCAAGAATGATCAATGCAGTTTGAAACGCCGCGCCCATGTCGTTCAGGGCCTGACCTAGAAACGCGTTCAGCTTATCCGGATTTACAGACAATTTGGGAGACTTCATGGCTGAGGGTGAGGAAGGCGGGAGTGTATCGCATCAGCCTCCGGTCGGCTATGCCCCGGGAGGAGACATTACGCCAGGGGAAAACCGCTTGCGTGACGAAACGAGAATACTCCTTTCGGAGCATCCGTACCGAGGAACTCGCTTTACAGTGGACCGGTCGCGTACCCTGCTCCAGTGTACCTCCGTTGTGACTACGGTCATTTCCCGTGCCATGCGGCGGAGATCCGCTTCCGCGAAAGGTCGCTGCTTTCCCCTGCTATGCCCTAGCGGCGACGAACTCGATCAAGCGGTGCTCCAGTTGCATGCCGCTCAGGAAATGAAGGACTTCTGGGCGGCCGCGCGCGCCGTGCTGCACGCCGCATTGCCGGTTCACTTTATCTGCATGTGCCTGCGCCCCTTTGCGCTCATGCCGTCGACCATATTCAGGGAACGTGCACCTTTCGCTTCCGAAGACGAATTTCGGCGTTTCCAGGAATTGAGTCCAATCGGTGCATTCCTGTCGGCACGTCCTGGCACCCTCGTCGTTCGATTGTCCGACATCATTGCCGACCTGGAACTACAGCAATCGGAATTCTACCGTCGTTTCATGCTGCCCTGCGGCGATCGCTATTTTGCATGCCTGAACTTCTGGCATTCCGGCCATTTTCAAGGCCTCATCGGCCTTCACCGAACGGCGACCCAACGCGATTTCACGCATGCCGACATGGTGTTGTTGGCGCAACTGCATCCCCATTTCGACACGGTACTTCATCGCATCCTCAACCTGAACCGCGAACGGGCCGTGCGGCTCTCCCTCGAAAAGTTGCTGGTGGACCTGCCAATGCCCACGGTGTTGCTGGATTGGGACCTGCGTGTCGCCTGGCACAACCGTTCAGCAATCGACGCCTGTGCGGCCTGGAACCTCGGACCGGAACGAGCGGCGAGAGAGAAGCGGCGCAGCGAAATTCACTTTCCCGCACCGCTCACGGCGTACTGCGCGAATTTCAAGGCCACATGGAATCCCTGCCATCACCGCCTGTGCTCGCTGACCTCGCCGCCAGGTGTCTATTTTTCCCTCGAATCGCAACCAGGGTTGCGTGCCTTGATCAATCTCCTCCAGCTCGATGCCGCGCCCCTGAGCATGCCGATGTTTCTGATCCGGTTCGAGGACAACCGTCCCGTATTCTGCAGTGGCAATGGTGAAAACGCCCACACCGCCGGCCTGCTGTCCCGATTGAGTCCGCGTGAGCGCGACGTGGCATGGCTCGTCGGACAGGGATTCAGCAACGACGAGGTGGCGCTGCATCTGAGCAAGAGCATCCTGACCGTGAAGCGCCAGCTGCGATCAATCTACCAGAAGCTCAACATCGCAGGCCGCGGACGATTGACAGCGATGTTGCGCTGAGCACGGGGATCTTCGGGGCTGTGACTCACGAACAAGCTTAACAGCTGGCAATTCAATTCAGGGCAAGCACTGCCATGGTGGTCCCGTATGCCTGCCCGCCGCCAAACCTGTTCCGCTACCGGTAAAGTGCCGTGATCGGTGCCGCGGTGAGCACATTGTACTGCCGCACCGCCAGGCGCCACCAGCCATCCAGGGCGGACGAGGGCCGCCGCCAGAGTTCCTCGTGC
>JACTNC010000036.1 GCA_014584295.1 Verrucomicrobiota bacterium
GCGCCTTTTCTTGTGCCAGCTCTTCAGGGCTTTGCGTCCAAATGACCGTCATGTCCAACTCCTTTGATTTTGTTCGATTCTATCAGAGCCTTACGCCGTCTCGCCCTGCACTGCGATCCCCGCCGAAGCATGGACGGCATTGAGTGCAGCAGCGGCCTGATCGCCAGCCGCTCGCGCCGCGGCGGAGAGGGTTTCTGCCAACGAGCGCCGCGCCTGAGTCACGTTCCGGCTGCCCTCGATGGAAATCTCGTTGCGCAAGGACGCATTGACCTTTGCAGCGTCAAGCCTCAACTCTTCGACTGCGATGCGGTTCCGGTAGTACCCCCCTGCGGCAGAGATAAGCTGCGCTTGTGCGTCCGCAGCAGAGGTCGCCAGTCGTGCGGCAATCTCCGGCCCAACGGCAAGAATCCTGATGTAGTCCGCCGCGGCCTGGATGCACTTCATGCGGTAATCCAGCGCATTTTGAACGGCAAATTTGATGTTCTCGATCAGGATGTCGACGTGCTTGATCGCCACGTCGCGGGACTGCATTGCAATCTTGTCGTTTGCGTCCGCCTGCGCAAGACGAACGGCGTGCGCTGCGGCCCCAGGAGGGAGCGGGAACCCGCGCGCCGCAAACGTGCTCATCACCTCGTCGCGCGTCCGATTCACGTCGGCCAGCACGCGCGAACGATCCCGCTGCCAGATTTGATCCTCGACCGGGGACGGGATACCCACTTCGCCTGCCAGCATGTCACACAGTCGCTCCTGTGCGCGCAGCAGGGAATCGCATTCGTTCGGGAAGTACGTGGCGAAGAACTGCGCGAACGTGCCAGACAAGTCTTCAACGATCCTGCTGTATGTGGCGTCATACAGCACGCCATCTACCCCGGATGCGGTACTCGGAATAAGGACGTTTGGCTCAATCGCGCCCGGCGTGAAGTCGAACCCGGCGTACCCCGGAGTAGTCCAGCCCTGTGCGGCGGTGATTGCGCGCTCGGAATACTGGTCTGCCTGTTCGGCCTTTTCTCGCCCTGTGTTCAAGGCAAGGACGATGATATCTTCTACAAGCTGCTCGGCGCTCATTAGACTCTCCTGCTGGATGCAAGGACGACGAATTCGATGCTTGAAAGCTCAAAGTCATCCCCGTCCTGGTTGTACAACTCGAACTCCAGCTGATTGACCCGCAGCCCGCGCCCGGTGTCGAATCGCTGCGTCTGCAAAGGCTCGCCAGAGTCGCGCGCAACATAGTCGTACGTCTGCCCCTCGGCGATCACGCGCAATACCAGCTTCCCGGTGGAACTCACGCCGACATAGGCATTGCTGATGCGCTTGAGCGAACTGGTTCCGAAGTCCTGCTTGCCGAAACTCACCATCGCCTGAATCGGAGTGCCGGCATCGTCATCCCCGTTCAGCGCGTAGATTCCGTCTTCCCGACACCCGTAATACACGCCACCGATCACCGCAAACCCGCCGAAGTCATACCCCTCGTATCGGGTGGAGCCGTTGTTTTCCGTGTTCAGCACCCACGTTGCGACCGTGCCATTGTCGGGGATCTCGGTAGATGCAATTATCGCCTGAGACAGCGTAGCTCCAATCGTTCCGGACAGGCTCAACGCGACCGTGCCGATTGCCTCCGACAAGATTTCCGCGCTGATTTCGCCGCCACTGAACTGCAACAGCACCGCGCCGGAGAGCGAGGAATCGAAAACTGCGAGCATGTTGCCGGAAAGCTGAATCGTGCTGCTTCCCGCGGCAGTGGATGGGAATTGCACCTCGCCGACAATAGCGCCTTTGCCAAAGCCCACCATCGGGAGCATGGCGCCAACCCCCGATGCGTAATCCCGATCCGCCCCAAGGCCGATCATCGGAAGCATTGATCCTTCGCTGCTTCCATAGTCGATCGTGTAGCCCGTGCCGTATCCGGTCATCATGACCATGATCCCTTCGCCAACCGCAAAGGTGGGGGCGTCGACTTCATCGCCCGACCCGTACCCGGTCATCGGGAGCATTTCAGAGTAGCCAAAGGCGTAGGCTCGATCCGATCCGACTCCAATCATCGGCAGCATTTCGCCGAAAGAAGCGGAAGTGACCGGGCTTACCCCATCTGCGGCAATTGCATACCCGCCCGCGCCGATCATCGGCAGCATGGCACCATATCCACGCGCCGCACCGTCGCCGCCTGCGCCGATCATCGGGAGCATTTCCCCGTAGCTCGCGGCAATGCCGATCAGCGAAGGAGCGTCCACAAGGTCGCCTGCCGTGTAGAGCGCAGCATCCATAAACAGCAGGCCGTCGCTTTTCGTGTCGGTCTGGTAGATGAGCGCATCATCCACGTAGTACCGCGCGCCGACCGAGGTCACATCCACGCGAAGTTCGTTGCTCTCGGTGACGCTGCCGTACTGGTGTAGAACCACGCCCGATTCCATCACGCTGGCAATGCCATTGGCGACGAACCACGCCCACCGGATATCTCGATATCCGGACTCCTGGTAGCTTGAGTTCAGCCCGACGACTGCGCCGGTCGTGGCTCTCGGGATCGTGAATCGTGCGGAGGCTCCGCCAGCCTTTGCCGCAATGGACCGCGCCTTGCCGGTCCATCCGATCTGGTAGTCGATGATCGTCTGCGACGGGATCGCCGCCACGGGCGGAGTGGGTGGAATGTAGCTCTGCTCGGGGATATAGACCGGATACGACTCTTCGGTGCACACGTAAGTGTACGAGGTCACATAGTAGCGATCCGTGGCGCCCGCACGATTGGAGCTTTCAGCAAGGCCGATCAACTGGATTTGATCGGGGACGTACTGGCAAACCGTCCGCGTTTGATACACGGTACGAGCGGGCATGTACGGGCGACCGGGGTCTCCTGCAACGCCCGGAGATCCGCGCACATAGGATCGTTTGGATTCCTTATACAGCGTATTCTGCACGGGTCATTCCTCCCACGGCGGGGTCAATCGCCCGTCGCTTTGCCAGCGTGCCCCAGGCGTCAAATTCGCCGGGCGGCCGTCTTCATCCCGAACGTACGTCACTTTTGAAAAGTTGATCATCTGGTTCTCTGAAACATCGGAGGGCGGCGGAGCGTCTTTGTTGATGGTGGACTTCGGCACCCAGGTATCCCCAAAGTCTCTGGTCGTGAAAAACCGATATGCGCCGACTTCTTCTTCGATGGTGTAGGCAGTGATGCCAAGCTCTTTCGGGCCAATCACGGTTAATTCGCCGCACAGGTGCTGCGGAAACGGCAGCGCCTTCGTGGTGAAACTGCGTCCATCTGGCGCCCATACAACGAGTCTAGGCGGCTCGAAAGCCTCGGCTTGACCTTCCACGTTGTTCGGTAGCAGCTTCATCACAGGCGTATCGCCGACCAACATCAATGGCGTAGGGAAGCCATAGCAACTGCGCGCCGTGCCGTTAATCTCTCCTGTCCGGACAAACCCGCCGGCAATTGTCCCGATGAATACCGCAACGCGATAACCTGCGGCGCCGCCCGCGTCGTAATAGCGGGCCGGGGCTACGGCCATCACCTCACCGTTCACGAGCCGCACCATGGAAACCTGATCGGCCAGCGTGGCTAGTCGGGCATTGACCGCATCCTCGCTTGGGATAAGCGAGACCACTGCACCGAAGTCCGGGAAAAGAGTCTCGTCCAGATCGAGCAAGTCGCCCGCTGGAATCTCATTGACTGCTCCGGATTCGAGGTCGAGCGTGCATAGGTAGGACTCGCGCGCGCTGGTGTTGTTGGGCAGCGGGGAGCTTGGCCGCCAATACACATAGACCGGGACCAGCGCGAAGACGACCAGCGGCGCAACGAGGTTCAGGCCCGGAACGCCCTGAATGAATTCGGGCTTGCCGAACTCGATGTAATTCCACGTCTTCCCGCCATCGTTCGACAAGTAGCCTGCCGGCTTTTGCGCACCGTACCAAAGGTGCAACCACCCTTTCACAACGCTTCCGTCTTCGCGCCTCCGAATGCCGCCCACGATACTTGCGACGGTCAGCCGGTAAATATCCACGGACGCAACGACCTGCAATGCCTCTTTCCACTGCCCCCCAAACATGGAGCGCAGCAAGGAGAACCGAAACCGGAAGTCGTCAATCTTCTCGGTAAAGGTCATCCACCAGCCGGATAGCGTATTCAGCGGAAGAATCGCGCGAGGCTCCATTGATCCTGCGCCGGCCGGGTCCGCGAGGTTTTCCGGAGCGTAGTCCTGTTCGCCCGCTCGAACGAACGGAAGATCATGGCGTCCTGCGCGCATCACCACCCCGGTATCGAGGTCGAGCGGATCTTCATGCCCGACGCAGAACCACGCCCCTTTCCCCTGTACCTTGACGTTCGATTGCTTGCCTTGCTTCTCCGAAACCCATTCATCCCCGGACTGGCGCACCTTGGATTCTGCAACCGGGTGTCCCCCGGACGGCCAGGATTTCGGATATTTGCTCATCGCACTTCGTAGGTCTTCACGAATGCCGTCCAGAATTCCGGCGTCTCGGGCGGCTCGCCATATAGCCGAAGTATCTGCCCACTGGTGGGGCTGGTGTTGTGATTCAGCCGGCCGAGAAACAGGAATTCCGTGTCAGAGAGGGGGAACAGAAACTGCGAGCAAACTTGGTCGGCAGGGTTTGCATACCCTGCTTGCCCCGACGCAAAGACGGTTACGCCTGGGGACACAAGAAACGTGTATCTATCCCAGGCGTTAGCTATTGACGTCTCGGAGATCGTGTGGAGGATTCCGAACTTCGTGTAGATCGCAGAGCCGAAAGTAGTAGCCCCGGACGTGCCGGCAAGTGATTCCGTTCCATAAGGCGACCAAGACGTTCCATCCGTCGTTACTTTAAGTTCGCTCGACCCAACAAAATCCCCTTGTTTGAACCCGGCTACAAAAACACCCTCATCTCCAATCGGAATGCTGATCGTAATACCAAGAGCACCCATAACACTGTCCAAACTGGATATTGAGTTGTCAGCGTTAATTGATGCGAGTGCAGAGCGAGAGACCCACAGCTTGTTGTTGGAAAGCGGGTTAATCACCAGGGGCTGTGGGTGGTAGAAAGTGTTAGCCCCCCAGTAATTGATGTTTGCAGGGTCAAAATTTGCGATGACCTCGCTTCCGTCCACTGCGCCAAGCGTCCCTACACGCCCAGCGCCAGTATGCTCAATCAGTATGTATCCGCCGTTTCCAGCCCCGGAGATGTACCACCGGTTCGTCGCGGTATGCGCCTTCCACAGCTCCCACGTCGTCCCGTCAAAGGACCGGTACACGCTGGTCGTTGTGGACGATGACCCGCCCGTGAGGAACAGCACCTGACCAGTGCTGTTCAGCGCGCAGGCGTACGTGAATGTCGTGCCGAAACTGAATACCAGCTCGGCGGATTGCACGTCTTCCGAGAGCCGGTAAATTCCAGTGCGGGATGCCGCGTATATCCTCGACCCGTGCTGTATCGCTGTGACGAACTCCACCCCATAGTCGATCATGGGGAGGAGTTGTTTATCTAGGACAGGGAGGAATGCCACGGCTCAGCCCCTTTACGCCGTCGGCAGCGCGACGACATAATGTTCGATGACCTTCGTTTGTCCGCTGACGAAACTCGGGTCGATGTTCAGGTCGGCGCCGATCAGGGCAATCGTTCCTTGAATGCGGGGTGCGGTGGTCGAAAGCGTGCCATCGTCTGCCGCGGCGACATGGCGATACCACGTGGCAGTACCAGTGGCGACGATGGAGCCGCTCCACGTTTCGGATGGCTTCTTCGCCAGGACGCCGTTGACGGCGGCGGTGTCGAACAGGATTCCGGTCCCGGTGCTGTTGAGCGTGATTGCGCACAGCAGCGTAGCGCCACCGACTGCATCGTCAGCAGTGGCCGGAGCCGCGCCTGCGTAAATGTTGATCCGGCCGCCATCCAACGCAGCTTTTGCCGATCCAGTGGCGAGCATCGCATTGCGCAGGCCGGTCGAGTTCTTGATTGCCATGGGTATTGCTCCTTCGGTGGATTACGCGGATTGCAGGTCGATGACGGCCAGCACGCGCAGAAGAAAATCAGGGTCCGGGGTTTTCGGAGATGCGAGGCGGACAGCCGACAAGAGGATGCCGGAGGCCGCGCCCTTGCTCGGTGTGCTGATGAGCGCAAGGCCGCGAATCGTCGTCTCGGCGTCGAACTCGAATTCCGCACGGTTCGCAGAATTGCTTACCACTCCGCCAGAAGCTGCCGCGGTGTTGATCGCAATCCGGGTCGATCCGGTGTAGTTGGTCAGCTCGCCCGCGAGCCCGATGAACGTCGCGGCGGTGTCCGTGTCCTGGGGGGCGTAGTCGTTCCCATAGGGCACGAGATACCACGCGGTTACAGGGGTCGCGCCGTTGAGCAGCACATCCAGCGCGTGATT
>JACTNC010000039.1 GCA_014584295.1 Verrucomicrobiota bacterium
GAGGACAACTCGACGTTGTGCCGGATCATTGCGCGGGTGATCGGCACGATCAATGGCATGGTTTGCACAGCGAAGTATTATCGCTGCGAGGAGGCTTTGGAACATCTGGAAAATCCGACAACGGTTTCGCCGGACATTGTCCTGCTTGATGTCGGGCTGCCCGGGATGAGCGGCATCGACGGCATTGGACGCATACGTGAACTGTCACCTGCGACCCAGGTGGTGATTCTCACCGTATTCGATGATGACGAAAAGATCTACCGGGCGATATGCGCGGGAGCATCCGGGTACCTCCTGAAGGGTGCTGGCATGGATGACCTGGCGTCGGCGCTTGAACAGGTCCTGCGCGGTGGGGCTCCGATGACGCCTCGCGTCGCACGTCGTGTGCTCGAAATGTTTACGCGACTCGCTCCAAAGGAAAGCCATGCGACGGCGCTCTCACCGCGCGAGAGGCAGGTGGTTGAGGGCATGGCCGCCGGGCTGACGAACAAGGAAATCGCGGCAAAGCTGGGGCTCAGCGCCCATACGACCGATGGCTACACCCGGTCCATCTACGAGAAGCTGCACGTGAAGAATCGAAGTGGAGCCGTCGCGAAGGTCATGAACAGCGGGTTGTTTGAGACCCACTGACAGCGATGTCAGGCGGACGGCATTGCAGACATGTATTTCATGCACTGCATTGAGCCGTCCACCGATTGGTCAGGTCAGCTGTCGACTGACCTGACGAATTGAACCCTTTCTGGGTTGAAACGCTTACCCGAAGAGCGACAGGAAACGGCCTGCCGCGCGAGAGAGAAAGCGGAATCAGAACGTGAACGTATTGGTCAGGTACTAGCGCTTTTCCGGCGGCAGGCGCACGGTGGAGTATCCGCCCCAGGGCTGCACGCCGATGGGAATAACGGAGTCATCGCCGATGAGATTGCGGGCATTGATCTATATCTTCCATTTGATGCGGTTCTTCCAAATTGTGCGTTCATAGCCGATCCATGCGTCTAGGTTGGTTTCGTCGGGTGCGTAGAACGGATGGGCGAGATCAAGGGCATCTCCGCCAAAACCGAAAGCTCCGCGGACTTGGTAGGGTTAGGAGGAGTCGTTGACCATCGTGCCCCGTCCACCAAGTGAATTCCAGCGGACAGGCTTGAAGTACCGCATTGGGCAGCCTGCTTCCGCAGGTACAAACGCCGCGCCATGAAGAGTGAGCACCGCAGCCTGCGAACAGGGATGCGAGCCCGAGAGGCAGCGTCCGGCTCACCATTGCAACTGCGAGGGGTAGGCGGAGGCTCTGCTCGCGCGCCCGCCGTCCGGAGTAGCCCATGCCGCGAAGGATTTCCTCCACCGGCTGCCCGCCATAGCAGGAAACGACCATGTTCAGTGGCACACCGATGGGGCCGTCGTTGATCCTCGCGACCAGGCGAGCGAATTCCTCCGGATATTACCTTTGCTCGTTGTTGCAGATCCAGTAGCTCCCGTCGCAGTTGAAGCCTTTGCGGTGGGGCGAAGGGTTCGTGGTAGTGTCGTCAGCCAATTTCAGGTGGAAATCGAGCATTCCGATAAAGGCCTTGGCGTAGGTCTCTTCGTCTGCGGTCCACAATTGGTCGGTGTCGTCATCGTTGGCGATGTGGATGCGGACCGGATCGGCGGCGAAGGCCGATAGGGCAACTTTACTGAGGACAGCTACGGGAAAGAGACGACGCTGTTCACGCGGTCCGGTGAGTGAAAATGCGTCGCGGATTGTCGATGATGAATTGGTCTGTGACTGCTTTCGGAATCCCGTTGGCTTGCATCCAGGGCACGGCGGTATCCAGCAGGTATGCGTAGGTGCGGTCCTTGCCGTTCACGTTGGTGTCCTCCCAGAGCAGCTTGAGTTTTCCGTGCTCAAACGACCAAGTCACGTCCATCGTTGCAACCATGCGGTCGGCGTAGCCGCGCCGTGTCAGTTCGTGGATGATGCGGGCCAGGTCCTCCGGCTTGGTGTGATTCCAATTTCCAAAATTATTGAAACTGAGCGTACTGCCCTTCGCGACGACGCCTTCGAGGTAGTCGACCTCCTGTTCGACCGTGCGGCCGGCCCAGCCGAAGGTGGCCTCGATGTGAGAGAAATAGCAGTGATTGAGATCTGCGCCGGCCTCTTCGAGGATACTCTGCTGCTCAGCGCATCCGCTTACGGAATGGATGCAGATCGGAAGGTGATACCGTTGCTGGATCCGCGCTGCGGCGATGAACAGCTCCCGCTCCGCCGGGCGGATCGGCATGCGCGTGGAAGCCGTCTTGATCACGCCTGGGCGCACGTCCGTCCCTTGCAGCCCGTGCTCGATATCCTTGAGCATCTTGTCCTGGAAGTCAGCGGCCTTCATTCCCAACTGCGAGCGCTGAAGGAGGTAGAAGCCCGTGCAACAAATGATGTTGATGCCGGTGGCCCGTGCAACTTCACGGATTCCGGCGACATCATCCGGCGGACCGACATCCGCGATCGTGTGAAGCCCGAGATCCTTTGCCCGCTTGAGTTCCGTGATCGCATACGCCATGCTTTCATCCCAGTGCACATCGCCCTGTCGCAGGGCGATGTGTTCATGGAGGCTAGTGATTCCCATGGCGTCGGGAAGAATTTCTCCCGTGGCTGTTGGAATCGGGCGAATGGTACCGGACATCAAGGGCCCAGCGTCTGGTCTGGCCGGAGCATTTTGTGCGCGAAGCCCTTGGGATGAGACCAAGGCGCCTGCCAGAACTGAGGCACATTGGTGGAGAAATTCCCTGCGGGATGGCATGTTGGCTATCGGCAGATCTGGCGCGGAGTGTTACGAGTTCGAGGGATGTGCTGCGTGGTCCAATCGCGCCGGGCTCGTCAGAGCGGATCGGACAAGGAGCAAGAATCGAGTTCCGGCGAAACAACGAGTTGTAGTGCAGTTTGGTACGACTCGCATGTAAGTTCGCCAACCCACCGACAAACTTACAGAATCCTTTTGTATTAGTTGGCGATTAAGGTGGGGACTGCTGCCCTGCAGCCGCCAGAATTGTTTTGGGGAAATTGGCCAGAACTATTCTTGAGCCCGCCGGGCCCATAGATGCTACCGCGATTTAGCATCCAGTCTTTGACCTGTTTCCAACCCCAGACTCCAGTTGGTTGTCCTTCACTTGCTTCATTGTCGGCGAGTTCAATTTTTTCTTTAGTATCGGGGTCGTCGGCTTCCCCATTGAATGGGATCAACGTGCCATCGATCCAAGACCAGACAATATTGTGAACTTCGAGATCGTCTGGCTTGTTGCCGTTAATCACGCAGCCTAGGAAATTGCTGATGCCGTCTCCCGCATTCTTATTGTTTGAACCATTGGAAGCAAAACTATCGGCATTGCTCCAGATCGGTTGGACGCCTGCCAAGCGGTCGTCGAGGAACGGTGCGCGATCGGTTGTGTAGTTGCCTGAGTATACATGCAGCGAGATCGGTCTGGCTCGATTCTTGCGCATGAATTGGTCGTAGGTCTTGTAGAGAGAGCTTTCAATTGGCATGGGTTGCTCATTCGAATTGCTAGGCTTCGTGAAGCTTGAAGACTCGCGAGGAAATGTATCTGGACCACAGAAGCCAGCACCATCAGGCAAATTGGGATTGTTGACGACATTCAATACCTCTTGGTATGGAGAATTGATCATTTGCCAGAAAAGGCGCCCTCGCGGTGGCACATTGTCAAAGTCTAAGAGACGGCCAGGTCCGCCGAGCCAAACATGAAAATTTCGAAGGTTCTCATACCATTTAGCCTTTCTATCTGCTGCCGCCTGATTTTGCTGTGCAGTCCATTCGTCATCTCCATCATAATAGCTTGTGGTACCGAAAGCGGTTTCTTGAATCACGAATCCATAAAAACCTTCCTTGGCAAAATCGGTATCTTCCGGAGCATTGGGGTCTATCCGTTGCAGGTTTTCTATCACCATCGAATATAGATCTTTCAAGAGCTGCAACGTGTTTCTACCATTGGGGGCGCTCTGGTGCAGCTTTAGTGTCCAGGGAGGTGGCTTCCCGTCTTGGGGGGTGTTGTCTTTGACTTGAATTGCATGCCGATTGACCTCGGTCATGTAGGCCGGGAAATTCGCATACTTCTGCAGTAGCATTACGCGAAGATACATTCCATTCTTTGCACACAAGATTGCATCTTTTCGGATTTGATCCAAGCCAGCTTGATTCCAAGAGCGTTGGGTTTTTCCTGGATGATCCTTGTTTACGTTGTTTGGTAGATCGTTCTCCAAGGAGTTCCAATCGTATTCGAGCTCTATGAATTTCATCCATGGCATCACCTTCCATTCACCATCAATCATTGCTTTGCATTCATTGATCATAGCCTGCGCTTGCTCTGATTTCGGAATGAAATTTGTGCTGTTTGGTTGATCTTTCCCCGTGGTTCTCAGCGTCAGACCGTGACCAGCTACAAACAAGTGTGTTGCGGCGAGGCCGCTCACGACGGTTCCAGTTAATGCGAGCACCAGCAATGAGAGATGCAACAATCGCTTTGCATCGGGTAACATTCGGCCGACTGCAGACGTATATCTGGTCGCTGACGTGGATGGAAACTTCCGTGGGCTGGAGTGGCGTGTTGGTTTCATGTTTCAGTTCTTTGGTTGGGGGTGATTTCGCGGACAGGTCCGCAGCTTGCCGTGGGCAAGGGGCGGGTAGGAAAGGGTGAGAAAATGGAGTGAAGTTGTTTACCTGCGGAAGATGGGTGACCGTTCTCGGCAACTTGCGCGCAAGCGCTCAGGTTGTGCTTTGCGTTACACCATCGTGACGAGTTTTGGAGGTATTGCTCATCGCCGTGTCGTTGTGGGGTGAATTGTCCGACTGCTGTATCGGGACTGCTTTTTCTCAGCACGTCAAAGCGCGTGGAGCCCGCTTTTATGCTTGCTGATGAATGATCTGGATTCTCAGGGGTGCGTTGCGCGCGCGTTCAGTTCCATATTCCGAGGAGGGACATCGCTGCCGTCCACCCACTCACCATCGATCAGTGTGCTGTTGCGGGGGCGGCCGAGGCCGCGCTGATGCGTGCGCATCAGGATTGCCACTTGTTCCACTGCCCGCTCGCCGACCGAGCCGTGATTCTGGCGTATACCGGCGTTGGCGCCGCGATCGGGATTCAAATCGAGCGTTGCGACGACGATGTCATCCGGCCGCCGCAGGCCCGCCAGTTGTAACGCTTCAGGTACCTCGTGCCAATTGCTGATTATGACTTCGATCTGGTAACTCCTGATCCAGTTGGCGAGCGCTGGTGCGATGTCGGAAGTGCCCATGCCATCGGGGAACAGCAGCGGTGGCAGATTCGACAATCTCGGGTGCAAGGCGACCTCGACATGATAGCCCGCAGAGAAGGCATTTCGGAGACAGGTTTCGTCGCTTTCCCCCACCGCGAGCCCGATGCGACGGTATCCGAGCTTGCTGAGTCGGCGAACCGCCTCCCGAGTAATCCCCATCTGATTGCTGGAAACCGTGTGTAGCGGTTGATCCAGTTGCTGGGATTCGATGCGCACAATACTGAATCGATCCCAGTTCATTTTGAATTTGGCCATTTGGTCTCCAAACGCCGCAAGGATCACACCGACGATGCCCCGTGCCTCAAGCACCCGCTCAATGCGCGGTCCTGCCTCATGAAGTCGATGCCCGATAAAGAATGTGTCCAACGCAAATCCGATCTTTTCTGCCTGCTCACAAGCTCCCTGCACGAATAGGCGATGCCGGTACGAGTCATTCAATTCTGCCCGGTCATGGAAGTTCAGCAGAAAGGCGATGTGGGTGGGAGATTTCGGCTCCTGACGAACGTATCGGTAGTGGTTGAGCGCAGTCAGCATCGGATCCGGACGATAGCCAATCTGTGTGGCAATTTCTTGAATGCGTGAGCGTGTGTTTTCCGGAAGGCGCGGATCATTTCGCAACGCCAACGACACAGTCGTCTGATGGACTCCGGCCGCGCGCGCGACCTCTCGCATCGTTACCCGAGGCATATGCATACTAAACGCTTTGGGATATCGCTGGTTGGTGTTACACGAAAGGGAGCGGCATGGATCGACAGAATGGTTTAGAAATACTGGAATTGCAGAGGCGAGGCGCCGATTCGCGGACTTTCGCTGATCTCTTTTGAACTAGCCCGATTCAATTTCTCTCAACCTCCGGAGTGGCTGTGCGGCGATGACCGGTATTGAGCTTCGTGGTTCCCGTCTAAGGTAACTCGGTTTGAGGATAAGGTCGCGACCTGGTACGCTCGACTTCCAGACGCGTTTTGCGAGGCGTGTATCACCGCAACGGCAAACGTTCCGCGCGGGTGGTGTGTAGTCGGCCGTGCGAGTGTCCCTCAAAGTTACCCGCCCGGCCGATCAAGCGGTGCGGAATCAGAACGTGAACGTATTGGTCAGATACCAGCGCTTTTCTGGTGGGAGGCGCACGGTGGAATATTCTCCCCAGGGCTGCACACCAATCGGAATCACGGAGTCGTCGGCGATGAGGTTGCGGGCATTGAGCTGGATCTTCCATTTTATGCGGTTCTTCCAGATTGGACGCTCGTAGCTCACAAAGGCGTCCACGTTGGTCTCGTCAGGAGCGTAGAACGGATGGGCGAGGTCAAGAGTGACGCTTTGATCGGCATTTCGGGTGGTTGGGTAGCCGATGCCGAGTTTATCCTGCCAGCGAATCGCACCGCCGATGGTCCAGCCCTTAAGTTTGTCGCCGAACATTCCTCCGCGACCGAACGTATAGCTTGTGATGAGATTCGCGCGCCATTTGCGCTGCTCTGCGGAGGCGGAGCCTTCTGTGGCGAGTGCGGTGGCGAGAGGGACCAGAACATTGGTATCGAGCCAGCTTCCCACGAGTTCCACGCCTGTCAGCGGGTCGCCAGGCTGCCAGCCAACCGGGTAGGCATTCCGTGGGCGATCGCGAAGCTGATTCCAGACAGGAGTCATCAAGGCTACAAAACGTTTCAGGAAAGGCAGGGAGTTGGATTGAATGGTCTCCTGCTTGGCCACATTAGCCAGGATGCGCCAACTGCGGGTGGGATTGTAGACGATCTCGAGTTCAGTGCCTTTGGCGGTGAAATCCGTGGTGTCGGTACTGCCATCGAGCGCAATCCGACCGTTGGCGGAGAGGTTCGGGGCCGTACCAGTGATACCCCAGCCGTAGAGACTTCGGAAATTCGAGGGAAGCGGACTGAAGAGCAGCTCGATATCGGCGTTGCGCGAGGCAACCAGTTGCGGATTCACGTTTCCTTCCTCGCCCCAGAAATCAGCGAGCTGCAGCACGGCATTGTTTACCGCGATGGTATAGACGGTCGGACGAAGGCTCTGGCCGGTGACGTCTGTCTCAAACCAGTTGACGCGCAGGTTGAGCTTGTCCTGGAGAAGAGAAAGATTGAAGCCGTATTCCCTCGTCTTGCCCTTGGGTGACGCAAGCGGTTCCGCGAACGCATTTACGCGACCCCCGGATGGGGTGAAATTGCTCGACTGGTTGAAGAACACGCTGAAATCGGTGCCTTTCGGGAGCTTGATCAACTTTTGTGGCCAACGCGCCACGGCGCTGTAGGTCATGATCTCGCCGGCCACATTCGCGGGAGGCGTGCTGGGGAAAGAGAAATCGTCGAAACCGTAGTGCGCCTTGCCGGGATCGTTTGAATCGGCGGGGTTGCGAACAAATCCAATGGTTTCCTGGGCAAAGAAATCCTCATCCCGACGCCAACCCACCAAGGTGATGAGGTGTTCCTGCAGCCAGTAGCTTTGCAGAAGGAATGCCTGGGACTTGATGACATCGCGCTCGGCGCCGCCGCCGTCGTTGATTTCGACGAGGCTTGCTGGAGAGCTGACGAAGGCACCGGGATCGGTCGTTCCCGCAGCACGGACAAAATAGCTGGCTGGAACAGGAATTTGACCGGCCTCGATGAGCGGCGTGCGGATGGCTTCGAGTTGGAGCGGGTTGTTGTTTCCTATCACGGAAGGTCCGAGATAGATCACGGTTCCCGGGCGGCGGGCGAAGGCATTGATATCCGAACTGATGTCGCGGGCAGCCGCTCCGTCCACGGCCATGCGGTGACGGTAGCTGACCTGATCGAGCGCATTTTCTTCGTAGAGACCGGTCACTGTATGGCGGCCTAACCATTTGCCCCAGGATGCGCTCAGGTCGTTGAAGTCATATTTGAGAAATGCAGTGGCGCGTTTGGTCTCGCGCTCGGACAGATTGTTGGTCCAGGTCGACTGGCCGTAGGCGAAAGTGAAAGGCCGACCGTAGTTGGGGTTGATCTGTCCGGTGGGAAGCACCTTGTTGACGTCGATGCGGATGTGGTTGCCGTTGTTCGAGGAGAAGGCGGCATTCTTGGAGCGACGGTCGACGCGCTGGGTATCATAGGCGAGTTCGATGCCAACTCGGTCTTCCCATGCGCGCTGTTCGAAAGCGATGTTGAACGCATGAAAGCTGTCGCCCTGACGCGACGATTCATCAATCATGTGGTTCTGGAAATCGAAGGCGCTGAAGTCAGTAAAGCCCTGCATCCTGATACCTGCGGGAGCGATATTGGGCTGCTGACCGGGAAGGACATTGTTGCCGACCCAAAACGGACCTAGCAATTCGAACACATTGCGAGTGACAAGATAGCGGATGGAATCGTTGGCGGTATCGCGATTGACCAGGGAGTTGAATGTGCCTGCACGAACGGCATTGGCGGTCGTGCCCGTGGTCGTTCTTGTGATCGTGCGAAATGCCAAATCGGGTCCCGAGGCGGAAGGGTTGGAGACGACCTGGAGGACCTGGTCGAAGAGCTGATTCTGACCGATGAGACCATTGCCTTCAAAGGCAGTGCCGGCGACCTGACTGGCGGCCAGCGGATTGCGGCTGGGGTCGTCATAGAAGGTCCAGTCGTAGCCGGGGCGACCCGCATCCTCCCAATAGCTGGAATAGCTCTTGAAAGGCAGCACCGTTATCGGCCGATTCGCGCGGGTGCGGCCTGTTTCAAAATTTGCGCGGAGCACAGTGCTCTCGAACGGCTGATAGGTCGCTGCGCCATAGATGCGCTCCTTCTTTTCGAAGGCAGGGCGCTGATTGAAGCGCTCGTCGTCATGCAGTGCGGCCAGCCGGACGGCCAGCTTCTTCTTGATCAGCACGCGGTTGAAATCGACCGTGTTGCGCAGGCTGCTGTTGTCGCCCACGCGGACCTCGACCCGGTTCTTGTTCTGATTCAGATTTGGGCGGAGCAGTGAGCTTTCGACCACGCCGGCGGGGCTGCCCACGCCGAAGAGAATCGCGTTCGGGCCCCTGTTTACGGTCACGCTTTCGACATTGTATCCGTCCGTGGCAATGTCGGTGTTGAAGAAGCCGCGGGTAAAGTTCGGAGCGCCCAAGCCTCGGGTGCGGCTGCTGCTCTGCGGATTGACGCGCGGACCATTGCCGTTGACCTGGGATGCGTTGATGTCGTCAGTCGCGCCGGAGAAATTTCCAACGGCTCCCGCCGCCTCCATGTTCGTGGCATAGATCAGCAGGTCGCTGGAACTTGTGGCACCAATGTCGTTGAGGAAATCGCGGGTATAAATTGAAATTGAAGCACCGATGTCTTTCACCGGCGTGTTCAACCGGGTGCCTGCGAGTGTGGAGGTAGCCTGGTAGCCTGTGTCCTGTGAGGCGCTGACCGTAAAAGGGCTCAGTTTGTAGATCTCTTCATCTTCCGAAGTCTTGTTGGAAGTCGAATTGGGGGTAAAGGGGGTTGTTTGTGCGTGCAGCGACGCTGCGAACAGGGCGGCTAGACCGAATAGGCGGATGGGGTTGGCAGGTGATCGGTGGGTGTTCATGGTTGGTGCAGCGTTAAAGGACGAGGTCTGAACTCGGTGAAAGATGAGGGCGCCAACTCGCATGGGGAGTCAGCGTGTGAGCACGCATTGCGACGAGTCAGGGCAGTCATTAGGAATCTGTCTCCATTGCCCATCGGGACAGCGGGTTGAATCGACCGGGGTTATGGGTAGCATCTCTGCCGCAAGTATGCGGAGTTACCGCAGCGGTCACAATCCCCGAAAACACGGGGGTACTCCAGTCCAGCGGGATTGTTGGGTAGTGATAGTACAAGATATCCGACCTGTGTCCGCGCGGGCCAGTTAGGCTGCGTTGATTCGGGGGACAAACTCACGCTTCAGGCGGCTCTGCTCGCATCAACTGACAGTTCGGCTGACAAGGCGATTGCGTATTCTTGCGCTCATGATAATTGGCAAGCTGCAATACAATGAAAATCTTGTTCCCAATCCTCATGTTCGCTGCAGTTACGATGGGCCATGCCGCCAGTTTCAAGGAGCATCTCGGGCTCCAGATGTGGAGCCTGCGTGAGCAGACCAAGCAGAGCACTACGCGTGCGCTTGATATCGCGGCTGGATATGGTGTCACTGAAATTGAATGTGCAGGCACGGGAGACCTGAGTGTTGCGGATTTTGGCAGGGAGCTTGCCGCCAGAAAGCTCGTTGCTGTTGGTATCCATGCGAGCTACGACACCTTGAAGAAGGACTCTGCCCAGGTCATCGCTGATGCAAAGGCACTCGGAGTGAAATTTGTAATGGTCCCCTGGCTTCCGCATGACAGGAAGATAGGGCTGACCGAAGACATTGCGCGCGCAGCAGCGGTGGACTTTAACAAATGGGGACGTGAGTGCCGGGCAGCCGGACTTCAGTTTGGATATCATCCCCATGGATACGAGTTCAAGGCGGGGGCTGACGGAAAGACACTCTTCGATCTGATCGTTCGAGAGACTGATCCCAAGCTCGTGGTCTTCGAGATGGATGTCTTCTGGGTCTTCCATGCGGGGCAGGATCCTGTGAAGCTGCTCAAGAAATATCCCAAACGCTGGCGCCTGATGCATGTGAAGGATATTCGCAAGGGGGCGGTCACCGGGCTGTCCACCGGCTCTGCGCCGCCGACCGACAACGTCGCGGTTGGCGATGGTCAGATCGATTGGCCGGCTGTCCTTCGCACGGCGGAAAAGATCGGTGTCCAGCACTACTTCATCGAGGACGAAACCGTGCAGCCGCTGGTGGAGATTCCGAAGAGCCTGCGCTATTTGAGGTCGCTGAAGCTCTGAGCCTTGCGCCACGGGCGCGTTCTCAATTCGGGATGCATCCATGGCTGATTCATTCAGCCTGCATCTCGCATCAATGGCCCAGAACGGCACTCTCCGTCGTTGGCTTAGGGCGCCTCTGTACGACTATCCGTTGTGGCAAATTCCAGCTTCTTCGTAAAGAATCGCGTGCGCCAGGCGCCGTAGGCGGCACCGAGAACCAGCCAGCAGCTTCCAATGATCAGGCTGAGTCCTGAGAGGCTTGCCCAGAGATAGAAACAGATGAGGAAACCCAGGATGGGTGGGACCAAATAGCGAAGGCGACGCTCGCGTGCGCGAATGTAGTAGTGGGTGAGCGCGGAGAGATTCACTCCCATGAACCCAAACATCGCTCCAAAGTTCAGGAGCTGCGCGCCGAGATCGTAGCCCCGCTGGTCGTAGTCGAGCGCGAAGGCACCAATCAGCGCCAGCGTGCCGACGAGGATGATGTTGTTGCTGGGCACACGAGTGCGGGGATGAACATAGCCGAAGAACTTTCGGGGTATCGCGTTGTCGCGCCCCATACCGTATAGGAGGCGTCCAGCGCTCATATGCGCACCCATACCGGAGCCAATCGTTGCGATGAGCAGGGCGACCGTCACCAGGACAAAAAGCCCCTTGCCGCCAACCAGCCCGGCCACGTGGGCAAAGGCGTTTTCCAGATTGGGAAAAGTGCCCGCGGTGCGGGCCCAGACCAATTGAGCCGTGTAGACCTCGATTGAGGAGAGCACCCCGATGATCAGGCACACCAATACTGTGGCGAGCAGGACATTTCGCCGCGGATTGTGCACCTCTTCGGAGAGCGTCGAGATGCCGTCAAAGCCAATGTAGGTAAGAACGGCGAGCGCGGCGCCATGAGAGATGGATTTCCAGGAAAACGTCTCCGGATCGTAGAAAGGCCGGGCAAGCGCGGCCGCATCGAGTGGCTGGTCGCGCAGCAGGTGTCTCCAGGCTGCGACGAGAAAAAGGACGATCACGAGTCCGAGCCCGGTGCCGATCAGGACATTCGTGCGGGCGCTGGCCTCAATACCGCGCAGGTTGAGCCCGGTGAACAGTGCTGCGTAGAATACAAACCATGCCTGCGGGGGAATTTGATGGATGAAACTCAGGTCCAGCGCGGCACCGGCAATGTGCAGGGTTCCGAGTCCCGCAGTGACATCAAACGTCGCCTTCCCACACCAGATTACGCAGATGGCTGGATTGATCATGTAGTCGAACATCATGCTCCAGCCGGTCAAGTAGCCTGGCGCAGGGTGAAACTCGCGACTCACGTAGGCGTACGCGGAACCCGCATTTGGATAGGCATTGGCCATGCGCCCGTAGCTCAGCGCGGTGAACAGCATCGCGACCATTCCAATTAGGATCAGCGTAATCACGTGTCCGCCGGCCTTGTCGTAGGCAACGCCGAACAGGGGCATCGGTGCCGTTGGTTGGATTATAATGATGCCATAGAGGACAAGGGAGCCGAGCCCCAGCGAGCGGTTGAGTCCAGGGCCGGATGAAGGGGAGGAGGGGGATGACATGGAAATGGGACGATTGCGAAACCTGTTGTGAGAAGGATCGACAGCGTCGGCGGCAGGCAATCAATCTGACTCGCGGGAGGCAATTCCTCGATGACTACACGGATAGATTTTCCGTGCTAGCGCTGGGCCATGACTGAATTGGCTCCAGCGAATCAACATCCGAGGGGGAGGGCGCCTAAAGGACAACTGTGACCTTGGCGGCGCGCTCGAAGTTGCCGGGCACGTGGCCGGCGAGCGCGGCTAGAGCGAGGGAAAGCAACTGAACCGGCAGCATTTCTGCCATGGGGCGAAGACGTTCGGGCAGCGCGGGCAGACGGAACGGGCCTGGCACGGTGTTTTCACCGATCAGAACCGCACGGCCTCCCATTCGGCGGATGTCGTTCACGAGCGATTCGTTGAGGGGAGCCATTGCGGCTTCCCCGGCAAAGACTAATGCATAGAGGCCGGGACTGATCAGCTCAAAGAGTCCATGACGAAATTCGGGCGTGCTCATACCTTCCGCCTGGATCCGGGTGGACTCCTTCAGAATGATCGCGCCGGTACTGACTGCTGCGAGTGAGGTGCCGCGTCCGGTCAGGAAGAGATGGCGGAGGTTGGAGAACTCGACTGCGAGTTGATCCACCTTCGTCTGCCAGTCCCCATAGTAAGCCTCAACCGCGGGAGCAGCCAGCCTTAGCTCTGCGAGAATGGGAGCCGTATCCTCGCCGCACAGCATGCCCCCCAGCCACTCAAGGGCAGCGAGCGTCGACAGGTAGGTCTTGCAGGAAACGGAGTGTTCGGATCCCGCCCGGATCACGATCCTTGCATCCGCGCGTTGAGCTAGCGGTGAGTCGGCTCCATTTGTGACGCCGATGATGAATGGACGCGATGCCTTCCGTCCTGCGATGTTGAGAAGCTCCACGGTCTCCGCGCTTCGCCCGGATTGTGAAACCGCGATGACGAGCGTGCGCGCGTCGAGCAGTGCGGATTGGGCGTGGATCAACTCGGCAGTTTCCACCACGAAGGCCGTGCGTCCCGACCGCACGAGGCTGACGCGCAGTGGATGAACCGCGTGCAAGGATGCTCCCATGCCCGTAAGGACAATGCGTTCTGCGGAAAGGGCGCGCGAGGGCAGGGCAGGGATCGACGAGAGACTTGCGATGGTGTCTGTAAGCGCTGTCGGTTGACCGAGAAGGTCGCCCAGATAGGCACCCTTCAGTGAGGAGGAAACGTTGGTAGGCATGGAGTGAGAATCGTGCTCGAATCGGGGCGGGTTGCGGCCGGGCATTGAGGATTCGGTGCGGGGTTACGCATGAGTGACGTCCAGGATTCGCAATGTGCCCATGGGGACATTGATTTCCAGGCCATCCGCACCTGCGCGCAGTGTTGTGCCGCTAAGGACGTCGCGGATTTCCACTGCGCTGACGTGCTGGCAATGCACGACGGCCTGGCGTGGTGCGGGGTCAAAATACCCGGGATCAATGATCACAACGCGGATGTGCGCGGCGTCGATCCTGATGGCGGCCCAAGCCACGTCGCCAGTCACCCGGATAGGAAGACGCGAGGCCGATTCCTCCAGGGCCTGCAGGACCGTTTGCTTGTATTCGGCGGCAGTAAATCGTCTGCCGGCGTCGTCATACCAGTAGCGGCCGTCGGTGAGCAGCTTCCGTTTGAAACGTGGGAACTGTGCGAGGTCCGTGTCGCCCGGGATCATCGTCAGGTTGCCGTAGGGGCTGCGGGAGATGAAATTGGTCATCCTCCGCTTGGCGTGGAGCGCGTAGTGTTCGAAGTCATGCTCGGCAAGCATCGCACCACCCCAATAGCAATCGAGGCGGTCGAATACAAACGGTGGCTCGCCGGGCGAGTAGCGATCCATGCCATGGCCATTGGTGCCATGGCGCAGATAGTCCTTGTCCGGAGTGAGCATGCCTATTGCGAGATCCGAAATGGACAGGATGTCCTCACGTGCGGGCAGCGGCAGCAGGCCCTTTTCCAGCATCTGGTAGAAGGGCCGCATTTCCCCGGCATTGTCGCTGTAGATGTTAAGATGAAAAATGTCGGCGCCCTGACACCGGGCCAGGATCATGGCGCGAAGAAAATGGCTGAGGTGGGCCGATTGGCACCAGTTCCAGAGGCGGTTGAAGTTCCCGTTGTCGGTCACGGCGCGACCCGACATGTGATTGAACCTCCGGGTGAGCCAGAGACCTGTACGGCCGGCGAGGCTCAGGGATTGGCTGCGTGAGTTGGTCTCCTCCATGCTCGGCACGAAGACCTCGCGGTATTTCTCCTCGGCCATGATGGGCTTGAAGACGTCAGCGTAGATGTTGCCGTTCCAAAAAACATTCTTGCAGCGGATGATGATTTTCTTTCCGCCTGCATGGCAGCGGTCCGCCAACGGGAGCAGTTGCTCGCGGATGGCCCGCGCGATGACGTCGTCGATGATCTCAAACTCGGCGAAGACGAAGCCCTGCAGCGTCGTCGGTGCGAGCTCAAGCATCTTCGCCAGCGTGTCAGGACTGAGGTAAAAGTCGATGCCGGTGGACCGGCCATGCCCCCCGTAGATGAAGAAGGGCTCTCCCGCCGCCTCGCGGTCCCTCGCAAACTGGAGAATTTCCGGCTGCTTCAGCATGTTGTGCCCCATCCGATTGTGTTCAGCAGTCCAGGCCGCCAGTTTAGCGGGATCGGCGATTCCGGGATCGTAGGCCTCCTTGAAGAAAAACAGGGATTCGTGAGAATAGACGTAGGGTACAAAGAACACGTTCTTCAGACCATGTCGGCCAAGGTATTCACTCTGGATGGCGTCATAGGTCTTCCGGTAGTCCCATTCGATGTTCTCCTCGAGAATCACCATGGTCGAGTCTGCCGGTCTTTGGTAGGAGAGGGGCTTGAATGTTTCTGTCTGCTGTGAAAGTGCAGCGAGGTTATTCTCCAGTTCGATCATCGTCCCCACGGGGCGCAAATTGGTGAACGCCTCCTGCCAGCCTGGATGATCGAGATGGAAACCATGGATGCCGTCGCCGCCCGAGATGTCACTGCCGATCCAATAGGTATTTGTCCGGGGATCGAACATTGCGCCTGCGGCGACGGTGGTCCCGTAGAGCACGTCGCGGCAGGAGGCATCCCGGTTTGTGATCATGAGATTCCGACCGTTCAGGCTAAGGTAGAATTCGTCGCCCAGAGTGTCGCTCTTCACGTGCGCAAAGTAGGTGGTGAGATACGGTCGCGCCTTGCGCGGTTTGCACTGTGATTTTACACGCGGGCCTGCGTCGCCGAGATGGCGGATGACGGTTGGGCGTTTCTCCTGGTTTACCACCGTTCCATCCGGCGCAAGTGTGTACAGCACACGTTCAACACCGCCGGTCTGGATCTGGGGTGTCGCTGAAGCGTTACGCTGCACGACCACTTGATACAGCGGTGCCTCCCGCATGAAGGTCCACAAAGGTCTGCCATCGTGGTCGATCGCATAGAGCCCTCCATCGGAAGAGGCGATCAGCGCTTCGTCGAAGCCGTCGCCATCGATGTCGCTGGAAGCAAGATCGAAGGGGAATCCCTCCGATGGCTGGATCTTCCACAGGAGGCTGCCCTTTTGCGTATGGCAAAGGACCGTGCCGTCGTAAGCGGCGCAGAAGATCGCATGCGACCTTTCGCCAGAACCCACGGCGGCGGGTTTCAAATGGTAGATGGTGTGTCCCTCGGTTGGAAAGGAAGTGACTGCCCCTGGGGTGCCGCCCTTTCCATTCGCCCTGTTCGAGGGAGAAGGACGGACTGCATTGCGAGTCAGCAGGGCGGCGGAGCTGGCGGTGACGGTCTGACGGAGAAAGCTTCGGCGGTTCATGTAGGCTCGATGGATGCAGGCCTCAGCGGGATATTTGATCCTGGTAAAGCGCGAATTGGGCATCTCCGGGGATCGCGAGTTTGCCGTCACAAAGTATGAACCAGGTCCGTGGGTCGTAGCCGAGGTGAAGCGCACCGACGCCGCTGGTGGCAGCGAGTTGCGGGTAGATTCCCGCGAGCGTGATGTCCGAGCAGCGGTCGAGGCGGAAGAGCGGCCAACCGGGACGCATGGCGGCATTGCCACTGTAGCCGAAGAGACGAACATGGCTGCAGCCCTCCATCGCAATCACCGTGTAGCTTCCCTCTCCCTTCATCGAGTAGATATCGATATTGTGGGCGTCCTTCAGTTCAACAATCGCCTCGCTGCGAGCATGGAGAGGATCGATGTGATAGAACCTCAGCGGTTCGCGTGTGCCCTGAACCAGCAGGTGACGGTAGTCAGGACCCTGCGCCCACCAACCCAGGAGAGTTTGCGAATACCAGCGGCCTCCTCCGTTGTGATCAATGACGACCATGGGCTGGCCGATCGCGGGTGCGTCGGGATGCCACACGGTGCGTATGGGATAGATGTTGCGAACGACCGAATCGCGTCCGGCCTGCCAGTGCAGCCCGAAGACCGCTGGGTTGGTCACAGGCAGTTCCAGTTTGACCATCGCAAGCATGGTTTGGGCAGTTGCACTGTTGACCGTCTCAATCAGCGGAAGGGGATGTCCAACATCAGAAAAGGCAGAGGAACCCGGCATCGGTGTAATGACGCTGATCAGATTGGTGACGCCGAAGAGCCTTGTTTTTTCACGCAGACGAAGGGGCTCCGAAATGCGGTAGCTGCCCTTAGGGAGGAAAACCAGATCGTTGGCATCGATTGCCCGCTGCAACGCAGCAGTATCGTCCTTTGTGCCATCACCGGCTGCGTGCCAGGGCTCTGAACGCACGTTTGCAGCTTTGGGTGAAAACCAGTTTGGCGGCCTGGGAAAGCGATGGCGAATGAGCAGCTGATCGGAAGGTGGACCTGAATCTTGGGATTTGACGAGAGGTGATTCCCGGCGCTTCCCATTGATCCATATCGGATCCTGACGGAGATCGCCGCCAAGGTATCCGGGGGTTTTGACTGTGCCACTCCAGGCTGCGCGCAAGACATGGGTCCATCCTGTCGGGTTGCCTGCAAGCGCAGGCTGATCGGCGATGCGCACCAAGGTGTCGACGTTTTCGAACCACACGTTGTCAAGCACGACGGAGCGCGGAGTGGAGATGGCCGGCTCTCGGCCTGAAACACGGACAATGCAGTCTATGATATTGATCCCCCCGTCCCAGCGTGAAACGCCGAGTATACCTCGAATCGGCGCTCCTTGAATGTCGACTCCGACCAGGGTCAATGATCCGCGTCCGCCATAGTAAACCGACGCCTCCGTCTGTTCGCGCAGGACAACGTCGCTCACGAGCGGCGAAGGCTGTGTACCGGTCAAATACAACCCAAAGCGACCGCCGGTAACACGGATCGCGTGAGATGCTCCGCCGGAGCCAGGTATGCTCAGGATTCCTGCAAAAGCTCCGGTGGCCTGTACAGAAACATCCTCGATTGTCGAACCCTCGGCGCCACGGTGATCGATCGCTGCCGCGCCGGGGTTTCCACGGCCAAGGTCAAAATCGACGCTGAGTACCTTCTGGTTGAAATTGATGCTTGGCTGCGACTCGTTCGGAACGGGTGCGGGTCCAGTCTCGCGTCGCGCCCAGAAATGAATCACGGGCTTGGGTTTCTTCGGGTCATGGAAACCTGCTGCATGATCTGCAAGTACGATTGTCGCGCGGGCGCCTTCGGAAGGGCCGACGATTACACACGGGTAGTTGAAAGAAGCAAATGCGACCCATGGATCGGATTGGCCAGCGTAGGGCCAATGATCCCATTTTACCGTTCCCATCACACCCTCAATTGTGTCAGAGACGAGATAGCGCCCGGCGGGCAGGTAGGTCACGAGTTGGGCGTCCCGTGCATCGCTGACGGCGCGTTGTATCGCATCCGTGGAGTCCTGTTTCCCGGTTGGGTCCGCACGGTAAGGAGCCTGAGTCACATCGAGGAATCCCAATGCAGCGCGTTTTTGATCACCGAGGTTGGCAAGAATGAGGCGGCCGGCCTCTCGGATTTCTGATTCACTGCGAATGGGCCTCTTGCGGTTGTCCTTCGCGAGGACCAGAATGCTGCAGTTGGCCACCACGACAATGATCAAGGCAGCGTGACGAAGGGCATGCATCTAACGACGTGCGGGCGCGGTTGCAGTTGTATCTGTCCTGACGATTTCGAGCAGGCGAAATGCGCCTGCGGGAATAAGGATTGAGCCCACGGCGTCGAGAGGCCCAAGCGGTTCTCCGCTCAGCCTGTCGGTGACCTTCCAGTTGCCGGGCAGGCGAGTCGTGATTTGTACCTTGCGATCGGCCGGATCGACCCAGCCAGGGTCAAAGAGCGCGACGAAATGATGGCCTGCCGAAACTTCGATGTCCTGATGAAGCACGCGACCTTCGATTCGGAAGGGAAGTGTCTCAATGCCGGAAGCCAACTCGGCCATGATCCTGGTGCGGGCCTCGGGAAGAGAGAACAAGCGACCGTCTTTTTGGAGCCTGTCGCCGTCCGACTGCCAGATGGACGTCCATGGACCGTGTGGATCAGTGCTCCCACCAGGGATGAGGGCGACGAAACCGTAGGGAGCGGTGATGGGCAGATGGGTGGCATCGCGTCGAGTGCGACCCCATAGGTAGGTCGAGACATCAGTGGGTGGGAGCGGCGCCATGCCCCAATGGCTGTCAAGCCGGTCAAACGCCCAAGGCTTGGCATCCGTTCCATCGATGTTCCATTCCTGCATCTGATGATAGTTTCCACCGTGGGTGACAAAACGTTCGGAGGGCGGTGTCATTGCCAGTGCGACAGGAGCAATCGCGCGCACATGATCGCGACGTGGAGGAGTGATCACTCCGCGGCCGAGAAGATCCAGGAATGTCCCTGCTCCTTCGATGCCGGTTGTTGTCCAGTTTTGCCCACGCCGATCCAGTTCCCCGTTCATGGGCATGAAGACACGAGCGCCCATCAATGCCTGGCTGATGAAATAGCGCAGCGACGGGTGTCCGGTCATCGGGTATTCCCACTCCCAGGCTCGATTGAAGCTGTACCAATCAGCGCTGCAGCGGCTGGCCCAGTCATCGACCTGGCCGTCGAGCCAGAGGCCGACCCGGGCTGCAAGGTTGACATCGGGGCTGCGGGAATTGCTGTCCTCGACCGCAGGCACGATGACCGACCGGTAGCGCCCGTTGAAAATGAGTTCGCGCACACGCGGATGCGCGGGCCATTCCGCCCACCAGATTCCCTTGTTCCGGGGAATGAAGCGTTTCCTGTGCTTCAGGCAAAGTTCAAGAATGGGGCGTATGAAGTGCTCCATGTAATAGGGCACCTGATCCGGCTGGAAGTCCTCCGCGCTGATGAAGCCCATCAGCATCTGCGGTGCGGCATCGAGCATTGCTGCGACGGTGCCAACCTCGAGGTGCGGGGAGCAAGCGTGCCCCACCTGTACCCAGAATGGGCATCGTGCGCTTTCCATCGTCTTCACAGCAGCAACAATCTGTGCCCGCGTAAGATCATGCGCGAGCCGCCGGTCGCGACTCCACGGTTTTCCGTCCGGACGGAGAAGCGGAGCATCTTCGCCGGGCCAGAAGGCCGTGGCGAAGCGCAGACGGGGGTAAGGAAAACGCTTCTGATAGAAGCGAACCTCATCGATCCAGTTCTCGAACTTCTTGGGATTCCAGCCGCTCCAAAGTGAGTGATTGACGATCACATCGAAGGGACCATCGGCACCGGGAAGAGGGGGGCCTGTCCATCGTCGCGCCTTTTCGCTGATCAGTTCCAGAGTACCGCCGATTTCTGCCATCAAATTGTGGCGGCCGAGATTCTCGATCGACTTCTCCCATCCGGGGTCGAGCGCCAGGCGGTACAGACTGTCATCTCCATTTGGACTGGAACCGAGGATAACGCTGCCAACAGGTGAGCCAGGCAGGACGGCGACGGCCGTGAAGCCAATCGGGGCGGTGGCACTGCCGATCTGCCGCCCGGCGCTGTCGAGAATCCGCAAGGTTGACCCCTCGATTAGGACGAGTTCGTTGCCTTGCGCGGGATGAAGTTCGCCGGTGGCGAAGAGCCGCATGGTGTAGTGGGTGGAATAGCTGGACTGGGGAAAGCGACCCGGCAGCGGCAAAGTTTTCCATGCTCCATCGCGAAGGCGGCAGATCGCTGGTGTGAAGATGAATTCGGCGGCACCGTCCAGATCGAGGTCGGCGGCGATTCCATTTGCGGAGCGCAGGCTCAAGAGTGGATCACCTACATGGGTTCCAAGTGCAAGCCCAGCTTCCATACGCACAAGTTGGGGACCCTTGAGAAATTGCACATCCTGCTTGGTGCCGCGGATCACCAGCACGGCGACTTCGTCTACTCCCTCTCCGTCAAAATCACGGGCCCGAAGCACACGAACTATTCCGTCGATGCCCGCTGAGGTGAGTCGCTTGCCGTCCGGCGAGAACGCCACGACCTCGCGGGAGATGCCGCCCGCGAGCAAGACGGCAGACTTTCCGTCGAGCCTGGCAAAGGCCACCTGATACACCGGCGCCTGCAGGTTCGCGGTCCAGCGAACTTTTCCTGTACGATCGAATACCGTGACAATGCCATCCGCACCCGCGGCTGCAATTTCGTCGCGTCCATCTCCGTCGAGATCCCCGGTGACCAGATCGAAGGCAAAACCTCCAACCGGAGCATCCCACTTGTGATTTCCCTCCTCTGAGAACGCACAGACGCGGTTGTCGTAGGTCGATCCAACGATCAGCGTGGACTTCGGCGCCTCATGGGATTGAGCAATGGCGAGCCGGTAGATGTTGCGGCCATGAGTCGGAAATACCTCGACATGCGCGGATGCAGAGATCGTGAGCACTCCGATTGAAAGAGCCAGCAGTCGGATCGAAGTCGCAGCGATGCCAATCATGCACCGCGTGAATTGGGATTCCCATTGCTTGCACACCGCAACGATTGATCGCATGCCAAGGGCAGGCGCGCATACCTCGCGGGGTGGGCAATTGGATGGCGTGGGGGACGCACGCTTGCGTGGCAGTGATGCGGGCATCGGCTTGAGCTTACATGCAGTCGTGGGTAAGATTCAATCCACGGGAATCCGTGGATTGCGGATCGGTAGGGCATGTGCCACCTTTTTCGTGTGCTTCCCATCCCTGCAGAAACAGGTCCGTTTCGATGGGCTCCTGTCTCAAGGGTTGCATTGACCTTTTGCCATTCATGAGGCCGGTTGCATAGTTCTCGCTTTCGCTTCTCGGCCAGCGGATGTTTGGCCGATTCTGCGGAACAGTCACCTTATTCCCGATTCCCATGCTCAAACGTCTTGTCTTCCTGTTGTTTTCATCGGTCGCGTTGATTGCAGGTGCGTCGGGCGCACCGGATCGTCCGAACATCCTCTGGCTCACCAGCGAGGACCACGGCCAGGAGATGGGCTGCTACGGCGATAAGCTCGCCCGGACACCCAATGTCGATGCCTTGGCCGCGAAGGGCATGCGTTTCCGTGTGGCATGGTCCAACCATCCGGTCTGTGCGCCCGCACGCACCGCGATCATTACGGGCCTGTATGGTGCGAGTTCGGGAGGCATCAACATGCGCTCGATGGTACCGCTCCGGCCGGGGGTCCGTCTCTTTCCCGAGTACCTGAGGGAGGCCGGCTACTATTGCGTGAACAACTCAAAGGAGGACTACAATGTGCCCAAGACGTCCGCGACCTGGGATGTATCTTCAAAGGATGCCCATTGGCGAAACCGCCCTGCGGGGAAGCCGTTCTTCTCCGTTTTCAATTCGGTGAAGAGTCACGAAAGCCAGATTCGGACAAAGCTCGCGACGCAGCCCGGCAGTCTGGTCACCGATCCCGCGCGGGTGCGCGTGCCGGCATTCCATCCGGACACTCCTGAGGTGCGCCAGGACTGGGCGCGTTACTATGACATCGTGAGCGCCGCGGATGCCGATGCCGGTGCGCATTTGCGGGAGTTGGCTGACGCGGGCCTGACAGAGGACACCATTGTCTTCTACTATGGTGACCACGGCAGTGGCATGCCGCGCTACAAGAGGTGGCCGGGCGACTCCGGACTGCGTGTGGCGCTGGTGGTCTATTTTCCGGAGAAATGGCGACACCTTGCTCCTCCGGGTTACAAGCCGGGCTTTGTCTCAGACCGGCTGGTCAGCTTCGTCGATCTCGCTCCCACCATGCTCAGCCTTGCTGGGATCACCCCGCCGGACTGGATGCAGGGCCATGCCTTTGCTGGAACTCACATTGCGGAGGCTCCCCGGTACCTCTTTGGTGGCCGCAACCGCATGGACGAGTGCCTGGATGTGGCGCGTAGCGTGACCGATGGCCGCTACGTCTACATCCGCAATTACATGCCGCAGCTTTCTGCGGGTCAAAGAATTGCCTATCAGTTTGAAACGCCGACCACAAGGATCTGGCGGCAATGGTTTGATGAAGGCCGCACGAATGCTGCCCAGAGCGCATTCTGGCAGACACCACGCCCCGCGGAGGAACTCTACGATCTGAACACGGATCGCGACGAAGTTCGCAATCTCGCCGGTTTGCCGGCGCACGCGGAGGTCCTTGCGCGTTTTCGTGAAGCGCTTCGTGCGCATCAGCTTGAGGTGCGCGACATCGCGCTCCTGCCTGAAGGCGAGATGCGTGCCCGCCTGGTCGCCAACGAACCGGTGCCTGAACTCGGTCGTGTTCTCGAAACTGCCGAACTCGCCTCCCGGGCGGCAAAGAACGAGAAGCGCGAGCTCATCGCTCGCCTGTATGACCCGGCTTCAGCCGTGCGAACCTGGGCGGCGCTGGGTTGCCTCATCCAGGGCCCTGAAATGGTGAAGGCAGCCGCGGGCCCGCTGCGCGTGGCGCTGGCCGATTCCTCTGCGCATGTCCGTATCGCCGCCGCGCAGGCGTTGGCACGCTATGGTTCTCGGGATGATGCCGAAATGGCGCGGTCAGTCCTTCGCGAACTCGCGCCGCCGGATAAGAACGGGGTCTTTGTCGCCCTCGAAGCGCTCAACGCGATCAACGATCTGGGGGTGCTTGCCGGCGATCTGCGAGCCTGGGCTTCAAAACTCAGCGCGGACATCCCGTATCCGGACGGGCGATACAGTTCCTATCTTCCGAATGTCATTAGGAAACTGGGAGGGCCTCCGGAAATCCGCTAGTTTCATCCCCAATCCGCGTCATTGCGTCATTTGGTCGCCATGGCGTCGCTGAGGCAGCGGAGGATGTCTGTGCAGGGCGCGCTGGATTTGCAGCACCTGATCTGCCTAAGGTGAGGAGGAGGAAGCGACGATTCCTCGAGCATGGGAAGTTTCGTGGAAGCCGGCGAGGCGCAGACCGCGCTGCACTTCCGGTGCCTGCATGAAGGTGTTCCAGATCAGGCCTGTGCGGAGGTTTTCAGCCATCACTAGGGTGATTCCCACATCAATGCCTATCACATCGGGTGATGCCCATCCCGTCTGCGGATTGAACGCATCGACAAATCCATAGCGTTTCCACACCTTCGCTCCGCCGAGCGAGCGCATGTGCTTCAGCGCATCGAGACACTCACGGGGTGCAAATGGCAGTGAGCCTCCGGGAGCGCAGGGGACAACGGTGCCATCACTCGCGTCATGGCTTGGGTCCGTCGGAGTTCCCCAAGCGATGTAGCCCTTGGCGCTATCCGAGGCAGTGAGGCCCCAGAGATCATGCGACCAGAAAGGGAAGCGGCCCTGCTGCGAAGCGCACCAGTCGCGCTGGGCGAGTGTGGCCTGAACGGAGTTCTGCCAGTAGTCAGCGTATAGGTCACGCCGGTCTCTGAAATCGAACCATCCGTGGGCATATTGATGGGTGAACAGGGGCGCACACTGGATGAACGTGCGCGGACCGACATGGACGACAGGGCCGCGATTCCATGCGTGCCACACGCCGGGCTGCAAGGGAGTGTGACCCGCGCCGATGCCGAGAAGATAGAGGCCCAGCATCTCGGAATAGCTGTCCCAGCGATGCGGAATGAATCCCGTCTCCGGCCGCCATCCGTGGGAGAGTGTGGTGCCCCCATTCATGGCCCAGTGCCAGTCGATCCTCGCATAGATGCGATTCACATTTGCCGTGAGTTTTTCGTCGCGAAAATATTCGCGTGCGAGCAGGGCGCCTTTGAGGAAAAGGGCGGTATCAATCGTGGAAGCCTCGGAGGACCAGACGCGACTTCCGGTGTGAATATCGATGAAGTGATAGAACCATCCCCGCTCATGCTCCACCGCTTTTTCAGCGAATTGCATGGTAAGGCGGGCGCGGCGCAATCCTTCGCCCGGGGGCAGCCATCCGCGCTGATCACCGATGCACCAGGCCGAAAGTGCAAAGCCTGCTGCGGCGATGCTGGCAGGAGCGTTTGTGGCGCCTCCGTTCGCGGGCGCGCGGTCGCGGGTCAGGCCGGTCTGCGGATCCGTCTGATCGATGAAAAACTGGAGAGCCGAGCGCTGGAGTTCGTCGAGAAACGCATTGTCAGCGGCGGAAGGGACAAAGGAAACGGTTCCGGAAGCTGCGGCAGTGAGGGATGGTTCCATCGCAAAAAAACCGGCGGCGAGAGCGATGAGCGTGATGCCACGTCTCATCTGCGCCGGAACAGTGAGCTGGAAAAGACTGCCGGGGGCGCTCTCCATTTCCGATGCCGCATTATCGGCGATGCGGTGCTGATTTGAAGCCCCAATTGCCAGGAACCCCAAAATTTTGCCAAGCATTGGGGGCAATTTGCCCGCGAGGTGAGGTAAATACCCATGCTGGCGATCTGGCTGCTTGACCGAGGCGGCGGTGTGCGGAGCCTAGCCGCATGCAAAGTGTACGTGACGAGAATTTCCGTGACTACAAGACCGCCGAGAAGAAGGCGCTGGAGCTGTTGGCGGCCATGAAGTCGGTTTCTCCGAAGAAGGTGGACATCGAACTCGCTCTCCTCGTGGCGATTTTTGAGCTGCACAAAGGCGTGACCCCCGGGGCGACAGTGGCGTCGATCATCCAAGGTCACCTGAAACAATTGGTACCCTACTATGCCGACAAGGAGTCCCGCACCTGATTCAGGCTGTGTGTGCTTCCAGGTCAGTCATCCAACTGTGGCCCTTCAAGGATCAGCCGGAGACTGTCGATGCGAAGCCGGGCGCCTTCGATTCCCTCGAGAATTCGTGCAAGCTGGTTTTCAGTGGCGGCAATTTCCTCTGGACGGACGTGGTCGTTGACTTTGCGCAGATCGAGGAGTCGCTGGCGTTCTTCAGTCAGCAGTTCCGTCGCGGCAGAGGCCGCCTCGCGTTTCAGCTTTCGGGTCCTGGCATGGGCGAGTTTCTCTGCCGCGTCGGTAAGGCGCTTCAGCAACGCGGGCTCGAAACCGCCCTTCTCAAGGAAGCGGTGAATTGCCCCGTCTTCCGTTTCCTGCGCGAGCTTCTCGTGCGTCCACTCTTCGGATACATCGCGGCGCTGGAGGTCCACAACCACGCGGATGGGGCAGGGAGCGAGGAACTGGTCCACGTGCCAGCGTGTTTCCGCGACAGGCTCGAGGACAAATATGGCTTCGAGGAGCAGGTTAGGTTTCGTCGAGATGATCTTGCTGAAGGCCGTCGTGCCGGATTTTGATGCCAGCAGAAGGTCGATCGAGTCGAGTACCAGGGGATGATCAGCTGTCAGGAATCCGATGTCCTCGCGAGCCAGAGCCCGCTTGCGATTGAACGTGGCAAGCAGCCCGTCTGCCGGGATCGAGGGAAATCCCTCAATGTAGGCATGACTTGAGTCGAGCGAGAGATCGCCTTCCTCGTGCTCCTTGATGCGCACGCCAAAGTGGTCCAGCAATTCGATCAGAAAGGACCGCAGGCTCGGGTCTGAGTCCGCTTCCTTGACCCGCGATATGACTCTCGCTGCCGCTTCGGCATTGAAGGAGTTGAGTTCGAGCAGGCGATCACGGCCCTTTCTAAGCTTTCGCGCGAGGGATTCCCTGAATGCGATAGTTTCCCCAATGAAGCTCTCCCGTGCGTCGGATGACGCGGATGCATGGCCCTCTCCATGGGCGACTGCAAGCGTCAGCAATCTATCCCGGAAGGCTTCCTGAACGTCATTGCCGCCGTGCAGGGGATGTTCGAGGGCGTTGAGTCCGCGGTGATACCAATCCAGCACGAATTCATCGGCGCTGCCCTTGAGCACTGGGACGTGGATCTTGATTTCCTCGGTCTGCCCGATGCGGTCGAGGCGTCCGATGCGCTGCTCGACCAGTCCCGGGTTGAGCGGCAGGTCCCAGAGAACAAGATGGTGGGCGAACTGAAAGTTGCGACCCTCACTTCCTATCTCGGAGCAAATGAGCAGCTGTGCTCCGTCTGGTTCCGCAAACCAAGCCGCCTGACGATCACGATGCACAAGGGGCAGACCCTCATGGAAGAGTCCGACGCTCACATTGGAGCGTTCCTTGATGGCTGTTTCGAGAGATAGGACTTTCCGCTGTGATCTGCAGATGAGCAGCACCTTGGCGGGGCGGACTTGCTGGAGAAAGTCCACGAGCCAACTGACTCGGGGATCGTCCTTGAAGACATATCGCAGGTGGCCCGCCGTGCCGGTCTCTTCGGCCTCCATCTCTCGCGCGGTGCGGGCGAGTTGGGGCGTGGTTCCACCCGGCAGGATGACCGGGCATAGGCGACGCTTGGGAAATCCGGCGATGTTGGAGCGGCTGTTTCGGAACATCACGCGACCGGTGCCATGTTGATCGAGGAGGGTACGAAGAAGGCTCTCCCTGGCGCCGCGGCGCTTATGGGCGAGGCTATTAAGGTGCTCGTCTAGGCGTTCAGGATCGCGGGTAAAGATTGTCCTGAGCGTCGCGACATCTTCGGGCTCGAGTTGCTGCGAATCCACGATCTTGTCAGCGACCTCGGCGACAGATTGGAAGCTCCGAGATTCCTTCAGGTAGGAGTCATAGTCAGGATAGCGGGATGGATCGAGCAGGCGTAGCCGCGCGAAATGTCCGGTAGGGCCTAACTGGGTCGGTGTCGCAGTCAGAAGGAGGAGCCCGGGAGTCTGTGCCGCCAGAGTTTCGACCAGTTGATACTCTGCGCTGGGTGCTTCTGGCTTCCATGTCAGGTGATGGGCCTCGTCGACGACCACCACGTCCCACCCTGCCTCTATCGCCTGTTTCCCTCTTGTTTCGTTTCCAGCGAGGAAGGTCGTGCTCGCGAGGGCGAGCTGGGAGCTCAGGAAAGGATTTTTGCCCGGCTCAGCCACCTCGTCTGCGGTGCAGCGCCCCTCATCATAGAGTCCAAACCACAGGTTGAAGCGGCGCAGCAGTTCCACGAACCACTGGTGTATAAGACTTTCGGGTACGAGGATCAGCACCCGTTGGGCACGGCCCACGGCGAGTAGTCTTTGGATGATAAGACATGCCTCGATCGTTTTGCCCAAGCCCACCTCGTCGGCGAGGAGAACCCGCGGAAACTGGCGCGAGGAAACCTCGCGCAGGATGTACATTTGATGAGGTATGAGTTCCACGCGGCCACCGAGAAACCCGCGCACATCGGATTGTCGGAGCCGTGCCTGGAACTGAAGCGCACGGTAGCGCAGACGAAAGACGTCCTCTTCGTCAACCTGCCCGGCCATCAGGCGTTCCTGCGGAAGATCGACGGTGGTTACATCTGAAATGGAGTCCTCGCGCACTGCCCGGCCTTCTCCAAAATAGGTCAGGAGTCCGTCTGATTCCTCAATCCTGTCCACGGTAAGTGTTTTTTTGTCGCGGTCCGAGATTCGCTCGCCGACCCGGAACTGCACGCGCTTGAGTACTGCAGTGCCCCGTGCGTAGATGCGTTTCTCCCCCGTTGCCGGAAACGTGATGCTGATGCGCGTGCGATCGATTTCGTCGACCAGGCCGAGGCCCAGTTCGGGTTCGCGTTCGCTCAGGCAGCGCTGTCCTACCACTGACAATGTCATGCCTGTATCAGGTGCCAGGAAACGCGGGGAGAAAAGAGATTTCTCTTCCCGCAAATCTTCACCACATGTCAGTCCTTCGCGGCATTGTAGGTCCGGTCGTCAGGACTTGGGCAGAGCAATGTCGGTCCAGAACTGCAATGAACTGCCAGGTTGGCGTGTGAGGTTGTTTTGAGTCGCTCCTTGGAACAGGAGGCTGAACTCGCGGTGCCGCTCCGGGATCGTGGCCTGTGGACCGCGCTTCAATCTACTTGATGAGCAGGAACGGCTTCAGAGGCGATCTCCAAACCGGAAGCGCATTTTCCCGGTCGACTTCCGATTCTTGCGCGGCGACGGGGGAATGCCTATGCGAGGATCGCGCTTGCGGATCAACTCAACGATGCGCCGCGCATCGCGCTCGAAATGCTCGTGCGATTCCGGAAGGTAGAGCCATTTGCCGAGCACCGGATGGGGAGCCAGCGACGGAAATTCGGCGATGAGGCTGGGCTGATGTTCTCGAAAGGTGCAAACCAGAATGCCCTGCCAGGGATCGCCTTGGGTTGTCAGGAAGATCTGGTGGTTTCCATCGAGCATGATCGTGCGACCGCCGAACCATGATTTGAGGACGAATGTGGGTTCACCTGAAAGGGGTTCGGCCAGCCACTGAAGCGGGTGTTCCGGTCTGCTGGCGCGCGGTCGAATCGTGCTTGCTGATACCCGCTTCATTGCGGAGCGACCTTGGAAGGAACCAATCGATGGGGCAATTGCGATCGCGGTGCTGATATAGCTGCCCTCTTGCCGCAAGACTTGAGGTTGGATGAAACCGGGGAGAGGTTTCCTGCGTTTCAAGGGGTATGAATTCGATTCGATTGATCCTGGTTTCGTGGGTGATTGCGCTGGTTTCGGTGGCGTCTGGAGCGCCTGTCGAGCGGACCTGGATGGTGGACGGTACGGAGCGTCATGCCTTGATTTCAGTGCCCGATAAGCACGTTGGCGGGCGGTGTCCGCTGGTGTTTGTATTTCATGGGCATGGAGGCACCATGCGGCACGCCGCGCGTACGTTGTCAGTGGAGAAACTCTGGCCGGAGGCTCTGGCGGTCTATCCGCAAGGACTGCCGACACCGGGCGCCATCACGGATCCGGAGGGAACCCGGCCCGGCTGGCAGAAGACTTTGGGAGATCAGGGTGATCGGGATCTGAAGTTCGTGGATGCAATGGTGGCCACCCTGATGAAGGAGTATCCCGTCGATGCTTCGCGGGTTTTTGCAACCGGGCATTCCAATGGAGGGGCATTCACCTACTTGCTCTGGGCAGAACGTCCGGCCCTGTTTGCAGCCTTTGCCCCGTCTTCCGGAATGTTGGGCCGAGGGGCGCGCTTTCCGACCGAGCCGCGCCCGGTGCTGCACATTGCGGGTCGGAATGATGAGTTGGTGAAATTTGAGTGGCAGGAGAAGGCCATCGCGCTGGACCTCCGCATCAACCGGTGTTCAAAGGACGGCGTGCCGTGGCCGAAGGGCGGCAAGGAAGCGATGATCCATTACTCCAAGGTGAACGCGCCCGTAATCACCTGGATCCATCAAGGTGGCCATCGTTATCCCGATGGCGCAATGAATGCTGTTGTCGCGTTTTTTAAGAGTTACGATCTGATCAATGGGAAATAGGATATCCTGAGTTGGAGCGATGATGGCGTTGGCGTGGATCTGAAAGTTATTACTGCTTTTCACCCGTGATCTTGGCGGCCGTGGCCAGCAGAAAGAGGGAATCCTTCGCGTCTGACCCATGGGTTCAGCGCCTTGTTTCTCATGCGGCTCGAATTCGAGTATCCGCTTGGTGGCACATCTTCCAGATGATTCGCGGCTGAGCCTAGAGGCTGCATCTTGCATCCCCGAGCAGTGAGGGCGCAATTAATTGACGATTCATCCAGATTTTCTTTCCGACAGTTGGATTGCACGATGACTAAAGGACAATTGGTAAAATTAGATCATTAATTACTGCATAACAATATGTTGGCATAATTGCCATGTTTAGATGTTGAAGTATGGCTGGCAAGCCATACCTTGGGGCCCATAATGAAAATGACCATGCACATTGATGAAGACGTCTTGGCCCGGGTCATGAGCATCACCGGTGCCAGCACAAAGACCGAGGCGGTCGAGATTGCTCTCAAAGAGATGGCTCGGCGTCATAAGATGAAAGAGCTCTTCACTGCTGGTCTTGGTCTCACGGCCGAGGAGCTGCGCAGCGCTTTCGATCCGGCATTACTGGATGGCGGTTCACAAGAGCTTCAACCAGCGGTGGCGGCTGAAAGCCCGGCTTCCTATGGAAAGACTGATCCTGCCTGACAGCAATGTGTACATCGACGCATTGCGCGCAGGGTGGGATCCTTTCCAGGATTTCAGCCGTCACCTTGACTCCTGCGAATTCGCAACCTGCGGCATGGTCATGCTCGAAGTATGCCGTGGGTTGCGTGAACCGCGCGTCCTCCAGCGGTTTCGCGAAAGATTCAGCGTGATGGTTTATCTGCCAACAACCAACGCAATCTGGGAGAGGGCTCAGCAACTCGCTTGGGCCATGGACCGACGGGGACGAATAATTCCGTCGCAGGATCACATCATTGCCGCATCCGCGCTGCATGTTGGCGCGACTGTGCTCACTCGCGACCGGCATTTCAGCCTAGTGCCGGGCTTGGAAGTCATCAGCGAATTATCCTGAGGAGCCCCATGGCTCCCAAAGCAAGCGCCAAGGTGAAAGCTGGGCGGCAGTCACTTGCCGGCTTCGTTCAGACTTTGATCTCAATTCGTTTCCCGTTGGCGGCGGCTGAGGCGTAGATTGCTTCGATGATGACCATGTCGCGTCGTCCCATTTCGCCTGGCACAAGGCTTGGAGTGCCATCGAGGACGTTTCTCGCGAATGCATCCATTTGCAGCGCCTGCTGATTGGCCTCTGGATTTCGAAAGCTTAGCTGCCCTTGGCTGGTGCTTGCTGCAAGATCGCGATAACTGAAGGTTTTCGTAAATTCGATCCAGCCCTTGGAGCTCTCTGCGCGGAAGGTGTTTGCAGCTTCCACGTAGCTGCACCGCCCATCACAAATAACCCCGTTTGGAAATTCCATCTTCCATGCGATGGTTTCCTCAACGTCCTGAAATACCTCTGGTGACTTCTTGGGCAGGATTTCATGTGCAGTCACGGCCAACGGGGCGATGCCACCTGCCGCCATGCAACCGGCTTGGATGACGTAGATGCCAACGTCCATGAGGGGGCCACCCCCTGAATACTTCCGGATGGCCCGCCATGGCCGCCCTCGCATCTTGAATGAGAACGTTCCGCGCATTCTTTCGAATGGGCCGAAATTCTCGGGGCGGGCGAGTCGGATCATTTCGCGATGGTAGGGATCGTAGTGCAGACGGTAGCCGATTGCGAGCCGTTTGCCTGCCTTGCGGCAGGCTGCGATCATCGCGTCGCATTCCGCCACGCTGATGCCCATTGGTTTTTCGCAGATCACATGTTTCCCGGCCTTGGCAGCGGCAATCACGTGCTCTGCGTGAAGGCTGTTAGGCGTGACAACGTAGACGGCATCGATGTCGGGATTGTCCGCGAGCCGGGACATCGTGCCATAATCGTAGACGCTGGTCTGGGGAAAGCCGAAATCGCCCGCCCATTTCAGGCCCTTGTCGCGCGAACCCGTGACCACGCCGACAAGCCGGCAGAATTGGGTCAGTTTCAATGCCGGCCCGAGCTGCCCCGTGGAGTAGTTGCCGAGTCCTGCAAGGGCGATGCCAAGTTTGCGTTGCGGTCTTGCGGCTGCCAGTAGCGGTCGCGGTGCCATTGCCGCAAGGGCGCTCGCCGCGCCGAGCTGACCAAGGAAATTTCTACGGGATTGCTGTGCGTTAAGCGAAAAGGAGCTCATGGGGTGGGGCAGGTTGTCCCGAAGTGGGCAAAAGATCAAGAATGAGCCCTTGAGGGGATGCGTCTTTCAACGTGCTAGAATGCCGGACTTGTGAGCACGTGAGCGTTTGTGTTGTGGGAAAGGGGTTGCTCATGGAATTCTGGATCAACCATACTCCCGTTTTCCCATGGCCGAGACCTCTACGAGACATCCTTTTCTTCAAGGCCTGAGCAAGCACCGCGGCGCTCCGCCCACGGTGGTTGTGATTTTTGGCGCCTCCGGCGACCTCACTGCGCGCAAGCTGATTCCAGCCGTTTACAATCTCGCCGTTGACAATCTGCTGCCTGCCGATTTCCACCTGATCGGATATGGTCGCAAGGAGATTCCTGACGACGAGTTTCGTGCCCTTGCAGCCGAAGCGATCAGGGAGTTTTCCCGGCGAGAGCTCAACAACGACATCTGGGGGCGTGTTGCTGCGCATACCACGTATGTTGCCGGTGGATATGACGACAAACCGGCGTTTGACCGTCTGGCATCAGCGATCGGTGCCATTGAGAAACGGATCGGCAGGGAGGTACAGCCGCTGTTTTACATTTCGACTCCGCCGTCGGTGTTTGCTCCGATCCTCCTCAATCTTGGCGCAAGTGGGCTGGCGGCCAGGCACCGCGGCACGCCCCACCATGCCAAGGTGATCATCGAAAAACCCTTCGGCAAGGACCTGGCCTCGGCGGTTGCTCTCAATGGCACGATTCGCTCCGTTTTCGAGGAGCATCAAGTTTACCGCATTGATCACTACCTAGGAAAGGAGACCGTGCAGGATCTCTTGGTCCAACGCTTCTCCAATTCGATTTTCGAGCCGCTTTGGAATCGCACCTACATTGACAGCGTTCAAATCACTGTGGCGGAGGAAGTGGGTGTGGGTACTCGTGGGGGGTACTACGAGCAGAGCGGGGCGTTGCGTGACATGATTCAGAACCACACGATGCAGCTCTTGGCGCTGACGGCCATGGAGCCTCCGGTGTCGCTCGATGCTGAGTCGGTGCGCGATGAGAAGGTCAAGGTGCTCCGTGCGATTCAGCCCCTGCGGCTTGGGCCGGGGGGAGATGTAGCCCGCGCCCAGTATGCGGCGGGTATGATCTCCGGAAAGCCTGTCAAGGGGTACCTCGAGGAGGACGGTATTGCAGCCCTGTCCCGCACAGAAACCTATGCGGCGATCCGGCTGTCGATTCACAACTGGCGCTGGCAGGGGGTTCCCTTTTACCTCCGATCGGGAAAACGCATGGCGCGGCGGGTGAGCGAAATCGCGATCCAGTTCAAGAGGCCGCCGGGCACGCTTTTTGCCGAGAGCGAACGCTTCAATCTCGCGCCGAACACCCTGGCGTTCCAGATCCAGCCCGACGAGGGGCTGAGCCTAATCCTAAACGGCAAGGTACCGGGTCTGGAGACGAGGACGCAGCCGGTGAAGATGAACTTCAAGTACAGCACGACCTTTGGGTCAAATACGCCCGAGGCTTATGAACGGCTCGTTCTCGACGCAATGATCGGGGACGGAACGCTCTTCATTCGAGGGGACGAAGCGGAGACCTCATGGAGACTTTATACGCCTGTGTTGGAATCGTGGGCTGCCGCCGGTCGTGAAGGAATGGAAAGTTATCCGTCCGGATCCTGGGGGCCGACAAATGCGGAGGAACTGCTGTCGCGGAGCAACCATGTCTGGCGTCAGCCCTGACCGCATGTCCGACGTCTTCAACACGCTTCCCGGTATCGAGGCCTCGGTCAGTTCGGTCTCCAAGAGCCTGCGTGACATGTGGGCGAATGTTGCGGCTTCGGGCAAGACAGCGTTGCCGCCGGACGAGGTCAAGGCGACCCAGCTCAATCTGGTCCTGCACCTTGGCCTGCCAACTAAGCCGGACGACGCGACTGCGCAATTCGGGGTCGCCCTGAAATTTGCCCAGAGGTATCCTTGCCGTGTGGTTGTGCTCTGTCCGCTTCCAGAGGATTCGAAGGGTACGGAGATACGCGCCAAGGTTTACGGGGAATGTTTTTTTGGAAAGTCCAAGGGCGACACGCGCTGTGTTGAGGCGGTCATACTCAGTTATCCTGTGGCGGCTCGTCCTTTCCTTGAGAATCAGGTTTCAGTCTGCCTGTCGACTGACCTTCCGCTCTACTATTGGGTGCATCGTTTCTCCGACGCCGGTAAACTCGCAGCCTATCAATATCTCCTTCGAAGGTCGAAACGCGTGATCTTTGACACGGCCATCGTACCGCTGGATTCGCTTTCCTATTCATGGCCGCGGCCTGATGCGGTTCGCGATCTGGCGTATGCCCGACTGCTGCATGTGCGGCAGAATATCGGCCAGTTCCTCTCTGGAACCCCTCCATCGGTGCTGGCAAAAGGCCTGCGATCAATCACGCTGACTCACGCACCTGAGTTTCGAGCAGAGGCATTCAGCCTGAGTCGCTGGCTTGTCGAACGCATGGCAGACTGTGATGCGAATGCAGGGGATGCGTCGCCCCAACTGAGGATTGCTCCATCGTCGGGTGCGGAATCGCTTTCAGTTTCGTTTGCCTACGAGGATGAGCGCCGTTTTGCGTGGCGCGGAAACTTTTTGACGCATCAGGGCAATTTTGAAGCGAACTTCGGCGCGGACTCCGTTCACCTGCCATCGACTGTGAGCCTGCTTGCGCCGGAGATGGCATTGAGTGAGGCCATGTTTTTTTAGGCGGTAACATCACCGCTGTGTTGAAGGCATTTTCATGCGTGAATTTGTGAATCCCTATGGCCGCGTCGTTGTTGGCTCGGCGGAAAAATTGTTTGCCCGGGCTGTGATGCTCATCGAGGCCGAGCGTTCGAGAAAACGGGCGGGATCCTTTACGGTCGCACTGAGCGGAGGCAGTACACCGAAGGACTGGTTCGGATGGGTGGTGGCCCATCGCGCGTTTTCGCCGGAGTTGCTCGCAGCCGCTCATTTCACCGTCAGTGACGAGAGAGTCGTGCCGCTGGAGAGCGATAACAGCAATTTTGGCAATGCCCAAAGGCTTCTGCTTGAGCCGTTGAGGATCCCAGCCTCACGAAGCCACCCGTGGCCGGTAAGTCTGCCGCCCAAGGATGCGGCGGAGGCTTATTCGCAGTCATTGTCAGCTCTTACCGGGCCAAAGGAATCCTATGGCGTATGCATGCTTGGCATGGGGGAGGACACCCACACGGCATCGTTTTTCCCGGGGAGCGCTCTGCTCGAGGATGATGGTGGAGTCACCTTTGCAGCTGTGAACACGCCCCAGCATGGGTGGCGACTGACCATAACACCGACAGGGCTGCGCACCTGCGGATTGATCCTCGTAATGGCGCATGGAGAGGGTAAAGCCCAGGCGCTCCGTCGTGTCATGATTGGCGAAGAGGAATGGAGCAAGGTCCCCTCAAAGATCCTTTCAACTGCGTCCGACAGGGTCGTTTGGCTGGTAGATGAATTGGCGGCATCGAAGCTCTGAGCAGGATAGCACGATTGTCGGGACTGCCCTATTCCGGGCTGGAAGCCATGGCCAAGTTGGCTTTCATGATATCTCTGCGCAAGGTATGCCCTGGTCTCACCCTTGGGCGACCTCAGCGTCCGACCTCCTGAACATATTGCCTCTGTTCCGCACTCCATGCCGCGAGTTCCCTTTACCCAAAAGCGTGCTCTTGAAATCCTGGGCGTTGAACAGGGCGCAACACGCGAGGAGCGGACACGCATGTATGGCGAGAAACGCGCGCTTCTCGAAGAGAAGATACGTGCGGCTCTCACTGCGGGCCTCAAGGCGAGCTATGAGGATGCGCTGAAGGACCTCACGCTTGCCTACGAGGCGCTGGAACTCGACGCAACGGAATGGGATCTTGAATCTCTCGAGGCGGCGAGAGAGGGGGCCAAAGGGGACGCCAACGCGGGTCAGCCCCGAAAGAGCGTGCCGGGCTTGTCTGGTCTGTCACCGTGGGCGACGGATACGAAAGTTCTGACAAGGCGTTTCCTGATTCCGGCTGCCGTGGTGGCGGCACTTGTTGTTGTCGTTGCATTTGCATGGACCTGGAAGAAGCGCTCCGACGCCGAACGCCTCGCTCAGGAAGCAACGGCAAAGGTGGAGCGCGACAACGCCGAAGCGAAGGCGCGCAGGGATCGCGAGGCACAGGCGCGGGCGCGCGAGGAGAAACGCCTTGCGGAGCAGAAACTGGCCCTGGAGAAAAAGGCTCGCCAGCAACTCGAGGCGGAACGCGCACGCCTGCAGGAGGTGCAGCCTTACCTTGAGGAGGTCGCAGAGACGGTGAAGAAGCAGCGGGCTGTAGCGCATTCGCTTGGTTCGGAATCTGGATGGCGCCAAGAGTGGACCCGCCGGAGACTGAGCCTTCTCGAATCCTATGAGACCTGGCTGAAATCGTTTGCGGCCCAGCACCCCGCTCGTGCCCACCTTCAGGCGGCAGAAAGGCTCTATCAATCCGGCAATCCGGATGGTGCACTCGCGGAAATCCAGGTGGCGGCATCCCAGGGGGAAAAACTAAGGAACGAGCCTGAGAACCGGCGGTATGCCATGGTTGGCAAACCCTTGATTGAGTGGCTGACCCGTGAACAAGGGGACTGGCCCCAGGAGGCATTCGCCACGCTCCGCTCGGAGGAAGGCGCTGCGGTGGATCGCACGATCGCCACGTTGAAGGAATCGCTCACCTACCTCGACGAGCCCGGTGCCAAGGCAGTGAGTTCGGATTGGAAGGGAAAACTCCTGCCACTACGGGCACTTGCGGGGCCATCTGATCCAAACTTTCTCCGCTGGCAGCAGAAATTTATCGGCGTGGTTCGCGTTGAGACGGAGCCTTCGGGAGCAACCCTCATCGACGAAAACGGCATCAATATGGGCATCACGCCCGTGAAGTTTGAACTCATGAGAGGCGGAAGCCTGAGCCTGACGGCAATACGCAAGGGGCATATGCCGACGAGCATCATTGTCGCGGTCGGGCTCGGTGAGGATCAAGTTGTCAAGGTTGCTCTGCCGGAAATTCCCGTACCTCGACCCACGCAGGCCTATACGATACCTGGGCTCGGTCTTGAATTGGCATGGATAGCTCCGGGCACGTTTCTGATGGGGAGCCCGGAGTCTGAGGCGCATCGGGCAGCGGATGAGAAACAGGTCAAGGTCACGATCGCCGACGGGTTCTGGCTGGGGCGTTGTGAAGTCACGCAGGGCGAATGGGTGGCCCTGATGTCCAGCAACCCCAGTCATTTCAAGGCGGTGGGGCTCAATGGTCCCGTCGAGAGCATTTCCTGGCGGGATGCCATGGAGTTCTGCCGACGCCTTACGGAACGCGAGAAGGCAGCTGAGCGTCTTCCTGCCGGGTATACCTACACGCTGCCGACGGAAGCCCAATGGGAATACGCCTGCCGGGCTGGGACCACCTCAGCGTATGCCGGCGATCTCGATGCGATGGGATGGTATATTCACGACCACGAGGAGAGCAGCCACGTGGTGGGGAAAAAGGCTCCCAATGCGTGGGGCCTCTATGACATGCACGGAAATGTGTGGGAGTGGTGCCTTGACTGGTATGCCGATACGATTCGGGTCGACTCGCGCGGAGCGATGATTTCTCCGGCGGAAGGTGTCTATCGTGCGAGCCGGGGAGGTAGTTGGAATTGCCCGGAGGGAAATTGCCGCTCTGCGTTACGCCGCTGGTTATCCCCGGCAGATCGCGGAAACCGCCTGGGATTCCGGCTTGCGCTCTCGCGAAACGTGCCGAAAGCAGGTGGGCAATGAGAGCGACATACTTGAATCTGGCCAGGCTCCTCCTGGCACTGGGAATCCTTGGCGGGGTGCGGGCCGCGGCGGAGCAGACCAAACCGTTGCTTCCGACCATTTACCTGATTGGTGATTCAACCATGGCGGACAAGCCAACAGATCCGCCAAATCCTGAGCGTGGGTGGGGGCAGGCTTTGCCTCATTGGCTCGATCCGGATGCGGTGCGAGTGAGCAACCATGCGATGAATGGACGCAGCACGAAGAGCTTTCTGGATGAAGGCCGTTGGGCAAAGGTAGTAGCGGCGTTGCAGCCCGGTGACATTGTCATCATCCAGTTTGGGCATAATGATGAAAAGGTAGATAAGCCGGACAGATATGCGGCCCCGTGGGGTGCCTTTCAGGAGAATCTACGACGGTTTGTGAAAGAGGCGCGCGAACACCAGGCCATGCCGATTCTGGCTACGCCGGTTGCACGCCGGAAATGGAGCAGCACGGGTGAACTGATTGATACCCATGGGGATTATCCGGCCGCAATGCGGGTGGTTGCAGAGCAGCAGAAGGTCCCGCTTCTAGAATTGAACAAGCTCACCATGGAACTCGAGCGCGGCCATGGAGTGGAAGGATCGAAAAGGCTGCACCTTCACTATCCCGGCGGCAGGTATGCCCGCTGGTCCGAACCGGTGAGAGATGACACACATTATTCGGAGTATGGCGCTGAACGCGTAGCGGCGCTGGCTGTGCAGGAGATCCTGCGGCTGCAGCTTCCTCCGTCACAATGGGTCCGATGAGCCGCGAAAATCGGCACACGGAAATGCGTGCAATCGCACAACTCCGAACCGAACTTTCTGGAATTTTTCCATGCCACATCAATTTCGTCTGATTGTGCAGACCGGCTGCCTTTTGGGCTGCCTCCTTGCGGGCTCCCTCGTCGCAGAGGCTGCACACCCCAATGTGCTGCTCATCTGCCTTGACGACCTGAAGCCTGTTCTTGGGTGCTATGGCGACCCTCTCGCCAAGACGCCAAACATTGATCGACTGGCGCGAAGAGGAGTGACCTTTGAGAGCGCGTACTGCAACCAGGCGTTATGCTCACCATCTCGGAACTCGCTGATGACAGGAATGCGACCGACCTCGATGGGCATCTATGACCTGACAACAAATTTCCGTCAGGCGCTTCCTGATGCGGTCACGCTGCCACAATATTTTGCGAGATACGGATTCCGGACTGAGGCCCTCGGCAAGATACTCCATACCACCAATGGCAACCACGAGGATGCCGTGTCATGGACGGAACCGCACTTCTGGTCTGATATAGGCTCTGTTCCCCAGCGACCATCTTCTGATCGGAAAGGGCCCGAGAGAAGGCAGCGCGGGGTTGTGAGAAGCCGCCCTGCAGTATCCTCGGATGAGGTGCCGGACAATTTCTACACCGACGGAAGGATCGCAGACGAAGTGATAAGACGACTTCGCGATGCAAATTCAAAGTCGGATGTACCGTTGTTCGTTGCCGTAGGCTTTCTAAAACCGCACCTGCCGTTCCACGTCCCGAAGCGGTATTGGGATATGCATGACCGATCCAGGTTCAAACCCGCGCAGAATCTGTCTGACCCTGAGGGGGCGCCAAAATACGCTCTCACCCATTCGGAGGAGCTTCGTTCCTACGCAGGAATCCCTGACGGCCCATTGGCCGTTGATCTGCAGCGTGAACTGCTGCATGGCTACTATGCAGCGGTGAGTTATGTGGATGCGCAGGTTGGGCGAGTGCTCGATGAACTGGACCGGCAGAACCTGGCCGACAAGACCATCGTTGTGCTTTGGGGCGATCATGGCTGGCATCTGGGCGACCACTCGCTCTGGGGCAAGAAGACCAACTATGAGCAGGCAACGCGAATCCCGCTGATCATTGCAGGGCCTGGTATCGCTCAAGGAGAGAAGAGCCGTGGTCTCGTGGAGACCATTGATCTCTATCCGACCCTTGCTGATCTTGCCGGACTGCCGGCACCCCGGGTGGCGCAGGAACTGGAAGGCAGCAGTTTTGCTCCCACGGCGCGCAATCCGCGACTGCCAACAAAACAGGCAGTCTTCCACGCCTATCCCAGGAAACGAGAAGGTGATGGACAGGTCATCGGGCGGGCGGTTCGTACGGAGCGGTATCGCCTCGTTGAATGGAAGGTGCCCGGAGCGGCTCCTGAGACGGCGGATCTGGAACTTTACGACTATGTCAGCGATGTGCTCGAAAGCAGGAATCTCGCGACTGAGAAAACAGCGGTGGTCGAGAAGCTACGCCGCCTTCTTGCGACGCAGCCGGAGGCCAAACCCCAGGTTGGCAGGAAAATGTAGGCGCCGTTCGAGTAACGGCGGATTCAGGGGCGCTGAAGGCGTGCCGCGTTGGAAATCAGAGGGACCAAGGCGCATGGAGGATTTGAATGGCTGATGCCTTCTCGTGAGCGGCATCGTCTACGAATCTTGCCGCGAATTGCCGAGTGCTCCGGAAGGCGAGTTTGAGGCCAGAAGCCCGGGTGAAGGCGTGCATCCAGTAGAAATCCGCGCGTTATTTTCACCTTCGGGCTTGACTCTATTATTCAGTATGTTCAGATTGAAATTGTTACCGACCAATCCCAACCCTCAATGGCTGCGTGGAACACCTATCGCTGCCTCCACGCGACCTTGCCAGACAGTTGCAGACCTGATCCTAGCCCAACTCAATCATGAATCGACAAAGACATTTTACTACGCGGGCCACGCGCTTCGTACTGGCCCTTGGTTTGGGCTCCCTTCTCAGTGATGGCAGGGCTCAGACAGCTGCACCTACGGTCACTGCGAGTCAATCTACCGGCAATATTTCCGGTCGTGTGCAGAATGTGGACACCGGACAATATCTGGTGAACGCCCGGGTAAGCGTGGTGGGAAGCAATCGCCAAGCGTTCACTGACGAGACCGGGATTTTCTGGTTGAACGATCTTGCTGTCGGGCCCGTAACCCTGCGGGTTTTCTATACGGGTCTGTTGCCTGAAGAGCTTGTTGTCAGGGTTGAGGCGGGGGCAACCGTCAATCAGCCGATTCAGCTTTCGAGTACGGTCCGAGGGGCGGACAGCCGTCCGGTGGTCAAGCTCGATCCTTTCAAGGTTACGGCAGATGCAGAAATGACGGCAGATGCCCTTGCGGTGAATGAGCAGCGGTTCGCAGGGAACATCAAGAGCGTCCTTGCTGCGGATGCCTTTGGAGACATTTCCGAGGGAAATGTCGGGGAATTTCTGAAATATATGCCCAGCATACAGGCGGATTTTGCGGATCCCCAGATTGCCTCAGTGACCGTACGCGGCCTTGCCAGCAATCTCACCCAAGTCTCGACGGATGGTGCGCAGATGGCGAATGCCCATACCGGAGGTGCCAGCCGTGTCTTTCAGTTCTATCAGGTTTCGATGAACAATCTGTCCCGCATAGAGCTCACCAAAGTGCCAAGGCCAGGAGACCCCGCAGACTCCATGGGAGGCATCATCAATCTGATCAGCAAGAGCGCGTTTGAGCGAAGGACTCCGCAGTTCAATTACCGGATGTTTTTTACCGGTGCGAAGGACAACATCTCGATCAAGAGGATGAGAGGTCCGCAGGAGAAACTGGCGCACAGGATCCTGCCGAGCGTCGAGTTTTCATACATCCTGCCGGTCAACGATCGCTTTGGCATTTCGGTATCTTCAAGCAGCCTGAATCGCTATGACGAGCGGCATGTGGCTGCCAAAGTCTTCAATACCAGCCTGGCCAACAGTGGCGCATCGGTGAGCAACCCGTTCATGCAATCGTTCACGCTGCAGGATGCTCCACGATACACGTATCGGAATTCGATCAGCTTGAAGGCCGACTGGCGCGTGACACCCAATTCTGTGCTGTCCGCGACAGTGCAATATGGCGACTACCTGACAAGGTACTCGATGAGTCAGTTGGTTGCGACTACCGGAACCAATGCTGTACCGACGGCGGGCGGAAAAGCGCTGAGTTGGGGGCCCGACTATACGCATGGTGCGACAGGCCGGGGCGGCATGACACTGGATGGACAAAACTATGTCATTGATGGGGCAACCAAGTTTGGAAATCTCCGTTATCGATTCGACAACGGCACGTGGCAGATCAAAGCGGGTGCAAGCTGGTCGAAATCAAAGACCGCGATGAATGATGTTGAGGCCGGTCAATTTTATTCCACGACCAACCAGCTGATCGGGCTCCCAGGGTTTGTCGGATCGCTGTTCACCGTCGATTTTCTTGATATCAACAAGAATTCTCCAGGCAGTGTTCGATTCACCGATGCAAATGGTGCCCTAGTCGACATTACTGATCCCAACAAGTATCGGCTGACGGCAGCTACATCGGTACCGCGCAGGATATCGAACGAAGTTTATACGGCAGATGCCAGCATACGTCGTCGGATAAACAGTCTACCTTTTCCGCTGGCGGTGGAAATCGGCGGTGCCCAGCGCTATCAGAAATTCGATACGCGCCGATGGAACAATGCCTACACCTACTATGGACCTGATGGGAATGCCGCGACCAATGATCATTCCACTCCCTATCTGGCAGATATGAGTCGCGCAGGGAGGACCAATCTTGATTTTGGGTTTGCCGGGATCAAGGACCTCCCCTGGTTCTCGGCCACCCATGCCTATTCCGCATGGCAGGAGAATCCCGTGCTTTTTGGGCAGACACTCGCACAAAAAGTGAGCGGCGAGACCTTTCGGCGGACAAACTCCGAACTTTTTGAAGAGACTGTAAACGCATTCTATTTTGAGGTTGATGGACAGTTTCTGCGCAATCGGCTGCGGGTGCTGACGGGAGTCCGCTATGAGGAAACCATCGGCAAAGGCGCCGGTCTACTTACAGACCCAAATGGAGTCTGGGTTCGCGATGCAGACGGGTCCTTTGCGCATGACAGCAAGGGAGCGAGAATTCGCAAGCCCGAGGCGGGCGCAGTAGGCTCCCTGGAGCAACTCGACGTCACTCTTTTTGAGCGGGCCGCGAAAGCAAGACGCACCTATGACGGATTTTATCCCAGCGCACATTTGACGTATAATATCACTGAGAACCTGATGGCCCGATTCGCCTATGCGCGAACCTATGGTCGGCCGAATGTCACTTCAATCATACCCAATATGACGATCAATGAATTTGATCTTGAGAATGGCAGTCCGACCGACGGCGCCTTGGGTACGATCACTATGCGAAACACGGGGCTTCGTCCGTGGGTGGCTGACAACTATGATTATACCCTTGAATACTATACCAAAAATGGAGGGGCATTCTCAGCAGGCGTATTCAGAAAACAGATTGACGGCTTTTTTCAAACTGTTGTGAAGATCGTCAACGAGGAGGATCTGGCTGCACTTGGGCTTGATCCGATATATGCAGGTTATCAGCTGAGCACCCAGTATAATCTGGGAAAGGGAAGTATAGATGGATATGAGTTCAGCGCCAGGCAACCGCTTGCGGTTCTTGGATCTTGGGGCAAGCCCTTCGATGTCTTCGCGAACGCCTCCTATTTTACGGACATATCGGGGTTGAAAGGTCGTACGATCAATGCCGGTGCCACCATTCGCCTGGATCCCATTACGTTCAGCACAAAGGTGAACTACAGGACCGGCCGGCGAGGAGCTGCCGTGGCTGCGATGGGGCCCGGGGCCTATGAATATGAGGGACCGCGAACAGCAGTGGACGTCAGCATTTCCTGGCTTCTGAGGAAACATCTTTCCCTATTTTTTGGGGGCACCAACATATTCAGCGACGATCCCACCGCGGAACGATATGGATCTGAGACGCCGGAATGGGCAAGGCGGTTCAGGATCCAGCAATTCGGTGCGCAATATCAACTGGGGGTCCGCGGAACCTTCTGACGGCCATCCCTGGGTGCGGTCTGTTCCCGCGCGTTTCGAATCAAAGACACGATTCCGATGACAAGAATGAAATCCCCTGGTGGAGGTGCCTTCATATGATTGATGCCGAAATAGGTGGGGCGGTGAAATGGCCCCGACGGCGCCAGTCATGGCTGGCAGTAGCCCTCCTTGGGCTGTTTGCCCTGGGAGGCGTGCCCATGGAGGGGCAGACGAAGGACGCGGGCCAGATCGTATGGCACAATCTGCTCAAGGAATCCAAATTGGAGGGACAGGGATGGAGTACGACCAATCATCCGTACGACCGCCTGCCTGCTGCAGCGCGCGGAGTGGTCCGGGATCCAGTTTGGAAACTTGGAGAAGACTCTACCGGGCTTCGGTTTCGTTTTGTTACGGATGCCGACTCGATACGGGCGCGGTGGATGCTGCGTCAGGACCGCCTGGCGATGTATCACATGCCGGCAACAGGAGTAAGCGGCTTGGACCTGTATGTGCGCAATGCTGATTCATGGAAGTGGATCGGTGTCGGACGCCCTCGAAACACCGGGAAATCCCAAGACCAGTTATTGGTGGGTGACCTTGGACGAGAATTGCGCGAATACATGCTCTATCTCCCGCTCTACAACGGGGTCGATTCCGTTGAACTGGGCCTTCCACAGGGCGCCAAGTTTGAGCCTGCGCCGGATCGCTATTCGGGAAAGAAGCCGATCGTATTCTATGGCACGTCGATCACGCAGGGCGGTTGTGCCTCACGACCGGGCATGTCCTATGAGGCCATCCTGGGGCGTCGTTTGGATTGGCCCACGATCAATCTGGGCTTCAGCGGGAATGGAAAATCGGAACCTGAAATGGCGCAGCTTGTTGCCCAGCTTGATGCCTCTGTCTACGTTTTCGATAGCTTGGGCAACCTGACTCCGGAACAAACCAAGGAAAGGGTGAGGCCGTTTATCAAGGTCCTCCGGGATCGTCATCCCACAACGCCCATCGTCCTGCTTGAGCATCTTTATCCACCGCATTCGGTATTTGGTGAGAACTTCCGCGCAAAGGACACCGAAACGAATGGATATCTGCGTCAATTGTATGACGAACTGAAGAAGTCTGGGGATAAGCACATCCACTATGTTCCCGCGTCCTTGCTCCTTGGTGGTGACGGGGAGGACACGGTGGATGGGCTCCATCCCACCGACCTTGGCTTCATGCGAATGGCGGATGGCATCGAAGCAACATTGCGCTCGGCGATGGCCGATGCCGGTTTCGTTGTCCCGGATGAGGCAGGTTTTGTCCCGCTTTTTGATGGAAAGACTCTGTCCGGTTGGAAGCCGCACGAGGGTATGCCACCGATTCATCGTGCGGGAAAATGGTGGGTTGAGGATGGCGTTCTGTATGGAACACAGGATCCACCTGGCAAAGGCGGACTTCTCTGGCTGGATCGACCCTATACGAATTACATCCTGAAGCTTCAGGTCCAGGTGACCTATCCCATGGATACCGGTGTCTTTCTCCGGGTCGGGCCAACGGGACTCAGCCAACAGGTAACCTTTGACTACCGACCCCGTGGTTATGTGGGTCGAATCTTTATTCCATTCCTGGGGCATACCCACGTTTCGCGCGATACCGAAGGTGTGAGGCTTGTCCGGCCGGACACATGGAACGACCTGACAATCCGCATCGAAGGCAATCCTGCGCGGATTCGCGTATGGCTTAATGAGCGTTTGGTCACCGACTTTACCCACTCGGAAAAAACGGCCCGTGGGCTGCCTGCAACAGGGGGAATTGCACTTCAGGTCCATCCCGACGTCGAGGGGTTGACGACTTGGAAGGCAGGCAACGCGGTGAAATTCCGAAACGTAAGAATCAAGGAGCTGCCATGATGAAGTTTTCATTCCGACCGCTTGTTGCGTCCCCCTCAATCGTTCACGTGCTGCGGACATTTGCGCACTTGTCGGGGAAACATGCCTCAGCTGTCCTGAGCCTATTATTGTGGCTGGGTACGCCATCTTTCCTGCATGCCGAGTCTCTGAGAGTCGGCGCTGCGGCGGTTGATATTACTCCGCCGTTGAAGATGCCGTTTCAAGTTCCCCAACGGCCTCCGCATCCGGCACCAGGTGCAGAAGGCACGCATGATCCGTTACACGCGAAGGCGGTGGTCTTTGAAAGCGGGGGAATCAAGGCGGCAATTGTCGCGTGCGATGTTACCAGCCTGCCTCTGGCCATGATTGAAGAGGCCCGAAAGATCGTGGGAAAGATCTGCGATGTGCCTCCGGAAAACGTGATGATTACATCGACGCACACGCATACGAGTCCGAATCTTCGCCCACGCTTTTTCAAGGATACCGCCACCCGTGAACAGATGGCGATCGCCGACCGGTATCTGACTGGTCTTCCAGGCATGATCGCAGAGAGTGTCAGGCAGGCTGAGGCGAATCTCACTCCGGCTCGCCTGCATGCGGCATGTGGCAGGGTCGACAACCTCGCCTACAACCGGCGCTATCTCATGAAGGATGGACGCGTCTACGCGAATCCGGCAAAGGGTCACGATGAAGACCTCGTCAATGTCGTGCGTGAGGCCGGGACGACGGATCCATCCCTTCCGCTCGTCTATGTCGATGCGCCCGATGGAAAGCCATTGGCCAGCCTGGTCAATTTCTCGATGCATCTGGATACCACGGGTGGCCTCCAATTTTCGTCCGATTTTGCATATGAGCTGTCGAAGATCCTCGCCGATGTGAAGGGACCCGAAATGCTGACGCACTTCACCATCGGCGCCGCGGGGAATATCAATCACTACTATCTGTTGGATCCCAAGAAGCCCCATCGTGTGAAGGGGTATGGCGAAGCGGCGCGTATCGGCGCATTGCTGGCGGCTGAAGTGGTCCGTTGCTATCAGCGACTGGAGACGCTTGCGAGTGCGCCGCTCAAGGTCTCGCGCGAGAGCGTGCGTCTGAAGCTCATGGCCTCCAAGAGCCGCCAGTTCGAGGAAACTCACCAGAAGAAGCCCTTTTTTGATGGCGAGGTCATGGAGACCTATGTCGACGGGAATTATACATTCCAGGCTGAGGTGATGGTGATCACTTTGGGTGATGAGCTCGCGTTTGTTGGCGTACCCGGTGAGCTCTTCGTGGAGCTTGGGCTTCAGGTGAAGATGAACTCGCCCTACAAGTATACGTTTCTCAATGAGCTGGCGAATGGTGCGATCGGATACATTCCGACCCGAAGGGCCATGAGCGAAGGAGCCTATGGCGCCTCTCCGCCGACTACGCGCAATGAACCGGGCAACGGCGAGGCACTCGTCGATTCCGCAATCCGTCAGCTTATCGCCCATCGGGCTATCGAACCTACCCTTCGTTAGGCCGCGAAAGGGAGCCATCGGCGCAGATCTCAAAACAAGAATCCCATGAACAATCTTCGAATGAATGCCACGCCCCTCCTTGGACAATCACCTGTTCACGCAAACATCTGGAAGAGGCTCGTCATACTCCCGATGCTCCTTGTCGGGGGGATTATTCTTGCAGGCACACCGTGCCGCGCCGCTTTGGAAAAGCATCCCAACATTGTCTTCATCCTTATCGATGATCTGCGCTGGGATGACCTCTCCTGCATGGGAAACACCGTCTCCAAGACTCCGCATATTGACAGGATCGCTGCGGAAGGGATCCTGTTTCGGAGTACGTTTGCGACGTCGCCGCTCTGCTCACCCAGCAGGGCGAACATTCTAACGGGGTTGTACACGCACGCCCATGGTATCCTAGACAACACTGACCGCAGCGTGGCGAGCCACAAGCTGAAGACTTTCCCGCAGGAGCTTCAGAAGGCGGGATATGAAACGGCGTTTCTCGGCAAATGGCACATGGGCAACGACAGCACCCCTCGTCCGGGGTTCAATTCATGGACCTGCCTGCTGGGTCAGGGGACCTCAAATGACGCGACAATGAATGTCGACGGCAAGGTAGTGAAAACAAAGGGGTACGTCACCGACATGCTCTCCGAGCGTGCAGTCGAGTACATCAAACGGCCGCACAAGAAACCGTTCCTGCTGTTCTTTGCGCACAAGGCGTTGCATCCGGAAACGGCGCAGGCTGCCGATGGGAAGCTTTCTGATCCGGCCGCATCCAATTTCATTCCGGCCGCTCGTCACAGGAATCTCTATTCCGGCACGCCCATACCGAGACGACCAAACATTGATGATACTCTCGAGGGCAAGCCTGCTTTACGACAGGAGATTCCCGGGCTGCCTCCGCTGAGTGCAGCCACCGGTTCCAGCGATGAGGCGATCCTTGGAAGGCTGCGGATGTTGGCGGCTGTCGATGAGAGCACGGGTGCGTTACTGAAGGCGTTGGAGGAAACCGGTCAGCTTGACAATACGCTCATTGTCGTGACCGGCGACGAGGGCTATTTCTACGGGGAGCATGGACTCAGCGTTGAGCGGCGCCTGGCCTATGAGGAATCGATCCGAATTCCATTGCTGATGCGTCTGCCTACGCTGATCGCGGCCGGAGCAAAGCGTGACCAGGTGGTGACCACGCTCGATCTGGCGCCCACACTGCTGGAATTGGGGGGAGCCACCGTGCCGTCAGCCTACCAAGGCCATTCGCTCGTGCCACTTTTGAAGCAGAACGGCCCTGAGATTCGGGATGCATTCTTGATCGAATACTATACCGATACGGTTTTTCCGCGTGTGCGGAACATGGGTTATCAGGCTGTGCGCACCAACGATTGGAAATACATTCACTATGTCGATCTGAAGGATGCGGACGAGTTGTACGACCTGAACCGGGATCCCTACGAGATGCGCAATCTGATCGGCAACTCAAAGCTGGCCGACCGCATGAGAGCGAAGCTGGCTCAGATGTTGGTTGAGACGGGTGCGCCCAGGCGGGATTGATTTCGGATGCGCAGGAAGTTCATTTGTGCCCCATGAAAACCACACCCCTGTTATTTTCCCGGTTTGCTGTCGGATTCCTCGCGGTCTTCTTCGGATCCTGCGCCTCTGCCCAAGACTGGGCAAAAGCGAAACTGGAACAGTCGCCAAGGCACTTGGAGTGGAAAACGTTGAAACACGACGGACGCGAAGTCGGTTGCTTCGTTGGGTATCCCGAGGTCAATCATAAGGCAACGGCGGTCGTGGTAATCCACGACATCTGGGGCATGTCCCACTGGGCACGTGGCATGGTTGATGACCTTGCTGCAGCGGGATATATCGCAGTCGCTCCGGATCTGCTATGGGGCGCCGGTCCTGGGAAAGGCGGAACATCAGAATTCGCGGATGATGCAATTCCCTTGGCGATTCGTGCGCTCCCTGCGGACCAGATCACGGCTGATCTCGATGCTGCAGTGCAGTATGCGGCGAATTTGCCCTCATGTAATGGAAAGGTCGCTGTTGTTGGGTTTTGCTGGGGCGGGAGCGAGAGCTTCAGGTTTGCAACCAACAATTCCGTAATCAAGACGGCGTTTGTATTCTATGGAGATGGACCCACTCGCGATGCCGACCTCGAGCGGATTGCATGCCCGATCATCGCATTCTATGCGGAAAACGACATGCGGATAAACGCGACAGTACCTGTTACGACGGACCAGATGAAGCGACTGGGAAAGTCCTACCATACCGAGTTCTATCCGGGATCCGGACATGGTTTCATGAAGGCAGGCCAGGCACCGGCGCCCGCTCCGGATGCTGACACGCAGGTTCAAGAGCGCTACATCGCCAACAAGGCTGCGCGCAATGCGGCGTGGAGTAGGCTCATTTCATCGCTGAAATCATTGTAAGCCCTCAATTGCGCATCTGCGCGAGCAGCTCAATCCAATCAACCAATAGCCCTACATCGCTTATGAAAAAGTATAATGTCGGCATCATTGGCTATGGCTGGGCGAGTACCGCCCACATCCAGGCCATCAATGCAACCAGTCAGGCGCAGGTGGTTGCAGTCTATTCTTCCCGTCCTCAGGATTCGGATGCGCTCAGCACCCGCTATGGCGGAAGAATCGAAACGTACACGAGTCTGGATGCCATGCTGCGCCGTCCGGACCTGCATGCGGTCTCCGTGTGCAGTCTGCCTCACCAGCATCCGGCTCATGTCATTGCCGCGGCGAGGGCCGGAAAACATGTCATCATTGAAAAACCGATCAGTCTCAATCTTGCGGATGCACTGGCGGTAGGTGATGCGATCCGTGCCGGAGCTGTGAAATCCTGCGTGTGTTTCGAAGCGCGTTTCTCAAGTCAATTTGTCGCAACCAAGGCGGTGATTGATGCGGGCCTCCTGGGAGACATTCACTATGGTGAAGTCGATTACTACCATGGCGTCGGTCCCTGGTATGGTCAGTTTCGTTGGAACACCGCTCGAAAAGACGGAGGGAGCAGTCTGCTGTCGGCGGGGTGTCATGCGTTCGATGCCCTGTTACTCTGCATGGGCAGCGATGTCGTCTCGGTGTCCAGCCATGCGACAGGTTCCCAAAACAAGGATTTCAAGAAATACGAATATGGCACGACATCCGTAACCATCCTCAAATTTCGGAATGGCCGGATTGGCAAGGTTGCATCGGTGATCGATTGTCTCCAGCCGTACTATTTTCACACACACTTGGTTGGGAGTGAAGGGTCGCTGCTCGACAACCGGTTCCACTCCGAAAAGATTGCCGGACTCAATCGTCATGCCTGGAGCAATCTGGCGATGAAGCTTTTGGACTCAGGTGATGTCTCCGATCATCCGTATCAGAAGCAGTTTGAAGCCTTTTTTGCTGCGATCGACAGGGGTGACGAGATGCCACTGACGAGCTTCAACGAGGCATTTGTATCGCACCGAATGATTCTGGCGGCGGACCGCTCTGCAGAGATCGGATCAGAGGTCAGGCTCGATCAGTTTTCATGAAACAGCGACGCGTACTGGCAATTGCAGCCCATCCGGACGACATCGAATTCATGATGGCCGGAACGTTGCTCGAATTGCGGGCCGCGGGTTATGAAGTGCACTATCTCAACATTGCAGATGGTTCCTGTGGCAGTCACGTGGAGAATGCAGAAAGGACGCGGGCGCGGCGTGCGCGCGAGGCGCGGGCTGCAGCACGGATTCTTGGGGCCAGGCATCATCCAAGCCTGGTGCAGGACTTGGGAATTTATTATGAGCCGCGCCTCCTGCGCCGGATAACGGCGATTGTAAGGAAGGTGGCTCCGTCGATCGTGCTCACCCATTCACCCGAGGATTACATGGAGGATCACACCAATACGGCACGGTTGGTGGCCACCGCGGTCTTTGCCCGGGGAATGCCGAATTATCGTTCGAATCCAAGGGTCGCTGCGATGGACGGAGATGTTACACTTTACCATGCGTTGCCTCATGGTCTGCGCGATGCCATGGCCCGGAGTGTGATACCGGAGAGTTTTGTCGATGTATCGGGTGTTCACGCAGTAAAACTCTCGGCACTCGCCGCGCACAAGAGTCAGCAGCGGTGGCTGACCGAAACCCAGGGGATGTCATCGTATATCACCGACATGGAAACCATGAGCCGAGCGGTGGGCAAGATGTCTCGAAAGTTCCGCCTGGCCGAAGGGTGGCGGAGGCACAATGCACTGGGATTCTGCAGCGAGGACGCGGACCCGATCCGCGCGGCATTGGGGCCGAAATACCTTTTAAATCCCAGGTACTCGCGTGGCAGCAGGCACACCTGATGTTACGCGAATTCGCCCATTTTATCACCCCGAAATCCGAAGAAAGATTCGATCCATCATGCCACGCTTAATGAGCTCAATTGCACCCGGGTGGTGGGACTATACCACGCTCGACCGGGAATTGGTCAAGGAGGCGGCCAGCCTGACCCTGAAAGACATCGAAGGCCTCTCTCGGGATGGCTTTCGGGTTGTCATGTATGACACCCTGGAGGAATTCTACCTGGCTGAGGCGCTCGAATACGTCACGGCGTGGCAATCTGCAACCGCGGACAACCCCGCAGGGATTTGTGGTCCCATCGGCCCAACCGAGCAGTTGCCGCTCGTTGCTCGTATCGTGAACGAGATCGGGCTTTCACTCAAACATGCCCATTTCTGGGGGATGGATGAATGGTATCAGGATGGCCGAACCGTGCCCCTGACACATCCGCTTTCCTTCGAGCGGGCCGATCGCGAACTCTGTTTCGATCGGATACGCCCGGATCTGGCGATGCCCGAGGAGAACCTTCATTTCCCGGTTGATGTGGGGCGCTACAAACGGAGTTGGAACGGAGTAAGCTGCAAGGTCATGCAAGGCGGACAAGGGGACATCAAGCACTGGGCGTTCAACGATCCGGTCAAACGTGTCGGGCAGTACGTCGATGCTCCTCCGTCTCCCGAGGAATATCGGAAGCTTGGCACCCGAATTGTCGACCTGCATCCGGTGACACTCGCGCAGAATGCCCGCACCTCGGGTGGCGGGAATATTTCGATCGTACCGACGTGTGCCATTACGGTCGGACCTGTTGAAACGTGGCTGGCGGAAAAGGTATCCATCTGGCATGCCGGTTGCCATGACAATCCATTCGGGCAGCGGTTGACAGCGCTCATGGTCAGTCGTGGCTACATGGACAGTGCTGTGCCGATGTCGCTCCTGGCCGCGCACCCCAATGTGCAGTTCAACTTCTTCCGCCCTGGCATCGGATCCTGTCGAACTGAAGTGCATTGATGCGGCTGCGTGCTCAGTGAGAGCGGCGTCACCAAGAAACAGCTCCAACACCCCACCACCATGGATCAACAATCAGCCATCAAGTTCAAGCTATCCAGTTTCATGTTCCTGCAGTACTTCATCTGGGGTGCATGGTATGTCAGCATGGGCACGTATCTTGCGAACGTGCTCAAGTTTGGTGGTGACCAGATTGGCGCGGCGTATGGGGCCTTTGCCATCGGATCTATGATTTCTCCCTTCTTCGTAGGGTTGATAGCAGACCGCTATTTTGCCTCGCAGAAAATACTGGGAGTCCTGGGGGTGGTTGGTGGTCTGGTCCTGATCGCGCTTTCGCGATTGCAGACATTCGGAGCGTTTTATCCGACACTCATCCTGTACTGTGCGCTCTTTGCTCCGACGCTTGCACTGGGAAATTCCGTGGCGTTGACGCATCTTGCCGATGCCAAACGGGATTTTCCGAGGATAAAGATCCTTTCTGCTATCGGCTGGATTGCGGCGGGAGTTGTGCTGAGCCTGATGAAAGGGGAACAGTCGTCGGTACAGTTTCTCCTTGGAGGAGGAGCATCGATCCTCTTTGGGTTGTTTGCCTTTCGACTTCCGGCAACTCCGCCCCGGAAGGTTGGTCAGGATGTGAGCCTAGGCGATGTGCTGGGACTGGATTCGCTGGCGTTGATGAAGAAACCCTCCTTTGCGATTTTTGTCATCTGCATGTTTCTGATCTGTGTCCCGCTGTATTTCTACTTTGTCCTGATGTCGATCTACCTGTCAGAGATCGGCTGGACCGGGCTGGCGGGCAAGATGAGCCTGGCGCAGGTGTCGGATGTGATATTCCTCTTCCTCCTGCCGGTCTTCCTCAAAAATTTAGGCTACAAAAAGACAATCATGCTGGGAATAGCGGCGTGGGTGACGCGCTATTTGCTTCTTGCTGGCAGCGTGGGCATGGCCGATATGCAGACGGCGTTCATATTCCTTGCGATCCTGCTGCACGGCGTCTGCTACGACTTTCTTTTTATTGCCGGCCAGCTTTATGCGGACGGGGAGGCCAATGAGAGAATGCGCTCTGCGGTGCAAGGCTTCATTGCATTCGTCCTGTGGGGCATCGGATCGTTTGTCGGTACCCTGCTTGCGGGCAGAGTGCTCGCAACCAATCAAGTCGTTGCCACAGGTGGCACAGTCACCCATGACTGGACCAAGATCTGGATGTCGCCCGCAATTGGCGCAATCGTGGTGCTGATCGCGTTTATCATTTTCTTCCGGGATCCGGAGAGAAAATCGGTAGAAGCAGGCAGATAGGCGACAAACCGCAGAAGGGCTTTTGCTACCGAGGGTCCCGCTTCTTCAGTTCGGCAAGCAGTCCGAGGAGTGAATCCTTGATCTTTGGTTCCGCCTGGATCTCAAGGAAGGCTGTGCGGGCTGGCCAGCTTTCGTAACCTCCCAGGGCGTGTTGCTCGGGGGTGGGGAGATAACCATAGTAGCCGTTGGCCAATTCGATCATGAAGGAATTCTTGAAAGGACTCCGCCGCTTCAAATCCAGGCCGGTTGCAGCGAATACCTCGCAGGGTGCCGTGGCAATTGCGAGCGTGCCGATTCGGTAGGCCTGCAAGGTCAATGTGACAGTCGGAGGGTAGTCTGCGAGGTAGCGGGCCTCCCGCGCATACACTTGGGATCGGGTCAGCATTTTTGCCTTGGGATCCACGCTATTGTAAACTTGGTTTGCCCACGCCAGGCGTTCGGCGTTTGGGCGTCGTACCGCCAGTGAAAGTTGTGCCTGTGCCGCATCGAGGCTTGCGTACGGAAGGTAATTGATCTGCGAACAGATTCGAACTGCTTCGCGTGCGAGTGCCTCTGCAACTATTTGCATGCGCTCGTAGGCTTGGGCGGGGACGGCTGGAGTTCTCACGTCTCCGCTGGTACCATTTGCCATTATGGCGACAAAGGGAGGAGAAAGCCGATCGGCGCCGAGCTGGCGTTGCACCTCGTCGGCAAACACGCCGTAATAGTCCGCACTCACGACACCATTCGGTATGCCACCGACATAGTGCAGACCGTAGCTTGCGAGCACGGCCAAAGGTCGTCCATCGCGATGCCTGACCGATACAAGGTACAACTCCGGGTCAACCGGACCCGAAGGCCCAATCTTATGTGGAGGCGACGCTCCCATCACGACCTTTTCGCCTTTCTCGCCGAAGGGATTCGATGGGACCTTGTCAGGCTCCACCAGCCATCTCCGGTTCTGTACATATTCAGGCATGTTTCCGCTTCCCCATCCGATGATAGCCGGCTGGAGATTGTTGACAGCCCGTCGAACGCCGTCGGCGATGCGCTCGGAGAGGAATTTGTTATACTCGAGATTCTTTGGGCCAAGTTTGAGATCCAGTCCACGCGGAGTGCTGTGCGAATGCGTGGCCGAGATCATCACATGACTTGGATCCAGGCCGATCGCGTCCTGGATCATGCGTTTCGCGTCATCTATCACCTCGGTGGCGATCATCGTATTGTCGCACACGACAAACGCGAGGCGGGAGGTGCCATCATCCAGAACGAGGCACCGCGCATGCAACTCGTCATGGACATGGGTGGCGGGCCCAATTTGCATGATGCCGCCGTCAAGTTTGACGCCCAGCAAAGGAGTGATGTTGCTCGTCGCCGCACCCGCTCGGAATATCCCTTCGCTGTTTGAGGGGGTGCTGCTGGCTGGCGCTGCAATGAGACTCAGGGATGCAATCAGGAGGGCACAGGTCATGCCGAGGTACCGCCACGTGGGCAAACAGGGCGCATTTCGGAGTGTCATGGCGTGGCGGGTCATTCACTTCAGGGGTTGGAGCTCAACCCGCCGAAAAAATATCTCGGCTCCTTCTGACTGTAGGAGAATGCGACCCTCGCTCAGGGATCCGTTTCTTCCCTCAATGACCTTTGTACCATTGACGAAATACGTGACATCGCCGCCCTTGCAGATGGCTTCGATGCGATTCCATTCACCGGTCGGCTTCTCGACATCCCTTGGGCCGCGAATGCCAAGTGTGTCGGTCCATGCGGGATCGCGATACTGCCAGTTGATGCGGCCCTTGGTGAACTCGGTGGGAACTCCTGTGGGATCCCAGTATTTCTGTCCTGGCTGTACGGTCAGTGTCAGGAGCGCCGGAATCAGTTTGCCGGTGGTGCGATCAAATCCACCGACCAGGATGACGTCACCGGTGCCGCCCTCAATGATCTGGAATTCAACGGATCGCATCCAGGGTGAATCAAATTTTCTTGAGGCATTTCCCGGTTCTCCTTGGCAATGCAGGAGAATGCCATTGTCGCGCGCACGATCCATTCGCGGTTTCCAAGTGATCAGCCCCCAGCGGTATTCCACGACCAGCCTGTAATCCCTGAAGCTTTGACGGCTGATCAGGCCTCCAAAGTGCTGACCGCTGCTGCGAATTGCGGGCGCGCCGTCGATATTGTCCACAACGGAGAAGACGCGATCCGGATCGGCATGGCCGCCCGTGGCAGGCAGCCACACTGTAAAGGGCGACAGATCCTTGCCATTGAACAGGGCCAACACCTCGGTCGGGGCGATTGCCTGCTCCTGGGAGGCCACACCCCACGCAGCCGTGGTTCCAGAAAGGAGGCCTAGAATGAGGCTGAAGCGGATCAGTTCGGAGCGTGCACGTCCGATTCTCACAAAGGATGCATGGCTCGTCATGGTGCGGATGGAGAGCTGCCTGAGGGGATTCATCATGTTATCGGGGATGGTTGGCCGGCAAAACAGCGGCAAGACGGCTTCGGGAGCACTTTGACATTGCGTTTGAATCCACCGTGGTCAAGTCTGATTATTAATGATCGTATATGATCGAATGTTCCTGCTGAGCACCCTCGGGAATCGGGTACTTTGCATGGCAGCCATTGTGATGTCCTCCGGCGGAGTGAGTGTGGCATCAGCCAGGCCAGCGCCGTTTCTCACGCCGGAAGAGGCCATTTCTTCCTTCCAGCTTGAAGCTGGCCTGCGCATTGAGCTGGTTGCCGCGGAGCCGCTTGTGGTTGATCCGGTCGCGTTCGCCTTCGATGGTCCGGCGAGATTGTATGTGGTAGAAAACCGAGGATATCCCGACCCGATGGAGGGACAGCCGATCACCCATGAGGGCCGTGTGGCGTTGCTCGAGGACGGCGATGGCGATGGGAAATTTGAGCGACGGACGGAATTTGCAACAGGACTGGGATATCCCAATGGCATCGCTCTTTGGCGAGGGGGCGCATTTGTGACGTGCGCGCCCGACATACTGTACCTGAAGGATACCGATGGGGATGGAATCGCAGACGTGCGTCGCGTAGTACTGACTGGATTTGATGCCGTGCGGACGGGGCAGCTTCGGGTCAGTTCCCCAACGCTTGGGCTCGACGGGAAAATCTACGTTGCGTGTGGCCTGGCAGGGGGAAAAGTCACCTCACCGCAGCATCCCGAACGCCCGGCGGTCACATTTTCCTCCAAGGACGGCTGTTTTGATCCAGATACGCTTGTCTATGAAGTTGTTGGCGGGCGGGGGCAGTTCGGCCTCACGTTCGATGCGTATGGCAGGCGGTTTGTAAGTTCGAATCGTCACCCGATTCTGCAGGTTGTCCTCACGCAGCAGAATCTGCGGCGGAATCCTTACCTTGCGTTTTCCGATACGGATCAGGAGGTGTCCCGATCGATGGCGGAAGCAAGGGTTCATCCCATCAGCCGTGCTGCGGTCACTGCCGATTTCATCCCCAGCCTCATGGCGACACCGCATAGCGGCACCTTTACTTCGGCCTGCGGCGTGCTCATCTACGACGGCGAGGCGCTCACGCCGGCTCATCGGGGGAATGCATTCATTTGTGAACCGGCACAGAATCTCGTGCAGCGTCAGGTGCTGCGCTCGGAAGGGGCGTCATTCCGTTCGGATCCTCAGGACGAAGGAAGGGAATTCCTTGCATCGACCGACGTGTGGTTCAGGCCGGTGTTTCTTGGCAATGGCCCCGATGGCGCGCTTTACATTGCGGACATGTATCGCCGTGAGATTGACCACCCGGCGTATGTGCCGGAGGAGTCTCGCGCAAAGTTTGATTTCCGCAGCGGAAAAACGGCGGGTCGAATCTACAGGATCGTGCGGAATGACTTTCACTCCGTTCAGGCGGGTGCGGGTGACCTCCGGTCTGAATCAACCGACGTGCTGATGCGTCGCCTCGAGTCGACGAATACCTGGTGGCGTGAGGAAGCATCGAGGCGGCTCCTGGAACGGGGAGATAAGGACGTGGTTCGTCCTCTTGAGGCGCTGGCGGGCAACTCGGAGATTCCTGCCGCCCGTGTGCGCGCGCTGTGGGCCTTGCACAATCTTCACTCACTCACGCCTGAGGTCATTGCCAGCAGCCTCAAGGACCGGGATGCTGGCGTGAGAGAGCAGGCAGTCATTCTTGCGGGTGAGGGAATAGGGGGCGCTCCAGGCCTGCTGGATGAGGTGCTCGAAAAGGCAGCGGATTCAGATGCCCGCGTTCGCTTCGAAAGCGCGCTTGTGCTCGGCGATCACTCCGACCCGCGTGCAACGAATGCGCTCGCGGCGATTGCCCTGCGGGACGGTAGTGATCGCTGGGCGCGGGCTGCAGTGTTGAGTGGCATTGGGAATCGCATGGAGCAGTTTCTCACTGCGATTGGCGGGGTCCAGCACACGGACATGGCGGCCTATTTGGCGATCATGAAGGACCTTGGACAGATGTTCGGTACTGGGGCGTCGCTTGAATCCTGTCGCACATTTCTGATTGGAATCCTGGAGGATCGAGGCCCGATCGGGGAACGCATACCATCAATACTTGGGTTGGCGGAGGGATTGCGTGGCAGACGCCAGCCTGGGGGAAGAAGTACCGAAGGCGTGTTGTCCGTGCTTCTGGAGCGGGATAGCGCGGATGCGCGCGAATTGTCCGTCTTCCTTGCAGCTGCCTCAAAGCTTGTTCTTTCGGGAGAGGCGTCCGTCGCCGAGCGCATGAATGCCGCCGCGCTGCTCGGATACACCGGCTTTGAGCAGGCGGGAGCCGCCCTTGGCGGTCTGCTTGACGCGAGAAACCCGCGCGAATTGCAGCTTCAGGCAGTGCGGGCGCTGGAAAACTTTGGTGATCCGCGTGCGGGAGAGTTGCTCATTCGGTCTGAGAACTGGGAACACTACACTCCACAATTGCGCGAAGCGGTTATCGCTTCGCTGGTCTCGCGACGTGCGATGATCCCGGTGCTCTTTTCCGCGATAGAACGAGGGACCATCAAGCCCGCGGAAATTGCTCCGCTGCAGCGCAATCGCCTGTTGAAGGACAAGGATGAGGTGATCCGCGCAGGTGCCGAAAAGGCGTTCGGGGACTTGCAGGGCGGTGACCGCATGAAGGTTTACGAGCAGTACCGGAGCGTCCTTGAGCTTCCTTCTGACGCACATCGGGGAGCAGCCGTGTTTGCCCGTGTGTGCTCTGCCTGTCACACATTTGACGGTGTTGGAGGTCATGTTGGGCCCGACCTTTCGGGCAATCGGAATCAGCCGGCAGAGGCACTGCTGCTCCATATTCTCGTGCCCAACTATGAGGTCTACCCGGGTTATCAATCGGTCTCAATCGCCACCCCGGACGGTCGGACGCTTTCGGGGCGAATCCTAACGGAATCGGATACCAGCCTGACGCTGCGCACGGCATTTGGTGCTGATGAGGTGGTGATGCGGAGCTCCATTTTATCCCTCAATGCATCCAGCCTCTCACTGATGCCAGACGGACTGGAACAGTCCATGAGCAGGAACGAACTTGCTGATTTGATTGCCTATTTGAAGAGCCCGTTGCCGGACTCACGATAAGTCCCTCCGTCGGTTGAAAGGGTCAAGCGTTTGGGCGGGTGTTTGCCTTCGAGTTTTTAGGGGAATAGGCGACACCCTTGATCCTGAATTTTGCCGACTGACAATTACCGGGCCGATCGACGCCCGATTGACGGCCGGTCATAAAATCACTTTGTTCAGCTCACAGATATATGGCTGACCCACTCAAGCTGAAAATCGATCGTCCGCGGGTAGTATACCGGCAAATCGGGGAACAGATCCGTGCCCTCATCATCAATGGGGACCTGAAGCCGGGAACCAAGCTTCCGTCGTCGACAGAACTTGCGGAGAAATGGCAAACCCATCCTGCGACGATTCATGCTGCGCTTGCTCCCTTGGTGAAGGAGGGGCTGCTGACGCGCCAGCCAAAGATCGGAACCTTTGTGAGCGAGCGCAGCGCACGGCTGTCAACGGTCGGGATCTACTATGATTCGAACATTTGGCAGAACCAGGCCAATGCGTTCAAGCGGGCGGTGCACGTCGAACTCGCAAGGCTGCTCGAGGCGCGCAATATTGCTGTCCGGGTTTGGTTTGATCCGAGGAATGAAAAGCGACGTGGCGAGGCATGGTCGGATCTGGCGGCGGCGGCGGAGCGACGCGAAATTCAGGCGATCATCGCAACGGACGTGCCCCGCGAGGTTGTGACCTGGCTACAGCCGCTGCCGACGCTCTGTTCGTATTTTACCCGGGTGCCCGTACCGAATCGTGTCCAGCTCGACTTCGACCAGTTCGCAGCAGCATCAGTCTCCCTGCTCAGGAAGCAGGGCTGCAGGTCGGCTGGCATCATTTCGATCATCGAACCTGAAAGAAGAAAGGCGGCGGCCGGCAGCGATTTCTATCACCGGTTTTCGGCACTATGCAGGGCGGAGGGGATAGAGGTGCGCAATGAATGGTTCAGGATGGCCCATGGCTTTGTTCGCGATGAGTCGCAGGAGGAGTTCGGATACAGGAAATTCAAGGAAATCTGGAAACAACCGCAGCGGCCGGATGGATTGGTCGTGTTTCCCGACACCAGCGTCACCGGCTTGGTCCTATCCGTGCTTGAGGAGCGCGTCGACGTGCCGCGCGACCTGAAGCTCGTGGTTCACAAGCATGCAGAGATCAACTTTCTGTGCCCGCTGGAAGTTTCCTATCTCTACAGCAGTACAAAAGAGATTGCTGAAGCCCTGTTTTCACAGATCGAGCAGCAGTTCCGGGGGGAGATCTGTTCGCCCATCATCATCCCATTCCGAAGCAGCCTTCGAGGCGCCCGTTCAGGTTTCCGGCGGAGGCAGGCTGCACCCTGATCAATTGATCATATTTGTTCGATAGTGATCATAAGTGATCTTTTTGGCTTGCATGCCGCCTCTGATCCCCTCCCTAATGGCGCATGTTCGTACAGGAGCGTCTGGGGGCAATTGAAACACTGCTGCAGCAGAAGCACCGGCTCACGGTGGGGGAGCTGGCGCGGCATTTCGATGCTTCCGAAATCACCATCCGACGGGATCTGCGTCTGCTGGAGGAGGCTGGAAAGATTGTCCGGGCTCACGGCGGAGCGCTCAGGATCAACTACCAAAGGCCAGAACCCGGATTCGAGCACAAGGCGGTTGATGCGGTTGAGGCGAAGGCCGCCATTGCCCGCACCGCCATAGAAGAGCTTCCTGTCCGGGGACACATATTCGTGGATTCAGGTACAACCTGTCTTGAGATCGGGCGCCGCCTCATTGAGCGAAATGAACTCACGATCGTGACCAACTCTATCCCGCTTCTTGCTCTCGCCGGGGAGGCGAAGGCCAGGATTGTTGGAATTGGCGGTGAGGTCCGTCCGGTCAGTCTTGCTTTGGTTGGCGGCGTTGCGCTCGACTGGCTGAAGGCCTTTCACTTTGATGCCGCGGTCGTTGGCGCATCCGGTCTTGATGGCGCGGATGGGGCATTCACGACGGAGTTATCGGAGGCATCGGTGAAGCAGATGGCATGCGCCCACGCGAAGCTGCGTATCCTGGCTGCCCACGCATCCAAATGGAATCAGCCAGCCTCCGTGCTGATAGCACCTTGGGGGCGGTTTGACCGCTTTGTCACGGATGTACGACCGGCAAAGGCCGATGGCGCAAGGCTTCGCAGGGAGGGCGTGGCCATCCGGGTCGCCGGGCTCCGGTGAGAAACTTACGGAAATGAATGCAGCCGCGATTGGCGGAGGGTGATAAACGAGGTTCTCACTGCTGAAGACACATTCAATCGAATTTTCCCTTAAGACATGACATCAGAAACAAATCCCGTGCGGGTTGGCATCATAGGCGGCGGACTCATGGGGCGCGAGGCTGCCTCGGCATTTGCCCGGTGGTTTGCGCTGGAAAATTATCCCGTTCGCGCGGAACTCACTGCCGTTTGTGACGTGCAGACCAAAATGCTGGACTGGTTCAAGCAGATCCCGACGGTGCGATTGCTTACCGGCAAACATCAGGAACTGCTGGGTTCCACGGAGGTGGATGTGGTGTATGTTGCGGTACCCCATCATCTGCATGAAACCATTTACCTCGATGTATTGCGCGCGGGGAAGGACCTGCTTGCAGAGAAGCCGTTTGGCATCGACCTTGCCGCTGCGCGGAGGATCCGCGATGAGGCTGCCCGCCTGGGCAGGTTTGTGCGTGTGTCGAGCGAGTTTCCGTTCCTGCCGGGGGTACAGCGCGTGTATCAGCTCGCAGCATCAGGAGCGCTCGGCCGCATCATCAGTGTCAGGGCGGGTTTTCTCCATTCGAGCGATCTCGATCCTGAGAAACCGATCAATTGGAAACGACAGTCACAGTATTGTGGAGAAATTGGAGTCATGGGTGACCTCGGTCTCCATGTCGCACACGTGCCGCTTCGCCTGGGCTGGAGTCCATCATCACTCTATGCGCAACTGCAAAAGATCCATGCCGTCCGGCCCGACGGCAAGGGAGGCACTGCGCCCTGCGACACCTGGGACAACGCAGTGATTCACGGAAATGCGAGCATCGGAGGCAATGTGGTGCCGATGAGCCTCGAAATGAAACGCATGGCACCGACGGAAACCAATACCTGGTATATTGAGATCCTTGGGACGGATAGAGGCGCCCGTTACTCGACGAAGGAGCCCAAGACTCTCTGGACCTATCGCAGGGACAAGGAGCAGTGGTGGGAAAAGACCGACCTCGGATTCGGAATGCCGTTTCGTACCATCACCGGTGGAATATTCGAGCCGGGATTCCCGGACGTGCTGATGCAGATGTGGGCGGCTTTTCTTGCGGAGCGCGCCGGAAAGCTGGACGGACGTTTTGCATGTGCAACTCCTGACGAGGCGGTTGCATCCCATGAATGGTGGGCGGCTGCGCTGCAGTCGCATCGGGAACAGAAAATCGTGTCCATCCGGTAAACATGCGAAAAGGACTACTCGCCGCGGGAAACTGGATCGTCGATCACGTCAAGATCATCGATCGCTGGCCTGCCCAAGATACGCTTGCGTCCATTTACAGTGAGTCTTCGGGAAATGGTGGCTCGCCTTACAACATCCTTGTCGATCTGGCGAATCTGGGTGCGTCTTATCCGCTTGCCGGTGCCGGGCTGGTAGGCGACGACGACGACGGTCGGGCAATTCTGGCTGACTGCCGGGCGCGCCGGATTGAGTCCTCCCAGGTGCGCGTTACGACGGAGGCTCCCACGAGCTACACGGATGTCATGACCGTTCGCGACACCGGGCGCCGGACGTTCTTTCATCAACGCGGAGCCAACGCGCACTTTGACATTGATCACGTGGATTTCGAGACAACGGACGCCAGGCTTTTTCATCTCGGCTACCTGTTGCTTCTTGATCGCCTGGATGAAGTCAATGGCGGGATGCCGCGTGCAGCACGGTTGCTTGAGCGTGCGCAGGCCGCAGGACTACGCACGTCGATTGATTGTGTCAGTGAGGACAGCGGGCGGTTTCAGTCCATTGTCCTGCCGTCGCTTCCCTTCGTTGATGTGCTTTTTGCGAATGATTTCGAAGCGGAGAAGCTGACCGGGGTGGTCCTTCGCGAGCGTGACCAGATCAGTGTGAAGGCTGCTGCCGAGGCGGCTCGGCGCCTGATAGGATCCGGAGTTCGCTCCTGGGTTGTGATTCATTTTCCTGAAGCCGTCTTGGCATCGCATGTGTCCGGAGCCGTGCACTGGCAGCCGAGCGTGCGACTCGAGCCCGCCGACATTGCCGGTGCGGCCGGAGCGGGAGACGCACTTGCGGCCGGGATCCTGCATGGGTTGCACGAAGATTGGGAGATGTCGGAATGTCTGCGACTGGGCGTGTGTGCTGCGGCAGCATCGCTTACCCATCCGACATGCTCTGCGGGCGTGCAAAGCGTTGCAAAATGCCTCGAATTCGCGGGGAGCCGAGGGTTCAACAGGCTTCCGACCTGATTGCAGCCGGGAGAAAGCTGGCCAAGCTTCCATGTCGCCCCAGTTTACGGGGGCAAACGAAACGATGCATAGGAGGGCCAATTTCCATGGATAGTTCCGATCCGCAGTTTTGGGACAGCCGGTACCTATCGGGCCAGACCCCTTGGGATCTTCAGCGCGTACCGCTCGCCCTTGTGGAGCATTTGAAACAATTGGGAAAAGCGGGTGCGGTCCTGCTTCCCGGTTGCGGCATGGGACATGAGGTTCGGGCGTTTCATGAGGCTGGCTGGAAGCCGTTGGCAATCGACTTCTCGGCGGCTGCCGTTGCGCGGGCGCGTGAGACCTTGGGCCCATTGGCTTCACTGGTTCGGCAGGCTGATTTTTTTGGCGATGAAATCAAGGGACGCTATGATCTGATTTACGAACGTGCTTTTCTGTGTGCGCTGCCACCCGTTCGATGGCCGGATTATGTGACGCGCATGGTTCAACTCCTTCGTCCGGGCGGAGTGCTTGCGGGATTTTTCTATTATGGCATTGATCCCGATGGTCCGCCATTTCCGCTCGGGACCGATCAAGCAGCCAGGCTTTTTACCCCTTTTGACCTCCGGGTGGATCGTGCGATTCCGCCCGAACAGTCCATTCCGCTTCAGGCCGGATATGAGCGCTGGCAGGAATGGCATCTCAGACCTTAGCGACCGCGGTTGCACCTAATCGGCCATCACAAATCATCCGATCCTTGAAACGCGGCTGAAATTTTGCGCGTTAGGAGCATGCTACAGTCCCTGCACATCCGCAATCTGGCCCTGCTCGAGGAAGTGGCGCTCGATTTTGAGCCGGGTTTTACGGTCGTGACTGGTGAGACAGGTGCGGGCAAGAGCATCCTCCTCGGAGCCTTGAGCCTGCTCGCAGGGGAGCGGGCCGACAAGAGCATCATTCGACACGGTGCAACTGCCTGCGAGGTGGAGGCATCCCTGTTTTTCAAGGATCCCCGGCGAATCGATGGCGTGCTGGAATCCCTCGGCCTGCCTTCGACGGAGGAGGGGGTGCTGCTGCTGAAGCGCAGTGTTCCTCGGGAAAAGGCGCCGAAGCTCATGGTGAACGGGAGTCTGGCCACGCTGGCGGCATTTCAGGCATTGGGCGAATGTTGGATCGATTTTCATGGGCCGAGCGAGCCACGGCGCTTGCTGAAAGAGACATGTCAACTCGAACTGCTCGACCTGTTCAGCAGGAGTGGGGAGGTTCTGGATTCATATCGGGAAAAATATCGGGTGTGGCGGTCAAAGGTCGGTGAGCGCGATCGCGTTCTTGCCGAGGCGCGTCTTTCGCCCGAACAGATTCAGTATCTCAGGAATCAACTTGCCCAGCTGGATTCGCTGGATTTGAGCGTGGAGGCGGTGGAGGCGCTTGAGCGAGACCATCACCGCTTGAGTCGCTCCCAGGAAATCACCGAATTGGCCGCACACATTGCGACGGGCCTCTCGGATGAAGATGGTGTGGGACAGCGCATCTCGGCCCTTGTGCGGGAAGGGAAGATGCTGGAATCGATTGATCCTTCCACCCGTGTTCTGGTCGAACGTCTTGCCGCTGCTTCGGTTGAAGTAGGTGAATTGAGTGGTGAGTTCGAACGCCTGGCACAGGAACTCAGTTTTGAACCCGAGGAGATTGAGGCAGTGACCATACGGATGAACGCGTGGCTTGATGCCAAGCGCAAGCATGGTGGAGACATTTCCGCGGTGATTGCCGCCCGGGATGAACTGCGTCGCCGACTGGATGTTCAGGGCGATCTGGAAGGGGCGATGGCGAAGCTTGAGAGTGAGATCGAGGACTCCCGCAGTGCCGCAAGGATGGAAGCGACCGAACTGCGGCGGCTTCGCGAGAAAGGGGCTCGCGAGCTGTCGAAGATTGCTGCCAGGGAAATTGCGGGACTGGGATTCAAGAAGGCGGATTTTCTGGCGAAGCTTGTGCCACAGGAGGACCTTGGGCCGGATGGCGATTGTCGTGTGGAATTTTTGTTTTCGCCCAACGTGGGTGAAGCACCTCTTCCATTGAATCGTATCGCATCGAGTGGGGAACTGGCGCGCGTGATGCTGGCACTGAAGGCGGTGCTTGCCGATCTCGATGCGGTGCCCGTTCTGGTCTTCGATGAGGTGGATGCCAACGTCGGCGGGGAGATTGGCCGTGTTGTCGGGGAGAAGATGGCCTCAATTGGCAGGTCTCACCAGGTGGTGTGTGTCACACACCTCCCCCAAGTCGCTGCCCGCGGTAGTTTTCACCTGGTAGTCAACAAGGATCAGAGCAGCGAACGTGCGGTTGTGAGCATTGCGCCTATTGAGGCGAATCGGAAGGCACGTGTGAGCGAACTCGCGCGCATGCTGGGTGATCGTTCGGCAAAGAGCGCTCTCGCACACGCTGAGGAGTTGCTGCGAGGGCGGTCCTGAATCTTGTGAGAACGCGAGCGGTCGTGGCCGGACGATTGGATTCGTGGACTATGCAGATCGACGCGGATTGTCGCAACGGGGGCTGAATCGGGTGCGGGAGCGCTTCAGAAAACTGAGGAATCGCTCTCAATCGGCGCGTACCTATCGCATGAATCGGCGGTCCTCGCACACGAAAAGCGCGGCCGTTGGGGCCGCGCTTTGAAAAGGTGAGACCAACCCTAGGAGCTATTTCTTCAGCGAGGCGCGCAGGTCGTCGAGCTGGTTGGCGGAACCGAGCAGGTGGTTCCGGCTGGAGATGAACTTTGCATATTCCTCCATGAAAATCTTGCCCGGCGGGCGGAAGTCGAACTCCGCGGGCTTGTCGCGGAAGAATTCGCGATGCACGCGGGTCCAGACGAGGCGGCCATCGGTATCGATATTGATCTTGGTGACGCCAAGCTTTGCCGCAGGCAGGTATTCAGCGGTATCGACGCCTGCGGAATCCTTGATCGCGCCCCCGGCGGCATTGATCCGTGCGACCTCATCCTGCGGAACGGAAGACGATCCATGCATGACCAGCGGAAAGCCGGGCATGCGGGCCTTGATTTTCTCGAGTACGTCAAAGTGCAGCGACTGCTTGCCCTTGAACTTGAAGGCACCGTGGGAGGTGCCAATGGCGCAGGCGAGGGAATCGCAGCCGGTGCGTTTGACGAATTCCTCTGCCTCTGCTGGATTCGTCAGGGTGGCGTGGCCGTCCTCGACCTTGATGTCCTCCTCGACGCCGCCGAGCATGCCCAGTTCAGCTTCAACGGAAATGCCCTTCTTGTGGGCCGCATCAACGACGCGCTTGGTGATCTCAATGTTCTTTTCGAACGGATCATGGGAGGCATCGATCATCACGGAGCTGAAAAAGCCCGAGTTGATGCAATCATAGCAAGTGGCCTCATCGCCGTGATCCAGATGCACGGCGAAAATGGCGTCGGGGAAAATCTCGCCGGCGGCGCGAATGATGGCCTCAAGCATGCGCTTGTCCGTGTAGTTGCGGGCGCCTTTTGAAATCTGGATGATAAAGGGAGCCTTGGAGAGCAGGGCGCCCTTGAAAAGGCCCATGGCCTGCTCGGCGTTGTTGATGTTGTAGGCGCCAACGGCGTACTTCCCGTAGGCGTGTTTGAACAGTTGCGCGGTGGTGACGATCATAGGTGGAGTCGGGACAGAAGAGGGAGAACCTATCAAAGTGAGCCCCACGTGGACAAGGCGATTATCCGGCGGCGGAAATTCACCCTCTTTGGCCCTTGGTCCTCCAAGTGGCTCCACTTGCGATCGGGGATTCAGTACCCGCGCGTCGGAGCAGGAAATTCGATTGGAGGCTGTCGTCGAAGCTTGCCGCCGGCCATGGAGGGCCAAGGGCACGCTTGCGAAGCTTTACAGGCAGGAGTTTCTAAACTAGCGGGGCGGAAATTCGAATTCCGTCTTCTTCTTGTCCTTTGAAAGGACGAAGTAGGCGCTGAATGTGGTACCGCGCTTGGAAAGCAGGCCTTCAATGAGACCGGTTCGTCCCGTTTCAACCAGACGCTCAACCTCTTCCAAGGGAATTTCCTTGCCGCAAACCTCCTTCTTCATCTGGAAAACTGCACGAGGCGTTCCGTCTGCGTTGGTTTTCGTAACAACAAAGGCATCCGCAGTTTCCAGGAGGTCGCCGTCATGGACCTTGCTTTCGCCAACTTTGCGCGCTCTTGAGAGATCCAGGACAGCCTTTTTCCGCGATGCGCGGGGCGTTCCATCAGCGTTCCTTGCCCCTTCTCGCGGCTTCCTCGGTGGGAATTCCCAAGCTATTCTACCGCCCTGCCGAAGGAGATAGGCGTCGAAGGGCCGCCCCTTCTTGGAAATGAAACCCTGGATAAGTTCAGTCTTCTGTTTCTCGACAAGCTGGATTGCCTGCTCCCGTGTGATGGGCTTCTGGCACATCAGACGGCCCACCTTGAAGGTTTCCTTCCATGCGTCGCCATCGCGTTCGCGCAGGATGTAGCTTGTCGGCGCCTCACAAAGTTGGGCGCCTGAACGGGAATCCGTCCAGAAGGGTTCGAGTGCGTTAACGTCGACCTTATTGCCGAAATCGAGCTCGGCCTTTTTTCGACCGGAGTTCTTTTCGTCATCCACAATCCTGATCTTCGATGGGAAACGGTTGCCTGTCTTTGCTGAAACAAATCCGTCGAGCGGCCCGATTTCGCCTGTGGAAACCAGTTGAGACACCTCCGATTCCTCGATTTTCCGTCCGCTCATGACCTTGTACACCATGAGCATGCCATCCTGCGACTTGTAGCCTCGGAGGGTCTCAAACATCGGCTTGCCGTCTGTGGGGGAAATGATCTCGGTAATGCGCGAATTGGAGCTGTCCTCTTCAAAGGACTTGGTGCGGTCGACGATGCCCTTGGTGACGTCGACGATTTCTGCCATGAAGGTTTCGCGCAGGAATTTGCCGTGTTCCATCTGGCGCAGCTTGTATTCCCACTGCCCCGTCATGTCCGGCTTTGTAAGAGCGTCGGCCTTCACGGCGGACAGAAACTCAAGCAGTGATTCCGCCTTCGTTGTAGGGACCAGTTCGCGTTGGTTTCGCTCGAGGTATTTCTGGTTGATGAGGCCGTCGATCGTGTCGGCGCGAGTTGCCGGGGTGCCGAGCCCGCGCTCCTTCATGGCTTCTGCGAAATCCTCATCATCGATCAATTTGCCTGCACCTTCCATCGCAGACAGGAGCGTGGCTTCGGTGTAACGGGGAGGAGGTTTGGTGGTTTCCGCGTGAAGCCGGGCATCGATTGTCTCAGCCTTGCCATTGTCCTCGGGTGAAAGTGCGGGCAGAGCCTTGGAATCGGGTGAATCGTCGTCGAGCGCAGTCTTGCCGTACACTGCCAGCCAACCCGGAGCGGTGAGCACCTTGCCCTCGGTCTTGAAGGTATGCTTGTTCGCGACCGTGCTGATCCGGGTGGTCACGTCGAATTCCGCGGCAGGATGAAAGACCGCCACGAAACGCCTTGCGATCATGTCATAGATCTTGGACTCCATTTCATCCAGCGACGATGGCTCGGTAGTCGTAGGGATGAGGGCGAAGTGGTCGGAGATCTGTGCGTTGTTGAAGATCCGCTTGTTTGGACGGAGCCAGCCTTGGTCGAGAACCATGTGTGCATGGCGGGACAGGTCGCCGCCCAGCGACTTCAACGTTTCGCGGCAGGTGGGGAGGTAATCCTCCGGGAGCGCCCGTGAGTCGGTACGCGGGTAGGTGATGACCTTGTGGCGCTCGTAGAGGGCCTGTGCGATCTGGAGTGTGCGCCGCGCGGGCAGACCGAATCGGTTGTTTGCCTCGCGTTGCAGGGTAGTGAGGTCGTAGAGGCGGGGGCTTGCCTGGTTCGAGGCCTTTTTTTCCTCACTCACCAGCGCAGGTGGATGGTTCTTGCAGGCCGCGAGCACGGCCTCGGCTGTATCTTGATCCCAGATTCGATCAATGCGATCGTGCTCGTCGGTTTCGGAACGTTTGAAGTTCGGCCGTTGATACACACCCTCATAGTTGCCTTTGGTCACCTGAAATTGCGCGGTGACACGCCAAAACGCGCGCGGGCGGAAGTTGCGGATCTCAAGCTCACGTGCGAAGACGATGGCGAGGGTGGGGGTCTGGACACGACCGACCGAGGCGACATTGCCTGCTCGGGAACCAAACATGCGTTTGGTGATCGCCCGGGTGCCATTGATGCCAATCAGCCAATCGCTCTCCGAGCGGCAGCGAGCGGCATCTGCCAGGCCAGCCATCTGCGATCCATCGCGCAATGTCCTGAAGGCATCACGAATGCCTTCAGGAGTCATGGTCTGCATCCATGCGCGCTTTACAGGCAGCTTCGATTTAGCCAATTGGTAGATATAAACAAAGATCAACTCACCCTCGCGACCGGCATCACATGCATTGATGACTTGCGCGATGTCCTTTCGCTGGAGGAGCTTTTTCAGCAGATCGAAGCGCGACTTTGAATCGGCAATGGGCTTAAGCCCAAACTTATCGGGGATGATTGGAAGAGCCTCCAGCCGCCAGAACCCATACTTCTTCTTGTCGATGTCCTCTGGCATTTCGAGCTCCACGAGGTGGCCTACGGCCGCCGCGATCACGTACTCGTCATTCTCGAAGACATCTCCCTTCTTGGGAATCTTGCCGAGTGCGCGGGCGAGATCGGCCGCAACGGAGGGTTTCTCGGCAATGACAAGAGATTTCATGTGTTTGCGAGGCGTTAGGCAGCGTCGGCAGCAATTTCAAGGTTAAGTTTCCTTGATTGCGCCGGGAAAAATCCCTTGGGAGGCGATTCTTATCCCTGATATCGAATTGTAAGTTTATTCAATATAGATACTTACAATTATAACGCTCTTTCTTAGAGTTGAAAGTGTTGTTTGCCTAAACTAGGGCGTTGCCAGTCTTGGGGTTTCCGCGAGTGCGCTATCGAGCGCCTGTATGAGCTGGCTGATGGTTTCATCGGTCTCGTCGCCCATGTTCGATACGCGAAACGTCTTGCCCTTGAGTTTGCCGTAGCCCCCATCGATCACGAGTCCGTGTTTGGACTTGAGGATCTTGTTGAGCGCCGGAAGATCGTAGTTTAAGGTGTTTGCAAAGCAGTTGAGTGTCCGTGAACCGAAAGCTTCGGATGGAAAAAGGCGGAAGCCTTTTGCAAACGCCCATGTGCGGACCTTTTCGTTGAGCCGGACATGCCGGGCGTGGCGCACGGGGACAGTCTCGGCTTCGATGTCCTCCAGTTTGGATTTCAGCGCGTAGATGAGTGGAATTGCGGGAGTGCTGGGGGTCATGCCCTGCTCGTGGTTCTTTTGGAACTCAAGCAGGTCGAAGTAGTACCCGCGTTCCATGACCTGAGCGGCACGTTCCAGTGCGCGTTTGGAGACCGTAATGAGGGAAAGTCCAGGGGGCAATGCGAGGGCCTTTTGCGAGCCTGTTACAATGACATCGATTCCCAAGGCGTCCTTTTCGATTGGGACGGCACTGAATGAACTAACGGTATCAACGATCGACACCACATCAGGAAACTCCCTCAGCACCGCCGCAATTGCGGCGAGGTCGCTCATCGTGCCCGTTGAAGTCTCGTTGTGGATGAGTGTGACGGTATCGTAGGCGCCCGTCTGCAATTCCTTCCGCAGGGCTGCTGGATCGACGGGCCGACCCCAATCAAACTTAAGGGCACCGGCTCCCTTACCGCAGCGCAGGGCAACGTCATTCCATTTGTCTGAGAACGCCCCGTTCATGCAGTTGAGCACCTTTGTGCGGGTCAAATTGCGTACGGCGCCTTCCATGACGCCCCAGGCGGAACTGGTTGAGAGATAGACCGGGTCCTTTGTCACGAACAGTGATTGCAGCTTCGGCTGAATGGCGTTGTAGAGCGCCACGAAGTCTGTGCTGCGGTGTCCGATCATGGGCTGGGCCATTGCCTGGAGTGTCTTGGGTGATACGGCGATCGGGCCGGGAATGAACAGTTTGTAGCTCATGTGTATAGGAGGTTGGGTCGTCTCATCAAAGCGCATGCGCCCATCGAACATTGGAAGTTGGCATGGAGATGGATTGCATGGGACAGAAGAGACCGGCAGAACCGCCAGACAATCTCTTACGCGAATCATCCGTCAACCCCGTTTGCCCTCACAATCGCATGTCGTCCTGGCTGAAAAAGAAACTCACGGCGTTCGAGTCCTACACGATCGACGTGATTTTCGGGCGCCGGGAGGACACGCTGGCAATGGTTTATGCGGGTTTCCTGCAGGCGCTTTCGGCGTTGTTCAATGGTGTGGTCCAGGCCCGACTCTGGTTGTATCGGCAGCGGATTTTTCATGACCAGCCCTTGGGGTGTTTGGTGGTGGTCGTTGGCAATCTGACGGTGGGCGGGACCGGAAAGACGCCGGTTGTTGAAAAGTTTGCTCGCGCCCTTCGCGATCGGGGGCGAAAGGTTGCCATCCTTTCGCGTGGCTATCGCAGTAGAAGGCCGCCGATCTGGAAGCGCGGCTGGAACTGGCTGACCCATGCCGCCTCGCCACCGCCGCGCATTGTGAGCGACGGCGATCGTGTGCTCCTCGACAGCGAGAATGCCGGCGATGAACCGTACATGCTCGCCAGAAACCTTCCTGGCGTCGTCGTTCTTGTTGACAAGGACCGTGTCAAAGCGGGGACCTATGCAATCAAGCGATTTGGATGCGACACACTCGTGCTCGATGACGGTTTCCAGTACCTGCCGCTCAAGGGCAGCCTCAATCTCCTTCTCGTCGACAAGACCAATCCGTTTGGCAATGGCCATCTCCTGCCGCGCGGAATCCTGCGTGAGCCGATCAAGCACCTGCGACGCGCGAGTTATGTGTTCCTTACGAAGTCGGATGGACGGCGGGACCTCGAGATGGAGTCCCTCATCAAGGAGCACAACCCGGGCGTGGACATCATTGAATGCATGCATCGCCCGCAGTATCTCCAGCGCTTCGGAGCCTCACCTGATGCTCCGGATTATCGTGCACCACTCTCGATGCTGAAAGGAAAGAAGGTGGGGGCCTTCTGCGGGATCGCCGCACCGGAGAGCTTTGAAAAATTTCTGCGCGACCTCGGAGCGAACGTGCGGTTTGCGCGAAGATTCCTGGATCACTACCGATTTGGCTACGAGGATTTTGTCTCCCTGTTCAGTGAAGCGCTTGAAAAGCGCGTCGAATTCCTGGTTACAACGGAAAAGGACGCGGTGCGCATTGTTGAAGATCTTCCGTGTCCCGTTCCGCTGTACTACCTGCGCCTGGAGATCGAAATCATCCGTGGTGCCGCGGATTTTGATGAGGCGGTCAGTCGCATTTGCTTCCCCGAGACACCGACAAATGGCCAGCCGAAAGCGTCGTGACCGAGAGGCCAGAGGCGGAAGTGGTAGAAGGGCAGCAGACCCGCTCAAACCACGGCAACAAGGCACATTGAACTCAGGTCGTCGGCTTTCTTTTCGATGGACCTGACTGGTTGATGTTGAGATAGGTCTTGTTCAGCATCTGGCTCTCGTAGAGCTCGAGCAGTCGCACGCCTTCGCGAGGCTTGACCATGTCCTTGCGCGTGGCTGCGTCGATCTGTGCCTTCATCCGGCGGCAAAGTTCCTCCTGCTGATATTGCACGCCCTCGATGACGTCCGCGATGCGGCTGCCCGCGAGGGCCTCCTCGATGTAGAAGCCATTCGGTTCGTCGGATTCCAGAAAGACGTGAACCTCGTTGACGCGGCCGAAGAGGTTGTGGAGATCGCCCATGATGTCCTGGTAGGCGCCTGTCAGGAACACGCCCAGGTAATAGGGTTTGCCGTTAAGTGGATGCAGGTTGAGGTAGTCCTTCGTATCCTGCAGGTCCACAAATCGGCTGATTTCGCCATCGGAGTCGCAGGTGATGTCAACGAGCACTGCATTGACGGTCGGTTTCTCATTCAGGCGGTGAAGCGGGGTGATGGGAAAAAGCTGACCGAGAGCCCAGTGATCGAGCAACGACTGGAAAACAGAGAAGTTGCAAACGTATTGATCGGCGAGGAGCTGGTGAAGCTCACGCAACTCTTCGGGCTGGTAGCCGGTGTCACGACTCTCTTTCGCTAGCTGTTCGCAAATACGCCAGAAAAGCTGTTCCGCCGCAGCCCGATTGCCGAGATCGAGGTAGCCGAGATTGAAGAGCGAGATGGCCTCCTCCTTCTTTTGCACGGCATTGTGGTAGCGTTCCAGACGTCCCTGCTTCTGCTTGTTCTTGAGCAGGACTTCGAGATCCGTGACGACCTTGTGCTTTTCCTTGGGCTGATGTTGCTTTCCCAGCGACTCCCGCTTGTTGATGCGCTCGAAGACCTCAAATACCAGAAGCGAATGTGGTGCGACGACCGCTCGCCCCGACTCGCTCACGATATCAGGCACAGGAACTCCCGCCTCGCGACAGATCTCCTTGATGTTGTGAACAACGTCGCGCGCGTATTCCTCGATGGAGTAGTTCATCGAACTCTCGAAGTTCGTGCGCGAGCCATCGTAGTCGATGCCGAGCCCACCGCCGACGTCCAGATAGCCCATGGGAAAGCCCATCTTGCTGAGCTGGCAGTAGAAGCGCGATGCCTCGATGACGGCATTCTTTACCGTGATGATGTTTGGGACCTGCGACCCGATGTGGAAATGGAGCAGTCGCAGCGATTGAGAGAGTTTGGCTGCCTTGAGCTTCTCACTGGCGAAAAGGATCTCAGCGGTATTGAGGCCGAACTTGGCATTGTCACCGGTTGACATCGCCCATTTGCCTTCGCCGCGAGTCTGCAATTTGACGCGAAAGCCGATCATTGGCTTCACGCCAGTCTCTGCCGAGATCCTGATGATATCGTCGATCTCGGACAGCTGCTCCACCACCAGGATGATTCTCTTGCCCAGCTTTCGTCCGAGGAGCGCGAGTCGGATGTAGTCATGGTCCTTGTAGCCGTTGCAGATGATCAGCCGGTTGTTGTTTTCGTGCAGCGCGAGCACGATCATCAGTTCCGGCTTTGACCCCGCCTCCAGGCCATAGTTGTAGTCCTTGCCGGCTGCCATGATCTCATCGACGACTTCACGTAACTGATTGACCTTAATGGGGAAAACTCCGCGATAGTCGCCCTTGTAGCCCTCTTCCTTGATCGCTTTCCGGAAGAGTTCATTCAATTGGACGACCCGATGGCGGAGCAGGTCCTGGAAGCGGATCACGACAGGCGCCTTGAGCCCCATGCCAACCGCTTCGTCGATCACGTCCATGATGCGGATCGAGCGGCCATCCGAACACGGCTCAATGTTTACAAATCCGGCGGAGTCGACGCCGAAATGCCCCGCGCCCCAGCGCTTGAAGCCATAGAGTTCTTCCGACTGGGCAACGGTCCAGGTTGAGGAGGTTTTGCTTTTCAATGCAGGAATCGATGCGACGGGTTATGGCTTGCGTTTGAAGTTGGGAGCCGGGATTAATGCGTGTTTCTTTTTCCAAAACCTTCAATACGCAAATCGTTCCATGCTTCTCGTGTCCGACGTAGTACATCCCCTCCTTGCCCAGGCTCCGGCTGCCCCGACCGGCAACCCCCTGATGCAGTTCCTTCCGATCATCTTCATTTTTGCGGCGATGTATTTCTTCATGATTGCCCCGCAGCGTAAGAAGCAAAAGGAACATCAGAAGATGTTGCAGGCGCTGTCTCCGGGGGATGAAATCGTGACAACGGGAGGAGTTTACGGAACGGTTACGGGAGTGAAGGAGGACCGGTTCATCGTGCGCGTGGCAGACACGACCAAGATCGAACTGGGCAAGAGTTTTGTTCACGCGGTCGTCAAGAAGGCGGACAACACTTCCGCCGCGAAATAGGGCGCCGGTCCACGCCGGGCTTATCAGGATCGCGCATCCGTACTCCTGCCGTTGCATGAGTCCGGACAGACTTTAACCAAGCTCCCCAATGATCAAACGCAACATCTGGAAAATCGTGCTGAGCCTAGCCATTCTCACATGGGCACTCTTCACGCTTTTGCCGCTGAAAAGCCGTAGTTTTGTCGAATATGCAAAGTCGGCCGCCACGGCCAGGGAAAAGGAGTTCGCCGCCCTTGTGGATGAGGCGACTGCACGCGCTGCGAGTGCCCAGCCGGCCCAAACGCCGTTTGTCGCCCTCAAGCAGATAGCAAAGGAGCGCAAGATCGACCTCGCGCTGTTGTATTTCCCAAACATCAATTTGGGCGACGTCAGGAACATCGAACGACGCAACACGTTGCTTCTCGATGAGCTCCTGAAGCGCTCCAAGTCCAAACTACAGGCGGGCCTTGACCTCGCCGGTGGAGTCGCCTTCACACTCGAGGTTGACAACAAGGCGCTTGCGGAAGTCCGGCCCGATGAGCGCAAGGAGAAGCTCGCGAAGGCAGTCGAGATCCTTCACCAGCGGATTGACGGCCTGGGTGTCGCGGAACCGATCATTCGGCCGATCGGTGACAACCGCATCGAGGTTCAGCTTCCCGGAGTCAGCACCAAGGACAACCCTGAGGTCGTTGACAGCGTCAAGAAGCCGGCACGTCTTGAATTCCGCATCGTGCATCCGACGGCGCTCCCGGGCCCTGGGGTCGATGTGCCCCTTGGATACGAGGTGATGACGCTCAGCAACGAAACGAGAAACGGCGACATCTCGACCCAGGACCTTTTTGTGAAGCGCATCCCCGAAATGACCGGGGAGAGCATGGCCAACGCCTATACGGTGATGGATGAGTATGGTCGCTTCAAAATCATCCTTCGTTTCACAGAGGAAGGTCGCAAGCAGTTCGCCGCGGTTACGCGGACCATCGCCGAAAACAACCAGCGCACGGGTCGCACAGGACAACTGGCCATCGTGCTTGACGGCAAGCTGCAGTCGGCTCCGACCGTGCGAGAGGAGATCAACAGCGATTCCGCTGAGATTTCAGGCAGCTTCACGCAGCGCGATGCAGAGGATCTAGCGAATGTCCTGAACAATCCGCTTGATCTGCCCCTCCAGATCAAGGAACAACTCGAGGTCGGCCCTTCACTCGCCGAAGATGCGGTGTCGAGCGGCATCCGCGCCTCCATCATCGGAGCAGCGGCTGTGGCTGCATTTATGATCACATTCTACGCCACGGGCGGTCTCGTTGCGGTCCTATCGCTGGCGGTGAATGTCATCATCATCCTCGGCATCATGGCGAGCTTTGGGGCGACAATGACGCTGCCGGGCCTTGCGGGCATCGTGTTGACCATAGGCATGGCGGTGGATGCAAACATCCTCATTTTCGAGCGCATGCGCGAGGAGATTGCCGCCGGCAAGAACCTGGTAACCGCGAACAATTCCGGTTTCATCAAGGCGCTCACCACCATCATGGACGCGCATCTGGTCCAGCTCATCATCTGTGCGATCATGATCTGGCTTGGAACCGGCCCAATCAAGGGATTCGGTGTGACTCTGGCGATCGGTGTGGTCTCCACCCTGTTTTCGGTCCTGATCACAGGTCACCTCGTCATGGAATTGCTCACGGAGTCGGGAGCATTGAAGAAGATGTCGATGCGCCGCATGCTGAAGGACATTCATGTTGACTGGGTCAAGTATGGCCGTCCCGCATTCATCGGCTCGTGGATTATTGTTATCCTTGGAATATCCGTAGTCGCCTACAAGGGGAACCGCATCTACGGAATCGACTTCGCCGGAGGTGATCTTGTCACGCTCCAGTTCAGTCAAAAGCCTGACGTCGCAAAGGTGCGCGAGGCTGCACGCAGTGTTGGCGTGACCGACATCAATGTGACCACCATCAACTCGATCGGTGAGCAGACCTCGGGCAAGGAGACGCTCAAGTTGGAGACTCCTGAGGGAAAATCGGGCATCGTCCTTGATGCCCTGCAGAAGGCGTTTCCGTCATCCGGCATTCAGAAGGTCGGTGAAAGCCATATTGGCGCATCGATTGGCAAGGAGATCCAATGGACGGCGATGCTTGCCGTGGGTGTCTCCATGCTGACGATTCTGACGTACATCGCTTTCCGGTTTGAATTCGGATTCGGCATCGGTGCCATGTTTTCGTCGCTGCACGACATCCTCATGACGATTGGAGTTTTTGTGCTGTTTGGTCACCAATTCTCCGCGCCGATGGTGGCGGCGATCCTCTGTATTGCGGGATATTCCATCAACGAAACCGTTGTTGTCTTTGACCGCATTCGCGAAGAGATGAGGGACAATCCGAACAGCTCCCTTCGTACGGTTGTGAATTCCGCGATCAACAAGGTTTTCGCGCGAACGATCATGACTGCGACAACAACCTTCCTGGCTGCGCTGTCGCTGTTCCTATTTGGAGGAGGAGTCCTCCGGGATATCTCGTTCACTTTCCTGGTCGGCATCATCACGTCCACGTTCTCGGCAATCTTCATCGCTGCCCAGGTCTTCTATTGGTGGCATCGGGGAGACCGGAAGCGCGTCGAAAAGCACCAGGACGTCAAGCCAACCTACGAGTGGACAGGAGCCAGCAAGGCATCCCGCTAGAAGGCGCGCGGTCCGCGGCCTGAAGTGGCTTCGGACCGGGATTGGCCGGCACTGCCGGCCGTCCGGCGTTCGCAGGATGTTTCACCATGCGTTGGACCTACACGCCTTTCCCGGCTGAAGAAGTCGAGGAATTGTGCCGCACGGCGGGTGTAAGCGCGGTGCTGGCGGAACTGCTTCTTCGTGCCGGGCTCAAGGAGCCGGAGGTGGCGGCAAGATTCCTGCGCCCTGCGCTGGCGGAGCTGCAGGACCCGTTTCTGCTTCGGAACCTTGATGCCGCGGCAGCCCGCCTGCGGCAGGCGATCCTCAATCGGGAAGAATTGGTGGTATTGGGCGACTATGACGTCGATGGCGTCAGCAGTACCGCTTTCCTTGTAAGCATCCTTCGGCGGTTTGGCCTAAGTCCCCGGTTTGTTGTGCCGCGGCGCATGGAGGACGGCTACGGGCTTTCGCGCAGTGCGATAGATCGCGCGCTCGAACAGGGTGTGCCACATCTGATTATCGCGCTCGATTGTGGAACGAACTCGCACGAAGAGGTCGCATACCTCATTTCGCGTGGTGTCGAAGTAATGGTGATCGACCACCATCGTTCCAAGGAGCGGAAACTGGATGGAGTTCTCCTGATAAATCCCCACGTGGAGTCTGGTGGGGAGGACGACGCATGGAGGCATCTTTGCACGGTGGGGCTCGTCTTTAAGCTATGTCATGGTCTGCTCAAGCTGCTCAGGTCCGAGGAGCACGCTCTTGCCCAAAGTATAAGGCTGCGGGACTACCTTGACCTCGTGGCGATGGGCACCGTCGCGGACCTTGTACCGTTGCATGGGGAGAATCGCATCCTTGCAAGATACGGTCTTCGCATCCTTCAGGGAGCAGAACGGCCTGGGTTGCGGGCGCTGATGGCGGTTGCAGGTGTAAGACCGGAACAGGGCCTGATGCCGGTCGACATTTCGTTTCGCCTGGGTCCGCGCATCAATGCGTCGGGGAGGCTGGCGGACGCAGCCCTGTCAGTGGAACTGCTCCTGAGCGAGGACGAATCCTTCTGCGCGCAAACCGCCCGTCAGCTTGATGCCTTCAATCGGGAACGACAGGAAATCGAGCGATCCATAACCGAGGAGGCGGAGCGCATTGTTGAGGAGCGCTACTCCAATCTTCCTGGGATAGTTCTTTACGGAGATACCTGGCATTCGGGCGTAGTGGGCATCGTTGCGGGGCGGGTGAGCAGAAAGTACAATCGGCCCTGTGTTGTCCTTGGAAACGAAGGCGAGATTGCAAAGGGATCGGGCCGCAGTGTCGAAGGCGTGAATCTCGTGGAAGTGTTGTCAACCTGTTCCGATGTTCTTTCCGCGTGGGGCGGCCATCCGATGGCAGTCGGCGTGTCCGTGCACACGCAGCTTATCGACGAGTTCCGCAAGCGCTTCGCCGAGGCGGTTGCGGCCCATGTTGGCGGCAGGGAACTTGAGGCATTTCTTTCACTGTCGGCGTGGCTTACGCCGGATCAGATACGCGAGCAGCTGATGGAAGAGCTAGAGGAGCTGCATCCGTTTGGGCAGGGGAATCCTGAGCCGGTTTTTGGCATCAGGGGGGTTGTCCTGCGTCAGCGTCCCGAGGTTTTCAAGGGCCAGCATTTCCGCTTTTCGCTGGAGGACTCCCGGGGGCGCCGGCTCTTTGGTGTCGCATGGAAAATGGCCGGTCGCATTCCGCCTGTCGGCGTGCCCGTCGATCTCGCCGTGGAGCTGGTTTGGAATCACTTCAATGATCGAAAGCTGCTCCAACTCGAGCTGATCGACTGGCGTCCGACCACGTTGATTTAGCGTGGCCAATTGACGGGACGACGCTCACTCTGTGTAGTCGCTTCGATCCCATGAAGATTTCCGAAAAGAGGCAGTACGCCGTAATCACGGGGGACATCGTCAAATCATCGCGGCTGTCTGTCAGCCATCGACGCTGGCTGGGGTCGGAGCTGAAGCGAGCATCCACCGCTGCAAGGCGTGTCTTTGGAAAGATCGTGCCGCTGCCACTCGACCAATTCCGCGGCGACGGCTGGCAGATTCTCGTGACAGACCCCGGGAGAAGCCTGAGGGTGGGGCTTTTTCTGCGGGCATGGCTTATGGCTGAGGCTCCAGACTCGTTTCATATCGACACGCGTTTGGCTATCGGAGTGGGCAGCATTTCCATCATGCCGGGGCGCCGCGTATCGAGGGGGGATGGGGAGGCCTTCCAGCGGTCCGGCCGGGCGCTCGACAGGCTCCGTGAACCCCGGCGGCTGGCACTGGTCTGGCCGGAAATGATCGGGCCTGCCGCAGAAACGCTGACGGTCCTTGCACCGGTGCTTGACGCACTGGTGCAGGGGTGGACGCCGGTCCAGGCGCGAGCGCTGGTGGGACGTCTGAGCGGCCTGACTCAGGAGCGCATCGTCCGCAAATGGCCGGAGCCGGTCACGCGCCAGGCCATCGCGCGTATTCTTGCTCGGGCACACTGGCCTGTCGTTCGTGCCGTTCTCGATTGGCTTGAAAAAAGCAACCTCCAGAGGTTGCAATCATAGAAAGCAACCTCCAGAGGTTGCTTTTTTGGCATCCACCGACGTCCTCTCCTCCTATGATTCCCGTGGTCGAATTTGGATTCAGCCTGCTGACGGCACATCTTGTGGGTGATTTTGTCCTTCAGACCGAGCGCATTGTGCGCAACAAGCGACGCTGGTCTGTGCTGCTCTGGCATTCGTTTCACCATGCCGCGCTTGCCTATCTTTTCGCGGGTCGCTGGGGTGCGTGGCTGCTGCCGGCGGCGGTCCTGGCGAGCCATGCCGCGATCGACCGGCTCAAGCTTGCCCTTGGTCCCTCGCGCTTTCTGCTTTGGTTCACGCTTGATCAGGCGGCCCACGTGTTTGTGATATTCTTGCTGACGGTCTGGGTGGGGGAGGGAGGGGAAACGTCGGCCTGGTCCGGCTGGCTTGGAACGGCGCTTCCGCGTGTCTGGATTGTCGCGGGCGGCGCGATAATTTGTGTGCGTGTGACGGGCATTCTCGTCGGCCATTGGGTCCAGCCGTATCTCAGGGAACTCGAGGCTGCGCGGGGAGTCCTGGCGACGGCGCCGCTGGCCCGAGGGCTCACCAATGGCGGGCGGGTGATCGGCCAGTGGGAGCGGGCGTTGATCTATCTGTTCATCCTGCTGGGGCAGCCCGCGGGGGTCGGCTTTCTCGTGGCCGCGAAGTCGGTGTTTCGATTTGGCGAATTGAAGGACCGGGAGAATCGTATGGAGGCGGAATACATTACGATCGGCACGCTGATGAGCTTCGCTTGCGCGCTCGGCGTATCCTACCTGATCGCCTGGGTGCTGACTGGACTTTGAATCATCAGTATACGTCGCGCAAGTAGCGCTTTTCCGCCCTGAGTGATTGAATATAGGCGGCAGCCGTTTCAGTTGACCGCCCTCCTGCCCGCTCGGCGACGGTATGCAGCGTTGCGTCGACGTCTTTCGCCATGCGGCTGGCATCGCCACACACGTAGATGTGCGCGCCAGCCTCAAGCCATGTCCACAGTTCTTTCGCGCATTCATGTATCCGGTGCTGCACGTAGATCTTTTCCTCCTGATCTCGGGAAAATGCGAGATCGAGGCGAGTGAGGAGTCCGTCAGCGTGAAGTTCGGTCATTTCCTCGCGATAGAGAAAATCCGTGGCTGATCTTTGATCGCCGAAGAAAAGCCAGTTCCTGCCGCGTCCCCCAATTGAGCGCCGTTCCTGAAGAAAGGCGCGAAACGGCGCAATGCCGGTACCGGGTCCTATCATGATCGCATCGGTGTCCCCTGGAGGGGGACGAAACGAAGGATTTGCATGGACAAAGATGCCTACTGACGATTCGCCCGGCTTGACCCTCTCGGTCAGGAATGTCGAGCACACTCCCTTGCGGCTGCGCGACTGCGCATTGTATCGCACGGCACCGACGGTGAGATGCACCTGTCCTGGATGCGCTTTTTGCGATGAGGAAATTGAATAGAGACGGGGCTGCAGTCTTCGAAGCGCGCGGACAAAGTCCTCGGGTCGAACCTGTCGATCAGCCGGAGCACTCAGCAACACGTCGATGACATGATGGGGTTCGTGGCAGCCGGGATAGAGGCGGAGCAGTTCCGCGCTGGGTTTGCCCAAGTCACAGTATTCGATGAGTGCGCGCCGGAGTGATGTTCCTTCACCCGAGGGAGTGACCACCGCTTCTTCTCCGTCGCATCTCAGGGCGGCCAAGATATCGTCTACGAGCTCCGGACAGTTCTGCGGCGTCACTCCTAGTGCATCACCTGCGTCGTAGGCGATTCCTGACGAGGCAAGGTCGAATTCAACGTGATGAACCCGTTTGGCAGAACCAGGCGCATTGAGCATGCGGGAGGTAAGCACGCGTGAGAGGAAAGGATGCTTCCTTGAGTATGCGGGTGGAGACTCTGCGTCTGGGGCCTCCGATGCAGGAGAGGTGATCGTGAGGGCTGCTGGAGCTGTCGTGACTGTTGTGGCCGTGCTGAACGCCGACAGCGCTGTGTCGAGCCATTTGGCAAAAGAGGCCTCATAGTCCAGATCGCAGTCCACGCGCGGTGTGATGCGAGTAGCACGCCGCTTTTCGAGGCGGGCGTCGAAATCCTTGCCGCACTGACAAAACTGCGTGTAATTTGTGTCGCCAAGCGAGCAGACGGAAAAACGCATCTGGGACATCGATGGCGCATCCTCGCTACCTAGCGCCGCATGGAGTGCCTTGGCCGAGTCAGGGGGCTCTCCGTCGCCATAAGTGCTCACGATTACAAGCACATTTTTCTCCGAGACCAGGCGGGAGACATCAGTTTGGGCCATGTCCATTGCCATCGCCGCGAAGCCGCGTTTGCCGGCGTCCTTGGCTGCTTTCTTGGCCAGACTTTCAGCGGTGCCGGTCTGAGATCCGTAAAGGATTGTGAGAGGGATCAGGGGGTCCCCGGCCGACGTTGATGTTTTTGTCGCAGGCAGATCTGGTGCAGCGCTTCGAGAAAAGAGCCCCGCCAGGTAGCCGTTCAGCCAGGCGCGCTGCTCGAGAGTGAACGGTGCAGTGTCAGGAATGATGGGTAGCAAGTTCATCAGGCTGAAAACTTTTCCTGCAGTTCCTTGATCGAGTGTCGCCTCACCCACGCGACAAATGTTTCTCCCGGTGTCTTTTCAGATTCGTATGTGTTCAGGATGCGTTCGACCGTCCGATTCAATTCGGCATGGTGCACACCCCGAAAGAGTTCTCGGGCGATTCCCTGCTCATTGTCCATGCCTCCGCCCAGAACGAGGTTGTAGCCTTCTGAACCGTCTGCGAGCTTCGACCCTACCAGACCCAGATCACCGCAGTAGTGCTGAGCGCAGCTATTGGGACAACCGGTGAAATGGACATTCACAGGATGGCTCAGGCTCACGCGACTTCCCAGATGTTTCATGAGTGAAGCGGCGTGTGCCTTGGTGTCGGCCGCCGAGTACTTGCAGCCTTTGTTGCCAGTGCAGGCAATAATACCTCCCGATGACGCGGCCGCATCGTGAAAAAATCCCAGGCGGGCAATGGATCGCAGAACAGTTTGAACAAACGCGTCTGGAACGTGGGGAATGATTACGCTTTGCCAGACGGTTAGGCGCAACTCGCCTTTGCCGTAGTGCGTGGCGAGATCGGCAACGGCGTGCATCTGTTTTGCCGTCATTCGTCCGGCCTGTGTGCCAAAGCCCAAGGATTGCAGACCCTTCTGCGCCTGGCTCGAGGCTCCCAGCCATCCGTGTTTTACGACCGGGCGGCGAGGTTCGCAGACGGACAACGGCGCATGAACCAGTGTGAAGGCGAGCTTCTTCTGACTTTCAGCGATGAATTTCTCCAATCCCCACTTTTCGAGCAGGTATTTTAACCTGGCTTTCTTCCGATTTGTGCGGTCACCGTGTTCCTTGAAGACGCGGATCATGGCTGCGGCGACGGCCACAGTTTCCGACGGACGAAGCAGCAGCCCGGTATCCCGCGCAAAGTCGCCGTGTCCCGATATTCCGCCCAACTGGAGGCGAAAGTATATGCCCGGCTCAATTGCTGCAGTCTGGGCAGGCGCCGCTGCCAGCGATTTTTCAGTCACCCGGACCGCAGCGAAACCGATGTCATTTGTATCCGAGGCGGTGCTGATGTCCCCGCCACTGTCGAAGGCCACGTTGAATTTGCGAGGTAGCTCGTAGAGATCGCGATGATTGAGAATGTAGTGGTGGAGCCCCTTCGCAAATGGACGGACATCGATCAGTTCAACCGGTGAGAACCCGCTGTCTGGGGATGCGGTGATGTTGCGGACATTGTCGGCTCCTGATCCTCTAGAGGTTAGGCCGAGATCCTGGACTCGTGTGAGCACCTTGACAATGTCGCATGGCCGAAACTCGCGAATCTGAAGATTCCCGCGGGTCGTAATGTGCGCGTAGCCTGCTCCCAGATCCTGTGCGAGGTCTGCTATGCCGTGCAACTGTGTCGCGGTGAGTTCGCAGGCGGGAATCCGCAGGCGCAGCATGAAGCTGTCCTGTGCAGGCGCGACATAGAACAGTCCGTGAAACTTGAATCGAAAGGTGTCCGCTTCGTCCGGAAACCTGTCCTTGTCCGCGTGGGCGACCAATTTTTCCCAGATATCGAGCGGGTTTTCGTCATATTTCCAACGCTCGGGTTTGCAGAGATCCCCGAGTGGTGTGCCGTAGACTGTGTCTTCCGCAGAGGGAGCGGCCAGATTGATAGCGCCACTGGAGGGATTGGCCGTGATCTGCCCGCCTGGGGTTTCTCCGACGAAGGGTGCTTTCGCGGCGATGGCAGCCAGAAATCCTTCAAGGTACTCCTTCTGCTCTGCGGTAAAGCCTGCGGTGGGAGGTGATGTCATGCTTGGCGAACGCATGGTGTCAGAGTCTCGCGGGCTCGCTCTCCATTGCGGGATGTGTGTGTGATGGCGCCGTTGTGAGTGCCTTTGTCTTTGCGATCGACGGGCGATAGGTCCAAAAGAGAATCAGACCCGTGAAAACAAATCCGCCTACAAAGTTGCCGATTGTGACCGGTACCTGATTCCAGAACCACCAGTCCGAGAAACTCACTTTTGCACCGAGCATCATGCCTGTCGGAATCAGGAACATGTTTACCACGGCGTGTTCAAAGCCCTGGCCAAAAAAAGTGAGGACGGGCAGCCACATCGCGGCGATCTTGCCCGCTGTCGATTGCGAAGTGAGTGCCATGACGACGCCCATGCAAACCATCCAGTTGCAGAGCATGGCTTTTACGAAAACGGTGACGAATCCTGCGTGGCCATTTGCCGCATAGGCAACGGTCTTGGCTTCGGCTGCTGCCACAATTCGCGTTGCGATGCCCGTCGGTGCGTCGGTCCCCATGTTGGTCATCGCTACATAGAGCATGAGTCCGTAGAGAACACTTCCGATCAGATTACCGACAAATACCCAGAGCAGATTGTTGATTACGGAGCGCCAGTGCGCCCGGCCATCGAGCCCTGCCATTGTGACGACCGCAAAATTTCCGCTCACGAGTTCCAAACCCAGAAGGACGATCATTACGAAGCCCACGGGGAAAACGATTGCGCCTGTCAAAGGCACACCGGTTTGCAGGCTTGCAGTAAATGCCAGGCTTGTGGCAAAGCCGAGCAATGCTCCCGAGAGTATTCCACGAAGCAACAGGTCGCTGATCTTGAGCGAGGATTTGATTTCGCCGCTGGCGAGCATGGCCTTCACGACGTCGGCAGGTTTGATGTAGTCCATGAGAAGAGAGGTGTAGATTACTTGTTCACTCTCTTGAGCTCTGGCCGTGCCACGACGGGTCGCCTGGCTCATTAATTCTCTGCAATTTTTTAATCAGAATGATGAAGCGGCTTCATCAAGACCGGTTGTCGCGCGATCAATCCGTACCGCACATGCCTTGTAGCTGGGCTGCCGGGAATGGGGATCGAATGACGGGTGAGTCAGGCGGTTCACGTGTGCGAAGTGCATGGGCATGAAGAGCTGGCCGCTCTGGATATTGGGAGTGATAACGACAAAAGCGGCCGCTGTGCCGCGGCGCGAACGGACGGTGACCGAGTCATTGTTTTCCAGGTTCAGCCCCTTGGCATCTTTCGGGTTGATTTCGACGTACAGCGCGGTGGGTGCGAGACGTCGGAGGACCTCACTCTTGTCGGTTCGGGATCCGGCATGCCATTGCGACGAGGAACCGCGTCCGGTGAGCAGCAGAAAGGGATATTCGTTGTCGGTTGTCTCGGGCATGGGTCGTGGCGCCTCAAAGTGAAAGACGGCCCGGCCATCAGCCGTGTAGAACTGACCGTCAGAAAAGAGCCGACGTTCGTGCCCGATTGCCGCGCTGCCTGAACTGCTTGCATACGGCCATTGGATGCCACGTGCCGACTCGATGTGATCGTAGCCTTCTATGCCGCTGAAATCGCAGGGTTGTCCGCGGGAAAGTTCCCGCAGGATTCCGAACGCGGCCTCCGGACTCTTCCACCGCGCAAACATGTCGCCGCAGCCCCATAGCTCGGCGACGAGTTTGAAGATCGAAAAATCGCTCAGGGCTTCGCCGGGTGCACGAGAGACCTTGCGGATGACCCCCAGCCTACGCTCTGAGTTGATTAGAACGCCCTCTTTTTCGCCCCAGCCGGCGGCTGGAAGGACAAGGTCCGCCAGGCGGGCGGTTTCTGTTGTGGGATACATGTCCTGAACCACCATAAAATCGAGCTTGTCACGAAGCGCTGCAAAGCGGGATTGATTGATCCATGAGTGAGCGGTGTTGGTTGCGATTACCCACAGGGCGCGGATTTTCCCATGGTCGATGCCGTCGATGATCTCGTCGTACGCCCAACTCTTTCTTGCGGGGATCAATTCCGGAGGAATGCCCAGGATATCGGCTACGTGTGCGCGGTGAGACGCAGATGCAAAGTCGTATCCACCCATCAATGACGAAGCATTGCCGAAGAGGCGGGAACCCATGGCATTACACTGCCCGGTAATCGAATTTGCTCCGGTACCGGGCCGGCCAATGTTTCCCGTCATGAGCGCCAGATTGATGATGGCTTGGGCCGTGCGGGTCGACTCATGGCCCTGATTTACCCCCATTGTCCACCAGAACGAAACGCGTTTCCCTGTCGCAACGATTTCCGTCAGGCGATCAAACGTGGCTGCTGATATCGCAGTTTCGCGGAGCGTGCGTTCGCGCGGAAAGTCGGCGAGAAATGTCCGGAACTCAGCGAATCGGTTTGTATGTACGTCGACGAAGGCCTGATCCACAGCGCCGCGATCGAGCAATCCGCGGGCGAGGCCATAGAGAAGAACGAGGTCGCTTTTCGGTCGCAGCGGAACATGCAGTGTCGCCGCCATGGCGGTCTCCGTTACGCGCGGATCGATCACGACAATATCCGGATTGTGCGGATTCCGCATCACACGCTGCCACATGATGGGGTGGGCGATACACGGATTTGATCCGATGAAGAAGAGCGCATCGCTTTCTTCAAAGTCGGCATAGGTGTAGGGAGGAGCGTCGAATCCAAACGACTGTCGATACGCGACGTGGGAGGTTGCCATGCACTGACGCGTGTTCGAGTCGAGGTGAATCAATCCCATGCCAAACTTGGTCAAGGCTCCGAGAAGTGCCATTTCCTCAGTGGTGATCTGGCCGGTACTGAGGGCCGCGACGGCGTGTTGACCGTGGCGGGACTGCACCTCCTTGAAACGGCTGACAAAGGTTTCGAGAGCTTGAGACCAGGACACAGCTTCCATCTGTCCCGTGCTCTTGTTCCGCAACAACGGGGTTCGCGCGCGGTCCAGAGCGCCGAGCGGCGTCAAGGCCTCCCATCCTTTGGGGCAGGCCATACCGAGGTTGACAGGGTAGTGGGGGTTCGGTGTGAGGTTGATTGCCTGACCGGTGTGATCCAGATGCACCGTGAGAGAACAGCCCGTGCTGCAAAAGCCGCACACGGATTGGGCTGTGCCTGCGGGCGTGAGCCTCACCGGCACGCTACCCAGGCCGAATCCTCCCGGGTGCAGCACAAGTTCCGACGTCATCGGACCCTCGCGGGCGGTCAAGGCACGGGCAATGCGATCCTTCATCGTTTTGGAAGTCCGGGCATGCCTGGGGCTGAAACGGCGCGGAAGAAGATGGTGCGCTCCACAAACTCGCCGATTGCGAAAAGAGCAAACCCCGTGCGTAGGTTGTCCGTTATGAGAAGGGCTGCTGCCGCGAGTCCGAGTCCGAGACGTACGAGAAACGTCGTTAGCAGAGGCCCCCGCAGCAGACGTGTCGAAATCGACTCAGGGCCTTCAGGCCTGTTTGATGGCAGCAAGTGGGTTCCTTCCATCGCGAGTTTCATGAGTAGTGCTCCCGAGGCGGCCAGCGGGTGGAGCACGCTCAACGCGGAAATTGCGGCGGTGGACAGAAATCTTCCGAAAGTCGAAGTGGGTGACCAGAACTGGCGCCGAGTGTCCACGTAGATCATCGCGGAACAAGCGATCGCAGTGGTGCCTAGGAGGAGGAGCGACGTGTTTGCCAGCAGAGGTGCGATGGGAAGAATTCCCCATGTCACCGCGAGGTGGCTGCCTGCCACGACCATGACCGCCCCAAAGACCACCGCTTCCCGGCTGAGCCACGAACGGCGGAGATTGAGAAAGACCCGCCAGGCGCGAAACGGCTGTCCGAGATGGGCCACGCTGGCCATCAGTCCGGCGACAAAAAGTGTGTAGCCGGTCGTTGCGACGTTCGGTGCGGTGAATTCCCCTATGATGGCCATGCCGCTGGCGACCTGCAAACCGATCCCCAATTGTGTGAGCACCAGCATGGCCACGAGAGGTGTGTGTGCACACTGGGCTGAAATTGAATGGGCGTCGGCGCGCCGCAGTGAAGCGGGAAGTGGCTTTGATGAAACGTAGCGCGTCGTCGGCCGAGTGATTGCCGGATCCGGAGCGCAGGGAAGGAAGTTAGAGGTCGCTGCTATTGGACGTCCGTTGAGCCGACCAACAGGGACTTTGACGATTGAGATTGCCTGGGTTGGGCAGGCCTGCACGCAGGCAGGAGCTTCTCCAACAGACAGGCGTCCGCGGCACATGTCACATTTGCGAACGATACCGAGGCGCTCTGAGTACTTTGGAACGTCGTAGGGGCACTTCAAAACACAGTATTGGCAACCGATGCATTGGTCATCGAGGTGCCGAACAATGCCGGTGAGTGGATCTTTTTCGTAGGCGAGGACCGGGCAGCCATTCAGACAGGCTGGGTCGGCGCAGTGATGACAGGCCGTCGTGATCGTTTGCTGAAATGGGTGCGTGGAGTCGTCGCTGACAAGCAGCCCGATATCCCGCCAAGTTTCATCTTCATCCAGACCGTTGAGGGCGTGGCAGCCCGCGACACACGCCTTGCATCCTGTGCAGGAATCCAGTTCCACCTGGAAGGCATATTGTTCGTCGACGGCGGGCTGAGAGAGCGGGATGAGTTCAGAGAAGCGAGTAACGGATCCGTCGGGCACCTGCGTATCGTGGGCCCTTGAGAAACGCGAAACGGGTGTATCAAGTACGCGCTGTTCTGCCAGCAACTCGGCTAGGTAACTGGAGAGGTTTGCGGTCTTGGGAGTCGCCTCAAAGTCGGGTCGCATCGTCAGTAGGCATGGTGTACGATTGAGCGAGACTGGAGATGTTGGTCGGAACCGTTCATCGTTGTGCATGGCGTGGTCCCGTGCTGTGCCAGGAGGATCGCATCAAGGACGCCGTCGTCTCGAATGATAGCGCGGCGCCGGCGCATTCCTTGGGAAAATCCAGCGGGTTTCCTGTCGAGCGAATTGGCGCGCCCGATGATTGTGAGGCAATCCGCACGCCGGGATTGCGAGGCAGATGAACGGTGAATGCGGGAAGTAGGCGCGGCTGTCATGCAGTTGCCGGTCCACATAGCTGCCGCGATGCCAGCCTAATCAAGTGGCCCAAGAAATGCTCTGCATACAATTAATCGGAATGATGAACGTGATTGATGCATGAAGGAGACGATAGACAGCCGACAGCTGCTTGCCTTCGCTACTCTGGCGCGAAAGCAAAGCTTCACCTTGGCCGCGAAGGAGTTGTTTCTCACACAATCCGCGGTGAGCCACGCCATCAAGGCACTCGAGCAGGAACTGGAAACGCGTATCTTCAATCGCGTTGGCAAGCGCGTCTTCCTGACGCAGGCCGGAGAGCAGTTATTGCGGCACGCGGAAAGGATTCTCCGCGAAATGCAGCTCGCACGTGCCGGGCTGGAGGAATTGCGCAATTGGGGCCACAGCCGCCTGCGGATCGGGGCGAGCCTCACGGCCTGTCAGTACCTGCTCCCTTCGGTTCTGCGCGAATTCAAGCGGAATTCCCCGCGGTGCACCCTGAAGATCGAGACGGGCGATGCCCCAAAGATGGAGGAATTGCTGCGCGACAATCAGATCGACCTGGCGATCATGATTGAACCGAGAGATGATGACATCAGCTTCCGCCGACTTTTTGAGGATGAATTAAGGTTCCTGGTTTCTCCGCTGCATCCTTGGGTCCAGGCCGGTGCAGTTGGGCAACCTCGCGTAGCGGACGAGACGATCATCCTGTACAGCAAGAGCAGTCAGACGTTTCGGATGATTTCCGAGTATTTCCTGCACGATCGCATCCCTCTCAATCATGTGATGGAGCTCGGGAGCATGGAATCCATCAAGGAACTCGTGAAAATCGGCTTGGGCGTGGGCGTTGTTGCACCGTGGATCGTACAACGTGAACTGGCTGATTCCTCCTTGGTCTCATTTCCGTTGGGTACCCGGCCCCTGAGGCGCGTCTGGGGCATCGCCCATCTGCGAGGGCGGAGTCTTACGCTTGCAGAAGAAACATTTGCGAGTTTATGCGAAGCTGCTGCTCAACGTCTGGGATTGCAAGCCGAAGTCGTTAAGTCGCACTGAGCGGGATTGTTTGCTCAGCGGGGGCGACGTCAGGTGATGCAGATTTTTGCATCGTAAATGGCGCAGCCGTAGGGAGTCGAACCCCAAACCTTCTGATCCGTAGTCAGATGCTCTATCCAATTGAGCTACGGCTGCGTGGCGGAAGGGAAGAAGAAGCAAAGTCGCCCCGCAGAGTGCAAGCGCATTTTTCTGCGCCTAGATTCCGGTGAATCAGGGCGGATCGTGCCGCCTGTCCCTGTCCAATCAGAACGTTTTGGTGTAAACCGCTCCGGCGTCGTCGATGAAGAGGAGTCGATCGGCGTGCACCTCGGTGAGTCGCAGGCCATAGGTGCGTTCAACAATGTCGTTCAGCCGAAAGACGCGGTCGTTCAGGAGCACCTTGGGATCTGACGCCGAGGCGCGAATTCCGGAGACCTTGAATGTATCGACCACGGCGAGGGCCTGTGGATTTGGCGGGATACTTCGCTTGAGATCTGCCGAGGTGATCTGAATCACCTCAATTGGTGCTGCTGCGGGGGCGGGAGCGGCCGCGACTGCCGCCGCTTGTGATGATTGGGGATCCGCTGGCGCCTGGGCGCCGGAGGCTGCGGGAAGTGCTTGCGTCGCAGAAGCCACAATCGACGGGCTGGCCGCTGCCGCGCCGGAGCTCGAAACCGGCGGAGGATTTGAAACTGCCGGTGCCGGCATTGGTGAGGGCGCGACCGCGGTAGTAGCAGTTGTCTGCGGGAGTGTTTGGGGAAGGATTACCGTGGAAACTGTTGCATCCGAGGCAGCGAGGGCACTCGAGACGCCAGCTCCGTTTGCTGCTTGATGTGACCGGCTGTTCGTCGCTGCGATCTGAGTCGAGCTTTCCTTAAAGATGTACCAGGCGCCGGCGCCCAGGGCGGCAATCAGCACAAGACAGAGTGTGCCTATTATTACCAAAGTTTGCGCAGGCATGGGCTCCTTGCGTTTCGCCACGCGTGGCGGGGGAAGGGCGCTTGAGGGAACGGGGGAGGCGGTCAGCGGTTCATGCGCACGCTGTTTTTGGGCTTTCTTGAGGGCTTCGTTGATCAGGCTCATGCGCGGGGATGATTGGCTGGCGGAGTTCGGGAGTGTGCGATTGATGTCGGATGGACCATGCCGGGGGCCTAGATTGTGAGCGTTGCAACGTCCTTAACGGCACGTCGAACGTCCTTCCAAGTGACTTCGTCCGACTCTCGCAGGAAAGCGGCCAGAAGGGCCTTATCGCAGAGATTATTTACAATTCTGGGGATGCCGCGGGATGCCCGCTGCACGGCCCGGAGTGCCCAATTGGTAAAGTGGGGACGACCTTGCCCACCCGCGAGTGTCAGCCGATGATGAACGTAGTGCGTGAGGTCTCCTATGTCCAAAGGGTTGAGCTCATAGTGGATCAGGATGCGTTGCCGGAGCTGGCGCAACTCGTCGCGGGCCAGGATGGTCTTCAATTCCGGCTGCCCCATCAGGACGATTTGAAGCAGCTTTTGTTTGTCGGTCTCCAGATTTGAAAGCAGACGAACCTGCTCAAGCACTTCGAAGGAGAGATTCTGTGCTTCATCAATGATGAGCACGATGTCGCGTCCGGCCTCGATCCGGCTCATGAGCACCCGGTTTATCTGGGCGACAAGATCGTGCTGGTTGCGCGCGAGTTTGGTTTCGCCGAGTTCCGTCAGGATTGCCTTGAGCATCTGGGTCTCGTTGACCCGTGGATTGAGGATCAGTGCGGAGTCCCAGTGGTTGGCGTCGAGTTCGTTCAGGAAGCGCCGGCAGAGGGTTGTTTTCCCGCATCCGACCTCCCCTACGAGCACGATGAAGCCCTTCTTCTGCTCCACGCCGAACTTCAGGTGTTGCAGCGCGTCGAGATGGGTGGGGCTAAGATAGAGGAATTTGGGGTCAGGGGTGATGTTGAACGGCATCTCCGTGAACCCATAAAAACTCTGGTACATGTGATGTGTGGTTGGATCTGCTCATCGGCAACTTGGTTACAAATCTCCTGTGAAAAAAACGTTGAGGAGAGAATTTACAGTTTTGTGCAAATCCCTTCTATGTATGCCGTGGCCGTCAATGTGCGAAAACTGATCATCGGGGTATATCTCTGCCTTTTTGTCGTGGTGGGGGTAATGTCGGCGGGGTTCTTCTGGCAGACCCGGCGCGAACTCGAACAGCTGCGGGGCCAGGAGGCCCGCACTCGCAACCGACTGTCCGAGCTGCAGGTTCGCCTTTCTGAGCAGGAAAGGATTCTTCAGCGACTGCGCGAGGATCCCTCCTATGTAGAGCGCGTCATCCGTCGCAGGCTTCTCTATGCCAAGCCTGACGAAACGGTATTTCGTTTCGAAGATTGAAGCTACCCAGGATTCCTGCCGGGCCGGGCGCAACCAAGTGCGCGCCGGGGCAGGCCGAAGATTTCCATGCATCCCCTCATTGATTCCTTTCATCGGGCCGGTCAGGGCCAGGTTTTTGCCTTTTACGACCGCCTGTCACAGGCGGAGCAGCAGCGTCTCTTGGCGGAGGCGGGTGAGATCGACCTGTTGGAAGTCGAACGACTCAACCAGACGCTCGTTTTCGGTGGAAACTCAGGTGCACGGGATCTCACGGGACTTTCGCCGGCGCCCTACGAGAAACTGCCGGAAAAAGGTGGCGACCTCGAGGCATGGGCGCGGGCGAAGGTCGAAGGAGAGAAGGCGCTGCGGGCCGGGCGGGTTGCAGCCTTTACCGTGGCAGGAGGGCAGGGGACACGATTGGGATTCGATGGGCCCAAGGGCACGTTCCCTGTGACTCCCGTGCGTGGCAAGACGCTGTTCCAGGTGTTTGCCGAAAAACTTCGCGCCGCAGAAATTCGCTATGGTCGGCCGCTTCACTGGTTCATCATGACCAGTCACCAGAATCACGAGGCCACCGAAGGATTTTTCAAGAAGTCACACCATTTTGGACTCAGTCCGGACCGGGTACACTTTTTCCGCCAGGGTCGGATGCCGGCCGTGTCGTTTGATGGAAAGATCATGCTGGAGTCTCGGAGTTCCGTCGCACTCTCCCCGGATGGTCATGGTGGTTCCTTGCGCGCGCTTGATCGGAGCGGTGCGATCGATCTGATGGAAAAGGCGGGAATCGATATTCTGAGCTACTTTCAGGTGGACAATCCCCTGGTGCGCTGCGTCGACCCCGCGTTCATCGGCTGGCACCTGTTGTCCGGATCCGACATGACGAGCAAGATGATCCCGAAGGCCTATCCAGAAGAAAAGGTGGGGCACTTCTGCGTATTGCGTGGAAAAACGGTCGTCGTGGAGTACTCCGATCTGCCCGTTTCGCTCCAGAAACAGCGTGATCCCGCTACCGGAGAACTGCTGTATCCCGCCGGCTCCATTGCAATCCATGTCCTGAACCGCGATTTTGTGCGGCGCATGGCGCGTGGCGTGGGCGGGGCGACGATGCCCTTTCATCGCGCTGACAAGAAGATTCCGACAGTGGATGCTGCAGGCAATCCCGTGAAGCCTGACAAGCCGAATGGCATCAAGTTCGAAATGTTCGTCTTCGATGCGCTTCCGTTCGCCAACAGGCCGCTTGTCATAGAAACGCGACGGACTGATGACTTTTCGCCTGTGAAGAATGCCGAGGGCGTGGATTCACCAAAGACATCGCGTGACGATCAGATACGGCAGGCCGTGCGCTGGCTGCGTGCAAACGGAGCGACAGTGGAAACGGATCCAACCGGCCTCCCAGCGTTTGGCATCGAGGTGTCGCCGCTATTTGGATACGACGAGGATTCCTTCAGGGATGCCTGGGCACGTCTCGCGACGAAACCTGAGGTACGGGGGCCCCTTTACCTTGAATGAGCAAGCGCGCCCCGCCGACATGCGCCGGGAGGCACAAGGCGCATTGCCTTCCGGGCGGCGGACAGTTTGTATGAAACCGCCCTTCAACTATGAGCACTGCTGAAACCCTTTCAAATGCCGTCAAGTCGGGTCACCTTCTGCCTGCGGCTGCCGACAACATTCGTTCGTGGCAGGCGGTCAATCTGCCAGACTGGGCGCGTAGGAGCATTGATGAACTGGTCGCCGGACAGGCATGGGCGGAACTGAACGATCGTTTTTATCGGTATCTGGAATTTGGAACCGGCGGCATGCGCGGACGCACGATGGGGGTTGTCAGCACGACTGACGAACGTGGTACTCAGAGCGAAGGCGCGTCACCCGCTCATGCCGCAGTGGGAAGCAATGTGCTCAATGACTTCACGCTGCTTCGAGCCACGATAGGGCTCTATCGGTATGTCGCGAAGCACCTTGCCGCCACCCAGCGATTCGATCGCCCGAAACTCGTGATCGCCCATGACGTGCGCCACTTCTCGCGTCACTTCTGCGAACTTGCCGCCAGTGCATGGACGCGTCTTGGAGGAAATGCCTTCATCTTTGACGGGCCGCGTTCAACTCCGCAGTTGAGTTTCAGCGTCCGTTTTCTCAAGGCACATGCCGGGATCGTCATTACGGCGAGCCACAATCCTCCACATGACAATGGATTCAAGGCGTACTTTGAGGATGGCGCCCAGGTCGTGCCGCCGCACGACAAGGGGATTGTTGACGAGGTGAATTCCGTGCCGCTTTCGGCCGTGGGTGAATTTCTGGACATTCAAAGGCAGGGCGTTGTTGTGCTCGATTCCAGCGTCGACCAGGCATACCTCGCAGTCGCCGCGCATGCGGCGCTTGATTCGTCGCTCTTTAAGCGCAAGCCGCTCAAGGTGGTCTTCACGAACATCCACGGCGTTGGCGGCGTATCATCGCTTCCCTTGCTGCGCAACGCGGGCATTGAGGTGACGGAGGTGCCGCAGCAGGCGGGTTTTGATCCGCGGTTTCCCACGGTGAAGTCACCCAATCCGGAGAATGCGGAGGCGCTTACGCTTGCGGTTGCGCTGGCGAATGAGCGCAAGATCGACGTGGTGCTTGCGACGGATCCCGATTGCGATCGCATGGGGGTTGCGGTGAGAAACCGCCGCGGAGAACTCGAGTTGCTCACCGGCAACCAGATTGGCGCGCTGTTGGCCGACTATCGGATTTCCAAACTGAAGGAGCTGGGATTGCTGCCGGCGGCGGGCAGCATGCGGGCGGTGCTGATCAAGACATTCGTGACCACACCGCTGCAGGATGCCATTGCGAGGAACCACGGAATCAAGGTCATCAACACCCTGACCGGCTTCAAATGGATCGCCGCAAAGATGCGCGGCTATGAAGAGGCACTGAAGCGCGCCATCCTTGCTCGGGAAGGCATCGCGATGGACTACGACGCGACGCCATTTGAGTGGCGTGCGAAGCTGCTCCTCGAACATTCCGCGTTTCTGATTTTCGGGACCGAGGAAAGTTATGGCTACCTACCGAACGATCTGGTTCGCGACAAGGACGGCAATGCGGCGTGTCTGATGTTCTGCGAGCTGGCGGCTTCGGCGAGGGAGCGAGGCCTGACGATTCCGGAGTGCCTGGATAAGTTGTACTTGAAGAACGGCTTCTTTCTGGAGGGCGTCGTCAATCTCTACTACGAGGGCGCCACGGGTGCCGCGAAAATCAAGCGTATCCTCGAAACCTACAGGAAATCACCGCCGAAGGCATTCGGTGATGTGGCCGTCTCGAAATTCGAGGACTTTGGCCGCCAGACGATTGTTGATGCAGATGGGGACGAGATCCCCAGGCAGGATCTCTATTTTGTGACCCTCGCCAATGGCTATACATTCGCGGCCCGGGGCTCAGGCACGGAACCGAAGATGAAGTTCTACGTGTTCGGAAAGGCCGAGGTCAGAGCCGCAGGCGATCTGCCTGCGGTGAAGGCTTCTGTGAGGGCGGAACTGGATCGCATCCGTGCGCTGATCGAATCCGACGCGAAAGCTCGCGCCGAGAGCTGAGGGCAAGACACCAGGCGGGAGTCCTACTCAAGTGTCGCTGAGACTGGACTATCGTTCCTTCTCCTTTCCCTTGCTGCGGCCGATGCGCACGGCCCACGGCCTGTTCACTGCGCGAGATGGCGGGATAATCCGTGCGATCGACGAGACGGGTTCCGTGGGGTTGGGCGAGGTTTGTCCGCTGCCAGGCTTCAATCGGGAGAATTGGAGCGATTGCGAATCAGCACTAGGGAACCTTGGCAATCATGTTTCATGGGAGGATCTAGCGCGTTTGCCGAAGGAGCTGGAATGTCTTCACGGTGCGGTGGCTGCGGCCCGGCGCATGCTGGAGCTGGGACCTGGAGAAAGCGATGGGGAAAATGGCGATCTGCCCCTGACGTCGCCAGCGTGGCCCGTGGCTTCGCTTTTGTCGGCCGGGCGGGCGGCGCTGGGTGAAGTCAATTCACGCCTCGAACTGGGCTTTCGCGTTTTCAAGTGGAAGGTTGGCGTGGCGCCCTTGGGCGACGAGCTTGCGCTGCTTGATGATATCCTCGCCCGTTTGCCTGAGGGAGCCCGGCTCAGGCTGGATGCCAATGGCGCGTGGGACCGTCGACAGGCGGAGCGTTGGCTCGAGCGATGTGCGGATCGGCCGATCGAGCATGTGGAGCAACCGGTGAATGCGGAGGGCAAGGGTTCGGCGGATCTACTCCTTGGTCTGGCGGGTGACTATCCGACTCCCCTTGCACTTGATGAGTCGTTGGTGCGCGGAAGCGACATCACGACCTGGCTTGAAATGGGGTGGCCCGGAGTCTTTGTCGTGAAGCCGTCCCTGCTCGCGGATCCTGTCACGATCCTGAGAAGGCTGGAGCGGGCAAAATCCATGGTAGTATTCTCCTCGGCTCTCGAGACTGCGATCGGCGCGCGCAATGCCCTTGGGCTGGCGTTCTCCTGGCGTGGCGAGCGGCGTGCCCTTGGATTTGGCGTCTGGCCTCTCTTTCACGAGCCCCATTTGAACGGGCCCCACGCGGCGCCTTTCATGCACCTGGCAGACCTGACTCGTCTTGATCCACACCAGACATGGACCGCGCTGAACTAGCCGATTGCCTTGGGGTCCGCCATGTGGAGGGGGCGTTTCGACACAGCGTGGTGTGCGAATCCGATCCGAAGCGGTTTCAATCCGCGTTTGCCTCCGGCGTGGCGGCGGGAGGAAAGGTGTTCCTTGCAGATCCGAAATGGACACCAACAGAAATGGCGGAATTCGAGCGGCTGCGGGCCGGGGCTGAAGTGGAAAATCCTGAAGCGGACGCCATGGGGGATTTGGGTTGGCTTTACATGCCGACCGGCGGCACCGGTGGAAGGCTCAAGCTCGCACGCCACGATGAGCGGACGATCGATGCCGCAGTGCGGGGATTTACGCGACATTTTTTGGAAGAGAAGGTCTACGCATTTGGGATCCTGCCTCTTCATCATGTCAGTGGACTGATGGCCTGGCTTCGTTGTGTCCTGACACGAGGAGCCTATTCGGCTGGAGACTGGAATTCACTGCAAGTAGGAGAATTGCCCACGCCGCTTGATCATGGAGGGTACCTGTCGCTCGTCCCGACGCAGTTGCAGAAGCTGCTCGCAAGAGAGCCTGCGGTCCGTTGGCTGAAATCGTTCCGCGCGGTATTCGTCGGTGGCGGTCCCTCATGGCCCGATCTGCTGGATCGCGCGGCACGCGTCGATGTACCGTTGGTCCTGAGCTATGGCATGACTGAAACAGCGGCGATGGTGGCCGCTCAGCAGCCTGGGGACTTTCTGGCTGGCGACCGAAGCTGCGGACGAAACCTGCCGCATGCCAGGATCAGTACCGATGCCGAGGGGGTGGTGCGGGTGGCAGGGGAGTCGGTATTTCGAGGCTATGCGGGCGGACCGATGAGCCACACGAGACTGTTTGAAACGTTTGATGTCGGAAAAGTAGACCCGCTTGGGCACCTTTGGATCGAAGGAAGGCGCGATCAGATTATCATTACAGGCGGGGAAAAGGTGGACCCGCTCGAAGTCGAGGCTGTGCTGCGCGGAACGGGCGAATTTTCAGATGTGGTCGTGTTGGGCGTGGATGACCCGGTCTGGGGGCAGAGAGTGGTCGCCTGCTACGAGGACGCGGAACGATCTCCCGATATGAAAAAGGTACGGTCAGAGATCGAACGCACGCTTGCGCCTTATCGCCGACCCAAGAGCTACGTGCCGATCATGCCTTGGCCGCGCAGCAGCCTAGGCAAGGTGAATCGGATGGCGTTGAGGCGGGCACTTGAGGAAATCCGCTCAGCCTCAGCGGGCTGAGGGGTCGCCGGGTCTATTTTGAGGCCGCCCGAACGCTCTTCACAGCGTCGCACGCGGACTTTGCATTTGCGGCTATGTCATCCCAGCGCTCCGCGGAAATGAGATCGCGTGAAGCGAGCCATGATCCCCCGAGTGCAGCGACGTGCCGGTTTTCAAGGTATGCACGCATGTTGTTCGCGTTCAGACCACCCAGCGGAATGTAGCGAAGCTTCAGATGCGCGTACGGCGCGGCGATGGAATCGAGATGGCGGAGTCCGCCCGATGTTTCCGCTGGAAAGAATTTGAGCAGACGGCAACCCTGTTCGAGCGCATTCTCAATGTCGGTAGCGGTTGCAATTCCCGGTGCAAAGGGGAGCCCTGCAGCCACAGCAGCGGCAATGACGCGCGGATTGCAGCCTGGGGCAACGGCGAAGGCTCCGCCGGCCCGCACGACATCGTCGACTTGTTTCGGTTCGATGACGGTGCCGACTCCCGCGAGCATTTCAGGCACGTCCTGCCGGATGGCTCGGATGCAGTCCAGAGCTGCGGGTGTGCGCAGCGTGAGTTCCATCGAGGCTATGCCTCCGCGAAGCAAGGCGCGTGCAACGGGCACCGCATGCTTGACCTCATCGATGACGAGAACGGCGACGACGCCGCGGGCCTGGATCGTGTTTTGGAGATCAGTGGGAAACGCGAGTTTCATGGTCTCATCGCTGCCTGAATCGAAGCGCCGTGTCGACCACGCAGAGCGCAGAAATGCAACAATGGACGCTTACCTACACCTCCGATCTTGCTGAAACCGGTTGACGGATACCGGGTGACCCGGGCATTCCCAACTATTTGCCATGCAAGCCAAGCTCTCCGCGTTGTTCCAAGCCACCTTTGGTCGCCAGCCGGAGGTCATCGCTCGCGCCCCCGGCCGGATCGAGTTCATCGGAAATCATACCGACTACAACGGAGGCACGGTTCTGGGGGCTGCGATTGATCGGAACGTCTGGGTTGCAATTGCCAAGAATCTTGGCCCGACCCGACGGTTCTACAGCGAATTCAGCGGCAATATCACCGTCCTGTCCTCATCCGGTCTTCCGAAGCAGGGCGGCCGCGAGCAGTGGGTGAACTATCCCTTGGGTGTGCTGGCTGCAATGCCGGTATTCGGTTTGCGAGTACCCAACGGATTTGACCTCGCCGTAATTTCGGATCTTCCAGCCGGTGCAGGTTTGTCCAGCAGTGCAGCACTCGAAATCGCCTCAACCCTGGCGTTCCTTGCGATCACGAGCCAGGAGGCTCCTCGCGAGACGATCGTCACGGTGGGTCGACACGCGGAAAATCATTTTGTCGGAGTGCCCTGCGGCATACTCGATCAGGGAGTTTCGGGGTTTGGACGAAAGGACGCGCTCGTCTTCATCGACTGTCGCGGTCCCCGCTTTGAAACGGTGCCACTGCCGCCGTCTGCGAACTTTTGGGTGTTCAACACGCACTCCAAACATGCGCTAGTGGATGGGCTCTATGCCGAACGCCACCGCGAGTGCATGGAGGCGGCGAAAACCCTCGGCGTCGGGCAACTCGTGGATATCTCTGCTCGAGATCTGGCATTGCGGGAAGACGAACTCGATCCGGTCGTTTTTCGGCGGGCAAGGCACGTTGTGGAGGAAATTGCGCGTGTGGGAGAGGCCGTTGGCGCCCTGGGGCAGGGAGATCTGGCTGCCGTTGGGCGCCTGCTGACGGCATCCCATGCCAGTTCGAAAATCCTGTTCGAAAACAGTACGCCTGAGCTCGATTTCCTGGTCGAGGAGCTGTCACACCGCCGATGGGTCTATGGTGCACGCCTGACGGGTGGAGGTTTTGGAGGTGCGGTCATGGCCTTGACGGCACCGGATTTCGACGCCGGACAGGCTGATGAAGTGGTTTCAAGCTATGCTCGTAGATTCAAGGCTCGTCCGGAATACCTTCATCTTAAGACGGGTGCCGGAGCTTCTGTGGAGCCAAGTTAATAATGCCGTCTGGAGGCTGTAGTTTTAGAATTGCATCTGAACCTGGCGGCTCCTGATCGTGATATCCCACTCGCGGGTTAATTCCGCCGGATAGCGTGCCGATGTGGACCCAATCCATGCCATTGATCCTAAATTCCTCAGTTGAAGATGGGGTTTCACGCGGTGGGCATGGCAAAATCCGCGCCGCCTGGAGTTGATACAGGCATGATATTGTTGAACTGCGG
>JACTNC010000001.1 GCA_014584295.1 Verrucomicrobiota bacterium
TTGGAAAAAGATTGTGTGTGAGTGTGCGACGCTGCGCTGAAGATGCGAAGCGAATGGCGACGCGACGTGGTAAAGGCGAATGGAGTGGCGCTGTTGTGCAGGGATCGGTCCCGGGCACGACGAAGCGTGCCCCTCCAAGGGGGGGAAATTTGTGGGGGCTGGAATGGACACAGCATACACGTGTCCTCTCGACAGGGCTCCTAATTGCCCACGCTCGCGAGGCCGGAGCCTTTGGCGCCGCCTGCGGGTTTGTCGTCGTTTGTCACGAGCAGGGCGGAAAGACCCGCGACGGCGCGATCAGACGGAGTGACCTCGATGATGATGCGGAAAGTTCCGGAGGTGGAATCGACAATGGGGTCGATGTGAAGGACGACACCCTCAACCCGTGACTCGGCTTCAGGTGTGCTCTGCACCTGCAAGGCGACCTTCTGTCCGGGTTTGAAGCGTCCGATCAGCGAATAGTCTCCAAAAACGACGAAGCGAAGCGAACTTGCGTCGACCACGCGGGCGATGGTTTCAAAACGTTCGACGGCTTCGCCGACGGACTTGACGGTTTTAAGGAAGATGCCGTCGATGGGTGAGCGCAGGGTGCGATTTTCGAGCCGGACTTCTGCAATGGCGAGCATGGCCTTTGCCTGGTCCACGCGGCTCTGGGTGACCTTTAGCAGCGAGCGGCTTTCTTCGAACTGCTTGTCGCTCGCGATCTTCTCCTTGAACAAGGCGTCCATGCGGGCGAAGTCGTTTTTGGCGCGCTCGTAATCGGCTTCGGTGCCGCGAAGCGATGCCTTGGCCTGAGCAACCTCGGCCTCCTCCTCCTGTGAATTGAGGCTCAGGATGGGTTGTCCGGCGGAAATGCGGCTGCCCTCCGGCACGAGAATCTTTTCGACGATGCCGGCGGCGCGTGAACTCAGCTTGATATCATACCTCGGTGCGAGGACGGAGCGCAGCGATCCGCGGGAGACAACGCTCCATGCATCGGTGCCGGTCTGGGCGCCGAGACCAGCACAGAGAGCGAGAGAGAGAAAGAGGGCGCCAGATAGGGATCGCAGCATGACGGAAATTGACCTTAGGAGAAGCGCAGGCGAAGGAAGTTGATGAAGTCGTGGAACAGGACGTACACAATCGGGCGCCTGCCGCAGTCGAAACTCGCGCGACCGGCAAATCCGGACTTCAGGAGATCGAGTTGGCTGGGTTCGACTTTCAGCGGAGCGGAAATCTGGAAAAGAAATTCGCCGTGAGTCGTGTCGAGTCCGTAGGCGAGTTGCTCGGAGCTTGTGACTTCAAGGGGATACGACTGGGTGGGATTTGCTGCGAGCCTCACCGAGCCCTCGACAGGACCGCTCTTCCGGACGGTGCGATCGAGGATGCGCAGGTCCTGTTCGCGCACATCAATCTGGACCTTCCACGTGGAAGGATCGATCACCTCCAGCACGCCTTCACCCGGACGCGGAACCTGGCCGATGCGCGCTGAAAGATTCTGCGCTCCGAGAACAATTCCATCGAAAGGTGCGCGCAGCGTCATGCGCTCCATGTCACGCTGAAGCTTTTCAAGTGCGGTGCGCGCACGAGCCGCGGCGAGGCGCGCCACCTGCATGCGGATCTCGTCGTTGTCACCGCGTGCGGCATCGACCTCGACCATGCCTCGCTCGACCTCCTGCTGCGCGGAGCGGATCTGGAGTTCGACATCCGTCGTGTCGAAGCGGGCAAGCACGTCTCCCTTCTTGACCGCCTGTCCTTCCCGGACCTCGACAGAAAGAAGACGGGTCGCCGCGTAGGCTGCGAGCGACGTGCGTTCTCGGGGCAGCACGCGCGCGGCACCTTTCACGTTGAACGTGATCGGCAGCGCCATGATGATAAGGATGATCAGGACAGGCAGACCGAAGCGTGTCCATTTCTCCTTTCTCGGTGTGTTGACAATCCGGTTGCGGGTATTGATCCAACGGCGTGCCATGCGGGCCGCCGGCTGGCGCTGCCAGTAGAGGGCGGCTCCGAGCGTGCGGCCGGCGGAAATCGCAAGGTCGCGCATTTGAATGATCGTCGCGTCGAGCTTCTCGGGTTTCTTGACTCCCTCAAAAAGCAGGATGCCGCGCACGCGTTCCTGACGGTCAAACAGCGGCATGACCGTCGCCCAGTTCATCGGCACGGCGTCGAAATAGTCGTTCACCTCTGCAGGGCGCGTGGCCACCTTGGCGGGGTCGCGCTGCACGAGCGTCAATTGCATCTGCGGGCGGGCAGGCTGGGTGGTCCGTGCAGGTTTGAGATCATCCTGCGCATCCGGCGTGGTGTTTTCGCTGGATGATTCGGCCGCATTGCCATCCGGGGCAGGCAGGGGCTTCGAGACCAATTCCTCCTTGTGCTGCCCATTCACGACGTGGGAGCCATTCGTTCCATTCAGGGCGGGTGTGGGCTTGGTGCCATTGAGGGCAGTCTTCCGCTTGGCGGAATTTGCCAGCGACATCTGCGTCAGCCGCTCCGCCAGGCGCTTTAGAATCACTGCCTGCTCGCTGCGAGGATGCGGTCGACGAAGGCCACTCGATGCGCCCAGTTCGTAATCCTGATCAAGCCCGATCCAGTCTTCCGCCAAAGGCTCGTCTCCACGACCCTTCGCCACGAGGAGCGAAACCCGGTCGCAGGCCACAGTTTCGCGCGCATAGTTGACGATGTGCCATCCGACTGACTCCACATCGTTGTCGCCTGAAATCTCCTCGAGCAGCTTGGCGTACGTCGACACGCGCGTCACTTCTGCGGCGAGATCTCCACTGCGTCGCGCCTTGAGATAAAGCTCCACCTCCCCGCAGATCTGGCGCAGGATGGCGGCTCGAAGCTGGCTGGCCTGCGCGTCGATCGGGATGAACCACACGTGCAGCACGCCGGAAACCACACTGCCGCTCAGAATGGGAACAAAGAACTGCTCGAACTCCGTCGAATTGAAGAGCGACAGTTCCTCCGGTGCCGGGGCGTCCTGCGGCTGCAGTCCGGGCAGGTTGCTGGATGCCTGGAGCCGCGCCGGGAGCGTCACGGGATGTCCCGTCTCTGCCACGCGGTGAATGGCCTTTCGAAAGGACTCGGCCAGTTCTGGCGAATCCTTCAGGTTCAGGGATTCCCAGTTGCTGGCGACCATCCGCTGAAAACTTCTCCCCGCGAGCATTTCATAGGCAATGCCCTGGGGACGCAAAATCTGCAGGATGCACTCCGCGTGCGCCTTGAGGTACACGGGCAGGTCCGGCGACTCCTTCGCCAGTTGTGCCAGTCGCGCCGAAACATCGTTCAGTTGCCTTTGAACGTGTGCGGCGGCATTTGGATGAGCGGTCATGCGGAACGGTTAAGGGGTGATCGTCTTCCCTTTTCGCCACCTACGAAAGCCTAAAATCGCACGGGTTCCCGGTGCGAATGAAAGATACTTGCGGCAGGATTTGTACAGTTGAAAAAACGATGTGAAATTATCCGGATCTTACGAGCCCGATGAACTGAAGGCGGGTTTTGGCGCCTGCCTTGCGGAGAATGTTGCGAATATGGGTTTTGACGGTCGGGAGCGCAATCTTAAGACGCGTGCCAATTTCGTCTGCGGAGTGTCCCCTGAGAATCAAGTCAGCCATCTGCACCTCACGGCGCGAAAAGTCAAAGCGCTCGGCGAGCCGTGAGAGGCTGGGAACCGCCTGGGACTGTTGGGTGGTTGCGACGGTTGAAGTGAGCAGGAGGTACGGGCGCAGGCCCAGGGTGCTGCGCATGGCGAGGTAGCGTACGGCGCCGATGACCCGTTGTTCCTCGGAAATCTTTTTTGCCAGGTTGACGACAGGACCTTGAGACACGACAAGGCGGCCGCCGGTGGGGGGCAGCTTGAGGTCGGCGAGAGTGCGAAACGCGTCGAAACAGGCCTTCTGCCAGACATCCGGCAGTGCGGTGGCGCGAGGGAGCGAGAGAGCCTGAGCCTTAGATCCGTGTTCCCAGAGCATCAGATGCTCGCGAAAATTGCGGCTCTCGAAAATCGGGCGCTGTTGCTTGTCGAGCACGCAGATGCCTTCCGGGTGGAGGTTGCTCACGAGGCGGAACAGGCCCACCATGAATTCCTGCTCCTGTTGTTCTGCAAGGGCGGCAAATGCCTTGCGCACGTGGGTGCCGGTCCATCCGAGCAGCTCCAGATCGGCCTGATTGAAGGGGCCGCGCTCAGGACGGCGGAAAACAAACAGGATCAGCGGGGGTGACTGGGAATCGCCGATTTGCAGGATCCGGCGGATCCAGTTGGCGCCGGGAATGAGTTCACCGGCGAGTGTTTCGACGACCTGGGGGGTGAGTCTGCCGCCAGGGGCGAGAGACTCGATGCCCTGCTGGGCGGCCTGGGTCAGGAGAGGTCCCGTGGGCCGGACGCCCTGCCCCATGAAGAGCTGGCGGTCCCCTGCCTGGAAACTCGGTGGAAGGAAAACGCCCCAGGCGTCGATCGAAAGCTGCAGCCAGATCTTGCCCAGTGCCTGCTCAAAGCCCCGCAATGTTCGATGCAGGCACAGTTCAACCAGGCTGTCGGTGAGCTGTCGCCAGTTGGCCATGAGCCGTCAATGATGCGCCCGCCGGTAGCCGAGCAGACGCATCAGCCAGCGGCCGATTCGCGAGGCATAGGTGGTTTCCCGGCCGTTGATGGTGACCTGGGCTCGCATGCCCTCGATGGTGAACTGGTTTGGCTTCGCCTGAAGTTCAGCCTCAGCCAGGTAGATCGGATAGTCGGGCATCTGGCCCGGACGCACATTTCCGCTCAAGGGTACCGACCCGCCGAAGACGCTGAGCATGCCTGCGGTGTACTCCTGGACGGTTGCGGGCTGGCGCGGCAGGCTGCGCACAGTCGTCTCGAACCTGCTTCCATCCGCCCGCCAGCGGCCGGTCACCGTGTTGCCAATGTCGACCACCTCCGCCTTGTCCTCCGAGAGGGGAATCAGCAGGCGGATCCGGTTGGGATCAACGATACGCATGAGGACCGAGGACGGATCGGCATAACGTCCAACCAGTTCGTCCATGCGACGCGACCAGATGACGCCGTCGCGCCCCGCACGGATGACCAGCTTGTCGACATCGGCCTGCGCGCGGGCGACCTCGGTTGCGGCGATGTCCATCGACTTCGCGGCTTCCGGCAATGACTCACTGGCCTTCCAGTTGGGAGTCGACTGCAGCGTGGCAAAGCGCAGACGGGCCCGGTCCAGATCGGTTTGCTTCTGAAGGAGCTCCGCCACCAGCGTGGAGTTTTCCAGGCGGACGAGGACATCGCCCGCCTTGACCTTCTGTCCCGGCGAGACGAGCACCTCGGTGATCATGCCCGTGACCTGCGGCGCGATGTCTTCGGCGACGGCTGCGCTGACGACGGCCTGCTCCGACACATAGAACCGGGTCGGCACGGTGAAGAGCAGGAGCAGGATCACTGCGAGGATTCCCAGCGAGCGCAGGACGTACCAGCGCGTGGGTCCTGCCTTGACGATGTGAGCTCCGGGACTGAACGCATCCATAAAGACTTTGATGAACGGAAGGGCGACGAAGGATCCCTCGACAAAGATTCCCACGATAAGCCCGATATCATGCAGGCCGTAGGGAGCGAGGACACGCGCAAAGATCTGGGTCAGTCCGTAGATGATGAAGATCATGTACACGTATGCAAGTATGGCGTAGATTACGAACACGCTTCCGCGCGTGTCGGAGGCCATCAGTACCTCCTGCTGGGCATTACGGTAACCCAGAAGGAATCGCTGCAGGTGATACGAGCAGTAAGCGATCGCCTTGGCGCGAAGGTTGGGTATCTCCAGCAGATCGCAGACGACATAGTAGCCGTCGAAGCGCATCAGCGGATTGGCGTTGAACAGGAGTGTGTTGATGCTCGCGACAAGCATTGCGTTGAACGCCAGGTTGCGAGCGACACCATCAGGAAACAGCAGCCAGAGATGAGCCGCGATGGCCGCGAGGTTCAGTTCGACGAAGACTCCGGCGATCGTCGTGTAGAGCTTGTGCCGCTTGTGGCGCATCATCCATGCGTCCGACGCATCGACATAACCGCAGGGCGTGAAGCACATGAGGCAGAACCCCATTTCGTGCACCTCCCCACCAAAGCGTCGACAGGTCATCGCATGACCGAATTCGTGCATGCTCTTGATGAAGATGATCGTCACCCACACGAGGGCGAGATTGCTGGCGGAGAAGAAATTGATGCCCGGATTGGCAAACTCGTCCTTGTTGATTCCCAGGCGGACAAGTGTTCCTGCGATGAAGAGCAGGCTCAGCGCGACAAACCAGCGGCTCCAGAAGAACCGGACCGCATGCACCACTTTTCCGAGCCAGGGACTCGGGTCGAGAAGCGGCACCTTGAAGAAGAGCACACCTGAAACCACCTTTCCCCAGACCATGAGCCAGTGGTTAGGCCTGGCTTTGGCCTTGCGCGCGGTATCGATGAAGGACCGCGCATTGATGCTCAGCAGTCCGCTGGTTCCGAGGTGATTGACAAAGGTGGCGATGTCCTCGAGCGAGCGCTCGGAATTCGGATAGTGCTCGAGATAGGCGGCGTAGATCTCGCGCATCTTTCGACGTCCGTCCATCAGGCCCACAATGTAGGCCTCTTCGGGCTGAAGCCGGAAGTAGGTGAGCGAGAGCGGATCCTTGACGACGTAATAGTCCTCGTACTTGAAAAGCTGACGGCGAATCACCAGGTCGACCCGCAGCGGGGCCGGCACCGATTCGGCGATCATCAGCCATTCAGGTGATACCTTGGGTGGGGGAGGGAGTGTCGAGAGCGCAACGCTCATGGCATGACTTCGGGGCCGACATCGCGCCCGCCGGGCAAGGCACCGCCGACCGTGTACTCGAGCTGAGCGACCGAGGCGTTGAGGGTAAGGATGGCCTCGGCGTAGGCATTCTGGGTGCGCAGAAGAACCTCCTCCATTTCGAGGACCTGCTGGAGCGTGACCTGGCCGAGCTCGTATCCACGTCGTGCATACGCGAGCGACTTTTCCGCCAGCACCTTTGCCTCCTCCTGTGCCGCCAGAGAGGACTTCGCGAGGGCAAGGCTCGCGTAAAGATCCGCCACCTCTGTCCGCACCTTGAGCTCAAGGTCCTCAAGCCGCACCTGCGTGACGCGCTGCTCGGCCTGGTAGGCGCGGGTGCGTGCCCTGACGGCATGGCCGTCAAAAATCGGCCAGCGCCCGCTGATCCCGGCAGACCAGCCATTGAGGTCACGCTCGTAGTTGTAGTAGGAAGAACGGTATCCGAAGCCGGCGTTTGCCTCGATCTTGGGGAACGCGTCGCTTTTGACCGCCCTGACCACGGCATCGGCGAGCTGCACCTGGACCTGGGCTGACTGGAGATCGAGCCGCCGTGCGACGGCGAGGCTGATTGCTTCGTCGCGTGGCAGCGACAGCGAGGTGGGCTGGAGCTGACCGGAAAGCTGGAAAGAGGCCTTGGAGTCTTCGGGAGCGGGCAGGTAGAGCTGACGGGCGAACTCGATGCGGGACTGCTGGTTGTCGCGCTGGGCCTTCACCACGTCAGCCTGGGCCAGCCTCAGTTCGGTCTGCGCGCGAAGATGATCGAGTTCGGTCTGCTCGCCGAGTTTCCAGCGACGTTCGGTGAATTCGGCGATCTGTTGCACCGATTCCACGCGGCGTCGCGCATTGGCGAGCGTGGCCTCCCGAAAGAGCACGGCTTCGTAGTGTTGCTTGACCAGGGCAACCGTGCGGTAGGCGGCGAGCTGCAGGGCGAGCCGGGTTTGCAGGGTCTGCAATTTCTCCCGTTTGACCGAGTTGGAAATGCCGCCGCCGTCGAAAAGCAGTTGGCGCACTTCGAGCCGGATGTCGTAGCTTCGATCGGCAAGGGCGGTGCGCGGATTGGTGACGTTTGGCCCCGCATCCAGCGAATTGGGATCGCGCCAGTCGTGTCCGCCCGTAATGGCGACCTGCGGACGACCGCGGGAGCCCGCCTCAATGGCGAGATTGACCTGCCTCTCGACGAGCAGCTTTGCCTCAACAAGCGTCGGGTTGGCGGCGAGCGCCCGGGAGATTGCGGTGTCGAGTGTCCAGACGTAGCCCGGAGCGGACAGCTCCGGCGAAAGTCCAGGAAGGCCCCGAAGCGGTGCGGCAGGGGTTTCCTTGCGAAAGAAAATCCAGCGACGCCCCTGCCGTCCGCTCAGGACGGCTTCAGGACCTTCTTCGTCCCGGCGATCCGGCAGGATCTTCCTGAGAAGCGACCGATACCACGGCTGGCTTGCCTCAGATTCGCCTGGTGCCGCAAGCAGGTCTGCCTGCGCTCCGCCGACCACCGCCCATGCGATCATCAACGCCAGTCCCCTCCGCAGCATGGCCCCACGGCCTTTTGAAATCGTTCGCCTCAACATGCAAAGGTTAACTTCTGAAGTGAAACGCCTGCTCTGGCTAGGATGAAATCGCTGCGCACGCCAGGGTGAGGGTCGTTGCGAATCGCATCATGATTGCGCTGGTGACTTGCAGGGTGGGGAGAGTCGTCGATGTTCAAAGTTTGTATTGCGCGACATATCCTGTGAGCTTTTTCGACATGGGATCGAAAGATGGGTGCGACAAAATTCACACTGTGCCATGACTGATGGTGAACTCTTGCAGGAACTGGTTCGCCGGAGTATCGGCTGGGCCCGCATACTCGAAAAACTGCGGAAAACGCATCGGGAAATGATGGGCAGATCCTCTGAGCCCAATGCGTGGACGGCCGGTGACACCTTGGGAACGTGGTCTTGGTTCGGATACTATTGGGAGCAGGAGCGTTTTTGGTTTGGTTATGGCTGGCGACGTAGCCTCTGGCAGCCGGTCTTGTCTGCAGATGTCCGCAGCCCGCACTCGCAATCATGGCTTCATCTTCGTGCGCAGCTCCCGGCTGTCTGGAAAACAGAGGCTGGCGGTGATTTTGCCTACCTTTGGTCGAATCTTGCCGACGGAGACCTCGGGGAACACGCCCAATGGTTTCATGACCGCTCCAGAGAGCTGCATGAATATTCGTTGATGCAGCGATGAGCAGCGGACCCCGATGTTTCGTCATGATTCAAAAGCAATTGGAAACAATGATGATACGGTTCATCCGGCCCTCGATTTTCCGGCGATGAGGAGCCTCACGCCGGTGCGAACCGTATTGGATGTCGTTGGTGGGAGAACATGAATACTCCGATTCTGGAAGTGGACAGCGTTTCGAAGGACTATCGCCTATGGCATTCGCCCTCGGACCGACTGATTGCGCCGATGCTCGACACGATTGCGGCCTTGCCACTCTTGCCGGGTCCTTGGCGGAAACGCATGCGTCGATCCGCGGAGAGACGGGCGCGTCAGTTTCAGGCGCTGCATCCCCTCTCCTTCTGCCTGCAGCGTGGCGAGAGTCTCGGGATCATTGGCCGCAACGGTGCAGGGAAGAGTACGCTTCTGCAGATCATCGCGGGTACACTCACGCCTACGACGGGGAAGGTCACCCGAAATGGCCGCGTGGCGGCGTTGCTGGAACTGGGTTCGGGGTTCAATCTGGATTTCACGGGACGGGAAAACGTCCTGCTGACAGCATCGCTGCAGGGAATGACCTCGAAAGAGGCGGAAGCGGCACTTGAAACCGTGGTGGCGTTTGCGTCGATTGGCGACTTTCTTGACCAGCCTGTAAAAACATATTCGAGCGGCATGATGGTGCGGCTTGCATTTGCAGCGCAGACCATCCTGGAGCCTGAACTCTTTATCGTGGATGAGGCGTTGGCTGTCGGAGACATCTTTTTCCAGGCGCAGTGTTCCCGGTTCTTCAAACAGAGGCTGACCGATGGAATGAGTTTGCTGCTGGTGAGTCACGACCTGCCCTCCATCAAGGCACTCTGTAAAAACGCGATTGTCCTGCATGAAGGGCGCCCGGTGTTTCACGGGCCCAGCGCGGAAGCGGTCAGCTTTTTCCATGCGCTGCACAGGCCTGGAGCTCAGGCGCAGGCGAAGCTGGAGGCGACCGTGGGCAATCCATCTCGTTTGACAGAGGGTGAGCGCCGCAACTGGCGTGCCGGCGCTTCAGAAGCTGGCCCAAGGACTGTGGAGATTGTGGCGGTTCGCCTGTTGGATTCACAGGGGCGGGCTGCATCGGTATTTGAACTTGGAAGCGAGATCACGTGCGAATGCGTGGTTGAATCCAAGATCGATATTGCCGAGATGCAATTTTCGATGGAAGTGACGACCCGCCACAATTTTGTGGTATTCGGGGTGTCGAGCTGCCATTTGGAAATGCCCCTCTTCCAGGCGAATTCCGGAGAGCAGTTTCTCGTGCGATACAAGTGGACCGCATCGCTGGGAGCGGGCGAGTACCTGATCGATCTCGCGGTGGGCATGGGGGATCGCGGTGATGGAGCGCCGATGGCGTTGCTTCATCGCCTGGGGCATGTGGCGGCCTTCAGTGTACATCATGGCCCCTTCAAGCCCCGTTTTTTTGGTGTTTCCGACCTGAAGCCCAGCATTGAGAAGAAAGATTTTTCGTAGATTCATGCGGCGATAGAGAGGCTGATGCGGGGAGGGCAGCTTCGCCGCGGCATTCTTGCAATTTTCGTGTTGTCGCGCGGGTGAGGAGAATGCCACCTTCCGCGTGGGCAGCGTTGAAGCCGTTTGTCCGCGATGGGAGGATGGTTCCGAACCTTGTGGCGGCCTGCCTCGAGAAGGCAGAATTGCAGCCATTGACCCTCCCGACCTGGAGGGGCGCGCTTCGTCGTGCCCGGTTCGGGTTTTGGAGTATATTTCTGTGTATATGTTTGCCAGACAATACGATGTATGTGAATCGATGGGTGGCGGAGCGTGGGGGCGGGCGCGAGAGTTGATGTTGTGTTTTGGATGGACTGCACGGTGGACCGTGCATGCGGATGGAGTGACGTTGTAGTGCGAAGGTCGATCCCGGGCATGACGAAGCATGCCCCTCCCGAGCGTAGGGAATACGGAAGGGCAGACCAATTTGGAACGGCTCGCCGATGAATTCACCTGGAGGGGCGCGCTTCGTCGCGCCCGGTTTGGGGGCCCAAATGGATCTCATCGCGCCCCATTTTCGACGTTGCTTGGCGCCCAAGATGCAAATTAACTCACTCCATCGGCGCCATTACAATGCATTACAATCATTCTTTAGGATGATTTTTGGCCACTGGTTTTACACAAAATTGTGCGAATTTTTGCTCAATTTTGTGTGACTTCAAACGGACCCGGATGAGGGGTCGCGTCTTCCCTTTCGCCCGGGATCGGCTTGAGAGGGAAAACCCAACATCAAATCATCCCTAAGGATGATAGTATTTCCCGGTGGTTTTCTGGTACCTTTTGCGTGCCTAAAAGTGATTAGCCGCCTCACGGCGGCGGGTTACTCCTTACGCAGTAGATAACCAAAAACAAAATGGCTAAACGCACAAAAAAAGCTAAAAACTCGCGGTCCAACCTTCGGGTTGAATCGCTCGAACAACGCCAGTTGCTCGCCAACATTGTTGGCGGAGGCGTTGAGGTGTTGAGTGATTTCACTCACTCCAACGGCAACGTGTACGACCAGGTCCTCATGACCGGTCCGAGCGTTACCGTGACTCCCGACCCCGGCCAGATCGTCCGGGTGTCGTTCCTCGATCAGGGTGGCGACATCGTGCAGGCGGAATTCGCCGGCAGTGGCACGATGCACATCACGCTTGAGGACCTGAAACGCGCCGGCGACGCCGGTTACCTCAATCCCAATCCTCCGCAAAATCTGCCCGCGGGTGGATACGTGCAGGGCTTGGCTTCCATCACCATCGACAAGTCGGAACTCTCGACGAACCTGAACATTTTTGCGGCCGGCAAGCTGCAGAATCCCGGGTTCTTCAATGACCCGAACAAGAACGGTGGCGACGGCCTCGCCGACATCGCGCGGATCATTCTCGTCGGTAACGAGAAGAACGAAGCGGGCTTCACCAACATGGGCAGCATCATCGCGGGCAGCGCGGTGTTCTCGGCTGAAACCGGTGTGGTGGGTATCCGTGGTGAGAACGTGGCAGTCCAGGGCAAGGTCGTCATCGGCGACATCGATGCCAAGGGCTCCGGCGTTCCGACCCTGATGTTCAATACGAACAGCCAGTTCCAGTACGTCAGCGTCCGCGGTGGCGATCTTCGCCAGTCGAACGGCACGTCGTTCGACAGCTTCGGCAATGGCGCAGGCGGTGCCCCCGGTGGCTCCCCTGGCAACGGCAACAACAGGACGCTCGGTGGCTTCAGCTTCTTCAACAGCACCGACGGCCAGGCTGCGAACACAACGTTCCGCCCCGCCGTTCCGGTGGACGCCTCGGCGATCCGCCTGGCGACTGTTGACCAGCAGACGCTCATGTCCGGCGACTGGACGTACGACTGGACCAACCCCCAGGCAGTCAAGGTCACCCAGAACGGCACGGATGTGTCGCAATGGTACGGTGGCGACTGGCTGGCCAAGGGTGGCATCCAGAAGAGCATCGACTACGCCTTCGAGCGCCGCACGTTCCTCGGCAACATCACCGTCACCGGTGATCTTCCCGCGGGCATTGCCATGAACCTGGCCGACGCTCGTGCGAACGTCACGTTCAACAATAACTTCTACGGTAACCTGACGGTGGATGGCTTTGGTGCCAGCATCGACGGTACCCTTGAAGTCAAGGGCAACCTCGACGGCACCGTGAATGTTCAAGGACTCGATCGCACGGCCACCAGCCCGGGCGCCGGCGACGGTCAGCAAAATGTGCTCAATGCGCTTCTTGTTGGCGGCAGCACGGGCTCGTTCACGGACGTTCGCGCCGAAGACATCAACTCAGTAACCATTCGCAACAACTTCTCCGGCATCATCAGCACGGACGTTACGCGTGGCGGTCAGTGGACTCCCATGCAACGGACGGCCGGCGGTGCTTTTGTCGACGTTGAAGGCAAGATCGGCAATGTGTCGGTCGGCTATGACGCCGCAGGCGCTTCGACCGGCGGATCCATCGTCAATGGTTCGATCCAGGGCATGTCCGGCATCGGCAATGTCAAGGTCGGCGGTGACATCTGGGGTTCTTCCCCGCTGGGTTCCGTCTTCTCGACCGAGAGCAATCCGGGTGCCGCTCCGAACGACGTGGGTCGTTATGGCTCCGCGAACATCGGCACGATAGATGTCCGTGGCGACGTCGATCTCGATGGCTCAAATGCCAAGTTCATCAGCATTGGTTACAATAATAACGGTAACGACGGTGGTGGCGTCTTCGGCAACGGCAACTTCGGCAACATCACCGTCCAGGGTCTCACCACCACGAACACGGTTCCTGGTGCCAAGATCGGCACGGAGACGCAGCTCATTCCGGGCAGCGAATCCTTCGTCCGCATCCTCTCGCCGTTCACGGACAATGGTTTCACGCCTAATCCGGCCGTCGGCCAGAAGCTGGTCACGAACTATGATCCGGATGGCGTTTCCGGCCCGCTCGACGATACCTACTTCGTCACGGCCAACGACGTCAAAGCCGGTGCTCAGATCTATGATCTGACCACCAAGGCGATGGTCGCTGCCAAGGTCGGTGATCGCGTTCCCGCTCTCGCGGGTGGTGCTCCCATCATCGATTCGTTCGGCAACGTGCTCTACCGCCAGAATACCGCGCTCTTCGAAGGCAAGACCCAGGTGGTCGACGTCTTCGGACCGCCGACCGTCACGGTCGTCAGCGGCAACCGCGGCAACCTCGACGGCGTGTTCAACAACTTTGGACGCGTCGCGATCTATGGTCTCCTCGGAGCCCAGCAGAAAGTCACGGGCAATATCAGCATCACCGACAATGTCGACATGACCTTCGGTGGCGTACAGATTGATGCCTCTGGCACCAACAACCAGGCGGTGACCGGCACGGTCGGCACGATCGGCCAGATCACGATCAACAATACCGCCGGCGCGACCTCTGACCTCGTTGTAACGGGTGTCATCGGTTCGCCTGCGGCCATTGCGGCCACCAACGGCGGCACGTCGCACATCGGACTCACCGGCTTCAACGCCACGGGCTTTGAAGACGTGCAGTTTGCTGGAAATGAAGGAGGTTACGCCTTCCATGTCACCGGCATCGAAAAGGGTGTGAATGTGACGACGGTTACGGGCGTGGGTGATGGCACCGGCCCCGGCACGGTGTCCCCCTCGGTCACCTTTGACACGTTGATCGCATTGGACAATGGCACGAGCGAGGCGGCACAGACCGCGCTGCTCAGCCTGAACACCGGTGCTGTGAACTCACAGATCGTGTTCAACAAGGGATCCGGCATCCTCGTTGACGACGGTGGTAACACCGGCCAAGGATCGGCGATTGGTGATATCAACCTGAACTCGGATTATATCCAGTTCAGCGGTCAGCTCACGGGTCGCAAGTTCGGCAACATCACCCTCACGGGTGGAGCCGGCATCAACTCCGGTACTGACACCGCGGTGAACTTCAACGGCACGATCAATGCCTCCACCATCGGAGCCATCACGGTCGCTGCAACGTCGGGAGACATCCGCTTTGCTCCGGCAGACTTCCATGGTCTCGGTACGAAGGGTTCGGTCAACAATCTCACGCCGATGGTGTCGATTGGCTCGATCACACTCAATACGGCCGGCTCGAACAACGGTGGCGACATTACTTTCGGCAGCGGAAATCTGTACGATGCCAATGTTGGTCCGATCACCATCACTGCCGGTCACAAGCTGTTCGTCAATGAGGCGGGCACAGTGATCGACAATCCGGGCCACGTGACCATCAACTATGCCACGACCGGAAATGTCGGCAACATTGCCGTCACCACGACCACGGGCAATATCAACAATGCGCTCGTGATCCAGGGCAATGCCGGTGATATCTCATACACCGCTGGCGCTGCAGTTGTCGATAAGCTCGACAACATCATCGGCGGACCGGGTGCCATTGGGGACCTCGCTCGTGCGGGCAGCATCAGCGCTGACCAGACGATCTGGGGCACGCGTGGTGTCACGACGTTCGAGACCTACGGCCAGAATGCGGACGGCTCTGCAAAGACGCTGCCCGAATTCACGGTTGAAGGCGTCACCTACAAGATCCTGCCCTCCGGTTCGATCGACGCTCGTCTCAACTATGCGGGCGCTTCCACGGCCTCCGGCGATGCCTTCATCGCAAAGACCGGGGCGGGCAATGCCAGCATCGTCTACAATATCATCGGCCACGATGACAACAATGACGGCGTCACGGCGATCTCTGAAATCGGCCATGGCGGCAATGTGAATGTCAGCAGCATCTCGGGTGATATCCGGTTCGCTGGTGGCACCATTCTGCCGGACTACACGCACGTCGCCACGCTGGGCAATGTTGCTCTGAAGACGGGCAGCTATGCGCAGCCGAGCGGACTGCTCACAGCGTCCAATATCGGCAACATCGACCTCGGCTTCAATGCGTTGGACACGGTCACCAACAACCTTCCTTTGGGGGCGGGTAATGGCGTTCAATCCACGGGAGGTTTCGAAGGTAATGTAGGCAATATCTCAGCAGTCACCAACGGAGGTAATATTACCTTCGGCGGCCTGTTTGGGGCGCTTCAGAACCTCAATGGCAATCCTGCCGCTGACTTGGAGGATCCGGATTCCTCACGCTTCGACGGCACCGTTGGAACCGTCACCTTGACGGCTGGCTCAGTCGCTCATAGCGGCGGAGTCGCAGTGGGCAGTATCTTCACCCAGAACGACCCCGTCATATTCAACCAGGCCCATGGCCTGGTGAAAGCCAGTGTCGTGGACGTGGGTGTAATTGACGCCGCATTCCAATCGAACGGACCGCGCACCGCCACGGGCAATGGCTACGAGTTCACCTCGCAGCAGGGTCCGATCAACGCGTACGTGTATGCCGGCCAATACGATGCCAATAACAACGGTCTCATCACGGCGAATGAGTACGGTCGCACGGGCGACCTCGCACTCACGAGCCAGGGTGGCGGCATCAACCTGCAGCTTGGGTCGGCCAGTTACAAGTCCGCCCTTGAGCAGTCCATCATCGGCAACGTCACGATCAACAATCAGGCGTTTGTCGGAGTGAAGAACGGAGCCACGGACACCATTGGTACCGGCACGACCGCGCTCGGTAGTGCTGTAGCGGGTGCTGCGGGCAACATCTGGATCGGTGGTGCGAGCTGGCAGGTCGGCGCGGTTGGCAACCTTGTTGCCAACACCAACACCGGCTTCATCACGCATACCGGTGTCTTCGGTGACCTTGGTACATCCACGTTCACCACGTCGTCCTATTCGGATGTCGATACCGACCCGAACAGCACGGCTGAGGCGCCTGTTCTCCTGGCCAGTGGCAACATCCAGATCGGCACAGGCTTCGCGGTTGCGGAGACTAACGCTCTCCGTGTCAACGGCAAGCACGGCACGTCGACCTACACGGTGGTTGAAGACGGCACCATCATAGGCACTGCCTACTATGGCGGTGCCGCGGATGGCGCCTCCTCGCTCGTGACCTCGTCGGCTCGTGGCAACACGAGCCTGTCGATCTGGCTGCAGGATTATGACGCTGACGGCAGCGGCAACATCACGGCCAGCGAGTACGGCACCTTCGGCTCGAGCAACCTCAAGACCACCTCCGGTGGCGATGTTACGCTCTACCTCGGCACGGATCAGAACAATGCAGCGGTGCTTGCACGGAATCTCATTCCGGAATTCACCTTCGGCAATGTCGACGTGTCGGTCGTGGATCGCTACACGAGTACCTCGGCCACGGCAGCGGACGTCCTTGCGGACGCGGCCAATATCACGATCATGGGTGTCGGCTCTGATGCCACGAACGCAGCCGCGTTTGGACCCTACACGGGCAATCGCGGCAACGTCGGTAACATCACCGCGGGTACTGTTCGCGGCAATATCGTCCTGAACGGAACGTTCGGCGGTATTGGCAATCAGAACCTGACGGTCACGCGTTATCTCGACGACGTCGGTGCCAACGACAATACGATCGCTGGCAACATCATCTACATCCCGACGATCCTCGGCACGCATGGCACCGCCACGCTGCGCACGACGGACCTCGGAGCCACGGGCACGGGCACGATCACCGGCGGCGCCATCACTGGCGTTGCCACCTTCGGCGGCGCGGCGGCCAATGTGGTCTCCGTCGACGCGAAGACCGAGCGTGCCAATATCAACCTCGATGTCATTGCCCTTGGCTATGACATCAATGGCGACGGCAAGATCACCGACGGAAGTGCAAACAACGTCCCGGGTGACTTCGAATTCGCCAAGGTTGGCAACGTGCTGGCTGAGTCCACGTCCGCGGGTGACATCGTCCTCGGCCTGGGCATCGCCACTGCGGATGGCTCGAAGATCGGTTCCTCGATCGGCAATGTCACCGCGGTTTCCGATGACGACATCTACAAGGTTGTCGCAAACGGCGTGGACACGGCGACCAACCTCGGAAACGTGACCATCATCGGCAAGTCCCCCGCGACCAACTTCAGCGCGGGTTCGATTGGCGCGATTGCTATGACCGTAGATACGGGTGACGCCACGCTGACCGGCAACTTCGGCTCCATCGCCGGGGTTACGATCAACACCGGCACCTATACCGACGCCGACATGGGCGGTGGCAACCCCGGCATCACGGCCGCGGGCGACATCATCCTCGGCAACAGCAACACTGCCGCGGACAACGCCGTTGCTGACACAGCCGGCTTCACGACCCTGAACATCGCGGGCTCCTCGGGCGCGTCGACGTTCACGGTGTACGAGATGGGTACCATCAAGGGTGAAGTGTTCAGCGCAGGCGCGGGCGGTGGCTCGTGGACGCTGGTCGCTGCACAGGGTGGCGCAACCGCCGCTTCGGCGACGGCCAATGGCGTCTCCGGCACCGCGATCGACGTCAACTTCGTCGCTGGATTCGATTCCAATGACACCGACGCCGATCAGCGCACGGGCATCGATAACGGTTCCTTTGGCGACATCACTGCAACTTCGACGTTCGGTGACGTCATCATTGGCGTCGGTGGTCGCACCTCCGGCTCCACCATCGGCAACGTCTCGGTCTCGACTGGTTCCTCGATCGTCGAAGTCGGCGGCGCGGACAAGTTCACCCATGGCAATGCGGAAATCCAGGGCGTGTCCAGCTACACGACCGTGGGTGCCGACAAGACCTTGGGCACTGCCGATGACCCGCTCGTCTTCGCTGGTTCGGTTGGCAATCTGTCGGCAACGACAGCATACGGCGAGGCCCGCATCACCGGTGATTTCAACACCACCGGCACGATCAGCCTCATGGCTTCGGCCAAGGTTGACGTGGACACGAACACCGCGGTTACCACCGAAGATCCTGTCGTCGCCTTCGCGGGTGACGTTGTCTTCGGCACAGGTCTCAATCCGGTCTACATTGCAGGCAGCACGGGTGCGATTTCGCTGAAGGCAGTCGACACCTCCGTTCTCGCAGCCGGTCTCGCCGGCAAGTTGGGCACGGTGGCGAACCTCGGCAACATCTCGGGCAACGCCTTCTTCGCAGGTGCGGGCGGCGCGTTCAACGCGACCACCGACCGCGGCATGATCGACCTGGACCTCGAACTCGGCTTCGACAAGGACAATGCCGGTCTCATCGCTGCGGGTGGCGTCGACAACGATCGCTCCACCGGTGAAGACACCGGCACCCTCGGCGCAGTCACGCTGACCAGCACGGATGGCCACATCCTTGCCACGCTTGACAGCACGACGACCGGTTCGACCTACGGCGCGGTGACGATCACGACGGGCTCCACCATCACGGCGGTGTCCGGCGCTGACAACATCATCGCCCAGGGTACGATCGCTATCGACGGCAACAACGATGCGGAAACTGCCAACGGCAACCTCGGCACCATCACCTCGCTCACGGCCACGGCCGCGACCGGCAGCATCTCGCTTACCGGTATCCAGGCGAACGTGGGCCCGGTGACGCTGACGACGGGTTCCAACATCGACCTCGACTCCAACTCGTCGATCTCGGGTGAAGACCCGATCGTCAATGTCGCGGGTGACATCACCCTCGGCCTGACGATCCGTCGCAACCATGGACCGATCACCGCCACGGCGGGTGATATCGCCAATGCCGGCCTCGCAGCCGGTCCCACGGGCGACATCACTGGCGCCCTCACATTCAATGGCGCCCTTACGGGTGGCACGACCTCCTTCGCCGCCACCACGCAGCAGGGTAACATTGGTGTGAACATCAGTTCGCTGGTGTATCAGAAGGTCGCGGGTGACTCCGGACTCACGGTTGACAGTGCCACCACCAACTCCGACGACTATGTCGGTGCGGTCGGCGACATTGTTGCCACGAGCCTCTACGGAGACATTACGCTCGGCCTCAACACCGGCAGCCAGGCCAAGATCGCTGGAACGGATTCCATCCGCTTCTCCTCGATCGGCAACACCACGGCTTCGACCGGTTCCAGCTACCTGCCGCAGGCGGGTCCTGGCAACGACGTTGAGCAGCTCCGCGGTGATATCGCGATCGCAGGTGGCAGCACCTCGAACGGTATCCTCGGCAATGTCACGGCCACCACCACGACGGGCAATATCTCGTTCGGTGTGGGCGGCACGTTCAACAATGTCGTCGGCAATGTCACCCTCACGGCTGGCAGCTACACGGATACCGTCGCGTACAAGGCCGGTGATGTTACCTTCAATGGTAACTTTGCCACGACCAACAACAATGCGGGCGACTACGACACGACCCTCGGTACGGTGAATCTCACCGCCGCTGGCGCGGTTGACAACGCCGGCGTTGGTGCTGCGGGCGACGTCAATATCAACGTCAACTTCGGCGGTGGCTGGACAGACGCAGGCGTGCTCGGTACCATCGAAACCGGTGAACAGGCGCTCTTCACGGGCGGCGCGTTCAACGCGACGGTGACCGACGGCCAGGTCAATGCCATCATTGCCGCCGCCAACGGATTCGGAGCAACCCTCCCTGTCACGTCCCTCAAGTCAACCGGAGGTTCCACCTTCGGTGGCACGGGCGATGTGGTGGTGACGGGTGGTACGGGTTCGTTCTCGAGCATTGCCTCCTTCACCGCTGAGACGATCGATGGTGATGCGGCCTTCCTGGGAAGCTGGGAAACGCCGACTGTCACCTCGTTCAACATCACGAGTGGCAAGGGCCAGGCGATCTTCGGTGGCGACCTCAACCTCGACACGCCGAATGCGACGAACTTCAACTCGGTCAACGCCAAGATCCAGGACTTCACGGTCTGGGCGAAGAACGGTGAAGCGTACATGAACGCCAGCACGACGCTCGGTGCGACCACACTGAACCGTCCGAACCTGGGTGCCCTGAATGACAACCGCACGTTCGTCCTCGAGAACATCACGTTCAAGGCGGCCGGAACCGGGGCTAGCGCAGGCAATGCCTTCATCAACGGTCAGATCGGTGGCGCTGAAACCACCGGAATCACCAACCTCGTGTTCGACGTCCCGACCCTCACCGGTCTGACGACGCTCGACGGCACGGGCGCGGGTCCGGCGGTCCTTGCCCACGACATGACGAAGGTCACGTTCAACGGCAATGCATCGCTCGCCGGTGCAACCGAGATCCTGGCTTCGGATGCCCTCACCAATCGCACGCGTATCGGCAGTGTCGACTACACGGCGATCACGACGGCTAATGCAGCGAACAAGGGCGCCAACCTCGACACCATTGGAGAGCTGATCTTCAATGGCTCCGTCGCAGGCAATGTCGCCACCTCGCTGATCACGGGCAGCCGTGCTGAAATCGAGGCCTCCTCGATCGGCAAGCTGACGATCAACGCTCCGGTGGATCCCACCACGACCGTCAAGTACACGGCCCAGAACCTCGACATCCTCACGAGCAACGCTCGTGGCGGTACGGCTCAGGGCGAAGCGCTGCTGGTGCTGGGTAACTCGAGCCTCGACACTCCGAATGCGATCACCGCATTCGCGATTGGCGACATCTCGATCACCCACAGCCTGCAGGGCAACTCGACGGGCTCGACCGTCTTCGCTGGCTCGAACGCCATCTCGGCGCTCGGCGGTATGGGCAACCTGACCATTAAGTCCAGCGTCTCCGGCTCGGTGCAGGCTCCCCTGCTCACGCCGACCGGCGCTGCCTGGTTCTCCGTGGGTGACGGCGACGGTCTCGGCAACGCGACCGCCAAGGTCGACGCCAACGGCGATGGTGCCATGGTGGCCTACGCCGACGTCAATACGACGGCGCTTCTCGCGGGCGACAAGGTGTCCATCGGTGCGGTCTCGATCGATGCTGGCAGCAGCTATGCTCCTCCGGCAGCGCAGAATCCGGACTTCGGCAATATCGGTGGCAGCAACGCCTCGGCAACGGATGGCCTTGTCATCCTCGCCGCAGCGATTGCCCCGACTGCCGGTGACACGGCTGCGACACGCGCCGCGGCCTACACCGAACTGTACGGCTACATCGCCTCGGTTGAAATCAAGAACGCTGGCATCCGCCCGGATGCCGACGGCACTGACTTCACCGTGGCTGCTGGCGGCGCCTTCGCCGCCGGTGTGGCTGGCGGCAATGGTGACGCCGGAGCGCTCATCGCGGTTGCCGGCGACGGCAGCACGGTGACGGCCGGTATCGGTGATGTGATCAACGATCTGAATCCTGCCCTCGTTCCGTTGACCCCTGGCAATGGCCGAATCCTCGGCCTCGCCGGTGTGTCCACCGCGTACGACCAGGGTGACGTTGTTGTCTACGTCCTCTAAGCGATCTAAATCGCCTTAAAGATTCAGGGGCCGGTCCTTCGGGGCCGGCCCCTTTTTCGTGCGCATTGCGCGCAAGAGAATACCGCCGTGTCGCCGTGCCGCCGCGCCCAAGCGCCACCCATCGCACCAACGCCATCAACGACGTCGCACGGCAATTCGCGCTTTTTTATCGGTTGTAGGATAAACGGGGGAGGGGCACGCTTCGTCGTGCCCGGTTTGGGAGTGCGATGTACATTTGGATTGAACCTGCGTGTTCATCGAACACAGCCCTGTCACAATGGCGCTGTCGATCGATCGCGGATCGGACGAGGAGCGCGAGGGGTATGGCGAACGATCAGCGCTCAACGACGAATGAGGAATCAAGATCGATGAACGACGAATGCGAAAGGAC
>JACTNC010000060.1 GCA_014584295.1 Verrucomicrobiota bacterium
CCCGGTCCGCCCTGGAGCCGGATATTTTTCCCCATGGTTTGAAACCAGGGCAGTGCACGTTGAAATGCCGACTCCGTTCCACCGACCATGATGGCCAGGCGCGCTTCCTTCGCGCCCAGGTCGCCGCCTGAAACGGGCGCATCCAGAGCTTCGATGCCCCGCCTCGCTGCCTGGGCCGCCAGGTGTTGCGCCAGCGAGGGACTGGAGGTGGTCATGTCGATCAGCACGCTACCAGGTCTAGCGGTCTGAATCAGTCCGCGTTCCCCGAGATAAATCCTTTCAACATCGGTTGGAAATCCGAGCATCGTGATCACGGCGTCGACCTTCGGTCCGACCGTTGAGGGATCGTCATGCCAGTGGGCGCCGAGATCCAGCAGCGGCTGTGCCTTTTGCTTCGTGCGATTGAAGACATGGAGCGTGTGGCCCGCGGTCATAAGGTGGCGCGCCATGCTGCAACCCATGACACCTGTACCGATGAAACCAATGGAATGTGTGCTCGTCATGGTGTTGGAATTCGCTCGATGAGATTTCCGGCTGCGCCGCGGAATGCGGAGCCGATTGATGGAAATGGAGATGCGGGCAGGCCGCAATTTCAATCGAGCACGGAAGAATTGCCGGAAGGCGTTTGCCCTGATGCAGGATTCCCGTCGATTATTCAGGCATGCCTTTCGTGTCCACCAGGATTGCCCTGCTCAAACGGTGGCTCTCCGTGTTCGTTGCGGTCGCCTCTTCCGCGGGTGGACTTGCCGCACAGGGAAGCTTTGATTTCCCCAGAATGGGCGGGCCGTTCCCCGGGGATCGATCGGGCACGCGCATCTGGATCGAGGGCGGCGGGTGGGTGGACGAGGCCACGGTGAAGACCGCGCGTGAAACGGCATCCCACAGCACTGGAACGCCGGATTGGACCAACCCGCGCGAGTTCAGCAGCGATGTCTTCACCTTTGCGCGGGCGATCTTCCGCTCCGAGCGTCGAGTACCGCGCCGGGGGCCGGTCTTCGGATGGTTTGTCGACTACCCGGACGCTGACCTGAACCTCTCCTACCGCCTTCAGCAACTGACCTCCATGAAGGTGGATCCTGACGGGCGCGTGCTGCATCTCACCGATCCCACGTTGAGCGATTTTCCTCTGATCTACATGGTCCATACGGAGGACATGCTGTTGCGCGAGGACGAGGTGTCTGCCCTGCGGAACTACCTGATGGCCGGAGGGGCGCTGCTGGTCGCCGACTACTGGGGCACGGACGCGTGGAACAATTTCTCCGCGGAGATGCGGCGGGTGCTGCCCGAAAAGAGCTGGGTCGACATTCCCATGGATCACCCCGTGTTCAGCTGCATCTACAAGATCTCCGGGCCGATGAACGAACTGCAGATTCCGACGCTGCAATACTGGGTGCGGAGTCACGACCCGAAGGATCCCAACTCCCGCATCACGGTGGATCGCGGTGTCGGCTCGGAAAACGTCGCCGTCAAGGCGCTGCTCGACGAGCGCGGGCGGATCATGGTCTTTTCGGTGCACAATTCCGACATCAGCGACGGCTGGGAGAGGGAAGGGGAGAATGCGGACTACTTCCGTGAACTCTCGGAAAAGCGGGCCTATCCCCTGGCGATCAACCTGATTTTTTACCTGATGACGCACTGAAACGCGTCAAATCCGGTGCAATTTGAAAATTGGGCTTGGCATTGTCATTTGGTTCATAATTATAAATTGTTGTTTGCGACGTTCGCAAAGAAATCAACCATTCCCCCACCCATGACCTTGCTAACCGGCAGATCGTACACCCGCCGCGCCTCATTTCTGGCGGCATCCTTGTTAATTACTATCAATTCCGCATGGAGCCAGGGCCAAGGCGCCCCTGCGGCCTCCGGCGATTCCGACACAATCGAGCTTGCGACATTTCAAGTGAGCACCACGGCCGACTCGGGATACCGGGCCGGCAATTCCGTGTCCGCCACACGGATTGACACGCCCATCAAGGATCTTCCCTTTTCGATCAGCGCCTTCACCGAGCAGTTCATCGAGGATATTGGCGCACTCGAACTGCTCGATGTCGTGAACTATGCCCCGGGTGTGACGAGCGGCGCAAAGGAGTTCACCCAGGGCAACAACCGATTCTCGATTCGTGGATTCGATGGCGATGTCACTCCTCAGCGAAACGGTTTCGTCGGCAACCGCTATGTCGATGCGGGAAACATCCAGCGCGTCGAGGTTGTGAAAGGTCCCGCCTCGTTGCTGTATGGCCAGATCACGCCGGGCGGCACGGTCAACTACATCACGAAACGCGCGGAGCGAAAGGATTTCACCCGCGTGAAAGGGCAGATCGGAACCGATCACTTCTGGAGGACGGATCTGGACATCAACCGTACCTTTGCAGATGGACGCGTCAGCGGCCGGTTGATTGGTGCCTATGAGAACACGCTCGCATGGGCCGACCCCAGCGGAGGGGATTCGCGATTGCTTGCCGGCAGTATTGAAATTGCTCCGGTCAAGGCCGTCTCGCTCTTCGTCGAGTTCGAAAGCTACCGCCGAAACCAGTCCCCTCTGATCAGCATGAAGCCGAACCTTTCCGTCGCCGGCTTCACGAGCGCGTCTGCTGCGAACTATCCGGTGCTCACGGACCGTGCTCGGGCGCAGGCCTACGTGGATGTGGGCAATCTCAACCTTGGATTCCTGAACTATGCCCCGCTGCCGAAGGATTTCAACTACGTTGGCACGCACGACTATCGTCACTCCCGATTCGACTCGATCAACGCCGAGCTGAATGTCCAGCTTGGCGCCAACTGGCGGGCGCGCGCGAACTTTGGGTGGAACGATTTCAAGCTGAGCAACAAGCTGACGGGCCTCGCTGAATTTACTGTCACCCCCGCGGCGTCCTATATCGCCACGGCTGGAAAGAGCCGATTCACGTTCCGCGATGAATTGCGCGACAATCCCCGCGGCGTGCTGGCGGATCCCTCCAAGACAGCATCTGCCCTTTTGACGCGGCGCAAGCGCCTGGAGGAGTCGATGGGTGATTCCCACTCCTATCAGGCCGAGCTTGCCGGCCGGATTGATGTCGGGGCGGCAACCCTCAAGCCGCTGTTTGGCGCCTACCTGAGCAAGGTTGGCACCGGCAGTTTCCGACGCGAAAGCACTGCCGCACCCGCCGCGGGACTCGCCAACAGCCAGACGGCACCCAATCAACATTTCCAACCGTGGGATTACAACAATCCCGCAACGTGGATCAACACGGACGATTATGACGTCAATGCAATCCCGGGCATCAATTCCTTCAACGATTCCGACGGAGAAGAGAGCGCGTTTTATGGAGTGCTTACCGCAAGCATGCTTGATGACCGACTGATCCTCATTGGGGGTGCCCGCTACAACAAGACCTGGACGATCAACACGAACATGCTGCCAACAACAACCACGCCGCCAGGTGCGCCGGTGAAAGGAAGCAAGTTCGAAGCGACAAAAACCACGCCCCAGTTTGGCGCCGGCTACAAGTTGAGGCGCGACCTGCTGCTCTTCGCCAGCTATTCGGAGTCATTCTTCATCGAGGATCGCAGCATCACATCCTTCAACCCCGCTTATAATCCGTCGCTGCCTTCGGGTGCGAACAATCGTGTCACGATCAGCGAACCCGCCGAGCCCACCACCGGCAAGGGCTATGAGTTCGGCGTGAAGACGGACTTCCTGAACGGCCGTGTTTCATCGACCGTCTCGCTCTTTCATCTGGAGCGGAAGAACCGCATCCTGCGTTTCCGCGAAACCGCGCCGGACGGCACGTTCCCGACGATCACGCGTCAGGGCACGGTCGACCGCAGTGAGGGCGTGGAGGTTGAAGTAACATGGTCACCCTTGGACAACTGGCAGGTTTTTGCGACGCTCAGCCTGATGGATGTCAAGACGATCAAGGGCACCTTCCCCCCGATCATCACCTATTCAACCGATGCCACGGTGCAGGCAGCCTATGTCGCAGCGTACAACGAGGCGAAGGCGCTCATCCTCAACGCCGTACCGGAGGGTTCGGCCGAGCATCTCGCCACGCTTTGGACACGGTATGATTTCAAGAAGGGTCCGCTGCAGAACTGGTGGGTTGGCGGAGGTTTCGTTCACACCGGCAAGAAGGCGCAGCGCACCGCGAATCCCACACTCTTTATCGATGCGAGCACGATCTATGATATCACGCTCGGTCGGAACTGGAAGGCAGGCGGCCTCAACTGGTCGGGGGCGCTGGCATGGAAGAACATCGCCGACACCGAATACTTCAATGCCAACCAGTCCCGTGGCCAGCCCGGTCGTGTGATCCTAAGCATCTCGACGAAGTTCTGACAGTGTCCTCCATGTAGACCGCGGATTGTGCAATACACTCGAGGCGTATTTCTGCCACGGGAGGGGCACGCTTCGTCGTGCCCTGGGATCGCCTCACGCACAACTGCGCCAGTCATTGCGCAATCGAGACAATCCGCTGAAATTGATGAAGTTCACGGAATTGGACGTCAATCTACCAACACCCGATTCGCGTGGAGCCAAGGCAATCAGCGGATGTCCTTATTCAGGCTGAATTGCTTCATTTCGATCCAGGCACGACGAAGCGTGCCTCGCCAACTCGGCAGAAACTCGAATCGGCAGTCTGGTAACGCACCGGTTTCCAATTCTGATTGTCCTCTGATCGGAAACCGAACCGTCGACTGAGAAGACCATCCCTTGCGGACAAGACTACGACTTGGCGGCACTCAATTTTCGATTTCGAATCGGACCGCTCGTTTCCCCAATGAAGAGAGTCGAAGCGAGCGTGAGGTCGAGGTAGCTTCCTTCCTCATTCTCCTGAGTGTCGAGCATGAGACGGGCAGCGGCCCGCCCAAGGGACTCGGCATCGCAGCCTGCCGCTGTCAGGGTGGGTTTTTCCTCATGCGCGAGCGATGAATAGTCGGCTGCGGCGATGCTGATGTCGCCGGGCACATCACGCCCCTCCCGCTTGAACGTCGAAACCGCCCCGCGGGCCATCTGCTGGTTGTAGGTGATGAATGCCGTTGGAAAATCCTTGCGCTTCATCAGCGGCCTGAGCTGGTACACGGCTTCCGCGCCTTCCGCGCGATCACCCTGTTTCTGGCGGATATCGTAGCGCGAATCGGCCTTGAGCCCGGCTGCACCAAGCGCGTTGAGGTAGGCCTGGTGGCGCGCCTCATGGCGGCCGAGGCCGGCATTGCCGCCGATCCATCCGATCCGCCGATGACCAAGGTCTACAAGATGCGTGACGAGCGATGAGATTGCCTGCGGCTCGTTGCCCAGCACGGAATGGCAGAGGCCTGGATGGCGGGCCGAGACGGCGACGATCCGTGTTGAAAACTGCCTCACCTGCTGGAGAAAGGCATCGTTGACCTGTCCGAGAATCGTGACGCCCTTGAGTGCGTGCCCGGCATGGAAAAACTGCCGCAGGCGGGGTACGGTCAGGTTGTCCTCCGAGCCGAGGAAAACCGTGGCATACCCCTTTTCCGCAAGGGCCGAGTGCAGACCGTGCAGCACGTGACTGAAGTAGCTTCCCTGCGTGTGAAGATTCAGGCCAGCGCGCAGGATAAATCCCACCTGGCGCCGCGCGGTTTCCACCGGGGACTGATTGAGCTTCATGCCCCGCGGCGTATAGCCTAGGTTGAAGGCGTGGTCCCAGATGCGCTGATAGGTTTCCGGGCTGATGTTCTCGCGGCGCCCGTTGAGCACCATCGAAACAAGGGCTTGTGAGACACCGAGGTCCTTGGCCAGCTTTGTCTGTGAAATCCGGGTCATGCGCCCCATGGATTTCCACTCTTAAAAAAATGTGGGCAAACTCAATCATGGAGTGAACGGAAGGCTCGAGTGAGGCGGGCATCCGACACGAGATCCCGACTCCGGCGCGTAGTGGTGGCACCTGTAAGTTTGTTCGTGCGCTTGACGGCGTCCGACCTAGCCTGATTCGACCATGCAGGATGCATCACCTTCAAGCGAGACTACGGATCAGCCCTCCAACTGGGCGCTGATTCGACGCCTGTGGGGGCTGGCTTGGCGCTACCGTGCACGGTGTTTTCAGGTGCTCACGCTCCAGTTGATCCTCCTGACGCTGGGTTTGAGCGGCCTCAGCCTGACGGGGCTGGGCATTGATTATATCCGCTATGTCACGGGACGGGATCACCCGAGCGATGCCGCGCCCGCAGTCGCATTTCCGCACGCCAGATTCGGCGTCCAGCTCCCTGAATCCGCCTCGCCGATTCTCGTAATCCTGATGGTAGCGGGTTGCATACTGGCCTTTGCGTTGGTGCGTGCCTTTCTGAACTACACTTACACGGTGGCGATCAACCGTCTTGTCCAGCAACGCCTGGTAGTCGATCTGCGGTCAGAGATTTATGACAAGCTTCAGAGGCTGAGCTTCAGGTTTTTCGATGCAAACACGACGGGCTCGATCATTACACGGGTAACCGGAGACGTCCAGAGTGTGCGCATGTTTGTGGATCAAGTGCTCATCCAAAGCCTGATCATGGTGATTTCGCTCACGGTCTACATCGTCTACATGTCCAGCCTGCACGTGGGACTCACCCTTGCATGTCTTGCAACCACTCCGCTCCTGTGGTTCATGGCGATGTCCTTTTCGCGCAAGATCCAGCCGGCGTATGCCCACAACCGGACGCTGGTGGAGCGGATGGTGCAGACCTTTGCCGAGAGCATCCAGGGTATCCAGGTGACAAAGGGTTTTGGCAGGGAAACCGAGGATCGCCGACGTTTCGAGACCGCCAATCAAGCGGTGTTGAAGCAGCAACACAGCATCTTCTGGAAGGTGAGCTTGTTTTCCCCGGCGGTCGGACTGCTCACGCGCGTGAACATGATCGTGCTTCTGGGCTATGGCGGGTGGCTCGTGATCGACGGACAACTACCCCTGGGCACGGGGCTCATCGTGTTTGCGGGATTGCTCGAACAGTTTTCTGGGCAGGTCAACCAGGTGGCCAATGTTGTGAACAGCGTGCAGCAATCGCTGATCGGTGCGCGTCGCGTCTTCGAGATCCTGGATGCGCCGGTAGAGGTCACGGATCGTCCCGACGCCGTTGCCCGCCCGAGGCTCACGGGTGGTGTTCGGTTTGAGGACGTGACCTTTGCCTACAACGGCATCGAGCCGGTTCTTCGCGGGATCAATCTCGAGGTGAAGTCCGGCCAGTGCGTGGCGATTCTTGGCGCGACCGGCGCTGGGAAGAGCGTGCTGATGAGCCTTATTCCGCGCTTCTGGGATCCGAGCTCCGGACGCATCCTGATCGACGGAATCGACGCCAGAGATCTCCGTTTGGATGACCTGCGCCGCAACATCGGACTGGTTTTTCAGGAGAGCTTCCTGTTCTCAAATACGGTGGCATCCAACATCGCCTTCGGTCATCCCGGAGCCACGCAGGCGCAGATTGAAAAGGCGGCGCGCATCGCGGCGGCGCATGATTTCATCATGAAGTTGCCGAATGGATACGACACGGTGCTGGGAGAGAGCGGAAAGAGTCTCTCGGGCGGCCAGCGCCAGCGGCTCGCGATCGCGCGGGCGGTGCTGCTTGAGCCTGCCATTCTTCTACTCGACGACCCGACCGCCGCGATTGATAGTGAAACCGAGCACGAGATTTTTGAGGCTCTCGACCGGGCAATCGCGGGCCGGACCACGTTCATCGTCGCCCACCGCCTGAGCACCCTGAGACGCGCGGATTTCATCATCGTCATGGAGAACGGCCGGATCGTGCAACAGGGTGCGCACGAGGAACTGATGCGAGTACCCGGTCCCTACCTCCGTGTGGCAAATCTGCAGCTGCTGGATGGCCGCGAACTCCAGCAGCAAACGCTGGCGAAGTCCAAGGCCTGACCGATGCGCACTTCAAAAACGAATCCGGTCAACACGAGCCCGCAGGCTGCCATTCCTGTCGGCAAGCCGCTGTCGCTGATCCAGCGCGTGAAGGAGGCTGAAGATGATGAGGACCAGTTTCGTCCCTTGGAGTGGAGTCTGATCCGACGCCTCCTCCATTATACGAAACCTGTGAAGGGAAAGATGGTGACCCTCACCATCATGACAATCATCAGGGCGGCACAGCTTCCCGCTCTGCCATGGCTCGTGTCGGTCGCGATCGGAAGAATCGGGCAGGGCTCGATCACCCTTTCCAACTCATCGGGACTGATGTCGGCTCTGGTGGCATACGCAATCCTGGCGCTCTTTACGGACTTCATTTTCCATTTTCGGCAGCGTCTCGCGCTGGAGGTGGGTGAGACAGTAGTCAATGGGCTGCGGTCGGAAATCTTTGCCAAAGTCCAGCGCCAGCCGATGAGTTTCTTCAATCGTGTGAAACTCGGGCGGATACTTAGCCGCGTCACGAGCGATGTCGAATCGCTGCGTGTCGGAATTCAGGATGTGCTCTTTGTCTCGGTCATTCAACTCGGGCAGATGCTGTTCACTGCCGTGATCATGGCTTGGTGCGATTGGGTGTTGTTCCTCGTGGTGGTGGCGATGGCACCAATCCTGTGGTCCATCAACCGCCGCTTTCATCTCCGGCTGAGCCGCCTGTCGCGTGCGTCGCATGAGAGCTTCAGTCGCGTGACGGCGACGCTTGCAGAATCGGTCAGCGGGATCCGGGTGACGCAGGGATTTGTCCGGCAGGATACGAATTCCGGCCTCTTCAGAAATCTTCTCGCGGACCACTCCCGGTACAACATCGCTCTCGCGCAAACCTCGGCGAGGCTGGTGCCGCTACTTGAACTGAACAGCCAGTTTTTCATCGCCATCCTTCTCATGCTCGGCGGGTGGCGCACCTTTCACGGCTACATGGAGATTCAGGATCTCATCCAGTTCTTCTTCATGGCGAACTACTTTTTTTCGCCGATCCAAACGATCGGAAATCAGTTCAACCAGGCTTTGGTGGCGATGGCCGGGGCGGAGCGGGTGTTCCGCCTCGTGGATTCCCCTCCGGACTGGTCGGATGCGGAGGATGCGACCGCACTGCCGGATCCTCGGCGGGATGTGAAACGATCGACAGCGACGATTGGAGCTGGCCTCTCAGGTGCGCGTGTGGAGTTCCGGAAAGTTTCCTTTGGATACAACCCGGAACGCCGGGTTCTTCACGACATCGACTTCATTGCTGAGCCTGGCCAGACAATTGCCCTGGTGGGGCACACCGGGAGCGGCAAGAGCTCGATCATCAGCCTCGTGGCGAAATTCTATTTGCCGACTGAAGGTGGCGTCTACATTGACGACCGGGAAATCCGGACCCTGACAAGCGAGTCGCTGCATCACCAGATGGGCATGGTGCAGCAGCAAAATTTCTTGTTCACCGGAACCGTGATCGAGAACATCCGCCTCGCAAAACCCGACGCGACGGACGAAGAAGTCAGGGTCGCCGCCGCGCGACTGGACTGCCTGGACATCCTCGAAGCGCTTCCGCAGGGCCTTCACACGGAAGTGGGGGAGCGCGGCGCGGGGCTTTCGGTGGGGCAGCGCCAACTGGTCTGCTTCACACGCGCGTTTCTTGCCGACCCGCGCATTCTGATCCTGGACGAGGCCACGAGTTCAATCGATGCAGTCACGGAGGCGCGCTTGCAGAAGGCGCTGCTTGCGCTCCTCGTCGGCCGCACGAGCTTTGTCGTCGCTCACCGCCTCAGCACGATCCGCAATGCGGACCTCGTGCTTGTGCTCGACCAGGGGCGCATCATCGAGCGGGGAAATCATCGCGATCTGATGCTTCAGAAGGGCCACTATGCCGCGCTTTACGAGCAGTTCGTGCGGGTTGACGACCCGCACTGACGCACTTAAGGGTCGGCGTCAACTCTCCCGAATGGCAACTTGCAAAGCTTTTCTCCTCTGAAACACGGCAATTTACCCGCTAGAAAGTCGTTGCTTTCCCACTGCCCGGGCGTATTGCTCGAAACCGATATGGCTAAACGCAAACCCAACGCTGCCTTCCTGAAACCGGTTCAGCCCGACGAAGCTCTCTCGGCGGTTGTCGGCTCGAAACCGTTGCCTCGCACAGAACTCACCAAGAAACTCTGGGACTACATCAAGAAGAATGGTCTCCAGGACAAAAAGGTGAGGACTCAAATCAATGCCGACGATAAACTGAAGGCCGTCTTCAACGGCAAGAAGTCCGTCAGCATGTTCGAAATGACCAAGCTTGTCTCGGGACACCTGAAGTAAGCGCCATCAGATTCGTTCTTTCAAAACCGCCCTTGGAGACAGGGGCGGTTTTTTTGCGTCCGGAACGTGATGTTTACCGAGTCAATCGGTCGTGCCGGCAAAGGTTACCTTCGGTCGGGAGTGAATGCCCTCAATCTCCAGAAAGAAGCTGCCGAATGTTCCCGGTGCGATCTTGACGCGGCGCGGCTTGGTGTCGGGAGGTGAAACGTACAGACCACTCACCACCCGCCATTTCTGTCCATTGGTGAGCGTGAAGACGGTCCCCTCCCGCCAGCCCGAGAAAGTGCCCGCCAATTCGCTTTCAACCGCCTCGTATTCAATGGCGGTACCCGGGGTGAGCGTGATCTTTCGCAGCCAACCTTTCCCGGATTTTCCTGGGGGCGGCCCCGCGGCACTGTCGGGTTGTATCGCCCGGGATGTTGCTGTCGCGACGGGAGGTGCTGCTGGGTTGGAATGGTTTCCGGTCACTGCAGGCTTTCCTGACACGAATGCGCGAACGAGCGCGTCCAGTCGCGACCGTTCCGCAGGGGTCAGCTTGTCGAGTCCCGCTGAGGCAAACTCTTCAGGGGAAAGCTGCCGGGTAAATGGATCCGTTGTTGCAGTGCCGAGGGGTGCGGTCATTGCAAGACCGACGGTGGTCAGGCCGATCTTCAGGAGGTGGTTCACACGCCGATGTTTGGAGGAAAGTCAGCGGTCCGGAAGCCGAAAAACCGCACGGCCTGTGCATGCGGGTCCCTTGGAAAACGAGAGTCATCGTGGCTCTGGGCGGAAAGGATGGCCCGATTCACGAATCTTTTCCACGGAAAGTGCGGCACCGGCCTGAATTTTTTGGGCGTCGCCACGATTTTATTTTCTCTCTCGCAACTCCACGCTTGCCAATGAAAATGACGGGAGGTCAATTGGTCCGACCGTTTTGCGCAAAACTGACATTGTAGTACCTTCGTCGCATGCCCGGTCGTCTCACCTCTCTCCTGCACCCGTCGCGAATTTCCCTGAATCTTCAGGCCAACAAACGCACGGTCGCGATCCATGAGGTTGCTCGTTTGCTCGAGGGGTTTCCGGCGGTCACAAATTTCCAGGGGTTCTACAATGAACTGCTCGCGCGCGAGAGGCTCGATACGACCTACCTGGGCAATGAGATTGCGCTTCCGCATGCCCGCACCGAGCATGTGCAGTCGATCGTCATGTCGGTCGGCCGCAGCGATAGCGGTGTCCTGTTCGAGAACTGCAACCAGAACGTCCGCCTCCTTTTTGTCCTTGGGACGCCGAAGTCGAACCCGGGGGACTACCTTCTCGTTGTCAGTGCCCTGTGTCGCATGCTGAAGGAACCGGCCAACCGGGATTCGCTGCTCCGTGCGGCAACGCCGGAGGATTTCATCGAGGCCGTGCGCATCGCCGAGTCGCGAGCGCAGGCGCCGGCGGGTGTTTGACCCGTTGCGGATGCTTTGGGCGGATCGTCGGAAGCCAGGCGTGGCTGAATGAATTTTGCAGCGGCGAAAGTCACGCGGTGCTGCCGGCGACAAACGCTCAGTAGTGGGGCGGACGCTCTTGAGAGGGTGGTTGTTCGCCCCCGGAGGCGGCGGATTCCAACCGGTCGCGCAGCAGGGACGACTCCCTGCGTAGGCGTTCGAGTTCCTCGTGCAGTTCCAGCATCGCCTTGTCCTGGGCAGCGACGTGCTTTTCGAGCCAGGCAATGCGCTCTTCTATCCGGTCAGCGCGTTCGGGTGACATTCGGGGCGGATTTTTTCGAGGCGCTCTGTTCCTTGAGCTTCTGCAGCTCGGGCGCAATCACCCGGGTGTAGCAATCGGGGCAGACGGAATGGCTGAACTCCGAGCCTGTCCTTGCATTGATGTAGGTTTCGATCTGCTGCCAGTAGTTGCCGTCATCGCGCACCTTCTTGCAGTAGGAACAAATCGGAAGGAAGGCTTCGAGTTGCCGGACCTGGGTGGTGAAGCGGAGGATGCGCTCGGCGACCCGTAGGCGCATCCACAATTCCGTCAAATCGATGGGTTTTGTAAGAAAGTCATCCACGCCTGCCTCGGTTGCCTCCCGCTGGTTGACTTCGTCGGCGGAGTGAGCCGTGAGCAGGATGAAGTAGGTGTACTCCGTGTTCAACCGGGCGCGGATTGCCCGCACGAGCCGTAGCCCGTCCATATGCGGCATGGTCCAGTCGCTGACGACGACGCGCGGTGGATCGGCGTCGTCTAGCAAACGCAATGCCTCCTCGCCATGGCCGGCCTCCAGGATCTCGTGACCCAGCTTTTGAAGAGCCTGAACTAGGATTTTCCGGGACGTCGTGTCGTCCTCAACGGCAAGAACTTTCATTCTGGTTTTCGAGAGTGTGCGCCGGTGCCACGGGCAGGCGAGCAAAACTCCGGAGGCGGAGATTTTCCAGCCTCCTCTCGCCGATTTCTTGCGTCACCCGGCAATCAGCGCCGCCAACTCGTGCGGGGTACTCACAGGCTCGCGGCAGGCAAAGTTTTCACACACATAGGCGGTCGCACGGCCGTTCCTCGGATGCATGTCGGACATCCAGGGCGCCCGCTCCGAGAGCCAGCGCTGCCCCTCCGCACCGTCTGCGGCGAGCACGCTCATGGTCGGGCCGAGAGGGCCGGGCAGCACACCGGCGAGCGCTTGAAAGTCGGGCGAGCCGGGAGTGCCGGCGACGACCACATGGCGCGGAGAGGCCAGGGCGAGTTCCACGGCGGTCAGGAGCTGCGGCAGGGTTTGAGGATGCGCCGTCCATCGTGTGCGGAACGCTTCGAGCACTCTCAGGGCGCGATTTCGATGGTCGTCCTGATTGAGCGCGCTCGCGAGGCGGAGCAGGTTTGTTGCGGCGACGGAGCTGGCGGTGGGTTCGGCTCCGTCGTAGTCCTCCTTCGTTCGAAGGATCAGGCGCGGATCAGCGGAGGTCGCGGAGAAATAGCCGCCGCGATCGTTGTCCCAGAACAGACGATCCTGCGTGCGCTGCAGCGATTCCGCCCATTGCAGCCATCCGATTTCGAAGGAGGCTTCATACAGGTCGATCAATCCGCTGATGAGGAAGGCGTAGTCCTCGGCAAATCCGCGGGTTGCTCCCCGCGTTCCGCGAAACGTGCGGAAGAGGATGCCCTCGGCTGGGTCGTGGAGATTTTCCTTGATGAAGGTCGCCGCCGCGCGCGCGGCATCCAGGTAGCGGGTGAATTGTCCCGGGGAGGAACCGGTTGGGGCTCCCGCTGCGCTCGGGCGCTCGAGAGCGATATGGGCGCGAGCAAGGGAGGAGATGGCGAGGCCGTTCCATGCCGTGATGATCTTGTCGTCGAGATGGGGACGCGGCCGGTTTGAACGCGCGACGCGCAGTTTTTCCAAAGCAGCCTGCAGGCGCTGATTGAGCTCCTCCGGACTTGCGCCCGTGCTGTGGCCGAAAGTGGTTGCCTTTGCGCGAGGATATTCCTGCCGGAGAACTCATGGTGCGGGTCGAGTTCAGCAGGGACATTGCCCCTGGCCTCGATGCCGAAATGGGTGGTCAGCAGCCGCGCTTCCTCGCTGTTCACTGCCGCTGCCAACTGCTCGGATGTCCAGACATAGAAGGCGCCCTCGGCGTGCTCGGGCTTGTCCGCGGCGATCAGGCTGTCGGCATCCTCCGCGGAGAAAAAGGCCCCCTTGGCGTGACGCAGATCGCGAAGAACGTAGTCCAGGGTGTCGCGGGCCAGCCAGCCATAACGTTCGTCTCCCGTGGCCTGCCGTGCCTCAAGATAGTTGCCTGCGATCTGTGCCTGATCGTAGAGCATTTTCTCGAAATGGGGGACGAACCAGCCTTCGTCGACCGAGTAGCGATGAAAGCCTCCGCCGACGTGATCGTGAATGCCACCACGCGCCATGCCTTGCAGCGTTTGCGTCGCCATGTGGATCGCTTCGGAACCAGTTTCCGAACGCGGACCCTGGATCGCCGCGCAGCGGAACAGGAAGGTCAGCACAGATGCGCGGGGAAATTTCAGTGCGCCGCCGAAGCCGCCATGGTCCGCATCGAAGTTCTCGTAGAAATAGCGATAGGCGCCCTCAAAGGATTCCTGGGCCGATTCGAGGAGATCCTTGCCCGCAGATGCGGAGTCAGTTGGCGAGTGGGTCAGCGAGGATTCCGCGTGCTGCTTGAGGGCCTCAATGATGCGCGCCCCTTCGGCGACGAACTTGGCGCGGGTGCCCTCATCGGCCCAGCCGCTCGCGATTGCGCGGAGGATCGCGGGAAAACCCGGCCGTCCGTGGCGGTCCTCCGGTGGAAAATAGGTTCCGCCGAAGAATGGCTTCAGGTCTGGAGTCAGCCAGGCGCTTAGGGGCCAGCCACCGTGCCCCGTCAAGGCCTGCACGTACGTCATGTAGATGCGGTCCACGTCCGGCCGCTCCTCGCGATCGACCTTGATGGATATGAACGAGGCGTTGAGCAGGGCCGCCGTCTCCTTGTTCTCAAACGATTCATGGGCCATCACATGGCACCAATGGCAGGTTGAATAGCCGATGCTGAGGAAGATGGGCTTGTTTTCGGTGCGCGCCTTTTCAAACGCCTCCTCGCTCCATTCGTACCAATCGACAGGATTGCCGGCGTGCTGCCGGAGGTATGGTGATTGCGAGTCTGCGAGATGGTTGGGCACGGCTGGTATGGGCGCGGCGTCTCATGCGTCCGGAAACCGGCAGCGGGAAAACGTGCCGGCGCGGATTGTGGGTCAGCGGCCCAGAACCCAACTGAAGATCAACGGGGCAACGATGGTGGCGTCGCTCTCGATGATGAACTTCGGAGTTTTCGCGCCGAGCTTTCCCCAGGTGATCTTTTCGTTGGGCACTGCGCCCGAATAGCTGCCATAGCTCGTCGTGGAGTCGCTGATCTGTGCGAAGTAGCCCCAGAGCGGAACGTTCGTGCGCTGAAGGTCCTGGTGGAGCATCGGCACGACGCAGATGGGGAAATCCCCCGCGATGCCGCCGCCGATCTGAAAGAAGCCGATGGAGCCCTCTCCATTGCGAAGGGTGCGTGCGGTTTTCGTGTACCACTCGGCGAGCCATGTCATGTATTCGATCCCGGTGCGCACCGTGTGGACGTTTTTCACGTCCCCGCTGATGACGTGGCCTGCGTACATGTTTCCAAGCGTGGCGTCCTCCCATCCCGGGACGATGATGGGGAGGTTCCGTTCCGAGGCGGCGAGAAGCCAGGAGTTTTTCGGATCGATCTGATAACTCTTCTTCAGTTTTCCCGAGCGCAGGATTTTGTACATGAACTCATGGGGAAAATAGCGCTCGCCCGCGCGGTCGGCGGCGACCCACTCCTCAAGCACCGCCTTCTCAATCCGACGCATCGCTTCGTGTTCGGGGATGCAGGTATCGGTGACGCGGTTCATGTGCCGCTCGAGGAGGGCCTGTTCATCCTCCGATGAAAGGTGTCGATAATGGGGCACACGTTCATAGTAGTCGTGCGCGACGAGGTTGAAGACATCTTCCTCCAAGTTCGCGCCTGTGCAGACGATCGCGTGGACCTTGTCCTTGCGGATCATTTCGGCCAGGGAGATGCCCAATTCGGCGGTCGACATGGCGCCCGCGAGCGTTACGAGCATCTTGCCGCCCGACTTGAGGTGGGCCTCGTAGCCCTTGGCGGCATCGACCAACGCAGCTGCGTTGAAATGGCGATAGTGTTGGGCGATGAATTTAGAGATCGGGCCCTTGGCTTTTGCGAGGGCAGCGTTGATGTCTTCGGGTCGCTTATGGGTGGAACGTTTTGCCGTCATATAGCGCTCCAGACTGAAATTCCGAAGGATGAGCTGCCACAAAAATCCGTGAATCCACCCTGTTGCGTGAGCAGAATTCTTCCGAATTGGAGCGCTTTTGGGCCGGGAGGTTGGTGAACTCAGGCGAAAATACCCGAAACGACATGTTCGCGGCTTTTCTCACGACGATCTTCTTTTCGCTGTCATCGATCTTCGCCAATCGAAGCATTCGTGTCGTGGGAGCGACTTATGCGAATCTTGGCCGCCTGATTGTTGCGGCGATTGTCCTGGGTGCCTATGCGCACACGCTCGGGCAGGGGCTCGCGGGCGACGCGACGTACTGGCTGCTGCTAAGCGGTGTTATTGGGATGGGCCTTGGCGATCTCGCCGCGTTTGGTGCGTTTCCGATTTTGGGCTCACGGCTGACTGCACTGGTCACGCAGTGCCTCGCGGCGCCGATCGCGGCGTGCACGGAATATTTCTGGCTGGGGACCACGCTGTCGGCGGTCCAGATTGTATGGAGCACCGTCATCCTGGCGGGCGTGGGTTTTGCGCTGATGCCATCGCGTCGGCATCCGCCGCGCGTCAAGGTGAAGCCCATCGGATTTCTCTGGGGCGCATTTTCCGCGGCGGGGCAGGGAATCGGCGCGGTCATGAGCCGCAAGGCAAACGAAGTCGCGACTGCCTCCGGACAGACACTCGATGGAATCACCGGCGCCTATCAGCGCATTCTGGGAGGCCTGGTGATCGCGCTGCTTTTCTTTCTGCTCAGGGCGGGCATCAGAAAAATTCTGGCTCGTGGGGAACCGAAGGTGGAAATCGCTCCCCCATCGAGTCGGCCGTGGTACGCCTACCTTTGGATCCCTGCCAATGGACTGTCCGGCGCGGTGATCGGCGTGAGCTGTTACCAATGGGCGTTGTTCACGACCAGCAGCGGACTCGTCCTTCCGATCGTGGCAACCACGCCGCTGGTCATCATTCCGCTTTCGTACTGGATCGAGCGCGAAACGCCGACGCTCCGATCAATCATCGGCGCAGCGATCGCAGTAACCGGCGCCGTGGCGCTTACGCAAGTGTAGGCAGATGTTCGCGGGAGGAAGCCAAGCCAGTCCTTCGAGGCCAGAAACTTGCCGAATGAGTTTCACGATCTGAGGTCAACGAGTAGGATGACCGCCGTGTACCCTGCGCTTACAGCCCCCCGCCGGGCACCGGTCAAAAGTGTAAGCCTGCAGCCCCTAAAGCGTGGGGCACATTTACAAAAGCTTCTCATTCCCTTATCGCAAGATGCTGCCTCCCTTTAAGCTGCCGTCGGCTATTTGATACATTTTTCCATGAAATTGCCTTCCTCCCTCGAAATCCGGGTGTTTGACGACAATCGCCTGCTCGGCATTCGTGCCGCGCAGCAGGCCGCCCATTTGATCAGCGAAGCGATCGCCGCTCGCGGCAAGGCGCGCATCCTGATCGCCACCGGCAACTCTCAGATTGGGATGATGAATGCGCTCGTGGATCACAGCGAAGTGGACTGGTCTCGTGTCGAGGGTTTCCACCTCGACGAGTACGTCGGCATCTCCGACCAGCATCCCGCCAGCTTTCGTCTCTGGATTCGCACGCGTTTCGAGAAACGGGTGCGTCCCGGATTGATGGCCTACCTTCCCGGTGATGCTCCGGATGTTGATTCCGCTGCTGCTGCCTATGCCGCAAAACTTTTTTCCGAGCCCATCGACCTTGCGTTTGTGGGCATTGGTGAGAACGGTCATATCGCATTCAATGACCCTCCCGTCGCGGACTTCAATGACCCGCTTGACATCAAGCGGGTGACCCTGGACGAACCTTGCCGACGCCAGCAGGTGGGTGAAGGGCACTTTCCCTCTTTCGACGCGGTGCCGAAGGAGGCGCTGACCGTGACGTGTTCAGGGCTTCTCAAAGCGAGGTCGTGGGTGAGTTGTGTGCCTGATCTTCGCAAAGCCCGGGCAGTGAAGGATTCACTCGAAGGTCCGATCTCCCATTCGTGTCCCGGTTCGCTGATCCGCCGTCATCCGCATGTTTCGCTTTACCTTGATCAGGCGTCGGCATCGCTCCTGAGCGACCGCTCCGCGCTGATTCACACAGATCGGTTCATGGTGGATTGATGCCTGAATCCGCGTTCATTCCAAAATCTGCGGATGAACTGGATTGGAAATTAACGCAGTTTCCGAGGAGAAGATTGATCTTCCCGGCAATTTGGAGGGGCACGCTTCGTCGTGCCCGGATTGATGCGTAGCGCGATCGAGGCCGGACGAAGGATCGTCGTCGCAAGCGTCCACGATCGCGATGAAATGGCGAAAGGGCTGGCGTTGCGATGCGCTGACCGATCCCGGGCACGACGACGCGTGCCCCTCCTCAACTGTCAGGTATTTTTTCAATCCTTCGTGTCTTCGCGTGAACACATCTCTGCATGTCCAAACCGGAGCAGGAAAGACTCGCACGAAGCCACGAAGTCGGAAACCAGAGGCCTTCCCTCGGGTGATGATTTTGCCTGGGTGGAGCAACTCGATTTGGCCATTCTCTAGGCATGGTGATTGGAGCAAATGAGACGATTCCCGGCATAAAATCGGGCTGGGCGGAGGGCTTGGGATGCGTTTTGCTGGTCGATTCGCATGCTCACGATTGCTGATGTCGCCAAGTCCTACGGTACCCGTGAATTGTTCTCGGGGGTGTCCCTTTTTGTTGCCCGCACGGACCGGTTTGGGCTGGTCGGGCCCAATGGCGCGGGCAAGTCGACGCTGTTCAATCTCATCCTGGGAGAAGAGATGCCGGACGAGGGTACGATCACCTGGGAGCGGGGTGCGGACTTTGGTTTTCTGCCGCAGGAAAGCGCGCCGGTGGGCGATGAAACGATCCTCCATATTGCAACCAGCGGGAGGAAACTTGAGCCGGAGAACGATGACGACTGGGACATCGACTACACGCTGGAGCCGCGGGCGAAGAAGATTTTGGCGGGCCTGGGGTTTCGTGACGGCGACTTTCTCAAGCAGGCGAAGACATTTTCCGGAGGCTGGGTCATGCGGGCGCACCTGGCCCGCCTGTTGGTGAATGAGCCAGCGCTGCTGTTGCTCGACGAGCCGACCAACCACCTCGACCTGGAAGCGCTGCTCTGGTTTCAGGACTATCTCACCCGCTATCCCGGCGGGCTGGTGGTCATTTCCCATGACCGGGCGTTTCTCAATGCGCTGTGCAATGGCATCCTTGAGCTTCGCAGCGGAGAGCTGCACCGATACACGGGGAATTACGACGACTACCTCGTCGAGAAGGAGGACCGCAAGGCGCAGCAAGCGGCGGCGTTCAAGAACCAGCAGCGCGAGATCGCCCACCTGCAGAAATTCGTCGACCGCTTTGGCGCGAAGGCCTCGATGGCCTCGCGTGCAAAGTCGAAGGAAAAACAGATCGAGCGGCTCAAGGAAGTGGCGGTCGATGAGCCGATGGACGAGCTGAAGCGAATTCATTTCAAGTTTCCGCAGCCTCCGCGCTCCGGTCTCAAGGTCATCACGCTGGAGAACGTGCAGCAGGCCTACGGGGATCATGTCGTGTACCGCGACCTCAACTTCACCGCCGAGAGAGGCCAGCGCATCGTGCTGGTCGGACCCAATGGCGCGGGCAAGTCGACGCTTCTCAAGATCCTCGCGGATGTTATCCCGATTCAGGGTGGCACTCGTGAGATCGGGAGTAATGTGGTCACGGGCTACTTTGCCCAGAACCGACTCGACAATCTGAAGGCGGATTCGACGGTGTTTGAAAATGTGATGGAGTTGCGCACGCAGGAGAATCAGCTCACGGAGCAGCAGGTCCGCGCCATCCTCGGAGCGTTTCTTTTCAGGAAGGACGATGTCTTCAAGAAGGTATCGGTGCTCTCGGGCGGGGAAAAATCACGCCTCGCGCTGGCCCGCCTCCTTGTGAAGCCGCCGAATTTTCTGATGATGGACGAACCGACCACGCATCTCGACATCCAGTCGATCGACGCCTTGGTCAGTGCGCTCAAGGACTATGAAGGCACACTCGTCTTCATCAGCCACGATGTCTATTTCATCCGTGCACTCGCTCAGACCGTTCTGCACGTGCATTCAGGACGACTGACGCCCTACGCGGGCAACTACGATTATTATCTCGAAAAATCGAAGGCCACGAATGAGCGGGCAGCGCTGACCGCCGGCTTTACCGATGCGCGTCCGGTCCAGGTTTCCGAAACAAAGAAGCCTGCCGCGACTCCCAAGCGTCCCACGGTGGACAAGGCCGAGCTCAAGCGACTCCGGACAGAGGTCGGCCGACTTGAGCAGTCCGTGTCCGAACTCGAGGCCAAGCAGGCCGAACTCACCGCGGAGCTGGAGGCGCCTGAAACCTACACGACGCCAGGAAAGGCCCAGCACGTCAACCGGGAGCTGAGCTCAATTGTCGATCAGATCACCCACGCAACTGAGGCTTGGGAAAAGTCCGCCAGCCGCCTGGCTGAGCTTGAGCGCGGCGAATGAGCAGGAGGAACGGGAATTCCAGCCTGAACGTATACGCTTCTGCCGGCGGCTGAGCGGTCGTCAGTTACTTTAATCCAAGTTGCCCCGCCAGCCATGCGGCACGGTTTGTGGTGATGGCGTCCACGCCGTCAGCAACGAGCTGCCTTGCTATGTCGACGTCGTCACAGGTCCAGGCTATCAGCCTGAGTCCGGCGGCGCGTGACTTCGCGACGAGGTCCCGATTGATCTTTTCATACTGGAGGTCCAGCCCGTCGAGGTCGAGGGTGAGGCACGTCTGGATGAGGCTGTCGTCGTAAGGAAGGGAGGCGCCGCTTTTCGGATCCTTGTCGGGAGCCTTCAGCAGATAGACCGGCAAATCAGGCATCAGCCTTTTTGCGCCGGCGCAGACATCGAGCTTGAAGCTGATGATCGTGATGCGGGAGCGCTTGCCGCTCCGGCCGATGGCCTCCTGGAGAAAGGGCAGAATCTCCGGTCCGCACTTGACCTCGCAGAAGGCGATTCCGCGTTCCGGGATTGTGGCAAGGACCTCCTCGATGAACGGCATCTTCTCGCCGGCGAACGCTTCTCCCTTCCACCTGCCGACATCCAGCTTGCGCAATTCCTGTGAGCTCGATTCTGCGATGACCCGATCGACACCGCTGGTGCGCTTCGTATTGCCGTCATGGCTGACGATGATGCGATTGTCTGCTGTCAGGAAACAGTCAAATTCGATTGCGGGCACCTGGCCTGCCCACGCGAGATTGAAGGAAGCCAGCGTGTTTTCAGGAGCTAGATAGGATTCGCCGCGATGGGCAACGAGCAAGACTGGATGATGCGACTTGATTTTGGAAGGTAGCATGGATCTTGCGGTGCTGGCGAGGAGTGGGAGGAGGGCGATGACGGCACCAGCGAGCAGGCGAAAATGCTTTGAGAAGCGAGGCGTGCCAACGCTGGGGATAGCGTGGATTTTGAGGGGCATATTTTCAGTGGGGATCTATTTCCGGACTGAGCGTGAGGCAAGGAGGCGACGGTCGGTGCACGACTTCGCGTCTACAGGATCACTCCGGCGATGAGGGGAACACGAGCGGGAGGTTGGTCGCTGATGGCGATGGAGTCCAGAATTCTATCCCTGGCGGCTTTCAAGCGGTCTTCGCCGTTGACATGGAGCAGGCATAGAGGAGCGCCATGTGAAATCGGTTCTCCCACCTTGACCACGCGAGAGATTCCTGCGGCAGGATCGATCGCGTCCTCGACTCGCGCCCGGCCTGCTCCGAGATCCAGCGCGGCGAGAGCGATTCCCATTGCATCGACGCGGCTGATGTATCCAGTTGTTGGAGACGGGATGGAAACGGTGCGGTTCGACTGCGGAAGCAGGGTGGGATTGTCGATGGCCGCCACATCGCCGCCCTGCGAAGCGACAATATCACGGAATTTTGCGAGAGCTGCGCCGCTGTCCACCGCATGCCTTAGCTTCAAATTTGCAGACGCGAGGTCCTTGATCACTCCTCCCAGTACCAGCATGTGCGCACCAAGTGCGAACGTGACCTCCATCAGATCGGACGGGCCCCTGCCGTGCAGGCAGGCGATGGACTCTTCGACCTCGAGGGCGTTTCCGACGTTGCGACCGAGGGGCTCGTGCATCGCCGTGAGCAGGGCGCGGACCTGCTTCCCGCCGGCACGGCCGACGCTTACGAGTGCCTCCGCGAGTTCGCGCGCCTGGTCGAGGGACTTCATGAAGGCGCCGCCTCCGAATTTTACGTCGAGCACGAGCGCATCGATGCCTTCGGCCAGCTTTTTGGACAGGATCGATGCGCAGATCAGCGGAATGCACTCGACCGTGGCCGTGACGTCCCGCAGCGCGTAGAGCGTCCGGTCGGCCGGTGCAAGATCACGGGTTTGTCCGATCAGCGCGCATCCGATGCGGGCAACCTGGGATTCGAATTCTGCAAGAGAAAGTCCCGTCCTGAAACCCGGAATCGACTCCAGTTTGTCGAGCGTTCCGCCCGAGTGTCCCAGACCGCGACCGCTGATCATGGGAACGGGCACACCGCAGGCGGCGACCATTGGGGCGAGGGGGATGGAAACCTTGTCGCCCACGCCACCGGTCGAGTGTTTGTCGACCTTGATGCCCGGAACCGCTGACAGGTCCGCCATGCGACCCGAACGCATCATGGCGTCGGTCAGCGCGGCGGTTTCCGCAGGAGTCATGCCCTTCAGAAGGATGGCCATGAGCATTGCGCTCAACTGGTACTTTTCCCAGGAAGCATCGGTCGCCCCGCGGACAAACGCCTGGATCTCGGCGTCGGTTAGCGCATGGCCGTCGCGCTTGCGGGCGATGATGTGCTGGGGAAAGGGCGAAGCGGAGGGCATGCTCCGGATTGCACCACGCGAGCCGCGGAACAGCAATGCTGCAGCATGCGACGCTCTGGAGGGTTGGGACCACGGACATTCAGGCGGATGGTGAAGGATGTGTCCTGAGGGGAGGCTTCCCTCAGGGACAGCTCGCTCCCCAAAGGGCTTCCCGTGCTACCAGGCGCGAGGATCCACCGCGGTGCGGTGAGGTCACGGCTTCTTATTTCCGCCGAATACAGACTTGGCCATTTCGAGTGGGGCCCTTGCGAGTGTGCGCATAGGGCCGGAGGATGCGGGTGCGGCGGTTGGCGCCGTTGCCAGGCGGGTTGTCAACCGAGCCTCTGCCTCCGCGACCTTCAATTCGCGTGCGGCGAGTTGCTCCTCCCGAGCTTTCAATGCTGCGTCCTTCTCCTGCGTGTAAAGGCGGTCATTGCGGACATGGGCGCGCTCGCTCTCGAGGAGTTCGCTCGCCCGCTGAAGTTTCTGCCACGCCTCACGAAGCGCGCCGTCGTCGAAGGGCGATTTTGTCTCTGGGCGCGCGGTCGTGCTGAACCAGAGCACTCGATCGGCCTCCAACTGGGTCTGCACCTTGCGCAGGCGGGCTTCGTATTCCTTGAGATTTGTTTCCTGCTCCCGAAGCAGGTCCAAATCGTCGTGCCACCGGCGGCGCTCGCGTGCAATCTTGGCGGCCTCCTGCTGGAGCTTCATGGCGGTGTCGCGCTGCCGTGCCTCCTCCTTGTGGACGCGATCCCTCATGGCTGCGACCTCCGCAGCGGAGGCGGCCCACTCGGGCAGCATGGGAACCGAGAGTTTTTCCTCGAGTTCCTGGCGTTCCGATTCGAGAAGGCTGCGTTCGCGTTCAATCTCCTCGCGCTGTTCGCTCAGGGCTTTGGCTTTTGCCTCAATGGCCTCCTGCGCTGCGGCGACGTGATCACGTTGCGTGCGAAGCTCGGCGAGTTCCGCCTGTTGGATCGTGGCGTCGGAGTGCTGGATCAACAGGGCCTTGACCTCCGACTCCAGGGCATTGCGCTCGTGGAGGGTGCGCTGAAACCTCGCTTCGAGTTCATCCCGCTCCTTTGTCAGTTGAAGCATTTGCTCGCGCAGCGCCTGTACCGATGCCGCCTCGGCGGTGCCGACGGAACCGTCGGGTTCGCGATCCATGCGGGCGAGCGTCTGTTCTACCTCCGCAAGGTCCGCAGGGGTGACGCCGGATTCGTCGGCGTCGGGCAACACGCCGGGATTGAGCAGGTCGCGCACGCGCCGGACTGTCGGTCTGAGGTCCTCGCCGAGCGGGATCACGTCGGCGATGCCGAGGCGGATGCATTTCACGACGAGGGCCAGTTCGGGGGTTTCGGAAAGGAGCGCTACGGGGGCGGTGGGCTGGACCTGTTTCAGGGATTCGAAGACCTGCAGCCCTGTGATGTCGGGGAGCTGTTCGGCGACGAGTGCGAGATCGAACCATTCGTTGCGTGCGGCCTCGACGGCTTCGTCCGGGGTGAGGAATGCGCGCACATCGAATCCGGCGTCGGCCAGTGAGAGCACGATGCGACGCTTTAGCCTGGGATCGTGATGGGCGACCAGAATCTTTTTGACGAGGGTCATGAATGCGGGATCGACAAATGCGTTGGCCTGAGAGGTAAGCCGACAGCGATTTCATCGCCACATCATACCCCGGCTGAATAGGGATTTACCCGGGGTTTACAGGGAGCTGGGCATTTCACCCCGGCTGTTTTCTAGGAGCGGAACAGGACGCTCTCCCGATTGAACATTCTTTCGGCAAGAATCAGGCCGAGTGCGGCGAAAACAGAGGTGGAGATGAAGATGAGGCTGATGTATCCCCAGTTGAATACGCCTGACACGAGTTCCTTGCAGAGCAGGGCCACATTCAGGATGGGCACGCAGGCGAGCGTTGCGTTGAGATCGACGCCCGGAAGCGTCGCCAGCATTGCGGGCAGAAGCACGACGATCACCAGGGGAGAAACGTAGCTCTGTGCCTCCTTGTAGCTCTTGGCAAACAGCGAGAGCGCAATCAGTCCGGATGAGAACAGGACGGCGAGGGGCAGGACCATCGCGAGTGCGAGCAGGAAGCCTGTCGGATCGATTGCGGGCAGAGCGGATCGGGCGGCGCCGCCTGCTCCCTGCGCCACGGTGGCCATGGCATCCCGGGCAAAGAGGACAACGCCCGCGCCCAGCGTGACGGCGGTCGAGAGTGCCGATAGCACCACGGTTGCCAGCGAGGCAGTTAGGACCATGAAGAATTTTCCGAGCGCGATTTCGCGTCGGCCCACCGGACTGCAGAGAAGGGTTTCCATGGTGCCCCGCTCCTTTTCTCCAGCGGTGAGGTCCATTGCGGGATACATCGCCCCGGAAAAGGAGAGCAGGATGATGACGCAGGGGATCAGGCCACCGATCAGGTTGCCGCCTACCTTTTCGGGCGGAGCGACGTTCTGGCGGGTGATGTCGAATGGCTTGAGGATGGAGCGCGGGATGCGTCTCTTTTCCAGCTTGGAGAGAATGAGCTTCTCGCGGTAGTCGCGAAAGAAACGATCCAGTTCGTTGGCAGCGAGACCGGATCGGAGTTCGCCCTCATACGTGAAGATCTTAACGCTGGCCGGGCGACCTTCGGCGATTGCCTGGTCGAAACCCTGCGGGATTTCAACGGCGGCCCGCAGCGTCTTTTCCGAGATGCGGTTCCGAAAGTCACCGGTGGTCGGAACGATCTTCAGCTTCGGGTGAGACGCGAGTGCGGCTCGTATGCCGGGAGAATCCTCGCCACCGATCACCATGATTGCCTGGGTTTCGGAGCGTGCCTTGCGCACGATCTTCGTCGTGAACGCGCCAAAGGCAAAAAAGATCACGGGGATCAGCAGCGTTGGAACAACAAACATCGATATCAGGGTGCGGCGGTCGCGCAGCGTGTCGGTCAGCTCCTTTGCGTAGACCGTGAATACCTGGCGTGCGTTCATGGGCCGGCCTCCACGCCGATGGTCCGGAGGAAAACCTGCTCCATGTCGGAGGCACCGGTGCGCTGTTTCAGCTCCTCATGCGAGCCCTCGGCGAGCAGGCGCCCACCGTGCACCACGGCGATCGTGTCACAGAGCTTTTCCACCTCGCTCATGATGTGCGTCGAATAGATGACGGTCTTCCCTCGGTCGCGGCAGTCGCGGACGAATGCGACAATGGTACGTGCGGCGAGGACATCCAGTCCCAGAGTCGGTTCATCGAGAATGATGACGTCGGGATCGTGCACAAGTGTCCGCGCGATGGAGGTCTTCTGCTTCATGCCTGTGGAAAACCTGTCGACCCTCTGGTCGAGGAAATCCTCCATCCGAAGCTCGGCGGCCAGGGTTTCTGTGCGCCGGGCGATCTCTTCGGGGCGCATGCCGTGGAGTCTGCCGAAGTAAGTGATTGTCTCCCGTGCGGTCAGACGCCCGTAGAGCGCGGTGCTTGCGGCGAGAAATCCGAGCCTGGCTCGAACAGCTCCCGGATTGTCGGTCAGGTCGATGCCGGCGACGCGTGCGCTTCCGCTTGTCGGCTGAAGCAGGGTGGCCAGCATGCGCAGGATCGTGGTCTTGCCGGCGCCATTGACGCCGAGCAGCCCGTAGATCCTCCCGGGATGGCAGGTGAAGGATACGGAATCCACGGCTCTCACCTCGCCCCGTTTCCGGTCATGGAACACCTTGGTCAATTGTCGCGCTTCGATCATGCGGCCCCGCGACGCTGACCGGCGGCGCGACAAAGGGAAAGGGCGAAAAGCGGCGGGCAAGGTGACCGGAGTGCAGACCCGCCGTCCCCAGATGGCATGAAGCGCCTCCCGGAGAGGCGCTTCATGTTCCCTGACGGATCAGATGGCGTTGTCGCCGGTTTCCTCGGTGCGGATGCGGATGGCCTGCTCGACGGGAAGGACGAAGACCTTGCCGTCTCCGATCTTGCCGGTCTTTGCCTTGGCCACGACGGTGTGCGCGACCCGGTCGGCGAGGTCATCGCCCACGACGATTTCCAGCCGGACCTTTGGCAGGAAGTCGACCGTGTATTCACTTCCCCGATACATCTCGGTATGACCCTTCTGGCGGCCGAAGCCCTTGACCTCGGTTACGGTCATGCCCTCGACGCCGATTTCCATCAGGCCCTCCTTCACTTCCTCGAGCTTGAAGGGTTTAATGACAGCAATGATGAGTTTCATGGTTCAATCAATGAATGGTTGGGTGGATGTTCACGAGATATAACCTTCCTCGCCGTGTTCGCTGATATCGAGGCCGGCCGATTCGACTTCTGGAGCGGCTCTCAATCCAACGGTGACCTTGACAATGAGGGCGACCACGGCGGTGGCGAGCACGCTCCACAGGATCGTTACGCCGACGGCCTTTAACTGTTCCCCCAGAAGGCCCGCCTTGAGGGGGCCGACCACGGAATTGGCCTTCTCGCTGGCAAAGACGCCGGTGAGAATCGCGCCCAGGGTTCCACCAACGCCGTGTACGCCGAACGTGTCGAGCGCGTCATCGTAACCCAGCCATTTCTTCAGGTAGGCCACGGCGATGAAGGGAATGATGCCGGCGAGGACTCCCATGATGACTGCGGAGGAGGCGGTGACGAAACCGGCCGCGGGCGTGATCACGACCAGACCTGCGACAATGCCTGAACAGAAGCCCAGCACGCTGGGGTGTCCTCGGCTGATCCATTCCGCCATGGCCCAGGTGAAACCCGCAATGGCTGCAGCAAGCGTGGTCGTGGTGAAGGCGTTGGCGGCGATCGCATCGGCTCCGAGCGCAGAACCGGCGTTGAAGCCGTACCAGCCGACCCAGAGCATGCCGGTGCCGACCGTACAGAGGACGAGAGAGTGCGGTGGCATCGCCACCTTGCCGAATCCGGAACGCTTGCCGAGCATGATACAAAGCACGAGAGCGCTCCAGCCCGAGGTCATGTGCACAACGGTGCCGCCGGCGAAGTCGATCGCCTTGATTCCGGCGTTCGCGTTGAGCGGCCCGCACATGAAGCCCGTGCCTGACCACACCATGTGGGCGAAGGGAAAATAGACGGCAAACATCCAGAGCGCCACGAAGGCGAGCACGGCGCTGAACTTCATGCGCTCGGCAATCGCGCCAATGATCAGGGCCGGGGTGATGATCGCAAAGCTCAACTGGAACATCGCCCACATGCTGTCACTGATCCAGTGATAGCCTGCCCCCACGTTTCCAGGTTCTACCCCGTTGAAAAACATGTTGGCCGTGTCCCCGATGAACGCGTTCCCGCCGGAGAACGACAGGCTATAGCCCACAGCCCACCACAGGATGGTGACGAGGCCGGCGATTCCGAGGCACTGTGCGAGCACGGACAGGACGTTCTTGCGCCTGACAAGGCCGCCGTAGAACAGGGCCAGGCCCGGCAGCGTCATGAAAATCACGAGCGCTGTGGATACCATCTGCCAGGCGTTGTGGCCTGGTCCGGGGCCCGCGACTTTCGAAGCGACGCCCTGGGTACGCGGGCCATTGTTCATGTAGGCTTCAATATCTGCCACACGCTGCTCGAGAGTCGGTTCCACAGGTTTGGCGGCCGGCGTCTCAGCCCTGCCGGTCGCGATCGCAGTGGCGAAGAGAAGCAGGCTCGAAAGGAATCGAGCATGGCGGAAGAGGAATGTTGTCATGATGATGGTTTGGACGATTGAGGTGAGTGGATCTCGTGCAAAAGCAGGTTCCATGCCTGCCTTGCCCTCTGCGAAATAAAGAGCGTTTGAGGCCACCTCGGAACCTCCGGCTGGAATGTGGAACTACATGATTTTCCAAGGAAAAGTTGCGCCCGGCGCGGATTGCGTGAAAGCTGGTCCGGGGTGATGGGCTGGCTGCAGAGGGGACCCTTGCTTTGCGTGTGGACAAAGCGGCCAGTCGGTCATTCTGAATTAACGACTTACAACATATTACGGTGCGCGCCCAACTTAGGATGAAAATTTTGGATCAGAGAGGGCCTATCTGCGGTCTGGAGGCTCGGTTTTTGCTATGAGGCTTCCGCTATGGGCACTGCGGCTGATGCACCGCAGTCGGCTTTCCCGCAGCCGGCTCAAGGGAGGATGGATCCACTCCCGGTTGGGGGACCGTATTCTCGACAAGAAGCTGTGGCGGCCCACGCATGAATCGCTCGCCCGCGCCTGGCTGGTCGGCTTTCCGATCACAGTCATGCCCTTTCTGCCTGCGCAGTCCCTCTTTGCGGTTATAGCCGCGCTCTGCGTTCGTGGGAATATCCTCCTATGCATCGCCCTGCAGTTTCTCTCCACACCACTCACTGCGCCGATCCAGTTGTCCGCCTGTTACTTTGTCGGTGAACTCGTCCGTGGAATGAATCCCTCCCAGGTCTGGCACCACGTGGCGTCCCAGCCCCGCGAACTCTTCACCCGGGAAGGCGTGATATCGCTGTATCTGGGTGCCTTCGTCATCGGGATCATTGGTGGATGCCTGGGTTATGCGGTTATTCGAAAGGTGTGGCGTGAAAAGCCCCGCGCCCAGCGTCCAATGCCGCCTGCGGCCAAGGCACCTGCCTCCGCTGCAAAAACGTGGTCTCAGCCTCCCTCGACGACAACCCGCTCAAAGTAGGTCGACAGGAAGGCGCGTCGGAATCTGCTGCGGTCCGGCAGGCATGGGAAGGAAACTCAACGCGGGCAATCTGGGCGACATCATGCAAGGATGTCCGTTTCATCGGGATTGCCGATCAACCGGAAATTTGACGACTTTGCCGTATGGACCCTTCCGATTCGCCCTCTTCGATAGAGAATGAAACGCTTCCGCTTTTCTCCTGGCTGACGGAGCGCGGTGCCGGCGTGCTGATGCATCCGACGTCGCTCCCTGGCGATCAGGGCGTCGGAACCTTTGATGGAGCGGTCGATCGCTTTCTGGATTTCCTGGCAGAGTCTGGGATGAAGTACTGGCAGATCTGCCCATTGGGGCCGACGGGTTTCGGGGATTCTCCGTACCAGTGCTTCTCGGCCTTTGCCGGGAACCCGTATCTGATCGACCTCAATGCCTTGGTTTCGTTTGGACTGCTGAGGAGCGAATCGCTTTCGCCTCTGCGCCGGCTCAGCCGGGAACGTGTTGATTTCGGCGCGCTTTATGCCCTGAAGTGGCCGCTGCTGAGCGCGGCGTACCAAGCCTACCTTGATGATCCCTCGCGCAGTCCCTACGGGGATTTCAAGGCCTTTCAGGAGAGGCATGCGCACTGGCTGCCCGCGTACGGCTATTTTCGTGCGCTGAAGGATCACTATCAGGGCAAACCCTGGTCGGAGTGGCCGGCGGACACGCGGTCCTACGCATCCGCGCAGAAATCGGTGCTGAGGGCATGGCTCGCTCCGCAGGTCGATGCGCACATGTTTTACCAGTACCTCTTCTACGGACAATGGGAGCGCGTCCGCGCCGCCGCGGCGGCGCGTGGCGTGCAGATCATTGGTGACGTGCCGATCTTTGTGGCCTTTGACAGCGCTGACGTCTGGGCAAATCTGCCGCTTTTCGAAATCGATCCGAAGACCTGCCGCCCGGTCGCCGTGGCGGGTGTGCCGCCCGACTATTTTTCGGAGGACGGCCAGCTCTGGGGAAATCCCCTTTATCGCTGGGACGTGCACAAGAGGGAGGCATACGATTGGTGGCTCAGGCGCCTGCGCTCATCCTTCGAGCTTTGCGACATCGTGCGCATCGATCATTTCAGGGGCTTCGACAAGTACTGGAGGATCCCATTTCCCGCGGAGACGGCGCGGGTTGGAAGCTGGGAGCCAGGTCCGGGGATCGACCTTTTCCGTGCGGTAAAGGCCGCCTTCCCTCAATCGCGCATCATCGCCGAGGACCTCGGCGATCTTACTCCCAGCGTGGAGGCTCTGCGTTTGCAAACGGGTCTTCCTGGAATGGCGGTTCTGCAATTCGCGTTTGGGTCTGATGGGGACAATGCCTATCTGCCGCACCATCACACGCAGAACTCGGTTGTGTATCCAGGAACCCATGACAACAATACCTGCATCGGATGGTATGCGTCGGCCCCGGAGCGCGAACGCGACCATGTGCGGCGGTACCTCGGCGTGAACGGCAGCGAGATCGGGTGGGACCTGCTGCGTGCGTCGTATCGCTCCACCTGTCGACTTGCGGTCATTCCCCTTCAGGATATGCTCAGCCTCGATGCGTCCGGACGCTTCAACACGCCCGGTGTTCCGCATGGAAACTGGCAGTGGCGCTATCGCGCTGAGCAATTGGACGCGCTCTTTGGCCAGACCGCTGCGTATTTGAAGTCGCTCGGAGAACTCTATGGACGCTAGCCGCCCCAACGCGGAGCGCGCCAGGCGTCCGATTCGCCGGCTTTTTCTTCTGCTGCTTGCGGCTGTGGCCACGCTGGCAGCGGCCGCATTCCTTGCAGGGGGATGGATATTGACGCGGGCCACCCGTGCGGCCCTGCCGAAACTCATGGGATCGATTCCAGCCGAGCACGGTTCGATCCAACGCATTGAATTCGCCGCGGCGGAGTTTGCGCCGATGGCCACGGTGGTCTGGAGCGGAATCGCGATCGATGCCAGGCTCAAGCCGGACAAGGGATCACCCCCAAAGACGATGCGCATCAGGATTCCGAACGTGTTGGCATCGCTGCGCGGGATTTTTCCGCTTCGGTTCGATCTCAAGCTCGAAGGTGTACGCGTGGAGTCGGAGTTGCATCTCGATGCCCCTCGGGGCGTGCCGTTTGCGGGCGGGGAGTTCGACACGCCGGTTCAGCGCATTGACGACGGCAGCGTGGTGCTTCCTGACGTTGAATTCAGCAACTCATGGCGCTCGAGCATCCGTCGCGAACTGCCCGAACTGCTGGCTTTTGCGAGGACGGGCTTGACGACGCGAGAGCTGTCGATGTCCGCGAGGCTTCATTTCACTCTGGAACATGTGCCGATGTCAGTCCGGCTCGAGACGACACGCGAAAAGGGCGGCACCCGGCTGCGCATCAACAGGCAGGATCTCGACTCGCTATCGCGTCGCTATTCCCAGCCGCTGACGCTTGCCGAGCGCGAGCTGCTTGCCGTGAACCCGTTGCGCGCTCCCATGCTGCTTCGCATGAAGGATTATGCCGAGCGCACGGCGCATCGGCTCGCAAGGACCGGAAAGACGTACAACGAAGACTCCACGCGGCATGTCCTGTGGAGCTTTTGGCTGACCCGCATGTACGGACCCGAGTTTGCGGAACACGCTGCGAACGCCCACGAGGAGGGCTCTGCCAATCTGCCGGAGGAAAGCGATCGCGACCGCCAGAACAACAGCCTTGGGCGGGAATGGGCATCAGCGGGAAAGTCCGAGTCCCAGGTGCTTGCATTGATCCGCGAGGACCCGCGGGTCAGGCGACGGTAGCCCAAATGTGGGGAGCAGTTAAGAGCCTGAACGAACCATCAGGTTTGCTTGGCGATCGTGATACCCTTGCGCAGCACCGCGATGTTTCGCAGTTGCCGCAGACGTACGGTTGTTCGACATTCCCTGACTCCGGGAATTTGGATCCTATGTCCGCAATCATGCGTTTGCTCGAACAGAACCCCAGCTCGCAAACAGGCGAGAGGTGTTTCTCCGTTCGCGAGCGTTTCAAGGAGGTGGCGTGATCTTGGCTGCGATGGAAACGACCGCGGCCTGGCAAATCGGGCTGGTGCTTGCGGCCTATGTTCTTGGGTGCCTGAACACGGGGTATTACCTGGTTCGACTAAAGACCGGCCGTGATGTCCGCACGACAGGAAGTGGCAATTCCGGCGCGCGCAATGTCGGCCGCATTCTAGGGAAGACTGGTTTTGTGGTCACCCTTGCAGGAGATCTCTCCAAGGGAGTGATTGCCGTAGCTCTCGCCAAGGTATTGCATGGCGCGCCCACGACCATTGCGCTTGCCTGCATTGCCGTGGTCGCCGGGCATTTGTGGCCGATTCAACTGGGGTTCCGTGGCGGGAAGGGCGCAGCAACGGGATGTGGTGCATTCTTGGCACTGGAACCTCTGACGACGGTTATCCTGCTCATTGTGTGCGGTTTGTTGTACGTGATGCTTCGCCGGAGCAGCCTGAGCGCGATGATTGCCTTTGGGATCAGCCCTTTGTTGGCGTTCCTTCTTGGACGAGCGCCGACCATCGTGGCCGGATATGCGGGTGTCGCGGCGCTGGTCGTAATTTCCCATCTCGGCAATTTGAGGGCGGAAGTGATGGGCGGCCGAAAAGGCCCGTCGAACGAAGGCTTTCGCAAAGACGCATCGCTACCGGCTGGCAAACCATAAAGCTTTCCTCTTTGTTGGAGTGTCACCACCGACCACCACCATGCGTGCGCCGTCTTCCTTACACATAAAACTTGCGACAGAGGATTGGGAGTTTGAAGCGATTCATCGCCTCAACTACCGAACCTTTGTTGAGGAAATACCGCAGCACGCACCGAACGCCGAGGGCAGGCTCGTCGACCGTTTTCATGCGGAGAACAGCTATGTGATTGCCCGTGAGGGAGACCGGGTTGTGGGGATGCTGGCCTTGCGCGGCAAACGGCCGTTCTCGCTCGATAGCAAGGTGTCCGAGCTGGACCGACACCTGCCCAGCGGCAGGCGGCCGATCGAAGTTCGCCTGCTGGCAGTGGAGTCAGCCTATCGCAAGACGTCGGTTTTTGTTGCCCTCTTCGAGTTTGCGACCCGCAAGTGCCTGGCTGATGGTTACGATCTTGCGGTTATTTCCGGCACCACGCGCGAGTTGAAACTCTACAGGCACCTTGGATTTGCCCCGTTCGGTCCTCTCGTCGGCACGGTCGGCGCTCAATACCAGCCGATGTTCCTTACGCTCGACGCGCTGAATCGCACGACCGACAAGAGCCTCGTTCTGCGTGAGGCATTCAAGGAGAACAGGAGCACGCCTGAGGGCATAAACCTCCTGCCGGGGCCGGTGTTGACAACCGCGGAAGTCGATCGCGCATTCAGCGAGCCGGCGATTTCTCATCGGAGCCCGGTTTTTCTGGCGGAATTGCGCCACGTGCGAGCGCAGCTTTGCGAGCTGACTGGTGCTCGCGACGTTCAGGTGATGCCAGGCTCGGGATCACTCGCAAATGCAGTCGTCGCGGCCCAGCTATCACTCCTCGGACGCCGGGGCTTGGTGATGTCCAATGGAGCCTTTGGTGACAGGCTAGCATCGGACTCCCGGCGTGCCCGCCTGGAATTCACCGTGTTCGAACAGCCTTGGGGGACGGCGTTTGAAATGGAGCGGTTGGATGCAGCGACAGATGCGCTGACGCCGGGTGACTGGATCTGGGCGGTGCATCATGAAACGTCGACCGGGATGCTGAATGACCTTGAGTCGCTGAAGGCCTTTGCGCGGAAGAAGGGACTCCGGCTTTGTCTTGACTGCGTCAGTTCGCTCGGGGCGGTTCCGGTTGATTTGAGCGATGTCTTTCTCGCCACGGGCACGAGCGGAAAAGGACTGGGCGGATATCCGGGTCTTGGGCTCGTCTTTCACGATTACGCGCCTAAAACGGCAGCGGAGACGCTGCCCGGTTACCTCGATCTTGGGCACTGGGCGGAGAACTCGAGTGTCCCTCACACGCATTCGTCCAACCTCACACACGCGCTGTGCGTGGCGTTGCGCGCCGTCACGCCCGAACGCATGCGGGAGATTCAAGCCAACACTTCCTGGCTGCGCCGCCAGTTGCTTGAGCAGGGCTGGACCCTGACCGGCGACGAGAGCAGTACGGGCGCGGGGGTGGTTACTCTGGAGCTACAGGCTCCAGGTGCAGCGACGGCGCTGGGCGAGGCGCTGGAGCAGCGGGGAATCTGGCTCAATTTCCGGTCGGGTCACCTGTACAGCAAGAATTGGATCCAGGTATCGCTGCTGGGAAACCCGCCACGAACGCTTCTCAATCGACTGTTGCAGAATCTTGAGGCGCATCGCCCGCGGAATGGTTCTGCAAGGCAGGAGTCTGATGCGCTGCCACCGCTCCTAGCGACGGCTGCGCGATAAGAGGCTCTGGTTTGCGGAGTTCCAGAGTTCTTCTGGGCCCTGCGCTCGGCGTCAGCGGTGGATGGCGTGCACTGCCTTGGCCATTCGGGCGAGCGCCTCGTCCAGGGTTTTTCGGGGACAGCCAAAGTTGAGGCGGACGTACTCACCTTGCGCGGCGCCGAAAAATCGACCGTCACTCAAGCCCACCCCGTGAGATTCGAAATGGCCGATGGGATCCGCGAGACCGAGGTCTCTCACGTTCAACCAGGCCAGATACGTGGCTTCAATCGGAGCCTCGATCCTGACACCGGGCAACTGCTCCGTAGCGAATCGGATCACGGTATCGCGGTTTGTGCGCAATGTCGCGAGCAGTGCCTGGCGCCAGGGTTCACCGTGCCGGTAGGCCGCCTCGCAGGCCGCATAGCCGAGGATGTTGACCTCCGCGACGAT
>JACTNC010000057.1 GCA_014584295.1 Verrucomicrobiota bacterium
AAAAGGGGTGAAAAGGTGCTGTAGTGAAGACCCAGTGTCTTCCCGAAGGCGGGAATCGCTGTATAATGGCTGGCCAAGATGTTCCTGCGCTGCACGAGGTGAAAGAAAAATGGCAAAGAGCACCGGTATTGGAGCATTGTGGAGAACAAGCGAGGTGCGGGTGGTCGCATCGTCCAGCGCCACGTGCTTTATTTGGGCGAGATCAATGATCGACAGGAAAGCGCGTGGCAAAAATCGATTGAAGTGTTCCCGGATGGAGAAGTGCAGCCGCGCACCGTTGCGCTGTTCCCTGACGACCGCGAGATCGAGGCGAGGGCGAGCGCGGAGTTGGTGCGGATCAAACTCTCGGAGATGGTGCTGCGTCGGCCGCGACAGTATGGGGCGTGCTGGCTTGCGTGCCACCTGTATGAGGAACTCGGACTCGATCGCTTCTGGGCCGAGCGGCTGCCGCCCAGCCGCAAGGGCACGCGCTGGGATCTGATCGTGCAGACCCTTGTCGCGTATCGTTTGATCGATCCAGGCTTCATCGCGTGAAGTAGCAGTTCTCGTCCGTCTGTGGTCGGAACCCTCACGTCGAGCATCTGCATGGTGGCAAGCTTTTCCAACACAACCCGGGGCATGATTCCGCCAGCAAGTCCGCGCAGTTGCTGGCGCAGGGTTATCGACAGGCAATACGCCAGAAACGCGACGAACAGATGCGATTCTATTCGATCCGGCTTTTGATGATACACCGGTCGGATGGCCAGATCGCCTTTGAGCGTGCGGAATGCCTCCTCCACAAACACCAGCTGCATATAATACCTCCAAAGCGCATCAGGCTGGTAGTCGGTCAGATTCGTGCGAAGCAGATAACGGCCTTCACGGCGCCGCACCATGCGCAATTTCTCACGATTGAGCTGATACGTGAGCACCCCCTGCGGGGAGACCACCGTATCGATCAATCGTGCCGCTGCTCCGGCCTCACCGGCTGCCTTGCCCAGCTTCAAGAGCAGTTCGTCGCGTTTGGTCGCCTTTAATCCGCAGAGTTCGCCGAGGCGTTTCCAGTACTTCTTCATTGCCCGGCGCCGCATCGAACGCTCCTTGCAGACGCGGGCAGGACTTTCCGTCAGCACGTAAATCTCACCGTCTTCGGGCACGCATTTGACCCGTAGCTCTGCGCGCACCTCCACCCACGGGCGTTCGCTCAGCGCTGCTTCCATCCGAGTGAGCCGCCCCTTGGGGGTACCCACCAGATAATGCACCGGCGGAGTGCCAGCGCGCATCTGCTCAAGTGCTGCCTCGGTTGGCACCCCGCGGTCCATCACCCAGATCCGGTGCGCCTGACCGTGCCGTTTCTGCACGAGTTCGAGCATGGACAGCAGTGTGGTCTTGTCGGCCGTATTGCCCGGCAACATCTCATAGGCAAGCGGCAGACCTTCCGGCGTGACGACCAGCGCAACAATGACCTGCACGCAATCACTGCGGCGATCACGACTGTAGCCGAACCGGCGGGGATCGTTTTCGTCTTCCGGCACATCACACTCAAAATACGTGCTCGTCACATCGTTATTCCGTGATCGGAATAACGATGTTTATTCCGAGTCAGCGTTTATTCCGAGTTGGGTCAGACAAGGCTGCTGTGGTTGAGAGGGAGCCAGCGTGGGAGCAGTAGCGTGACAGCACGGAATAAATTTTGACCTGCGCACATACCGGTGATGGCCGAGTTTGCGCGCTCCACGCAACTGGGCGCAGGCCAGGATGCTACGAACACGATTGCTAGAGTGCAGAGGAGATGACATTCAGGAAGTATGGTGATTTGTTCCGAGGTCGTTTCCTGCGGAACAGATCATGGAATCTTCCTTATCCAAAGACAGCGCGAGCACGGCGACGACGGGTTCGGGTTACGAGGTATTCCAGGCTCCATTTGCTTCGGTGCTGAGCAAACGAGGATACAAGTCATCGACGATTGGCGTATACCTCGCTACCCTGCGCCGCGTGGCGAGACTGCTTGAGCGCGAAGGTGGTTGCCTCGCCATGCTTCAGCGTGCAGATGTGCCAGGACTGCTTCGGCGATTGCTGGGGAAGCGCCGGGATCCCCCATTATTATCGAACTTGCAGTTCACCGTTGCATACGTGGCTGGCGATCCAAGGGCGCTGCGCCCCTGTTAGCGCCGTGCCCCGCTGGCAGGCGTGGCTAGATGACTATCTTCAGTTTCTGGCCAATGCCCGAGGCCTAGCTTCCTGCACCCAATTCGCTTACGTGGGTGTCGCCCGGCCACACGGCGACTCTCCACGATCGACCACGTGCGATGCTCCTTCCCATCCTTGCGGCGAACCCGGCACTTCAAGTGCATGACCGAACCTTATCAGACCCGCCTCAACCTGAATAGATTCCAGGTCGGGCCTACACGCCCTTTTGAAAATCCCTCCCCTCCCACTCAATCACTTACGCCATCTTACCCCCTCAATTTTCTCAATTCTTCACTCCAGTTGGCGAAGTCGGGCTAAGAACGCCCGCGGTCGGCGGCTTGAATAACCAATCGCTTCGGACGGCCGGATCCTATCTGGCGCTGTCGAGGTAATCCTTGGCCTTGAATCCGCGCGCTTCAAGAGCGGCAGCAAGCGCCTTCAAATCGAGCGCGGTCTTGACAGGTATCTTGTTCTCGCGGAACCAACCCTGCTTCATTTCCAACGCAAACTGCAGGTTGGACCCCATGGATCGGACCGCATTTTCATCGAAGGGATACAAGGGATAATATTCACGAAGCACACCGGCAGAATCAAAAAACCCGATATCAAGCGGCAAAGGAGTATTGCGCATCCAAAAGCTCATGGTCTGTGGACGTTCAAAGACGAAAAGCATTCCGTGATCAGGCTTGAGGGATCGCCGTTCCATAAGCCCTCGCTGCTGCTCCGAAGGTGTCACCGCGAGTTGGAGATGGAGCACCTTCTCACCTAGTGAGATTTGAAACACATCCTCGACCGTTTTTGAAGGGGGGCAGGGTTTTGCCGCGCTTGTGCCATCAACTGAGGCAGCGAGCAGCATCCACACGGCCCAAAATCGCCAACCCAGCGGTACACCTGAAAGCGGATTTGCGTTTTTCACGTCCTTCGAGCGAAATGAAATCACAGTCCCGTATCAACTCCCAACACACTCGTGCGCTTTTCTCCCACCTCCGACCTCCTGCTCTACGCTGACTCAGCGCGCAATCCAGACATGCGCTACTTCAGCGGCATTCACGTGCCGGACGCCTTCATCGCCTTCCAATCCAGGCAGAAGCGGATTGGCATCTTCAATGCCCTTGAGTACGGCAGAGCGCTAAAGGAATCATCCCTGGATCAGGTGCTTCCTCTTGAACCCTTGAGAGAGCGCGCGAAGCAGCGCTGGCGCACCCCCAATCCGTCAATAGCGGACATTATTCTTGTCGCGGCAGATCAGCTGAAGATCAAGCAGTGCTTCGTGGCGGACGATTTTCCAGCAGCCCTATTCACAAAGCTCAAGAAGCGAGGCCTGCGCATTGACACAGCCAATGCCCCCATCCTGCCCTCGCGGGAAATCAAATCGGCCTCAGAAGCACAAGCTATCCGGGTCGCCAACGAAATCTCTGCAGCGGGAATCCGGGCTGCCGAACGATTGCTTGCCGAAAGCAGGATCAAGGGTCGGCATCTGATCCATCGCGGTCGCACGCTTACCAGCGAAATGTTGAGAATGGCGATCGAGATTGCCTGCATTGAGGCTGGAGGCGTGTCCATCGATACGATTGCAGCAGGTGGGAACCATGCCTGCGATCCCCATCACCGGGGAAGCGGTCCGATCCGCCCGCATGAGTTGATCATCATCGACGTATTTCCGAAAGCCAACAAATCCTCCTATTATGGAGACATGACCAGGACCTTCCTCAAGGGTCGTGCCAATGACGCACAACGCTCCATTGTTGAAGCCGTCGCGAGCGCACAGAGGAAGGCCTTGCGGCTCATCACTTCCGGTGCCAATGGACGAGACGTGCATCGGGCGTGCGACGAGGAGTTCCGTCGGCGCGGCTACGAAACGAAGTCCACGCCTCGTGGGTCAGTTGGTTTCTTTCATGGAACAGGCCATGGCCTGGGGCTGGCGATCCACGAACTTCCCCGAATCAGCGGCATGGTCGACTCCAAGCTCAAGGCCGGGGCCGTGGTAACCGTGGAGCCCGGCCTCTACTACCCGGGAATTGGCGGGTGTCGCATCGAGGACGTGGTACAAGTCACTTCAGGCCGCCCTCGCATGCTCTCATCCTATCCGTACCGTTGGGAAATTCGTTGATTCCGCGCCACGCTTTCCCATGTCGATTTCACTCTCGCGCGCAAAGGGGCTGCTCGGAAAAATCACCCGAAAGCGGGTGCTTGTTGTCGGCGATGTCATGCTCGACCACTACATTTGGGGGAACGCTACACGCATCTCTCCCGAAGCTCCCGTTCCAGTGGTTGAGGTGTCGCATGACACGTATGTTGCAGGCGGTGCCGCAAATGTTGCCATGAATTGCAGATCGTTGGGTGCCCAAGTCGTTCTGGCAGGGATCATCGGCAAGGACGAGGCTGGAAAACGACTGAACGCCGTTCTAGATGCCTCCGCAATTGAGACTCTACCGATAGCCGCAAAGGGCTCAACGATCATCAAGTCGCGCGTCATCCTGCAGAACCAGCAACTCTGCCGATTGGATCGCGAGGAGCAGCCTGAGGCTTATCATGTCGACGAGCGGACCGTGTTGAGGCGACTCAGGCGAGAGTTGGATGCTTGCGATGCCGTCCTCATTTCCGACTACGCAAAGGGCCTGATTACAGATGATCTCATCGAAGAAATCGCGCGGGAGGGAAGGGAGCGGGGCAGGTTCGTCACACTTGATCCAAAGCCAAAGAGGCCAATGCATTTTACCGGGGTCGACCTGATTACTCCAAACCGAAGCGAAGCGGCACAGCTCGCAGAAGTTCCCTGGCGACCAGGGCGAATCTTCCCCGCAGCGGAGATCTGCAGGAAGATTCACGAACGTCATCGCGTAAGATATCTCGTGGTCACCCTGAGCGAGGACGGCCTTCTTCTTAGCGCAGAGGGCAAGGTCGTTCGCCAGATACCTACCGCAGCGCGTGAGGTTGCAGATCCCTCCGGCGCGGGTGACACCTCCCTCGCGGCAATGGTGCTCGCCCTGACGGTTGGCGCTGATCTGGAAACGGCGGCCCATTTTGCCAATGCGGCAGCCGGCGTCGCAGTGGGTAAACTGGGAACTGCAACCGTAAGCCCCAGCGAACTCATCGCCTATATTTCACATCGGGGCTGATCAACTCAGTTCGCTCCAAGTGCCTGCCAGGTCGCTCTCCTCCCTCATGGTTCCCGATCTCAAAGAGTGCGATGATCCTTAGTTTCAAAGAGTGTCTTCCCGCGACGCGGATATCGCCAACGGTGAATCGAGCTTCTTCCATCATTGAGGTGAAGATCCTCGCTGTCTGATCATGTCCAGCTCCACCCGCGCGCGCATTGACGAGATTCTCGTAATTCGTCGTCTTGCAGACAGCCGCACTCAGGCCAAGGCGCTTGTAATGGCTGGGCGTGTCAAGCGCGGGACAGAACGAATCGACAAGCCAGGCAGAATGCTTCCCATTGACACGCCCGATCTCACGGTCGATCAGCCGCCCCGGTTTGTTTCCCGGGGCGGTGAGAAGCTCGACGCTTTTCTGGAAAAGTTTGAGGTACAAGTTGCCGGTGCGCATGTGCTGGACGTTGGAGCATCAACGGGTGGATTCACCGACTGCGTGCTTCAAAGGGGTGCCATCGATGTCACGTGCGTCGACGTCGGTCGTGCGCAACTTCACGCCAAGCTCAGGGGAGACCCACGTGTCACCAATCTTGAACAGATCAACGCTCGCAATCTCAGCCCAGGCGAACTGCCCCGCGATCAATATGATGTCATTGTAGTCGACGTGTCATTTATCTCCCTACGTTTCGTTCTTCCGAGCATCTGGAACCTACTCGTCCCTGGGGGGCGGCTCATCGCCCTGATCAAACCCCAATTTGAGGCAGGAAAGAGGGATGTTGACCGCGGCCAAGGCGTGATCAAAGACCCAGCGGTGCACGATGAAGTCATTCGCAATATCCAATCCTTTTGCGAATCCGAACTCCCCGCCTCCAAGATATTCGGATTGATGGACTCCCCAATCAGGGGCGCCGATGGCAATCGGGAATTTCTGATCGGACTTAGCAAGGTAGAATAACACCGTTTTCAACCTAACCCCTATCAGCAGGCTTCCTTTAGAATATGGACCCCATCCGCAAGCTCGCCTTCGTCATCAATCAGGAAAAAACAGGCGCTCCCCAATTGGCGTCAGCATTGGAAAGCATCGCACGTTCTCACGGTGTTGATGTCAAAAGCAGTGCCCGTTTTCCAATACCCCCGGATTTTCTGGCAGGCTGCGACGCATGCTGCGTGATTGGCGGCGATGGCACGCTCCTGGGCATTGTCCGAGCCGCTGCCGAACATCAAGTACCCGTGATTGGTGTCAACAGGGGCAGCTTGGGCTTCCTCACCACCTTCTCGGCAGAAGAAGCCAAGGTTCAATTTCAGTCACTCTTGAAGGGGGAATATGTGGTAGCCTCCCGTTCATTGCTGGATTGCTCGACCGGGCCCGACCAGCACGATCTGGCACTCAACGATGTCCTTATCAAGACCGAGGCAAATTCACGCTTGGCACGGCTCGAAGTTTTCGCGGACGGCCAGCTTGTAACGGAATACTATTGCGACGGCCTCATCTTCTCGACGCCCACCGGTTCAACCGCCTATAACCTGTCGGCAGGGGGGCCCTTGATCTATCCCACGGCCGCTGTCATCGCCATGACACCCATCTGCCCGCACACGTTGAGCAACCGATCAATCATCTTTCGCGATGATGTCCGGCTGCAGGTTTTCGATCGAACCAAGGCACGGCTCCTCGTTGCGATGGATGGTCAGCGCAACCTCGTCACGTGCGATACGTCACCCATAGAAATTTCGCTATCCAGGAAACGTGTCCTCCTAGCACAACGACCCGGCTTCGAGCATTTCTCGGTGGTGAGAACAAAACTGAAATGGACTGGGGGGTACGCAGACCGAAGCCACTGATCGGGCCACAGTACGAACCTGGTGATCACAGATCCATGCCATAGGCCCGTGATCCATCAGCGTTGAAAGCCCGACCAATGGCGGCTGGCTATTTGCTTTCGACTCCTCACTTTCCGTCGCGCAAATGCGTACTGCCTGCTCCAAGCGATTGATCATCCTCCGAGGCTGGCTGCTTTCTTGACTCTACACCTCTCTTGCTGTTCGTGCCAGCCGACGCAGCTGCCTTTTCGGACTTGTCCAGTTTACCGTCCCTATTGGAGTCATACTTCTCCAAGCGACGTGCCTGCGCTTCTTGGCGTCCGCGTTGCACATCCGCCTTCCATGCGTTTTTTTCCTCCTCATTGAGAACGCCGTCTTTGTCGGCATCGTACTTTCTCAGGATCGCCGCTGGAAGCTGCTTCGGTTTCTCGGTGGGCACATCCTGCGCGACAAGGGCCAACGGGGACACGACAAGGGCAAAAAGAATACTTCCTACCCGACTAAGATTATTGGTGATGAGTTTCATACACCTAACGCAAAACAAATTCTAAATGGTAACGCAAGGTTTATTTAAACAAATTTGCGTTTTCTTCTAGGGCCCCACCGTAAGCTGTATCCGCTGGTCCATATTCAAACGCCTCTTCGCAAATTCTGCCAAATCCGCCACGGAAACTGCATCGATTCTCCGATCGAATTCCTGCCAGTCGTTGATGGGCTGTCCGAACATTGCGTTCATGGCAGCCTGCATGGCGCGGCTACCGTTTGTCTGCATGGCCTGACGCTTGGCTGCCTTGATCCGAACCTGGCATCTGAGCAATTCCGCAGGGTCGACCCCGCCGGTGGCAACCCGCCGCACCTCGGCGTCAAATTCGGCGAGCACCTCCAAGGCGTGGGCGGGAGAGGTTCCAGCCAGGAATGAAAACATCCCGGAATGAACACCCATGACACGAGTGGACCGTACAAAATAGGCCAACCCCTTTTCCTCCCTCACTCGTTCGAAGAGCACTGATGACATGCCACTGAACAATTCGTCAGCGACTTCACCAACATAGAAATCCGGGCTCAGAATCCCTGGCCCCGGAAATCCCTGCAATACCACTGCCTGTTCACGCTCTTGAATTACGCGAATGTTATCCGAAGCCTGCACCCCTGGAAATTCAGATTCAATTTCCGGTGCCGGGCCGCAACGGAGGGAGGCGAGAAACCGCTCCAGCTTGTGAAGCATCATCTTTCCTGAAAGATCTCCCGCAACAGCGAGCACCGCATTTTCGCTGACAAACAGCTTTTCATAAAGGTCCCTGACCACAGGGATAGTCACCGCAGCGAGCCCATCGACATTCCCACGGGAATCCAAGCCAAGCGGATGAGTTCCAAAAAAACGGTGGCGCAATTCCTTGCGGGCGAAAGTGACAATATCATCCGCGTCCTGCTTCAGCTCCGCCAACTGTGCATCTCGTTCCACCTCAAACGTGGAAGGCTTGAATCGCGGCTCGAGCACCGCGTTTCGAAGGATATCCAAAGCGAGATCAAAATCCGGTGGGAGGCATTCCACCCCGATGCTGAGAACATTGTTGCCTGCAAATGCCGAGAACGAACCTCCAACACTTTCGATTCGCCGGGCAACCGCGGAAGCGGAATACTTCCCGGCGTCCTTGGTCATCAGCGTTGCCAGAAGGGAGGCAGCCCCCTGCATTCCGGCCGGTTGATGGGCGACCCCTCCACGCACCAGCAACCGCAGGTGAATATTGGGCAATCTCGATTCTTTCTGCCAGAGGAGACGAGCGCCATTCGCGAGCCGTTTCTCTTCAAATGCCACGATCCCGGCGCGCTTGCCTGACGTGGGAGCCGACAACGGCGCATGTTTCCGGGGATTGAGCGATACGGAGGTGAGATGGGCGGGGACCAGATAGGTCCTCGCAACCCTGACCAACTGCGCCGAAGTGGCAGCCTTGAGCTGATTGAAATACTCCTCCGCAAACTTCAAGTCGCCAACAACGACCTCTGCCGTGCCGAGACGCGACGCTTGACCCGACATGGTCTTTCGCGAGTTGATCTCCGCAACGACGAGTTGGCGGATCGCCTTGCGTATCTGTGACGCCTTGAATCCTGCATTCAGCGTTGAATGGATCGAATCCATGATCGCACGTGTCGCAGCCTCGCGTTTGTCCGGATCACAGAGGAAAGAAATATAGAACAACCCCACTGAACCGGGATTCCAGCTGCTGGCGTCAATGGAGTGAACCAGTCGCGCCTTCTCCCTCACCTCCTGCCAAAGTACGGCACTGTCGCCATTCCCAAGCACCATGGCCAGGAGATCAAGAAACGGCGTATCCGGATGTGTGATGCCTGGTATCTGCCACCCAAGCCCGGCGCGCGTCACCTCCACATCCTCGAACAGATGGCAACTGCGGGGAGCCAATGGCGGTTCCTCCATCGGTACAAGAACGGGCGCCAATTTTTGTCTAGGAAGTACGCCAAAGTGTTTCTCAATCAGCGAACGGGCATGGTCGGTTCCAACATCACCGACAATCGTTACGACCGTGTTGTTGGGAACATATCGTGAGCGGTAGTATTCCAGGAGCTCCTCTCGCGACGCCGCAGCAAAGACATTTCGATGCCCAATGATCGGAAGTCGATACGGGTGCTGATGAAATGCCGTTTCAAACAAGGCCTCGCTCAAACGTTGGTCGGGATCGTCCCGACCCATATCAATCTCCCGAAGGATGACATTCCGCTCTTTCTCCACTTCTTCCAGGGGGAGGGTCGAATGGAAAACAGCATCTGCAAGAAGGTCTATCGCCACCTCGACATGCTCGCTCGGCAAGTCGATGTAATAGACGGTCCGATCAAATGTCGTATAGGCGTTGATGTATCCTCCGTGTGCCTGGACCGTGGCACTAATTTCCCGCCCCGCTCGCCTCGTGGTCCCCTTGAACAGCATATGCTCAAGGAAATGCGACAATCCTGAGCCAAGATTGGCGCCTTCATGGATGCTGCCAGACTTGACCCAAACTTGCACCGAGGCCAGTGCGGCCGAGCTGTCCGGCTTGATGATTGCCGTAAGCCCATTGGGTAGAACGGTGCGTTCCACGGGTTCGTCCCAGAACGGCGTCATGAGACGCAGGTCCGATGTCAGGGAGGTTGTCTTGCGAGGCATGAGAACAAGGTTGATTGGCGCCCCAGTGGTGTGGCCTGCACGGGCCCACCTTTGAGTAGCCGGGATACCCTACACGGATTCGAGGACGGCCTGAGACCATCTTACAGGACGCGGCTGCTTCGGGAGGAATGGCTTTACGAATGCGTCCTCAAAATCAAAGACCTCGGAGAAATCCTCTCGGCGGTCGCTATCCGTTTTGGAAAACACGCTGTATTCTATCAGACTGAAAACGATATCTCCAAAATCGGCACACTTCCTTATCCCCCAAGAGTGCAGGACCGTGATTGCCATGGGTCCAAACTGCTCGATCGCGAAGGCGCGCAGGCCATCCAGCAATTCAGGCCCGCTGACGTGAAGCGAACGTACGGCACGGGCAGAATCGCGCTTCCTGAGCGCCTTGACCGCATGATCCAAACCCTCCCGGGTAAACTGATAGGCACGTCGGTCAAAACGGGGGTCCTCTCGGCAGATCATTCCAACAATTTCATCAAAATCCAGTTCCGGCATGGCGATGTTCGCTACTTGTTGCATAGCTGCCGGAGATCCGCAATCGTCTGCTTGCGGATTGCGGAAACTTTGCGCTAGTTGTTGCAGATCATGGACTCAGCTGCCCGCTAATTTTCTCATTTGCGTTAATGCACATTGCAGCTTCTCTTTCAAACCATTGACCATGATTGAAACTCAAGAAACAAATACCTTGCCTTCCGGGGATACGGCGGTGCGAGGAACTCCCATTGAAGTTGCTGTTGCCCGCCTGCGCGCGGCAGGCCTTCGGATCACGCAGCCGCGTATTGCAATCCTGAACGCGCTGATCCGCCGCGACAAGCCTGCGAGCATCGAACAGATCCACAACGATCTTAAGGGTAATACGTTTTGCGACTTGGTGACGGTCTATCGCTGCCTTGCCGCTTTCGAGGAACTCGGCCTCGTTCGCCGTTGTTTCTTCCACAATGGCACAAGCCTCTGGCAGATCAATCTTGCGGGCGAGACGTCGTATCACGTGGTTTGCAAAGCGAGCAATACCATGGAGCAGCTTGACCCTCAAACATCGGCGGAGCTGAATGCCGCCATCAAACGGGTTGAGGATGTCCTGCAATCAAGAGGCTACACGGATGTGAGCCACATGGTGGAGTTCTTCGGCGTCAGTCCCGGCGCGGCTCATTCCGCCACGTCCGCCGTCTGAAAAGGTCTACACCAACGCCTCTACTTACCAAACCCGCGCATTACCGTGCGCGGGTTTTTTGCAGCCTTCAGATGCCTCGCTACCGCACACTCGCAAACAGGCGCCCCGCAACATCCCAATTCAGTATTTTCCAAAATGCCTGGATATAGTCAGCACGCTTATTCTGGTACTTGAGGTAATAGGCGTGCTCCCAGACATCGAGGCCAATGACGGGCGCCGCATTGTCCATAAGCGGAGAGTCCTGATTGGCGGTGGAGAGTATTCTGAGGCCACCTTGCCTCGGTGCCACGAGCCAAGCCCATCCACTGCCAAAACGCGTCGAGGCAGCATTCGAAAACGTAGACTTGAACGCGTCAAAGGATCCGAATGTTGAATTGATCGCATCTGCCAGTGCACCAGAGGGCCTTGATGAACCGCCCGGCATCAGCAGTTCCCAGAACAGCGAATGGTTAACATGGCCGCCTACGTTATTTTGCAGGGCCATACGCGCTGACTGTGGCACCACTTCGAGATTGGATAGCAATCTTTCAGCCGATAGGTTTTTCAGCCCGGGAAGCTGCTCCAGTGCCTTGTTCGCATTGTCAACGTAGGCCTTGTGATGCTTCGTCAGGTGTATCTCCATTGTCCTGGCATCAATGTGTGGCTCAAGCGCATCAAAGGGATATCCAAGGGTCGGCAAAACAAACGGCTGAGCGTGTTCAGCCACCATCAATGGCTCACTCCGATTCGCTGCAATTCGCTGATCAGCAGACATCTTCGCCACGGCAGCCGCTGAGCCTATCGAACCAAGCATGACAAGCGCATCCCGGCGGGAAACCGGCGCAGAAAAGGATCGTACTGGTTTCATTCACTGATTCTACGCACGCATGAATCGCATGCAAGTCACCACCCATCGTCTTCTTTGATCCATGGGCACGGCGCCTCTCCGTCCATGATCGATGGTTTCGCAAGATCACCTTTCATGAGCTTGAAGCGCGTCAACGCGATCCCCACGCAGCCCCTAAACTCAATCTTTCGGATCTCCAGCTGAATCCGACAACGGGGATATCGGCCTGACAGCATTGCCAATATTTAACGGCTGCCTGCTTCAGTTTTCAACTGTGCTTGCGAATTTTCATCCGAAGGGGCAATATTGTCGAATGTCCCTCCCCATCACCCGTCGTGAGGCTGTCGCCTCAATCGCTGGCGCTGTTCTCCTCGGCGCAAATGCCAGTTCCTCTATTGCCGCGTCCCCTGCTGCGGGGGCCCGGCCCAATGGCATCCATCACTCAGTCTGCAAATGGTGTTACAAGGACATTCCTCTCGAAGAATTGGCCGCCGCGGCGAAAGGGTTGGGACTCGAATCGATCGAGTTGCTGGATCCAAAGGATTTTCCATTACTGAAGAAATACGGCCTGACATGCGCCATGGCCAATGGTGTCAGCACCATCCGCGAGGGTTTCAACCGCCGGGAACATCACGACAGACTCGTGGAAGGTTTCATCAGGCGAATCCAGGAATGCGCGGATGCAGGCGTTCCCAACGTCATCTGCTTTTCAGGAAGCCGGAAGGGGCAGGCAGATGAGGAAGGGCTGGAAATCTGTGCCGAAGGGCTCAAAAAGATCATGAGCAAGGCCGAGAAGTCAGGAGTCAACGTGGTGATGGAATTGCTCAACAGCCGCGTCAATCACCCAGACTATCAATGCGATCACACCGCCTGGGGTGTTGAACTGTGCAAGCGCGTGGGATCGGAACGCTTTAAGCTTCTCTACGACATCTACCACATGCAGATCATGGAAGGCGACGTGATCCGCACGATTCAAACTCACCACCAGTACATCGCCCACTACCATACGGGAGGCAACCCGGGGCGGAACGAAATAGATGAGACACAGGAACTGTACTATCCTGCTATCATGAGGGCGATCAAGGCCACGGGATTCAATGGTTTTGTCGCACAGGAATTCATCCCGAAGCGTTCTCCACTGCAGTCCCTCGCCGAGGGTATCCGGATCTGCACGGTTTGATCTCGCGAAGCTGCACAGGCAGCGGGAACTACATTTGGGCGAGGAGCCGGCGCAAGGTTTCGTCCACGAGCTTGGGATTAGCCTTGCCCTTGGCGGCCTTCATCACCGGCCCCTTGAACGCATTGATCGCGCTGTCCTTGCCCGCCTTGAAGTCGGCAAGGGATTTCGCATTGGACTGAATCGCTTCACGGCACCACCGCTCAAGTTCATCGACACTCGTGGTGGCCTTCAGTCCGCGCGCTTCAATGATCGGTGCAGGAGGCATGCCCGTCGCCGCCATCTCAACAAAGACATCCTTTGCAAGATTCGAAAGCAGCGTTCCCTCATCAATGAGCTTCACGAGTTCTGCGATGTGCTCGGGTCGAACCTTCGATTCGGCCAACGATTGCTTCTGCACGTTCATCTCACGCAAAAGATCATTCACGATCCAATTGCCGACTGCCTGAGCCCTTCCCTCTCCCGCATGGCCAGCTGCCTTTTCGAAGTAATCGCAAAGTCCGCGATCCGGAATCAACACCGATGTGATCGTGTACGGAAGCCGGTATTGTTCGAAAAACCTCCGCTGCTTCTCAAACGGCAGTTCGGCACACTCCGCCTGCAACTGATCCTTCCACGCGTCATCCACCTTGACGGGCATCAGGTCAGGATCGGGAAAGTAGCGATAGTCATGGGCCATCTCCTTTGAACGCAGCGCCTGGGAGGTCCCTGTCATTCCATCGTAATCACGCGTCTCCTGGCTGATCTTCCCACCGGATGAAAGCAATGCGATCTGTCGTTTGATTTCGTGGCTGATGCCGTCACGAACAAACGAGATGGAATTCAGGTTTTTCAGTTCGACCTTGGTTCCCAGTTTCTGCTCGCCCTTGGGCCGGATTGAAATATTCGCGTCACAGCGCAACTGCCCCTTCTCCATGTCGCAGTCGGAAATTCCTGCATAGATCATCACGGTGCGCAGTGCCGTGAGATACGCGAAAGCTTCGTCCGGGCTGTGCATCGCGGGCTCCGACACAATCTCCATCAAGGGGGTGCCTGCTCGATTGAAATCGATAAGCGAATCGCCCGCAGCGTGATTCAGCTTGCCGACATCCTCCTCAAGGTGAATGCGGGTAAGGGGAATTCTCCTGTGTTCACCCATGAGGTTCCTTGCAGCACCCGGAAGCTCAATCTCAACGGAGCCTCCGGAACAAATAGGCTGGTCGTACTGGGAGATCTGGTAGTTCTTCGGAGAGTCCGGATAAAAGTAATTCTTCCGATCCCATTTGCAGACCGGCGCTATCCTGCAACCCAGCATCAGACCGGCCTTGATCACCGCATCGAGCGCCGCCTTGTTCATCACCGGAAGCACGCCGGGAAGCGCGAGCACGACGGGGTCCGTCAACGTGTTCGGTTCAAATCCGTAACCGGTGCGCACGCGCGCAAATATCTTCGACTCCGTCCGGATCTGGACGTGTACCTCAAGGCCAATGACCGCTTCGTACTGCATGGATGGTCAGACTAGAGTGAAGGGTGACGCTCGGCCCAGGGATGTTCCCGCTCATAGGCTCGGCCAATTGCAAGCAATTCAGCCTCCCTGAATGGCTGCCCGACAAGTTGCATCCCCATCGGGAGGCCGGCGGACGTAAAGCCGCAGGGAATGCTCACTGCGGGTAGGCCAGCAAGGTTGACACCGATCGTATAGATGTCGCTGAGGTACAGCTCAAGGGGATCCTTCTTTGCTCCATGCCTGAATGCGGGCGTAGGTGCCACGGGGGTCAGAATCGCATCGACGTCCCGATAGGCGGCAAGGAAATCATTCCGAATAAGCGCACGCACCTTCTGAGCCCGGAGGTAATAGGCATCATAGTAGCCGCTCGAAAGCACGTACGTTCCCAACACAATGCGGCGCTTGACTTCCTGACCGAAACCCTCGGCCCGCGACTTGAAATACAGCTCGTTGACATCCTTTGCCTCAATTGATCGATGTCCATACCGAACCCCGTCAAACCGGGCGAGGTTCGAAGAGCACTCCGCCGTTGCGATAATGTAATAGGCCGCAATCCCATACTGGGTATGTGGCAATGACACGGTGCGAATCTCGCAGCCCAACTTCCGATAGTGTGCAATCGCTGACTGCACTGCTGACTCCACCTCGGGATCCAGCCCTTCACCGAAATACTCCCTGGGAATCCCAATGCGCCAGGGACCCCGGATCGCAGTCATCGCAGAACGGTAATCGGGTACTTGCGCGGGATAGGACGTTGAATCGTTTCGGTCATGCCCTGCAATCGCGCCGAGAACGATCGCCGCATCCTCCAAGGTGCGCGTCATCGGTCCAATCTGGTCCAGCGAAGACGCAAACGCAACGAGACCATAGCGGGAAACCAGGCCATAGGTCGGTTTCAAGCCTACCACATTGCAAAACGATGCGGGTTGCCGAATGGAGCCGCCTGTATCCGAACCCAATGTCGCGATCGCACAGCCTGCGGCAAGAGCGGCCGCGCTGCCTCCGGACGATCCACCAGGAACGCATTCGAGATTGTAGGGGTTGTATGTCGGCTTGAACGCAGAATTTTCTGTCGACGAGCCCATCGCGAATTCATCGAGATTGAGCCTTCCCCAGCAAATGGCTCCAGCTGCCTTAAGCTTTCGCGTCACCGTGGCATCATAGGGTGAAACAAAATTCGCCAGCATCCTGCTTGAGGCCGTGAGCGGCTGCCCCTCCACGGCGATCACGTCCTTCAGGCCAATCGGAATGCCATCAAGCAAGCCCAGCGTCCTGCCTTCCGCTCGACGCAGGTCGGAGGCGCTCGCCTGCGCAAGAGCGTCTTCTTCATCAAAGGAATTGAAAGCGCCCACCCGGGGTTCCACCTCCCGGGTCCGCGCGATCACCTCGCGCATCAGTTGCAGGGAGGACACCTTGCCAACGCGCAAGGCATCTGAAAGGGACGCGATCGTGCAAAAATAGTGAGGAGGCGTCATCCGCGGTAGCACCGTTTATTCGACAACCTTTGGAACCGAAATCATGTTGTCACGACTTGCTGGCGCATTCCTCAAAACCGCCTCCACGGGAAGCGCGGGGCCGGGAACGTCATCCGCCCAGACATTGAAGACCGGAAACGCATGTGCCATCGGCTCGACACCGGAGACGTCGACTTCCTTCAATTTCTCAATGTAAGCGAGCACATCGCCAAGCTGGGACGCAAAAACACGTTTTTCGTCATCCGTGAGAGCAATCCTCGCAAGTGTTGCGACATGCTCGATATTGATGTTCGGTTCCGAGGACATGTTCACTTTCTCAGGACGTACCCAGGAATTGCGGCAAGCCGGTCCTGCAGCTTCTGGAATGCTGCGTTGACTTCCTCATCGGTGAGCGTCCGCCCGTCGGCGCGAAAGACCAAGGAAAACGCAAGGCTCTTCTTTCCTTCAGTCACACCCTGTCCTTTGTAGACGTCGAACACCTGCAAGGATTCCAATTGGAAGGCATTCCCAACGGCTTCACGCGTCACTTTTGCCAGGGTTTTCCTGACCTCGTCGGATGCCTTGGAGTCGTCAACCACCACGGAAAGATCGCGCAAAGCCGGGGGATGGATGGACAATGGTTTATACCGCCGCCTCTTCATGTCGGCGGGTATCTTCTCCGGCAGCACCGCCAGCACACCGGCATAGACCTTTCCTTCGATGCCAAGCGACTTTACCGCAGACAGACTGAGCAGGCCAAAACGGGCTGTCCATCCGTGTGACAGAAGCCCTGCGACACAGGCGTGTCCGGGTTGCCAACCGGATTCTGACGAGGTGACGGAGGCCAATGGCTGGCGTGCAAGGTCGATTCCCGCAAAGGATGCAATAGCTCCGAGATGGTGTTTGATGGAATAAAAGTCGTCCAGCTCCCGCGACTTCCAGTTTCGTTCACCGACCGGCTCAGCAACCAGAAAGCCAACAGTTGCACATTCCCACAATTGCCCTCCTTCCTTCAGGAAAGTACGGCCAATTTCCGCGAGCCTTGAAACAACCACACCTCGCGCCTGATTGAGTTTCAGTGACTCCAGCAAGCCTCCAACCAGCGATGCACGGAGATGGGACTGATCCTCCACAAACGGGTTGGACAGCACTAGGTCGTCCACGGCGCCACCGGCATCCTCCTGTTCCTTGCGCGACCGGAGGGTGTAGTTCACACACTCATGAAAATCGTGACCAACCAGGTACTCGGTCGCTTTCCGGTTAAAAATTACCAAGGGATCATCCTCGGCCAATAAGCCCGGCGAAGTCACGACAGCCGAGGGTATCCTGTCGGTCCCATGCAAGCGAAGAATCTCCTCAACGAGGTCGATGGGCCGATCAAGATCGTCCCTCCAACTCGGGATTGAAACCGTCCATTGCACCGCATTGGTCTCGAGATCGGTCTCTTCGCGAGTGATCGAAAGTTCCAAAGACTCCAGCGATGCCTTCATCTCCTCGAAAGGCACAGTGAATCCAAGGCGTTCGTTCACGAATTCGGGGCGGAGCAAGATCTCTCGCTGCCAAGGCACATCACTGCCCACGCGGTGGATCTTTCCGACGACTTTTCCTCCTGCCGTATCCAAAATGAGGTCCAAAGTCCGGTGTGCAGCCTCCTGCAATGAGTGCGGATCGACACCGCGTTCATATCGGTACGCAGCATCCGAAGAGAGACCGAGCCTCCGGCTTGTTGTGCGCACGGATTGGCGGCGAAAGATGGCGACCTCCAGAACGAGGTCGACAGTTCCATCACTGATTCCGGAATCCATCCCACCCATGATACCGGCCACCGCCACTGAACGTTCTGCATCCGCTATCACCAGCATCGAGGGATCCATGATCCTCTCCTTGCCGTCGAGCGTTGTCATCGTTTCACCGTCAGCTGCGGGTCGCACGATGATCTGGCGGCCGCGAAGGTTGGCCGCGTCAAAAGTATGCACGGGCTGGCCATATTCGTGCAGGACGTAATTGCCCACATCGACCACATTGTTGATCGGACGCAATCCGATCGCCCGCAGGCGATCCTGCATCCAACCAGGGCTGGGACCGATTTTCACCCCTGCAATCGCATAGGCCGTGTACAACGGGCAGTCCTGCTGGGAATCGACTCTGACCGAGCGCAGGAGCTCGGATTCCACTGCCCCCGCGGACACCGAATTGGCCGTAAACCTGATTTCCGGATAGCGCAGTTCGCGTTTGAAGAACGCAGCAATTTCACGCGCAATGCCCAGGTGCGATAGGCAGTCCGGACGATTTGGAGTTACCTCGATATCGAACACGGTGTCGGCCGCGGGAAGAACCTCATTGATGGGAAGTCCAACAGCAGGACGATCTGTCAGGATAAGCAATCCAGCGTGATCCTCTCCGACTCCGAGCTCGCGCCCCGAACACATCATGCCGTCAGAGGACTGACCGCGGATCTTTGATTGTTTTATCTCGAAATTGCCGGGTAGCACTGCACCGGGAAGCGCCACAGGAACTCGGTCCCCAACCTTGTAATTCTGGGCGCCACAGACAATCGTCTTGGTGCCGTGTTGTGGGCCGACATCGACAGAGCAGACGGAGAGCTTGTCAGCATTGGGGTGTTTCTCTCGGGTGAGAACCTCCCCCACAAACACGGAATCGAGGCGGGGTGCGCCCGTGCGCAGCACCCCCTCAACCTCGAATCCGAGAAAGGTGATGGCCCGGGAAATCTCGTCGTCCGGGAACGAGGCGAGATCAACGTAGGATTGGAGCCAGTTTCTGGAAATTTTCACGCGTGTACCTTAGTCAGAATTTTCAGGCGAATTGGCGTAGGAATCGGAGATCGTTCTGGTAAAAGTAGCGGATGTCATCGATGCCGAAGAGGAGCATCGCAAGCCGCTCAAGGCCCATGCCGAACGCGTACCCTGTCCAAACCTTGGAGTCATAGCCGACGCCATCGAATACGATCGGATCTACCATGCCGCATCCGCCGATCTCGATCCACTCCTTGTTCACCTTGGGAAGGTGGCGGGCGCTGAGATCGACTTCGAAGCTCGGCTCCGTGTATCCAAAATAGTGGGGACGAAACCGCGTCTTGGTATCCTTTCCCAGGAGCGAGGCAAAAATATAGTCCAGCAGTGCCTTAAGGTCCTTCACCGTGACGTTTCGGTCCACATAGAGGCACTCGAGCTGATGAAAATTTGCCGAGTGGGTTGCGTCTGTGGCATCACGGCGATAGACGCGTCCAGGGGAAACAATGCGAATGGGGGGAGGTCCCTTGAGCATCGTGCGTATCTGAACTGAAGACGTGTGGGTGCGCAGGAGATACCGCTCATGCGGGGTGTGTTTGGAAACATTGCCGAACCGGGTCTCCTTGGGGAGGTAGAAAGTATCCTGAGCATCGCGGGCGGGGTGATCCGCAGGAGTGTTCAAGGCGTCAAAACAGGTGTATTCCGTCTCGACCTCGGGCCCATCTGCCACGGCAAAACCAACCTTTCGCAGGATGCGGCACATCTCCTCCCTAACCAGGGTAAGCGGATGGTAGGTCCCTGGCCCCCGGTCCGGAGAGGGCAATGTTGGGTCGATCGCAGGCCCAAGCTGGGCAGCGATTTCCGCCTCAGCAATCCTCGCAAGAGCTCCCTCCAGTTCGGTCTGAAGTTTTGCTTTTGCCTCATTGATGAGCCTGCCCATTGCAGGGCGCTGCTCCTTGGGCACCGCACCCATTTGTTTCATCAACGCGGTGAGCTCACCATTGGGTCCGACGAATCGGGCCTTTGCGGCCTCAAATTCAACGCGAGACTTGAGCAGGCTCAGCTCGGAATGAGCCTTGGAAACAAGGGCGGCAAGGGTCTGTTCCATAAAAGATTACCGGTGGAAGAAGGGTTAAGCCTGCGATCAAAGAAAAAGGACGGCACCCCGGGTAGGCCCGTCCTTTGAACGCGGGCGCAACATCTTGGGGAGCGCCCGTCATGGAGCGAGCCTGACCGGCTCGCGTTGAGATCAACTCAGGCAGTTGCCTTGGAAGCAGAAGCCTTGTTTTTCAACGCGTCCTTGGCCTGTTTGACCAAGGCGCTGAAAGCTGCCTCGTCCCGAATAGCGATATCAGAAAGCACCTTGCGATCCAATTCGATCTTGGCTGCCTTTAGGCCTTCAATGAAGCGACTGTAGCTGATGCCGGCATTTCGACAGGCAGCATTGAGACGCACGATCCACAGACCGCGCATTTCAGACTTCTTCTTCTTCCGGTCACGATAGGCATATTGCCAGGCGTGCTGGACCGCTTCCTTCGCATAGCGGAAGAGCTTGGATTTGCTGCCGAAGTAGCCCTTGGCGTACTTCAGCACTTTCTTGCGGCGACGGCGTGAAGCCGCGGCGTTGGTTGAACGAGCCATGTTGGAATTTCCTTTTGGTTTTGTCGCCGGAAGGTCGGCTAATGAATCACCTTCCCAGCGTGGTTATGGATTTCGGCGTGTGGAATCAGAGGCCGAACGGAAGACAGCGCTTGAGAGGTGCCTCCCTGCCCGGATCAACAAGCTTGTCCTTGGTCGCACGTCGTTTTGACTTCGTGCTCTTCGCAGACAGCAAGTGCCGGAAGCCGGGCGTGCGGCGAATCAGTTTGCCCGAACCGGACATCTTGAAGCGCTTGGCTACGGACTTTTTGGTCTTTTGCATGGAAAAGTGAAGAAAGCAGACGCTGGAGAAGGCCTTGGCAAGTGGAAAATGCCTGCAATGGTCTCGATTCGAAATCTCCATCCAATTACCTCTTCGTCGAATGCTGAAAAGCTGTTGACACGGGGAACGCTTTGGTGAGTTTTCGCCCCTCGCGTTGAAGGCTTCCTAGCTCAATGGTAGAGCAGTTGACTCTTAATCAATTGGTTCGGGGTTCGAGTCCCCGGGGAGCCACCAACCCGGGAGATTTGCGCTCTCGGATTGACCGCTCAAGCGTTCTTTTCACAATCCAACAACACATCAATCCGCCCGCCTCGGGCACATTTTAATGCCGGCGTAGCTCAATGGCAGAGCACCTGTTTTGTAAACAGGTGGTTGCAGGTTCAACTCCCGTCGCCGGCTCCAGTTTCCTTCTATATCAACGTCATACCTTAGATTATCTCTCTCGCTTTTGAATTTCCACTGCCTGGTGGTGTAATGGTAGCACAACAGATTCTGACTCTGTTTGTCTAGGTTCGATCCCTAGCCGGGCAGCCAATCAATCCTACCCCGGATTGCATGGCATCAGAGAAAATCCCCCTCCCTCTCTCCCTGCTCCCCGGCAAATCCGATCCTGATCCAGCCTTGATGGCGCCCATTACGCCTGCTCAATCGCGGATACTTTTCTTAATATTCCTCCAAAAGTTTGATTTTTTTGTTTCCTTTCACTTACACGCTGCTGAGGTAAGCAATTCGTAAAGTCTTTTTTGAGCGAATCGGCTCCCACCTCGTCAAAGGTTTGCCGACTCGTGCGCCAAAACACATCCCCTTCTCCCAACAACTCATCATCCACAGTTAAAACATGACCGCATTCAATCTGCCTCTCGCTTTCCTCATGGGCCACACTCCGATGGAGCTTTTCAAAGGAGGAGGTCCCATCATGTGGCCAATCATCATTGTGTCGTTCCTCGCGATCACCGTGATCATTGAACGCATGATCTTCACGATCCGGGAAGCCCTTTCTCGTGAACCCGAGGTCATTGAAAAGATGCTCGAGAAGGCTAAAGTCCGCGATTTTGAAGGCGCCATTGCCTTGGGCAAGAAGAGCAAGGACTTCATCGCGCGCATGCTGGTTTACGCTTTCAACCACCGTGAGCAGTCCCTCCACAACGCCTTCGCCCGTGCAGCGAGCCGCGAATTTGTGCGCTACCATCAAGGGATGCCCACGCTCGATACCTGCATCACCGCCGCCCCCCTTCTCGGTTTGCTTGGCACGATCACCGGGATGATGAACACCTTCGGCGCATTGGGAACCACGGGTGGTGATATCGCTTCTGCCGCGGGCCAGATCACCGGCGGTGTCGGCGAGGCGCTCATTGCGACCGCCATGGGTCTCGTGATCGCTATCGTCGGACTTTTCCCCTTCAACTACCTTAATTCGAAGACCGACGAAGCAAGAATCGAAGTGGCCGACGTCGCGAACTCTCTGGACTCGATCGTTGCGAAAGTCGAGGTCGGAAACTAAGCACTCCGAAAGAGTCCGAATCCTAACTATTCCCCTTTACTTATGGCAGGCGGCTCCTCTGGAGGAGGCGGTGGATCGAAAAAGGCGCGCATTGAGATCATTCCTCTCATTGACGTCATTTTCTTCCTTCTCGCTACCTTCGTCCTCTTCACTCTTTCGCTCAATAAGTCGCAGGGATTGCCTGTCACCTTGCCCAAGGTGGAAACGAGCATTCCTCGGGACCCCGCAGGCTCCGTTACGATCACCGTGACGGCCGAAGGGACTCTCGCATGGGACAAGGATCCGATAACCTTGGACGATTTCCTCGTTCGATTGGAGAAATACAAGGCGGCAGCAGGACCTGATGCCCGCGTCTTGATCAATGGGCACGAGGACGCCTTTTTTGCGCAGGCGCGCTACGTTTTCGACGAAGTCCGCAAGAAGGGAATACAGAAAGTGTTCATCGAGACGCGCCTGCGTCCGCCCCAGTGATTTCTTCTAAGAAATCCTGGAAATCTCCGTCATCAGTCAAATCCCTATAAACCATGGCAGGTGGATCCTCTTCTTCCAAAGGCGGCAAAAAGCAGGCACGCATCGAAATCATCCCGTTGATCGATGTTATCTTCTTCCTTCTTGCAACTTTCGTGCTCTTCACCCTATCGCTCAACAAGATTCAGTCCCTTGACGTCGTTCTGCCACAAGCCTCCAACGTTGAAAAAAATGACGATGTCGAGAGCGTTACGATCCAAGTTTCAGATGCCGGTACAGTTTACTGGAACCGCGAATTGATTCAAACCTCAGAGGTTGCCCCGAGGCTGCAGAATTACGCCGCACAGCATCCCACGGATGCTCGCGTTTTGGTCACTTCCGACGATCGAGCCAAGTATGGAGCGACGATTCTCGTGCTCGACGAAGTTCGAAAAGCGGGGATTTCCAAGGTATCGATCGAAACCGTCTGGCGTGGAACTGGTAGGTAAACAAACCCGAACATGAACCGCGACATTTTCATCGGACTCGCCGTATCCGCGGCCCTGCATGGCGGGGTGTTCTTCGGAGAACTCCTCTTCGACAAGAAGGCTCCCACAATTCACAAGAAACAGGAAGAGGCCGTGATTGAACTCATGGAGATGCCACCTCCCCCTCCTGAGGAGGAACCGGAGGTCCAGGATCCCACCGACGAAGCGCCTCCAGAAGTGGCCGAACTGGCACCACCGATGGCAGCGGATTTACCTTCCGTTGTTACGATCGACTCCTTTGTCCAGAAGCTGCAGCCCCCTCCGCCACCCGGTTTGGAACGACCGACGGGTAACATCACCATTCCCACAGGACGCCCCAGTGCAGGCAGCATTGGTCGAGGAATGAAGGATCTCTTCGATCTGGCCAATCTCGACCAAGCCCCCCAGCCGCGGATGCAGGCAAAACCCAATTATCCGTTCGAAATGCGACGGGCGGGAATCACGGGTGACGTGACCGTCGGCTTCATTGTCAACTCAAATGGCGACGTCGTGGAGGCTACGGCACTCAAGTCCTCTCAACGGGAATTTGAAGCAGCCGCAGTTCAAGCCGTCTCCAAGTGGAAATTCAAGCCTGGTCGCAAAGGTGGCAAGGCGGTGAATACCCGAATGCAGGTGCCAATCGTGTTCAGCATCACTGACGAATGAGATTTTTCCGTATCATGCCGTTTTCCCCGTCAACGATTCATCTGCCGCTGCGGGCTGGGCTGATGCTGCTTGCCCTTGGGCTTGCTGCACCCACCGTCAGCCATGCCCAAAGCCAGCAGAATGCCCCCAAGAAGGAACTGAGCGACAAGGTTTCCGAGGAGCTGGCCAAGATTCGCACGCAGACTGATGCGAAGAATTATGACGGCGCGTTGGCCATCATTGATGGCCTGCTCAAGATTTCAGGGCCTGAAAGCTATGACATGGCATTGCTGTCCCAGGTCAAAGCTCAGATTCTTCTCACGAAAGGCGAATACGCCAAATCCATCCCTCCCCTTGAAACGGCAGTAACGCTTTCGGACAAGTACTCCTTCTTCGACGATCGGCAGTCACAGGAACTCACCTACTACCTCTCGCAACTCTACTATCAGGAGGCGGTTACAAGCAAGGTCGTGGCGGATCAAAAGAAGTACTATGAGAAGGCGGTAACCTACATGGATAAATGGGCCGCGCGAAACACCAAGCCGAATCCTGATGTTCAGCTCTATTACGCCACCCTTCTTTTCTATCAATCACAGCTGGACCCAAACAATCCCGACCGCAAACTTTTGAAACGGGCTCAGGAAGAAGTGGAAAAGGGGTTACGGATGTCGGCACGCCCCAAAGATACATTCTACCTTCTCCTTTTTGCCACACTCCAACAACAGGAAAAGATCAAGGAGTCGATTGATGTCCTCGAACTCTACCTTAAGCTGAAACCCGATGCCAAGTCCTACTGGCCACAGCTGGCATCACTCTACCTCAACCAGCAGAATGACACGCGTGTCATTCTGACCATTGAGCGCGCCCAGCAACACGGCGCCATGGTGAGCCCAAAGGACAACTTCACACTGGTTGGCCTCTATTTCAATATTGGGCAGTTCGACTACGTCATAGATCTCCTGGCGAAAGGCCTCAAGAACGGCACAATCGAGAACGAGCAGAGAAACTGGGAGCTGCTTGCCGCCGCCTACATGCAGCAACACAAAGAGCTGAAAGCAATCGAAGTTCTCAAGGAAGCTTCCAAGCTCTATCCTGATGCCGGGTCAATCTTGGCGCAGATCGCCCAGACCTATTATCAGCTCGAGAAGATTGAGGATGCCTACACCTTTGCGAAGGCAGCAGTCGCAAAGAAACTGGAAAAACCTTGGACCACAGAGCTCTTCCTAGCGTACGTCTCGTATGAACTGAAGAAATACGACGAAGCCTTGGTTGCGGTCAACAAAGCAGCCTCATACCCTCAAGGGGCAAAGGATGCCGAGCGCCTCAAGAAAGGTATCGAAGATGCTATTGCTGAAGCTGCTGCATTGCGCGAACAGATTGCTGCCGAAACCGGCAAGAAGGCGCAGAAACAAGGTGCCACAAAGGCGCCAGCTGCCCAACCCTCTAAAAAGTAACACCTCTCACTATCGAACTTCATGAATAAAGCGTACTTCATCGCCCCCTTGATCATGCTTCTGATCTTTGGTGGATTCTACTGGAATTTTGCCAAAGAGTATCAGATTAAGCAGGATGCGAAGATTGCTGCCCAAAAGAAAGCAATTGAGGACAAGAAGAAGGCGGAGCTTGATGCCCGGAAGCAGGCCATCGAAGATGCCACCCGTCTGGCCGAGCAGCGCATCCGCGAGAAGAAGGAAAAGGAAGAAAAGGACCAGCGTGAAAAGGAAGCTCGCGCAGCCGCAATTGAGGCACGTGAGAAGGCGGCGCGCGACCAGGAAAAGCTGAGCCGGCAGGTAGTTCGCCTGACTAAGGATATCGAAGAGGAAAAGGTTGCGGTCACTCAATTGGAAGAAACGAAAAAACAGAGTGTTGAGGAGATCGCCTTTCTCCAGAAAGCCGTTAAGGAATCTGAAACCAATGTGAAGGGACTCCAGACAGTCCTCGATAAGATCAAAGCCGCTGACGATGCCCGCGCCGCCGCTGACGCACTCGCTGCGGCTGCCGCCGCTGCCAAGAGCAAGAGCTAACCCCCTCCCTCATTAAGAAATGAACAAGTTCTATCTCATTGTCCCCATCGTGCTGTGCACGTTGTTTGGCGTCTATTACTACAAGTTCATCCAAGAAGAGGAAGTCAAAGCCGAGCAACGGGCCAAGGCTGCCAAAATTGCCAAGGATGAAGCCGACGCCAAGAAAAAGGAAATCGAAGACAAGGCGCGCAAGGACGCTGATGACCGGCAACAGAAACGCTTGGCTGAAGAGAAAAAGAAGGAAGACGATCGTCGCGCAAAATGGGAGGCCCAAAGCAAGGAGATTGCCGAAGCCACTGCCAAATATAACGCAGAAGCTGCAAAATACACGAAGCAGATCACTGAGCTTGAGACCCAACTTAGGGATATTCGCCAGAAGAAGGACAATGCCACAAAGGAATCCTTTGATTTGAAGAAGAAGGTGGAACTTGCACTCATCGCCAAGCGCGACGCTGAGCTCGAAATCCAACGCATGGTGAGCATGGTCGCAAACAAGGCCTCTGAAAGTGCTATCGCACGGCCGCCGCCACCGCCACCGGTCGAGAAAGCCAAGTCCAAGTAGTCAAGGCCAACTTTCACTGGCGGCTCCGATCCAAGCGGAGCCGCCTTTTTTTTCTTCGCCGACCTGCTTCAATTCCATCCCACGACAAGCCCCGTTGTGACCGCGATCTCCACATAGGCGCAAATGGCGGCACAAACCTGCAACCTTGCGCAGAGCCAATGAGCTGATCAGCGTCCAACAACGCCATGGATTTCCCTGCGGTACCAACCCTTCTGACCAAGCGCGACCTTCGAATGAAGGATCTTGAGCTCCTGGATTCAGACCAGCGCCTTCAGATCTTTGCCTGGATGCACTTGGCAAGAGCAGGAGACAATAGGATCCTGGAACTTTTCCGCCAAGGGCTGATCAAGGGAACCGTCACTGGCGGACAGGGAAGCGAGGCTTTAATCGTCCCGCTGGCATTGTTGGCGGACAAATCCATTGATGTTATCTCCTTCACACACCGTGGCTTCGGTGGTCAGCTCATCTGGAGCGGGCATCTTGTTGAGCACCTGTGCCAGTATTTCGCCAATGCTTTGAGCCCCACAAAGGCGCGGGAAGGCAACGTCCATCATGGTGACCCCGCCAATCGTTCTCTGCCGATGATCAGCCATTTGGGGACGATGATTTCCAATGTTGTCGGACTGACTGATGCTCAACGCCGTCAAGGCAAGCCAGCAGTTGGCTTCGCGTTTTTCGGCGATGGAGGATCCAGTACAGGCGACGTCCACGAATCCCTTAATCTGGCATCCCTGCTGTCACTGCCCATCGTTTTCGTTATTGAGAACAATCGGTATGCGTACTCCACACCACTCAGCGAACAGTATGCTCCGGGTACCGAACTCTGGAAGCGTGCCGCGGGTTATGGCATTGAAGGGTATACTCTCGATGCCACCAGCGACCTGAGCAACATCACAAGAACTCTCTCGAAGGTCATCCAACGCGTTCGGGAAACGTCCCGCCCCATTCTCATTGAAGCCCATGTGCTTCGATTGAGGGGACATGCTGCCTACGACACCTGCAATTATCTCGCCCCCGGAGAAGCAGAGTCCTTTCAGGCAGCCGACCCCGTTCCGCGCTTCCGCTCAGAACTTTGTCGGGCCGGATACGAGGAGCGGGTAAGAGCCATTGAGTCCGAGCTCAATGCATTCCTCGAGGCATCCATTCAACAGGCCCTGGCACAGCCGCGCCCGTCACCGGAAGGGATGCAGGATGACTTGTTTGAACCCCAAGGCCCGGAATTACCATGGAAAGCTTCGCCAGCCCCCACAGAGCCTCTCACGTTTGCGCAAGCGCTCAATCATGGACTTAGGAAAATTCTTACGGAGCGCCCTGAGGCCATGATCATGGGTCAGGACATCGCCACCTACGGAGGTGCATTTAAGGTTACAGATGGACTTCTTTCGACATTCGGGCGCAAACGAGTCCTAAATACTCCATTGGCCGAAAGCGCATGCACGGGCTATGCAATCGGCCTGGCTCTCGGAGGAGTCCGACCGATTGAAGAGTTCCAGTTCGCTGACTTTGTAACCGAAGCATTTACCCAAATCACCCAGAACGCAGCCACCTACCGTTTTCGGTCCGGTGCAGCAGTTCCCCTTGTATTGCGGCTTCCCTGCGGAAGTGTCGGCCTGGGCTCCTTTCACTCACAGGAATTGGAGTCGGTGCTTCTTGCGATTCCCGGGCTGAAAGCCCTTTACCCCAGTACGCCTCAGGACGCCTTCGACTGCCTGCTCGCAGCCTACGAAGACAATAATCCCGTCCTGCTCTTCGAAAACAAGGCACTCTACCGGGGTCAGAAGCAGTCAATCGCTTGGAATCCAAGCTTTCGTGACGTCTGGCATCCGCGCAAGCTCAGGGATGGCGATTATGCAACGCTGGTAACCTACGGCGAAATCACCCACCTTGCGCAGGAAGTCAGTTCGTATTTTGCGACGGAGTACGAGCGCAGTTTCGATGTCTGGGATCTCCGTGCCTTGTCGCCGCTACGCCTGGACAGCATATCAAACTCGCTTGCCCGCACACACCGACTCATCGTTCTTCATGAAGGGCGCTTGACCCATGGGTTCGGCGCCGAACTCGTCGCCCGATTGACCGAACTTCACTTTTTTGACTTGGAAGCGCCTCCGCTGCGCCTGGCAGCCATGGATCTGCCTGTGCCTTTTGCCCACGAGTTGGAGCAGGCCTATCGTCCGACTTTCACAAAGACCGTGGAACAGATCGCAAATTGGATGGCGTGAAATTAGCAGTACTCCGTTGATGCCGGAAGCACCTGATTCCCTTTCGTCGCGCAGTTCGAGTTGTCCAAGCCTGCCTTGGGGCGATATTCGGCTGTTCGCAATGGACGTCGATGGTGTGCTCACCGATGGGACAATCCTCGTAGGATCAGATGGCACGGAGTCCAAACGATTCTCCATCCTGGACGGATTGGGGCTGGTTCGCCTGAGGGATGCCGGCATCGACCTGGCATGGATCAGTGGGCGTGTTTCAAAGCCAACCGCGATTCGGGCGCAGGAATTGAAGATAGCGCATCTGGTACAAGGGCGAAGTGACAAGATCTCGGTGCTTCAGGAGCTGGCATCTCGGCTTGGCATACCCCCGCAAGCATGCTGCTACATGGGTGACGACGATATCGATGTACCTGCAATCCGCTGGGCCGGCATCGGTGTCAGCGTAAGGGGAGGCATGCTCTCTGCCACTCGTGCAGCGCTCTACATCCCCTCAAGGGAGGCTGGTCAGGGAGCAGTCCGTGAGGTTTGCGATCTGATCTTGGCCGCAAGAGGAGGAATGTCCTTCAAGTCATGATCTGCCGCTTGATCCGCACCTGCGCCCTGATTGGACTGACGTTGGGAGGGCAAGCCCTGCCCGCGGCGGGACCGAAGATCACCACCCACGCACCGATCAAGAATTTCTCACTGCCATCATTCAACGAAAACGGATTTCGCACCATGTTAATTCGGGGCCGTGAAGCGGTCATGCTCAATGCGAATGAGGCAAAACTTGACGACATGGTGCTAACCCTCTTTTCGGGCGATGCGGATGCGCGCGTGGAGACCGTGTTTGTCAGCCCGTCCGCCCATGTACTTGTTGAGCAGCGCGTCATTTTTGGCGAAGAATCTGTTCGAGTCGTGAATGATGATTTCGAACTTCTCGGAACGGATTGGCGTTATGATGATCCAAAACGAACCATTTTGATTTCAAAGCAAGCCCGAGTCGTGTTTCGCACGGAGCTCAAGGATATCATCAAATGAAGCCGGATCTGCGCACTCTTTTCCTTCTGATCGTGCTTCCTGCTGCATCCCTGAAGGGAGCCCCGGATGTTCCTCCGACGGTCATCGAGAGCACGTCTCTCGAGATGCGAAGCACGGATGCTGAAATCACGGCTGTCTTTGATCAGAATGTCGTCGTAACAGGCAACAACCTCAGGATCAGCTGCGATCACCTGGAGGTCGTCGCAACCCGCATTGGCGATGCTACCGAAACCGTGGGCAAGCCCGATAAATTCAGATCGCTGATCGCCATGGGGCGCGTGCACATCGTTCAGGGAGACCGGGAGGTCACCTGTGGCCGGGCGGAAGTCTTCCCCGGCGATGAGAAAATCATTCTTACAGAGAATCCGGTCGTGATCGACAAATCCGGCCCCTATGTGGCGACGGGCACGAGGATCGTGCTTCTGAGAGGAGAAAGGCGACTCTTTGGTGACAACATCAAGCTGACCGGCCCTGGGTTGAAGGACCTCGGATTCGACAAGGATGCGCCCATGAAGGCACCAGCGCCCGAACCTGCGGAAAAGAAATAGGATCCCCCCCCAGCAGGCCGGATTGGGCCTAATCTCGACGGCAATCATCATCTTCAAGTGCTCGCAATCCCTCCAACAATGCCTTCGACCCATTCGTCGATCCGTACCGACGGGCTCGTCAAGACCTTTGGCACACGCACGGTCGTGAATGGCGTCAATATTGGCCTTTCATCGGGTGAGGTGGTCGGATTGCTCGGTCAAAACGGTGCCGGAAAGACCACCACCTTCTACATGGTGGTCGGCCTTATTCAGGCAACCGCGGGTTCCGTATACATCGACCAGCGCAACATTACCCGGTTGGGCATGCACAAAAGGGCACGACTTGGAATCGGTTACCTACCACAGGAAGCATCCGTTTTTCGGAAACTTACCGTGGCTGAAAATATCCTGGCAATAGCCGAGGCGATCGGCATTGCGCGCAGACATCGAGCAGCCGTGGTCGAACGCCATCTGACTGACCTGCAACTCCTTCATGTGGCTTCGCAGAAAGCCTACACGCTTTCCGGTGGAGAGCGTCGGCGTCTGGAAATTGCCCGGGCGCTGGTGTCCGAACCGAAATTTCTCCTGATGGATGAACCTTTTGCCGCCATTGACCCAATCTCCGTGGGCGAAGTCCAGCGCATCATTGGCGAATTGAAGGTACGCGGCATAGGCATTCTCCTAACCGATCACAACGTTAGGGAAACGCTTCGGATTGTTGATCGCGCCTACCTCATGCACCAGGGACGGGTACTTACGCAGGGTTCGGCGGACTTTCTCATAAATGATCCCCAGGCACGGGAGTTTTATCTTGGCAAAGACTTCGATCTGTAAAGCGATCTCTCTTGTCGTCGGCATGCTCCGGCTTCTCCCTTTTTGTTATGCCCAAAGTCATTCATGGGATCACCGTCGCGCATTTCCTTGAGACCTACCGGGAAAAGCTGAAGATTGAACTGGTAACCGGTGAACGCGGGCTTCACCGGATGATACGCGAAGGCTCAATCAATCGGCCTGCGCTCGCGCTCACGGGCTTCTTTCGATACTTCGCGAACAAGCGCATCCAGGTCCTCGGTTCCGCAGAGATGACCTACCTCAAAACGCTCACGCACCAAAGGCAGATTGAAATCTTTGCGGAAATGGTCGAGCGCCAGGTCCCATGTCTCGTCCTGACGCGCAACTACAACCCCACCCCGCCGCTCCTCGCGATTGCCCAGGAAAAAAATCTCCCGATCCTCCGCACACCCATGATCACGATGAACTGGGTGAACATGGGCACCCTCTGCATCGACAATGAATTTGCCCCCTCGACGACCGAACATGCAACCACGTTGGATATCCGCGGTGTCGGAGTCATGCTCAAGGGCTCGTCTGGCGTAGGCAAAAGCGAGTGCGCGCTCGCCCTGATCGAACGCGGTCACTCCCTGGTCGCCGACGACCTGACTGTCATCAAATTGCTCGACGAACGTGAACTCATGGCTTCAAGCCGTCCCCTCAATCGGGGATACATGGAATGTCGTGGCATTGGCATCATCAACATCGCCGAGATGTTTGGCGTGAAGTCGATCCGCCTCGACAAGCGGGTCGACATGGTGGTTTCGCTGCACGAGTGGACACCCGAAGCAGTGGAGGAACGCACGGGACTCGAGGAAAACAAGTACGACATCCTCGGCCTCCAGATCCCCCATATCGAACTCTACGTCAGACCGGGACGTGACATGGCACGGCTGGTGGAGGTTGCCGCGCTCACACAGGCGTTGAAAAAGATGGGACACGATCCCGCCAAGGATTTCAATGATCGCCTCATCGCTTTCATGACGCAGAAGCAGGATCCTTCCAAGCCGGTGTCCATCCACCCGCTTCACCCATAGCAGCAATAGTTCCACTCCTGCAGATATATTCTCGCGCCGATTTTCCATGACATCCCCACTCCGTTCAGATGGTCGCCTTCCCGATCAGCTTCGGCCCATTCGATTTGAGGCAGGAATTGCCCCAAATGCCACGGGCTCGGTGCTCGTGTCATTCGGCACGACACGCGTGATCTGCGCTGCCACGATTGAACCCAATGTTCCCACCTGGATGAAGCAGCAGGGGGTCAAGGGCGGATGGCTCACCGCCGAATACTCAATGCTGCCCTATTCAACTCACGAGCGCAAGGCACGCGACATCTCGAAAGGCCGGGTCGACGGCCGAACGGTTGAAATCCAGCGCCTCATCGGTCGATCACTTCGGGCAATTATTGATCTTCAAAAGCTCGGCCAGAACACGCTTTGGGTCGATTGTGATGTGCTTCAGGCCGACGGCGGCACTAGGACCGCCTCGATCACCGGAGCCTACCTGGCGACCCGCCTCGCAATTCAGAATCTCATCGATGCCAAGCGCCTTTCCGAGAACCCGCTCAGCGATTCCGTCGCCGCGGTCAGCGTGGGGATCTTCGAGGGTCGCGAACTCCTCGACCTGCCCTATGCTGAAGACAAGGATGCCGAGGTCGACTTTAACGTCGTGATGACCGGGCAGGGTCGTTTCGTCGAAGTTCAGGGGTCGGGTGAGGAAGCTACATTCAGCGGCGATCAGCTTCAATCACTGCTAACCCTTGCAAAGAAGGGACTGAAAGAAATTGCTTCGCTCCAAACCAGTTTCCTTACCCAGCAGCTTCTCAAATCCTGAGATAATCATGGCTTCCCCGCTCCAGGGAGCGAGTCCTTGAGTGAACCGAAGTTTCCCTCCTCCGCAGCGCGGATGAAGCCTTCAGCCACACTCTTGAGCTCCTCCCAGCGTCTTCGGATCTGCTTTGCTTCGTCCCGGGTGATATGATTGTCGGCGGCGGCAGTGGCAATCACAGCCAACATATCTGCAAATTCCTGAACAATCGCGTGGGTCGTGGGAATCAGTGAATTCGGCTGCGCTTTGGTCGCCTCAGGATTCGCAATAAAAAAGCCTCCTGCGCGTTCGCAAACCCATTGCGCTATTCGCGTATCCTCCGTCGCCTTCAGGAGCTGATTCACACGATCAAGGGGATTGTGGGCTCCACTGCCTGTCGCGTCGCCAGGAGGTTCTGCCCATTTGTAGATCAACGAGAGCGACAAGCCCATTTCGGCTGCAATCTGCTTTGCACTCGTTTTCTTGAGTACTTCGCGCAGCACCTCGTGTGATTCCATTAGGCGGTTCAAACAAGGTTGCCCCGCGAATGCAATCCCGCGCGACACCTCACGTACACCAATTTTTCTCCTGTCTTCAAGAGAGCGTTTCTGGCACCTTCTCATCTTTATGAACATCCACGAGTATCAGGCCAAGGCTCTGTTCGAGAAGTACGGTGTTCCCGTCCCAAAGGGAGCTCCCGCGAAAACCCACGAGGAGTTTGTTACGGCGCTCGCACAGCTTCCCGAAGGACCCACGATGGTGAAGTCTCAGATTCATGCCGGCGGGCGCGGCAAGGGCACGTTCACCAATGGATTCAAGGGTGGGGTAAAATTCTGCAAGACCAAGGCTGAAGCCAGGGACGTTGCTGCCAAGATGCTCGGTAATACCTTGGTCACCGTGCAAACCGGTCCGGCAGGGCGGAAGGTTCAAACGGTCTATTTTACCACTGCGAGCGACATCAAGAAGGAATACTACCTTGCCATTCTCCTTGATCGCGCAAGCTCCCGTCCGGTGATCGTTGCATCCACGGAAGGCGGCATGGAGATTGAAAAGGTGGCGCATGAAACTCCGGAGAAGATCTTCAAGGTTCTCGTTGATCCCGCATACGGACTCGCCGATTTCCAGGTTCGCCAGCTCATTACAGGCCTCGGCCTCAACGCAGCGGAAGCAAAAGGAGCTGCAAAGCTGATTCGCAACCTCTACGGGATGTTCTGGGAGACCGACGCCGCAATGATTGAGGTCAATCCCCTCATCACGACCCCATCCGGTGAGGTTCTCGCCCTCGACGCAAAGGTGTCATTCGACTCGAATGCCCTCTTCCGCCACCCGGAAATCTCCGCTCTCCGCGATCTTAACGAAGAGGATCCGAAGGAGATCGAAGCCTCGAAATTCAACCTTTCCTACATCGCCCTCGATGGAAACATTGCCTGTCTCGTCAACGGCGCCGGACTCGCAATGAGCACAATGGATATCATCAAGCACTATGGCGGAAATCCCGCCAACTTTCTCGATGTGGGAGGCGGCGCGACGAAGGAACAGGTCGTAGCCGCCTTCAAGATCATCCTGGGCGACGCAAATGTTAAGGGAATCTTCGTCAATATTTTTGGCGGCATCATGGATTGCAACGTGATCGCCACGGGAATCGTGGATGCTGTCAGGGAGGTCGGACTCAAGCTTCCATTGGTCGTGCGGTTGGAGGGCAACAACGTTGCAGCCGGCAAGGCAACACTCGGAAGCAGCGGCCTAACGATCGTCAGCGGTGACACCATGGCCGATGCAGCCCAAAAAATCGTCAAGCTCGTCGCCTGATCGAACAAGAAACTCAGCAACCAGTCGTCTGTCCTCCTCCTCCCATGGCTATTCTCATCACGCCTGAAACAAAAATTCTCGTCCAAGGAATCACCGGTGATTTCGGCGGTCGCCATGCACGACTGTCACTCGACTACGGCACCAAGGTTGTGGCCGGAGTCACTCCGGGAAAAGGCGGTCAGGTATTCGAGCACGAGAAGCACCGCGTGCCGATTTTCAATTCGGTGCACGATGCAGTTGCCGCCACCGGCGTCACCGTCTCAGTCGTTTTCGTTCCGCCACCCTTTGCGGGCGATGCCATCCTTGAAGGTGTCGACGCAGGGCTGGATCTCGTGGTTGCGATTACGGAAGGCATTCCCGTGAGGGACATGATTCGTGTGAAGCGGGCAATCGCAGGCAGCAAGACCCGTTTGCTCGGTCCCAACTGCCCCGGGGTCGTGACACCAGGAACAGGTCCGCAAAGCACAGGAGGCTGCCGGATAGGCATTGCACCGGGTTACATTCATCGAAAAGGGCATGTGGGAGTTGTCTCTCGCTCAGGAACCCTGACCTACGAGGCGGTGTATCAATTGACTACCCGCAACATCGGCCAGTCGACCTGCGTCGGCATCGGAGGCGATCCCGTCAATGGAACTTCTCACCTTGATGTCATCAGGATGTTCAATGCCGATCCGGAGACGCATGGCATCATTCTCATCGGCGAAATTGGCGGAAATGCCGAGGTTGAAGCTGCCCGCTGGATCAAGACCAATGTCAGGAAGCCGGTCGCCGGCTTCATTGCAGGAGCCACCGCTCCCGCAGGCCGGAGAATGGGTCATGCAGGTGCCATCGTCGGTGGTGCCGAGGACACAGCGGCCGCAAAGATCGCCGTTTTCAAGGAATGCGGAATCGAAGTGGCGGCGACACCCTCGGATATGGCCGATGCCCTGCTCCGCGCCGCCAAGGCCAAGGGCATTACGCTGACATGATGCTTGATTCTGATTCGCGCGGCGGGTGACTCTCACCCACCGCGCGAAGGGAAATAGGTGGCCAGGCACTCCACGGCACTGAGAGAACGTCGTTACCGTTGCTACCTTCCGGTCCTGGCGGGGTTCACGCGCCTGCTCATGCATGGCACCTGGCCGACCGACAAGGTGTCGGGTGAAAGTTCCAGTGCAACTGGAAACTCAACCTTTCCCTTGCTTTGATCCTGGCCCTACGGAGCGCGGGAATCACCTGGTTTCACAAGCGGGGGCTGCGCGGGATGCTTCCCTCCCCTCACATCGCTTCCGCCAGGCGAGAGTTTTCCACGGCGATCGCGCCAGCGCTGCTGCATAGCGTCAAATTCACGCCGCTGGTCTGCAGTGAGCTCAGCCGAAATTCTTGTTTCCATCGACTGAAGGAGCCTGCCTGTCTCCCGGCGGACCTTTTTGAGCTCCTCACTCGTTTCGTCCACGATCGCATCGATCCGAGTCTTCTGTGCCGGGCTGAGTCTGAGCGCTTCATGAAAGCGCCCCTTGTGCACAATGGCAAACTCCGTCGGCCCGCCGCGCTGTCGTACAAAGGATCGGGCCACCAGGAGCGATACAAAACCGCCGGCAACACCTCCGGCCAGGAAGATGCCAACAAAAACCAGCGCAACCTTCCAGGACTTGCTCATCGGTGTTCAATCAACCAACACGGAGACCGGATCCGCGCCGACCGCCGCGACTTCCTCGCGAATATTCTGGAGGACAGGATTGAACCCCAGCGCCATGATCGTGATTGCAGCCACCGCAGCAATGCCAAGGGCGCGCAGCGCAAAGGGCTCAAACAGGCTGGCCACTCCCTTGTCCATCGCCGCCAGACCGCGCGCAGCAACTCTCGTGGCAAAACCATACGGCATTTCAACCACCTCATTCTCTGCAGGAGGTACCTGCCGAGCCAGAGCAACCAGTCGGCTCCAACTTTCCCGGGAATTAGCTTTCATATGCGTTCAGATGATTCGAGTTCTTCCAATGCCTTCCTTAACTTCCGGCGGGCACGAAATGCACGTACCTTGATCAGGGATGAATTCCATCCCGTCAACCGGGCTATTTCAGCGATCGACTTCTGCTCAAGATCGAGAAGCTGGATGACCAGACGGTCTTCGGGCTTCAATTGGTCTAGCAGTTTGTTCACCAGTTCCTTGGCTGAAAGTGCATCGTCGGGCCCCTGCTCATTTTCATTTGTCAGAACATTTTCGAGCACTTCGACCTCGTTTTCGGAAAGATCCGCCCACCGGAACTCGGGCCTCCGCTGCTGCTGACGCAGGTGGTCGATGCACGTCGTAAGTGCAATGCGCGACACCCAATGGGTGAAGGGTACCGTCCCCTGATACTGTGAAAGTCTCGCAAACATTTTCAGAAAAACATCCTGAGCGATGTCCTCCTCTGAAACCCTGCGCGGGAGTCGCGCGCGAGCAATACGGATAACCAACGGGTAGAGATGTTCAACCAACGCCCGCGCAGCGTCCTGGTCATTGCGTCGGACGCGTTCCAGACACCCAGCCAGATCGAAATCGGCAGCGTCGGCATCAGGCATGTAGAAATGGAGAACCGCACATACACAAAGATCAAGACGCTCCTCGACCCACGTGAGTTACGCCGCTCAATGGCTCCTTGCACGGGCACGTTTCCGATAAAATCGCGGAAAATCGTACAGAATACAATATCTTGCCGTTGCGTGTGCACTCTCCTCGGCAGCCCACAACGACTTCCCTGACTTGACTTCCCCCGCGATTGGCCGATATCCAACGTATTCTGATGCGAGTTTTCGTTCAGGCGCTTCGACTAACCTAGACGCACGGTCCGTGAGAGCCGCGCACGCGGCCGACTGTGCGTCCACGAGCTTCAAGCGCCTCCGTCGCCAACCGACGCGGGGTTTTCTTCGTTCACGTTCCCGTCCGAATCCTCATCCTCATCATTCCCGCATCATGACTCATCCGCCTGTCTCCAAGTACACTCCTTTGCCACCGGTGCCACTGCCCCAGCGACAATGGCCCAATCGCACGCTCACGCGCGCTCCCATCTGGTGCAGCGTCGATCTTCGCGACGGCAATCAGGCCCTGGCTCAACCCATGAGCGTGGACGAAAAGCTCGAATACTTCGAAATGCTCGTGAAAATCGGCTTCAAGGAGATCGAGGTCGGCTTCCCGTCCGCATCGCAGATCGAGTTTGATTTCTGCAGGCGGCTCATCGAGGAGAACCGCATCCCCTCTGATGTCTCCATCCAGATACTCTGCCAATGCCGCGAGGACCTGATCATCCGCTCCCTTGAGGCGCTCCAGGGTGCAAGGAATGTCATCTTTCACCTCTACAACTCCACCTCCCCGGCCCAGCGCCGCTACGTGTTCAACACCGGAAAGTCGGAAATCATCCGCATCGCCACCCAGGGCATCGAATGGCTCCGTCAGCATTCCGCGGACCTTGTCGCCGGAGGCACCCGCCTCCGCCTCGAGTATTCTCCGGAAAGCTTCACCAGCACCGAACTCGAGTTCTCCCTGCAGATCTGCGAGGCCGTCACCGATGTCTGGTGCCCCTCGCCCCAGAACAAGATCATCCTCAATCTTCCGGCGACCGTCGAATACGCCACGCCAAACGTGCATGCGGATCAGATCGAGTGGATGTGCACGCATCTCAGCCGCCGCGACTCCACCCTCATTTCCTTGCACACGCACAACGACCGCGGCACCGGCATCGCCGCCACGGAGCTCGCCCTTCTCGCCGGGGCGGATCGCGTCGAAGGAACACTGTTTGGAAACGGCGAGCGCACCGGCAATCTCGACCTGGTTACTGTTGCTCTGAATCTCTATACGCATGGTATCGCCACAGGACTCGATCTCAGCGACCTGCCGCGCATTCGCGAAGTGTATGAGAGAACCACCCGTATGGATGTACACGCCCGCCATCCCTACGCCGGCGATCTGGTATTCACCGCATTCAGCGGCTCTCATCAGGACGCAATCAAGAAATCATGGGATCGCCAGACTCCCGGAACTCCGTGGGACGTGCTCTATATTCCCATTGATCCCGCCGATATCGGGAGAAGTTACAAGGCAATCATCCGGATCAACTCCCAATCCGGAAAGGGCGGCGTAGCCTACATTCTCGAACACGAGTTCGGTTTCCAGTTGCCGAAGCTCATGCACAAGGAGATCGGCCGCACCATCAACGATCTGGCCGACTCAACAGGCCGTGAACTCACCCCTCAGGAAATCCATGATGCCTTCTTTCGCGATTACATTGAACGCTCCACGCCAGTGGCGCTCGCAGATTTTCGTACGATCGAACGCGGAAGCCAGGTGACCTGCCAGGCTGACCTCATCGTCAATGGCGCCCGCAGGATCGTGAACGGAACCGGAAACGGCCCGATCGATGCGTTCGTGCAAGCAACCCGCGAAGCCGGCATTCCCAAGTTCGAACTGCTCAACTATTCAGAGCACTCGCTCGGGAGCGGCGCGGAAGCCCGCGCCGTGAGTTATATTCAGATCAAGACCGGGTCCGGCCACACCTACTTTGGTGCGGGCATCGACACCAACATTGAACTTGCATCCATCAAGGCCGTCGTCAGCGCCATCAATCGCTCCGCGGCTTAGGCCAACAGGCAAAACGCGTTTCCCTCTTTCCTTCAAACCCGTCCGAGGCGCCGAAACATCGCAATGCCAAGGACAAGAAAGAGGGAAACCGGTATCCAAATCAGAATATCCGGACGAAGCGCGGGCTTCTTATCCAGCCACTCAACGCACACCGTAAGAAAATAGTAGCTCATCACGAGCAGCAGGGCGACACCAAGATTGGCACTGGTCTCCTTGCGCGACACCTTGATTCCCAGGGGTACGGCCAATAGCGCAAAGGCAAATACGGCAACGGCCGTCGTTGTCTTTTCATTCATCGCAAAGGAAATGGCCATGCGATCCCGCGCCCGCTTCTCCTCTTCGCCCGAGGGGACCGGGCCCGCAAGCTTCTGCTGTTGAGCGAACAGCTCTTCGAGTGTCATCCACGCGGGCTTCTGCCGCACAGCCTGGGCGCCGAGGAGATGCTCCATCGCAAGCTCAACCGTGAATTCCTCGGAGGTTCCCCGTTGAACCGGTTTCACAAAATCTTCCGGATTCTCCTTGTTCCGGATTTCAAAGCTCACGTCGCTCAAGACAAGCACGAGGCGACCGCCAGCGGCGTCAAAGGAAACCCGTCCACTTGCTGCGCGCCCCGATCGGATGACACGATTCTGGTCGTCCAACTCCCAGATCCAGACATCCTCAAGCAGGCTGTCTTCCTTCTTCCCGACATACAGGACCACGCTCCGAAAGTCGCGAATGAAGGTCTTTGCTACGATAAAGCTGAGTGGATTCTTCTGAACCGCACCAGCAAGAATGCGTTTGTATGCGATCTTCGATTTCGGCATCGAATAGAAATTGATAAAACCGCACAGGGCCGCCCCAGCGAATCCCAGAATAAGGACCGGCCTGGCAATGTACAAAAGGCTCAGCCCAGCGGCGCGCATGGCGGTAATCTCGTTCTGGGCCGACATCCTGCCCAGAACCAGAAGCACCCCTGTGAGCACTCCCATGGGAAGCGCATAGGCAGCGACAATCTGTGCCAGCAATCCCACAAGCTTGAGAAACGTGCCCGGCGACAACTGTCCGCCCATCACAAAAGGCAGCAGGTCCTTCAGCATGTTCCCTACAATCAGGATGAAGGCGAAAAGCCCCACCGCCGCGGCACAGGCACCCAGTACGGACAGGAATATGTGACGATGCAGAAGCGACATCAATCGGAGCGGTCGCCAAACTTGAGGGGCTCACCCTTATGCGGCAATCCGAGATTGGAGCCTGTCTCCGGGAGTCACACGCTTGGCTCTAGACTCCATCAGCGATCCGGCGATGATGTCCGTTCATGCGATTCACTCCTGAAAAGCCGCCGATTACCGGAGAGACCTTGGGAACGCTTGCTGCGCGTCTGAAGGACCAGGGGGAACCATCCTTCCGAGCCCGCCAGATTCTCGACTGGATCTACAAAAAACGCGCCCGCCGATGGGACGACATGACCAACCTATCGAAGCCGTTGAGGGCCTGGCTGGCGGGCACCTTTGACCTGAATCCTCTCTCACTGCTCTTCGACAAACAGTCCCGGGATGTCACGGACAAGCTGCTCCTTGAACTTCGCGATCGCTCCCTGATCGAAACCGTGATCATCCGGGCACCCCAGGAGGGAGTCGGCATCGAACACTCGCGCAAGACCATCTGCATCTCGACCCAGGTGGGCTGCGCGATGGCATGCGCGTTCTGCGCAAGCGGCCTGGATGGCTTCAAGCGCGATCTCTCCGCCGGAGAAATCGTCGCCCAGCTCCTGCACGTCTGCTACCGCGAGGATTCCACCACCACCCGCGCCAGGGAGGAACTGGCCTCGTTCGACAATATCGTCGTGATGGGTATGGGCGAGCCTCTGGCGAACTACGACAACCTGATTCGCGCACTCACAATCCTCAATGCCGAATGGGGCCTCGGCTTCGGAGCTCGACGCATCACCATTTCCACGAGCGGCCTCGTTCCCAAGATTCTGAAACTTGCAGATGAACCCCTGGGTTTCCGCCTGGCCATTTCACTCCATGGAGCAACGGACGCTGTGCGCGAGAAGATCATGCCGGTGAACAAGGCCTTTCCCCTGGCTAAGCTTCTCCCCGCAGTTCGCACGTTTGCGGAAAAGCACGGCAGAATGGTCACGCTGGAATTCATTCTTATCGAGGACGTCAACGACTCCATTGATCAGGCGGGCGAGCTTCGCGACATCGCCCGCGACTTGCATGCACATGTCAATCTAATCCCTTACAACACGGTGGTCGGGCTTCCATGGAAGCGACCCGACATCAAGCGTCAGGAGGCCTTCGCCGATGTTCTGCGCGCAGCACGAATCCCTGTCACTCTGCGCCGTGAAAAAGGCCACGACATCGATGCAGCCTGCGGTCAGCTGCGCCTGAAGACTGAAAGGGACAGAGAAACGCTCACGCAAATGCGCTGAAGGACAGAGTTCTTCTGGACAATTCTCACAATGCACTGCCTGCCGTTTTTCAATTTTGGCTTGAACAGGCGCGCTACAAATCGTTACGGAAACATCCCCTTTTCAGGGAACACGTGCGCGTCTGCGCGCATCTCTATTCATTCCCATCTCTTTCCGGCTCCCTATGATCGAAGTAAAAGGTCTGGTCAAAACCTACGGTCCCAAGCGCGCAGTCGACGGTGTCACTTTCACAGTCAAACGCGGAGAAATCCTCGGATTCCTGGGACCCAACGGTGCCGGGAAGTCGACCACAATGAAGATGATCACTGGCTATCTCCGGCCGACGGCCGGGACAGCCATCGTCGACGGACACGATGTTGCGATTGATCCGGTCGCGGTAAAACGGAAGGTCGGATATCTTCCCGAAAGCGCCCCTGCCTACGGCGAAATGACGGTTCAGGAATTCCTGGGATTTATCGCGGAGATCCGAGGATTTCGTTCGAGTCAGGCGCGGGCTACCCAGATCGAACGGGCAATCCGGCTCACTCACCTGGAGCCAGTCCGACATCAATCCATCGAAACCCTGTCGAAAGGATTCAAGCAACGCGTGGGATTTGCCCAGGCGCTCCTGCACGATCCTCCTGTGCTCATTCTCGACGAGCCCACCGACGGTCTCGACCCCAATCAGAAAAACGAGGTTCGCTCGCTCATCAAGAGCATGGCCACAGAAAAGGCTGTAGTACTTTCCACCCACATTCTCGAGGAGGTCGAAGCCATCTGCACGCGCGTCATTATCATCTCCCAGGGCAAGGTGGTCGTTGATGAAACCCCTGCCCAGTTCCAGGCACGCCAGCCGGGTGCCCGGCTCGACGCAATCTTCCGGAGCCTGACGCAAAGCGACACCTGAACCACCGATCAGCCCTTTATCCGATGAGCCAAATCGTACCTTTGTTCAAACGCGAGTTTCTCGGCTATTTCCGCTCCCCCGTCGCCTATGTGTTCCTTTCGATCTTCCTGATCGCAAGCGTGGGCCTGGCGTTCTTCATCGGTGGTTTCTTCAAGGCAAACGTCGCAAGCCTGAGCAGCTTCTTCAACCTCCATCCCTGGCTGTTCCTCTTTCTCATTCCCGCAGCGGGTATGCGCCTGTGGTCCGAGGAGAAGCGCACGGGCACCATCGAACTGCTGTTCACGCTTCCCGTCACCACCCTTGAAGCCGTCCTGGCAAAATTTCTCGCAGCCTGGACGTTTCTCGCGGTCGCAATTCTTCTTTCGTTTCCGATGATCATCACGGTTGCGTACCTTGGCGATCCCGACTGGGGCATCATCGTCACCAGCTACTTTGGCAGCATCCTGATGGCCGGCGCCTACCTCGGCGTATGCACCGTTACCTCCGCAATGACCAAGAACCAGGTGATCAGTTTTGTCATCAGCGTGGTCGTCTGCCTGATCATTCTCCTGCTGGGCTTCAGCGTGTTCAATGAAACGCTGACCTCCGTGCTTCCAATCTGGGTGAGCGACCTCATCGCAAATTTCAGTTTCTCCACGCATTTTGAGCCCTTCACTAAGGGCATCATAGATCCAAAGGACCTCGTCTACTTCCTGTCCCTGATCGGATTCTCGTTGTTCATCAACGTGCTCGTTCTGGAACGCTGAGCCACCCATTTCCGATTTCGCCCGAAACACGCCACCATGAAACCTGGCCTGAAAACTCTCTCCGTCGCGCTGCTGCTGCTCGGTCTCATCCTCGTAAACTACCTGGCGTCCCGCCTCCCTATCCGGGCCGACGCAACCGCCGAGCACATCTACACGCTTTCGGATGGGACAAAATCTCTGCTCTCCAAAATCGAGGAACCCGTCGTCCTCGACTACTATTTCACCCGATCCGCCAACGGCCTTCCCATTCAATACAAGAACTATGCCGAGCGCATCCGTGAAATGCTGAGGCAGTACGTGCGAGCATCGGGGGGGAAACTCACCCTCAATGTCATCGACCCACGACCCGACACCCAGGAAGAAGAGCGCGCCGGCGCCGCAGGACTGCAGCCGCAGCGCCTCGCCACGGGCGAGACCTTTTATTTTGGACTGGTCGCAATCCAGGCGGACCAACAGAAGGAGATTCCCTCGTTCACGCCCCAGCGTGAGTCGTTCCTCGAGTACGACATCTCGCAGCTCATCTACAGCGTGCAGGCAATCGCAAAGAAGAAGCTCGGTCTCATCACCAGCCTCCCCCTACAGGCTCCGCAGATGAATCCAATGATGATGATGCAGCAACGGCAGCGCCCCACCGGCCAGCTCGTCGCCGACGAATGGGCGAAGACGTTCGAGATTGTCCCGGTCGAGGCATCGGCAACCTCGCTGCCAGCCGGCATCGATGTGCTTGCGGTCATCCATCCTCAGAATCTGACACCCAAGCTCGAATTTGCGATTGATCAGTTTCTCCTCGAAGGGAAGCCCGTCTTCGTCGCCGTGGATCCCGCCTCTCAGTACTTCAAGCGAATGGGAGGCCAGAACGCGATGTTCGGCGGTCCCCAGCCCAATGTCTCCAGCGACCTGCCCATGTTGAAGGCCTGGGGCGTCACCTACAATCCGCAGAACGTTGTGGGTGATCTCGACAATGCCACGTCCGTGCAGACTGGCCCCGGTGGCGTGGTTCGCTATCCAATCTGGCTCTCACTGACGGGCGACTCTTTCAGCAAGGAAGCCACCATGGTGGGCCAGCTAAAGTCATTGCTCTTTGTTGAGAGCGGCAGCCTGACCGTGGACACATCCGGAAGAACAGTGATGCCCCTGATCGAATCCTCCGCTCACTCTGGCGACGTCCCTGCCATGACGCTTCAGTTTGCACAGCCAGACGAAGTTGCGCGGCAGATCACTCCGAGCGGCAAGAAAACAATCGCTGTGCTGATCACAGGAAAGTTTTCGACGGCATTCCCCGACGGTGCGCCCAAGGAGGAACCAGCAGCCGATTCAAATTCAAAGGAAGGAAAGGAGCAAAAAGAGCCGGAGCCTGCCTCGCCTCCCGCGCTCAAGAGCTCCAGCTCCAGTTCAACCCTCTTCGTCATCGCTGACACCGACTGGCTGTTTGACGATTACAGCGTCGAGCGCTTCAACTTCCTCGGCACCCAGGCCGCCCGTCCGCTCAATGACAACCTGGCCCTGGCGAGCAACAGCCTCGAGTTCCTCGGTGGGTCCAAGGACCTGATATCCCTTCGCGGAAAAGGCAGTTCGGTGCGTCCATTTACCGTCGTGCGAAACATGGAGATCGAAGCGCAGAAGCGCTACCAGGACCAGTTGACCGCACTTGAGGGCCGCCTCGCGGATGTTCAGAAAAAATTAAGCGAACTGCAGGGCAAGAGCAACGAAGGCAACCGTCTCATCGCGACTCCCGAGGTGCAAAAGGCCATCGAGGATTTTCAGGCGCAGCAGGCGACGATGCGCGGCGAACGCCGTGAGATCCGCAAGGCACTTCGTGAGGACATCGAATTCCTGGAGAACAGTCTTCTCGCCATCAATCTGCTTGCGCCCGTCATTATCATCGTCCTGTTCGGGTTCTGGTTCCAGCGCGAACGCCGCGCCTAGCAGTTGCCGCCACCTGTCGATTCTTCGACCCACTTCCCCGCTGAAGGCATGAAACTAAAAACACTCGTCGTCGTCGTCGCCATTCTCGCGGCCGTTGCAGTCGCAGTTCACTTCCTCACACGTCCGGCAAAGCAGCCCCCGGCAGATGCACGGATTGGCCAACCGTTGGTCGCACGCTCCGTGATTGAGCAGGCCCACACCGTTCGGTTGACGGAAAATGGGAAGACCGTGACGCTGACAAAGTCGGATAAAGGCGCCTGGCACGTGTCGGAATACCACGATTTCCCCGCCGACTTCACAAAGCTTTCGCGCCTCGTCAGCGATTTGACGGGAGCCAAGCTGGAGCGTTTGGTGACACAGAATCCTGAACGCATCGCGACCCTCGAATTCAAGGATACCGGCATCACCATTTCCGACAGCGGAAACAAGAACCCGTGGTCACTCACGATTGGCAAGTACGCGGAAGGTGGCGGACGCTTTGTCCGCTTCGACAAGGAGAACAAGGCATTCCTTACCAAATTGAACGCCTACCTTGACGTGGAGCCGAAGAACTGGGCTGACGCCAGCCTGCTTTCGCTGAAGCCTGAGGACATTGCCAGTGTCGAGCTTTCATTCCCTGACGGCAAGAGCATCACCGCCAAACGCGTCAAGAAAGAGGATGCCTTCAGCTCCGATGCCGCACCTACAGGCAAACGATTGAAGACTGAAAGCATTGCATCACTCATATCCAACGTGGGCACGCTTCGCTTCTCCGACACCAGCGATCTCAACGATCCCAATGCCGTCGCTGCCAGCGCACATTCGCGCACGATCCGATTCACAACATTCGATGGGAAAACCATTGCCGTTAGCCTGGGTCGTAAACCCGAGCAGAAGATCATCAAGGCTCCTGAAGCAAAGAAGGATGGCTCCACGGGTCCGGCAGCTCTGGGTACCGTCGCCGAACTCGCAAAAAACTCTGCCCAAACATCAGCCAGCGACGCCGCAGCTGGCGCGACCAAGAAGGCGGACGACAAGAGCGGGCCCGCTACAGCAGCCGAAACAACAGAAACGATTCCTGCTGGCCCTGTGTTTGTGTCGATTTCAAACTCGGATGCCTCCGCTCCAGTCAATGCACTGATGAAGAAGCGGGCCTTCCAAGTCTACGAATCCGCCTTTACCAGCCTGCCGGCAAACGAGACAGACCTTTTTGAGGACGCTCCCACACCTACTCCGCAGGCGCCAGCCCCTGAGCCCGCGACGTCCCCTTGACCTCAGCCTCGAGGCAAGATTACCAGCCCCATCCACTGTGCACCGCAGAATCGGCACGATTCGACGCATTTGCTTTACTTCATATCAACATATCTGCATGCGTTGATATGAAATGATCCCTGATCGCTCGATTGCTGCGCTTTTTGCCGGAAGCAGACCCCTGCGTTCACTGGAATTCTTCCCCCCGAAAGATGAGGCTGGAGTTGAGTCACTCAGGCATGCGGCCACCGTCCTGAAGCGCATCGAGCCGGATTTCGTATCCGTGACCTATGGTGCAGGCGGCAGCACCCGAGAGCGGACGAGCCAGGTCAGCAGCATGCTGAAAAATGAACTCGGGTTCACGGTCATGCCTCACCTCACCTGCGTTGGACATTCCAGGGCTGAGCTCAATTCACTGGCTGACCGCATTTACGCGGCGGGTTTCCGGAACATCATGGCCCTCCGCGGGGATCCGCCAAGGGGCTCCAGCACCTTCTCCTCGGTACCCGACGGCTTGAGCTTTGCCAATGAGCTGGTGGGATTGCTTAAAAACCGGCACCCGGATTTCTGCCTGGGTGTCGGCGGATATCCCGAAAAGCATCCCGAAGCCCAATCTCTCGACTCGGATCTTGACGCGCTCCAGCGAAAGGTCGACGCCGGAGCTTCGTTCATCACAACACAGCTCTTTTTCGACAACGACGTCTATTTTTCCTTCGTCGAACGCTGCCGCCGGCGGGGCATTTCCGTGCCGATCCTCCCGGGCATAATGCCCGTGCTCTCACTGAAACAAATCCAGCGCTTTACAGCGATGTGCGGCGCATCGATGCCGACGCGCCTCCTGCGCCGGCTTCAAGCCACCGATGATAATCCCGAGGTCGTGGAAATGATCGGACTGGATTGGGCACTCGATCAGATTCGTGATCTCGTCGCCCAAGGTGCCCCAGGATACCACCTCTATATCATGAACCGAGCCCGCGGCGCACTGGCCTTGGCGGCGGGCCTTGCGGCATAACTGGCTTACGCAGGCACTGCCATTAGGGTCGCACCCGGTGACCCGGAGCCTCAGGTTCCAGTTCAGCATGTCCGCTGTTTGATGGGAACGCCACGCCAACTTGCTTTCCGATCCATTCCCGGCAGCTTGCGCCCATGCTCAATCGGCTGAACCGGCTCCAGTTTCTCCTCGCATTCGCCCTCCTTAACGGGACTTCCCCAGACGTTGTCGCCGCGTTCACCCTGAAGGGCCATCTTCCACAAGGAAGCTCGGACGCTCAAATCGAAGTACTACGGGAATCAATTGAGGCCCGTACGCTCACTTCTGTCACTTCAACCCGGATCCAAGGCTCAGAGTTTGAGTTACGAGTCCCGTCCGAAGCTGGTCTCTTCACACTGACCATCGGTAGTGCAAAAGGCACCTTTGTCGCCGCGGAAAACCAGGTACTCAGCGTAACAGACGCCAGCGATGGCAAGTCCCTCCTCATCTCGGGCGCGCCCGATCAGGACGCCTACATTGCCTACGAAAATTTTCGCTCCTCCTCACTGGCCCGCCTGGTCATCAGCGCACGTGAGGCCATTCGGGCCGCCCGGGAAGTCGGCAATCAAGCGAAAGTCGATATCCTGACTGAGGAAGAAGTCGAAGGCTACAATCTCCATCGGAAGGAGTTGACGGACTTCACTCTCGCGCATCTGAAAGGCACGGCCGCGATTTACCCGGCGTCGCTTCGCTGGGATGGCGACTATCGCCTGGGAGAACTGTCTGCCATGGTCGATGACTTTATGGCGAAAAACCCGGGACTCGAGATCTCCGTCCTTCTCAAGGACCGCATTCATCGATTCAGACGTGTCGCCATCGGATCTGTCGCACCCAACCTGTCTGCATCAACACCAACGGGCACTCCACTCTCATTGGAATCCCTTCGGGGGAAGGTCGTCCTGCTCGACTTCTGGGCTTCCTGGTGCGCCCCATGCCGCATCGAGAACAGGCACTACAGGGAACTCCACGCACGCTATCACGATCGAGGATTCGAAATTCTCGCTGTATCCGTCGACACCCGCGCATCGGATTGGAAATCGGCGATCGCGAAAGATCAGGCCAACTGGCTTCAGATTTCAGACCTCGAAGGCTGGAAGAGTCCGCTCGCAGGGAGTTGGAACGTCAGCGCGCTCCCCGCAAATTTCCTTCTCGACCGCGATGGCCGGATTCTTGCAAAAGGCCTCAGAGGCAGACCCCTCGAAGAGGCAATCGACCAGGCCATGAGATAGGTCTCTCCTCACCTCCTCGCATCGGGAGGTACAGATAATTACGATAGGCTTGCAACCTGACGACTGAGCGACTTCTCAAGACTGCCGCATACGAGGTCGCACAGTTTGGGTATGGTCGGATCGGCGATGTGATAGAACACCTGAAGCCCCGCTTTCCGCCGGCCAAGCACATGCGCGGAGGTCAACGTCTGAAGGTGTCGCGACACATTGGCCTGGGTTCCTCCTGTCGCCTCCACCAGTTCAGAGACGTTTTTTTCACCGCCGAACAGCGCCTGGATGAGGCGGAGCCGCATCGGCTCTGAAAGCACCGCAAAGCGCCGGGCCACCAGCTCAAGGGCGTCGTTCGAGTATTGGGCATGCCTGATCATGGAATAATCCTATCAGGTCTTGACGCTAATTCAAGCATATGATTGGTTGCGCATATACGCTATCATGAAAACTGAAACCCTCATCCGCATCCTCGCCGGCTCAGTCGTCCTTCTCGGCTGCGCCCTGACTGCCCTCGTCGATCCGCGATGGATCCTGCTGCCTGTCTTCGTCGGCATCAACCTCATCCAATCAGCCTTTACCGGCTTCTGTCCTCCTCTGTTTATCCTCAACAAGCTCGGCTGGATCGATCACTCCACCGGCCGCATCCGCCGCCCAAGGAGCGCTTAAAGCGATCATGCGCATCCAGTTCCTTTCCCTCCTGCTTGCAGGTTTGGCGGTTGGCGCATGCCACAAGCAGCCCGTGCAAATGGCACCCGATGAGTCCGCCGCCATTGAGGTCCGGATCGCGGTAACAAAGGTCGCGGCCGTGCCCGAATTCATCGAGGTACCGGCTGCTGTGAGGCCCGCCCAGCGCGCCGCAATCGCCGCCCAGCTTTCGGGGGTGATTCTGAAGATGCCGACCCTTGGCCAGGGCGCAGCCGCGGATGAATTGCTGATCGAAATCGCCTCTCCCGACGCGGAAGCCAGCCTTGGACTCACTCGCGCCCAGCTCGCAGAGGCGGAGCGCGCCGTGACCCGTGAACGTGACCTCGTCGATCGCCGCGTGAGTCCCGCCGAGTCGCTTCGTGCAGCCACGGATGCCCTCCACATCGCCCGTGCTGCTACCGTCGCAGCAGAAGCTCATTTCGCCCATACACGGATTTTTGCCCCGTTTGCCGGCATGGTAACCACCCAGCACAGGCTCAAGGGCGATCTCGCCACGCCAGGCACCCCGCTGCTTGTCTTTGAATCAACCCAGGATTTTCGCGCAGAGGGCGCCCTTCCGGCACAGGTCTCCGAATCGATTGCAACAGGAACTGAAATCCTCGTCCAAACTGATCCCCAATCGCCTCCCCTTCCCGGGCGCATCGAGGAAATTGCACCCGCAGACCCGTTGACCTTTACCCGTTTCGCCAAGGTATCCTTTTCCACCTCTTCAGCGTTTTCCGGACAGTTCGCCCGCCTGCTCGTCCCGTCCGGACAGACCAACTCAATCCTTGTTCCTCGCGCCGCAGTGACAACCTTTGGCCAAATGGAACGAGTCTTCGTTGTCAGCGACCAACGTGCCTCGCTCCGCCTGGTCAGGGTCGGTCGCACCGTTGGTGACGACATCGAAATCCTCTCGGGGCTCAACTCAGGAGAAACCGTAATTGTCACACCGTCGCAGGCTATGCGCGACGGATCTCCCATCGTTATCAGGCCATGAGCAACCCCGGATTGCCGATGCGAGACAGCTTTGCCGGCCGCCTCGCCACCGCGTTTACTGCCTCAAGGCTCACACCGCTGGCCATCCTCGCTTCGCTGCTCCTGGGGCTGTTTGCGGTGATCATGCTCCCTCGTGAGGAGGAGCCCCAGATCAAGGTGCCCATGATTGACGTGCTAGTCGCGATGCCGGGTGCGACCGCACACGAAGTCGAAAACAGGGTCACACGCCCCCTCGAAAAGCTCCTCTGGGAAATTCCCGGGGTCGAATACCTCTACTCCACGTCTCGACCGGGTCAGTCAGTCGTGATCGTGCGTTTCCTGGTCGGCACCGGCCTCGAGGGTGCCCTCGTCCGGCTCAACAAACAGCTCGCCGCCCATGCTGATCGCATTCCTCAGGGTGCCACTGCACCCTTGGTAAAGCCGCGCACCATCGACGACGTGCCGGTCGCTGCGCTTACCCTTCACAGTCGCGTTCACGATCATTTCTCTCTCCGTCGTCTGGCAGCGCAACTGGACGACGAAATCAAGTCCCTCCCGGAAATCGCTGAAACAACTCTAATTGGAGGTCTTCGCCGTCAGCTGCGGATTCAAATCGACCCTGCCAGGCTCGCAGCCAGGCGACTCTCAATCGATGACGTTGCGCGTTCGCTGCAGTCCGCCAATTCAAGAAGTCAGGCCGGTTCGTTATCCACCGCCAACGGCGAAGTCCTCATTGAGGCCGGGGATTTTCTGCGCGACGCCAATGACGCCTCAGGTGTGACCTTGGGTGTAGCCGATGGTCGCCCTATTTTCCTCCGCGATGTTGCCGATATCCTCGAAGGGCCCGCCGAGCCCGTCGACTACGTGCTCTTCGGCAGCCCTCGGACTGAAGAGGAAGCCGCCGTCACATTGAGCATCGCAAAACGTCCCGGAGCCAATGCCATTCGTGTCGTGCGTGAAATCGAGGCGACCGTGAAACGCCTGCAAGGGGCGCTGCTGCCCTCCGATGTCACAGTCTCCGTGACGCGCAACTACGGCACAACTGCGAGTGAGAAGTCCAATGAACTCCTCCTACACATGGGTATCGCGGTGTTTGGCGTCGCCGTGCTCATCCGTGCTTTCCTCGGCTGGCGCGAATCACTCATCGTCCTGCTGGCCATTCCCGTCACGCTGGGACTCACCCTGCTCGTGTTCTTTCTCTACGGCTACACGCTCAACCGGATCACGCTGTTTGCGTTGATATTCTCCATCGGTATCCTCGTCGACGACGCAATCGTGGTCGTGGAAAACATTGTGCGCCACCAGCGTCTCCCTTCATCCGCAGGGCGTCCGTTGACAGAGATTGCCGTTGAAGCGGTCCGCGAGGTGGGAAATCCCACAGTGCTCGCCACGTGGGCGGTCATTGCCGCCGTCCTTCCCATGGCATTTGTCGGGGGGCTCATGGGTCCCTACATGCGCCCGATTCCCATCGGCGCCAGCGCGGCCATGCTCTTTTCCCTGCTTGTGGCCTTTACCGTCACTCCGTGGGCAGCAGTGCGCGTGCTTCGCCGTCGTTTTTTGAAGGAACAACCCGCTCGCGGGGTCTCACTGGATGACGATCACGCACCCAATGATCTCTTCACGCGCCTCTACCATCGCGTGATTGACCCCATGATCGCGCATGCGCGCTGGCGGTGGCTCTTTCTTGGCTTCATTGGCGTGCTTCTGCTGGCTGCGGCATCTCTCGTTCCCCTGGGATTTGTCCAGGTAAAGATGCTCCCGTTCGACAACAAGTCAGAGTTTCAGGTGATCATCGACATGCCAGAGGGCACCACGCTTGAGCAGACCACGCGCGTCGCCAAGGAAATGGCCGCTGCCATTCGTTCCGAACCGGAAGTCAGCGACTACCAGATCTACGCAGGCACCGCCGCACCGTTCAACTTCAACGGTCTTGTCCGACACTACTTTCAGCGGCGTGGAGCCAACGTGGCCGATATCCAGGTCAATCTCCTGCCAAAGGAGGAGCGCTCGGATCAAAGCCATGACATTGCCGTGCGTGTCCGCCCGCGCCTTGCCGCCATCGCTGAAAAATACGGGGCGGCCTTCGCCCTGGCAGAGGTGCCTCCTGGTCCGCCCGTACTCCAGACGCTTGTCGCTGAAATCTACGGTCCCACGGAAAGCGACCGCCTCGCACTCGCAACTGCGGTCAAACGAATCTTTCAGCAAACCGAGGGTGTTGTGGACGTGGACTGGTATGTCGAAGACCCGCAGCCAACCGCATCCTTCCGCATCGATCGGCTCAAGGCCGCCCAACTCAACGTCAGCGCCGCTTCGATCGTGCGTGTCCTGCGCACAGCCACCGGCGGGGCAACCGTGGATCTTCTCCACCGCCCGCTTGAACGGGAAGATGTGGAAGTGCACATTGAACTTCCCCGTGCCCGTAGGGGGCGCGCCGAGGATCTCCTGTCGCTCCACGTCGTGCCTGACGATCAGGCAATGCTCCCTCCCGACGAGCGCACCACCGTGCCGCTAAGCGAACTGGTCACAATCGAGCGGACCCTCGGTGAACGAAACCTCTATCGCAAGAATCTCCGTCCCGTCGTCTATGTGACCGGTGACGTCGCCGGCGCGGTTGCAAGTCCCGCGTACGCGCTCTTTGCGATGAATCGATCGCTCGCACAACTCGACGGTCGATTGTTTGGCGGCACGCACTCCAATATTTCCCTGCATCATCTCCATCAGCCTGACTCAGACTTGGAACCCTCGATCAAGTGGGACGGCGAGTGGCACGTCACGTTGGAGGTCTTCCGCGATCTCGGGCTCGCATTTGCCGCGGTCTGCATCCTCATCTACATGTTGATGGTTGGCTGGTTCAAGAGCTACATGACGCCCTTTCTCATCATGGTCGTCATTCCCTTCTCCCTCATCGGCATCCTGCCGGCCCATGCCCTGATGGGTGCATTCTTTACGGCCACTTCGATGATCGGATTCATGGCTGGAGCCGGAATCATCGTTCGCAACTCAATCATCCTTGTAGATTTCATCGAGCTTCGCCGCTCGCACGGTCTGCCGCTCGCCGAGGCCGTTGTGGAGGCCGGAGCCATCCGCTTTCGGCCCATGCTGCTGACGGCGCTCGCGGTCGTCGTTGGAGCAAGCGTCATCCTTGCCGATCCAATTTTTCAAGGGCTTGCCCTCTCGCTGGTCGCAGGCGAGATCGCCTCATTGCTTATCAGCAGGTTCGCCGTGCCGGTCCTCTACTTCATGATGGAATCGCGCCGCAGCGCCAGGGCATCCTCGCCAGCGGCCTGACGCGTGATGCCTTCCTATGCCGCCGTCTTTTTTTGCTGCTTTTCAACGAGGGCCAGAAGCAGGTCACCCTTGGCGAGATTCCCGACAAGTTGCCGATCCTCGCCTACAACCGGAAGTCGCTCCGCTTCCACTCCGAGAAACTTTCCCAGCGCCTGGGAGAACGACATGTCGGGAGTAAGTACCGGCAGATCCTCGCGAAGGATATCGCGTGCAATCACCACTTCCGCCAGCGCGGGATCCTGCAGGAAGGTCTTGATATCGTGCAAGGCCACTGATCCGACATAGCGCTTCCCGGCATCGACGACATAGAGATTGTTGCGCCTCAGGGACAGAAAGGTTCGAGCGATCTCTGCGAAGTCCGCGGACTCCTGCACGGACGGTGGATTCTGCTTCATGAGATCGGACACCAATTCCGTTTCGAGCCTGCCGTCCAGCACTTGCTCGGCGGCCTTCCGCTTGAGCGACACGTTGTACAGCGAAATCCCCTCAATACTCCGGGCAGTGAAATAGGCGATTACGCTGCAAAGCATCAAGGGGAGAATGCTGTCATAGCTCAGCGTCATCTCGAAAATCATGATGATCGCCATCAATGGAGCGTGTGTAACCGCCGCAAGGAATGCCCCCATGCCGATCATCGCAAACGCACGCGGATCCACCGGAAAACGCGGAAAATAGAGCAGGAGTGCCGACGCCACCAGAAATCCGAGGCAGGCTCCCATAAAAAGCGACGGCGTGAAGACACCTCCAGGCGCCCCCGAGCCGAAAGACGACGCCGTGGCGAGCCACTTGCAGGCAAAGATCAGAAGCAGCACTGCCCACGGGAACTGTCCGTTGAGAATCCCAACGATCACGCTGTAACCATTCCCACAAACTTCCGGGACATGGACCGCCAGTCCACCGACCACCAGACCTCCCGCGGCCAGCCGAAGAGCAAGCGGGATTTTCATACCCATAAAAATCCTCTCCGCCGCCTTGAGTGAGCGAAGAAACCAAGGTGCCAGAGTTCCGGCCATCAGCCCGAGCACGATATAGAGCCCCATTTCCCAGACAGAGCTCAGCTCAAATTCGGGCACGTAATAAAGTCGCTCCGCATGCATCAGTCCGCGCATGGTCAATGTCGCCGAGACTGCCGATACAACCAGCGGGCCAAGGCACTCCATTGCAATCGTCCCCAGGATGATTTCCGCCACGAAGAACGAACCCGCAATGGGCGCATGGTAGGCCGAAGCGATTCCCGCAGCGGCGCCGCATGCGACAAGCAGCCGCTGCTGGGGAGGGCTGAACTTGCGCCAGCGTCCGATGGTGGATGCCATCAATGCCGCAAGATGCACCAGCGGGCCCTCACGTCCGATCGAACCACCGGACCCGATCGAAAAAAGCGCCGCCGCGCTTTTCACAAGACTCATGCGCACCGGGAGCCGCCCCGAGCCAATGACGATCGCCTCCATATAGTCGGTGGAACTCTTGCCCGGCGCGATGCGTCTCCCGTATTTCAGCACCAGCCCTCCGAGTAACCCACCCAAGGCCGGAATCGCGACCACCCACCACCACGGCAACTGGCGCATCGATTCGACAACCCCCGCATTGGAACCGGTGAACAGCTTGTGCACGCCCTCGGTGAGAAACGTGAACAGAATAGCCGCAATCGCTCCAAGAAATCCCGCGACCGCCGCCCAAACGAGTGTCATCTGCCACTCGCTTGGCTGCAGCTTCTCCTGTATCCAGACCCGCCACTTGAGCAGTTGCAGCAGGCGTTTCTGACTCACCGCATAGAGGCGCCCAAGAACAGGCAGGACATGCGTGGAGCCGCGTGTCAGCGGCTCCGCGAGCATACGTTTTGCGCGATTTAGAAACGGTGGTGTCGATTGATCGTCGCTCACCGGTCTTTCAGTCCCGCCTGCGCCTCGGTCGCATGGAGGAGAAAGGTTGGGGAATTTCTTCGCAAAATCACGCTCCGAATCGTCGAATGAACCCAAAAATCTTCCAGGCCATGGTCACACAACGTGCGCCCGGGTTGACGAGCCGCCAAAGAGCTCGCGCACCACGCTCCAGGCCTTGAGCAGACCGGCATCCTGCACGCCACCTTCCACGCCATACGTCCGGGCAACCTCATCCTCGTGGCCGCGATAGCGTGGTGGGAGGATCAGCAGCGTGCCATCGCCGTCCTGCACGCTCGATATGAAAAGCCCTTTCCCCACATGCGGCTTGGTCGCAGGAACCTCCACCGAACGTTCCGCCAACACCAGCCAAGGACGGTATACAAAGCGCCAACGTCCGTTTTCCGGCTCATTGACCCAGCGTCCATAGGTACGGATCGGAACCCCACGTTCACAAAGACGGTTGCTCGAGAAAACCTTGTTTTCAGCCGCAGCCAGCTTGAAGCGGCGCTTGCGCAGCGTAAAGAAGTCCCAGCAGAAGATCGACCCAAACACCGTCAGGCGAAATGCCCAGCCCGCGATGAGCCAGGAAATGATGATGACTGCGATCGACAGCGTGGCGCTCACCCAGGGATTCAGGGTCGTGCTCAGCGTGACAAGCCCAAGCAGCGATGTTCTCGCCGCCTTCAGTGCGACGTCAATAGCACCCCACGGACTGAGCAGAATCAGCGCATTGATCGCGTGCGAGGCCATCCACACCACACAGAAAACCGCGATTCCAAATGGGACGGTCAGCAGGTTCAGCAGCCAGGAAAAATCAATCGTTCCAAGTCCGATCATCGCAAGCCCGCTAGGCATCATCATTGCACCCTGTGATCCACTGGATAGGAGCATTTTCGAGATCGCATCCATGGTGAATGGCACGACCGCTCCGGCGGCCACCAGCCCGGAGCACTTGTTCTCGATCGTCTCCAGAACATCCAACGGCTTCTTGAAGCCTGGCGGAAGGATGGTCCCCAGGGTGTCCTTGAAGGCGCACGCCCCCGCAATCAGAAGCGCAGGAATCCAGAACCCCGTCTTCGCAAACCACGGAAGCGACCCGCGCTGGGCTTCATCCGTGGTCGCCCAACGATACGCGCCGTAGGCTCCCGTGCCCAGCAGCGGTGAAATGGCAATACCCGTCAATGTAGCAAGCGCGGCGCTGATGCCCGCGGCAGGAGAGTTGTCCCTGGCAATCGGTACCTGCTTGGTGGCCGCCAGCAAGGGAACGGCTAGTACGGCCACCAAACCAAGCACGAGGCAGAACGGTGCGATACGTTTCAGCATAATGGTGTGTGAGCCCAGAAAAACCCACAGGGGGGAAAAGGTAAAGCCAATGCCTTGGCATTTGAGCGCTTCCTCATCGCTCGGCGCCATCATGCCTCCGCTCAATTGTACTCCAGTCCGACAGCCGCCCGCCAGCGATCCAGCACTGCCATCGTGCCCAAGGTATCATCCGCCGTCACCTCAGGAACCTCCCGCAGTCCGTCCGCAATAGCCTGCGCAAAGGCATCCGCCTCCATGCCATACAGGAATTCTTCCGTTTCGATCACTATCTCCTCGGGTGAGGAGGCACCGCGCTTCTGAAGGAGGATCCGGGAGCGTCCGCCTTCACGATTGGGAATCCAAGGCACTGGGATCTGCAGCCAGCCGTCACTGCCATAGATCCAGGCCGCATTGTCCCTCTGCAACCCGATCCCACAGGAGACTTCCGCGTGGATGTCACCAGGAAAGGTCATCAGCGCCGAGGCGTATGCATCAACACCGCTTGCCGAATGCAGGGCAGCTGCTCCGAAAAATGAGACAGGCTCTGCAAACGGCATCCCCAGCGCTGCGCCGGCAATCAATCGCGCAAACGAAACCGGATAGCCACCGACATCAAGAATACCTCCGCCACCCAGCGACTTTGCCCATGCCCGCGACTCCTCCTGATAACCCAGATGAAAACTGAATGCGGCCTGAATGGAGCACACGCGGCCGATCACACCACTCTTCACGATCTCAACCACGCTTCTGGTCTGCGGATGAAACCGGTACATGTAGGCCTCCATCAACACCACACCGGCCTTGCGACAGGCCTCAAATGCAAGCACCGCCTCGGCGCGGTTCATCCCCAGCGGCTTCTCGCACAGAACATGTTTGCCTGCACTTGCCGCCCGAATCACCCACTCGACATGAAAGGGATGGGGAGTCGCGACATACACCGCTGCAATCCGCGGATCCGATAGCAGCGCCTCGTACGAACCATGGGCAATGGGCACACTGTGCCGCGCCGCAAACGCCTCAGCCTTGGCCTGGCTCCGGCTCGCCACCGCCACAACACGACCCCGTTTCGATCGACTGACACCACGCGCAAAAGTACCCGCGATGCGCCCGGTGGAAAGCACGCCCCACGCAAGATGTGATCCCATGATGCGATCAGCATGCCCTCCCCCGTGCCGCGCGCGAGCCTGTAAAGCCAGACGGCGATGGTCGCCTACCCGTGACCGGAATTGGCAGCGAATTTCACTCCGATCCGTGACAGCCCAGCAGGCAACAACTCAGGCCAAGGGCTGGAAACTGACGTCGTGCCTGATTTCGCCCGCAAGATTGCGCACGACGATCCGCAACCGATCAGCGTCGGCCTTCGCCTCCATCCACGTGGCCGCTTCCGGCTTCGGTCCTCCGCCGATGAGCTGCGCATAGGGAAATTCCTCGTTGGCCGGTATCCACGTGTCCCGATGGGTGTGCCCCGAGATGACGACCTGCGCCTTCCAAGCCACCAGCGAATCATGCCACGCCGCGCGGCTGCGTCCACTGTGGCGGTCAAACCCGCGGTTCGCATAGTCCTGCGGGCTCTCGTCAATCCAGCGCAGTGGAATGTGGCAGCACAGAATGCGGTAGGGCGCTCCAGCCATCTCCGGCCGCTTGATGGTTTTTGCCAGCCACGACGCCTGTTCCTTCCTTAACCGGTCGAAGGAAACCCGTCCCTCGAATGAGGGGTGATTGTCCGGCTTGTCCTCACCGGTATCCATGAAGATAAACGCCACCGGGCCGGACCGAAACGCATAGAAGGGTCTGCCGCTCGGAGTCGCCACCATGTCCGGCATGCGAAAGGCAAACCTGCCGCGCACATCGTGATTGCCCCACGTCAAGAGCAAGGGCCGTCCATCCGTGATGTCGCACTCACCCGGATGCAGCAGTGTCGGAATCAACAGGTCCTCAGCCTTCCAATCATTGCAGGTGTCCCCATTCCACAGGAGAAAATCCGCCCGCGGCGTTTTTTCGTGAAGTGCCTTGATCGTGGGATTGTTGATGTGCGTGTCATTCCACACAACAAACGAGGTTGAACTGGCGGTCGGATCGAGCGTCCGGAATGATTTCCATTCCGTTGTCTCGGTGGCGGTGCCCTCGGCTGCCAGTGTCACAGCGCGGACGCGATAGGTGCGGCCGGGCTTGAGCCCGGACAGGCGCACACGCAGAACCTTGTCCCCTTGGGGAACAAACCCGAATGCATCCGTGCTCGCGACGCCACGCGTGCCGTCGTTCGACTCCCATTCAATGCGTCCGCGGCACAGGGTCGTCACACCCCAAACCGCCTCGATGCCATCGGCTCGCGGTGCCATCAGGACCATCGGTGTCCGCGTCAGCGACCCCGAAGCCGCGGGAACCTCCGCCCGCGAGGATCCCGTGACCAAGGCCGCACCGATCGTGCCGCCAGCAACCTGTCCGATAAAACGTCTGCGATTCATTTGGGAAAAAGGATCAACGCGCTCGGATTCCCCGGTACGGCAAGGAGTGTTCCAACATTCCGACGCTCAAGGGATGGGCGCACTTATTGTTTCAAAAGCACGTGGATCTTCGTCCGCCGTCTCCTCGTTTCGCAACGCCAAATGCACGCCTTGTTGAACTATGATGTTGGTTCGTTCTGGAATTTGCGGATTCCCGAAATCATTTCGACCCAGGACGCGCTTTGTAGTCGGCGGACTTGCCCTGCGCACAAAAGACCCAATGCTGGAACCCTTTGCCGTCTGGCGCCACCTCCCTGTCCATGACCTCCACTCGCCGTAGCTTCTTCGCCGCACTGGTTGCTCTCGTCTCCGTTGCCGTATCCGCTGGTGCACAGCGTCCCTCTCCGGATCTGGTTGTGCTCATCAGCCTGGACCAATTCCGCGCCGACTACCTTCAGCGTTTCCGTCCCTACTTTGGATCAAACGGATTCAATCTCCTCCTCGGCAGAGGCGCAGTCTTTTCTGACTGTCACCACCGGCATGCCCTCACGAATACAGGTCCGGGCCATGCAGTCATGCTCACCGGGACTTTCGCAAACACCAACGGTATCATCGAAAACGATTGGATCGACCGCAATACCCTGCGGCCCACAAATTGCGTTTCCGATCCTTCCGTAGAGATAATCGGCCGAGCGACAGCCGCCCAGAAGCCGGAGGGTCGCTCACCGCGGAACCTGAATGTCACCACGGTCGGGGACGAATTCAAGCTGGCGCGGGGAGGCAAACCCAAGGTGATCGGTATCGCCAACAAGGATCGTGCCGCCATTCTCATGAGTGGCCATCTCGCTGATGCCGCGTACTTCATGCAGGAAGGTTCGTTCGTCACATCGACCTACTACATGAAACAGGTGCCCACCTGGGTTGCCGCTTGGAATCAGGAGGGAAAGGCCCGTTCCTACTTTGGAAAAGTGTGGGATCGTATCCTGCCGGTTTCCGCCTACGATATCCAGGGACCGGACGACATGGAAGGTGAGTACACGGGCGGAGGACTTGGCCGCACGTTTCCCAAGACAATCACCGGCGGGGAAAACAAACCCGGCTCCGCATTCTACGCCAGTCTCGGTTCAACTCCGTTTGCGAGCGAGCTGCTGGCAGACTTCGCAAAGGCCGCCGTCATGCATGAGAATCTCGGCAAGCGCGGCACAACCGATATCCTTTGCCTCGGTTTCTCCGCTCCTGATGCCATCGGCCACAGCTACGGTCCCAACAGCCACGAAGTCATGGACAATGCCGTGCGCACCGATCGCATCCTCGGCGAACTCTTTGAATTTCTGGAGGGCTGGGTGGGACTCAATCGCTGCACGATCATTCTCACGGCGGATCACGGCGCGCCCCCCATGCCCGAATACCTTCGGGCTACCGGACGCGATATCCCCACCGGCCGCATGCGTTTCCGGGATGCCGCCCGCGCAGAGGAGGAGGCTCTCAACGCGCGTTTTGGCCCCCTCGCGGACAAGGGTCCCTGGCTGGTCAACTACGGTTTGATCCAACCGTCGGCACTCACGGAAAAAAATCTCGACCCGAAGGAAGTGCAGACCGTCATGCGTGACGCGGCGCTCAAACTTCCGTGGGTTGAGGCCGCTTACACCCGAAGCCAGCTCGAACGCGGCGATGTGAATGACAGTCTGGGACGTCAGGCCCTGCTCAGCTTCAACCGTGAACGCAGCGGCGATCTCATGGTGCTCGTGAAGCCCTATTTCTTTCAACGGGATGTGGGCGTATCTCACGGATCCCCGTACAACTACGACACCCATGTCCCGCTGCTCTGGTACGGCGTGGGAGTGCCACGGGGCGAACACACGGAGCGGGTCGGTGTTGACGACCTCGCGCCCACGCTTTCCCACCTGCTCGGCATTCCCGCTCCCCCGAAGGCCAACGGCAGGGTGCTGTTCTGATGCTACTTCTTCCGTCTGCGCTTTGCCTCACCCCGCATAGGGGCTGAACTCGCTGGCATGGTCCGCGAAGCAATCTCCCTCATTGTTCGACTTCCGTCGGCCTTCACAGACGATCGTTTCGCTGCGGACTTCTTTGCAGTTGAGTCAATCGTCGGAACACTTTTCCCACGAAGTACCTGTAGCAGGGTCTGGAAATCACGCGGCAGCGGCGCACGAAGATCCAGGCTGCGTCCGGAGCTTGGGTGGGTCACAACAAGATGCTCCGCGTGCAGCATCACCCGATCAGCCGTCAATGCCGGAAAACGAGGATCCGGCTTCCAACCATAGACGTCATCACCAATGATGACATGCCCAAGATGTTTCAGATGCACACGAATCTGATGGGTTCGCCCGGTATGGATCGTGCATCGAAGCAGGGCCGCCTGTTCGCCAAATGTCTCGACGCGCTCCCAGTCTGTGTGCGCATCCCGTCCTCCCTCGCCTACATCCCTGACTGTCATCTTGTGACGGTGCTGGGGGTTGCGTCCGATCGCCTTGGTGATGCTCCCGCTCAATAGCGGAGGCACTCCCTGAACCAGCGCCAGGTATTCCTTGTGCAGCGATCGTTCTGAAAACTGCGCGCTCAGCGCGCGATGGGCGACATCGGTCTTCGCCACCAGCATCACGCCCGAGGTCTCTCGATCCAGCCTGTGCACAATGCCAGGTCGCTCCACACCACCGATTCCGCTCAAAGAACCCGAGCAATGCGCCAGCAGCGCATGAACCAGCGTGTCCTCCCCTGTACCAGCCCCCGGATGCACCACCATGCCTGCCGCCTTGTTGATCGCGACGAGGTGCTTGTCCTCGTACAGAATATCAAGGGGAATTTCAACCGGCCGAAGTTCCGGCGCTCGGGTTTCGGGAAACCCAATGGTCAGTGTTTCTCCCGGAAGAAGAACGGTATCCCGGGAAAGCACCTGACCACCTCGCTTGACAAGTCCCGCGTCAAACGACCGCTGAATCGCGACACGGCTGAATTCCGGAAACGCGGCGGCGAGCGCCTTGTCGGCCCTCACGCGGCGCGCATCTGGTGGATGCAGGTAGACTCTTTCGACGTTCGTCACGCAGACACATGGTCATGCGCGGACCCGCACCCGAGCGCAAGCGCCGTTCGGTCAGGGCTGTACCGAAGCAGCCGTCACCGGCGCAGCAACATTCGTGGCTGGCTGCACTACTGCTGCCGACTCAGCGGCAGGGCTCTGCGTCGCAGGCACAGAGGGGTCCATGAAAGCGATGGCGGCGGTGACAACGCCTGCCAGGAGGGCCACACCGAGGATATTCTGGAGGATTGAGTAGTTCATGATGGATTGGATTGCAAAGTCCATGACGACACATCACCGCGCCAAGGTAACGCGGCGCGTAAACTTTCTCCGGATATAATTGTCACCAGCAGCGTAACCTCTACGGGCCCTGCAGCGTCGTCCCGAATCGCCCCTGTGGGAATCTACCCAGGGCGCTAGCGCTTTTTCCTCAGCCAGAGCCAGAGAACACCTGAGGCAACCATCGTTCCGAGAAATGCGATGACCGCTGTCTGAAAAGAATCATCCGCGGAAACGGAATAGATCAGCGCAACCGCCAGATTCGGCAGCAGGGTCAACAGGACGATCCTCTTCAGCGGAATGCCCATCGCCGCAGCAACGATAACCGACGTCTCCGCCAGCACGGGCACGCTCCGCAGGCACGCGAGGGTCAGCGCAAGCCGTGTGTGCAAGGCTTCACGCAAACGGGCGAGCTCCTCATCGGGAAAAAAGCGCGGAGCGATTCTCCCGACCGCCACGCGCCCGAACCAGGCTGCGGCCAGCACGCCAGCGGTCAGTCCGATCGTGCCCCCAACCACTCCGGCGAGCGTGCCCGCCTTCGCCGCGAGAAACATGATGACGAGCGTCGCCGGAACCGGTGCCACCGAGTCCGCTGCAAGCAGCACGATCGCAATCACCACAAGCCATTCAATCCTGTGCTCCTGCGCATTGAGCAGCGGAATTACAAAATCCTCACCCCAGATCACAAACGGAGCAATGACCAGCGCCATCACCAGCAGCACAAAGAGGGTGATTTTGACCAGGCGAAAGGACGGGGACTTCATGAATGTTTCTAGCCGAACGAATTCGAACGCACGCTAATCGGTTGAACGCCCCGTCAATCGGGCAATGAACTTGATCGCGTAAAAATAGGCGCGTTCACGGACAACCCAGGGATCACCTACCGTCCCCGAAATTCCGATGTCCCCTACACTCGACATGACCTTACCCTCGTCCGGATGGATCGCGATCCAGGTGAGAATCTTGATGAGTTTGTCCTTGGGATACGTGTCGGCAAGAAACTCGAAAACAACTCCAGGGACATAGCGCTCGACGGGCATCTGGATGGCATCGGGCACGGCAGCAATGTAGAGATAGTTTCGGATCGCTTGGATCTCATCCGGATCAAGGCCCGGTCTCCAGGAGGCAATATTGCGCCGCACTGCCTCGACCTCGGGTGCGGAGTACTCATCGGGCTCCTCATCCTTTGGCGCAAACGGAGCCACGACGCCCCGGTCGGGCGGCACGTTGAAATCCAGACCGTTGGTCTGGGCCTCCGTGATCGACGCCCACAACGGTGTTGGTGTCGGCGTGGGAGTGGGCGTCGGTACCGGGGTTGGCGTGGGTGCGGCAGTCGGCAGTGGAGTTGGCACAATTGTCGGCACAGGCGCAGGCGTTGGAATTGCGTTCTGTGGCAAGGGACGAACTGCCGCATCAGTCGGACCTTCCCGCGAGAGAACGCTTACGCCTCTCCACTCCGCAAGCAGTCCCGCCGTAAGCCACGCACCCAATGGTAGCAGCAGCCAGGCTTTCCCAGGCAATCGTGAGAAGCGCTGCTGCGTGTCCCAACGGAACAGTTTTGCTCCTGCAAGGAAGCCCGCCACCCCCATCAGCGTGAGCACAATCAGCGAGAACCCGACATCCTCAAATCCGCTTCCGGTGACGCATCGCTGGATGGCTTCCACAGCATAACGTCCCGGGAAAAATGCGGAAACATGCTGGACCCACTCCGGCAGGCTGACCAATTGCACCGCCACGCCTCCGATGATCAGCATGGGTAGGAAGATGCACTGCCCAAGCGCCTGAACGGCGGGAACAGTGTCGGCCATCATCGCGAGCACTAGACCGAGGCCGATGAATGAGAAGGCAACGCACGAGAACACCACGGCAAGCGCCAGCGGATGCTCGGGCATGGTCATGCCTACTGCCAGCGCAGCTCCAAACTGTATCAGTCCTGCCGATACAATAATGACATACCTTGCGAGGACCGTGCCTGCGACAAACAATCCCGTGTGCATCGGCGCAAGGCGGTAGCGCTTCCACACGCCGCGCTCCCGTTCGCTGACCATCGTGGTCGGCAAGCCGAAGCACGCGCCGCCCAATACGCTGACCGTGAGGAGTTCGCCCATGTGCCGCAGCAGCGGGATCTTTTCGTGACGGTAAAGAACCCAGAACGCCACGAGGAAAATAAGGGGGAACAGATAGCCGTAGATCAGCGCCATCCTGTTCCGAAAATGGAGCCGGATGCACTGGACAAGATACTGACGAAATCCGCTCATGAGTTTCCTCCAGAGGTAAGCCGGAGAAAGACGTCCTCGAGCGAGGCCTTGCGCACGTGCAGCTCAATGATACCCACACCGTTTTCTGACAGCCGTCGCGTGAGCTCCGCCACCGCCAGCGTCGCGTTCGCCGTAACAAACCGATACTCGTCACCCGACCCGGCAATCTCTCTCGCATCCGGCAATTGCTCAAACCAATCCCTGGGCACGGACCGCTCACACCTTACCGCCACGGTCTGCACCGCCTGCGATCCGGCGATAAGATCCCGCGGCGCACCCGTGGCAATCACAACACCGCGGTCGATGATGGCGATCCGGTCGCACAATTTCTCCGCCTCATCAAGATGGTGCGTGCTCAGCAGAATCGTGTGACCCGCCGCTTTCATGCCGAGGATCTCGGCGTGCAGCTCCTGCCGCGCCCGCGGATCGAGCCCCATGGTCGGTTCGTCAAAGATCAACACGTCCGGCCGGTTCACGAATGCAAGCGCAAGTGCAAGCCGCTGCCGCTGTCCGCCCGATAGCGCCTCAAACGCAACGTCCGCCTTCTCCGAAAGGCCGAAACGCTCCAGCAGCGCGCCAACGTCATCGTGCTTCTGATGGAATGAGGCGAAAAGCGTCAGCGCCTCCCTCGGTGTCAGCTTGTCTTGAAGAGCCGTGCTCTGAAGCGCCACGCCGATCTTCCCCTTGACCTCCTGCGCATTCGCGCGCGCATCCATGCCCGAGATCCAGAACTCTCCTGAATCGGGATCCCTCAGGCCGATCAAACACTCCAACGTGGACGTCTTGCCCGCACCATTCGGCCCGAGCAGTCCAAAGATCTCGTTGGCCTGTATCGAAAAACTGACCCCTTTGACCGCCTCTACCGCGCCATAGCTTTTCCGAAGGCTCCTTACCTCCACTGCAAATGCGCTCATGGCCTCATCGAGCGGAAGCTGCCGGTGCGGCAACGTCCACTCCAACATCGTCCTGGGTCAGCGGATAGATCGCCAGCCCCGCACGCTGAGTCAGGATCGGCGGAAGCTTCGCCGCATCGACCCGGGAATCTGTCAGGTTCAGTGTTTCGAGTTTGGTCAATTCCGCCACGGGTCGGAGTCCTTCAGCAGTGACAGCAGTCGCGGTGAGATCCAGATGCCTCAGGTTTTTCCAACTGGAAACTGCCGCAAGTCCCTTGTCCGAGATTCGTGTGCGTGCGAGTTCGGCCTCAACAATGACATCGGCCAGCGGCGCCAGCGCGGCCAGCACGTCGTCCGTGCAATGCGAAGGGGCGCTCGCCGTGCGGACAATCAATCCATCCGTTGGTACCTGCGATCTCGCCACCAAACGGATTCCCAGCCGGTCCGCGAGGGCCTTTGCCTCGTCGAGTTTCGGTCGGTAGTCAGGTGCCCAGGCAACGGCCTCGCCGTGTTTCTCAGGCGGGGCAGGAGCCTGGCTGAATTCGCTCAGCGGCGCCGTCTCGGACGCCCCCGCGGCAATCCAGAGTTCGATCCACTTGGTCTCGGTTGCACTGAGCGGCTTCTTGTTGCCCCCAGGCATGAACTCCTCGTCGTCATGCGGCAGCGTAATGCGACGATAGAGCTCGCTGTCGTCCAGGTTTCCAGCGACGACCGCGGGACCACTGTCGCCGCCCTTCATCATGAGCGCGTAGGTGTCGAGTCTCAGGCCTCCCTTTGTCTTCTTCGGGCTGTGACAGGACAGGCACGTTCGGTCCAAGGCGGGCATGATACGCGCCTCATAGAAGGAAACCTTCGTGTCCTGCTTTGAATCTTCGCGATTCACCGCACCCGGTGCGCCGGGAGTGGACGGTGGCTGGGGAGCCGACTTGAGCGTCGCGCCTGCCGCAGGCAAGCCCAGGAGGGAACGCAGCTTTGGCGGCATGTATTCGATCAGGTAGTTGTCGCCATAGATCAACTGTCCTCCCTGATGCGCCGTGAACACCATGGTGCCGACGGCGAGCAGCAAGACCGGCGCGTAGAGAAGGCCCAGCCCATAAAGGCCGTCGACTTCCCAGCGCCGCCGTAAGAGCAGCGCCAGCAGGCACAGGAGGGCCAGCAGGCATCCGCTCCACATGTGCGTAATGACAAGATCTCCCTTGTATCCTCCAAAGCGGGCCAGCAGCCAGCCGAGCGCCGTTCCAAGGATGGCGGTGGCGGTGGCAATCCAGAGGAGAAAAGCGGGTGCGCCACGGAGGGCGTGGCCGCGGCGGAAGAGCGCATAGACTTCAATCACGGGAATGAGGAAGAGAAGGGCGACGGGGAAATGGACGACAAGCGGGTGAAACCGACCAAAAAACTGCGCGAGCGTGGTCCGCTGCTGGCCATCGGGAGGAAACGCCAAGGCAAGCAGCGCCAGCAGCACAATGGCTGAAAACCAGAAGATGCCTGCAAGCGGCCGGTGATGGCGTCGACGGGTGGCACGGTGGGAAAATTCGGCTGGCTCGGACATGCGATTTTGCAGGGCGATCCAGTTCACCCTGCTGTTTTTCCGGCCTGCGTCACGCCAGCAAATCGTAAATCACTTCGGCAGGCAAGACACCGGTCATCTTCTGGTCGAGCCCTTGGAACTTGAAGGTCAGCTTGTTGTGATCCAGCCCGAACTGGTGAAGAATCGTGGCATGCAGGTCGCGGATGTGCACGGGATCCTTCGTGATGTTGTAGGAGAAATCGTCGGTCTCGCCGTAGGTGAACCCGCGCTTCACCCCAGCTCCGGCCATCCACATGCTGAAGCAGCGCGGGTGATGGTCACGTCCATAGTTGTCGCGCTTGAGCCCCCCCTGCGAATACACGGTGCGACCGAACTCCCCTCCCCAAATGACCAACGTGTCGTCCAGAAGCCCTCTGCGCTTGAGATCGGTAATGAGCCCATAGGTCGGGCGGTCGCAGTCCTCGCATAGCGCGCTCAGTCGCTCAGGGACCTCTCCGTGGGTATCCCAGCTCCGCAGGAATACCTGGGTGAAACGAACACCGCGCTCCGCGAGCCGTCGCGCCATCAGGCAGTTGTAGGCAAACGTGCCCCGCTCCTTCGCCTTCTCCCCGTAGAGATCCCACGTTGATTTCGGTTCCTTCGACACGTCGGTCAGCTCGGGCACTGACGTCTGCATGCGAAACGCCATCTCATACTGGGCAATGCGGGCGTTGATCTCCGGATCGCCGACGCGCTCAAAGAGGTCGCGGTTCAACGCATTGACTCCATCGATCATCGCACGACGCGCCTCACCATCGATCCCCGCGGGATTCTGGAGGTACAGCACGGGATCCCCACCCGGTCGAAGCGTCACCGCCGCATGCTCCGGCGACAGGAATCCCGAGGACCACAGCCGGTTGGATAGTGCCTGCACGTTTTTCGTGACGGGCATCTTCGAGGTCAGTACGACAAAGGAGGGCAATTCGTCGTTCATTGCCCCAAGCCCATACGACAGCCATGAGCCGAGCGACGGCTTGCCCGCAAACATGTTCCCCGTGGTGATCTGGAGTATCGCGGGCTCGTGATTGATGGCCTCGGTGTGCAGGGACTTGATGACCGTCAGCTCGTCAGCGACCTTCGCCGTCCAAGGAAACAGATCCGAGACCCACATGCCGGATTTCCCATACTGTTTGAATCCAAACGGACTCGGGGCAATCGGAAGCCGCGCCTGACTCGCGGTCATTCCCGTCAACACCTGCCCGCCTCGAACCGACTCCGGAAGATCCTTGTCAAACAGATCGGCAAGCATGGGCTTGTAGTCCCAAGTCTCAATCTGCGACGGCGCCCCCGCCATGAAGAGGTAGATTGCGCGTTTCGCCTTCGGGGCAAAATGCGGCACGACACTCTCCCGCGACGTGATGTTCGCGAAAGCCCTCGGCATTTCCTTGCCCAGAATGCTCGCGAGACCCGCCCACGCCAATGCCTTGCCCGTGCGGCCGAGAAAGTGCCGTCGCGTTTCCAGTTGCAGCCACTCCCGCTTCAACGACAGCGGAACGGGCAGGTCCCAGACTGTCGGCCCTTCCCCCGCATGGTCTGAACAGAGGTGGGCATGGGGGTCATGTTGATCGTGCGCGTACATGGATCTGAAAACTCTTGATGGATTACTTGGTCAGGAATTCGTCGAGATTGTAGAACTGGCTCGCCACCATCGTCCAACTGGCAAGTTCGATCCGATCCAGTCTGGCATCCGACGGGCTCTCTCCGACAGCGAGGAATTCCTCCGCCGCACCCTTGGAGTTCCTGAAGTAGCGCTCGAAACCATCAAGCGACTTCGAAATCACGGCGCGCTCATCCGGATCCAGGCGTCGTCCAAGCGTCAGCGCCGAAAGCATGTCAATGCGTCCGTCAGCGCCCGACTGCGCATGCAGTGCGCGCTCGGCCAGCTTGCGGGCCGCCTCGACCCACTGCGTGTCGTTCATCGTCACAAATGCCTGCAGGGGCGTATTGCTGCGGGCACGGCGCACGCAGACGGTTTCGCGCGAGGGTGCATCGAAGGTTTCCATGCTCGGCGGCGGCGAGGCGCGCTTCCAGAACGTGTACAGGCTCCGCCGATACAGGCCCGGGCCATGGTCATCCACGTAGGTCTTCGTATTGGATTCTGGCATCGCCACCTCCTTCCAAATGCCCGGAGGCTGGTAGGGTTTGGCTGGCGGACCGCCGAGGGTTCCCACAAGGAGACCGGATGTCGCCAGCGCGGCATCGCGAAGAATCTCCCCGTCCATGCGGAAACGCGGTCCGCGCGCCAGAAGACGGTTCGCCGGGTCCTTGAGGAGTTGCTCCTGCGTCACACGGGCAGTCTGACGGTAGGTTGCCGAGGTAACCAGCATACGGTACATCCGTTTCACATCCCAGCCGCTTTCACGGAATTCAATGGCCAGCCAGTCGAGGAGTTCGGGATGCGAAGGCTTGGAGCCCATCACACCGAAATCTCCCGGCGTATCAACCAGTCCAACACCAAAAATTTCCTGCCACATGCGGTTCACAGTCACGCGCGCAAAGAGCGGCTGCTCCGGCGTCAGCAACCAGTCCGCCAGACCCATGCGATCGTTTCTCTCACCCGGGGGCGGCTGTGGGAGAAAATGCGGCATCAGAGGCTGTACGCGCGCGGTCCTCGCATAGTAGTCGCCCCGCTTGAGAATATCGGAAGCACCGGGTGTCGACTTCTCGCGCGCAATCAAGGTTGGCACTCCGTCCTTGCTGATCTGCCCGATCGCATCGTCCGCAAGCGCAAGCTCAGCCGCCAGCTCCATCGCCTCGGTGTCGATTCCCTCCATGAAGAAGCGGTCAACGACCATGTAGGTTTCCTCGGGCGTCCATTTGGCAATGTCGGGGTTGCGGGACAGAATCTCCGCTGCAACCGTCTCAATCGGCAGACGGGAAACCTCATCGGCAGCTAGCTCGCGACGATAGAGGCGCACATCCTGAAACGAGGTTTCGCGCATGGGTTCGCCATCCTCCCGACGCCCCAGTTGCATCGTTGCCTCCGTGGCGATGCTCGCACCACCAAGATCATCACGAATGACATCAGTCTCAACCGGCCGACCGTTCACATAGATGCGCACTCCCGCGGCTCGCCCGGATCCGTCATAGGTGAAGAAGACATGGGTCCAGTCAAAGCTCATGACTTTCTCCGCGGTTGTGACCTCGATCGCCTGCCTGCCTGAAGCGTGGGCAAGAACAAGAATCAGCCGGTGCTCGCGTTGATACAGCTCCCATCCCCGCGTTTCCTTTGTCGGAGTTGACCGCATGCGCGACAGCAACGCCCCGTAGCCCGTGCCGCTTCCTCCGACCTTTTGCCGCAACAGCACCCAACCTCCCCCAGAAAACGCCTGCGTTCCATCGACCGCACCCGCGTCGCCCAGCGAAAGCTGGCTGGCAATGTCCATGCGCATGCTGGGCCAGAAGAGTGCATTCTCGCCCCAGACCAGCGGATTGGTTTCCGCCTTGAAGCTCGAGGTCTTCGCACCGGGGGCGGAATTGGCCACCACGTCGCCCTTTCCTTCATTCAGCAGCAACCGTAGTTCCAGCGCGTCATCCGAAACCGTCCTCGGCCGGTTTCCGGAGGACAGCCAGGCCGCAAAGCGTTCCGCAGCCGTGCGCTTCCTTTCATCAAGGCGCTGCTGAACATCACCGCGCCACGCGAGCGCCCGCTCCAACGCGATGCGCGCAGCCCCTTCGGGCAACCGGATCACCGGATCGGGGTCCGCCGTGTTCAAATCCCAGGCCTTCTCCGCCGTATTGCCGAGAAACGCCGCAAGACCGTAGAAGTCGCGCTGGGTGATCGGATCAAATTTGTGATCGTGACAAGCCGCGCAGCCCGTGGTCAGACCGAGAAAGACGAGGCCAAACGACTCCACCCGATCGCGAGTCTGATTGACAAAAACCTCCTCGGGTATGGTCCCCCCTTCATTCGTGGTCAGATTGCACCGCATGAACCCTGTCGCCACGATCTCCTCAATCGACTTTGCAGGCAGGAGGTCACCCGCGAGTTGCTCGCGCACAAAACGATCGAACGGTTTGTTCGTGTTGAATGCCTGGATGACGTAGTCCCGGTAGGGCCAGATCGATCGGACGTTGTCGAAATGCAGGCCGTGCGTGTCCGCATAACGGACATAATCCAGCCAGTAGCGGGCCCGATGCTCGCCAAAGCGCTGACTCGCCAGCAGACGATCCACCACTTTCTCATACGCATCCGGACCAGTATCCGCCACAAATGCCGCCAGCTCTTCCGGAGTCGGCGGCAGGCCGGTCAGGTCAAAGGTGACGCGCCGCAACAGGCTGCGTCGGTCCGCTTCGGGTGACGCCTTCAGTCCGGCATGGGCAACACGCTCAAGAATAAAGGCATCGATCGGCGAACGTGCTCCCGAAACCTCCGGTCCCGACGGCACTTTCGGTCGCACGGGTGCAATGAATGCCCAATGCTCCTGGTACTCGGCCCCCTCCTCCACCCACCGCCGCAGCAGGGCAATTTCCGCGGGCTTGAGGGTCTTGTGCGCCTCAAGCGGAGGCATGCGCTCATCCTCATCCTGTGATTCGATTCGTTGCACCAGCGCACTCTTCTCCGCATCCCCCGGGATGATCGCCGGCCCCCGATCCTTGCCCGGAGCATAGGCGCTCTCGCGGCGATCCAGACGCAGCCCCGCCTTGCGCGACCCCAGATCGGGGCCATGGCACTGATAACAATTCTCAGCCAAGATCGGCTGAATGGAGTCGTTGAACGTCAGTTTGGCCGAAACGGCCCCTTTCTCTGCCGCGACACCGATGATGGCAGTACCCGCCAACATCAGTCCACCTCCAATCCGACGCAAAGCATGCACGAACTGAAAATTCGACGAAACAATCAGGGGAACTGTCATGAAAATGGCAGGGATGGGAGTACGGCAAACCTACCCCTCAAAGCCCGGAGGCCAAGTCCGATCCCTCGAAAACCAGCATTTCCTCCGCTTGCGATGAAATTTCAGAACACTCTCTGGTTTAAATTCACAGAAAGTCCGTCCCCTTCGCGGAATTCCCCAGCATCGGTAACCTCCTGCCCCCCAACCCACCCACTGACCATTCCCGCCAACCGGGAGGGGCGCGCTTCGTCGTGCCCGGGATCGCGCAGCGCATCTCAACGCCAGCCCCTTCGCCCTCCCGTCGTGATCGTGTTCAATAGCGAGCATCACCCCACAACAGGCGCGGACCACATCCAAAACCCAACCAATCACGAGGATGCCTGACGCATGGCTTCGATCCCGCGACTGACATCCCTCTCCCAGAAGCTGTACACCTTGAATCGCCCGATGACATCGGCGACAATCCGTCTGCATTCGGCGCGGATCGAAAAATAGGCCGTCCGATTCCCAACCACACGCCCTGACCACCCCGTTCTTGGCGTCTTTCCTTACGCTCTCCCCTCCACCTTTCCGGTAGATCCAAAGGACCCACTCTACGCTCGCCCACCCGCTTCACATCTCTAACGTTCGGCAAATGAAAGTGCGCACTCTTGCACTCACGGTGGCTCTGCTGCTAGCGATTGAGGCTGTCAGCGCTTCGAGGCGGGGCGTACCTACGATCAGTCGATACGAAGCGCTACAATCCCCGAGTGGAAGATTTGTCGCTCTTTGTGGGGTAGGACTAGCGGACGTTAGCCCAAGTTTCAGGATGCGTCTCAGAATTCTGGTCGTGCCCCTTGAGCAGGGAGTCGATAAAGTTCAGCCGCTTTGGCCCTGGTTATACCCAGATTGGGCAGCTACCTGGACAAATGACGAAGTTCTCATCGTTCTGGGCCTCGACAGAAGTGATGACGTTAGCCAGTTTCGATTCGTTTCTTACCGATTCGATTCGAGAGCACAAGCAGTCGAGAGCGCCACAACCGAGGAAGAGAAGCAGCTTGTTCAGGCCGTCTTCAAAAAGAAGTACGGTTATATACCAAAAGCCTGACAAGGATGGACTATAACGGGGCAGGTCGTGTGGTTTGTACTCAAGAACTCTTCCCCAAATCCACGCCGAAACCAGACGGCTTGCCGCCGAGGTTGCCGTCGAATTGGTATGTACCACATGGGGAGCGAGAGATGCCTATCGCACCGGATCGATTTCACGGGTCACTGCCTGTCGCATAGCCATTGTCTCAAGGACACGTGACGCCGATGAAACTGGCGCAATGGCTGGCGTTGGGATGCGCTGGGCGATCGCGGGCACGACGAAGCGCGTTCCGCCGGTTGGCAAGACACGTCAAGGGCTCAACTGGCTCTGTTTGATACGCATGTCGCCTCTTTGTCGGCCTGCGACGCGGCAGGGGCCGACTTGGATGCGGCGTTTTGACAATAAATTCCCAACGCGGCGTGCCGTATAGGAGTATGTCCTCAGTCAAGCCACGCCGCAACGCGATGAAACTCCTCATTACTGGCGGAGCCGGTTACATCGGCTCCGTCCTAATTCCTCACCTCCTCTCCGAAGGGCATGATGTGACGGTCCTCGACACGTTCATGTTCGGGCAATCCAGCCTGCTGGAATGCTGCAAATTCGATGGCTTTCAGGTCGTGCGGGGTGATTGTCGCGACGAGGCTTTGGTCAAACCGTTGGTAGCCAAGGCAGACGCCATCATCCCGCTGGCTGCCCTCGTCGGCGCACCGCTTTGCAAGGCCGACGCCGTCGGCGCCCGCACGATCAATCAGGAAGCGGTCGAGATGATCTGTCGCCTGGCCTCTCCCTCGCAATGGATCCTTCTTCCGGTCACCAACAGCGGCTACGGCATCGGTGAATCGGGCAAGTTCTGCACGGAAGACACCCCACTCCGGCCGATTTCCCTTTACGGCACGACCAAGGTCGCCGCCGAGGAGGCCGTGCTGCGACGCACCAACAGCCTGAGTTTCCGGTTGGCCACTGTCTTCGGCCTCTCCCCACGGATGCGCGTCGATCTTCTGGTCAATGACTTCGTCCACCGCGCCATCACCGATCGCGCGGTCGTGATTTTTGAGGGTCATTTCAAGCGCAACTACATCCATATCCAGGACGTGGCGCGTGCCTTCGCCTTCGCCCTAAGGAACTTCGAACTCATGAAGGGGCGCGCCTACAACGCGGGCCTGGAGGAGGCCAATCTTTCCAAGCTCGAGCTGTGCGCGGTCATCAAGAAGCATGTTCCCGCCTTCACGTTTCTCGAGGCGCCGGTCGGAGAGGATCCCGACAAGCGGGACTACATCGTTTCCAATCAGCGTCTGCTGAAAACCGGCTTCCGCACCGAGTGGGATCTTGATCGCGGCATTCGCGAACTGATCAAGGGTTACACGATCCTTCGAAATTCCCGCTACAGCAATGTCTGACCGCACCCACCCACCCGGTGTCATCGTCCTTGCCGGTGGTTTCGGCACGCGGGTGAGTCATCTTCTCCCCGGAGTGCCCAAGCCCATGGCGAGTGTCGCGGGACGCCCATTCGTCGAATGGGTTGTGCGCGCATTCGCACGGTGGGGCTGCCGGGAGTTTTTCATGGCAACCGGACACCTCGCCCATGTCATTGAGAACCATTTCAAGAGCCAGCCGATCCCCAATGTCACCGTCTCATCCAGCGTCGAGACAAGTCCCTTGGGAACCGCCGGCGGCTGCCTGAACGCCCTGCCCTTGGAAGCCGCGCCGAACCGGCGCTGGCTCGTGGTCAATGGCGACTCCCTTGTCCTCGCCGATCCTCGGCCGTTGCTGCTGCCGATCGATGCCGGTGTCGCCGACGCATCCCTCCTCGGACTCGCTCTCCCGGACGCCAGTCGTTTCGGATCCCTCGACATTCGTGGGGACGGACTTCTCAACGCCTTTCGCGAAAAAACTCCAGGCGCCGGCACCATCAACGCCGGCGTTTATGCCTTCAGCGAGCGCACGCTGAGGGAACTGCCGCCCACGCGCCCGCTCAGCTTCGAATTCGATGTCTTTCCCGCGCTCGCCGCAAAACACCGGGTGCATGCAACAACCGTGACCGCGCCGTTTCTCGACATCGGAACACCCGAAACGCTCGCTGCTGCCGGTCAGTTCATCGCCACCCATAAGGGCCACTTCGTATGATCTGCCGCGTCTGCGACTCCACCCTTCTCTCACCCGCCGTCGACCTCGGTCGTCAGCCATGGGCCAATCATTTCCTGAAGCCCGCGGAGGCAGGCACGGAACCGTCTTATCCCCTCTCGGTCGTGATGTGCGATCGCTGCGGGACGGCACAGCTCGACTATACGGTGCCGAAGGAAACGATGTTCGCGGACCACACCTATCTCTCAGGTACCACGAAGACGCTGAGCGATCATTTTCAATCCGTCGCCCATGCAGTCGACGAACGCTACTTCAAGGATCGCCCTCGCAAGGCGATGCTCGACATCGGATCCAACGATGGCACCCAGCTCCGGCACTACCGCGCACTGGGCTATGACATCGTCGGTGTGGAGCCCGCAAAACTCCCATCCGATCTCGCCAATGCCGCGGGACTCACCACGGTCCGCGCGTTCTTCAACGAGCAGACCGCGCGATCCCTCAATCGCACCTTTGAAGTCATAAACGCGTCCGGCGTCTTCTTTCACCTCGAGGAACTTCATTCCGTCACCGAGGGCATCCGGCACTGCCTTGCCCCGGACGGAGTCTTCGTCATCCAGTTTCTCTACATGAAGCGCATCGTGGAGAACGATGCGTTCGATCAGATCTACCACGAGCACCTGCTCTACTACAATGTGCGCACGCTCGATACGCTGCTCAAGCGTCACGGCCTGGCGCTCTTCGACGCGGAACTCTCGCCCATCCACGGCGGCTCCATCATCGCGCACGCGACTCACGCATCCGCTGCCAAACCAAGCGCCCGACTCGCAGACTTCATCGCCGCCGAGGATGCTGCCGGTGCAAATACACTTTCCTGGTATCACGATTTCGGTCGCCGAATCGCGCTGCGGCGCGAGGAGAACCGCGCCTACCTCGAACAATGCCGAAAGGCGGGCAAGCGGGTGTTCGGACTTGGAGCTCCGGTGAAGGGAAACACGCTGCTGAACTACTACGGAATCGGTCCGGAACTGATCGAATGCATGACCGAACGCAATCCACACCGACGCGGATTGCTCGCTCCCGGCAGCCACATTCCCGTGCGGATCGAGGATGAGTTTAGCGAAGTGCCCGACGTCTACTACGTGCTCGCGTGGAATTTCAAAAAGGAGATCCTCGCCCGCTACGCACATCTGATTGCGCGCGGTATTGAGTTCTATTTTCCGGTCAATCCGAAGGAGACATGAGCCGGTCGCTTTCGATCTTCGTGACAGGCGGACACGGCTTCCTCGGGCGGCACCTGACATCCGCGCTTGAAAAGGTCGGCCATCACGTCGTCGCTCCGCGCTCGAGCGACTGCAATCTCCTCGATCCCGCAGCACTGACGCCCTGGAACTCCCGCCGTTTCGATCGCATCTATCATCTCGCCGCCTGGACCCAGGCCGGCGACTTCTGCCTGCACCACCCGGGTGAACAATGGGTTCACAACCAGAGGCTGAACACAACCGTCCTTGAGTGGTGGGCGTCCTCCCAGAAGCAGGCCAAGCTCATCACGATTGGGACGAGCTGCGCCTACGCGCCCGATCGCGAACTCCGGGAGGAGAACTATCTCGAGGGACAGCCGATCGACAGTCTTTTCACCTACGCCATGACCAAGCGTATGCTGTGGATCGGACAGCTCGCCCTCGCGAAGCAATACGGCCTCAAGCACCTCACGCTCATTCCCTCGACACTCTACGGACCGGAATATCACTCCGACGGACGCCAGCTCCATTTCATTTTTGACCTGATCCGGAAGATCCTGCGTGGCCACCTCTACAATGAACCCGTGATCCTCTGGGGCGACGGACACCAACGCCGCGAATTGATCCACGTCGACGACTTTGTACGCGTCGCACTCGAGCTCAGCCCCCGCGTGGAAGGACAGGTCGTCAATGTCGGCGCGGGTGAGGAATATCCCATCCGAACCTTTGCCGAACTGATCTGCCTCCAAGTCGGCTATGACCCTTCACGCATCCAATACGACACGAGCAAATACACAGGCGCGCGCTCAAAATGCCTGGAGATCACGCGCCTCCGCCGGCTGTGGCCCGACTTCAATCCGATCTCCCTCGGAGCCGGCCTGAAGCCAGTGATCGCCTGGGTGCGCGAGAAACTCGTGGAAGCCGCCCCTCCCGAAGTTTGCCTCTCCGGCCGAACAACAACATAAAGCGCTCATCGCCCACGGTTATCGGTTGCCTGAGCAGCCTCGAAAGTCCGCTCCGCCTATCCTGAGGATCGACAGTGCAATTATGAGGCGGTCGAGAAACCGACGATAGCCCGGACGGCGGCCGCCAGGTCGGGATGACCGTGCACGCCCTTTTGCTCTCGCAGTCGGCGATTCTCCAGCGGCTCCTCGTCCGTACAACCGACTGCGGCCACGTTGATTCCTGCCGCAATGCCAGCCTCCCAATCCGATGGCGAATCTCCGATCATCCAGCAAAGCTCGGGATCCAGTCTGTCTGCCTTGCAGGTTTCGAGGATATAGCGGGGCGACGGTTTGCGATACACAATGGGTGCATCAGGCGCCTCCGGGGCGATGCACACGCCTGCGAAAAAGTTGGAATCGGACGACGCGCCGAGCAGTTCCATCATTCGCTGATTCACCGCATGCACCGCATCAAGGCCGAACATTCCCCGCCCCACTCCGGATTGATTGGTGAAGAGGTAGAGCGAGAAGCCGGCGGCCCTCGCATTTTCGAGCGCCGCCTTTGCACCCGCGATCAGTTCGACCTGTTCCGGCGTATGCAGGTACGGGATGTGAACGATCACCGTCCCATCCCGATCGAGAAACATCGCACGTCGTCGGCTCACCGAGGATGCGCCAGCCTTTTCTGAGGTCGGTGTCTTGCGATTGGAATCGGTCGTCAAATGGTCCTCCACACGGAAACTCAGGCATATTGCCCGCAAGCTTTCCAGCCGCCACTTTGACGACTGAAGTCGTTACTCTGCTGCATTCCCGATGCCATCCCCGGATTTCCAAAGTGTTTTCCCTAGTGCGCGGTTTGTTGTTCAGGCTCCCTCCGCAAGATCCGATTGCATGGCCCATGTCCTACTCGCTTCCGCCACTTCCGAAATCGCCCGCAAAACGGGTCAATCCCGGCTGGGCCGACGCCCTTTACCGCGATGTGGAATGCGGCATGCCTTTGGGCAGGTGGCACGAGGTTGATATTGACGATGAAGAGTGGGAGGAAATGATGACTTCCATGCCGTCGCTGCACGATCGTCTGAAAGCCTCAATGGGCCAGCGTTCCACTCCCCCGGTTGCGCTTTGGACCAAGAATCCCTTCGGCAGCGACGCAGCGTGAGTGTCGCCCGGGATCCCGCGCTGCCACCGGATCAAGTCCACCCGCGGGTTCAGCGTCTGTTTCACTTCACGACGTGGGCTGACCGGCTCGAGCCCGTCGATGAATTCCTGTCCCGGCTTCCCAGCCTCGATCTCCGCGGGAAGGTCAGCGATGCAAACGACCCTTCGCTGATTGCTCTCGCCAGGCTCGACTGTGACTGGCATGGCGAAAACGCCCGCGTATTTGACGCCCTTTCACATCCTTCGCTCCAGTTTCAGCCTGCATTTGTCGTGGGGGTGACATCGATGGCGGACTTCCTACAGCGCTGCCGACAGAAGCCTGCGGGCGAAACTTGGTGGCTCGTTTTCATGGGCCAGCATCCCCAAAGCCTTGCGGGAACCTGGAACGGCCTCGGCCCCATCCTTCGAAAACTGGACATCCGCATCCTCTATTATGCGTTTGATGAGGCGAGCCGCACCATGCCCTGCTTCGCGGACCTGGCTCCGCACCTGGATGTTTTCATCCATGACGAAGATCCACTCGCTGCAAAGGCCGCAGCCTTGTTGAAAAACGGCTGCCTCACGCTTCATCGCAGTTGGGTGGCAAACTGCCTTCCCTTCTCCGTACCGTTCAACGAGAATCCCGAGAAAAAAATTATTTTTCTGGGATCAAAGCTGGGACTCACACCGCACCGCCAGCGACAGGTGGATTTTCTGCAAAAAAAATTCAAAGACTCGTTCCGGATATTTGCCGATCACTCGGTCTCTGTTGCCGAACGCTCCACCCTGAGGAAATACAAGGTCAGCCTGTGTCCTGAGGGGAGAAAGTTTGCAACACCCGCAATGGCGGCCACACACACGGATCGTCCGTTCTGGTCCGGTTGCATGGGCTTGGTGCCCGTCAGCGAAAACTCTGCAGCAGGCGGGCGCCTCGAAACGCTGGCGCACGCGGGCCTGATCCTCCGCTACGGGCATGGCAATCTGCAGGAGCTTGGAGCGGCCTGCGAGCAGGCGCTTGAGCTCGACAATGCTTCACGGCGTCGCATCTACGACCATTTCAATCGCGAGGAAACCGTCGGAAGCGTTGTTGCCGATCTGATTGCCCGGCATGAGCTGCGAACCTCCGCGTGAAACTGAAAATTCTTTCATCCACACCGGCTGGCAGGCCAGAGGTTTTCATCACTCCCTTGATCCAGCGCAAGAAATTCGGATGACAGAAGTCAAAGTAATGGCTTGAAATGGGTAGCTTGGATGTGGACGCTGGAACGTACCAGCGTCCTTGCGACCGCTGACTCTCCTTTTCCGGCGATATGACATTTCCCTCTTTTCTTCGTCTTCCGGCACGACGCGCGTGCCAGGCCTTGGCTGTTGCGTGCCTGCCGCTGTTCACAGGCGGCTGGATCTATGGCCCGCAATCAACTTTCCAGACCGAGGGCCCTGTGGCCAAGGCCCAACTTGATCTCTTTTATGTGACGCTGTGGGTGTGCACGATCATCTTCATCGTCGTCGGCAGCGTGCTTGCCTATGCCACGCTGAAATTCAAGGCGAACGACAACGATCCAGAGCGCGAACCCCCGGAGCAGAGTCATGGCAACCCGCTGGTAGAAATCAGCCTGATCGGCGCATCGATCATGGCGCTCGTCATCATCGCGGTGCCCACCGTCCACGGGATCTGGTACAGTTATGATGTGCCCGAAGCCGAGAAGGCGAATGCCTACGAGGTCAATGCGACCGGTTACCAGTGGTGGTTCAAGTTCGAGTACCCGAAAGAACAGATTGACGGCTCCGGCAACCTGCTCACCGCAAACGAACTCGTGATTCCCGCGGGCCGCCCCGTACGAGTCAATCTCCGCACGATCGACGTCATCCACTCCTTCTGGGTTCCCAAGCTTGCGGGCAAGGTCGACATGATTCCCAACCGGGGCAATTTCCTCTGGCTGCAGGCGGACAACCCAGGATACTTCTGGGGACAATGCGCCGAATACTGCGGTGAATCCCATGCCGTGATGCGTTTTCGCGTCATTGCGCTTTCGGAAAGCGACTTCAATGCCTGGCTCGCCAACCAGAAGAATCCTGCCCGCAAGGCGGGTTCGCTCTTCGCCGGCGCGATCGACCAGCCGCGTATCCAGTTTGCGTCCTACACCTACGAAAAGCAGAAGCGCAATGCGCCAGGCTGGAGCGAGGCGTTCGATCAGCAACCGTTCGCCGCGTGGAAAAAGCAGCAGGAGATCACCGTCGACGACAATCTCGAGCTGGTTGCCCAGGGAAGAAAGCTCTTCCAGGAGAAGACCTGCGTGGGCTGCCACACCATTCGCGGGCACGAGGGCATCGGCATCACGGGACCTGACCTCACCCATGTTGGTGCACGCACCACCATCGCCGGAGGCCTTCTGGAGAATACTCCACAGAATCTTCACCGCTGGCTCGTCGAACCCAATGAGGTGAAGCCCGGCAACAAGATGTGGTTTGGCGGCTACATGGCACGCAACGATGCGGGACAATGGACGCCGACCTTTACCATCAACGACAACGAGGCGCGCGCGCTGGTCGCCTACCTCCACAGCCTGAAATAACCCTCTCAATCGTCGAAATTCTCCACGTCATGGATGTCACAGCGAAAACAGATTTCATCGGCAAGGATTCACCTGCCGCTTCCGAACGGCCCGCAATCTTTACCCGGCCAACCACGAAGACCGGCATAGTCAGCTGGCTGACGACGGTTGATCACAAGCGCATCGGTCTCCTCTATGGAGTTTCCGCCCTGATCTTTTTTCTGGTGGGAGGCGCAGAGGCGCTGCTGATCCGCCTGCAACTCGCGGTGCCCAACAACACGCTGTTGAGCTCCCACGCCTACAACGAGATGTTCACGATGCACGCGACGACCATGATCTTCCTCGCGATCATGCCGCTCTCGGCCGCGTTCTTCAATTACATCATGCCGCTGCAGATCGGTGCCCGGGACGTCGCTTTCCCGCGCCTGAACGGCTTTGCCTACTGGCTCTTTCTTGCCGGTGCGATCATCCTGAACGTCGGCTGGTTCATCAAGTCAGGCGTGCCCGATGTAGGCTGGTTCGGCTATGCACCCCTTACCTCCAAGGCCTTTTCCAATACGTTCGCGACCGATATCTCAACCGACCTCTGGGTCATGGGCCTTCAGGTGCTCGGTGTTTCCTCGGTGATCGGCTCCCTCAACTTCATCGTGACGATCATCAATTTGCGGGCACCAGGCATGACGATGATGCGCCTGCCTGTGTTCACATGGATGACCCTATTCACCGCATTCATGATCGTGCTGTCCTTCCCTGCCATCACCATCGCCCTCGTCGGATTGATGATGGACCGGCAATTCGGCGCCAATTTCTTCGAAGTGTCCAATGGCGGACTTCCCATCCTCTGGCAGCATCTCTTCTGGGTCTTCGGTCACCCCGAGGTATACATCCTCATTCTTCCCGCAATGGGCATCATTTCCGAGGTTCTTCCCTGCTTCTCCCGCAAACCGCTCTTCGGTTATCCCATCGTTGTTTTCTCAGGCGCTGTGATTGGAACACTCGGCTTCGGAGTCTGGTCCCACCATATGTTCACAACCGGCATGGGGACCATGGCGACTGCCGCCTTTGCGCTGGCTACGATGGCCATTGCAGTGCCCACCGGCGTGAAGATCTTCAACTGGATCGGCACCATCTGGGGCGGGCAGCTCCAAATGCGAACCCCCATGATGTTTGCGCTAGGCTTCGTCTGGACCTTCATGATCGGCGGGTTCTCCGGCGTCATGCACGCGGCAGCCCCTGCCGATGCCCAGCAGCAGGACAGCTATTTTGTCGTGGCCCACTTTCACTACGTGCTCATCGGCGGTTCACTCTTTGCGCTTCTCGCCGGCATCCATTACTGGTTCCCCCTGATTTTTGGTCGCAAGGTTTCCGAGTTCTGGGGAAAACTCTCGTTCTGGATCATCTTTATCGGCTTCAACGTGACGTTCTTTCCGATGCACTTCCTCGGATTGAACGGAATGCCACGTCGGACGTTCACCTATGACGGCAACATGGGATGGAACTCCGCGAACCTGATCGCGACCATCGGTGCGATCATCCTCGGCATCGGGATTGCCGTGTACTTCGTCACCATGGTTTACACCTATTACAAGGGGCAGCGCGTGGGACGCGATCCGTGGAATGCGCGCACCCTGGAATGGTCCATTCAGAATCCGCCCCCCGAATACAATTTTGCAGTCATTCCGACAGTACACGCCCGCGACGCCTTCTGGTACGAGAAACACCATCAGGCTGAGATTGCGGAGGAACAGGCTGCCCATGCCAAGGCCGAGGAGGCCCACGGCGGCATTCACATGCCAAGCCAGTCGTGGTTCCCGTTCCTGACCGCGATGGCGATCCTGACCGGAAGCCTTTTCTTCGCCGATCACAACTTCCTCGGGGCCATCTGTGCGGCGGTGGGCATCGTCGCGTTTGCCTACCTATGGGCTTGGGAGGGGCCCGGTGGATACCACCTCCACCTCGACAAGGACGGCAATGTCATTGATCCGAAAAAGGGCGGTCATTCCACCCACTAGGCCGAATCACCAACGCTTCCGAATTCAGCATCTCCCATGAGCAGTCAAGCCGCCACGGCCCTCATCGACCATCATCACGACGCCACCACGTCCACAGGCATTCCGAACAAGAAGTTGTTCATGTGGACCTTCCTGGCGTCGGACTGCATGTTCTTCGGTTCGCTGATCTCGATGCACGTCGTCTATCGCGTGCATCCTCCGGCCGGGTCCCCTGATCCGAGGTCGATCTTCTCGATCGAGCTCACCTCCTTTTCCACGTTCATCCTGCTGATGTCTTCCCTGCTGATGGCGCTGGCGGTGAACGCGATTCAAAAGGGCAATCTGCGCAGCACACGCCGCAACCTCCTTGGAACCATCTTTTTTGGGCTGATCTTTCTCTCCTGCCAGGTCTACGAGTTCCAGCACTTCGTGCACGCGAAGGGAATGACCCTTTCCAGCAGCCTGTTCGGTTCAACGTTTTACACGCTCACCGGAACGCACGGCTGTCACGTTGCCATCGGCGTGCTTTGGCTGATCTTCATGTACATCCGCAGCTTCAAGCCCGAAAACGCGGATGCCTCCCGAAAGCCTTGGTTCATCCTGAGCATCGTCCACTTTCTCATCTTCGCAGCAGCAGTGGTGCTCGGTGTCCACGTGGTCGTGGCCTTCGCACATCAGATTACCGCACCTGGATTTTCCCTTGGCGGCTATCTCGGCGGTCATGCCCTCGCGCTGGTCGGATTTCTTGCCAGCCTTGCGGGGCTGTATCTGATGGGTCGGCAGTCGGGTGAGGTCGATTTCAATCAGTCCCACGCAATTGATGTGGAGACCATGGGCCTCTACTGGCACTTCGTCGACATCGTCTGGATCATCATCTTCCCGGTGGTGTACCTGCTCGAATACTTCTAGTTCCCACCTCGCTTCCACGAACCCAATCCTTTTCTCGAACATGAGTGCCACTACCGCCGCACACGCTCACACCGCAGACGCCGGTCACAGCGAAAACAAGTTCCACATTTTCGTCCAGGTCGCCATGCTCCTCGCCGTCATCACCGGCCTGGAAATCGTGGTGATCTACCTTCCGCTGCCCTACTACGCGGTGTTTGTGTCCTTGGCCATCCTATCGATCGCCAAGTTCATGTTCGTCATCTTCATCTTCATGCACCTGAAGTGGGACAAGGTGTTCTGCACATTGCTGTTTTTCCTGGGGCTGATACTTGCAACAGGCACCTCGATTGCGCTCCATGCGCTTTTTTCGGTGGAATCTGGCAAGCCGGTCGGGTCAGCATATGATACCGCGATGGCGAGTCCGAGTCCGGCCCACCCTGTCAGCCTTGTTTGAAGACAGGTTAGACTGGAAGAGTAGTAACCTCGGTTCGGGAGGCAGGGTATTCGCGGCGTCATGATCGACTGGCGCCACTGGCACAACGAACCCTACCTCGTCGGCGGACTGATCGCCCTCGGCTGGATCTACGCGCTCCTGTGCGGACCGTTTCGCAACCGGATCCATGCCGATGCCAAATTTCCGCGGAAAAAGGCCTGGGCCTTCTACGGCGCGCTGCTGATCTTTTATCTGGCTGTCGGATCGCCGCTGGATCAGGCCGGAGAACGCTTTCTGCTGAGCGCCCACATGGTCCAGCACCAGCTTCTGATCTACCCCGCAGCCGTCCTCTTCCTCGCTGGAATTCCCGATTGGCTGATCGCACCGATCACCCGGCACCTGCACCTCCGCCGCACTTTGGCTGTCCTGTTCCACCCCATCACCTGCTTCCTCGTCTACGTCTCGGTCCTGTCCGCCTGGCACATGCCGGCCTTGTACGATCTCGCCCTCAGGGACAAGACCATCCATGTTCTTGAGCACCTCATGTTCTTTGGGGCTGCCCTCTTTTTCTGGTGGCCGCTGGCAAGTCCCGCCCGCGATATTCCGCCGATACAGCCCGGCGCGCAAATCCTCTACCTCATCGCGATCACGATCGGCATGACCCCGCTGTTCGCGTACATCGCCTTTTCCGACGAGATCTTGTATCCGACCTATGAATTTGCGCCCCGCATCATCGCGAAATTCGGCCCTGCGGAAGATCAGCTCCTCGCCGCAGCAATCATGAAAATCGGCGGTATGGCGGTCACGGTGGGTGCCGTCGGCGTGGCATTCTACAAGTGGTATCGTCAAAGCTCGGCAAACGGAAGACTTTCGTCCGCACCTTGATAGAGGAGTCTTCCGAAGCGCGGCGCGGCACCATCTGGGCTACGCGCATCGGAGCAAACACAAACTAGCGCTTGTTTTGTCGGCAACGCGAGGGCGGCCACAGAGGTGTTCCTGCTCGCATGGAGAACAGCGCAAGTGCCGTGAAAGTTTCCATGGGCACGGTTCCCCGCTCCTCCTCCCGACAATCTCAGGAAACAGAATCAGGCGCCCCATTGCGGGGCGCATGATTCCAATGCATCCTTTGATGACCGGGATGGGGGAAGAAGGATCTGGAAGGATCCGAAGCGGTCAGGAATTCGTATAGAGATCCTCAACCGTATCGCTTTCGGAACTGATGTCGGCAAAGAGCCAAGTCGAGAGATAGCGTTCGCTGCTGGAAGGCACAATCACGACGATTTGTTTGCCCGCATTCTCCGGACGTTTTGCAAGTTGCAGTCCGGCCCAGATGGAGGCGCCGGAAGAAATGCCGACCGGTATCCCGTCGAGGGTATTGACCTGTTTGCTCACCGGACCTGAATCAGATTCCTTCACGCGAATGACTTCGTCGTAGATCTTGGTGTTGAGCACCGCGGGGACAAAACCGGCCCCGAGCCCCTGCAGCTTGTGCGGGCCAGGCGAGCCACCGGACAACACGGGGGAGGCATCCGGCTCCACGGCGACGATCTTGACTCCCGGTTTGCGTGATTTCAGCACTTCACCGACGCCGGTGATGGTGCCCCCTGTGCCGATTCCGGAGACGACAAAGTCGACCTTGCCGTCAGTATCGCGCCAGATCTCTTCCGCAGTTGTCTTTCTGTGGATTGCAGGATTCGCCAGGTTATTGAACTGCTGCATGATGACGCTGTTCGGGATTTTCGAGTGAATCTCCTCCGCTTTCGCCATCGCGCCTTTCATGCCTTTCGGCCCCTCGGTCAGCACCACGCGCGCACCCAGGACCTTGAGGAGCTTGCGCCGCTCCAGGGACATCGTTTCCGGCATGGTAAGAATCAACCTGAGACCCTTTGCCGCCGCCACGAATGCGAGTGCAATGCCGGTGTTGCCGGAGGTTGCCTCGATCAGAACGGTCTTTGCGTTGATCGCACCCGTGCGAAAGCCCTCCTCGATCATGGCCAGTCCAATCCGGTCCTTCACGCTCGAGAGCGGATTAAAGAACTCCAGCTTGAGGAGGACGTCTGCCAGCGCGCCATGTGCAGCCGCAGTCCGGTTGAGGCGGACGAGCGGGGTATTGCCGATAGTTTCGGTGATGTCTTTGTATATTTTAGCCATAGGATTTGGAAAAAAGGGATTGGATTCAGATGCTGAAGTCTTCGCCCGAAACCTTCGAATCACGCAGGCGAAGCAGCACGGCATCTCCGACCGATAGGCGCAGCTCGCAAAGCCGGGAGCGCGGCAATTCCGCTTCGACAATCTCGTCCTCGCGACCGCGCATACACCGGATCCTTGCAAAGGGTCCTGCGGCGTGAATTGAGCGCACCAGGGCGGGCTCCCCGGGCACTCCGTCGACAAAACGTGTGAGATCAATGTCGTGGGGTCGCACGTAGGCCACGGATCCATCGGCCGACGTGGTGAGCTCCCGCATGGAATCCACGCCTCTGATTGGAAGCCTGACCTGATTCACATTGCCCAGAAACTGATACACAAACGGGGACGCGGGACGGTCATAGACCTCCTGCGGAGTGCCGACCTGCTCAATCTGCGCACGATTCATGATCACCACCTCGTCAGCAATCTCGAGCGCCTCCTCCTGATCATGGGTCACAAATACCGTGGTCAGGTGAACCTCTTCGTGAAACTGCCTCAACCAGCGTCGCAGTTCCTTCCTGACCTTGGCATCCAATGCTCCAAACGGCTCATCAAGCAGAAGCACCCGTGGCTCCACCGCCAACGCCCGCGCGAGCGCCACACGCTGGCGTTGCCCTCCTGAAAGCTGCGTAGGGTAGCGTCCCCCGAGTTCGTCAAGCTGTACCAACTTCAACAACTTGCGGACGCGATCGGTGATCTCCGCCTTCCTGGGACGATCCCGCCACCGGCGCACCTTAAGACCAAACGCAATGTTCTCGAACACGGTCATGTGCCTGAACAGGGCGTAGTGCTGGAAGACAAACCCGACTCGCCTTTTGCCGGCCGGACGGTCGGTGACATCCTCCCCGTGAAACAGAATGCGTCCGCTCCCCGGATCGGCATGCTCCAGACCCGCAATGATGCGCAGGAGCGTCGTCTTGCCTGAGCCCGAGGGACCCAGCAATGCGACCAGCTTGCCGCTCGGCACCGTCAGGCTGACATTGGCCAGCGCGGTGTAGCTTCCAAACGACTTGTTGATCTGTGTTGCGACAATGCTCATGCGAGTTCGGTCTGATCAGGCCTCCGCGTAGCGCAGCCTGGCATGGCGCCATTCAATGAATGACTTGAGAACGAGCGTGACCATGGCGAGCAGCGTCAGGAGCGACGCAACCGCAAAGGCCGCTGAAAACTGGTACTCATTGTAGAGTATCTCGACATGAAGCGGCATCGTGTTCGTCTCACCGCGGATGTGCCCGCTCACAACGGAAACAGCTCCAAACTCCCCCATCGCTCGCGCATTGCAGAGAATGACACCGTAAAAGAGTCCCCATTTGATGTTGGGAAGTGTCACGCGCCAGAAGGTTTTCCACCCGCCCGCCCCAAGCGTGATCGCCGCATATTCCTCGTCGGTTCCCTGAGCCTGCATGAGCGGTATGAGCTCGCGGGCAACAAAGGGAAACGTGACGAACGTGGTCGCCAGGACAATCCCAGGCACGGCAAAGATGATGCGGAGATCGAGATCATAAAGCCACGTTTGCAACCACGGAAACCAGGGATGTTCCGCGTTCAGGAACTGCCCCATCCACCCCTGCAGTCCAAACACCAGCACATAAATGAGGCCCGAAATCACGGGCGACACCGCGAACGGCAGGTCGATCAGGGTGATCAGGATGCTCTTGCCACGAAACGAGAATTTGGTGATCGCCCAGGCAGCAGCCACACCGAAGATCACGTTGGCGGGGACCGCGATGGCAGCCGTTAGAAGCGTGAGCCGGATTGCCGAAAGCGCATCCGGCTCGACCAGTGCGGAAAAATACGCCTTCACGCCTTCGCGAAGCGCTTCCGCAAACACGGCGATCAGCGGAAGCACCAGGAAGAAAGCCAGAAACAGCAGAGCAATTGACGTGAGTGTCCAGCGCACCCACCGTGAATCCTGCGTAACCGGCGACGCCGCAGCGCGGGATGCGCCGGCGCGGGAACCGAGACCTGTGACAATCGACGCCATGCCTGTCAGATCCTGTGGTGGCGACGGCTCCATTTCTGGAGCAGGTTGATGATGAGAAGAAGAAGGAACGAGGCCATCAGCATCACGGTAGCGATGGCCGTTGCCCCCCGATAGTCGTATTGTTCGAGCTTGGTGATGATCAGCAACGGAGTGATCTCGGAGTGCATCGGTCGGTTTCCTGCGATGAACACGACCGATCCGTATTCCCCCAGGGCACGCGCAAATGCCATCGAGAAACCGGTCATCAGTGCGGGAGTCAGTTCCGGAATAACCACCCGCACCATCGTCTGCCAGCGCGTCGCGCCAAGGCTGGCGGATGCCTCTTCAAGTTCCGGCTCAAGTTCCTCCAGCACAGGCTGCAGGGTGCGAACGACAAAGGGCAGTCCGATGAAAGTCAGGGCAATAAACACGCCCGGACGATCGAAGGCGATTTGAACTCCAAGCAATTCCTTCCATGCCACGCCCGGGATCGCCCGGTCGAGCCAGGCAACCGCGCTCCCCCAAAGGGGATCAAGGAACCCAAGCCAGCCATTTCGGGCATAGATCGCACTCAGGGCAATTCCAGCTACTGCCGTAGGAAGCGCAAAGGGAAGATCTACCAAGGCATCGACGATTCGTTTCCCCGGAAAGGAATACCGAACCAAGACCCAGGCAACGATGAGGCCGAAGAAGGTATTGATGAGTGCCGCTCCAAACGAGGCGCCGAAGCTCAACCGGTAGGATGCGAGCACACGTGGCGAGGTCACCGCATCGACAAACTCCGTCCACGACATGCCGGCTGTCCGGACAAATGCCGCAGACAAGGGAATCAGCACGATCAGGCTGAGGCATGTCAGCGTGAAACCCAGCGATAGCCCGAAGCCGGGAAGGACGGATCGACGTGACGCGGCGATGCTCATCGTCATTCGCCTCCCTTATCAGGCATCCTGGTAATCCCGCGTCGGATCACGAGCATCTCCGGCTGAGCGATGAGCGCTCGGTGATGGATGCCCGGGAGCGGCCGCACTGCGCTCGCAAGCCCTTCCGTCGCGCAGGCAATCGGAAGCAAGCCCCCATCGAGGTGTAGCGGGAAACGTGGACTGTGTGCGATGGGCTTCATCAAGGGGCCGGTCATCTCATTGATATCTGGTCGTACGTCCCACCATCCGCGAAGTGTACCTTGGCAGCCTTGCTCCAGCCACCAAAGGCCTCGTCGATGGTGAAGAGTTTCAGCGGGCGGAACTGGTCGGCATATTTTGCAAAGACGGCTGCGGATCTCGGACGGTAATAATGACGGGCCGCGATCTCCTGGCCGATATCCGAATACAGGTACTCCAGATAGGCCGTGGCCACAGCCTCCGTATGCCGTCTTTTCACCACACGATCAACAACACAAACCGAGGGCTCCGCGAGAATGCTGATTGAGGGGACGACCATTTCGAAGTCGTCTCGTCCAAACTTTTTCAGCGCCAGATAGGCCTCATTCTCCCAGGAAATCAGCACGTCCCCCACCCCACGCTGAACGAACGTCGTTGTCGCGCCACGCGCACCGGAATCAAGAACCGCAACATTGCGATAGATCTGGGCGACAAATTCCTTCGCTCCGACGTCACTCCCATACTTTCGGCGACCGTATTCCCAGGCAGCCAGATAGTTCCACTGGGCTCCTCCGGAGGTGATGGGGTTCGGAGTGACCACCCCGACATCCGGCCGGGCAAGGTCATCCCAATCCCGGATATTCTTGGGGTTTCCGGATCTCACCAGGAACACGATTGTGCTGGTATAGGGCGCTGAATTGTCCGGCAACCGCTGCTGCCAGTCCTTGGGTATCATACGCCCCACCGTACACAGCGCATTGACGTCGTTCGCCAGGGCAAGGGTGACAACGTGCGCTTCCACGCCCTCAAGCACAGACCGCGCCTGCTTGCCGGAGCCGCCATGGGATTGCCTGACCGTGACATCATCGCCCGTCTTCCCCTTCCAATACGCGGCAAAAGCCTTGTTGTATTCGTGATAGAATTCCCGAGTTGGATCGTAGGAAACATTCAGGATCGAGACCGGCTTTGCCGACAGCCCAATCGCGGCGGCAAACGCCGCGAGCAATGCAAAAAAATGGGCCTTGGGCATCATGAGGTTCCGGATCCGAGATTGGCTCGTGAGGCTAGAAATTGAGTTGTGCGCGGGAGAAGAGCGCGCTCTCAGCGGGGCGGCGGGTATTGCCGTCAAAATCCGTGTACTCGTAGTTGAGCAGAAAGGTGACATTGCGCGACATAAACCAGTTGAGCCCACCACCAATGGCAGTGGCACCTGTCGCATTGGCCGAGGTCGCCACATTCGGCAAAGCTCCGAGGCCGGGTGCGAAAAGAGCATCATCCAACCGGATGCCACTTATCCGTCCAACCAGCTCAAATGCGCCCCAGGACTGACCAGGCATGAAATTTGCGCGAGGACCCACACCACGGGGCGTCGAATCCTCACCCGTGAGGACGTAACCAAACGTCGCGCGCCAGGCGGTGGTTTTTGAATCAAATGCCGTTGTTCCCCTGAACAACTGCTGCTTCGTCCAGGCATATTCGCCCACAAAGCTCGTCGGGCCCGAGTAGTAAGAGACGCTCGGGGAGATCCTCACGTGCTCGCCATCCGAAATCAGCGAGCCAAAGCTGATGAGGGTCTGCTGAGCGTTCGTGACAGGAGCCTGCAGGGTTCCGGCCGCGCTGCCTTCCTCACGTCCAACACTCGCACCCACGCCGATACTCAAGGTCTTCAGTGCACCAGTTCCGCCGGCGAAGGGGTTGAGCGTTAGCCGACCGGCAATGCTCTTGTCGTTGTCCACATCGCGCGCAAAGGCAGAGGTGTTGTCGCGTGCGCCATTGAAGGCGCCGATACGATATTCGAACAGACCTTCACCGTTGCTTCCGGATAGCTCCACGCCGATGTCGCGATTGGGCAGAATCGCATTTACGAATGGGGCCTCAATGAAGTGCCGGCTGGTACCTGCTTCCAGTGCAACCGGTGATGTGAATTTCCCGGCCTTGATGCTCATGGTCGGACTCAGACGGGCTGATATCCATGCATCAAACAGGCCCGCCGACGACGTGGTGGCATCCCCGGCGCCCACTTCGGATACAACCGAGAAGTCAAAAATGCCGCCAAGCGTACCGGCCAGAATCGGGCGGATGCGCCGAAGCAGGAAGGTATTCTGAGCAATTGGGGTCGAAGTGCCCGGAATTGTCTTCTCGTTGAGAAAAAGCCGATGATCAACCTGCACGAGCGCCTTGAGTGCGAGCCTGTAGCCCTTGTCGGCCGAACTGATTGAAAATCCCGAGGCATCTGCGGTTACAGCCGCAGCCCCGGCAGGCACAGGCTTCGGAGCGGCAACTGCCGTCGCAGCCTGTTCCCGCTCCTCCTGCTTCTTCTCAAGGGCTCGAAGCTTGATATCGAGCAGACGGATTTGCTCCCGGAGAATGCGAATCTCGTCAGCGTCCGCAGCCTGCGCAATCGCGCAGGGCAGCGCGAAGCCCGAAAGCAGGCTCGCAATTGAAACAAGGAGACGCAAGGGAAGCCGATGGTTCATTGTGATGTTCGGGAATGCCGAAAGGGCTTTCCCGTGTGATCAGTCTGACCACCGAGCGATCGCCCGGCGAGGCTTGGCCACCATCAGATGAAGGAAATTAGAAGCACTGGATCGCATTATCGAAATGCGCGATTGCGCAGAATACCTTGGTCGACGTTTTGATAAACCGCCTCCATGCCACCGAGCCCATTGTGAGCCCACGTGCGACCCTGCAAGGCACTATTGTTCCCATGGACAGAGAACGCCCCCCATCCGCAGCCTCTCGGCACTGAGTGGATTTCTGAAGGGGAAGGCCAGGTCGTTTCGGAAGATTCATTTGCAAAATATCTTCCCCAAACTGAATCAGATGCGCCCCGAAGCAAGGATAAATATCTATGTCCATCAACACACTAAACTAATAGATATAAAATATTTAAAATCAGTTTATTACAACACAAACACCGGGCAGAGTTAGATCGTCAGGCGCAAGCCGTCGTACGCAAACGTAATCCCTGGCGGCAACTCGGCACACCATGCGCCATGCTCCATGTAATGCGTGATATGCGTCAGGTAAGTTTGCGGCGCGGCGATTTCCTGGGCTACCGCAATCGCTTCATGCACACTCATGTGTGACGGATGGGGCTGAGGGCGCAGGCCGTCGAGGACGATCACTTGTGAACCCTTGGCCAGTTCCCGGGCCGCGGGTGGCACACTCTTGCAGTCGGTGTAATAGGTGAACTTCCGACCAGAGCTCCGCTCGGTGAATACGAGACCGATGGTATTCAGCCCACCATGAGGCAGCAGCGTCGATTCAATCGTGCCCTGGGGCAGGTCCAGCCTTGACGGCATCTGCACGAGGTTGAAAGCCGCGTAACCCTTTACGATTGGCCTCTCGATGATCGTGTAGGGATAGATCGCAAGCACCCGGGCCATGCCCTCCTCGGTGGAATATACGGTCATCGCGTTTCCTCCGAGGAGATCGCAAAAACGCCGCAGGTCGTCCATGCCGGTCACGTGGTCGGCATGCCCGTGAGTCAGAATGAAAAGATCGATCCAGGTGATCCGGTTGTCGAGGCATTGAAGCCTGAATTCGGGTGCGGCGTCGACCTGGACGCGCAGGCCATCCATCACGACATGGATGGACGCACGCGTGCGCTTGTTCCGCGGATCATCCGACCTGCATACGGCGCAATCGCACGCAATCATGGGAACCCCTTGGGACGTTCCGGTGCCGAGAAAGATCACCTCCATGCAGCGACCGAAACGCCGCTTGCGCCGAAAGGAAAGTGAAAACCTCGACAATCGGTCCGCCTACGCACTCATCCGCCCACGCATGGCACAATTCAGCCGGTGTGCCAGCGAAGCAAAACGACAAAAAAGGCCGGTCCCTTGCGGAACCGGCCGTGCCTAGCGAAGACGGGCGCACAGCACCCGTGCTTACGCAGTAGAATCTTAGTAGTCCATGCCGCCGCCGTGCGGAGGATGCGCCCCACCCGCGGCTTCCTTCTTCTCCGGAACGTCGGTGACGATCGCTTCGGTGGTGAGGAGGAGGCCCGCGATGGACGCGGCATTCTGCAATGCGGTGCGGGTGACCTTCGTCGGGTCGACGACGCCGGCCTTCACGAGATCTTCAAAGTTGCCCGTGGCCACATTGTAGCCCTGGTTGCCCTTGCCCGTGATGACCTGCTGAACGATGACTGCACCCTCGACTCCGGCATTGAAGCAGAGCTGCTTGAGGGGCGATTCGATCGCGCGGCGAACGATCTGCGCGCCGAGCTTTTCATCGCCATCAAGACCTGCGGTTAGCGCATCAATGGCCTTCGCCGTGCGGAGCAGCGCAACGCCGCCACCGGAGACGATGCCTTCTTCAACGGCCGCGCGCGTCGCGTGCAGCGCGTCTTCGACACGCATCTTCTTTTCCTTCATTTCCGACTCGGTGGCCGCGCCGACATTGATGACGGCGACGCCGCCCGCGAGCTTGGCGAGGCGTTCCTGCAGCTTCTCGCGATCGTAGTCCGAGGTGGTCTCCTCGATCTGACGACGGATCTGCTTGACGCGTCCCTGGATTTCGGAGCCCTTGCCGGCGCCTTCAACGATCGTGGTGTTTTCCTTGTCGACCACGATGCGCTTTGCACGGCCAAGGTCGCTCAGTTGAACATTCTCGAGCTTGATGCCGAGGTCTTCGCTGAGGAGGCGTCCGCCGGTGAGCACCGCAATGTCCTCGAGCATCGCCTTGCGGCGGTCGCCGAAGCCGGGAGCCTTCACCGCAGCGACATTCAATGTGCCGCGGATCTTGTTGACGACGAGCGCAGCGAGGGCTTCGCCTTCAACCTCTTCAGCGATGATGAGGAGGGGCTTGCCGGTCTTCGCGGTCGTCTGGAGAAGGGGAAGGAATTCCTGAAGGTTCGAAATCTTCTTCTCGTGGATCAGCACATAGGCGTCCTCGAGGACTGCCTCCTGGCTTTCCAGGTTCGTGGCAAAATAGGGCGAAAGGTAACCCTTGTCGAACTGCATGCCTTCAACGACGTCCAGCGTCGTCTCGATCGACTTGGCCTCCTCGACCGTGATCGTGCCGTCCTTGCCAACCTTGTCCATCGCGTCGGCGATGATCTCGCCAATCGTCGTGTCCCAGTTTGCGGAAACGGTCGCGACCTGGCGGATTTCCTCGCTGTCATTGACCTTCTTGGAGATGCGGGCGAGTTCGGTGACGGCGGCCTCAACCGCCTTGTCGATGCCGCGCTTGAGATAAATCGGGTTCGCACCCGCGGTCACGTGCTTCAGGCCTTCCTTGTAGACGGCTTCAGCGAGCACTGTTGCGGTCGTCGTGCCGTCGCCGGCGGCGTCATTCGTCTTGGAAGCGACTTCCTTGACCAGTTGCGCGCCGATGTTCTCGTACGGGTCGGCCAGTTCAATTTCCTTGGCGACCGTGACACCGTCCTTCGTGACGGTGGGAGAGCCGAATTTCTTGTCGAGGACGACATTGCGGCCCTTCGGGCCGAGCGTCACCTTGACAGCGCGGGAGAGAAGTTCCACGCCGCGGAGGACTTTCTGGCGGGCGGATTCATCAAAGAGGAGTTGTTTAGCAGCCATGATAGAGTTTGTTTGTTACTTGATTGCTGACGATTGAAGTGAGGCCTCAGCCGATGACGCCGAGGATGTCGTCCTCGCGGACGATCGTGAACTTTTCGTTCTCGATCTTCACTTCGGTGCCGCCGTACTTGCTGATCAGGACCTTGTCGCCGACCTTCACTTCGAAGGCGACCGCATTGCCCTTTTCATCTTTCTTGCCCGTGCCGACAGCGATCACTTCGGCCTCCTGGGGCTTTTCCTTGGCAGAGTCCGGGATGATGATACCGCCGCGGACCTGCTCCTTTTCCTCGATGTGCTTTACCAGCACGCGATCGCCGATGGGCTTGATTTTGACTTTTGCCATATGGATTTTCTTGGGATGGATTGTGTGTATTCGAGCGAGGAGCGCCGGTCGAAGTGCTTCACAGCACGACCGCGCACGCCCGCATCAGAAAGTTCGTTTTATTTCTTGTCCTCGTCGACGACCTCGAAGTCGGCGTCGACAACATTGGCCTTCTTTTCCGCCTTCTTGCCGTCGTCAGACGACGCTGCGCCCGCGGCGGATCCTGAAGCAGCCTGCGCGGCATCCGCGCCTGGCGCGGCGCCTGCGGCGGCAGCCGCGGCATAAAATTCGGCGCCAAGCTTGGAGAGATTCTCCGTGGCCGCCTTCATCTTGTCGGCATCCTCGGATTCGAGGGCCTTCTTGGCGTCTGCGATGGCCGCCTCGATCGGCGCCTTCTTGTCAGCCGGGATCTTGTCCCCTGCATCCTTCAGGGCCTTCTCGAGCTGATAGGTGGCGCTGTCGAGCTGGTTCTTCGTTTCAACCGCTTCCTTGCGCTTGCGATCGGACTCAGCGTTGAGCTCCGCTTCCTTCGTCATGCGCTCGACCTCTTCCTTGGAAAGTCCGGAAGAGCCCTGGATGGTGATCTTCTGATCCTTGCCCGTGCCAAGGTCCTTGGCGGAGACGTGCAGGATGCCGTTGGCGTCGATGTCGAACGTCACCTCGATCTGCGGGACTCCGCGGGGTGCCGGCGGAATGCCATCAAGCCGGAAGGTGCCAAGCGTCTTGTTGTCGCGGGACATCGGACGTTCGCCCTGCAAGACAACGATCTCCACCGAAGGCTGATTGTCGGAATAGGTCGAGAACACCTGCGTCTTCTTGGACGGAATCGTGGTGTTGCGTGAAATCATCGCGGTGGAAACACCACCCGCGGTCTCGATGCCAAGCGTCAAGGGAGTGACGTCGAGCAGGAGAACGTCGCGCACATCACCCTTGAGCACGCCACCCTGGATGGCGGCACCGACCGCAACGACTTCATCGGGATTGACACCCTGGTGCGGTGGCTTTCCGCCGAGTTGGCGGGCGATCTCCACGACCTTCGGCATGCGGGTCATGCCACCGACCAGGACGAGCTCATCGATCTTGTCGGTCGCGAGATCCGCGTCCTTGAGACAGCTCTTGAAGGGCGGGAGGCAGCGTTGGAAAAGCTGGTCGCAGATCTGCTCCATCTTGGAGCGGCTGAGAGAGACGGTGAGATGCTTGGGCCCGGTTGCATCCGCCGTGATGAAGGGCAGATTGATGTCGTAAGTCTGCGCGGAAGAGAGGGCGATTTTTGCCTTTTCCGCCTCTTCCTTCAGGCGCTGGAGCGCCATCGGATCCTTGCGCAGGTCAATGCCGTTCTCTTTCTGAAACGTCTCTACCAGCCAAGTAATGAGGGCCTCGTCCCAGTTGTCGCCGCCGAGGTGAGTGTCGCCATTCGTGGCCTTGACCTCAAACACTCCGTCGCCGATTTCGAGAATCGACACGTCAAACGTGCCACCACCCAGGTCGAACACCGCAATCTTTTCATCCTTCTTCTTGTCGAGCCCATAGGCGAGCGACGCAGCCGTCGGCTCGTTGATGATGCGCAGCACCTCAAGGCCCGCGATCTTGCCGGCGTCCTTAGTAGCCTGGCGCTGGGAGTCGTTGAAATAGGCGGGGACGGTGATGACGGCCTGGGTGACCTTCTCACCGAGATAGGCCTCGGCATCGGCCTTCATCTTGCCGAGCACAAAAAAGTTCTTCGACTCCTCACGTGTTTCAGAAAACTTGCGACCGATCAGGCGCTTTGCCGAAAAGATCGTGTTTTTCGGGTTGGTGACCGCCTGGCGTTTGGCAGCCTGACCGACCAGTCGCTCGCCCGACTTGGTGAATGCCACCACGGACGGCGTCGTACGGGCGCCCTCGGCGTTAGGAATGACCACCGGCTCTCCGCCTTCCATGACGGCCATGCAGGAGTTGGTGGTTCCCAGATCGATACCTAAAATTCGGCTCATGCGCGAAGTTGAGCAATGCTCATACCCTGATTCATTTGTTTACATTAAGAACCTGGCATACAAGTAATTAAAAAATTAGAGACCCTGAAGTGGGTCAAATGCAGTCATCACAAACGTGCCACTTAGGCACAGGTTGAGCCATCCGCCCCCGACCGATTCGCGCGACGGCACAGAGATGTCACACCTTGCGTCGCGGGGCCAAATCGACTAGCATCTGCTCGAATTCCATGGAGGCTGAAATTCTGGTACCCGATGAGATTGCCGTAATGGCGCTGAAGGACGTGACCTTCTTCCCGCAAGCGCTCCTGCCCCTTCACATTTTTGAAGAGCGCTACCGCCAGATGCTCAAGGACGCTTTGGCAACTCATCGGCTTTTTGCTGTTGCCGGCATCAATCCCCACGCCTCTTCAGACGAGCCGGAGCCGCTTCACAAGGTCGCAACGATCGGCATCGTCCGAGCCTGTCAGGCAAATGAAAATGGTACGTCCAACCTGCTGCTTCAGGGTCTCACCCGCATCGAAATCGTCGAGACAACCCAGCACCAACCCTACCGCCGAATCCGGATCAGGCCGCTCCTGAGCACCCCCGGCGCAGATCCGGGTGCAAACAAGCGGCTCTGCGTCCGGGTCGGCCGCCTGCTCTCAATCCGCCAGCATCTCAATGGCGAACCCAATACTCACTTGGCGCAATTCCTGAAGACCATCGATGATCCAGAGATCTTCGTGGACATCGCAGCCTTCAACCTGTGCGAAAACCCCATGGTCAAGCAGGCTCTGCTGGAGACGCTCAACGTAAATCAGCGCCTCGAACTCTTTTCACGGCAGCTCCATCGCGATATCGCCGCCATCAAGTTCCGCAAACGCCTCCAAGGCAGCCTGCCCGACGACGCCATCGGCAACAATTGACCGGGCCCGCCCGAGATCCGGGCTCGACCGTTCCAGTTGGAAACTGGAGCCGATGGTCGGGATTGAACCGACGACCCACGCTTTACGAAAGCGTTGCTCTACCACTGAGCTACATCGGCATCTTTATAGATACCAGTGACTTAGCTTTCTTACCCTGCTTCCCTTTCACACCTTAATTTACACCTTCCGGCGATGAATGCGGAGATGGTGGAAACCACGATGAGAAAATTGACCTAGGAAAGAACTTCAGCCCCTGGCGTCCTGATACGCACAGCCGCAGGTACTAGGAACGTCTCCGCGTTGCCGGCAAGGATAAATTTTCGCACTCAAGGCGAAGGCCCTGAAGGTTGCTCGACCCGATTGGCAGAGGCATGGACGCGCAACGAACGTGGGATGAAGGCTGCAAAAGAAAACGGAGCGCTTTGATTGCAGATCTCGGAGGGCTCACACGAAGACACGAAGGCGCGAAGCATTCTAAAATCGGTCGTTTTCTTCGCGTCTTCGTGCCTTCGTGTGAACCCCGCCTTTTCTTCATGAAACTTCGGAATCCAAGCAGGTGATTACTTGTGGTCAGGGGCAGACCCTGCTCTTGAGCGTGGAGCGCGTTTCTAGCTTCTCTGTAGAGAGGCTCCTTCACTTTGCCCAAAGCACTGACAATGGCACGAGAGTGAGTTTGTCTCCAAACGGGACGACCTGATCCCCAAGATAGAGGGCAACTCCGGCAACGAATCGTTTCCCAAGCTGATCGCGAAGCGCGGTCATTGCTCTGAAGTCGGAAGCCCGCACTGTTGCAGTCGCCTTGATCTCAATGGCTGCCATTGTCCCATCAGGCCTCTCCAGGATCATGTCGACTTCCGCGCCGGCAGAAGTACGGAAATGGAAGAGCGCTGTGCGCGGCTCCGACCACGAGAGCTGTTTGCGGAGTTCACCAACAACAAACGTTTCCAAGATTCGACCAAGCAACGTGCGATCCTCGGAAATCCTCCGGCTATCCGCTCCTATCAAGTGGCAAGCGAGACCGGAGTCCACCAAGTGCAGTTTCGGAGCTTTGACCAGACGCTTGCCCAAGTTGGGTGACCATGCCGGGAGCCGATGAACCAGAAATACCGTCTCCAGCAAAGCCAGATGGCGATTCAGGGTCGAGTGCGGCAAGCCGGCATCGCGGCACACATCGGCAATATTCAGAAGTCCCGAGACCCGGGTCGCCAGGAGTTTGAGGAGATTCGGCAACGCCTGCAGAGCATCAACTCGTGCAAGGTCGCGCACATCGCGCTGCAGGATCGTGGAGATGTACGATGCGAACCAGGCAGCACGGCGGTATTCAGAATCCCGCTGATTCGCTTCCGGATACCCGCCACGCTCCAAACGCACGGGCAGGCCGACATTCACGGGTCCCGGCTTCGTATTGGAGACGGTGCCATCGAACAGGCGTTTTAGAAAACCTTCACGGTGACCGGCCAGCTCCCCTGCCGAGAAGGGAAACAAAGGGATGATCTCCATGCGTCCCGCCAACGATTCAGAGAGGCGGGGCAGGGTCATCACATTCGCTGAACCGGTAAGAAGGAAACGGCCGGGCTGGCGGTCCTTGTCGACTGCGAGCTTGATGGCCGGAAACAGGTCGGGTGCTTTCTGGATTTCATCGATAACGACCGGTCCGGGAAGGTTGCGGACAAACCCGACCGGATCGCCGACAGCCGCTGCAAGCGTGGCGGCATCGTCGAGGGAGAAATAACGCGACCCGGCCTTCTCCGTGACCATCTGGGACAACGTGGTCTTGCCTGTCTGCCGCGGCCCGTTGAGCAGCACGACGGGGGTATCGGAGAGCGCGACATGAATGACGTCTTCTATATTCCGCCGTATCATGGTTAAAATTTCACCATTTGATGGTGAAATTACAAGGTTAGACACGTGTGCCTCCTGCCTATTCGGCAGGGGCCGTCGGACGGCTACACCTTGGCATGCCACTGTGATTAACGCCGATAATTAGCATTTCACCGACTTGAGATTGAGTCATGCCTCAATCCGCTGTCTGCTGTCCCCTTTCTCGTGCCTCCACCGCTTGCCACCGAACTTTTTGACTATGCGCTGCCGCCGGAACTGATCGCCCAGACGCCTGCGGCGAAGCGGGACCAGTCGCGCCTGCTCGTTGTCGACCGGTCGCGCCGATCCATTGCCCACCACGTCTTCTCCGATCTCCCGGAGTTCCTTCGCCCGGGAGATTGCCTGATCCGCAATTCGGCCGCCGTCCTGCCGGCACGGTTGTTTGCCAAACGGTCCGGAGGCGGGGCCTGTGAATGCCTGCTTCTGCGTCCAACTACCGAGTACAACACCTGGTGGTGCCTTCTTCGGCCCGGCAAAAAACTGCCCGTGGGAGCTCACTTTGTCCGCGATGGAGGATTCACCGCCACCGTTCTCGAAAAGGACTCCGAGGGGTGCGCGCGTGTTCATTTTTCAACCGACCACCACGAATCAATCGTCGCCACCGCAAACCGGTTGGGCGCGGTGCCCTTGCCGCCGTACATCGAAAGAAGCGATCCCGAGGGCGCCACCCGCGCCGCCGACATCGAGCGCTACCAGACCGTCTACGCCCGTCGTGATCAGCAGGTGGCGGTCGCCGCCCCGACCGCGGGACTGCATTTCACCCCTGAACTTCTCGCCACCCTGCACAAGGCCGATGTCCACACCTGCGATGTCATCCTGCATGTGGGCCTTGGCACCTTTAAGCCCATCACCACCCCCACGGTGCAGGAACACGCCATTCATCGTGAGCGCTACGAAATGCCTCCGGAAACGCAGGCGCGGCTTTGCATCCCTCCATCCGGACGCCGGATCGCCGTAGGAACCACCTCCGTGCGCTGCATCGAGGACTTTCTGGAAAAACATCCCGAATCATCGCCCCCACCCCAAGAGACTTTCTCGAGCGAGGCCTCAATCTTCATCTATCCGCCACGGACCTTCTGCGGTGTGGATGCGCTCATCACCAATTTTCATCAGCCCTGCTCAACCCTGCTTTGCCTGGTCGCTGCATTCCTGTCGCCAGGGTCAACCGACGGCATTGCCTTCCTGCACGACATCTATCGCGAAGCCATCGCGCGCAAATACCGTTTTCTGAGTTACGGCGATGCGATGCTGATCCTTTGACAGCTCGCGCGCGTCCCTCCCCCGCGTCGGCGCCACTCAAGCCCTCAGCGTAGCAGCGTACAGCCGCCATCGATGTCGTAGGCAGATCCCGTGATGAAGGAGGCTTCCGGAGAACACAGGTAGGCCGCGAGCGCGGCGATTTCATGGGGCTCCCCCATTCTTCCGATGGGTTGCGCAGCGGCCAACTTTTCGAACATCTCCGACTCGCGACCCGGATAGTTTTTCGCAAGGAATCCGTCGACGAAAGGCGTGTGCACGCGCGCCGGGCAGATGCAGTTGCATCGAATGCCCTGGCCTATGAAATCGCGCGCCACGGATAGCGTCATCGTGAGCACCGCCCCCTTGGTCATGCTGTAGGCAAAACGATCGGCGAGCCCGACCTTGGACGCAATCGACGCCAGATTGAGGACCACCCCACCCTTTCGCTCGATCAGCTTCGGCAAGCCGAAATGAATGCAGTGATAAACGCCCCGAATGTTCACCGCATAGAGGCGGTCCATGTCCTGCGGAGTCGTCGTCAACGCATTACCGACGTGCGCAATGCCTGCATTGTTCACGAGGATGTCGAGCGCGGGAATTTGCGAGAACGCGCTGCGCACGGACTCGGTGTCGGATACATCGCACGCGATCGCACGAGCCGTTCCTCCCTTTGCACAAATCTCGCGTGCAACCGCATCGGCGGCGTCACGATTGAAATCGAGAAGCGTCACATCGGCTCCTTCCGATGCGAACCGTTCAACAATGGCGCGACCAATGCCGGAACCTGCTCCGGTCACGGCCGCATGAAGGGTTTTGAGGCGGGACATCGTCACAAAAAAAGCATCCGCATGGGGCTGCGTCACTTTCAATCGTGCGCCATCGCCACAATGCAGTTCTTGGGAATCTTTTGTGTTGCATGGCCGGGACGGAGTTTTGCAGTTGCCAAACCCCACAAGGACCATTTCCGCGTGGGGAACATATGTCCTCCCCCGTCCCCGCCCTCCTGCGCCTCAGCCGCGTTTCGACAATCTCCTCCGCACAGGTCGCTGAAATCACGGCTGCCCGCGAACTCGCCAAGTTTTCCGGCGCATCCCTCGAAACAGGCGGTACGACCGGCGTGCGCGTGCGCCTCGCCTCCAGTGGTTTGCCCTCCAAACTCCCGGCGAAGGCGCGTGACTCCCAAGCGTGGATCTGGATGCAGATCGATGAGGCTGGCAACGGCGAGATTGTCGCGACGCATGGATCCTTCCTTTTTTCCGCGGTCCGACTGCTGGCCGCCGGCACCAGCGACTTCACCCGGGAAAAGCTCGCCGCTGGCATTTACCTCCCGGCCACGTTCGGCTGGCACCGCCCTCACTGGGACGCCTGCCTCACCCAATACTGGCGCAGCGCCCGCAACTTCAACCCCGAGCACTACGTCGCATCCCTCGCCGAGGCAGGTTTCACGCACTGCGAGGTCAACGGACTTCAGGCCCACATGCCGCTGGAGGACTTCGTCGCGCACGAGTACTACCCGCAGTTCTACACCTACGCACCCGGCTTCAATCACTTTGTCGACACCGAGCTCACCAAGGGCATCTGGCCGGGACACTATCTCGACGCGAACCTCAACAACTTGGTTCGCCTCGCTAACCTCGCGCGCAACTACGGCCTCAAGCCCGGTGTCTGCATGTTCGAACCGCGCACCCTGCCGGAACGTTTCTTCGCAAAGTATCCCACGCTCAGGGGCGCTCGCGTCGATCATCCGTTCCGCTCCCGTCTTCCGCGCTACACGATGGCGCAGGATCACCCGATCGTGCAGCGCCACTACCGCGAGTGCCTGCAGAAACTCATGCGCTCGGTGCCTGATCTGAGCTACATGTCGGTGTGGACCAACGACAGCGGCTCCGGATTCGAGCACACCTCCTCCCTGTACGTCGGCCGGAACGGCGGGCCGTACATGATCCGCGAGTGGCGCAATCACGACAAGATCGCCGAAGCCGCCGGCGAGAGCATCGTGCGCTACCTGAAGAATCTCCAGTCCGCCGCGGCGACGATCAATCCCGACTTCGACGTCATTCTCCGCATCGAGCCCTTCAAGGTCGAGCAGGACACCATCAAGAACGGCATGGGACCACACGTCACGTGGGAGGGTCCGTCCCTTCTCGTTCGCGGCTACCACGTGCCCTACTCGCACCCTCGTTACCCGGAAAACCAGGCCGTTGCTGGCTCGATCTTCCACACGTCGATGGATATTGCGAAGGAACAGGAGGCGCTCGCTGCTTCGCGCAAACTCGGCGCCGAACCCGTCCTCCATTACTCCGCCTCGGGCGTGATGAATCACGAACCTCTGCTCGGCCTGCCCTTCCCCCGCTCCATCCATCAGAAGCTTTCCGCCGTGCACGACGTGGGAATCACCCGCATCAGTGCGCTCGGAGGTCTCACCAACACCGGCAAGGCGCCCTACTGGCCAAATCCCGTCGCCATCCGCGCGGCCCAATTCTTCCCCGACAAGTCCATCGAGACGGTGCTCAGCGAGTTCGCAGCGTCGCTCGTCGGCCCGGCCCAGGCGGCCGATCTGTCGAATGCCTGGAAAGAGTTTGAAGAGGCCCTCCTCTGGCAGCCGCTCGTCGGACTCTACTGCGCCTTCGGATTCTGCTGGCAACGCACCTGGGACCGCCCCTTCGTGCCCGACCCCGAGGCCGTTCCCGCTGCCGATCGCGAATACTACGAGCGCCACGGCTGCTTCCAGCACAACAACCCGGGCCTCTTCGATCTCGGCAAGGATGTCCTCTTCGACCTCATCACGCAGCAGTCCGGCGCGAAGATGGCGGCGGACATGGACAAGAACGTCATCGCACGCCTGCGCCCGTTGATCGAGAAACTCGACCAGACGGCCAAGTCTTCCTCCGGCCAGAGCGCCGTCGTCTTCGCCGACCTGCGCGATCGCGTGCGCGCCTACCTGCACTGGGTCTCGTCACTCCGCAGCGTCTGTGCCTGGTGCGAAAACGTCTACGGCTACCTCGCAGCCACCGACGACACCGCACGAGCGGCATTCGAGAAAAATCTCCAGTCCGCCATCGACTTCGAACTCGCCAACATCCGCGGGCTCATCGAACTGCTTGAAACCACCCCGTCCGAGATCCTCGTGCTCTCCGGCGTGGCTGAAAACACCTTCTTCTACGGCGAGAATCTCGTCGAGCACCTGAAGACAAAGGTCCGTCTCACCGAAAGGCACCGCCACCACAAGCCGCGCATCGATCGCTCGATCTTCTGGCGCCCGATCCCCGGCACCGAATGGCCGAAGGGCTGGTCCGACCGGACCGCCTGAGCCACCCGTACAAAGTTTCCTCCACGTCATCCGCCGCGCCTCACGGATTATGTCCGGAGCGCGGCGGCTTTGCCTCAGGATCCGCTACTGCCCGCGCACGCGTCGACGGTAGTCCGAGGGCGACATTCCCATCTCCTGCTTGAATGCCTTCGAGAAGTGGAACACATCGCAGAAGTCGAGCGCATCCGCGATCTGCTTGAGCGACTGTTCTCCCTGGTAAATCGCGGCACTGGCCCACTCGAGGCGACGACGTTTCTGATAGCGCCCAGGCGACTCCCCCATCGCCTTCGCAAAACGTTTCCGGAAGTTCTCGTAGTTCAGCCCGATCTGCGTGGCCACCTCCTGGGGTAGCGGCCAGCCGCCGCCGCTGTGATCTCCAAGCAGGTGCAGACTCTTTTCCAGCCAGGCATCACGACCCGCGCGCGTCCTTCCCTCGCCATCCGCGGCGAGCATTTCGGTGATGACCTGGACAAACCGGCCCATGGCACGGAGCGGCCCGCCCGCGGCAGACGGCGATTCGCCCTTGACCACATCCCCCAACCGCTGCCGCCAATATTCCGCGGACCCCAACCTGAGCACCGGATGCGTCTCCTTCAGCAGCCCATGGCTTCGCCAGAGGTCAAACTGCGGCCCGTTCACCACAAAATAGAGCTGCGTCCAACTCTCCCCGCTCGCCGGTCCATAGGCATGGGCGAGTTCCGGAAACACGACGACAACATCCCCCGGCCCAAGCACCTCCTGCGCTCCCAGGGCGTCCTGATAATATCCCTTTCCGCTCACCATCAGCACGAATGCAAACCCCTCCAGCGTGCGCATGCGGGATGGACTGATGCCCTCTGCATTTTGCAGGATGCCCGCCAGCTCAATTGTGCCCAGAGGAGTCCGGAGGGGACTCTTCAGAAGAATCTGGGATTGAAACGCGAGCGAGGACGGCACAGTCCCAAAATTTACATGAGTTCTCCCAGTTCAACCATTTAATGCAGCCCCGCTGAGGTGTAACCTGTCGCATGACCCCCACGCTCGACCTCCCCCAGCTCTATTCCTACGGCCACGAACTGGAAATGACCGATGACAAGGTCGGCCTCCTCCGTGACTCCAGCGACGCTGCCGACGACATGGAGGAACTTCGGCGCCGGTTCGCCGAAGAGGGCTACCTCTACATGCGAGGTTATCTCGATCGCGATCAGGTGCTTGACGCCCGCGCCAGCCTGACCTCGCGCCTCGCCGAGACGGGCATCCTCGACCCCGCATTTCCGCACATCGAGGCCGTCTGCAAGCCGGGCTCAGGTTATGTCTTCAAACCCGAGATCACCAACAACAACGAGGCTATCCAGAACCTGCTCTACGCCGGCCGCCTCACCGATTTCTACACCCGGTTTTTCGGCGAGCCTATCCGCCACTATGATTTCACCTGGCTCCGTGCAATAGGCCCGGGCAAGGGCACCAACCCGCATTGCGACCTACCCTACATGGGTCGCGGCACGCATCGCCACATGACCTGCTGGCTGCCTTATGGCGACATTTCGTTCGAACTCGGCGGACTCATGGTCCTCGAAGGCTCGCACAAGCGCATGGATCTTCTGGAAAACTACGTTTACCGCGACGTCGACTCCTACTGTGAGAACAAGCCGAAGGAAGCCGCCAAGGCCAAGGAGGGAGCATGGTCCTTCACAGGCACCCTCTCGCACAACCCTCCCGCGATTCGCAACAAGTTCGGCAGTCGCTGGCTGACAACCGAGTACCGCGCGGGCGACTTCCTGACGTTTGGCATGTTCCTCGTGCATGCCTCGCTCGACAACCGCAGCGACAACCGTCTCCGCATCTCCAGCGACTCCCGATACCAGCGCGCAAGCGAGCCCATCGACGAACGCTGGATTGGCCTCAACCCGCCCGGCCATTCCACAGCCGGCAAGCGCGGCCGCATCTGCTGACCCGATAGTCCGTTTTTCCTTCCAAGCCGCCATCGTCCCATGGCGTCTGGTTTCCTTTCATCCACCCTCATCCCTGCATCGATTCATGGTCGCATCCGCCACGTCAAAGCCCTCCACTTCAACCGCCGCGGCTGGCCGCATGGCCGCCGTCCAGGAAATGGCGCGTCTGCAGCGCATCCTTTTCGAGGTGGAGCGGGAGTTTATCCGCACGGCGACGACGTTGATCTATCGCGTTGGCGAACCCGAACTGAAATACCTCCTCTGCCAGCACGTCTGGGAGTCCGCCGGTCATGCGCGTTTCCTGCGCGAACGCGGCCGCGAACTCACCGGCTTCGGCGGGGGCGAGGGCGTGCGCCCGGCGATCCGTCAGCTTTTCACGGAAGCGGTCATGCCAGCGGATGCCTACATCGCGCTTGCCGGTTTCTACCGCGTGCTGAAGCCCGCCATTCTCGCGTCCTATCAGCATTACCTAAAGGCAACGCATGCGCTGGCGGACTGGCCCTCGCGCCGACTGGTCGAGGAGTTTATCGGCGACGAGATGCGGCATGCCAAGGAGATGGCGGAGTTTGACACCTCGAAGGAGGCCGATGACTGGGTTCGTCACCTTGAAACCGCCCTCTCGTCCCTGGGTGGCTTTCTCGGCCAGAACACACAGATACCGCTGCCCGTCGGCTATGCCTGGGAAAGTTCCAAGCGGCCCTACACGCACCCGGAAACCTGCAACCGCGGAAAATACCCAACCTGCTCCAGTGTCTTCAGCAACGATCCGAAGGAAACTCCGATCGTGCGTTTCTGGCTGGTGGATCCCAAAACCGATGCGAGGGTGATCCGGCTGATGGTCTACGTCTGGCTCATGATGGAGATGGACGCCGTCGACTATCTGGCGACCGTTTTCTTCGATACACCGGAGGCGCCCTTTGACCTGCACCACGATCTGGCGCGCCACCTCTGGGACGAGTCGCGTCACAGTCAGTTTGGCTACCGCCAGCTCCCCAAGCTTGGCGTCGACCTCATGACCCTCGAGCACTCGCTCGAACTTTACAATGTCCTCGTGCAGATGGCTCCACATGAGCGCTACGCGATGATGACGATGGAATTTGAGGCCGGCAGTTTTCCAACCAAGGCGACGGTCATGGACCGCGTGCGTGAACTGAACGACTTCGAAGCGGATACTCTGCTCGCCTTCGACCGCAACGATGAGCAGCATCACGTGCGTTATGGTCACCGCTGGCTGCCGGAAATCATGGCACTCTGCGGTGAAAAGCGTCCGGTCGAAGAGTTCATCAAGGCCACGCAACAGCGCTTCGCCGAGCTCACCAAAGTCTACGGCAACCGCACGCCGCACGCCCTGCCGCCTGAGATCCGCCTCACCGGCGAGAAGATCCTTCAACTCGCCTCGGCAAACTGAGCGGTTGGGGATACGTCACTCCAGATGGGAGGGCCACGGTTCCTCGGCAAGGGAATCCACAACCCCGGCAGGCAGGGCTTCACTTAACTTCCGTAGCCGCCTGCACGGGCGTGATAACACGAACGCCATTGAGGATTTCTGGCGGATAATGGGCCAGATTGCCCGTCACGATGGTACGATCGAGCGTCGTCAAAGCGGCTTCAATAAAAACGATGTCGTCGGCATCCGGGCCGGTAATATCAAGAACCCGCGGTGTTACCAGCACCTGCCTTTCCAAGGCATCCAGGAACGCGGCAATCTTGGCGGGCGCGAGTTTAAGGCGCGGTCGGCGGAGTACGTCCCGATACTCAGCGAGGATTCGCGCATCGTAGACGAGCTTGATGCGCCCATCGGTGACCGCGTCCAGTACGCGGGCGGATGGACCGTGCGGCTACAGCAATCCCGACACGACCACGTTCGTGTCGATGACCCATTGCCTCATTTACGACGGCGGCGCTCGGCGCGAGTCGCTGCGATTTCGGCGTCGATCTCCTCCATCGAAAGCCCGTCCGTGCCTGCCTTCACCGAATCGGCACGCAGAGCCTCCACGGCCTTTGCCAATGTCACACGGTCCAGCATCTCCAAATCGCGAACAAGGGTCTCTTCGGATGTCGGGATCATGATCGCCTTTGGCTTGCCATTCGCAGTCACCAACACTCTCCCGGCTTTACTCACTGTTGCAAGCGCACGGCTGGGATGCTCTGAAAGCTCACGAGAGGCGAGCCACTTCGTTTTCATACCCGACAACCTCATACAAATACATTGCGTGTCAAGCTGCGGTACGCTCAACCCTCACACCGTATGCAAACTGATTCCGATCCAAGATGCAGAGAACCAAAGTAGCGTTAGGCTAACATTTCAAATCATACGGTAGCCGTATTTTCGTGAAACGGGCATCGTTGGGTTTCGGCCATCGTTTTATTCATAGTTTTTGCTCGACCGTCGGGATCGCGTGCGATTTCGCGATCTCTTGCCGGTCATGACTGAACCGCTTCATCTCATGCGTCTGATTCGTTTCGCGATCGCCTTCGCTTGGCTGATCGCTGCCCGGGCACTTCTCGGTGAAACGCTGCCACAGGGTGACATGGAATTCCTTCGCGATATGACTCGCGACGTGATTCATGCCTCCCGGGTCGCGCCTGGATCGAACGGCGGCGGCAAATGGGCGCTTCGCAACACCGTCGGTTTTCCCCTCGTGACGCCGGGGCGGGATTCCTACCACGCCTTCTGGATCCGCGACTTCTCCATGGCGCTGGACTCCGGCCTCATTGCCGCGGACGAAATCCGGGATCATCTGCTGCTGATCTGCCGGACGCAGAACGGACCTGGCGTCCGCCGCCTCGCCAACGGCCTCCACCTGCCTCCGTGGTCCATTCCTGACCACATCAACTACAATGGCCTGCCCACGTTCTATCCCGGCACCTATGCGACGGGAGAAGATCAGGGGTCCGGTGCATTTGGCCAGATGCCTCCCATCGATGATCACTACGAGTTCATCCACATCGCCCATGTCTGGTGGAAATCGACGCACAACGGGGAGATCTTACGACAGGAGGTGAACGGAGTCCGCGTGTTCGACCGGCTCCTTTCCGCCTTTGGGAGCCCATTGACAGATCCTCCGAGTGGACTGGCACAGACACCCGATGACGACCGTGCCGTGGGGTTCGGCTTTCTGGATGGCGTCACGCAAACCGGCAAGCTGCTCTTCGCGTCGTTGCTGCGATATCGCGCTGCGGGCGAATTGGCCGAAATTGCCGAAGCAATCGGCCAGCCCCATCATGTCCCCGCTTTGCGCCGAATCCAGGAGCTGATCCGGACGAGTCTTGTCCCGACCTTCGCGGATCCCAAGGCCATCGGAGGCTGGTTGCGCGCTTCGACCGGCCTCAGCCGTGAAGCCGATGTCTGGGGCACGCTCTTCGCACTCCATCTGGGTGTGCTCAGCCCGTCCGACGCCAGAGTCGCACGCACCACCATCGCCGATGCGGTGCGCCGTGGGACCATCGTCTGCGAAGGAGGTGTGCGGCAGGTTCCCACCGACCTGGATTTCAGTGCCACGACGGCCTGGGAACGCTGCAGGTGGCCCGTCAATACGTATCAGAACGGCGGATACTGGCACACAGCCACCGGATGGCTGATTGCTGCCTTGTGGCAGGAGGATCGCAAGCTGGCGCGTCAGGTCTTCGATGACATGATCTCCCATCTTCGCAGCCAGGACTTCCGGCGTGGCAACGGCTTTGGAGCTCCGTGGGAGGTCTTCGGCTCAAACGGAAGCGCCCGCCAGAACCCCGTCTATCTCACCTCGGTAGCCTTGCCCTACGGCATCCTGAAAGAGCTGAAATAGCACTCCGAGCTCGTGACGAGAGCTCTAGCCAGCCAGGCACCGGCTGTATCCAATCCCATTTTTATCCGTCAGGCCGCTGCGCCCTTCCACCCGGCAGAGACGCGCTGATCGGTCGGCAACCTTGCAGACGAGCATCCAAGCATGCACTCCATTTGGCGGGTTCACCTCAGAAGGCTGCAAGGAAATCTGAACGTCTTGATTGCAGATTTCGGAGGACTCACGCGAAGACGCGAAGGCGCGAGGAATTCCGGAATCGGTGGTTTTCTTCGCGTCTTCGCGCCTTCGTGTGAACCCTGCCTGTTCTTTGTGAAACTTCGGGCTTCAAGAAGGTGATCGCTTGTGGTGAGGATGCGAGGCATCCCCCGTACGTCGCGTGCCCCTTGGCCGCGTCGGCCAGCCCTCCCGTCAGTTGTGTCGGTCAAGTTCAGCAAAAGCGGATCGGTGGTGCGATGGATTGGTGAGATAAAAAGATTTATGGGGAGGGTTTAAGGGAGGGGGCTGCGCCAGGGGGCTGCGCCCCCTCCCTTTCATGTATTGAGCAGAGGGGTGGTGGGGAGGCGGTCAGCCTCCCCGGTTTCAGGCGGCTTTGGGTTGAGGGGAGGCGTTTCGTTTCAGGTGTTCGCGGAGCAGCTCCATGTCGAGGTAGCGGTTCTCATCGACCCATTCCTCGTGGATCTCGACCGAGAGAGCGCGCACCAGCCGCAGGCAGCTCAGCTCGTTGGGGAAGATGCGCACCAGGAGCGTGCGGCGTTTG